>NZ_OZ034722.1:0-1342634 GCF_964027015.1 Wolbachia endosymbiont (group A) of Conops quadrifasciatus
TGGAAAGGAGCAAAACAACAATAGTAGAAGTTATCAAGCAAAATGAGCCAGGTGAAAGAGTGCCTATTTGGCTAATGCGTCAGGCTGGCAGGTCTCTTCCTGAGTACCGCAAAGCAGTGGAAAATATGAATAATTTTATGGAGATATGCTACAACACAGATTTAGTGACAGAATTGACGTTACAGCCAGTGACAAGATTTGACGTAGATGCGGCGATAATTTTTTCAGACATTTTAATAATAGCTGATGTTTTGGGTTGTGACGTGAATTTCCTGCGTAATGTGGGCCCGAGAATAAAACCTATAAAGAATCCTAAAGAATTGAAAAGTCCACAAGACATTGAAGCTAAAATTTTACCAATTCTAAACGCTATAAAGAAAGTCAGAAGTCAGCTATCAAAAAAAAAGCCTCTTATAGGATTTGCTGGTGGCCCATGGACAGTAGCTTTATATATCATAGAAGGTGGAAGCAGCAAAACTTTTTCCAAAGTATTAAATTTTTACCCTTCGTATTTGAAGGAAATAATTGAACGAATAACGGAAGCAACGATTATTTATCTAATTAAACAGATAGAATTTGGAGCAGATGTTATTCAGCTATTTGACAGTAATGCTGGTGCATTATCGGAACCATTGTTTAAAGAATATGTTATCGAACCAACAAAGAGAATTACCTTGGCAATAAAGGATAGATTTTCTGATTTTCCAATAATAGGATTTCCAAGGTCTGCTGGAAATCTTTATAAGGATTACTGCGAACAAACAGGTGTATCTGCAGTAAGTATAGATTATAATGTTCCAATAGAATGGGCGAAAGCGAATCTAAAAATCCCTCTACAAGGAAATCTTGATCCTAATCTTTTAGCCTATAATAAAACGGAAGCAATAAAAGAAGCAAAACGTATAATAGATTGCTTTAGAGATTCACCCTTCATATTTAATCTCGGACATGGAATACTCCCTGATACTCCAGTTGAAAATATCACTGCGTTGGTGAATTTGGTAAAAAGCTACTAATACAATACACAAAATTCCTAGCTTTTTTGCTGTACAGGGTTTATCATTTGAATTTAGCTTCAGTAAGATATGTCAGACCTTGCAAAAAGAATGTCCCTAATAAAACCATCACCTACGATTGCTGTAACTGATAAGGCAAATAAGTTGAAAAATGAAGGAAAAAAGATCTGTGTTTTAGCTGCAGGAGAACCGGATTTTGATACTCCAGATCATATAAAAAAAGCAGCTATTCAAGCAATAAGTGAAGGTAAAACTAAGTATACTGCTGTTGATGGAACGCGTGAGCTGAAAGAAGCAATAATTGATAAGTTAAGAAGGGATAATAACCTCGAGTACACGTTTAACCAAATCTGTGTTGGTACTGGCGCTAAGCAGGTGTTATTCAATTTGTTTATGGCAACAATTAACTCTGGAGATGAAGTTATTATTCCAGCTCCTTATTGGGTTTCATATGTTGATATGGTAAATCTTTTTGGGGGCTTACCAGTTGTAGTGGAATGCAAACAAAATTTTAAACTGACAGCGGAATTATTGAAAAGCAGGATAACTAAAAAAACTAAATGGTTAATTCTTAACTCACCGAACAATCCTGCAGGAGTTGTGTACATATATGATGAATTGAAAGACATAGCACAAATATTGCTTGAATATCCACATGTAAATGTCGTTACAGATGATATTTATGAGCATATAATATACGACGAAAAGTTTTTTACTATCACTCAGGTTGAGCCAAAGCTTTACAACAGAGTTTTTGTAGTCAATGGAGTGTCAAAAGCCTATGCAATGACAGGCTGGAGAATAGGGTATATTGCAGGTAGAAGTGATGTAGTAAAAGCTATCTCTACGCTGCAGTCTCAGAGCACTTCTAACCCAAATTCGATAGCACAAGCAGCAGCAGCAGCAGCATTAAACGGTGACCATAGTTTTTTGAGAGAAAGAACAAGGATTTTTAAGAGTCGTAGAGATTTTATGGTGAAAAAGCTAAATTCTGCTCCGGGATTATCAGCATCCATTCCGCAAGGTGCATTTTATTTATTTGTCTCGTGTGAAGGATTGCTCAGTAAGAGTACAAAAAGTGGTAAAGTAATAAATAATGATCTTGATTTCACTGAATACTTGCTAGAGGATCATTTAGTTGCTGTGGTTCCAGGAATTGCATTTGGTCTAGAAAATTTTATCAGAATTTCTTATGCAACCTCTCAGGAACAATTAGAAATTGGATGTGATAGTATTACTAAAGCGTGCCAGGAGTTAAAATGAAATAGACTATCCATAAATTACCCATTTCACCGCGTCAAAAATATTCACTAAGGTTATCTTGAATGTTCTAACTTGTATTTTTCTATGGAAGGCGTTTTTATTGAGTGAGCAAGTGTTTTTCTAATATTGAATTCCTCATTTTTTTTATTTCGTTGCAGTAAGTTAATGTTATTTATTTTATTTACTAAATCTTTCCCTTTCTCCAGAGTCTTTAAATCACTTTCGTTAATGTGATGTTCATTGTAAAATTCTGCAACAATTTCTTTTCTTTTCGGGTGAGTATTTAAAAATTCCGACACCTTATGTTTAGCAACAGCTTGAATAAATTTCTTATTAAATCTTGAATCGTTATATAGATTTTCCAAACTTTTGTCATAATGTTTTGCTTCGTTTATAGTGAGTTTTATTATCTCTTCTATGCCACTTAGAAGTTCCCTATACAATTTGTCATATCTATTGCCTGACACATGTGTAGCGAATGTTTGTTCAATGTATTTTGTTATGTAATTTTGCAATGTATTATCTAAAGACCTGCTGAGAATCAAGCAATAAAAAGAAGGAAAGGAGGGTGACTAAAATCAAGGTTAACTAAAAGGCGTGCTTAAGATTCACAATACCAGCAATAATATTGAACCTCAGGTTGTATTTTTTCTGAAAATTGCGGTAAACATGAGACATAATCTTAAATATCTTTATCTCACGGATCTTATTTTCTACTCTCATTCTAAATGATGCTAATCTTCTATTATGCTCTTTCTGCTCTGGAGTTAATGGCTTTTTACGATACTTTTTATATGGAATTATAACATTGCTTTGCAATTTTTGCCAACCTTGATATCCAGAATCGGCATATTTTATGCTATCGATTGGTAAATATTTTTCTTGTTTCCTTATGCGAAAATCATTAATTCTACCACGATATGAATTTGACACTGATAAAATTCTTCCACCTTCTTCGATAACAATCTCAGTTTTCATAGTGTTGGTTCTTTTTTTTCCTGAATATGATTTCTTCCGTTTTTTACTATCTTCTGGTCTCTGTATTTGCTGTTCTGTAACATCAGCCAGAATCTTCAGTATTTTTTCTGGTGTCATACTTCTATCTTTTGTTATAGTAACTTTTTTGGCAAGTAATGGCTCTATTTTCTTCAGTAACCTAAATACATTTGCGTTGTGAACATTGAACAGGCACCCTAAAAATCTATGTGTTATGTAAGTGCGATAGTACAAAATTACGCAAAATAACTTATCTTCTAGAGTTGGTAGTTGTGATCTTCTACCATGGCACTTTTTCTGTTTTTCAAGTCTTTCCCACCCAGACCTCACTTTTTCCACTACCTTTTCGAACTCCTCTATAGTTAAACCTGTTATATTACGAAAGCTTCTTGGGTGTTTCTTCATGTTATAGTAACTAAAGCTCATTTTTTTACCTTACTCAATCTGCTTATTCTTCTTCTACTTCTCTCACATTATTTTTTCAATCACCTTTTGCAGCAGATCTTATTGTGCTTATGTTCATCAACCTACCTCAATGCTATATTAACTATTTTACATGTAGAAAGGTTAATATTGAGTTAATAGGATACTTCTAAAGTCAAATTTTACTGAAAATTATGGTATTTAATATATAATTGTTAGCATGAAATAAAAACATAAATAAAATGGATCTTGTAACAAAAGTGAAGCTCAAGATAAAGATGAATAAGGGCAAAATCATAAATATACTTGTCATTTGTGGTGTAATTTTTTTCATATACCTTATTCATGAGCCAGTTGTAGATATGGTAGAAAAAATTATAAGTAAAATAAAAGGTCTCTTTTAAAAATAGAAAAAGTGAACTTTTTCCATCATCCAAACTTGAACCTGGAAAATTTAGTTAATGCATAAACTACTTATGTTGGCTATGAGTTCAGCTGTATAAAATTTCAGTAAATTAAAATAAGTATTCATAAAAATATTGTTTTCTATAAACAGAGTATCTATAATACTAGCTTTGGGGTAAAGTACTGCAGAGGAATTTTTTAATCTGGTTGTTAGCGTCACTGTTTTATGCGTACCAATATATATTACGCGTAATTCCAAACATAATTGCGCCTGGATTGATAACAAAATTTAACATAAGTATTACAGATATTGGCCAGTTTGGTGGGTTATACTATGTAGGCTCTATGCTAGCTCATATACCTGTTGGTCTTTTCCTTGATAGATTTGGACCCAAGTTTGTTTTGCCTGCTTGTACCGTTTTGACATTTACCGGAACATTACCGCTTATATGCTTTGATGAGTGGAGCTATTCAATAGTTGGCAGAGTAATTGTGGGAATTGGGTCGTCCGCTTCAGCAATTGGGCTTTTTAAAGTTGCAAGCATGTATTTTGCGCAAGAAAAATCAGCAAGAATGGCCAGTTTATCCATAATTATAGGAGTGTTGGGGGGGATATGTGGCGGATTACCGTTAGACTTCTTACTCAATAAATTTGGCTGGAATTGTGTTATCTATACCTTCTCAGCATTCGGATGTTTACTTGCTCTGTTGCTGTTCTTAGTAACACCTGAAAGCAATGTTCAGCAGGAAAAAGTTAGCATTAGAGACTTAAAAAACATACTTCTCAACAAGCATATTATTCTAATTAGCTTTTTTGGTGGACTCATGGTCGGTCCAATGCAAGGTTTTGCCGATGGTTGGGCGAAAGCATTCTTTTTTGAAGTATATGAAATGAATGAAGACTTGGCGTCTTCTCTCTCTTCCGTAATATTGATAGGAATGTTAACAGGATCATTCTCTTTGGCTTATTTATTGGAAAAGTATAAAAATAAGCATTATGAAGTAATAATTTCATGCTCATTTGCAATGATCGCCGGTTTTCTATTACTTTTTACTCAGATTGGTGGCTTGTATGTTGTATTACCTACGCTTTTTATTATCGGCTTTGCATCTGGATATCAAATAGTTACAATTTATAAAGCACTAAGTTATGTAAATAATAACTTAGTAGGCTTAGCTACATCTGTGTCAAACATGATAGTCATGGGTTTTGGCTATTTTTTTCACACTGGAATCGCAAAAATAATAAATTTATGTTGGGATAGAACAGTAATACAAGGAAATCCTGTGTATAGTGCTGAATTGCTGATAAAAGCAACATCTATTATTCCTGTATGTTTGCTAATAGCTGTTTTTGGGCTCTTATGGTTAAAAAAGCAGGATAAGTAGTCTTAAAATTGCTTGTGCATCTTAAAATTAAAGCGAGGTTTGATCTATGATGAGTGTTTTAAAAAAAATCTGTGGCTCTAAAAATAGTTTAAAGTCTTTTGATAACGAGGTTTATCAGTTTATAGAAAAAGAGTTACAACGTCAAAAGTCACAATTGCAATTAATTGCATCAGAGAATTTTGCAAGTAAAGCAGTAATGGAAGCACAAGGCTCTTTTCTGACTAATAAATATGCAGAAGGCTATCCAGGCAAAAGGTATTACTGTGGTTGTGAGCATGTGGACAAAGTTGAAAGTCTAGCTATAGAAAGACTTTGTAAGCTGTTCGGTGTTAAATTTGCAAATGTTCAACCTCACTCTGGTTCTCAGGCAAATCAGGCGGTATTTGCTTCACTGCTTACTACAGGCGATACAATACTTGGATTATCACTGAGTTGCGGTGGACATCTAACTCATGGTGCGGCACCAAGCCTTTCTGGTAAATGGTTTAAGTCAATTCAATATACAGTGAATAAAGACACTTACTTGCTGGATATGGATGAGATAGAAAGGCTGGCACTCAAACATAAGCCAAAATTGATCATAGCTGGCGCTTCTGCTTATCCAAGGAAAATGGACTTCAAACGTTTTCGCGAAGTTGCAGATAAAGTTGGTGCTTATTTGCTTGCGGACATTGCTCACTATGCGGGACTTATTGCAGCAGGTGAATATCCGTCTCCTGCTGAATATGCACATGTTATGACTTCCACAACTCACAAAACTTTGCGTGGTCCTCGTGGTGGAATAGTGATGACCAATGATGAAGCATTACACAAAAAAATTCAATCTGCAGTTTTTCCAGGATTGCAGGGCGGGCCACTTATGCATGTGATAGCTGCAAAAGCTGTTGCATTTAAAGAAGCATTAGCGCCAGAGTTTAAAACTTATAGCAAGAAAATCGTGGAAAATGCGAAAGTACTAGCTCAAGAATTGCAAAAGCATGGACTCGACATTATAACCGGTGGCACTGACTCTCATATAGTGCTAATTGACTTAAGATCGCAGAAATTAACTGGAAAAGACGTTGTAGATAGCCTTGAGAGGGCTGGCATTACCTGCAATAAAAACTCTGTACCATTTGATACAGAAAAGCCAACCATCACTTCAGGGCTCCGTTTTGGCACCGCTGCTGAGACAACACGCGGACTTGAGGCAGAAAATTTTAAAGAGATAGCCAGCCTAGTAAATGAAGTGGTTCAGGGATTAATCAGCGGAAATAGCTCAAGTGTCGAAAAAGCAGTAAAAACTAAAGTTGAAAAGATTTGCAGTAATTTTCCTATTTATTAATTTATGTGGTGTCATCCAAGTAGCTGGTAGAAACGGAAAAAGTTGCTTGACAAGCTTTGCCAGCTCCCTTATTGTAGTATTAAGGGTATTTCTGACTCAAAACTTGTTTTTGATCTGCGCAGGTTCAATGACAAAATTCAGTAAAAAACTTAGTGTGTTTTTTGGCGGATTACATAAAATTATAGCGGCTGCATGTCTTTTAAATTTTTTCTACATTCAGCCAAACCGCGCTTAAACTAAGCGTCAGCACATTATTACAGCGCCAGTTTAAATTATTATAGGGTCAAAACTCGCACCACGGGGCTTCTTTTGCCTTTTTTTTCGTTTAGTAAATTTCTTAAGTATTTATGGCTAAAGTAACTTAAGAGACCGAAAATGGTCAGCGCTCCTTTTTTTGTCATCCCAGTGCCCCTATGATGTCATTCCAGTCTGGAATTTAGTTCTTATTGTACATTTACTTGGTGTAGAGTTAAGTTTTCTGGATCCCAGTGTCTGGGCACTGGGATGACACCTTCTTGGATGGAAACCAGTGTCAGCTACTTTCATGACACCATGACAACTGTCATCCCGCTGCTTGTTAGCGGGATCTAGAGATACTGCGGCGGTATGACGTCTCGCTTGCAACCTATAGCATAAGACCTGCTGCAAAAGGTGATTGAAAAAATAATGTGAGAGAAGTAGAAGAAGAATAAGCAGATTGAGTAAGGTAAAAAAATGAGCTTTAGTTACTATAACATGAAGAAACACCCAAGAAACTTTCGTAGTATAACAGGTTTAACTATAGAGGAGTTCGAAAAGGTAGTGGAAAAAGTGAGGTCTGGGTGGGAAAGAGTTGAAAAACAGAAAAAGTGCCATGGTAGAAGATCACAACTACCAACTCTAAAAGATAAGTTATTTTGCGTAATTTTGTACTATCGCACTTACATAACACATAGATTTTTAGGGTGCCTGTTCAATGTGCACAACGCAAATGTATGTAGGTTACTGAAGAAAATAGAGCCATTACTTGCCAAAAAAGTTACTATAACAAAAGATAGAAGTATAACACCAGAAAAAATACTGAAGATTCTGGCTGATGTTACAGAACAGCAAATACAGAGACCAGAAGATAGTAAAAAACGGAAGAAATCATATTCAGGAAAGAAAAGAACCAACACTATGAAAACTGAGATTGTTATCGAAGAAGGTGGAAGAATTTTATCAGTGTCAAATTCATATCGTGGTAGAATTAATGATTTTCGCATAAGGAAACAAGAAAAATATTTACCAATCGATAGCATAAAATATGCCGATTCTGGATATCAAGGTTGGCAAAAATTGCAAAGCAATGTTATAATTCCATATAAAAAGTATCGTAAAAAGCCATTAACTCCAGAGCAGAAAGAGCATAATAGAAGATTAGCATCATTTAGAATGAGAGTAGAAAATAAGATCCGTGAGATAAAGATATTTAAGATTATGTCTCATATTTACCGCAATTTTCAGAAAAAATACGACCTGAGGTTCAATATTATTGCTGGTATTGTGAATCTTAAGCACGCCTTTTAGTTAATCTTGATTTTAGTCACCCTCCTTTCCTTCTTTTTATTGCTTGATTCTCAGCAGGTCTATTGTTATAATAAGAGTTCATGAAAGATGTCATCTGGAATCTTGTTCCAATGTTAAACAACACAAAGTTGAAAAAGTAGAGCAAGAATTACTTACAATTCAATAATTCTCCAAAATCAATTATGTTTGAAAAGTAATCACTATCTATAACGTCATCACTCACACCATTAACGTGAATAAGAACTGGACGGCATGAAAAGCCTTTTGGACGCTTTAGTGTATCTATTTTCTTTTGTACTTCTTGTATTATTGAATGACCGATTTTATTTTTTGAAAATTTGATTTCGCAAATGTAGAGAGTGTTAAACCTTGTTTGAATCATGTAATCAATTTGACAACCAGCACCTGTCTTCCTCTGAAAAAATGGATTTTCGCTTACTATTCCATCAATTCTCAAGATATTATGTATGCTCTTTCTATTGTTAAGCACCAAATTTTCAAACTGAAGTCCAATAATTGTATGCCACTCTCCTGGAGGTGCGAGTAATCTCATAGAGTAGGTGTCGCGATTAATTTTTCCTAGATTTTTTTCAATATATTTTAGATAAAACCTTAAATAATTATCTTGAAGTCTGTACCTTCTGAATCGTGAATCAGTACCAGTTTTTATATTCCAAGTGTGATCCCTTGCAATAAAACCGGCAAGCTCGAGCTCATATAGATACTCAGAAATGCGTCCGTGTTTTGCAATGTTTAAAGCAGTAAAAATTTCTTCCTGTTCTTTAGCTCCAGTAGAAAGAGCTCTCACTATTTGCTTATAAAAAGCTGTTTTTCGCATGAATAGATCTGAAAATATTTGGTCAAACTCCTCAACTAAAAATCCACCTTTTGTAAAACAAAGCGTTTTAATATTTCTTTCAGCACTGTGTCTAAAATTTACCTCTTCTAAATATTTTGGAATTCCACCGTTTACTGCAAGCACCTTAAACTTTTCGTATATTTTTTGGCCAAAATTCATTGCAATCAGAAAGTCCCGAGTGTTAAAGTCAACGATATTCTTCCTACAAAACCAGTACTACTAAGTATATTTTTCTCGATCCAAGATGATGCAGATCCACAAACGACAAAAATTAGCTTGTTATTATTTTTTAGCTGTATATCCCAAAAATTCTTTATTTTGCCTAAAAAAGTTGGATCTTTTGAGCCCATCCAAGAAATTTCATAAAAGAGCAATAATATTTTGCCAGATAGTAAACGTTCACCAACTGCCCATACTCCAGTCGTCATATCTAGCAAAAGATGTATTAAATTGTCTAGCAACTTGTCTAGAAAATTCATTAAGTTGGTGGGATGTTGTAGTATGCTTTTCTGGTGGCAAACCTGCAAATGAGTAATGTTGTTCGAAATGTTTACCAAACTCTTGAATTAAACGACTTTTTCCTATACGACGCCTTCCTTTGACTACTACAAAAGATGCAGTGTTTTTTTCCGTAAGCTCCAGCAGTTGCTTCAACTCGGTTTGCCTACCAATAAATGATGGAGACATAAAATACGAAATATCAATCTTTTTCTCCATTATACACAATGAAATTGGAGACGTAAATAAGTAAATTTTGATTTTTGTCTCTATAGTGCTATAGCTAAACTGACTTAGATTTACCGACAATTTGAAAAACCGTCATTCCGCTACGTGTTAGCGGAATCTATCTGCGGCGGTATGACGTAGGGGTTGCCGAGAACTTGTCATTCCAGTGCTTGACACACAACTGTACGAACATTCCCGTATTCATTACACAATTACTAGGCTACCATAGTTTTCCGGGTCCATGTGTCCGCTACTTAGATGGCACCCTGCCTACCCTCAAAAGCTATACCAACTTACCTATTATGCTGCTCCTTGCACCTTCCCATTCACGTTTTGTTGTTCTTTCGTTTCATCCACTTTAGTACTAGGCTTTGACAGCATGTATGTAACACCACCAACTGCCAGTGCCGCTGTTGCGATTGCAGCAACGGCTATTACCACAGGCATTAGTTCAACCGCAATTGTTCCAGCTGCAAAAAGTGTCACTGCTATCGCAGCGCCTAATACCGCAACTGAACCACCGACAAAAACCCTTTCATGGTCGCTGATGTAGGTTGTTTTTTCTCTGTTTTTCCTAGAAGATGTGTTGTATCTTTATTATCATCCTTATTTTGTGGTAAATTGTTTGTTCCTTCGTTTTGCTTTCTAAGCTGTTTTTCTTCTGCTTCTTTCAGAAACTCCTTCATATAATCACGAGCTAAGTCTCTTGGAGTTTGACCTTTATTATTTATCAATAAAGAATCTGCTCCATTTTCTACTAAAGCTTTTACTATACTTTTCTTACTAACTGCAGCAGCCCAATGTAAAGGAGTCCATCCATCTTTATCTACTGCATTGACATTTGTTTTTTTTGACTTTAATAACGCATCTACTGTCTCATTATGGATAGAGTAAGCAGCTTCGTGTAAAGGGGTCCATTCAAGTCTACCTGTTACTGCATTAACATTGATTTCTTTTACTCCCAATAGAGCATTCAAAACACTTGCTGCCTCATGGCAAACAGCCAGATGTAGTAATGTGGGCTTCCTACCTTCCAACCATTCAAATCGATGATTCACATCAAAATCAGCTTTTTCCCACTTATCATACTCATCTTTATCTTTTACTTTTAATCTCTCTTTTATTTTTTCAATTACATTATTTTCATTTAGGTTTCTCCCCTCATTGTTAACTGCACTTAATATTTCTTCCCACTGATCGTATTTCGTTGTCATAACTTTACCTCTTGCTTTAAATAATATTTTTAATTACCATATTATAGCAAGAAAGTCAATCTCATTACTTAAGTAATACCTGGTATCAGAAAAAAACAGCATTAATTACTTGCTATTAGACTTCTTACATTACCTCATGTCATCCAAACTGCCAAAGGTTACTCAAAAGGTGGTTATACAAGAAATCTATTATAAATTATTTAGGCAGAGCCTAGAGTTTTCTACTTATAACTCACTTTCACGCAATATTGATCGTTCTTAAAAAGCAATCTAACATTTTTTATTCCTTGATTGCGAAGCTTCGATGCAGCTGACTTAGCAGCCTGAGCACTTTTAAAAAATGCAACATATCCCTTACTTTCTGCACTGTCTTGTTTCGGGTGACGTTTCTGCATTTCTTTTTCATATTGCTTTCTGTAATGAGGAGTATTTTGTATCAATTGTTCTGACATCTTTCTTAGGTATTGGACTTTTACCTTTGTAAGCCCTACTTTATGAAATCCTAAGACTTGAGCTGCTTTTTCTGATAAGTCTATTATTCTGCCTTCAATAAAAGGCCCTCTATCGTTAATCCTTACAACAAGCTTTCTTCCATTTTCTAAATTAGTGACAAGAGCAAAGCAGGGTAGGGGCAAAGTCTTATGCGCTGCAGAGATCAAGTGACGGTTAAACACTTCACCATTTGCTGTAAGCGTGCCATGATCTTCTATTCCATACCACGACGCTATCCCTATCTCTTCATAGTGTTTACAGTTTTTTGGATAATAAGTTATACCATTTATTGTGTAGCTGCAGCCAATTTTATAATGACCTGCAGTGCAATTAAACCTGTTGCTAAAACTGCAACTACTCATCAAAACAAATATTAGACATAGGAAGGCTAGGTTTTTTATCATTGTATTCGGTAAGAGGGTTCGATACTATGAGAATTTTAAATTATACTATAATAAATTTAATAATGAGTAAACATCTACTGCTAAATATTAACAAAACTCAAAAAAGAATAATACATATAGTTGGTATAGGTGGAATCGGAATGAGTGCCATTGCTGAAATTCTTCACAATTCCAATTGCAAAGTTCAAGGCAGTGATGCACAATCAAACAACAATGTAGATAGATTACAAAGGCTGGGCATAGAGGTTTTTATTGGTCACAATGCTAATAATATAAGCCAAGCTCAAATAGTTGTACATTCTTCTGCGATAGAATCTGATAATGTGGAGTTAGTAACAGCGAGAAATAAAAATAAAACCATTTTGCATAGATCAGACATACTTACTGAAATTATGAAAGATAAATATGTGATAGCAGTTTCAGGTTCAAGTGGAAAGACGACAACAACGGCTATGATTGCTTCTATTTTTGATCATTCTAATATTGATGCAACTGTAATTGTAGGAGGAATACTAAATTCGTATCAGAGTAATTCAAGACTTGGAAAGAGTGACATTTTTTTAATCGAAGCTGATGAGTCTGATGGAACCATGATAAAAATTCCTGCAAATATTGCTGTCATAACGAGTATTAACGACGATCATATGGATCATTATGGTACATTCGACGATATTAAAAATGCGTTTTCTCAGTTTATAAGCAAAGCAGGTTTTGCAGTTTTGCCTGATTCTGTAGGCATTAATTATGATGCAAGTAACTCTATGATGTTTGGATTTGAGGATGATGACATTGTCATCCAAGTAGCTGACACTGGGATCCAGAAAAAAAAATCAGCGTCACGCTTTGCCAAAGTGAGTAATGTCAGAGCAAGTAACATTAAACAGCGTGCTAACAGCATAGAATTTGACGTTTTGAACAACTGGATTCCAGTGTCAAGCACTGGAATGACAGAAAAACAGGTATCATCCCAGTGCTTGACACTGGAATCCAGCCCTTTAAAAAACGTAGTACTAGCAAACGCAATAGGTATTCACAAAATGAGTAACGCCTTGGCTGCAATATCAGTTGCGATAAAGCTCGGGATTAGCAATGCAGAGATTAAAAAAGGCCTTTTGGAATTTCAAGGAGTAGCAAGAAGATTCTCTTTGATTGCCAATATTAAAGGTGTTAAGTTAATTGAGGATTATGCCCATCATCCAAATGAAATATATGCAACTTTAACGGCTGCACGTTCGATTACTAAAGGAAAAGTAATAGGAATTATCGAACCACTTCGTTTTGCTCGCATTCGTAATTTTTTTAATGAATTCATACGAATTTTCATGATGTTTGATTATGTAATCCTCACTCCTGTTCATCCCCCAGAAGACAAGCCTATTCCTGGTTGTGGGATTAATGATATACAAGAAGCTTTAATCAGTAATGGGTTTGATAGCGTAAAAATCATGAATGATTCTCTACTCATTTCCCATTTTGTTAGTGATTCAACAAGTCCAGGTGATATAGTATTATTTATTGGTGCTGGTAGTAATATAGCTAAATTGGCAAAGGAAACTGCAGCACTTATTGCGGAAGTTAAGGTTTAATGCGATGAATAAGATAATCAACAACGTATTTGCAAGAGAAATTTTAGATAGCAGGGGTTACCCCACTGTTGAGGTGAAAATTGAACTCTGTGATGGAGTAATAGGTAGAGCATCTGTACCTTCTGGAGCTTCAACCGGTAAACTGGAAGCCTTGGAACTCAGAGACCAAGATGAGAAAAGGTATTGTGGTAAGGGAGTGCTGAAAGCTGTTCAAGCTGTAAATGGAGTGATAACAGATAGAATCATTGGAATGAATGCAGCGAACCAAAATGCAATTGATAAAGCATTAATTGAACTGGATGGAACAAAAAATAAATCTAAACTTGGAGCAAATGCAACTTTGGGTGTGTCTCTTGCGGTTGCAAAAGCAGCAGCAAACAGTTTTAAAGTTCCGTTGTATAGGTATTTGGGAGGAGAGCAGGCAAGTATTATGCCGGTTCCGTTAATTAACATAATTAATGGCGGAGTACATGCAGACAATAAGCTCGATTTCCAAGAATTCATGATTCTTCCGATTGGTGCTGAGACTTTCAGTGAAGCAATTAGAATATCTGCGGAGGTGTTCCACAACTTACGTAGCATTCTTAAGAAAAAAGGTTATAGCACAAACGTAGGAGATGAAGGTGGTTTTGCACCAAATATTGAAAGTACTGAAGAAGCACTTGATTTGATCGTATACGCTATAGAATCAGCAGGTTATTCAGCGCAAAGTGATTTTGCACTAGGCCTTGACGTTGCTTCATCTACTTTTTATGAAGATGGAATTTACAAATTTGAAAATAAAGAGCTTATTTCAAAAGAATTGACTGAATACTATTGTGACTTTGTGGAAAAATATCCAATAGTTTCTATAGAAGATGCAATGAGTGAAGACGATTACGAAGGTTGGAAATTGCTTACTGCAAAATTGGGGAGTAAAATTCAATTGGTTGGGGATGATTTATTTGTTACAAATTGTGAACTAATAGGCAAAGGAATAGAAGAAAAAATGGCAAATGCTGTACTGATCAAGCCAAATCAAATAGGGACGTTAACAGAAACTTTTGCTGCTATTGAAATGGCAAAATCAAACAACTACAAAGCTGTTATTTCTCACCGCTCAGGTGAAACAGAAGACACAACAATATCTCATATAGCAGTTGCATCAAATTGCGGGCAAATAAAAACCGGGTCGCTGTCGCGTTCTGATAGGCTCGCGAAGTATAACGAGCTAATGAGAATAGAAGGCACATTAGGAAAAGATGCTAAATATTATCGTGGGTTAGCATGGGTTTTATAGACGAAGTAAAATTGTACTTAAAAGCCGGTGATGGTGGTGACGGTTGTGCAAGTTTTCGTCGAGAAAAGTTCGTTGAATTTGGTGGTCCAAATGGTGGTAATGGAGGAAAGGGTGGAAACATAGTTTTCATCAGCGACGCTAATCTCAACACTTTGCTTCATTTTCGTTATAGAAGACACATTAAAGCAGATAATGGGAAAAATGGTGCAGGAAGGGATAGATCTGGCACAGCAGGGAAAGACGTTATACTTCGAGTTCCAGTCGGTGCACAAATAATTGATGAAGAAAGTGAAGAGATAATAGTAGACCTTGACAAGCCTGGTATGGAATTTCAAGTAGCACAGGGTGGAAAAGGTGGACTTGGAAATACTAATTTTAAATCTTCTACTAATAAGGCACCAAGACATTTTACTTACGGTCAGCCTGGCGAAGAAAAACATGTATTATTAAAACTAAAAGTTTTATCAGATGTTGGAATTATTGGCATGCCAAACGCAGGTAAATCAAAATTTTTGACTCGCTGCTCAAATTCCGATACAAAAGTAGGCGATTATCAATTTACCACCGTAAGACCCCACTTAGGTGTGACAAAAGTGGATGATAGCGAAGTTGTAATAGCAGATATTCCTGGAATAATCACCGATGCTCACCTTGGAGTTGGGCTCGGACATAAATTTTTAAAGCACATAGAAAGGTGTCAAATTTTACTTCATTTAATCGATGTAACTCATGATGACGTTGTTTCGGCTTATAGTTGTATCCATAATGAATTGGAACTTTACAATGGTGATCTTGTTGAAAAAGAAGAGATTGTAGTATTAAACAAATGCGACTTGCTGAGAGAAGCAGAAATTCTGGAAAAGAAGAATCACCTAGCCAATTATCTTAATAAAGAAGTGCTGTGCTTATCAATTAATGGTGATTTACAGCCTATTTTAAGATTATTAAGTGAAAAATTGAAAAAGAGTAATTCTAAGGAAATCGATGTATATGATCCTTTTAAGATGTGAATTTCATTTAGATAATTGATGTTTTTCATTTATTTATATCATATAACTAGAATATATGTGTACGAACGTTTGTTTTTGAAGGTGATTTGCACAGTAAATGGTCAGCGCGTGACGCACTGCCCAGTTCATGTTAGCTATAAATATTTAAGAAATTTACCAATCAGAAAAAAAGACAAAGAATTCCCGAGTTGGCTAGTCCTTTACTATCTTTGTCAAGTATTGGCATTTTTTGATGTCTTGTAACGCTTTGTAAGCGCATTCAGCTTATTTAGATAAAAATCTAGATGAAGTTTGTAAAGACATACAGTATCTATACCTTTTAATCTGCAAATTGGTGAAAGCAAATACAATAGCTTCAGTTTCATGATAAGGGGGCTGGCGGAGTTTGTCAAGGAATTTTTGCATTTAATTCGTTTCTGCGAGCTACCTGGATAAGAAGTTTTCCTACTGAAATTTTGAAAAATGTAATCTACTTCTATATTCAAATATATCAAGCAGTAATTCAAAATCAGCCATTGCACCTTTTGCGTTATTATACGCGAGGTTGAGCAGCTCTTTGTCCTGATATAAATCAGCAAATTTAAATTCCATACATCCTGATTGTTTTGTGCCTAAAATATCTCCACTGCCTCTTAGCATCATATCCCTTTCAGCAATGTAAAATCCGTCCTGTGACTCACACATGATCTTTAACTTTGAAGATGAGCTTTTACTTAAATTATCGTATAATAATACACAAAAAGATGGCTTGTTTCCTCGTCCTACTCTGCCTCTTAACTGATGTAATTGTGATAACCCAAATTGCTCTGCATTTTCTATAATCATAATGGTTGCATCTGGCACATCTATACCAACTTCTATCACAGTGGTTGCAACAAGCAAAGAAAATTCATTTCTTTTGAAGGAAAACATAACTTGATCTTTCTGCTCCTGAGTCAATTTTCCGTGTATTATCCCGACTCTATCAAAAAATGTTTTTTGTAATTCCTGAAAACGCATCTCTGCTGCAGCAATATTGGTCTCTTCGTTTTCTTCTATATATGGACAAATCCAATATGCTTTTTCGCCCCTGTTTATAGCACCTTTTAGCTTTTCAATAACATCTGGCACCCTACTAATGTTCATAGTTACAGTTTTTATTGGCAATCTGGATTTTGGTTTTTCTCTCAAAATTGAACATTCAACGTCACCATACATAGCTTGCTGCAAGGTTCTTGGAATGGGAGTTGCAGTAACGAAAAGTATATCGGCATTTTCTCCTTTTCCTACCAAGCGATTTCTCTGCATCACTCCAAATCGCTGTTGCTCGTCTATGACTGCAAGCCCTAAATTTTTAAATGTAACGTTAGCTTGAAATAACGCGTGGGTGCCAATCACTATATTTAAAACACCACTTGCAAGTTCGTTCATGATAATCTTTCTTTCCTTGCGCGAAGTTTTACCAGTAAGCAGCGCAACTTTTATATCGGTACAGGATAAAACTTCCTCAATCCAATTATAATGTTGCTCCGCCAAGATAGTAGTCGGTGCCATTAGAGCTGCCTGCATGTTGTTTTCTACCACATTTAGCATCGCAAAAAGTGCAACTACGGTTTTGCCACTACCAACATCACCTTGCAGCAAGCTCATCATGCGATACTTGGATTTTTGCCTCTCTGAAATTTCATCTATTGCACGAATTTGATCGTTTGTTAATTGAAGCGATAATTCATTTAAAACTTGCTCTTTATATTTATTCAATACTATAAATTCTCTTCCCCTTTCTTTTACATGATTTTCTCTTGCAAGTTTCAGTGCTAGCTGATACGCAAACAATTCATCATAAGCAAGCCTTTTTCTACAAACCTCGGCTTCCGCCAATGAGCTTGGTCTGTGCAACTTTATGATGCTTTCCCTCCAACTTAGCCATTTTTTTTGCTTGATTAATGTATCATCTATCCACTCTGGCAAATCAGGCAATTCTTTCAGGTTAGAGCTTATTATGTTCCCAATGCTCTTATTGGTAATGCCACGGCATAATTGGTAGACTGGCTCTATGCGAGCTATTTCTTTAAATTGGTTGATGTCAAGCGACACGTAATCTGGATGAGTAATCTGCCAATGCTCAGCAAATTTTTCGAGTTTGCCACTGATGATTACATAGGCTCCAACTGGAAATAGTTTATATAAATACTTAACTGAGTGATTAAAAAAGACTATGAATATATACTGACTCTCACTTTCAACGACTATTTTATATGGTCTACCTCTAAAAGTGGGCGACTGATGCTCATAAACTTTTGCAATAAAAGTTATAAATTCTCCAGCTTGAGCATCGGGCAGTGACTTACTTCTATCTACGTAACTAAGTGGCCTATAAAATAGCAGGTCCATCACTTTGTCCCCACCACAAAGTTTAGGCAATATTGCGTTAGGCAGATTGCTATTTAGAAAAGTCAGCACATCTGATTGCTCATTGAGATTCATGCATGTGTAAAACTGTTTATCAATAATAGAGTCTTCTTAAGATCCTGTCACCTTATAGTCAAGCTATACACTATTTGCTGTCATAGAACTTGCGTTTATATAAAATATTTTTATTGACTTATTAATCATTTTTATGTATTATTATACTATTAGTAATTCATATACAGGGTATTGACAATGAATAGCTTTATACCACAAGAAAAGGAAAATCCAATAGTTACACTAAAAGCTCAAGCAGAAAAGTTTGGTTTTAGCAGGTTAAGGGCTGGCAAAGATAATGCTGAAGCGAATTCTGGTAACACAGCGTTCTGCGATCTGCGCAGAATGGATTTTGTTATTAATAAGAAAAGCACAAGTAGGGATTTTATTGCCAAGCTATACAAAAAACATGACAGTTTGCTGCCAAAAAATGAGGACAACAATAAAGACTATCGTCCTTTTGCAAAAGAAGTTTTTAAGGAGATATTTAAATATGCTGAAGCAAAAGTTCCAAGTTATTCTATCCTAGAAGAACTGGTTACCAATTGTAATCAGGCAGGGCATGAAGCTGGTGTATTTATAGAATCCCAACTTGCACTTGGCCAACATTCATTTCTAGTATTCTCCCCTAAAAGAGTAATGAATATTGATTATATTGACCAAAATAATGTAAGTATTAGATCGGATATGAAATTACCAATATTTTTCCAAAGGAGTGATGGTAAAGCCGGTGACAAGGTGTGAGATCTATACAGCTCAATTGAATTCACACTTGAATCTCAAGATGGGAAAGAGGGTGTAATATATAAAGATGGTAAATTGTCACTTACTGTTCCTAAGAGACTGAAGGACTATAATATAGGTGATAAAAACTTGTTTGACATTATAAAAGAGTGTTTTCAGAAATTTTGCGAGAGGCTTGGATTTTTTAAAATAAAAATAGAGCATGACTTGGATAAGCCACCAAAAGTGAACAGCCATCTGGAAAATATGGAACCGCTCATTCATAGCAATGAGCATGGAAATACACCTGGAAACTAACAATTAAAATATTTCAAGCGCTGTTAGCTCATTTGCACAATCAATTACTTCAGAACTTGGGAACTGGTTTTTAAACCAAGTGTACTGGCGTTTTGCGTAGTGTCTTGTGTTTGTTTGAGCAATCTGTATCGCTTCGTCTAAAGTAATCTCACCTTTCAAATACTTTACAATTTCTGGCACTCCATGTGCTTTCATAGCTGGCAAATGTGGAGCTAAGTTCATACTAAGTAGCTTTTTTACTTCATCAATTGCTCCATTTTCGATCATTTTGATAAAACGAGAATTTATTTTTTGGTATACATCCTCACGTTTAGGCAAAATTGTATATATCTTAAAATTATCGAATAAAGGAGGCTGTCTATTTTCTTGCCATACAAAGATTGTCTTACCAGTTTCAGTGATAACTTCAAGTGCCCTTGAAAGGCGGTGCGAGTCATTCATGAATACTTTACCTTGAATCCTTGGATCTTTGCTTAGCACTAATTTGTAAAACTCCTCTTTACTTAAATTTTTCCTTAATTCGCTTACATTTTTCCTTACTTTCTGACTTATTTGTGGCATTGATGATAAGCCTTTGATTAAACTGCTGATGTAAAGCCCGCTTCCTCCAGTGATGATAGGTATTTGAGCATTTTCTAATGCGTGATTAACTTCTTTTTCTAAATCCTCTAACCATAGACCCACGGAATAATTTTCTTTTGCTGAAACATAACCATATAATGTATAAAATTCTTCTTGCTTTAGTGGTTGAGCAGTAATTATGGGAATTTCTTCATATACCTGCTTTGAATCACAATTTATTATGCTGATATTGTTATATTTTTTTATCAGGTTATCACACAATTCTGATTTACCTGAAGCTGTAATTCCTGTAATAATTACTATATTATTTTTCATTTATATTAATTTAATTAACATATGATAGAGTGTAGTAAAAATTTGGGTCCTACAATCTAAAGTTTGGAGATTTTTATGGCAGAAAACAACGACAATAATTCATTTATTAAGCGTTTCACAAACAGGACTCCTGGCGGTACAGGGGAAGGTTTTTCCAGCAAGTATTCGTCTCAAAACGCCAAAGAACGTGCATTAGGGGGAAAAGGGGGAATTTCTGAATTAGCAAACAAAAAAACCGAATCCAAGGAAGCTTTTTCTGAAAGTGGCGGCATAAAAAGTAAAAGCAGAACTGTCAATGAAAGATCTTTTGCTGATGCAACAAAAAGAAGTAGGTCAGATCTTGTATATTTAGTCCGTGGTAAAGATCGTGGAAAATCAGCGTGGCATTATGTATTAGTTGATAAAGAGAAAAGAGAAATGTTTCTAGCAAAAAGCAGAACTGGCTCTATAGATGTTGCAGACTATGGAGAGATTTTGTATTCAGGATGGGGAGAGGATCCACCACAGGCAATAGTTGATAAAGTCAATGAAGAGTTTGGGTTGTAGCAAGTCTGCATAACAAATGGTAAGCTGCGTTGCATTACGTTCACAAAAACTAGCAGTTACTATATAAGATACAATGCAACAAAATTGATCTAGTTGTTATGAATAAGTTTTTAGCTATATGGTATCTAAAATAATAAATGCAATACAGAACAACTTGTTAGTGTGTTTTCCAACAGAAACAGTCTATGCTCTTGCTTGTAATGCATTAAATAATGAATCTATAGGAAAAATATATCAGATAAAGAAACGCTCTCAAAATAAACCACTGTCTATATTTGTTAGTGATATTTGCAGCTTGATGAGAATAGCAAAGCTAGAGAAAAAGTATATTGGTTTAGTAAATCACTTTTCTCCTGGACCGATTACCTATATTTTACCACTTAAAAACAATAATATATTGCCAAACGAATTCTTTAAAGATAGTATAGGCATCAGAATCCCTGAACATCCTATTGCAATTTCAATACTAAACAAACTGAAAGTTCCAATAGTTGCAACTAGTATAAATATTTCAGGAGAAAAAAGTGTATGTAAGGCAGACGATATACCACAATCCATTAAGCAACATTTATCTGCAGTGATTGAAGATGATGAATTAGTTTCTGGTATAGAATCTACTATTATTGACTTAACCGAAGATAAGATTAAGGTTTTAAGGGAAGGTGCAATTTTATTACAAACAGTAACCAATGCATTTTCAAACTAAGATCTATAGGAGAAAGAATGAAAAAAGTAATAGGTCACAACCAGGCCAAAAAAAAATTAATGAACAACTTATCTGTTCAGTCTTGGCTGATCTGTGGTAAAAAAGGTATAGGAAAAGCAACACTTGCAAAATCCTTCTCCAATTGGTTACTCATAAAAAGCTATAATGAAGTAGCATTGGACTTACACATTGTTGAAGGTGATACTATCGGAATAGAAAAAGTCAGAGAAATGAAAAACTTTCTACACTTAAGTCCCATTCAATCAGAACACAAAATGGCTATAATAGATAGCTTAGAGGCAATGACTAATAACGCTAAAAACGCAATATTGAAAATATTAGAAGAGCCGCCAAAAAATTCTAAGATATTTATAATTAGCCATAAGCCATATGATATACAAACTACTATCCAGTGTAGGTGCTTTCAGCTAAATTTACTTCCATTAACTTATGACAAAACAAAGCAAGTTGCTTCATCTCAATGTAAATTTGATGATCAAACGTTTGACGAAATGATTACTTTATTTCCTGGAATGCCAGGAATGATAATAAATGCAATAAGTAGTGATGCTTATGAAGCATACAAATGCTTTTATAAATTTCTTCATGATTTAAAGAATCCCAATATGATTAATAAAGTAATTAATAGCGAAATCGAACTAGAACTAGCATCATATATAATTCAGGCCTTCATTTTAGAAAGCATAAAGAGAGAGGTAAATGGTGTTGAAATTTTACTAGGTCAGTGGAAAAAAATAGATGAACTTTTCGTTGTTGCTAAGCAACTTCACTTAGATAAAAAGCATGTTTTAGCTAATGTAGTTAATATCATGACATAAGTTTACAAAGTATAATACTTTTAACATAAATTCATGATAAAATTCTGTTAATTTAATACTCGAAGTATATAATTTGACTGATAATAAATTAACTGTATGGCAATCAATAGAAGTTTTGACGAAAGCCATACTAAACATGCAGAAAGAATTAAGTTCAATCAAGAATATAGCTTTAGACCAGGACTTCACCTTAGAAAAAGGAAAGGAGTTGTTAAGCGGCATTTATGAAGCAAATTTTAAGCTAAACAAGGCAATCAATATAGCTACTTTGCCAAAAATTGGCTATCATATGCTCCTAAGAAACTCCCTTAACTAGCTCTTCTTGTTGAACTAATATGTAGCCAAATTCCTGTGCTTTTTTGATTAAATTTTTTACAACTCTCTCTTTGTAACGTGTTTCGTAATAGCTCATTCCTTTTTCCACATACTCTTGTCCATATTTCAACATTTGGTAAAAGATGCATAGACCTGCTGCGAATTAAGCAATAAAAAGAAGGAAAGGAGGGTGACTAAAATCAAGGTTAACTAAAAGGCGTGCTTAAGATTCACAATACCAGCAATAATATTGAACCTCAGGTTGTATTTTTTCTGAAAATTGCGGTAAATATGAGACATAATCTTAAATATCTTTATCTCACGGATCTTATTTTCTACTCTCATTCTAAATGATGCTAATCTTCTATTATGCTCTTTCTGCTTCTGGAGTTAATGGCTTTTTACGATACTTTTTATATGGAATTATAACATTGCTTTGCAATTTTTGCCAACCTTGATATCCAGAATCGGCATATTTTATGCTATCGATTGGTAAATATTTTTCTTGTTTCCTTATGCGAAAATCATTAATTCTACCACGATATGAATTTGACACTGATAAAATTCTTCCACCTTCTTCGATAACAATCTCAGTTTTCATAGTGTTGGTTCTTTTTTTTCCTGAATATGATTTCTTCCGTTTTTTACTATCTTCTGGTCTCTGTATTTGCTGTTCTGTAATATCAGCCAGAATCTTCAGTATTTTTTCTGGTGTCATACTTCTATCTTTTGTTATAGTAACTTTTTTGGCAAGTAATGGCTCTATTTTCTTCAGTAACCTACATACATTTGCGTTGTGCACATTGAACAGGCACCCTAAAAATCTATGTGTTATGTAAGTGCGATAGTACAAAATTACGCAAAATAACTTATCTTCTAGAGTTGGTAGTTGTGATCTTCTACCATGGCACTTTTTCTGTTTTTCAACTCTTTTCCACCCAGACCTCACTTTTTCCACTACCTTTTCGAACTCCTCTATAGTTAAACCTGTTATATTACGAAAGTTTCTTGGGTGTTTCTTCATGTTATAGTAACTAAAGCTCATTTTTTTACCTTACTCAATCTGCTTATTCTTCTTCTACTTCTCTCACATTATTTTTTCAATCACCTTTTGCAGCAGGTCTTTAGAACTGAAGAAGAAAAAGGGTATTTTTTTATTGACTTACCTGTGTATTACGGTAATCACTGAAGAATTAGTGAGTAATGGTTATAGAATATGAATGGTGGGGTACCAAACAAGGGATTAAATGAAAAATTACTTAACATTTTAAATCAGTTAGCAATCGATAGCGATCTATTAGATAATTCCAATTATACTCAATATATAATGTTTCTTCTACAAGCAGGAGCTGATCCAAATACAAAAGGCCAAGATGGAAAAACTCTGTCATATTACTTAGATGAAAAATTACTTAACATTTTAAATCAGTTAGCAATCGATAGCAATCTATTAGATAATTCCAATTATACTCAATATATAATGTTTCTTCTAGGAGCAGGAGCTAATCCAAATACACAAACCCGAAATGGAAAAACTCTGTTACATTACGTTGCTGAACGTAACGATATTGACGGTATAAGGTATTTTTTAGAAGTAATAAAAGCTAATCCAAGTATGCAAGATAAAAGTGGAAAGACTCCATTTGAATATGTTACTGAACGTGAGTGCCGTCAAGCTATTAAGGATTTGGGTTATGATTTAGATGATTCTCATGAAAATGAAGGGAATCCGACAACACCTGATGGTTCGGTAGATGATTGTTCAAATAGCTCTGGTGATGATAGTCAGATAGAGTCTGTTAAATTGAGTGATTGTAACACAGAAGAAGATTCAAACTGTAGTTCAAGTGATAATCTTTGTAATGATGATAAAAATGACAATGAAAAAGATGATAAAGAAACTGTAACAAATTTAATACTTGAAGAAATAGAAGGTGTTCTTAGTGATCGTGTGAAACCACGCGATGGAACCAAAGAGTATATAGGGAGGGTTAATGATATTACCGACCAAAACGATGAAGATAAAGATGAAGCTTTAGACATCATAGAAAGCATCACTAGTAATTTATTGTTAGAAGGTGGGAAAGCAAAAGAAGAATTTTTCTCCAGCGGTAGCGATACTGAGCTAGCACAAAATTATAGATCTGATTATATACGTAATCCCGGTGAGAAATGTGGAGAAATTGAAAACAAGCTAATAAGTATAGCATATGAAGGTATTGTAGGCAGAGATAGACAAGCTCAAAAGGGGAAGCTAGAGGCAGTGAAGATAGATAATCAATGTTTTTATATGAAATATTCACAAGATAGTATTATTGAACCTGCGAAAATCTTAAACCATGAAAAAGCTAAAGAGTTAAATTTAAAAGTCGGCATAATTCAAATTGGGGAGAGTATAGTAAGAGTTGAAGGTACAAAAGATGGAAAAAGAAATTACACAGATGTCTTAGAAAGTAGCATTAAAATGTCTTTTACCACTGAGGTAGGAGAGATTAATATTTATCTAAGTCCTAGTAAGGAAGGTGGTAATAAAATAGAAGTAGAAATTGATGATGAGAGCGAAGCAAGGCTTAACAAGTTAAAAGCTGAGAAGAAAAGTTTAGGAGAAAACTGTCTTTTGGGAGGAAAAAGTATTCTGGAAGCTATAGAAGATAAAGGCTTTGAGAAAAATGATAGTGTGTCTACAGAGTCAATCGAGACTATTAAGGATGTTCCATTTACTGATTTTACGCAAGCTTGTTCGCAGCAAATTAACACAAGAGCTAAAGGCAAATAGCGATCTACCCATTATTGAAATTGTGCCACACAATAATAAGCTCACTCAAAATTGTTCCGATTTGGCAGGGTTGTTTTGCCGCACCAAGCGATATGGCTTTGAGTATGAGATTTTAATGTTTCCGGAAGCTCGCCACAGTGGATAGTACAGTATTTACAATGGGTGAAAAAATTAACACCAGTGCTTTCAGGGTCAGGCCCAACCCTACTTAAGTGGCTAAGATATATCTAACGTAGGATAGTAACCTTTATCTTTGCTTTCTGACAGTCTTTGTTGATACTCGTTTATCAGCCTTTCAGGCTCGTTCAATACACTCTGAATACAATATGTTGCACAAGTTATGCTAGAGAGTATAATAAAACTTATATCAAATACTTTACAAGAAAAAGTGGTGGTAGAGGCAAAAGTGAACATTAATAAGAAGGAAAGCGCATGCTAGAGCTTGAAAAAGCAGCAAGAATAAAAAATATTATTGAAAGGTTAAATGGCGTATGATATAATATACATAGTGTAAAAATATAAATAATTTTATTGACATCTTTACGTTAACACTTCTTAAATGTTTAGTATTATGAAATTAAACTATTAAGTTTTATGAAGGGAGTAAAAATGGTGGAAAGCTTTTCAGGTAACAATAAAGACAGTAATTTTATTGAGGGGACAAAAATAATGGAAAATTTTTCAGATAATAACGAAAACGGTAGCTCAATCTTTCAAGGAAAAATCAGGGAGCAAGATTTCTCTGCGGAGCAGAAGTTAAATGAACTGAAAGCAGCCGTAGAGGAGCTTTCCAGACAAGATTTACTCAGAAGGCTCGAGTGTGAGCGTCAGGCCTCTAGTTGTGTCGATGAAATATCATCTCAAGCAAAACTACATATCGAAGATGATGATAAGGATTACTTCAATGGTGAAAGAGAAAGAGTACTCGGAGATTTCTGGAGTTTCTTTGAACCTCTCTTCAACCTTTTTGAAGTAAATGTAAGTCCGCAAGACTACCAAATGCTCAAGGAGAAGAAGGAAAAAAACCTGATTGCTGCGATAATTAAGTTTTTGCGTGATAAGCTTAAGGGGTTAATCAAGAAGATCTTCAAAAGTAATTTAGATTTGAGTTGGGACAAGAGGTTGGACAAAGAGATAAAAGAATTGCAGGAGAAATTAGGCAGTGGTGAGTTGTCAGAAGAAGAGTTTGCAAGGGTGCTCGAACGTCTACAAGCATTGACGGATCTAACGCCTACGACAATGTTACAAAAAATAATATAGAGTTCAAAAGCGTGATTTCTAGGGGGTTTCTGCGCTCAAAGACAAATTGAAAGATTGAACCTGGAAGCTATACGAAAAGCCTCAAAAACTTATTTTCGGATCTTATACACAAAAAGGAGTCGGCCCAATTTCTCAGCTATTTTTATTGCAACAATTGTAGATATTTTCGTAAACCCAAAAACTCACCGCTTATTTCAGAGTTGTATCGCGAGCTCCTCAATCCAATCAAATTGGAAGAATTTTTATATTCTTCAAAATATTCACAGATTTTACAAGATTTAAGTTTTTTACTGCACAACTATCATAGGAGAAACATTATATGAAAACATTAAGAAATGCTAATGAAAAGGATATAATTTATGAGCTGGCATATGGTGAATTAACAAGTAAAGATAAAGAAAAGCTTCTTAAGCTGGCAAGAAAAATAGAAGAAGGGAAAGGTATTGCAGAAAAGTTCAAAAATGGAGTATTACGAAAATCTCATTACAATACAAAGAAAATTCTTGCGACAAAAATAACTTACGGAAATGAGACGTTTACACTACTAGATCATGCAAAACTGTATAAGAATGATCAAGCTGTAAATGATATCTTACAAGAAGCCAAAAAACAAAAGCTTTCAGAATTAGCATGTAAACAACCACCTATAAAGCAGCAAACCCTACCTTCCACTGTCACAATAGAGACTGCTATAGATACTGGAACTACTATAGTTGAAGAAGAAAATAGTGAAAAAATTCTAAATCTAAATACAACAGCTATAGAGTATCAAAACACTGCCCCTGAAATTGATGATACTGAAACTATATCAACTAATGCTAAATTATGTGAGAATATCAACGAAAGCAGTGAGGATCTTTATAATATAGAAAAGCACCAACTGATATGCAAAAACAACAAAGAAGCTTTAAAGAATATCACTGCTTCAACAGAAGCTGCTATGCAAGAGCTTTTGCCTTCTATTGAAATTATAATAGAAGATCAAACACTATCATGTTCTTATAGTAAATCTGAAAAAGAAAGCGCTGTAAACGAAAAAGAAGGACCATTAACAAAGGCAATGCAACAAAGACGAGCAGTCATGGCTGGTAGTGTTGGTGCAGTGTTGTTAGTGAGTAGCGTTATATCTTATGCCTTGAAAATGTACACTATAGCGGTAGTTGGGGGAATTATTGGATTAGCGTGTATAAGTTTTGCATTGTATAATGTGCTAAAACCCGGTACCAAGCTTGAAGAAGTAAAAAAGATAGAACAATTTGACGTCAAACCCTTTTCCGATTCAAAAGGGTTAACTGCTTAGTAGAACCTTCTTCACTATTTTTAATGTCGATATAAAATTGGTTGCCAAAAATACCACAATAGAGTAGATGTGAGTTTTAAAATTTTGCAAAAATTTACAGCAAAAAAGTTGGAAGCAGAACCCTTTTTAACTCATCTTTTTGAGACTTTTAACAATGTTTTAGAACTGAAGAAGGAAAAGGGTATTTTTTTATTGACTTACCTATGTATTACGGTAATCACTGAAGAATTAGTGAGTAATGGTTATGCAATATGAATGGTGGGGTATCAAGCAAGGAATTAAATAAAAAATTACTTAACATTTTAGATCAGTTAAAAAGCAATAGCAATCTATTAGATGATTCCGATTTTATTAAACGTATAAAGAGGCGTCTAAAAGCAGGCAAATGTACAAACGAAGAAAATGGAAAAACTCTGTTACATTACGTTGCTAAACGTAACGATACTGGCGGTATAGGTTTTCTTTTAGGAAAAGGGGCTAATCCAAGTGTGCAAGATCAAAGTGGAAAGACTCCGTTACATTATGCTGCTGAAAATAACTGCCTTCAAGCTATAGAACTTCTTTTAAAAGCAAAAGCTGATCAAAATGTGCAAGATCAAAGTGGAAAGACTCCATTTGAATATGTTACTGAACGTGAGTGCCGTCAAGCTATTAAGGATTTGGGTTATGATTTAGATGATTCTCATGCAGATGAAGGGAATCCGGCAACACCTGATGGTTCGGTAGATGATTGTTCAAATAGCTCTGGTGATGATAGTCAGATAGAGTCTGTTAAATTGAGTGATTGTAACACAGAAGAAGATTCAAACTGTAGTTCAAGTGATAATCTTTGTAATGATGATAAAAATGACAATGAAAAAGATGATAAAGAAACTGTAACAAATTTAATACTTGAAGAAATAGAAGGTGTTCTTAGATGTACAGTCCTAGAGTGTGATGGTATGATAAAATATGAGAAAACAATACCATCAAAGGAGGAATTATGGGACAAGTATTACATGGGTGCGCCAAAACAACAGAGACGATTCGTAGAGCAATACAAAATAGTAAAGAGAGCATAGCAAAACTCTCTAAACCTTAATCCAAAAACTATCATTAAATGGAGAAAACGGTCTTTTGCCAAAGACGCTGATATGGGTCCGAAGCATGCAAGATCAACTGTTTTAACTTTAGAAGAGGAGTGTTGCATTTCGTAAGCATACTCTATTGCCATTAGATGACAGTCTCTATGCTTTGCAAACCTCAATCCCACACTTCTAGTCTACATCGTTGCTACAGCATTAGCAGACTACCAGATGTTGATGGTGAAGTTAAACCAAAAAAGAAATTCAAACAATATCCTATAGCATATTGATATTGCAGAAGTCAGAACAGAAGAAGGAAAGTTATATTTGTTTGTTGCAATAGATCAAATTTACGTATGTTGAGTTGCATAAAAGTGCTACAAAACCTATAGCTGCTGAGTTTCTACGTAATTTGATTAAAATTTTACCATATAAAATCCATACTATTTTGACAGATAATGGTATACAATTTACCAACCAAAAACGCCATAAATACGCTTTTCAACATATATTTGATAGAGCTTGTGAAGAAAATGACATTGAACACCGTCTAACAAAAGTTAGCCATCCTTGGACAAATGGGCAAGTTGAGCGTATGAACAAAACTTTAAAGAATGCCACAGTTAAGAAGTATTACTATCAGTCTCACCAGCAACTCAAAGAGCATCTTTATGACTTTGTTATGGCCCACAATTATGCTAAAAGACTCAAAACTCTTAGGGGTCTTACACCTTTTGAGTTTATATCTTTACAGTGCTCCTGAATTGTTCATACTAAATCCACACCATCACACTCTGGGACCATATATCTTAGAAAGCATGTTACAAATTGGTTCGATCAGACTTTGGTAACGAGGCTCAACGATAGAAAAAAAGGAGTAATTGTGCTTGTTATGCACAGGCTGCACCTGGAAGACCTAACCGGGCACCTTCTCTCCAAGCCAAAAAACATATGGCATCACATTTGTTTGCCAATGATTTCTGAAAAAGTGGAGATAATCGACTCAATTACGACACAAGAAAAAGGTTTATATTCAAGAGAAGAAAATGAGTTATTATATCCCCTCGAGGGAGGAAGAGAAGAAGTTGAGATGATAAAAGTTGAACTTGGGAGTTACGCTTTTGCTGCTCAATATCAACAAAATCCCCTGCCGCTTTCAAGCGGTATAATTAAACGAGAGTGGCTAAAGCGCTATAAAAATTTCCCTGATAATCCCTCACATGTAACTCAAAGCTGGGACACTGCAGTTTCAACAAACGATTCCAGCGACTTTAGCGTCTGTACCACCTGGGCAAAAATAGATAATAAATTCTATTTACTTGATGTATATCGAGCAAAGCTTGAGTACCTAAAGCTTAAAGAGCAAGTTCTGTCACTAGCTGCAAGATGGGCACCACACGCAATTTTGATTGAAGCAAAAACGAGTGGTCAGCAATTAACACAAGAGCTAAAGGCAAATAGCGATCTACCGATTATTGAAATAGTGCCACACAATGACAAACTCACTCGATTTTATCAAATTGTTCCGGTGATAGAGTCTGGCAGGGTTTTTTTGCCACAGCAAGCGGTATGGCTCAATGATTTTGAGTATGAAATTTTAATGTTCCCAGAAGCTCGCCACGATGATCAAGTGGATAGTACGGTGCAATATCTGCAATGGATGAGAAAAACTAACACCAGTGCTTTCAGGGTCAGGGATTTTGGCCCCAACCCTAATAAAACACTTGGGTGGCTCAGAGCGGTGGATTAGACCAATTTCTTCTAGATTTTTTTGCGGGAGAGCACTGCTGTTCGGTCTTAGTAGCATCCAGTTTTGTGGATATTCTCAAATTTTCCACACTTAATTCTAGAGCACGTTTTGACGATGAATTACTGTTTCCGCTTCTCGAAGATTCCCTTGAATTACCTTCATTGTCAGACCAAGGATTTTGCTGCTGCACATGTGACGATGCTTGATAATCCATAGGCTCATCATTGGAGCTTACCTTTTCAGCATCAGTTACGAACCCGGAAGAGTAACCGCTGTCTTTATTATCTTCGGGCTTCCCCTTTCCAGCTACTGATTTACCTTTAGGACGACGCCATTGCTTTATAAACGACTCTACTTCCTCAGATGAATACTTACGGTCAAGGCAGTATCCACCTTTGTCTTTTATAATTGGAATATATTCTAAATTGCTTTCATCGGGATAACAGGTTGTAATTGCTTCGTAAGGACGTACCTTCTCGTAATATCCTCCTTTTTCTCCTCTTCTTCTTATCTGGGAATTTACCCATATGTTCTTTTTAGATTTCACTGCCTCTTCGACGATGTTAATGTTGATATCTTCTATTTCTACTTTTCTCTCATGCTCCCGAATAAAAAGTTTTTTTAAGTTAGATAAGGCACCACTACTTATATTAGCAACAACTGTTATTTCTTGGTTTTTCTCACAATTAGAAAGAAATTTAAATGGAAACTCATTGAGATCACAGGCTTCTTTTGCTTTTTCCTCAGTACGATAATACTCTTCTATCATAGAATTTCTTAGCTCCTTTAAATATTCTTTTACATCAACACCATCATTAATTGAACTAGCAATCTTCCCATTTTCTACAATAAAGTTAGTATGAGGATATTCCTGAATATAATTATTTAAGTTAAACGCATAAAGTAATGCTTTAAACAACTTTTCTTCTTCCTCAGTAAGAGGTTTATCACTAGTTCTCCGTTCACTAGCACCTTTCGATGATGAAGATCTAGCCACAGGTAGCCGGGATCCTGGAACACTACTATCACTACTTGGAATAAGAGGAGGCGGTGATGAATAAGAGCCCAGAGTACTAGTCCATGCTGATCCACTTTCATTAGCACCTTTCCATGATGAAGGTCTACTCTGTGACCATGATAAACCACTAGGTCCTGGTTTAGTAAGTTGCATTGACGGTATCCTTTTATTTTCGGACGTGCCTTGTGGTAACCAACGATTTTGAACAGCACCTACAGATTGAGATGATGAAGATGGCCCTGAAACATCATAACTAACTGTAGTATAACTCAGATGTGACCGTGGCGGGAGTTCTCCACTCGTTCCAGCTAAATTTACAGGATTATGCAGCAGCGACTTTTCTGATCCTTGCCTGGGAGACCCCTCTAATGCTCCATCCTGACTCTGCGTGGTAGACTTCCATTCCATATCTGACAGTTCAGTCAATGGCCCTGGAACACCATGTGAAGAACCAGAATCCTTAGGTTTTGGAGGCGAATTACTGTCATAACCGCTATCTCTGTCTTCTTGCCTTTGTCTAGGCGGTGTTCTTAGTCCACTCGGCCCTGCATGTGTAGGAGAATTGAATGGCGACTGTGCAGGCGACAATGCTCGAAAATGAAGCTCAGGGTCAATGGACAGTTCATGGTCTTTGTTGATTACAGAGCTTTCTATGATTTTAGTTATCACACAGTGAGAAATTTCTTTATCAGAAAAGTCTATGCCATATATCCCATTCCTTCTATCTATTAATAATTCTCCCTGAATTCTACCATAAAGATCATTAAATACAGCATAATTAAATGCATAATTTAGTTTAAGAGCTTCTTCGTTTGTCAATACCCGCCTTCTTCCGCTATCTAATACAAGAGATATAAGAACTGAGGCCTCTTCTCTATCTAAAGGGGAAGCACATACAAAGCCATATATTGTCACTCCTGTCAATTGACCAATAGATTCTACTATCATATCTTTAAATAACTTCACTTTATGATTAGCACTACTGTCAACTCCAAGATACATACCTACAAGCCATGCCTTATACCGTGTTACACTATCAATAAAACGAGCGTCATCAAAAACGTCCCTGATATATACACTATTGCCTTCAACCTTCAGGGGCTTCTTAAAAACACTCCTATACCCATATCTATTCTCCATCCTTGATAAAAACTCACGCTCAAATTGCTTACGTGATTCTTTATCAGGAAATTTAGAATGACACAAATATTTTCCCTTGTTAAATGGTACAGTTGTGCTGCTAACCCGCATATCTTCTAGAACATCCTTTTCAAGTGAAGAAGCCAAGTGAGACTTCAAATTAAAAATTACGCCCTGATCTACAGGTGTTACAAACTCAATCCTACCTTGTTTATCTACGAGCCAATCTCCTTTATAGTTCTTAAATGAAAAAGATTTAACATCTTCATAGTTTTCAAACGGAAAAGAATTAACATCAAAAATTAGCTTAGCTGTATCCAATATTTCTGCATCATTACTTTCCTCAATGCCGTAGAATTCACGTATTATCTTCCCTTTTATACTGTCCAGATATTTTTCACACTGATACCCTTTCATACCTTTATCAAATGAAACTACGATACAGTCCCCCCCGCCCCTGCTTTGCAGCGTAAAATTAGTTTTAACTGTATTACGAGCATAATTATGTATATTAAAAGCACTAACCAAAGCTCTTACTGTTTCTGTATTAGGCATACCACCCTCCCTATTTTTAAATTACGACAATTACCCTTTAACTTAACGGTTCATAGAACTACCAGACTGCTTAGACTGACGTTTCCTTTCTTCTACTTTTCTGGCTGCGTTACTATGGTCATCATACCTCATTCCTTTTGCTCCCTGCACTATACCACCACCTGGTGCTGTATTCTCACGTTTCCACTTTTCAGCATCAAAACCTTTTTTATCATTACCACTATGCATATTGACTCCCAAGTAAAAATATTATGTAATTAATATACTAAAAATAAAATTAAGTGCAAGCACTTTTTTATATTTTTTTTTTTAATTTTATTCACTCTTTTTCATAAAATTCAGTTTTCTAGATTCTAGCGTCACGCGCTACCCTTTCTTGTCATCCCAGTACTGGAACCCTAGATCACATGACAAAAAAGAAATCACTGTAATCTAACGTTATAGTACCTTCCCTGCTGACTGACCTTCTACACATTTCTCAACTTTTACATCATTAGTCAATCCTTTTGGTGGTTGAGCATTACTTACAGAACCTTCATGCTCAGCACCATTCCAAGTACCTATGTTAAAATCAAATCCACAATCAGCAACAGAACTTTTAATGGATTGCTTTGTTGCAGATTTCTGAACAGATTCTCCTGGAGCTCTTCCGTTAGGTTGCCTTGAAGTTCCTTTGTTAGAAATAGGCTTTGGGATAGGTTGGCTATTAAGAACAGCGCCTTGGGTGTCTGAAGCATCTTTGTTATTCTTAGCAAATTGGCTTGAAGCTTGACAGGTATTATTGTTATCTTGCTTTATCATTTTTTCCCAATCACTATCGCATCCATAAACCTTTTTTCTCCCCTGCTCCGTCGTATTCGTTGCAGGCTTTGGAGCAGGTGGACACACAGCTACCTTCGGCTTCGCTTTTTTCTCTTCATTCACTTTTTCTGGTTTTTGTGAATTTTCATGATATTTTCTTTCAAGCTCAGTAAAACGCAATAGATGTTTCAAAGGATCTGACACAATTTCAAGTTCTGGTTTGCTCAGAACAACCGGCCTTACAAATCCAGGTGAAACGTCAAAAAGGGAAACTGGCACTTTAGGTTTTTCTCTTTCATCTACCTTTATTTCTACGTTTTCACGAACTTCTTTAGTTGCTTCTTCCTTTAATGATGTTTTTTCTGCTTTTTTATCTTCTTTTTCTGTAGATGCCTCTACTATAGCTGCTAGCTCAACTCCAAACATCTCTGCGAACATTGTAACAATCCATCCGACAACGGCCAGCTGTAACTTGAGTTTCAGACCCTGCAAAAATTGTAGACGTTCGAGCACCCTTGCAAACTCTTCTTCTGATAACTTACCACTGTCTAATTTCTCCTTCAATTCTTTTATCTCTTTGTCCAACCTCTTGTCCCAACTCAAATCTAAATTATTTGTGAAGATCTTCTTGATTAACTCCTTAAGCTTGTCACGCAAAAACTTAATTATCGCAGCAAGCCAGTTTTTCTCTTTCTTCTCCTTGAGCATTTGGTAGTCTTGCGGACTTACATTTACTTCAAAAAGGTTCAAGAGAGGTTCAAAGAAACTCCAGAAATCTCCGAATACTCTTTCTCTTTCACCATTGAAGTAATCCTCATCATCTCCTTCTCCGATATGTGGCTCTGCTTGAGATGACATTTCATCGACATAACTAGAGGCCTGACGCTCACACTCGGTTCTTCTGAGCAAATCTTGTCTGTCAAGCTCCTCTATGGCTGCTTTTAGCTCGTTTAGCTTTTGCTCTGCAGAGAAATCTTGCTCCCTGATTTTTCCTTGGAAGATTGAGCTACCGTTTTTGTTATTATCTGAAAAATTTTCCATTATTTTTATCATCTCAATAAAATTAGTGTCTTTATTACTACCTGAAAAGCTTTCCACTATTTTTACTACCTTTATAAAACTTAATAATTTAATTCTACAGTACTAAACATTTAAGAACTATTAATATAAAGATGTCAATAAAATTATTTATATCTTTACACTATACATAGTATACCATACGCCATTTAACCTTTCAATAATATTTTTTATTTTTGCTGCTTTTTCAAGCTCTAGCATGCGCTTTCCTTCTTATTAATGTTCACTTTTGCCTCTACCACCACTTTTTCTTGTAAAGTATTTTATATAGGTTTTATTATACTCTCTGGCATAATATTTGCAACATATTATAGTGTAATGATATAAAATTACCGTCAAAGGAGAGAGCATCAGAGGCAGAGCAATACAAATAGTAAAAAACTCTCTATACCTCGATCCGAAAACTTGAAAATGGAGAAAACGCTTACTTACTAAAGGTGCTCAAAAATATCCAAGATCTTAACTCTAGACCAATCCATTCCAAGAAAAATTGTTCTCACGTACGGCGGTTTTGGTTGCTGAAAATGGTTGTATTGTTTAAGTCTTTGATGATATATATTGCTGAATTAATAGAGATTTATCTAAAAACAATGGAATAAAATCTTTATTATTATGTCTAACTTTATTTGCACTTTATCTTCGCTGTAGTTTTTTTAGTTCCAATTTCTTCCCATTACCACAGCTTAACCTTCTTGCCATTTATTTTTGATAAAGCCAAAACTTATAATCTCAAAAAAATTATTGCAATCAAAAATATTTGTGCTACGGGTAATGAATTTACATAATTTAGTAGCAACTTTATAGTGTAAAGAAAGACTAGTATCATAGGAGGGTTTATGAGAGAAATTGATCAGGAATTATTTGATGCTGCAGATCAAGGCAATCTTAATGAGGTTAAAAAATGCCTTAATAGGGGAGCTGATGTATTGGCAAGAAATAGTCATCATACAGTATTACATTCAGCAGTTAGTGGTAATAATGAGGAAGTAATAAAACTAGTTCTCAATAAAATCAAAGAAACACAGAGAGATGTAAGCCAGTATATTGACGCTAAGGATACTGAAGGTGATACGCCATTGATGTGGGCTACTGAAAATGGGTATGTAAATGCAACACAGATATTATTAGATTATGGTACAGATACTGAAGTAAGAAATAATGATGGTATGAAAGCATTATATTGGGCTGCCAAAAAAAGTGAAGAGGGAGTTGCAAAGCTTCTAATTGATAAAGGGGCCGATGTGTACGCTGAAGATAAGGATGGTAAAAAGCCACTTGATATTGCTAGGGAGCTATGGCCTCATTTTAGAGTGACGCAATTACTCTATGAAAATGATTATTCTCTAAACGAAGTTGCTACATATGCAGGAGAGGTGGCAGTAGGAACAACACTGGTTGCAGGAGGGTTGGCAGCAGGAGTGGTATTGGGAGCAGTAGGATTTATGGTAGATGCGACACTACAAACAGTACAACTTGTGGGAGATGTGGTAGTAGGAGCAGGGTAAGCTGTGGCAAATGCTCCAGCGCCAGTATATGACAAAGAGCGACGGAGAAGATTGAGAGATGCAGCAGGAGGAGCAGGACCGGGATCTCTTGCATACTACCAAAGAACGGAACATGTGAGAAAGGAGTACGGTTACCATGACAGTCATGATGGATGTTCAATACAATTTCGTCAAGAACAACAGAAAGCATATTTACATTTATCACAATTTGTATCACATAATTTCCAAAGTGCATTAATTGAATCAATAAAACAAGGTCTTTATTTGCCTTCTTTTGAAGCAAGGAATGTTAAAATTAATGGTAAGTGTACTGCAATTACTCGTAGCTTATCTCAGGCTTTATCCTTACAGAATAACAAATCATTTTTGAATAATTTAGAAACTTCAGCTGAAATTTACGAGCGTATAGCACGGGGTAACCCAATATCTAAAAGAGAAGAAAGAGAGGTTTTTGCTTTTAGTAAATTACTTAACAATTTTGAAAGGCAGTTAGATTCTGCTACAAATAGTCTACCTTCAAGCTTGATTCATAATAAGGGCTACAAAACATTCAGTGATTTATCAAATTATATAGCTGGAATTAAAGGTGACTTTGCTATTCATTTAGTAACAAGCAATCATGTCGTTGCTATTTATAGAGTTGGTGATAATTATGCTTATTTTGATAGCAATGCAGCGTTTGTTTCTGGGCTAAAAAGTGTTGATCAGCTTATGGAGGTCTTAGATAAAGCAGTAGAGTTTGCTGGCTATAAAATAAAAGATAAAGGCTTTCTTATTGAGCATTTCGATGTGAACAAAGCAAATAATCTACTGTCTAGTCAAGATAAGCAAATTCTAGCAAAGGAAATTAAAACAGAACGTCGACTTCTAGCAGAGCAGGATAAGAAGCTTGGTCTTATTAAGATTAATGGTCAAGAATTATCCAGGGTACAGCTATATGACTTCGGAACTAAAATTAATATAGAAGGTAGTGTACCGTTGCTTATCAATGCCGATATGAATTTAAGTAGCAAAAAGTTTCAGGATCTAATAGATAAAAAAGAGGTGAGTATGACAGCTAGGGAGTATCTTGATAGCTTAAAAAATGGTAAGAACATGGAAGAAGTAGTACAAGCAACCAAAGTAATTCCTTTCATAGGCTCAAAAAGTGAAATTGGAGAAGCAGAGCAAACACGCGAGCCGAAATTCTCTTTAAAGCGGTCAATAAAACATCTTGCCACTGTTTTCCGAAATAGTAGTACTACTGATTCTGCAACTATTGCCTCTACTGTTTCTCTCACTAACACTAGTCGGTCACCGGGAACTACTGATGAAACAAATGATAGACCTGAATCTTATTTAAGTGGTGTGACAGTAAATAACCAACTAAAAAGATCACGTTAGGCTAATTCTTCCTGAAGTTGCTCTATTTCAGCTTTAGGAAGGCCAGTAGATTCAGCTATTAAATCGATAGATACACCAGCTTTAAGTAGATTTTTAGCCACTGCTATTTTAGCCTGTTTTTCGCCCTCTTCTCTGCCTTTTTCATGGCCGATTTGGATGCCTTCTTGTCTACCTTTCTCAGTAGCATCATCAAGTTTTTGAGCGAGGACAGCCTGTTCATCAAGAATACGTTTTATTTCCTGTTCATAGGCAATAAATTCTTTTTCTGACCAGTTGAATCTATTTAGCTCTTCATAGGCCTTTTTAATTATTAGATCACTACCTATTATTTTTTCCAGCTCTTCTTCACTAGTCTCATCTGCATATTTAAAGAAGTAGATCCATTTCTCGACTATACTTGAAAGCTGATCCTCTTTGGTTTTTGGAAATTTTGGCAATTCAATAAATATGAAGTAAAAATCTTTTAGATCGTGTTCATTAGTATCTTCATCCCGAATAGTATGCTTTGATTTATACTCAGACTTGTCCTGAAACAGGATACAATCCGCTATAGCAATGAAGATAATTTCCTTAAGGTTATGGTATTGATCGCCCTTATCAGCTTGTCTTGAATAAGCTTTAGCTGCATAGTATTGGGCACGTTTTTCAAAGCCTTTAGTTTTAGCGACCTGCATTTCGACGATCACTTGCACCCCATTTTCATCTCTGCAGAGAACATCAACAATACTTTGCTTTTTAGCGGCGATATCAGGGTCTTGAATAGTACTTAAAAACTCTATATCCTTTATTTCATTTTTACCAGTGAAGCCAAGAATATCATTGAGGAAGTGAATAAGGATACCTTTATTTTTTTCAGTACCAAAGATACGCCGAAATGCGACATCATTCTTCGGATCGAGAAACTTCGAAAGAGCCATAGCAAGGGTACCTAAAAAGCATTAATAATTATACACAATTCTGAAGAAATATTCAACTTTTTTATATTGAAATCTTGTTTTTTTAAGCTTCGAGAAAAAATGACCTTCAGAAATGGGCTTAAAATCGCATTTTCTGCTTTAGACGTCCTTTTGTACATCTTTTAATCAACCCTTCTGTAAGGTACCTTAAAAGACCAGCAAATGGATATCATGAATTTAGCAACTGTAATGGCCATCGAAGATACCCTTTAATAGCGTTTATTTTTCTCTCATGATTAGTTTATTAAACTCCTCCTCAGTTAAAATTTTAACACCCAATTCCACAGCTTTTTTGTGCTTTGACCCAGGTTTTTCGCCGACAACCAAGAAGTCCGTTTTAGGCGATACACTTGAACTCACCTGTGCACCTAAGGATTCTGCTTTTGTTTGTGCTGTCTTCCTATCCATTGTTAATAGGGTTCCAGTGAAAACTACCGTTTTACCGCTAAGAGGGGAATTACTAACATTAGCACTTACAGGCTCAATCTTTAGTTGAGAGGCAAGATTCTTTACCATTTTAACATTATCTTTTTCAGAGAAGAAAGATATTAATGAATCTATAATCTTTTCTCCTACACCTATTATGCTCATTAATTCTTCTTCATCAGCAGAATACCAATTTTCATATGAGCTATAATGTTTTGCTAGTAATTTTGCTACGTGTGGTCCGACGTATCGAATCCCTAGAGAACATATAAATTTATCCAAACTCACAACTCTTTTGCTATTAATGGATTTGAGTAAATTAGATATTGCTTTTTTTCCCCATCCATTTAGCTCGCTTAAGTTGAAATTTTTGAGTTTTTCTTCGAGAGCAAAAATGTCAGATATTTTCCTTATCAAACCAAGGTCATAAAAGAACTCTATTTGCTTATCACCAAAGCCGGTAATGTCCAACTGAGAAACAAAATATTTCAGCTTTTCTATTTGCTGTGCTGGGCAAACGTTTTCACCTGAACATCTAACTGCAGCTTCATCTTCAAATATATCTACTGCACTTTCACACTCCGGGCAAGTATCAGGAAACACAAACTTTGGTGCATTTGGAGAACGAAAACTTTTGTCTACATCTATGATCTTAGGAATCACATCGCCTGCTCGTTCCACTACTACGACATCTCCTTCTCTTATGTCTTTACGCTTAATTTCATCTTTATTATACAGGTTTGCTCTAATAACAACCATCCCACCTATGTTTATTGGCACTAATTCAGCGATTGGAGTGAGTACACCAGTTTTGCCCACTTGTACTGATATCTTCTTTATCTTAGTTTTTCCTTGAGCTGCTGGAAACTTGTGTGCTATTGCCCATTTTGGAGCCTTGTTGGTATTCCCAAGACGACTTTGTAATGTTAAATTATTTACCTTCAAGACAACTCCGTCAATATCATACCCTAAACTATAACGGTCATTATAGATTCTGTTATAAAACCCCAGCATTTCGTCCACATTCTTTGCTAAGCATTGATGCTCATTTACACAGAATCCAAGCTTTTTCAGCGTATTTAATACTTCAGACTGGGTATTTTCTGTTCCACCAATTAAAGAATATGCGAAATACCTAAGTGGCCTACTAGCGGTAACCTTTGGATCCAATTGCCTTAATGAACCTGACGCTGTGTTGCGTGGATTTGAAAATCCATTGTTCTCATTTAATTTTAAAAAGTCGTCATTTCTTATATAGACTTCTCCTCTGACCTCTAATCTGCCCTTTACATCAGGTAAAACTTTAGGCAATCCTGCTATAGTTGCAACATTTTTTGTTACATCTTCACCGTAATGGCCATCACCTCGAGTTAAACCCTTAATGAACATACCATCCTCATAAATTGCAGAAAACGACAATCCATCAATTTTTGGCTCACATATGATTTCCAACTCATGCACATTCAGAAGTTTTTTAACCCTAGCAAGAAACTCTTCAACTTCATCTCGTCCATGAGCCTTGTCCAACGAGAGCATTGGTACAATATGTTCCACCTCTAAAAATCTTCTATCAGGCGCAGTACCAACGGTTTGAATATCTACTTTTTTTACCAGTTCATCGTACTCTGCATCGGTTATTTCTGATATATTTTCCCGATAGTACAACTCATTGTGACGCTTTATTTCTTCTTGTAGTTTTAATGTATTTTCAGTCATAATTTTTACCTCAACCACTGTTTCAGTATATAGCGACAATTGTAAATCAATTATTAACTTGCGCACTCACTTTCGTGGTATTTTACAAACAGAATTCCCGCTTTGCTAGTGTTTTTTATTAAAGATATAATATTTAAATAAAAACAGAAAAGTATTTAACTTTGCCGCTTGGCTAGCTAAAAAACGTTTTATCTTTAATAAAATTTTATAAAAGGGTATATATATTTGTACTGCAATTGAATAAAAACATGAGTACCGAAAAGAAGATAGATCCTGATTCTTTATGCTACCATATAATTCAAAAGGTCAAAGATGTTAGGCTAGAGCTAAATTGCTCTCAAGCGGATTTCGCAGAAAAAACTGGTGTAGCAAAGTCACTAATAGGAAAGTATGAGCGAGGGATACACAACATTCTACCTGAAACGCTCGAAAGGATAGCACAAAAATCACCGCGTGATGTTGAATATTTCTTCCCGAAGCCAATAAATTGTATTAACAGTGAAGACAAGAAGGCTTTTGATTTAGTGCAAAACCTAAAAAGAATTAAGGACCAAAAAGTTCGTGATGCGGTGTGCGCATTAACCAGATGTGTGTCAGAGGGGATTCAAATTAGAAAGGTTACAACAGAGATAAGACCTATAAGTTACCAAATGGCGCATAAGGCAAAAGATTGGCGGTTTGCAAGAGGTTATCCACAGACAGAGTTAGCAGATAGGACCGGATTAACAAATTCACAAATACAAAGATATGAGGAAGGGGACATATCGTTCAAAACAGTACCTAAAATAGCAGGAGGATTATCATTACATTATGGAGTTCTACTGCCTACATCAAAAGATGAAACCTATTGTGAAGATGAGGATGGTCAAGGAGAAAACAAGATATTGAGTATAATGCAAGAATATCAAAAAATTGGTGATCAAAGATTAAAGGATTCATTGTGCACATTTGTGTCTGAGATAGTAAAAATCAGCGAGGAAAACCTAAAATAAAAAGATATACCTTTATAGATATTTATATATAATATTTTTTTTATGCATAGTTTTTATATTTAGGAGCTAAGAGTGGAAAAACTACGAAAAATAATAAGAGCTATAAAAGGTGTATCTATAGAGCGATACGTTATTTTGTGAACCTCAGTTATAAAAAGAAGTTTCAAGCAAGGAGTGTGATTTAGATAAAATAAAGTCATTGATAGAAAGTGGTTAACGAATACCTTTGCACAAATGTTGGCTGTTGTGCAAAGCTGTTTATAAAGAATAAAAAGGGTATACTAACTTCAGCAGCGAAAGAGAAACAAGTTGTATGATCTACCAAACGGAGCTATCTTCCCCTTCCCTTATACTTACCATGGGTTGAAGCTTGAGCTTTCACAAATAGCTGCCAGTATCCCTTCTCATCGCCTTCTTCCGCTATCAATTGAGCCAAACGCTGCATCAATTCATTATTGAGTATAGCCATTTTTGTCCATTTGCCCACTGGTTTTGCAATAGCAACTATTTCCGGATTCTCTTTATAAACCCGGATGTCGTGATTCTCAAAGTTATATTCTGTTTTCTTTTCACTCTCTCTCAATGGAGCCTTTCTGACGAGATTTTTGTATATTCTTCTGAAAAAGAGAAATATTTTAATAGCAATAATTAATATTATACCGTATATAACGATTTGCTCGTAGGACATCTTCTCTACTCTAAAATGATTCCATGAAGCAGAAACAATGCTACAATTTTTTTTTTCGATTTGCTACAGCGTTTTCCAGTACTGTATAACCTTCTTCAGAGTTATAAAAACATTTCAGATGAGCGTTTGCCTTCCTATCTAATAATAACTCGACAATTTCTTTATTGCCTTTCATAACAGCAAGGTGCAGAGGAGTACAACTATCTCTTCCGATTGCGTTAATATCTGCTCTATTTTGCAATAAAAGCTCCACATGATCTTTTTTATTCAATGAAACTGCAAGGTGAAGAGGGGTACTTCCTTCTATATTTTTAATTTCAAGAAAAGCGTCCCCTTTGATCAGCAATCCCAACGTTACTGTGTCAGCATATTTTACAGCCATGTGAAGAGGAGATTCACCGAGACGATTCTGGCAATTGATATCTGCACCGCATTGTAACAACTTTTGCATAACATCAAGGTGCTTATACTTTATTGAATAATGCAAAGGAGTGTCGCCATCGATATTCTGAGCATTAACATTTTTGCTCATAACTACAGCAACCTCTGCTATTGCTGTGGATTCATATTGAGAGGCAACGTGTAATACTGTATTGCCCTTTTTATTTACGGCATCAACGTTAGCATCATATTCCACAAGGAATAGAAATAAGTTGTAAAGATCGCGTTTTGCAGAGAAATGTAAAATTTTAGTACCAAATCTACTATTGATAATCTCTTTGAAGGCTGCACGAACTAATAAAGAAAGAATACTAGGATGTCTGAGGTGATAAATTTCCTTTGCAGCCTTTTTTAACATCTTTTCTATTGTCATAACAACCCCACAAAAAATGTGTTTGTATTCAAGTATGCAGCGACAAACATTTTTAAATTATTAACTTTTGCACTCACTTTTGGATTATTTTACGAATAAAATTCCCGCTTTGCTAGTGTTTTTTATTAAATATATAATATTTAAATAGAAATAGAGAGATATTTAAGCAAATCTATTAATATAGAAATCTATTATTTGGAAATTTGCTCTGAATTTTCTTTACTTACTGATTTTTTGACCGCGATACTGAAACTTGCTATAGTCTTTACTCAAGATTAAAATCTCATTTGATTTTTTTGAGTTGCCCATTCCATAACTCCATTTGGGTTCAATGATGTGATGTTCTGTATACATATCCCGTATTTCCTCACAATCATTATACGATAACATCGCGAGTCGACAAAAGTTTCTTCATGGTCAACCTCTTCTTCCGTATAGTTTTTGATCAATTAAATAAGGAGGATCACAATATATTTGCGTGTTTAGGAATACTTTTTTTAAAGTCAGCTAAATCCACAGTAAGATTTTTAATTGAGAATTTTGCCAATCTTTCTATTGAACTTAGTGTAAAACGTCTGGAGACATACCGCCCGACAATGTTGTACCGCTGAAAGATGAGCGATTTAATGCAAAAAATGCTGCAGCAATTTCAATTCTATCTTTCAAGGTGAAAAATGTTTTTTGTAAGTATGGTAGATGTCATATTTTGGTATTTCCTAACTACCTCCGCAAGGTAAGAAGCATCTTCTAAAAGCACCTGCCAAAATCTTACTAATGGTTGAAAAGCGTCATAAGACCTGCTGCAAAAGGTGATTGAAAAAATAATGTGAGAGAAGTAGAAGAAGAATAAGCAGATTGAGTAAGGTAAAAAAATGAGCTTTAGTTACTATAACATGAAGAAACACCCAAGAAACTTTCGTAATATAACAGGTTTAACTATAGAGGAGTTCGAAAAGGTAGTGGAAAAAGTTAGGTCTGGGTGGGAAAGACTTGAAAAACAGAAAAAGTGCCATGGTAGAAGATCACAACTACCAACTCTAGAAGATAAGTTATTTTGCGTAATTTTGTACTATCGCACTTACATAACACATAGATTTTTAGGGTGCCTGTTCAATGTTCACAACGCAAATGTATTTAGGTTACTGAAGAAAATAGAGCCATTACTTGCCAAAAAAGTTACTATAACAAAAGATAGAAGTATGACACCAGAAAAAATACTGAAGATTCTGGCTGATGTTACAGAACAGCAAATACAGAGACCAGAAGATAGTAAAAAACGGAAGAAATCATATTCAGGAAAAAAAAGAACCAACACTATGAAAACTGAGATTGTTATCGAAGAAGGTGGAAGAATTTTATCAGTGTCAAATTCATATCGTGGTAGAATTAATGATTTTCGCATAAGGAAACAAGAAAAATATTTACCAATCGATAGCATAAAATATGCCGATTCTGGATATCAAGGTTGGCAAAAATTGCAAAGCAATGTTATAATTCCATATAAAAAGTATCGTAAAAAGCCATTAACTCCAGAGCAGAAAGAGCATAATAGAAGATTAGCATCATTTAGAATGAGAGTAGAAAATAAGATCCGTGAGATAAAGATATTTAAGATTATGTCTCATGTTTACCGCAATTTTCAGAAAAAATACAACCTGAGGTTCAATATTATTGCTGGTATTGTGAATCTTAAGCACGCCTTTTAGTTAACCTTGATTTTAGTCACCCTCCTTTCCTTCTTTTTATTGCTTGATTCTCAGCAGGTCTATAGCCATAAACTTTTGTTCCTCTGCTGGCTAATGCTAGCTCTATTGATCCCCCACCTATAAAAGGAGAGCAAAGCGTAGATAACCCTTTTGGAATATATTTATTAATAATTTGAGAAACGGCGCCCCCAGGGTAGCGAAGAGGAGACTTTACAAGCAAAATTTGTTTTCTTTTCTTTATTTGCTACACTGAAAATATGTCTGCATTAGAAGTTGCCAATCTATTCTCTGGAATTTTGTTTAGAATTTTCCGCTACTTGCTGAATCGATACATCTTGAATTTCTTCTTCCGGCTTGTTTGGTTCAGCTACTTCTTTAGATTCTGCTGCTAATTTGCGTTGTTTGATAAACTTCTTTAATGTTTTGACTGCAATAAAATTAATACTGAAAACACATGCAGAAGTTACTGCTAACGCTGCAAAAGGGGCTAAATTGAATGTCGGCAAAATTGCTATAATCGTGCCAGATGTCAATAAAAATGCTAATCTCTTGCTCCCGATTATCTTATTTTTCTTAACCTTTATAGGATTTAATTTTTTTACTTTTGCTTTTAGCTTTTTGAAGCTTTTTTTGAACACGTTGCCTCTTTTCAGCTCTTTTTCTACGGGTTTTGTTTTTAAGCTTTTTATTTTTTCTTTTATTCCTTTTTTATCTTTTTTGACGTTTTCTGCTTTAGAGGTTACTTCCGAGCATAGGCTAGGTTTCATCACAATTTCAGAGAGCGGTTTTGGCTTATCGTTTGAAATTTTAGCTTCTTGACCCTTAGTCACAATTTTATGCTTTTTGGGCGAAATTATATTCTTTAAGCCCTTCTTTGCTTTTTTATATAAGTTCTTTATCTTGCTTGGCATTTCAAAAATTTATCTATTAATTCCTGGTTGTCCTCTATCGTTGCATTTGCCTCTTGCTGCAGATATTTAATATTTTTGAATGTAATATTATTCATCTCAGCTGATGCTACTTTCAGTTGCGATTGTATTCGTATATATTTGTCGCCTATTACTTGATCAAGCTGATAGTTTATTGCATCTAAACTTGAAGCAAACATCACATGTAGTAGTGGTTTTATCCACCCTATTCTTCCAAATCTCCTTGAATTAGTATACTTTATACTTCTATTTGTTCTTCCAGTACCTATTGATACCAGTACAATATCATCATTTGGAAACAACCTCTTGCCACTTGCATATGCACAAGCAGCTGGATTATTGGCAAATACCCCGCCATCCACTAATACTCTGTCTATCTGGTTGATTTTTAGATGTTTTGGTATGAAATACGTTGGTGCAGCTGTTGTAGCTCTGAGCGCGTCTTTTAGTTTAATAAAGTTTCTGTCTTCTCTCCAGCTTTTAAAGAAAAATGGGCAATTATTGTGAATGTCATAACTGGTAAGCAGTAGATTACTTGAAACATCAGCAATAGTACTTTTGCCGAAGTATTTATCGAGAATGAATTCTATGTTTTTATATGAGTATTGAGCACCATTTAGCCAAGAAGCGATTGACCTTCTCCAGAATGATGATTCAAAGATATATGATCCATATTGTTGATAAAGCTGGACCAAGTCATTTGTAGAGTATTGAGGTTTTCCTCGTTCATCTTTCTTGCATAACCCTGCTGCAACGATGCCACCTGTTGAAGTTCCTGCCATAAGATCAAAGATTTCAGCAATCGGTTTCTTTGCTCTCTTTTCTATTTCTGCTAATATTATGGCCGGTATGATGCCTCTTATGCCTCCGCCGTCAACGGATAAGATGTACTTTGTCATTGTGAAACTTAGTTGTTATTTGTGTTTGTGAATGGCTTCAAGTTCATTGACTTCTTCAGTGAGGTTTTTCACTCTCTCTTCAAGTCGATAGACTATTTCTATTAGTCCTTGGTTTTTTTCTATAAATTTATCATGGATGTGCACCCGTAAATCGAGCTTGGCCAACCACCAGATTACTGCTACGGTTTGGATTAACATGGTAATAATTACCGTAATTGGGATTTTTTGATTTTGCATGTTTATATTGCCGATAATAGCTTATTTTCGGATTTATTCTGATCCTCTGCTTCTGCAAGTAGCTTAATGATTTCCCTGTAAGGTTTATCTTTATTGTGCCGTGATCTTAGTACAGCTACATCTCTTGGATTTTTTCCATCTGTTTCTCTAATGTTAGGGTTTGCGCCTTTTTCTAACAAAAGTTTAATTATCCCTAGGTTACCTTTGTATGAAGCTGCATGTAATGCTGTCCATTTTTCATATTTTGCTGTGTTTATATCAGCTCCTTTCTCTATTAGAAATTTAATAACCTCCACACATCCTGCACTGGATGCATAATGTAATGCTGTTAATTCGGGAATCTGTGTATTAATATCTAATAGATTATTTGCTGAAAACTTCACAATTTCTAAGTTACAATTTTCAGATGCAATCCGCAGTATTGTTTTATAATTGTCTGTAGCTTTTGCTTTCATATAGCAACAGGTAATAATAACACATACTACTGTTACTATAAACCACCAAAAGTGTAGCTTATTTTTTGAGTCTCTATTCATATTCAATACTTTTTTCAACATTAAACATTTGTTTTACTGATTTTCCCTTAACGTTTACTGATAGATGCTGATAACACAGTGCGATAACCTGAACCATCTAACACATGTTCTGCTCTGTCAATTACCCATTCACCGTCTATATCTTGATGAAACCCTAACAAGCTAAGTTTCGCCTCTGCAAATAATTCTGAGTTACCAGGCATAGTGATATCCAACACTGCATTATTTCGCTTAAGTTGTTTTAACTTAGCATTTGCTGCACTTAGAGCTGATTCTACATTAGAGTAAAGCGTCTGTATAGTATAACTTGGACTACCAGAGCCAACTGTTTCTGATATAGTTTCACCTTTTTCATAGCTATAGACCTGCTGCAAAAGGTGATTGAAAAAATAATGTGAGAGAAGTAGAAGAAGAATAAGCAGATTGAGTAAGGTAAAAAAATGAGCTTTAGTTACTATAACATGAAGAAACACCCAAGAAACTTTCGTAATATAACAGGTTTAACTATAGAGGAGTTCGAAAAGGTAGTGGAAAAAGTGAGGTCTGGGTGGAAAAGAGTTGAAAAACAGAAAAAGTGCCATGGTAGAAGATCACAACTACCAACTCTAGAAGATAAGTTATTTTGCGTAATTTTGTACTATCGCACTTACATAACACATAGATTTTTAGGGTGCCTGTTCAATGTTCACAACGCAAATGTATGTAGGTTACTGAAGAAAATAGAGCCATTACTTGCCAAAAAAGTTACTATAACAAAAGATAGAAGTATGACACCAGAAAAAATACTGAAGATTCTGGCTGATGTTACAGAACAGCAAATACAGAGACCAGAAGATAGTAAAAAACGGAAGAAATCATATTCAGGAAAAAAAAGAACCAACACTATGAAAACTGAGATTGTTATCGAAGAAGGTGGAAGAATTTTATCAGTGTCAAATTCATATCGTGGTAGAATTAATGATTTTCGCATAAGGAAACAAGAAAAATATTTACCAATCGATAGCATAAAATATGCCGATTCTGGATATCAAGGTTGGCAAAAATTGCAAAGCAATGTTATAATTCCATATAAAAAGTATCGTAAAAAGCCATTAACTCCAGAGCAGAAAGAGCATAATAGAAGATTAGCATCATTTAGAATGAGAGTAGAAAATAAGATCCGTGAGATAAAGATATTTAAGATTATGTCTCATATTTACCGCAATTTTCAGAAAAAATACGACCTGAGGTTCAATATTATTGCTGGTATTGTGAATCTTAAGCACGCCTTTTAGTTAACCTTGATTTTAGTCACCCTCCTTTCCTTCTTTTTATTGCTTGATTCGCAGCAGATCTTATGCCATTTTGCAATCACTGAGTTGTACCTGCTTACGGTAAAATGCACTTTCCAATTTATCGTGTCTTGAGGTCTAATAGCTGTTGTTCCTAAAGCTTTTCCAGTTGCCGATTTTGCTTTGCCTTTTGGAATAAAAAGTATATATCCGCCAGCTAGCTTTGCCATTGCTTCACGCTCTGTTGCGATCTTTGTTAACAGACTTATATCACTTTCTTCTATTTGGTTAATATGTGGAATCAACACATTTTCAAATTCTTCTGCAACTCTGCATCCATATCCGTGCTTTTCTGCTATTTCCTTAACCAAGTTACCCAGAGTAATTTGATGCCATTCTTTTGATACTTTCTCCTTTAATGATAGTCTTAAATTTGTTGCATGAGCCTTTATTAGTAAGGTTTTAGGTGAACTCTGCACCGTAATTTCATTAACTGTATATATACCCATAGGTACTACTCCAGTTTCTCTGTAACCCAGAGCGATATTTAATTCATTCGGAACATTTAAGTTTTCATCCCTGTAATCAATATGTACTTCGGCTACATCATCTATAGTTCCAGATTCATCGGTAAGGCGCAATGATATAACTTTATCTATAATTGATTCACATTTATCTATTATAAAATCTGGCTGCATTTATTCCCACACCCTTAATTTTGATTTTTGTACTATTTTCTGGATAATAGGAAGCTTTATCTTTAATCCAGCAGGCAAAAAGCTTCCATATTCTGCCAAACCTAAGTTTTCTGCTAGTGCTAATTCCACTACTCCATCCGTAAATCCGTAATGTTTCCAGCAAATCAGATCTAGCATTTCTCCTTCTTTGGTTAAGTAATATATAGTCATCTATAGCTCTTCAAACTCAAACTAAATTCAACTTTTCTTGGTAGTCCATTAGGTAAAAAATACATCTGCTTTTCTTCTAACCTAGTAATTACAAATTGTCCTAAAATATTACCTAAACTATCTACTAAAACATGTGGTTTCTCAGCTTCTTTCATACTCTTTAATTGATTTAAGCCATTAAAATTATGAAGATAAATCACTCCTTCTAAATCTATATTTTCCACTCCTTGACCAATATTTTGCAATAGTGGCATATTTTCAATACACTCAATTGTGCTCCAACGATTTTCTCTGTTATACCTTAAACTTGTGGGAGCAAATTTATACGGACCAAGAGATAACATCAATAAAATGTCTCTACCGTATCAAATAAAACATCACGTGACTTTTCTCTTATCCTTTTTATTACTTCATCTGCAAGGCTACGGATATCTTGATTTGGCTATAGACCTGCTGAGAATCAAGCAATAAAAAGAAGGAAAGGAGGGTGACTAAAATCAAGGTTAACTAAAAGGCGTGCTTAAGATTCACAATACCAGCAATAATATTGAACCTCAGGTTGTATTTTTTCTGAAAATTGCGGTAAACATGAGACATAATCTTAAATATCTTTATCTCACGGATCTTATTTTCTACTCTCATTCTAAATGATGCTAATCTTCTATTATGCTCTTTCTGCTCTGGAGTTAATGGCTTTTTACGATACTTTTTATATGGAATTATAACATTGCTTTGCAATTTTTGCCAACCTTGATATCCAGAATCGGCATATTTTATGCTATCGATTGGTAAATATTTTTCTTGTTTCCTTATGCGAAAATCATTAATTCTACCACGATATGAATTTGACACTGATAAAATTCTTCCACCTTCTTCGATAACAATCTCAGTTTTCATAGTGTTGGTTCTTTTTTTTTCCTGAATATGATTTCTTCCGTTTTTTACTATCTTCTGGTCTCTGTATTTGCTGTTCTGTAACATCAGCCAGAATCTTCAGTATTTTTTCTGGTGTCATACTTCTATCTTTTGTTATAGTAACTTTTTTAGCAAGTAATGGCTCTATTTTCTTCAGTAACCTACATACATTTGCGTTGTGCACATTGAACAGGCACCCTAAAAATCTATGTGTTATGTAAGTGCGATAGTACAAAATTACGCAAAATAACTTATCTTCTAGAGTTGGTAGTTGTGATCTTCTACCATGGCACTTTTTCTGTTTTTCAACTCTTTCCCACCCAGACCTAACTTTTTCCACTACCTTTTCGAACTCCTCTATAGTTAAACCTGTTATATTACGAAAGTTTCTTGGGTGTTTCTTCATGTTATAGTAACTAAAGCTCATTTTTTTACCTTACTCAATCTGCTTATTCTTCTTCTACTTCTCTCACATTATTTTTTCAATCACCTTTTGCAGCAGGTCTATTGACAGAATTTGTTTTTGCTGCAGTTATTGCCGATATAGAGGTTGCTTTATTGCTGTTTATGTCATTCAAGTGTTTTTTTGCACTATCAAGAAGTTCTTTTAGCTTACCATCTGTTATCTGTACAATTTCAGAAACCGCACTTTTGTCGACTATTGATTCCAATGCCTTAGCAAGATATGCAAGCTGATCTGGTGTGCTACTTACCGCTAAATCCTTAAGCCTTCTCTGTAGTGCATCAATTATTTCTTTTACTTTAGTCATTTGCACGATATCAGAAATTTCTCTTTTACCCACCATCGATTCCAATGACTTAGCAAGGTAAGCTAATTGATCAGCTGTGCTATTTACTGCTAAATCTTTAATTCTTTGCTGCAACGCATCTATTGCTTCTTTGGCAATGGTCATTTGTTACCCCACAGATTTAAAAAAGTTTCAAAGCTAAACCGTTCGAAATCACTCTTAAGTTGATTGTGTTTATTTTCCCTCTTACTCATATCCTCATCTATTTTTTCTATGGCTCTGCGAATACGTACTACATCTTCCACCGCAATATTCTCTGGATGCGGAAGCAAATGTCCTCTTTTGGTTTGATCAATAGTCATTTAAAATTTATGTTACTATTACTCTGAGATTTTTCACTTTAGGACGATAAACAACCGTTCCACTCAAGACCAATTTTACTCTTGTCTCATTTGCATTAAAGTTTGTCAGCACATGAGTCCTCTCTACCCAATTTTCTCCAATTGGTTTTCCCGTTGTTAAATTCACCAATTGCCATCCTTTGGCGCTTTGTTCCACATATGCTTTAACATCTGCAGTACCAGGTATCAGCGCATCATAGGTAATGGTAATCTTAGTGTTAGAACCTGCTGTAATGCTCCTAGTTACATAATCTCCGGACTCTGAAAGATTACCTAGAACTAGCTGTAGCCCAGGATATAGCACTGGACTTCTTTTTTCCCACCTTTTAGGTTTGCTTTTACTGTTAACTCTCCGCTGATTCTTTCACGCAGTGCGAGCGGCAAATTATCAGACAGAAAATTTTCTTCTCCTTTCTCATCTGTTAAGATAAATTCTACATTGGTATCAAAACCCACTTTCTCCACGTTGGTTAGAGCGATTAAGTCTGATGTATTCTTTGCAGTAACTTTGCCAAGATCAATAACATGAAAAAATTCTGTAAATTTCGCAGCTAGTAGTCGAAAAGTAAGGTCAAAATTCTGATGCGGTGTCCATGTACTTGCATTGCTCGATGACAGTAATACTCCTACTTGATACGGTTGACTGGTTACCCATCTACTGTTTACTGCATCATATTTGCTGAGTTCTGCTATCTTTACCGCTGTATCTGCATCATCAGTAAGTAAAACTATCGCATACTCTTGCCCTGCATGGCAAAATACTGGTGACCAAGTTATACGTGTTGCTGTGCCATCAGTATTGATCTTAGTTGGCTCGATGGAATTTTCAGCAATAACAGTCTGCGAGGCCACTCCAACTGTTGTTTCCCTAATCTGCACAACAACACGTTTTTTGCCTTTATTTGTAAACCATAGCTCTACACCTCCTATATGCCTACTCTCATCCAAGGTAAATGTCTGTGCTAAAGGATCAACACGTTTGCTGGAAAAAACTCTTCTTCGCTCTTCTATGGTAATAGTTTTTTTACCAGTATATGTTGGTTCTCCATAGCTTCCTTTATCCCCATAAAACTGTACTAATTTAGTACCTGCTGGAATATTTGCCGGTACTTTCACCTTTCCCTTTAATTTTCCCTGGTTGTTAGCTCTTTTTTCCACTTTTTTTTCCCCCTATGCCACGGGTTGAATGACGATGCCATCGAATTTTATCTCTTTAAGCTTCTCATTTGGCTCAAAACCTTCGATCTCAAAATCTTGTACTGCTTCTCTCATAAATTCAGCTTCATGCGTACTACTTGACAGAAGCTCTGTTGTTTCTCTAGTATTAAATTCTCTTGTCACTGGACTGGACCAATTGGTCTTTACCTCGGTCCAGTGATCGATGTTTTTGTTCATGGTAACTTTTGCCAGTACTGGATCAAATGCCTGATAAGGATTTATCTTCATCTCTTTAGTTTGTAAAAGCTTCTCAAGCACTGGCTCAAGTTCATACGGCAATAAATAAGGTTCCTTACCTCTTTCAACATCAATAATTTCCACGTTTATCGGCAATATCAGTTCCTTATTTACTATTGCTGCAAACTGAACAATTCCTTGATCACGCATATCATCATCAAAGAAGGGATCAACAAATACTCCTTTTTTTGCTGTCGGATCCCTTGAATTTGCATCATTACGTAGACGTTCCTCTGCAACGAGTGCATAAAGATCATTTATGCCCCTTTTCATTGCTTCAAGCTCATTCATCGGTACTGCATGGATGGCATTATTCACTATTTTCACCTTTTCTTTTTCCCCGTTTTTCCACGTTTGGTGAATGTAGCAGAGTAACAGTTGTCCGCTAGGGGCTTTAGGCATCGATGGTTTCCAAGGATGCGCAATTCCTTTTATTCTCCTTACTACCCCTTTTGCGTCTATGGTGATTAAATCATAACGGGGCATCTTCCAAGTATAATCAACTAAAACCAAGCTGTTATCAACTGCACCCCTTACTTTACACCCTTGTTCATTCACATCTTCAGGGCTTACATGAGTGTGAAAGCGGTAGGTTATTTGATAGCTGCTCCCAGGGGCTGGCTCTTTCCCTGGTAGTGACCAATCAACATTTCCGGCGTTTAGTTTATAATCTATACTATTTTCATAAATAACGTCTCCTTGCTTTATCTGAATAATCTCAAGTACCGCAGAGTCAGGTATAGGATCAATAGCTCCAGAGTATGAACCATGAGTAATGTCAAATGTTTTCTGAACAGTTATATCTACCTTTTTGATTTCATTGATTGGAAAATCATTAACCTTCAGTTCCATTATTCTTTGGCTATTTGGCTGAAAAGTATGGGGTTCTGATGCAACTGTCTTTATGTCTGGATCTTCATCAAAATAAGCTCGAATACTGTGGGATAATTCTATTTCATAGCCATCAACACGAGCTTTACCTCCATTAACCACAAATACCTGTCTCTTTCGACCTTTTTTTCCACCCCTTTCCTCTTCCTTCTGCAGAAACATTACTTCTAGGCCACTTACGACGTAGGAACCATTTGCCTCTTTATCGTAACGAGCAAGAGCTGTAGTTACCATGTTTGCTTGTGGTGGAGGTGAATGTTCTATTAATACCCCATTTTCAATATTGTAAATTGGATAAAATTCTCCTGCAGAAAAACGTGGAAAAAAACCTTCAGATTGATAACCCCAAATGGTGGAAACTTTAAGCCTTGCAGCTCCAACTTCTTGATAATTACGTGTACCAACCGCAGGATCACGAAGATTTTCATCCTCAAGTTCTGTAATGGTGGATTCTACATAATAAACACCTATGCGAACTGTAGTATTAAGTGGAATAATAAATTCTTCTTTTTCAACTTTTCTAACTGCTCCACGAAGATAGATTTTTCCCGATTCAAGTGTAACTTCGCCGGTTTCTGCATCTATAATGCAATTGCTTCCTGTTATAACATCACCATCACGAAATATCGCATCTCCTATGCCTTTGAGCCTAAAAAGAGCATAATCTTGAATCTCATTTAATTCTGTTGACTGCAAACCTCTTCCTGCTAAGAATAAACTTTTTTCGTATTCTTTATCGGGATTAAAGCGATTATAATAGCTATTCAAAGTCATTCTTTTCCCCTCTTCAGAATGTAAAGACAAAGGCAAAAGTTTCACGGGTTGTTGCAGTTCTAATAAGTGGTACCGTGTGCTCTAAAACCAATAAAATTCCCGGGTCTTCTATATCTTGTGGTTCAAAATATCTCTGTCCTGGAGGTACTTTCTCCTTTACCTTAGTACCAACCATAACCCCTAGTTCCCTTATCACTTGATTTGCTGCGTCCGTGAAATCGAAAGTAAATTTAAGGTACAAGTTATTGGTTGGTACAGCGGAAGATTTAAACCTTCCAGAGGGAGTAACAAGCTCTCCATTCTCATCACCTGTGCAGAATAGCACTTCGTCTGCAGTGCGTCTGCCAAGTTCATTGAGCAGTTTTTCAGACTTAATGGACTCAGATGGTGTATCTTGAGTATACTCTATAGTAACTGTTCCACCTGTAGGAATAGAGCTATTTTCTGTGCGCTGAATAACACCAGTACCGCTATCAACTGTATAGTCTATACTTGGCTGATAAATTGTCTGTCCTGTAAAAACTTTTACGTTTTTAATAGTGGTATGATCAAGCTTTATTTCGCCATCAGGGGTGAAAGAATTTTCGACCTGATGACTACTTCCAGAGTTTCCATCACCACTACCCCAGGCAAGATGTAAGGGCTTTCTCTTTTATACTTGCTGCTATTGCTGCTCGACCTGATTGTGTAAGAATTGACACCTGTGATGAGTTTGAAAGGCTTATATAATATATATTCAGGATTTGGAAAATTTTTGTCCAAAAAAAATGAATTTTTGCCTAATTTTTTGTTGCAGTATTATTTAAAAATCGAACTGTATTATTCTCGAAGAAAAGTAATTGAATATCAGTAGTTTAAAAATTGCATCTGTATTATTTATTTTTGCTCCTGTCCTACAAAGTGTACCTATAAGTTCTCATCCTTAAAGCATTAATTGTTTTAGGGAAAAGTTATGAAACTAAAAACTGGTGTTGACCCTATAGTTGTTCAAAATATACAGTACCAAGTTAAAAGGTTAAAATTTTTTGAATGCTTTACTCATGAAACCCATGAAGATCTTGAGCAAGAACTCTTCTGTGAAATTTGGACTTATCTTGATAGATATGATGAAAGTAAAGGTAGCTTTAACACTTTTGTAGCAAGGTTAACTGAACGTCGTGCAAACAACTTATTAGAGAAACAACTATGTATAAAACGCAATATTAATAACTACATCAATATTGAGAAAATAGAAGCTTTTGAAGATGAAGTAACGAAACGTACTGATGTAGATTACATGATTTCAACGCTACCAAGAAAGATGCAAAAGATAGCGAACAACTCAAGTACTTTAACTTATATGAAGTTGCTAAGATGAACAACATATCAAGAACTACTTTAAATACTATGGTAAGAAAAATACGTATAAAACTCTCTTCCATTTACTACAAGGGCAAAAAGAAAAATTGAACATAAATTTTACCTTTCCTGAATATATAACATATAACATTGAGGTGAATAAATGACTTTTAAAATTTTAAACAATAATGAAAGACTGAAAACACAAGCAGGCATAACAGCAGTGATAATTGGTCCTGCTGGTATTGGCAAAACTAGTCTGCTTAAGACTATAGATAAACCAACACTTTGTCTTGATATCGAAGAGGGTCTTGGCTCCGTTAAGGATTGGGATGGAGGGTCCATTGAGATTGAAACTTGGAACGATATACGTGATATAGCTTGTCTTCTTGGTGGACCTAATCCTGCTGTCAGAGCTGATCAAGCATATAGCCAGAAACACTATGAGTATGCATTCAATAAAGAGAAAGAGCTTTCTCAAAAACTGTTCCAATATCAATGCATTTTTTTCGACAGTATGATAGCTGCTTCAAGACTATGTTTGGCATGGGCACAGTTACATCCAGATGTTTTCTCTGAAAAAACAGGAAAGGCAAATGAATGGGCAGCATTTGGTAAACTTGCTCAAGAAATGATAGGTTGGTTAATTCAACTCCAACACATAAAAGACAAGGATATTATTTTAACTGCTACTCTTGGAAAATCTCTAGATGAGTTCAATCGTCAAATTTGGACTCTACAGTGTGAAGGTAACAAAACTACTAACGAAATTCCTGGAATTGTTGATGAAATGATCAGTATGGTTGGACTAAAAAATAATGAAGGGAAAGAAGTTCGTTCTTTTGTTTGTCATACCCTTAATCCTTGGGGATATCCCGCTAAAGATCGAAGTGGATGCCTGGACATGGTTGAAGAGCCGCATCTGGGAAAATTACTTACGAAAATCAAAGCTAAAGCCTTTTCTACTGCTGCTTAATGGAGAATAATTATGCTACAAAACATTTTCACTATTGGTCAAAAAATTCCTTTTTTCAGCGTAAAAGAGTATTTAAGTGACAAAGCACCAATCCCGGAAGACATCATCTACCCAAGGATATTAACTCCAAGGGGTTTGTTGGTATTTGGCGGGCCACCTAAAATTGGTAAAAGCGATTTTCTAATTTCATGGCTCATGCACATGGCTGCTGGCGTTTCATTTCTGGGTATGATTCCCAATCAGCCTATGAAAGTTCTCTGTCTGCAGACTGAAATTGATGATGGATATTTAAAAGAGCGTCTACAAGAGTTAAAACTCGATAAAGAATTTTTGGACGTTGGTGCAAACAATTTCATGATCACACCAAGAGTACAACTATCGTTTAGTAGTGAAGAGATAGATGAAATAAAAAATTCTCTAGAGGACAAATGTTTTAAGCCTAATTGTACAGTCCCAGAGTGTGATAGTATGATAAAATGTGAGAAAAAAATACCATCAAAGGAGGAATTATGGGACAAGTATTACATGGGTGTGCCAAAACAACAGAGACGATTCGTAGAGCAATACAAAATAGTAAAGAGAGCATAGCAAAACTCTCAAAGTATTATAACCTTAATCCAAAAACTATTATTAAGTGGAGAAAACGCTCATTCACTAAAGACGCTGATATGGGTCCAAAACATCCAAGATCAACTGTTCTAACTTTAGAAGAAGAAGCAATAATCGTCGCATTTCGGAAGCATACACTTCTACCATTAGATGATTGCCTTTATGCCTTGCAGTCTACAATTCCGCACTTAACTCGTTCTAGCCTGCATCGCTGTTTACAAAGACATAACATTAGCAAACTGCCAGATGTTGATGGTGAAGCTAAACCAAAAAAGAAATTTAAGAAATATCCTATAGGCTATTTCCATATTGATATTGCAGAAGTCAGAACAGAGGAGGGAAAACTATATCTATTTGTTGCTATAGATAGAACATCCAAATTCACCTATATTGAGTTACATAAAAGTGCTACAAAACCCATAGCTGCTGAGTTTTTACGTAATTTGATTAAAATTCTACCGTATAAAATCCACACTGTTTTGACAGACAACGGTATACAATTTACCAACCAGAAACGCCATAAATACGCTTTCCAACACATATTTGATAGAGTTTGTGAAGAACATAATATTGAACATCGTCTAACAAAAATCAGCCATCCTTAGACAAATGGGCAAGTTGAACGTATGAACAAAACTTTAAAAAATGCTACTGTTAAAAAATACTACTACCAATCACATCAGCAACTCACAAAGCATCTTTATGACTTTGTCATGGCTTACAATTATGCAAAGAGACTCAAAACTCTTAATGGTCTTACTCCTTTTGAATTTACATGTTCTCAGTGGACAAAATCTCCTGAATTGTTTATACTAAATCCTTACCATCACACTCTGGGACCATACAATTTGAAGCGAGAATTGTAGTTGATGGAACAGTTGAAGATTCTCAGGTAGTGGTAAGGTCACTGGCAGCGGAAGTTGCAAGGGTTCTAAGTAAAAATACTTGGAACGTGAAAAATATTGCACCTGGAGAGTTTTTATCAGCAGGAGGAGATAATTTTAGGCCAGAATTAGATGCATATCTAGTGTGGATAGTTGAATGGGTGAATGAAATCCATGTAGGGAAGTCAGTGTGGTCAGAAACTGGCGCATATTATAGAGATAGGTGACGTACGTGTTGGACCATAATTTTGCGATTTCAGAGCTGAATAGGAAGTTAGCGAATATTATCCGTATTGGGCTTATTAAAGAAGTAGATTATGAAAAAGCGAGAGTAAGGGTAAAAGTAGGAGAATTTTTGACCGATTGGCTTCCGTGTATAACAACAAGAGCGGGAGAAGATAGCATCTGGTTCCCACCAAGTATTGATGAGCAAGTAGTAATATTTCGCCATTAGGTGAACTATCGTTAGGAGTTATTTTGGCTGGAATATGGCAACAAAAATACCCTGCTCCGGAAAGCAAAAAAGAGGTAGATTGTTTTTTATTTGAAGACGGGACAAAAATATCATATGACAAGAAAAACCATCATTTGGAAGTATCTGTAGTTGATAAGATTACTTTTAGGGTTGGAGAATCAAGTGTGAAGATTACCAAGGGTGGTATAAAACTCAAAGCAAAAAGAATAGATCTAAACTAGCATATGGGTCAAGCAATCGTTTGTATAGGGGATTATTGCAGTGGAATACCGGCACATGTTTGTATGAGTGGTAGTAACGACGTTTTTGTAAACGGAAGACCAGTTTGTCGGCAAGGAGATAGTTTTACAGAAGGTAAGGTAATGGCACAAGGGTCGAAAGCAGTGTTTGCAAATGGTCATGGTATAGGAAGAGTTGGGGATTCAGTATCTTGTGGTTTTAAGGTAATGAGCGGAAGTAGCAGCGTTTTTTCTGGATAAAGATATGAAGGGAATGAGTGCTGAAACAGGTAAGGCATTAGAAGGTTTGGAGCATTTAAAACAATCAATTACTGATATTTTAACCACTCCTATTGGATCACGTATTATGAGAAGAGAATATTGATCAAGATTATTTGAATTAGTAGATAAGCCAGTAAATCGTGATTTTACACTAGAAATTTACGCAGCAACAGCAGAAGCACTACAAAAATGGGAAAAGAGATTTAAGTTAGAAAAAGTAAAAATAACAGAAGTGAAAGAAGGAAAAGTAACGCTTGACCTAGAAGGATTGTACTTACCAATGGGGGAAAAGATTCGCTTTGATGGAGTTGTGGTATAAAGATGGAGCAGCCTAATATTATTGAGCCACTGAACTTCGAAGAAATCTTTTCACGTATGAAGGAGGAGTTGATACGTCGAGACTCAAGTTTCACAGCATTGGTAGAAAATGATCCAGCAATAAAGATTGTGGAAGTGGCAGCCTGGAGAGAGCTTTTGCTGAGAGAAAGAATAAAAGAAGCGGTAAAAAGTAATTTACTGAAGTTTGCGACGGGAAATGATCTTGATAATTTAGCTGAATTTTACGGAGTTGAAAGGGAAAAAGAAGAAAAAGATGAAAATTTTAGGAAAAGGATTAAAGCAAAAATAGTAGGCTGGAGTACTGGAGGAAATTATCGGTATTATGCATTATCAGCAGATACGAGAGTAAAAGATGCATTAGTAGAATCACCTGTACCAGGAAAAGTACAAGTTTCGATCTTATCAACACAATTATCCACACCCCCAGAAGAATTACTAGAAATTGTCAGAAATCAGCTAAACAGGGAGGATGTGAAGATTTTAACAGATACAATAGAAGTGGTAAGTTGCAATATTATAGAAGTAGATATCCACAGTAAAATTAGCATTAACAGACCAGACATTATTGAAACGGTGAAGAAGAAATTTATCGAAAAATTTGAAACAACGAAAAGATTAGGATGGAAAGTAACGAAATCATGGATTATAGCCAACCTGTTTGTGGATGGGGTAGAAAACGTAGAATTAATCGAGCCAAGAGAGGATGTTGTGGTACTGGGGAATGAGTGTGCTATTTTGCAAAGCTTAAATATTGAACTAATGGGTAAAAGTTAATGTTATTACCCCCAAATGCAACAAAGCAAGAAAAAGCGCTGGTTGATGCAATAGACTACAAAGTAGAACCAAGCAGGATAAGAGGATTTAAGTTTAATCCTAAAGATGAAATATTGCCATGGATAATAGAGGAATATGGGTTAGAAGAGATTCTGCGTTGGGCAAAAGAGAAAAGAAAAGCGATAAAAGAAGGAATAAAATTTCAGCGTTTAAGAGGAACACCAGCGTCACTGAAAATAGCATTAAAATGGGCAAGTATAGAAGATATTACGATTATTGAAGAGCCACCTGGTAAACATTTCTTTGAATTACAGATAGGGATAAGGGACGTACCAAATGATTTTTTTGTTGATGCAGTAGTAGAGCTGGCAAAACTATCACTGCCTGTAAGATCCAGATTGATGAGGATTTTTAACGATTATTATAATGCGCAGAGATTTATATTGGATGAGAGTTTATTTGGATATCTTCTTTCTGACTATTCGGGGGTAAAAATAGAAAAAGATGGACCAGTGTTATCATTTGGGAGAGTAAATTTTTTCAGGTCTAGTGGTCCAGTTATTAGGATTATAGAAAACTATCTACGCGATCATTATGAACGAGCTTTAAGCAATGATATATATCGCCTAGATGTAGCAATACTTGGAGAAACCGAGTCCCACATGAAGAATTACAGAGGCATCTATGAAAGAAATCATGTGTGGTATAACTTCAAAGCGCTATATCCGCTACCACAGAGCTTATTACCGGTAATTAAGTTTGCTAAAGCGCAGATAGTATTGTCGGATAGTTGGAATTTGCGAGAAATAAACGCATGTTTTCCGGTTACGATCGTAGAAGAGGAAGGGGATAAATTTTTACTAGGAAGTAGCAAACTATCTGAACAACTGTGGAATTTAAAATACAAGCCAATTTTAGAAAGGTTTAGCGTTACTCATCATTACAAGGTAGAAGATTTTACCAACCAAAAAGTTATAAGATTTGGTATAGCAGAGCACTATGTTCATTATGAAAGCGATTTAAATTCAGAGCAAAAGGATTCAATACATGAACCGGAAAATTACATTTTAGTGTTTTACCCAGGTGTACTAACGTGGCACGAACATCGACATTTGAACAGAAGTTGGGAAGAAAAACAGGTCATATGTTTAATACGCTAAATACTTATATTTATATCTTCATATATTACATTAACATTCGGTAAAAATGTGTGTTTTTTGAAAAAAAGAAGTTGCTTTTCCATGCCAAAACAGCTATAAATTAGGTAGGTGTAGGTAAACATAAGAAATTGATCTTGCATTGAAGTGAGCCAAATTGGCGTATGTTTTTATAGTTAGGTATGAAATGAGGTTTAGCAAGGAAAAGAGAGAAGCTTTTAATAAGTCATTTTATGAATTATTAGAGAACTCGTTTAAGAATATTAATGAAAAAGATGAAAAAGGAGAAACGATACTACATAAGGCAGCAAGAATGTCGACAAGAGAAAAAGTAAGTTTTCTAGTCAAGAAAGGAGCGGACATCAATGCAAGAGATAACAAAGGTTTTACACCATTGCACTGGGCAGTATTTGCGAGAAATTTAGAAAATGTAAAAGTGCTGATAAGGGGAGGAGCAGAAATAAATGCCACTCAATATATCGGCGGATGTACACCACTGCACTCTGCATGCAGGATAGGGGCAGGAATTGCAATAATAAAAGAGCTAGTAAAAGCAGGAGCTGCAATTAATCAACTGGATAAATATGGTGCAACACCAATGTATTATATATGGGAGAGTGAAAGGTATTGTCTATGGGATAATGGAGAGAATGAAAAAGCAAGGAAATTCTTGAGAAAACAAGGTGGAATAACAAAAAGTAGAAAAGTGACATGCTATGAAATAGAGAATTTAGTGGAAGAAATAGCATATATGTTGGATAGAAGCTATTTACCAGAGTTAAAAATAATAGAGATAAAAGAAATAAGAAAGAGAGATAAGGCGCTAATAAGGGAAGAGTGTAAAAATTTAGCAAGCAAGATAATGTGCAAAGTGAACGAAATGATTGATGAAGTGGTGGAGGCAGACTTAAGCAAAATGTGGTGAGAAGGGAGCTCAAAAAGATGAGCTTAGTTGAAAAATTTCAAAGATATGGTGAGGTATGTTATGTTGGTTAATCAAGAAGGAAGAAAAGCTTTTGACAGATTTATCGAAGAATTTTTAGATAATCCGTTTAAAGATATTAATGAAAGGATTGAAAAGGGTCGTACAGTATTGCACTATGCGGCACAACTGTCAGATGTTGGAATAGTAAGGTTATTAATAGAACAAGGTGCAAATGTCAATGCTAGAGATGATAGGGGAGAAACAGCACTACATATAGCTGCATTTGCAGGAAAAGCAAAAAACGCGAAGGCACTGATAGAGAAAGGAGCCGAGGTAAATGCAAAGTCGAACAATAAAGCAGTGCCACTACACTTGGCATGTCTTGCAAGAAGAATAAAAACAATAGAAGTGCTAATAAATGCAGAAGGAGATACGAGTGCAATAGATAAATTTGGATGTAGCCCACTAAACTATGCAAAAATTTACCCGAAAGTGACAAGTTATCTAGAAAAGAAGGGAGTGAATATGAGAGATGTAGAAGTGATGTATGGAGAAGCAAACAAGGCAATAGAGGAGGTAATGGAGTTGAAGAAGTAAAAAATTAATATTATTGGAAAAAGCAAAAGAAGGTAAATTTAATATATTAGGTATGTAGATTTATATCTTAATATAATATGCGGAAAAAATGTGTATATTTTGTAAAAAAAAACTTGCTTTTTATGCTAAAACAGCCCTAAGTGAAAAAGTAGCTGGTAAATAAACAAAATTTACTAAGCGCTAAAGTGAGCCAAATTGGAGCCACTTTACATTGCATTAATAGCTGAGGAAAGTTATGGTAAAATTTAGTAAGAAAGAAAGAGAAGAATTTAATAAGTCGTGGAAAGAAGTATTAGATAACTCAATAGAAAATATTAATCAAAAAGACACAAAAGGGAGGACGATGTTGCATTATGCAGTAGGGATGCCAGATCCAAAAAAAGTGAGGTTATTAATCAAAAAGGGAGCAGATGTAGATGCAGCAGATGCCGGGAAATATAGACCACTACACCTAGCAGTGATGGGGCAACGTGTAGAAAATACAAAAGAGCTGATAAAGGTAGGAGCCGATGTAAACGCAGTGGAACGTAGTAGCAAATTTGCCGCGTTACACCTTGCCTGCATGGTAAGTGAAATAAAAATAGTAAAAGAGCTAGTAAAAGCGGGAGCGAATGTAGAGCAAAAGGATAAATTTGGCAAAACAGCAATGTATTATGCGAGAAATAATAAAGAGATAAAAGAAGTGTTAGAGAACGTAAAAATGGCAAATAAACAGAGGGAGTTTATAGAAAGAACAAGGGAAAGTACGGCAGCAGGTGTAAAAGAAGAGGTAGAAACTGTGGATGAAAAAGTGCTATGAGCCGCAACTTTTTTTAAAATTCAGAAGCTAGGAGAGAGGTATGGAAAAAAAGGAAGAAATAGAAAAGAAAGTATTGAATTTAGAGAAAAAAGCGTTGGCAGAGCTGAGGGAAAAGGGACAATTATTTGGAAGAGAGCTTAATTGATGAAAGATAGAGCTATGTGTTTCCAAAATTGTGCATAAAAGTAAAACAAAACGAAGGTTAACAATTGCGTCTTTTTCGCAAGAGTAATGGATTTATGGAAAAAGGGAGTAGTAAGGCTCCTGAACTATGAAAACATTTACAGGAGAAACTATGAGAAAAAGAACATTAACTGTGACCTGTCGATATGAGCCTGATGAGTTAGCAGATAAACGCTTATCGGATGTATACGGGCAACTGATAGAGAGATTAATAAAGAGAAAAAAAGAAAATAGAGAGAAAGAAACAAATGAAAGTAGTGAGTTTATATGCGAGAGTATCATCAGAAAAGCAAGCACAGAAGGGAACAATAGAGAGTCAAATAGTGGAGTTGGAGCGTAGAATTAGTGAAGATGAGCACAAGCTACTAAATGAGTATAGATTCATAGACAATGGGTATAGTGGATCAGATTTAGAGCGTCCCGGTTTAGATAGGTTACGCGATAAAGTAGGAAAAGGAGAAATTGATAAAATTTATATTCATTCACCAGATAGGTTATCACGAAAAACTGTATATCAAATGATCTTGCTCGACGAATTCGAAAAAGCAGAAGTAGAGGTAATCTTTTTAAACTATAAAACGGATAAAAGTCCGGAGTCAAACTTACTATTGCAAATGCAGGGAGCAGTAGCGGAGTATGAACGAGCGAAGATGATGGAACGGTATCGGCGGGGAAAACTCCATGCGGCAAGAAGAGGCAGTGTCAGTGTAATAGGCAAAGCATCTTATGGTTATCGATACATAAAGAAGGGCACAATAGGTGAAGAAGGGAAACTTGAAATTAATGAAGAGGAAGCAAAAGTAGTGAGAGAATTGTTCATGTGGGTAGGTGAAGAAAGAATAAGCATTAATGAAACAATACGTAGACTAAAAGAAAGGTCAATAAGGACACAAACAGGAAAAGAGAGGTGGAACCAAAGCACTATCCGGCAGATATTAAAAAATCCTGTATACAAAGGGCAAGCAGTGTATGGCAGGACTAAGGCAGGCCAAGTAAAACCAGAAATAAGGCCACAACGGAATGCTGGTAGGCAGAAAAGTTGTTCTAGGTACTCTCAAGATAAAGAGAATTGGATTTATATTGCAGTACCAAGAATAGTTGATGAAGAATTGTTTAATACAGTACAAGAGCAACTAGCTGAAAATAGAGAAAGAGTGAAAAGACAGGAAAGGAGAGCAGCGCGCCTACTACAAGGTTTAACTGTGTGTCAACGCTGTAGATATGCTTATTGCGGTACATATGTTATAAATAGGAGGGGAACCTACTATTATTATTATCGTTGTATTGCTCCAAGTTATAAGGAAGCATGCGGCAAAAGGCTGGTGCAAGCAGATGCATTAGAAACAACTATATGGAAAAAAGTAAAAGGTATATTGAAGAAACCAGAAAGGTTGATAAATGAATATCAACGGCACCTGCTAGGAAGTAAAGAGTTGCTATTGGAGGAAGGTCTTGAGAGGGAAGAAAGCAAATTAAAACGAGGTATTTCTGGGCTGATTGATAGTTATGCAAGTGGGTATATAAATCAAGAGGAATTCGAGTTAAGGATCAAAGGAATGAAACAGCGTTTAAAAGAGAAGGAAGAGGAAAAGAAAAGGATAAAAGATAAGAAAGAGGTACAGGAAGAGTTGACTAATATAATAGGTAACATAAGGGAGTTTTGCTCTGGGATAAAATTAGAGCTAGATCAATTGGATTGGTTAGATAAACGTAGTGTAATAAGGAAGTTAATTGAGAGAATAGAGATTAACGTTGATAATATAACTATAGTATTTCGAATAAAAGAATTTGTTACCCAAAATAAACAAAATCAAGATATACAAGCTATCAGAGAAAGAATTGCACGACCAAAAAGCGAGTAAGGTGCAGCAATTTATGATAGAAATAGGCAAGGTCAATAAAAAAGAATTGATATAGTAGATGGAGAAAACAAAAGTTGCATTTGTAGGAAAAATTGTAAGACAAAATTAGAATAGTCAGTTTTTCACAGAAAAGCTACTAACTGTAAGAACAACAAACCGTAAAAAGCTGTTATGAGTTTAGTGTGAGAAGTTAAAGGAGGAAAGAAAGGTGCAAATGAAAGTAGTGAGCTTATATGCAAGAGTTTCATCGAAGAGGCAAGTACAAGAAGGAACAATAGAAAGTCAAGTAGCTGAGTTGGAGCGTAGAATTAATGAGGATAAGCAAGAACTACTAAATGAGCATAAATTCATAGATAATGGGTATAGTGGATCAAAATTAGAGCGTCCTGGTTTAGATGAATTACGAGATAAAGTAGCAGAAGGAAAAATTGATAAAGTGTATATTCACTCACCAGATAGGTTATCACGTAATTACGTACATCAGATGATATTGCTGGAAGAATTTCAAAAAGCAGGAGCAGAGGTGATCTTTTTAAACCATCAGGTTGGTAATAGTCCAGAATCTAATTTACTACTACAAATGCAAGGAGCAATAGCAGAGTATGAACGAGCAAAGATTATGGAGAGGAATCGCCGAGGAAGACTGCATGCAGCGAGAAAAGGCTGTATAAGTGTAATGGCTATAGCGCCTTATGGTTATCGATACATAAAGAGTGGCACAACAGGTGAAGAAAGGAGATTTGAAATTAATGAAGAAGAGGCGAGAATAGTAAAAAAACTGTTCATGTGGATAGGTGAAGAAAGAGTAAGCATTAATGAAACAATACGTAGGCTAAAAGAAAGGTCGGTAAGGACACAAAAAGGAAGAGAGATGTGGAACCGAAGCACAATCCAGCAGATATTAAAAAATCCTGCGTATAAAGGGCAAGCAGCATTTGGTAAAACAAAGTCAAATCCAGCAAAACCAAGAATAAGACCACAAAGAAATGCTGGCAGCCAGCAAAAGCGTTCTCTTACTTATCCAAGCAAAGAGAATTGGATTTACATTCCAATACCAAGGATAGTAGATGAGGCATTATTTAATGCAGTGGAAGAACAACTGGCTGAAAATAGATAAAGAGCGAGAATACAGAAAAGGAAAGCAGCGTACCTGCTACAAGGTTTAATTGTATGTCAACACTGTAGATATGCTTATTGCGGTGTGCGTGGTGGGAGTAAAAAAAAAGGAGGGATTAACTACTATTATCGTTGTAGCACCATATATGCTTTTAGCAGTAGTGTTAGGGGAATATGTAACAGTAAACCGGTCCATGCAGATGTATTAGAGATGGCTATATGGGAAAAAGTAAAAAGCATATTGAATGAGCCAGAAGGGATGATGAATGAATACCAACAAAGACTGGAGGGAAGCAAAGAGTCACCATTGGAGCAAGATCTTGAGAGGCAAGAAAGCAAATTAAAACGAGGCATTTCGAGGTTGATTGATAGTTATACTAACGAGTACATAAATCGAGAGGAATTTGAGTTAAGAATCACAGAAATGAAAGGACACTTAAAAGAAGTGGAAGAGGAAAAAGAAAGGATGAAAGATCAGAAAGAGACACAGCAAGAGTTTGCAATGATCATAAGCAGCATAAAGAAGTTTTCTTCCGGAATCGAGTCAGAGATTGATCAATATGATTGGTTAGAAAAGCGTAGTGTAATAAGGAAATTAGTTAAGAGGATAGAGGTTAACGTTGATGATATAACTATAGTATTTCGAATAAAGGAATTTGTTGCTCAGAGTAGGCAAAATCAAAATATGCAACATTGTCCTAGGGTTCCTAAAATTCAAGTTACAGATGGCCGTTACCGGATGGATTATTACAATGTTTGCAGAGATGTTTGGAGTTGAGTTGGCGGCTGTGATAGAGGCATCTACAGAAAAAGAAGATAAAAAAGCAGAAAAAACATCATTAAAGGAAGAAAATAAAGAAGTTTGCGAAAACGTAGAAATGAAAGTGGATGAAAGAGAAAAACCTAAAGTGCCAGTTTCCCTTTTTAACGTCTCACCCGGATTTGTAAGGCCGGTTGTTCTGAGCAAACCAGAACTTGAAATTGTTTCAGATCCTTTAAAACATCTATTGCGTCTTACTGAGCTTGAAAGAAAATATCATGAAAATTCACAAAAACCAGAAAAAGTGAACGAAGAGAAAAAAGCGAAGCCGGAGGAACCGAAGAAAGAGGTGTGTCCACCGAAACCTACGGAGAAGAAGCCTGTGGCAAGTGGGATAAAATTTGATTCTAAAGATGTAAAAAAGTATATTGGTTTCGAAGAAAGGGATACGAATACTAGTGTTAATGAAAGAAGAACCACGCCACCCACTAATGAACAAGGAAACAAGTTTAATGATGAGAAGAAAAACGAGTCTGCTAGTTATGCAGCAAGCCGTCTGAATGGTAATATTATAGGAAAGACACCATCATGAAAATAGTTAGTGCTTTTTTCTTGTCATTCCAGTACTGGAATCCAGGATGTGCATTGGGTTTGATAAGTGTGGAGTTTTATGTTAAAGGGGAGCGTTTTTGATGAAATTGCAAAAAAGACTGGATCCCAGTGTCTGGGCACTGGGATGAAAAGAAAGGGTAGCGTGTGACACTGGAATCTCGAAAACTTAAGTTTTATGAAAAAAGAGTGAATAAAATTTATACTAAGAAATATAAAAAAAGTACTTGCACTACAATTTATTTTTAGTATATTAATTACATAATATTTTTACTGGAGGTTAATATGCATGGTAATAACGATAAAGAAAGTAGGGGTAATAGGGTGATTCCAAGTGACAAGTTTGAAAGAGTTGGTCCTGATAAGCATAAGAGAGAAGCACGGCAACGTGAACGTGAAAATAGCAAGCCTGATAAGCAACTGGGTAGTAGTAGTGCTACTAGCGTTGACAGTAGTAGAGGTAAAAGTAAGTAATGTTGTTTCATCACAATTTTAGTAGGGATAGTTATGGGTAATTCTACAAAAGAGCTGGTTAATGCGTTTAACTTCAATAATTATTCTTCTAATAAGATCAATACTAATTTTACTGTAGAAGGTAAAAAGATTGTTGGTTTGTTTGCTAGTGATACTAGTGCAGAAGAATATCTGCAAGGAATAGGAGAGGAGATAATAAAGCGGCAATATCTTGGTGGAACTGAGGTAGCAAGAGGTAGCAAATAGATATTATAACTTAAACTGTTTCCCATTTGTTCTAGGTTCTAATCCTGATAAAGAGTATTTAGGTAATGGCATAGTGAAAGTAAAGCTTGCAGATTCTACAAATAATGAAGTAATTCGTAACTTGAAGGTTCATTTTGCTAATGAGTTTGAGAAGGCTGTGATATCCAAAGTGGTTGCACGTCTACAAAAAGAAGTAGGAAGAACGAAGGAAGAAGCATATGAATGGATAAGAGGAACTGTTCAAACAGGAGCGATAGGTAGTCCTTATCTATACTGTATAGCTTTTAGCAACGAGTACCTCGAAAAAAGGTATTATCCGAGGATTTTTGAGCTGTTTAAGAGTTTTTATATCCAAGATTAGAGTCGTGTGGTCTTAAGAGCTCAGACTTTTATGACTATAAAGGTGGTATGTTGTACGTCAAAAATGTTAACGATAAGGTAATCAAGAGTGTAACAGAATATGTTAAAGGGCGAGTAGCGCTTGATTTTAGAACTCCAGGCAAGGAGGATTCTAAAGTCGAAAATTTTAAAGATGTTCTTAGCAGTCTAATGTCTAAATGGGTGAGAAAATCCATTAACGCTTATGATTATGATATTTTTACAGACGAAAAGAAGATGCAAAACGGTGATAGTTTTGTTCTTATAACTTTAATAGAAATGGATGATGGTCAGTTTGAAACTTTAAGTTCTAGGGATGCATCAAAGATTAATGGAGTATTTAACACTTTTATAAGTGATATTAAAGGCAAAACTGCAAATCCACAATACACTAATTGTAAAGAGTCAGTATATGCTTTCTCTAATAAACAGATTGCTCTTTTACTCCCTAAAATTATGGAGTTTCCAATTGCATATAATGAAATAAACGGACGTTTTGAATTTGCAGTTGATCTTAAGAATTTTAAGAGACATGGCTCGAGTCGATCCTCCTCAAAAGTAACTTCTCCATTCAATTCTCCTACACATGCAGGACAGAGTGGACTAAGAACACCCCCCAACCAAAGGAAAGCAGACAGTGGTTATGATAGTAATTCACCTCCGAAACCTAAGGATTCTGTTGCACATTCTTCAAGTAGCGATCCAAGATCATCCTTTGAAGAGATACAGAGCCACAGTCGTGTTTTCTCAGGTAAGTGCGCCATCATGTAGGTGCTGCTGAGGTAGGTGCTGCTGAAAGTGGATCAGCAGGGACTAGTGCTTGGACTCAGCAAACAAACTCTTGGTCACCAAAAGGTACGTCCGGAAATAAATGGCAGCCACTGCAATTTACTGAACCAGGATCTAGTGGTTCATTATGGACACAGAGTTCTAGTGAACTTTCATCATGGAAAAGTGCTAATAAAAGTGGATCAGCATGGACTAGTACTCGGGGCTCTTATTCATCACCGCCTACTCTTATGTCAAGTAGTGGTGGTATTGTTCCACGATTCCGGCCACCGATACAGGTGAGTTCTAGTGAACCTTCATCATCGAAAGGTGCTAATGAAAGTGGATCAGCAGGGACTAATACTTGTACTCAGAACCCTTGTTCATCATCGAAAGGTGCTGATAAAAGTGCGCGAACTACTTGGTATGTGTCTTTTCCTCTTACGACAGGGAATGATCCAATGTCCTCAAGTCTTGGGGTTTTTGCAGATTCTCCAAGTGTTAAAGGTAAGGAGAGCATTTTTAGTGTGGAACCTGAAAAACAGCAAGTTACTGATAAAAGTAATAGAGAAAGTAGTGATGAGTGTTCTGAAGCAAAGTCACAAAAGAGTGAATTTCCGAGTAGCCAGAAAGAGTCAAAAAGTAATTTATCTTTAGATAGAAACACTTCATCAAGGTTACGATCAATTGGAGAGCATCTAATAGGCAAGTTTTTTAAGAAAAAGAAAGGGTCAAAAAATAATTCGTTTTCAGATGGTAGCACTCCATCAGGGTTTCTAGAGGACACGTCTTTTGAGCGAAATAACGAAGAACGTGATTCGATATCTTCAAGTGTAAGTGCTCCTGGGGGTTTTGTAAGTAAAAAACCACCTCTTTCTAAACGATCTCACTCAGAAAGAAAAGCAAAAAGTAATCCACCCTCAAAAGTGACTTCTCCTGTACATTCTACAATTAATGGTAGTATTCCAGGACTTCCTTCACAAGGTGTCGTAGGCAAACTAAACATGCCCGGGGACCGTAGTTCTAAAATTTTTGCAGATAGTGGTTTAGGGTCGCTTGAGCGGAAACAGTCACTGCCGCTTACTGAAGAGTTTAGTGATTCATCTCAGCAGAACCTGTTAATAGGTGTTAAACTTGGAAATATGCTTAGTGAATTATTAAATTCTGCTCAAAATCTACTCAAAAACCCGGCTTCTTCTACACATAAAGGTGTGCCAGGTGGACCAAAGAGGCAAACATCTCTTACCTCTAGCCAGAGGGAGGAACTATATAAAGTTCTTTCTGATGAGGTGAAGGAGAAGCTAAACTCCAGCTCTTTTCCTCCTGGGTACGAGAAGTTATTACACTTACTTTATGTTGATAAGAGAGAGCTGCGCTTACTTCTTTCTGAGCCTAAGGCAAAAGAGCAAGTGTGCTCAGTTCTTTCTCTTCCTCCTGAGAAGATGGAGCAAGTACAATCAAGTTCTCCTGAGGAGGTATTACACTTACTTCACACGTTTTTTAGTAATCAAAAAATTAGTGATAACTTTCTTATAAGTTCTAAGGTAGATTCTCCTAAGACCGAGAAACACTTGCAAGAAGAAAGAGAAGTTTTTGTATAAGCGGTTTGTACCTAATCCACCGTTCTGAGCCACCTAAGTGTTTTATTAGGGTTGGGGCCAAAGCCCCTGACCCTGAAAGCACTGGTGTTAGTTTTTCTCATCCATTGCAGATATTGCACCGTACTATCCACTTGATCATCGTGGCGAGCTTCTGGGAACATTAAAATCTCATACTCAAAATCATTGAGCCATACTGCTTGCTGTGGCAAAAAAACCCTGCCAGACTCTATCACCGGAACAATTTGATAAAATCGAGTGAGTTTGTCATTGTGTGGCACTATTTCAATAATCGGTAGATCGCTATTTGCCTTTAGCCCTTGTGTTAATTGCTGACCACTCGTTTTTGCTTCAATCAAAATTGCGTGTGGTGCCCATCTTGCAGCTAGTGACAGAACTTGCTCTTTAAGCTTTGGGTACTCAAGCTTTGCTCGATATACATCAAGTAAATAGAATTTATTATCTATTTTTGCCCAGGTGGTACAGATGCTAAAGTCGCTGGAATCGTTTGTTGAAACTGCATTGTCCCAGCTTTGAGTTACATGTGAGGGATTATCAGGGAAATTTTTATAGCGCTTTAGCCACTCTTGTTTAATTATACCGCTTGAAAGCGGCAGGGGGTTTTGTTGATATTGAGCAGCAAAAGCGTAACTCCCGAGTTCAACTTTTATCATCTCAACTTCTTCTCTTCCTCCCTCGAGGGGATATAATAACTCATTCTCTTCTCTTGAATATAAACCTTTTTCTTGTGTCGTAATTGAGTCGATTATCTCCACTTTTTCAGAAATCATTGGCAAACAAATGTGATGCCATATGTTTTTTGGCTTGGAGAGAAGGTGCCCAGTTAAGTCTTCCAGGTGCAGCCTGTGCATAACAAGCACAATTACTCCTTTTTTCTATCGTTGAGCCTCGTTACCAAAGTCTGATCGAACCAATTTGTAACACGCTTTCTAAACGTTTCACTCAAAGCTTGAGCAGGGTTAAGCGGATCGTCCACAATAATAAAATCTCCATCTTCACCGGCTAACGTCCCTCCAGCTGATGTTGCGATTCTAAATCCTCTCTGCACTGTTTGGAATTTATATTTAGTGTTCTGGTCTTTGGATAATTTTACCTCTGGAAACAGCTCTTTATACCAATCAGATTGCATTATGCGCCTGGTATCAAGCGAGTGCTTTTCGCTGAGCAGCCGAGAATAACTTGCAACTATTATTCTTGCAGTTGGCTGATTTCCCAGTATCCATGCGGGCCACGCAACGCTTATGCACATGGACTTCATTGAACGCGGAGGGCATATTGAATATTATGCGCCTTACTTCGCCAGCATTCGCTGCTTTCAGCCTTTCTTCTATGACTTTTATGTACTGATAATCATTATACTAACATCCCGGCACCACCGTTTGAAAGCATAGTTCAATGAATTTTAGGAAGTTGATTTTGTTCATGTGTATATTTTAGTAAATGTTCTTACAAGTAGCTGACACTGGAATGACATCCTTTGGTTTTTATATATGGTTATGCAATAAATCTAATGTAGATTTGATTTATTTGATAAGATTGAAGTAGCTATAATGGCAAACGCTACTGCTTTGTGAATTTAGTAAATAACCTACGAAAAGTGCTATTTCTTTAACTTTATTGAAGTAAAAAACTGATTTCCATTGCGGTAAATGAGCAACATTATTGAATCTTTACCGTTTTTCTTTACTGCTGAATCAACTTGTTTTTGAAAATCATTAGTATTTTTTATATCGGTTCCATCTAATTGGATAATAATGTCTCCTTTTTTAATACCACGCAGCGTGGCATTACTGTTACTATCTACATTAGTAACTATCACACCTTTTGTAGGATTACTTTCTTTTGATTCTTTTGGCAGGTTTGAAACAGTTAAACCAGTTATGTAATCGGATGTTGATTTATTTTCTTTTTGATTATTACCTTGACCATCATTTGCAGATTCTTCAATCACAACCTTAATATTGACCTCTTTGCCCTTTCTAAGTAACTTAATTTGTACTTTTTTTCCAGGTTCAGTTCTTGAAACCATTTGAGGCAGTTGTGTCATTCTATCAATTTTTTTATCATCAAATTCTAATAATATGTCACCCACCTTAATTCCACCTTTTTCTGCAGGGCTATCCTTTACTATACTTGCAACCAGTGCACCTTTTGTATCTTTTAAACCCAAAGACTCAGCAAATTCTTTCGTTATAGGCTGAACTTGCACACCAAGCCAACCATGTTTTATTTTTTTGCCACTTTTTAATGTATCAATAATTGACATAGCTAAATTAGATGGTATAGCAAAGCCTATACCCACGTTACCGCCAGACTCAGATGGGGAATAGATAGCGGTGTTAATGCCTATAACTTTTCCATTTAAATCAAATAATGGCCCTCCAGAGTTGCCTCTATTAATTGCAGCATCAGTTTGAATAAATTCATTCATAGTGCCGATACTAATGTCTCTGGACCTTGCAGATATAATTCCTGTGCTTACAGAGCTACCCAAACCAAATGGGTTACCTATTGCAATAACTGTATCGCCAACCCTTGCTGTATCAGAATTACCAAATGCAACAAAAGGAAGATCTTTATTAGAATGAACCTTAAGCACAGCAAGATCAGTTCTTGCATCATAGCCTAAAACTTCTGCTTTGAAATAAGTATTATCGTTCATAGTAACTGTGATATCTTGGGCGTTTTTAATAACGTGATAATTGGTTACTATAGTTCCACCTTTATCTATAATAAACCCAGAACCAAGCAACACCACCTCTCTGTTAACACTAGGGCCCCTATCCATAAAAAACTGATCAAAATGCTCAAAAAATTCTCTAAAATCATCAAAGAAATTATTTCTTGGCATAAAAGGGATTTTAGTTCTATTGTTACTTTCTTGTTTGATTATTTGTTCGCTTGAAATATTCACAACTGCAGGAATGAGTTCTTCCACTAAATCGGCAAGTCCTTGATTACAGTTACATGCAGTAGTGCTAGCATCAACGACCTTTTTTGCATTCCAATCAAATATATTAGCGTATGAAGAAAACGCAATTAGAAAATATGCAAATATAGATAAAATAAATGCCTTACTTTTCATAAATTATTTCCATCCTTTGTTTAAAATATCTAAAAAGTTATTGTTTGGTGAAAGTACAAATTTAGTATTATTTTCGGCAAATGATTTACTGTAAGCGCTCATAGAGCGATAAAAGTTAAAAAACTCTTCATCAACCTTAAATGCCTCATTATAAATTCTAGTTGCTTCAGCATAACCACGGCCCCTTATTTCATATGATTCTTTTACTGCACTGGAGATAATTTCCCTTTTTAATTTATCAGCTTTTGATCTAACTTCCTGCCCAGCTTGCTCTCCTTCTGCTCTAATTTCTTTTGCTTCTTTTTCCCTTTCAGTTTGCATACGGCGAAATATTGCAGAACTATTTTCTTCTGGTAAATCTGCTCTCTTAATTCTTACGTCTATTATTTCTATGCCAAATTTTTCAGCTTCAGAATAAACTCCACGCTGAATCAATTGCATAACCTCTGATCTTTTTTCGTTCAACAAACTAATCAACGAAAATCTGCCTATATTTTCTCTTATGTGTGCTTCTATAACCGGATACAATCTTCTAACCAGCCCTGATTCATTCCTCACAGCCTGGTAAAAAGTAACAGGATTTGTTATTTTATATTTTGCATACGCATCTACTATAATACGTTTTTGATCCGCTGTTATCACTTCCCTTGGGATCTTATCAGGACTTAAATCTAAAACTCTTTTATCAAGAAACTCTACACTATTTATGAATGGTAACTTAAAATATAAGCCACTTTCCCTAACATCTCTTACAACTTTACCGAGTTGTATAACTATCGCTTGCTTTGTTTCTTGCACAACAAATATTGAATTAAATAAAACAATCAATAAAACAACAAATACAGAAACAAAAACAATTTTAATATTACTACTCATGGTTATTTCCCTAAATTTGTAAGAGGTAAATAAGAAAACATACCTTTCAGATCATCAGTTACAACAACTTTGTCTACCTTACTGAAAATATTTTCCATAGTTTCAAGATAAATACGATTCTTAACGAGAGAAGGATTCTGCCTATATTCCTCATAAAGAGATAAAAAGCGATTTGCATTACCTTTTGCTTCATTTATTATTTCATTCTCATATGCCTCTGCATCTAGTTTTATCTTTATCGCTTCACCCTTTGCTCGAGGTATAATGTCATTCCTATAAGCATATGCTTCATTTATGGTACGTTCTTTGTCTGCAATAGCGTTTTGTACGTCTCTAAATGAACTGATTACTTTTTCTGGTGGGTCTATTTTTTTCATCTGGACAGATAAAATTTCTATACCCATTTGATATCCATCAAGGATCTGTTGCAATAAAGTTCTGGTATCTCTGGAAATTTCAACTCTGCCTTGATGACTAAGTGCAAAAGAGATCGTGTTTTTGCCTATTATCTCCCTCATGGTGCTTTCAGCAGCATTTTTAACACTAAAACCAGGTTTATAATCTCGCACTTTAAATAGATAATCTTTGGCATCTCTAACGCGCCACTGAACCTCGAAGTTAACGTTGACTATATTTTCATCTCCAGTTAGCATCACACCTTCACCGCGATCTGTGTCTCGCCCATAAGAACTACTTACCCCAATTTCTTCACGATTTACTTCCTTAACATTCACTTTAAAAACCTTGCCAATAGGGTAGGGGAAGTGATAACGCAAACCAGGTGTTTCTGTATTAGAATATTTACCAAAAGTAAGTTCTATACTTTCCTCACTAGGATGGACAATATAAAAGCCAGTGCAAGCATAGAACAGTAAAATAATGAAAATGATGAAATAAGGTTTTTTGCCCCTGTTTCTGGTTAATCCATTAAGAAAGAACCTTACATCAGATACAGCTTTACTTAAAATATCTTCATTATTAGGAGTTTTGTTCCCTACCGGTTTCTTTCCCAAATTCCAAGGATTATTCTCATCAAACATAATGATTGATTCTATAATTAATACGCTAATATTACTTCTTTAATAAGAAAATGCAAACATAAATTGCTATTTTATTTACAAATTAATCATCAGGATGGAAAACATGATCGTACACTTCCTTTTCTCTATATAGTATGGTCGACTCTATGGAATTTTCTGGCTTTTTTTTGAATTCTTTATTGTCACTCTTTAAGTGCACTACGTCTTCGTGAAAATGGGAATTATACCTAAATAGTAAAGCTATTATTATTAAAGTTATAACAGCCAAAAAGATGAGTGCCCTTTTTATGCACCTCATAAATACTCCGGCTTCTTGACCTAATTTTCTACGCTTCCAAAAAACACGTCAAGCAGAATTATTCAAAGACAAATGAACATTAACAGCCAAATTAACACTAACTTAAGAATTGAGGGTGTACAATATGAATATATTTAATTAATAGTGAGGTTTAAAATGTTAGCCAGTGAACAAACAAATTCAAGTCCTGTTAAAAAAAATTCTCCTTTCATGGAAACTGTGCAGGATAAACTAAAAGATATAAAAAATTTTTCTAATTGGTCTGCAAAAGAGCAAATGATTGCAGTAGGTGTGATGGTTGGTGCATTACTTCCATTTGTGGCAGTTGCTTTACCGGTTGCTGCAACAGGTGCAATAGTTGCCCTTACTCTATTTTTTGCTGTGAAAGCAGTTGAATACACATTCAAAGGGCTCAAATGGTCAGCAGAAAAGACAGTTGATGGGGCGAAATATACTGCCGAGAAAGTTAAGGACGCGTCAACATACGCTGCAGGAAAAATTAGAGATGGTGCTGTGTGTGCTAAAGATAAGATAAAAAGTAGTACAAGTCATGTAGTGCACAATGTATCACAATCGTTAGATCGCTTATCTAGTCAAACTAACTACTCAGATGCAATGTTGAATAGTCAATTGCTTTCAGGTGATGCGAAGAACAAAATTGTTAGTATTAAAGAGCAATTAATGGGTATTTTTAACGATAAAGAAATAGCAAACAAAGATAAGTTGCTTAAAAAGATACTAAAAGACATAGTGTTACAGATCGAATCGAAAAAAGACCATGCGCAAGGAACAGATTCGGAGAAATATGCACCTGAATGGGATAAGCAGATAAATTTTATTAAGCATTTAAATGCTGAGAAGTTACATGATTTGCTAACGAAACAGTCATTACCTAAAGATACTTATTTTCTTTATACTATTTTCTCTGAGCATCACGATAAAGTTGAGAGAATTGTTAAACAATGCAAAACAGAGCACGGGATTTCCAATGTTGTGGAGAAGCTTAATGAAGTGGCAAAAAGGTATGGTGAAAGCAGAAGAGGCTCAATGCAATCACAATTTGGAGGGAGTGGAGTAGAAAAACTACCTCAAGAATCTTTTAGTTCTGATTGTGGGGTGCTTGATAACACTATGACAATAGGACAAAAATCTTCTGGTAAGCAGTTTATTCCAGTTGCTCCACCAGAACTACCTAGAGGCGCCTCATTGACTAACTTAAATGGACAAAGTTCTTTCAGTGAAGATGTTCTCAGTGATCCTATTGTGGAGCAAAACCTGGATAATTTGAGTAACAGAACTTTCACTTGCAGTAATTCTTTTGATAGTGGAAGAGGTTCATCTGGTCCTTCTACACCGAAAAGAAAAAGTTCTTTTATTAATTTGGACTCCTTTGGCAGGGTTGATAGTGGAGATTTACCTGATCCTCTTATACCAAAGAAGCTAAATCTTTCTCAAAATAACTTATCCGAAGCTCGTGCAAATTTGAAAGAGACAGGTCATCTGAACAAACTGGTGGAACAGCCTTCTACGAAAGTAGCTGTTGACACTGACGTTCAACAGCAAGCTGCACAAACAGCTATGAAAACGGACTAAACGAAGCTATTCACCTTCTCCAAAAGGATGTTACTCATTGAGTAACATCCTTTTTTTGTTTTTAAACTATAGAAAAATCCTAGATCCCAGCGGTACGAGTACAACCGTATGAACATTGTAATTTCTCCACTAGGGAAGGTGTCATCCCAGTGCCTTGACTACTTTGATCCAGGAATTTTATTAAGTTGTGAAGCATAAAAGTAGCCGTTTTATGTTAAAATACAACATTTTGATGATTATGAAAAGGCTGGATTCCAGCGTCACGCGCTGGAATGACATGGTGAGGCGTCATCCTGCTGCTCCTTTCTTGCCATCCCAGTAGCCTCCTTTTTTTGTCATCCCAATACCCCCTCTTGTCATCCCAGTGCGTGACACTGGGATCTAAGTTTTTATGCAAAATTATTATATTTATATACTTGCAAATAGGTCCAATTTGGATGATCTATATTGTGAAATTAAGAAATGAGATCCCAGTGTCTGGGCACTGGGATGACAGGGGAAGGAGGCACTGGAATGACAGAAGAGAGTGCTGGAATGACAGAAAAATCTAAAGACCTGCTGCAAAAGGTGATTGAAAAAATAATGTGAGAGAAGTAGAAGAAGAATAAGCAGATTGAGTAAGGTAAAAAAATGAGCTTTAGTTACTATAACATGAAGAAACACCCAAGAAACTTTCGTAATATAACAGGTTTAACTATAGAGGAGTTCGAAAAGGTAGTGGAAAAAGTTAGGTCTGGGTGGGAAAGACTTGAAAAACAGAAAAAGTGCCATGGTAGAAGATCACAACTACCAACTCTAGAAGATAAGTTATTTTGCGTAATTTTGTACTATCGCACTTACATAACACATAGATTTTTAGGGTGCCTGTTCAATGTTCACAACGCAAATGTATGTAGGTTACTGAAGAAAATAGAGCCATTACTTGCCAAAAAAGTTACTATAACAAAAGATAGAAGTATGACACCAGAAAAAATACTGAAGATTCTGGCTGATGTTACAGAACAGCAAATACAGAGACCAGAAGATAGTAAAAAACGGAAGAAATCATATTCAGGAAAAAAAAGAACCAACACTATGAAAACTGAGATTGTTATCGAAGAAGGTGGAAGAATTTTATCAGTGTCAAATTCATATCGTGGTAGAATTAATGATTTTCGCATAAGGAAACAAGAAAAATATTTACCAATCGATAGCATAAAATATGCCGATTCTGGATATCAAGGTTGGCAAAAATTGCAAAGCAATGTTATAATTCCATATAAAAAGTATCGTAAAAAGCCATTAACTCCAGAGCAGAAAGAGCATAATAGAAGATTAGCATCATTTAGAATGAGAGTAGAAAATAAGATCCGTGAGATAAAGATATTTAAGATTATGTCTCATGTTTACCGCAATTTTCAGAAAAAATACAACCTGAGGTTCAATATTATTGCTGGTATTGTGAATCTTAAGCACGCCTTTTAGTTAACCTTGATTTTAGTCACCCTCCTTTCCTTCTTTTTATTGCTTGATTCTCAGCAGGTCTTATGTTGTCAGCTACTTGCATGACACCATTTGTTGTAAACTCACTTTTTCTTGATTTTTTGGTTTATCTTGTCTACCTATTTTGCCACTCTGCTAAACGGATACCTACTGAATAACAGTAAGATTTTTCAATCCTGTTCCACAGCAAATTTTAATGCCATGTGAGTAGTTATAGTGCTGTTAACAATCAAAACGACAAAAATTAACATGGTGATTAGTAGTGTATAAATATTAAAGGACAAATTTTCAAATTGAGTTAGCATTTTAAAATACACAAAGGTTGGCATTATCATTGGCAAAACAAGAATTTGCGATACTCCTGATGCTAAGTTGTTTCGACCAATCATCAATGCATTTCCAGTAGCTGAAATATTAATGATTATCAGCGTATTAAATAATAAAGACACTCCAACTGCTATTGAGTGTTCAATACTATTGCCTAGAACTGCAAAGCTGAATATGGAAGAAACCACTGAAATCGGTAGCCCAAATAATAACCAGTGAACGAAAATTTTATAAGCAACTATAAGCCTAGAAGAGAGTGGCTGTACAAAGATTTGCTCTAATATTCCATCATGATAATCAGATGTAAACAAATTATTTGTAGAGATCTGCAAAACAAATGTAGCACATATCCATGTTAATGTTAACATAACTTCTTGTTTATTGTTGTTTTCAAGTGTAAATGAAGATAAACTTAACATTATAATAAAAATACATACTATATAGGTAAGATTCTTACCATCTATTACTAATTTTTTTACTAAGTCGATCATACTAGGCTTTTAAATGTTTATTATAAATTATAGTGTTTACTTTGAGGGTAGTATAATTTTTTGTTCATAAGTTATATAGGTTTTATTATTTTTTTGATAATGCAATTATGGAAAAGTTACCGAAAATAAAGTCACCAGAGGATTACACTCCTTCAGAAAATGAAGAATATATGAGCGTAAAACAACTGGAATACTTCAGCTTAAAGTTACAATCAATACTCGCTGAGTTGGAGAAACAAGAACTAGAAGATAATAGTATTGATACATACTATTCTGATGGAGATAGTGGAAATGAGGAATTAATCAAGCGCCGAAAAGATAGAAAAGAAAAGATTAAGGAGGCATTAGAAAAAATAAAATTAGGCACTTATGGTTACTGCGATGGAACAGGAGAAGAAATAGGAGTCGAAAGACTTAAAGCTAATCCGCTTGCTATATATTGTATTGAAGAGCAAGAGAGAGTAGAAAAAGAAAAGAACGTGTACAACATTAACGATTAATTTACACATAAGTGGTGAGCCATTGGGCTTCAAGAGGAGCAAGAGGCGGATCAGGACTGAAGTATGTTATGCTATAAAGAAAGTGGAAAATTGGACATTCTCAACTCGACTCCTGCAGATTAAAAATTAAGTTGAATTAAAAATTGGGTTTGACGCAGTTTTTTCCCATAGTTTAAAAAATTAAAAATTTAACGATTAGAATTATAATTACAAACCACAGTAAAAAATAGACTTTTCCATTTGATTTATTTTTAACTTGGATGTTTTCTAATTTTTTATCAGCTATTAGGTTTAATTTTTCTATAAGGCTAAATATCCCTTGGATTGTTTTTACAGGATAAGAATTTCTAATTTTTTCCCTATACCCTATTTTACTTTCATGTTGACTGCTTATCCACGCTTCAACTACTTTCCACATATTGATTTCTGGGTAGATCTTTCTACATGTCCCTTCCAGTAAGATCATAGTTTTCTGCAGCAATAACAATTGTGTTTGAACTTTCATATCAAAATCACCAGTTATTTTTAATAGCTGAGCAAGTAAACTAGCAAATGAAATCTTCTGTATAGGCTGCCCAATAATGGGTTCACCTATTGCCCTGCAAGCTGTGACAAAATTTCTATGCTGTGATGAAACGTAACCAGCTTTAAAGTGTATTTTTGCAACGTGGTCATAATCCCGATTTAAAAAGCCTTTGAGTATCTCTATAACGTAATAGCATGTCTCACGATCTATTCTACCCATGATTCCACAATCCAGGGCAATAATATTGTTATTACTATCAACCATTAGATTTCCAGGATGCATATCAGCATGAAAAAAACAATCCCTGTATACCTGACTACAAAACGATTCTATAAGATTGATAGCTATTTGCTTACGATTATTCAGTTTTTCAACTTCGTATATTGGTGTTGCTTCTATCCATTCTAATGTTAAAACCTTTTTTGCAGTTCTATTCCAATCTATTTCAGGTACATAAAAACCTCTGTCATTTTTTGTGTTTTCCTTTAGTTCTGAAGAGTGAGCAGCTTCAAAACGTAGATCTAACTCTAATCGGCAAATTTCAGTAAAAGTTTTGACTAATTCAATTGGCCTCAGCCTTTTTGATTGTTCGCTAAATTTTTCTACAATTTCTGCAAGCCAAGAAAGCATTTTTATATCCCTTGAGAATGTTTTCTCAATATTTGGCCTTAAAACCTTCACAGCAACTTCCTTACCCTCAGTTGTAACCGCTCTATGCACCTGAGAAATCGATGCTGCTGCAATTGGCTTTTCAGAAAAGCTTGAAAAAATGTCGCTCAATTTACAATTAAACTCACTTTCTATAGTTTTAACTGCTATTTTATGTGAAAATGATGGCAATCTATCACATATCAATAACAAGTTATTTGTTATATCCTCATTTAAAACATCAGTACGTGATGAGATAGACTGCCCAAACTTAATGAACACCGGACCTAATTTTTCAAGAGTACACTTTAGCTTATGGCCTTGTATTTTATTTATTGATTTCTTTGATGGTGGAAGTAAATAAGGTAATATATTGTAACGTGTCAGCACTGTAGTTATGTGCAGAAGACGCAAAATATTTTGAATCATTTTGCTGCGTAACTGCTAAATATTTCATTTAGGGTTCTATTTTTCATAATCTCATCAGGCTTGCCTTGGCAATAGATAGTATTATTTATACAAATTACGTAATCTGAGGATGGTAGAGCAGAGTTAAGATCATGAGAAGTCATAAGAATCGATACCAATCGTTTTTTTGCTATTTTATTTATAATATCATAAAATTTAGCCCGCGCGTTAATATCCATTGCACTGACTGGTTCATCTAGAATGATCAAGTCAGGCTCTGTAATTAAACAACGTGCAAGCAGTAGTAGTTGTGTTTGCCCTGCAGAAATTTCTAACACTTGATTCTTCAAAATGTTACCGATACCAACCAACTCTATCGCTTCTGTAATAATGGATTGATTTTTCTTTAGTCTTTTTAAGGAGCTATTTAAAAGGAAATATTCAACTGTTATTGGCATCAAATTACTAATACTAAAATTTTGCGGCATATAGCCAATTTTTATGTTGTCAGCAAATACGATACTACCGGTACAGCTTTTATTTATGCCAGCAATTGCTTTCACTAAAGAGGTTTTACCTCCACCATTTGGACCAAGTATTGTAATTACGTCTCCTCTTTCCATGAACATATTGATATTGTCAAGGATTCTTTTACCATCATATGTGAGAGCAAGATTTTCTATTTTTAGAACACGATTATTGACATTATTTAACTTTTTGGCAAAATTTAACTTCTTCTCAACGTTTATATGAGACATTTACTGGCTTTTTTTCTATTACTTTCATTTACACTATACTATAATATTGCCTTTTCATCCAATTTAAAAGTTGTAGCTACAATCAAACCTATCCACTCACTTGTAGCTTCTGTGACAGAAGGGATTTTAGAACCGGAATTGCTTGGCTATGCAACATCTGCGCATAATTATATATTAAAGCCGTCTGATGCGAGTAATTTGGAATCAAGTGATGTCATATTTTACACTGACGATAACTTAGAGACGTTTGTTCAAACTTTCGCCAAAAATAATAAAGAACTAGTGCAATTGTCAAAGGTAATCAACCTACTTCCTGCTCGTCCACATTCATTTTCTAGAAAAATTACCAATACTCAAGATGAAAAAGACCTACATATTTGGCTGAGTCCCGAAAATGCAAAGAGCATGGTACTTTTTATAAGTGCAACATTGTCTAACATAGATAAAGAAAATTTCCATCGATACAACTCTAATGCAACAAAAGCCATAAAAAAAATAGACCAAGAAGTAAAAGAAATCGTGAAAGAACTGAATGATTTTAAAAATCAAAAATACATCGTCACTCACGATGCTTATCAATATTTTGAAAAATATTTTGGTTTAAATCACCCAAGTGCCATTCTTTCTATAGAAGAGGATTCGTACATAGGTATGAAGAGTTTAATGAAGCTAAAAAAGATAATGAAGGAAGAAAACGTTAAATGTATATTTGCTCATTCACAAGAAGATAGCATAAAGCCTAATGCTCTTTCTAATGACGCAAAAATGGTAGTTCTTGATCCTATTGGATCAGACATAGAGCCTGGAAAAGATGCATATCTAGCTATAATCAATAGCATTGCACAAAATTTCAAATCTTGTTTTGTTGAGTAACAAGTTCTTTTTAAAATGCCTCTGACTTACTGTTTTATTGTTCTGCATTTAAATCACCATTTGTCCTTTACATATTATACAGGTTTAGAATTATGCTTTATTCTTACGTTTATGTCTTGGTCCAATGCAATCAATAAGTTAAGCAAGTATTCTAAGGAAAACCCTTCGATTTTTGACCTATTGATTTGAGATACTTTAGGTTGATCAATCTTTAGAGCATTTGCTGCTTTTTTCTGTGTTTTGTACCTCTTACTTATTAATTGTGCAATGACCTTTATTAATTTCAGTTTTGTATCTTTTACATCCCCCAACTCTACTATTATAGGATAACTTAATTGTAAATTTTGCATAATAATAAAATTCCTTATAAAAAAACTACTTTAATTTTTCTTCTTTAAATAATGCGTGCCTTCTGACTACTGGGTCATACTTCCTAAACTCCAGTTTTCTGGTGAGCTTTTTTGGATTACGCTTTTTTACATAAAAATAGCCAGTCGATTTTTCTTCACCAGTTTTTGTTATCTTGATTGCAGTGCTGACTAACTTAACGAGCAAAGAAGCATTTTTTTTCGCCATACTTATAATGATATAATAAATTCTATGCGAGTTTATTACGCAAAACACTAAAAGTCAACCGAATAATGCAGATCGTAAAATTCTTGACAATCAACAGTGCATTAAGTAGCATGAAGTTAACTTCAGAATGAAAAGCAAACGGTAAATAAGTGGCAAATAGTGGCAAAAGGTTATTATTGATAGAAAATTCTGCCTATTCTAATGAGGTAAGAGTTGCCTTATCAGTTAATAATAAGGTTGTAGAATTTGAACAAGAATTCAAGGAAAAAAAACAATTAAGAGGTAATATATACGTTGCTTATGTAAAGCGTATAGAGCCTTCTTTGCAAGCCGTATTTATTGAATATGGAAAAAACAAGCAAGGTTTTTTATCTTTTTCCGAGATATCTCTAGATTACTTCAATATTCCAGAAAAAGAAAAGGAAACTATCTTTGAGGGCTACTCAAATGACGATTGTACAGAAGAAGCTTCAGCAAATGTTTCTTCAGATTCTGCAGCTAGTAAGAATGTCAACGAGTTAGGTAGTGGTTTTGTAAGAGAGGTACCTTTATATAAAAAATACAAATTACAAGATGTTATTTCAGTAAATCAAAAAGTATTGGTCCAGCTAACTAAAGAGGAACGAGGCAATAAAGGAGCTTCATTTACAACATACATAACTTTAGTGGGTAGATACTGTGTTTTCATGCCAAATTCCATGAGTAAAGGTGGAGTGTCTCGCAGAATTGAAGATGCTAATGTCAGAAAGCAGTTAAAGGATATACTTAGTTCAATAAACTTGCCAAAAAGATCAGGTTTAATAGTAAGAACTGTTGGTTCAGGAAAAGATAAGAAAGAAATTGAGCAGGATTACAATTACTTATCCTCATTATGGCAGAGCATTCAAAAAAATGCCTTCTCTGTAAATGCTCCATCATTAATTTACAACGAAGCAGATGTAATTATGAGATCTGTTCGTGATTTTTGTAGCGATGGTATAGAAGTCATAGTATCTGGGAAGGAAGCTTTTGAAGCAGTGAGACAATATACTAAAAATGCATTAAAAGGTAGTAAGTTGCGTTACAGATTGTATAGAGGTTCTATCCCAATCTTTACTTACTATGGAATCGAAGATCAAATTTCTGAGTTATATAGCAATAGGGTAGAGTTGCCATCTGGTGGGTCTTTGGTAATAACTTTAACTGAGGCGTTTGTTTCAATAGACGTAAATTCAGGAAAGATGACAGGAGAAGATAGCATAGAAGAAACAGCTTATAGAACCAATATGGAAGCAGTACCTGAAATATCAAGACAGGTGAATCTTAGGGGCCTATCAGGATTAATAGTAGTCGATTTTATTGACATGTTGAAATATCAGTATTGCAGAGCTGTTGAGTCTGCTATAAAGCAAGCGTTTAAAGACGATAAAGCTAAAGTTCAATTTAGCTACATAAATGACTTTGGTTTAATGGTATTTTCAAGACAAAGAATTAAACCAAACATACAAGAAATTAATACTACAGAGTGTTTACACTGCAAGGGTATTGGAAGAGTAAAATCGAACGAAGTAATTGTTGCATCGATACTAAGGGATTTACAACACATTGCTCATAGGAACCAAAATAAGTCTTTTGATTTAGTAGCGCATAGTGCGGTTATAGCGCATATTTTTAATAATAAACGGAATACAGTTTCTACAATCGAAAAAGAGTTTAATATTACATTGAACATTAGTATTGATAACAGTTTAGATGTAAATACATTTGTTTTAAAACAAGGAGATGATGTTAATTCAAACGGTTATAAGCCATTACAGAACTCTGGATACCAAATTGAGGATAGCAGCAATGAAGAAGTTGATAATTCAAATAAACTACTAGGCAATTTTTGGCTGACTAAATGGCTTTCGCGCTTTTTAAGTTCTAATAACTAATTAGAAACCCTAAATTGGGCTTGTAATTAATAAGTCCTATACTTATATATTCTTATATCAGATAATATTTACAATGGGGTACTCATTATGGGAAGAGCAATAGGCATAGATCTCGGAACAACAAATTCTTGTGTTGCAATAATGCAGGGCAAGGATACAAAGGTAATAGAAAATAAAGAAGGGGCAAGAACTACTCCATCTATAGTTGCATTTACTTCGTCAGGAGAAAGGTTGATTGGCGCTCCTGCAAAAAGACAAGCAACCACCAATGCAAGTAATACTTTTTTTGCTACTAAGAGATTAATAGGCCGTCAATACGGTGATTCTGAAATGAAAAATCTAAACGTGCCGTATAAAGTGTTTGCAGCAAAAAATGGTGACGCATGGGTTAAAACCACTGATAATAAAGAATACTCTCCTAGTCAAATTGGTGCATTCATACTACAAAACATGAAAGAAGCAGCAGAAGCTTATCTTGGAGAGGAAGTAAAAGATGCTGTGATAACAGTGCCAGCATACTTCAACGACTCTCAACGTCAAGCAACAAAAGATGCAGGAAAAATCGCCGGATTAAATGTACTCAGAATGGTAAATGAACCGACTGCTGCAGCGCTTGCTTATGGTCTTGATAAGAAACATGGGCACACAATAGTGGTATATGACCTTGGTGGTGGTACATTTGATGTCTCAATACTTGAAATAGGTGAAGGGGTTTTTGAAGTAAAGGCTACAAATGGTGACACTCATCTTGGAGGTGAAGACTTTGATAACGCAATAGTGAGTTATTTACTAGATGAATTCAAGAAAAGTAATGGCATTGATTTGAAAAATGATCCAATGGCTATGCAAAGAATCAAAGAAGCTGCTGAAAAAGCGAAAATTGAATTATCAAGTGCAATGGAAACGGAAATAAATCTACCGTTTATTACAGCTGATGCAAGTGGTCCAAAACACTTAAATATGAAATTAACGAGAGCAAAACTTGAAAGCTTAGTGAATGGTTTAATCGAAAGAACTATGGCTCCTTGTAAAAAAGCTCTTGAGGATGCTGGTTTGTCTGCTAGTCAAATTGGCGAAGTGGTTCTCGTTGGGGGCATGACTCGTATGCCAAAAGTCATAGAGAAAGTTAAAGAATTCTTTGGTAAAGATCCACATAGAGGAGTAAATCCTGATGAAGTTGTAGCAATTGGAGCTGCAATACAGGCGGGAATCATTCAAGGTGATGTAAGAGATGTGTTACTACTTGACGTGACTCCACTTTCTCTTGGTATTGAGACTCTAGGAGGAGTATTCACTCCACTTATTGAACGTAATACTACTATTCCCACTAAAAAATCTCAGGTGTTTTCAACTGCAGAAGATAACCAAACAGCCGTTACAATTAAGGTACATCAAGGTGAAAGAAAATTGGCGGTTGATAACAAGCTACTTGGTCAGTTTAGTTTGGAAGGGATACCTCCTGCTCCTCGTGGAGTTCCTCAGATTGAAGTAACATTTGACATAGATGCAAATGGAATAGCACACGTTTCTGCAAAAGATAAAGCTACAGGAAAAGAGCAAAAAATACGCATTCAATCTTCAGGTGGTCTATCTGATGATGAAATAAATCGCATGGTAAAGGAAGCTGAAGAAAAAGCGCAAGAAGATGAAAAGCGCAAAAAGTATATTGAAGTGAAGAATCAAGCGGATAGTTTAGTTCATTCTACAGAAAAGTCTCTGACAGAGTATGGTGATAAAGTTTCACCAGAAGATAAATCTGCTATTGAAAATGCAGTTAACGAATTAAAAGAAGTTAGTAAATCTGATAACATTGATGACGCTGATTCAATCCAGCAGAAAGTTACTAATCTTTCTCAATTATCTATGAAACTTGGAGAAGCTATGTATAATGCCTCACAACAAAATAGTGCTGGAAATGGCTTTTCATCAGAAGGGAATCCAAATGATAAAGAAGAAAAAGTAGTAGATTCTGATTATCAAGACATAGATAATAAGGAAGAGAATAAATAAGGTTGTATTGTTATATCACTTTTCCTTTCATCCCAGTGTCAGCTACTTGGATGACAAGAGGAGCATGTTGTTGCTTAAAGAAACCATTATGGATATTATTAAAACAATAGAAGAAAAGATACGCGATTCGATAGATGTAATTGATATGAACATTGTCGATGAATCAGCAAAGCATGCTGATCATTATTTTGCTTCATCTTCAACATTACCTTCGCACATTAAATTAATATTAATATCTGACGGCTTTATTGGAATGAGCATTCTAAAAAGACATAAGTTGATTTATGAGTTATTGAAGGGTGAGATAGAGCTAATACATGCAATTTCTCTTCACTTGTATACGCAAAACGGGTACAATTTAAAAAATAAATAATAAAAATGTGAAGGAAGAGTCTATATTAGTTAAAGCAGGAAGAAAATTTAATGACTATAAAGGTTCTATGAACCCGCCAGTTTATCATTCTTCTACCATATTATTTCCTACTTACAAGGACTACTTAAATGCAGCAAATGGAGAAAGTATATACGATGTAATCAACGATGGTGTTGCAAGGGATTATAGCTACAGTAATGTTGGTACTCCTACTGTCCATTATCTTTCAAATGCACTGGCTGAAATTGAAGGGAGTGGGCAAGCGCTTATTTATCCTTCCGGACTATTTGCACTTACTTTTGCTATTTTGACTTTCACTAAAGCAGGCTCGCACGTTTTAATTCAAGATAATAGTTATTATAGGCTTAGGAGGTTTGCAGAAAATGAGCTACCAAAAAGAGGAACAGAAGTAACTTTTTATGATCCAACGCAGGATATAACTGATTTAATTCAGAGTAATACTTCATTGATAATGATCGAGACTCCTGGTTCTATAATGTTTGAGATTTCGAATATAGAGCATATAGTAAAAGTTGCTAAAGAACGTGGAATCGTAACCGTTTGCGACAATTCATGGGCCACTCCTTTGTTATTTAAGCCGCTTGATTATGGAATTGATGTTGCACTATATGCAGTGACAAAGTATCTAGCCGGTCACTCAGATTTAGTTATGGGAGCTATTATTGCTGAAGGTGAAATTTTTAAATTGCTTTATGAGAGCTATAAAAATTATGGAGTAACCATTCAATCGCACGACTGCTACCTTGCACACAGGGGACTAAGAACACTGCACACACGTATGAAAAGGCACCAAAATACAGCAATGGAAGTGGCAAAGTGGCTAGAAGCACAGCAAAAAGTTAGAAAGGTTTTATATCCAGCACTTCCCTCCCATCCTCAACACGAATTATGGAAAAGTTACTTCAAAGGAGCAAGCGGCACATTCAGTATAGCACTGGATAGAGAATATTCATGTGAAGAACTAAGCTGCATGGTTGATCATATGAAAATTTTTAGTATTGGTGCTTCTTGGGGAGGGTGCGACAGTTTGATATTACCAGTAGATCGTAGATCTATGTCAAGATCTGTAATGAATTCAGATTGTGGTGGAAGTTTCGTGCGAATATTTTGTGGACTGGAAGATCCTGAAGATTTAATCTTTGACCTTAATGACGCACTAAAAAGGCTACCATGTTTAGACTTTCAAAACGATGAAGTAGGACATGAAACTGAGAGAATTACTGCATGATATTGTTGATGTTAACTTTGACGTTGAAATCAAGGGCGTTACATGTAATCCCAAGAGAGTCAAGGAAGGTTATCTTTTCGTTTGTGTGTCAGAAAGGGATAGGATTTACATAGATCAGATATTATCTTGTGGAGCTAAAGCGATAATTGCAAATGATTGCATAACAAATGGTGTCATTCCATTGCGTGACGCTGGAATTCATATTTTCCACCCAAATCCTCAAGAAATATACAGCGAAATAGTCAGCAGGTTTTATCAATTCAAACAGCCCAAATATGTTGCTGCTGTAACTGGTACGAATGGTAAAACTTCAGTAGTAGAATTTTGCCGTCAGATCTGGCAGAATGCTGGCTATAATGCTGCGTCTATTGGAACACTTGGAACATGCATCAATAATGGTAGAAAAGGTAATAGCAACAGTCTTACCACTCCAGGTGCAGATGACCTTTACGCAACATTGCGTGGTATAAATGTAGAACACTTAGTGTTAGAAGCATCAAGTCATGGGATTGATCAATATAGAATCCATGGATTAAAGTTGAGTGCTGCAGCTTTTACTAATTTCTTGCAAGATCATTTAGATTACCATAAAAATCTTGGTGAATATTTAGAAACTAAAGAAAGGTTATTTTACGAGGTATTACCAGAAGGAAAAACAGCGATTTTAAATGCGGATATAGATGAATACTACGCGTTACTTAAGATAGCTGAAAAACGCAGCAACAAAATTATCACCTATGGAAAAACAGGCTCTGATATTACTTTATTGGAGCAAACACCAACCCCTAATGGTCAACACCTTACAATAAAAATTGGTGGTGAAATTTATGATACGTTTTTTCCGGTTCTGGGGCAATTCCAAGCATATAATCTGTTGTGTGCAATGGGTATAGTTACCTCGTCTGGACTGAATTACAGAGAAATATGCGTAGAAAAACTCGTTTCTCCACCAGGAAGAATGGAAAAAGTGAAACCTTTTGCATTTGTGGATTACGCTCATACTCCAAGTGCGCTTAAACAAGCCCTATTGTCTTTAAAATGGCACTTCAATAAAAAAATAATTCTAGTTTTTGGTTGTGGTGGCAATCGTGATCAAACAAAACGCGCAGAAATGGGTAAAGTAGCACAAATATATGCAGACAAAGTGATAATCACGGATGACAATCCGCGTGATGAGAATCCTGCAGAAATTCGTCGTGGTATTTTACTACATTGCCCTAATGCGCTAGAGATAGAAGATAGAAGAGAAGCTATAGAGGAAGGAGTAGATATTGCCTATAACGAGGGTATGATTCTGCTAGTTGCAGGAAAGGGGCACGAAAGATTTCAAATCATAGGGAATCAAACCTTTGAGTTTAGTGATGTTGAGGTTATTAAAAATCACATTTTAACATGCTGATTTTCACAATCATTCACCGTTCTTGCAAGCGATAGCACTCTCACTTCTTTTGCACCGGAGTTTAAAATTTCTTGAGAGCAAGATCTTACAGTTGCTCCGGTTGTTACCACGTCATCAACTAATATCACGATTTTATTTTCGATAATTTTCTTGTTGCTTATGCTAAAAGCCTTTTTCAAATTTTTTTTCACGCTGTTTAAGTGAAAGACCAGCTTGAGGCGCAGTATGGCGAAGACGTTTTATTGCAAATGGCGTATAGGATAAATTGGACAACTTACTCAACTCTTTTGCAAGCAATGCTGCTTGATTATATTTACGTTTAAACAAGTGCATTTTATGTAACGGTATAGGAATTATGACCTCTGCGTTCTGAAACGTATCCTGATTAGCTTGGTGTATCCACTTTGCATAGATTTTTACGTAATTCAAATTATCAAAAAATTTGAAATTTATAATCATGTTTTTACTATGTTGATCATAAGCAAAAACTGATCTTAATACTTTAAACGGTGGAGGATTGATGATGCACTTACCACACGTATGAATATTGTCTGAGATTACTACGCCACAAAAATTGCAGTAATGCTTAGTTAGAAAATTGATTTTTTTGTTGCATTCACTACACAGATTAAGATTTTCATCAATAGACCTGCTGCAAAAGGTGATTGAAAAAATAATGTGAGAGAAGTAGAAGAAGAATAAGCAGATTGAGTAAGGTAAAAAAATGAGCTTTAGTTACTATAACATGAAGAAACACCCAAGAAACTTTCGTAATATAACAGGTTTAACTATAGAGGAGTTCGAAAAGGTAGTGGAAAAAGTGAGGTCTGGGTGGGAAAGAGTTGAAAAACAGAAAAAGTGCCATGGTAGAAGATCACAACTACCAACTCTAGAAGATAAGTTATTTTGCGTAATTTTGTACTATCGCACTTACATAACACATAGATTTTTAGGGTGCCTGTTCAATGTGCACAACGCAAATGTATGTAGGTTACTGAAGAAAATAGAGCCATTACTTGCCAAAAAAGTTACTATAACAAAAGATAGAAGTATGACACCAGAAAAAATACTGAAGATTCTGGCTGATGTTACAGAACAGCAAATACAGAGACCAGAAGATAGTAAAAAACGGAAGAAATCATATTCAGGAAAAAAAAGAACCAACACTATGAAAACTGAGATTATTATCGAAGAAGGTGGAAGAATTTTATCAGTGTCAAATTCATATCGTGGTAGAATTAATGATTTTCGCATAAGGAAACAAGAAAAATATTTACCAATCGATAGCATAAAATATGCCGATTCTGGATATCAAGGTTGGCAAAAATTGCAAAGCAATGTTATAATTCCATATAAAAAGTATCGTAAAAAGCCATTAACTCCAGAGCAGAAAGAGCATAATAGAAGATTAGCATCATTTAGAATGAGAGTAGAAAATAAGATCCGTGAGATAAAGATATTTAAGATTATGTCTCATGTTTACCGCAATTTTCAGAAAAAATACAACCTGAGGTTCAATATTATTGCTGGTATTGTGAATCTTAAGCACGCCTTTTAGTTAACCTTGATTTTAGTCACCCTCCTTTCCTTCTTTTTATTGCTTGATTCGCAGCAGGTCTCTTGTCATTCCAGCGCGTGACGCTGGAATACAGAAAACTTAACTGCAAGTAAATGCATTGGATTTGGTGAGTGTAGGCTTTAGTTAAAATGAAACACTTTCGATCAAAAACTGGATCCCAGTGTCTGGGCACTGGGATGACACCCTCCTGGTAGGCCCAAATTGCAATGTTCGTACAGTTGTGGACGTCGAGCCTATCCTAGTGTTGCATATCAAGCTCATATTCAGTATGTAAATCTTTGACCAAAGCTACAACGTATTCTTTTTGAACAATTATACTGATTTTGATTTCAGATGTTGTGATAGCAAGTATTTCTATCTTTTTTTCGCTTAAAACCTCGAGTGTGCGGTGCATCACTTCAGTGTTAGACATAACACCAATACCAATTATTGAAATTTTAGCTATATTATCGTTTATAGCATAATTTTCATTCTTATTCAGTAACTTTTCCATTAAATCAATATCAAATTTGGAGATAACAAAACTTGACCCATGTATCATATCAATTTTAACGTTTGCCCCTACTATATCTCTTAAAGTACGCAAGTTATTTGCAAGGTTAGTGAAAGTTACAAGAGCTTCATTAGTGCTATAAGCTATTCCAGTAATTAAGTATCTCTCTAGTACATCCCTTTTGTGTAGTACTGTGGTGCCTTCTACTTCTTTAAAAGTGGATAGCACTTGCACTTTAATGTTATGCTTCATTGCAAGTTGTACTGAACGATTATGCAGTATTTTAGCACCAGATGACGACATTTCCAACATTTCATCGTAAGAGATAAATTTGAGCTTGCGTGCCTTTGGAACAATTCTCGGGTCTGCTGTATATATTCCATCAATATCAGTAAAAATTTCGCAAGTTCTAACACCAAAGGCTACCGTGAAGGCAACTGCTGATATGTCAGAGCCTCCTCTTCCAAAAGTAGTGATTCTATCATCATTTATACCCTGAAAACCAGCGATGATCGCAGCAGTATAACCCTCAGCAAAAGATCTTTTCACACGGTCAATCTTTATTGTTTTTATTTTAGACTCAGAATAAAAATCATCAGTTACAATTGGTAACTGCCAGGCAAGCCACGATTTAGCATTAACTCCGATCGATTGGAGAGTGATAGCTAATAGACCGCAAGAAATTTGTTCTCCTGCTGAAAGCATAACGTCATACTCTGATAACTCTTGTCTGCAACTTAAATTTGAGATTTGCCTAGCCTGAAAAGCCATTTGGTCAGTAAATCCTGCAACAGCAGATACAATAACGATTACATTACAACCTTTCTCAATATCGTTTTTTATCAAATTTGCAACTCGGTTTAAATCAGTTAGCGAAGTCCCACCAAATTTTTTTATAATTATTTTGTCCATAGTTACAATATAACTCTCTTCTGAAGAAAAATATAGTTTTTGTAGAGATAGAGGTTGTCCGGAAACTAGAATTAAGGTAGAGTATAAGATGTATGGTTCCAGAGTGTGATGGTGTGGATCTATTATAAATAATTCAGGAGACTTTGTCAGATGAGAACATATAAATTCAAAATATGCAAGGTGCGCCAAGAAGTGCGTAAGGAACAGTTGGTGAAAATCTAACTCAGGTAAAGCCTAGCCAGCAATCTGGAACGAACTATTATGCTACGTAAGGTAACAAGCGTAGTAGGGCTAATAGAAGGGACAATATAGGATGCAACGAAAGTAAAGGTATTGAGTCCCGAAATTTTTGACGATATGGAGGTTGACGCTCTCTTGCAGGCGGAAGACAAAATAAGTGATAACGAAAAGGCAAGATATCACTTGCTCCATCGGGATCTAAGGCCGTGTCATGTGTTGAGATGGAACTTACGTGAACTTGGGAGATCCTTTGTATTCCCAATAGGGTACTCTAGAACAAGTCAATAAAGGCGAGGACTGGGGAAAGATACGAAGGAAGTCGGACTAACTGATAGTACTCAGAGTGTGGGAAAGCCACATACAAGGGGAAGCGGTTAGCAATATAGTAACTGGTATAAGGATTGCTATACAAATACAACAGAGATTGGAGGAATATGCAAGGAAAACTAGACCAGATAGTAGAAAGAGCGAAGCGAGATAAACGATTGAAATTCACATCGTTAGTGCATCTGATAAATGCAGAGAATCTTGCAGAGTGCTATAAGGAACTAAAACGAAACAAGGCTTGCGGTATAGACCAGGTAACAGTGGAAACTTACGGAGAAAATCTTGAAGAGAAGCTTAGAACTCTAGTGGATAGCATGAAGAAAAAGCAGTATCAACCGCAACCGGTGAAAAGGGTATATATACCAAAAACTGGGAGCAAAGAGAAACGCGGGCTCGGAATACCATCAACAGAAGATAAGTTGGTACAGATAATGTTAAAGAAGATACTAGAAAGTATTTATGAAACAAATTTTCTGGACAACTCTTATGGATTTCAACCAGGAAGAAGCTGTCATCAAGCGGTCAAAACACTGAATAAAGCAGTTATGGACAAACCAATTAATTACATTGTAGAAGTGGATATCAAGAAGTTCTATGATAATATTCAGCATAAATGGCTAATGAGATGTCTGAGAGAGAGGATAACAGACCCCAACTTATTGTGGTTAGTAAAACGGTTTCTCAAGGCAGGAATAGTTGAAGCTGGACATTATGAAGCAACCGAACAAGGTACACCACAAGGCGGTATAGTAAGCCCAATATTAGCTAAAATATACCTACATTATGTATTGGATTTGTGGTTTGAAAAGAAATTTAAACCTAGATCCAGAGTGAGTATGCAGCTAATAAGGTTTTGCGACGATTTTGTAGTGTGCTGCGAAAAGGAAGAAGATGCGAAAGAGTTCTTGGAATTGCTGAAACAAAGATTAAGAAAATTTGGATTGGAAATATCTGAAAACAAAACAAGAATAGTAAAGTTTGGCAAGAGAGAATGGTATCAAGCAGAAAGAGAGAAACGAAGAAAGAATAGCTTCAAATTTCTTGGATTTACCCATTATTGTGGAAAGAGTCGTAATGGTAGACTAATGATAAAACAGAAAACTGTAAAAACAAGTCTAGCCAGAAAGATTAAAGAAATCAAAGAATGGATGAAGAGAATTCGAAATCACGATCGTCTTAAAGAATGGTGGCAGAAACTCAAAACTAAACTAACAGGACACTATAGCTATTTCGGAATTAGCGGAAATTATCGATGTTTAAGTCAATTCTATCGATCGATAACAAGGCTAGCATTTAAGTGGATAAACCGACGTAGTCAAAAGAGAAGTATGAAGTGGGAGCAATTCAACCATTACTTACTAGTCAATCCACTACCAAAGCCAAAAATACACTATTCTTTATATACATGAGAGCGAATGCTATGAATGCTATTATTGTGGAGCCGTGTGCGGGAAAGCTGCATGCAAGGTTCTTGTGGGGAAGTTATAAGAACAAAACTCAAACAAGAGGTATAGGACTATGACTTCTACCGAACAGTTTCTTCAGGGAGACAAGCACAAGAAGGTACAATAGCAAGTCAAATTGCTTCTATAGAGAATCAAATTAGTATGGACGGACATAAATTATTAAATGAATATAAATTTATTGATAATGGTTCTAATATAATCCGTCCTGGTTTAGAAAAATTACGTGATAAAATAGCAGAAGGTAGAATTGATAAGGTTTATATTCATTCTCCTGATCGTTTATCTCGCAAGTATGCATATCAGATGGTATTACTTGAAGAGTTCAAGAAACTAGGAGTAGAAGTCATTTTTTTAAATTAGCGATAATCCAGAATCTCAATTACTATTATAAATGCAAGGTATGATAGCAGAATATGAACGTGCAAAAATCATGGAACGAAGCTGCAGAGGAAAGATTTATGCAGCCAATAAGGATTATATAAGTGTAATGAGAGCTGCTCCTTATGGCTATCATTATATAAATAAAAATACAGAGACAGGACAAGCCTTATTTGAAATTTATGAAGAAGAAGCTGAAGTTATGCGTAAAGTATTTTTTTGGGTAGGAAGAGAAAGAGCGAGTATAGGAGAAGTATGTCGTGGGCTAAGTGCTATGTCCGTTATGAAGCGAACAGGAAAAGAATATTGGGATAGGGCTGTAGTTTTGAGTATGTTAAAAAACTCTGCTTATAGAGGACAAGTAGCTTTTGGTAAAACAAGGTTAGGCATAAAATTAAAACATATAAGACCAAAAAAAACTCCTGCGAGCAACCAAAAGATAATTATTCTACTTATCCTGTTCCAAAAGAGGATTGGATTTATATTAAAGTACCTAGTATAGTAAACGAAGATTTATTTGATATAGTTCAAGAACAATTAGCAGAGAATAGAAAAATAGCAAGAACAAGACAAAGAGGAGCAAGATATTTATTGCAAGGTTTAGTAGTATGTAAGCTTTGTAATTATGCATATTATGGTACTAGCACTGCAAGGAATAAGGAGGAAAAAAAACTAATAATCAGGTGTATTATCGTTGTATTGGCACGGATTCATACCGTTTTGGTGGTAATAAAATGTGTAACAACAAATTAATTCGTACAGATACATTAGACATAGCTGTGTAGGAAGAAGTAAAGCATCTATTAAAAAATCCGAATAGAGTATTAGAGGAGTATAAACGAAGACTTTCAGAACTTAAAAAATCACCACTAGATCAAAAAAGCGCTTTGCTTGAAGCACAAGAAGATAAATTAAAACGTGGTATTGCAAGGTTAATTGATAGTTATGCTCAAGAATATATTGATCAAGAAGAATTTGAGCCAAGAATTAAAGCAATGAAACAAAACTTAAAAATGGTTGAAGAACAAAAGAAAAAAACATTTGATCAGAAAAAACTCACACAAGAGTTCACTCTAGTAGTAACAAATTTAGAGGGATTTTCCTCTAGTATTAACTCAAGTCTTGATAATGCAGACTGGCTAACTAAACGTGATATTATTAGAACGTTAGTTAAGCGAATTGAGATTAATTTTGAGGATGTGAACATCGTGTTTAGAGTGAAAGAGCTTCCAGACTCTTCTCATGGGGAGAAAAATCAATACTTGCAATGTTGTTGTAGGGGTAGTCATCCCGCTGCTTGTTAGCGGGATCTAGAGATACTGCGGCGGTATGACGTCTCGCTTGCAACCTATAGCATAGACCTGCTGCAAAAGGTGATTGAAAAAATAATGTGAGAGAAGTAGAAGAAGAATAAGCAGATTGAGTAAGGTAAAAAAATGAGCTTTAGTTACTATAACATGAAGAAACACCCAAGAAACTTTCGTAATATAACAGGTTTAACTATAGAGGAGTTCGAAAAGGTAGTGGAAAAAGTGAGGTCTGGGTGGGAAAGAGTTGAAAAACAGAAAAAGTGCCATGGTAGAAGATCACAACTACCAACTCTAGAAGATAAGTTATTTTGCGTAATTTTGTACTATCGCACTTACATAACACATAGATTTTTAGGGTGCCTGTTCAATGTGCACAACGCAAATGTATGTAGGTTACTGAAGAAAATAGAGCCATTACTTGCCAAAAAAGTTACTATAACAAAAGATAGAAGTATGACACCAGAAAAAATACTGAAGATTCTGGCTGATGTTACAGAACAGCAAATACAGAGACCAGAAGATAGTAAAAAACGGAAGAAATCATATTCAGGAAAAAAAAAGAACCAACACTATGAAAACTGAGATTGTTATCGAAGAAGGTGGAAGAATTTTATCAGTGTCAAAGTCATATCGTGGTAGAATTAATGATTTTTGCATAAGGAAACAAGAAAAATATTTACCAATCGATAGCATAAAATATGCCGATTCTGGATATCAAGGTTGGCAAAAATTGCAAAGCAATGTTATAATTCCATATAAAAAGTATCGTAAAAAGCCATTAACTCCAGAGCAGAAAGAGCATAATAGAAGATTAGCATCATTTAGAATGAGAGTAGAAAATAAGATCCGTGAGATAAAGATATTTAAGATTATGTCTCATGTTTACCGCAATTTTCAGAAAAAATACAACCTGAGGTTCAATATTATTGCTGGTATTGTGAATCTTAAGCACGCCTTTTAGTTAACCTTGATTTTAGTCACCCTCTCCTTTCCTTCTTTTTATTGCTTGATTCGCAGCAGGTCTTAATCTATTTTCTCTTCATGAATAAACCTAAGTGGAGTATAGTAGAAATGCATTTATGTAGATTCTAATGAATAATTTAGTTTTGATTTATACAACTTTTTTAAGTTTGAAGGAGGCTAAAACTGTTTCTGAAGAATTGTTAAACGAGAAATTAATTGTATGTGTAAATATATTTCCCGAAGTGAATTCTCTATATTTATGGGAAGGTAAAATTAGTAATAGTTGTGAAGTAGTGGCAATTATGAAGAGCAGGAATGATCAAGTTGATAAAATTGTAGAAAAAATCGAAGCAATGCATTCTTATGATCAGCCAGCTATTGCTGTGATGCCCATAGAAAAAGCAAATAAATCTTTTACTAATTGGGCTAATAGTGTTATTGATGTAAGTAGTATTGGGGTGTAGCCAAGTGGTAAGGCAGCGGTTTTTGATACCGTCACGCGAAGGTTCGAATCCTTCCACCCCAGCCATATTGAAGTAGGTGTGAAATGATATCACTTTTCTATAAATTAAGATTATTGAATTATATATTAGGTAGTCTAAAAGATATAATTGTGAAACTGTTTCTCTTCACAATGTATCTTTACACATCCAGCATTGTGCTCATGTTTCTCAGCAATGGTTTTTGGTATGCTGTAGAATTTGGCTCTTTCAAAAATGCGTTTTACCATTTATTTCAATATTGCAAGTGGTATTATGAAAATAGGGAAGACCTCGGTTACGGAATTTCTATTCGAATATTAGTAGCATTCCTTACTCCGCATTTTCTCTATAAGTTGTTCCTTAGCACAGGCTGGAAGTCTTTTTTAAAGGAAAAGATAGTGCAGATACTCAGCACAAGAAGAAAAAAGGGTAGTGAGTTCAGTAACAGTAGTAAACCAAGTGGCAGTAGTTATAGTGATAGGAATAATTACAGCAATAACAGTGGTAACAATGAGCATCACGCTCAAGATGCAAAGCGGAAAGCAAACATGATAAAGCAGCTATTAATCAAAGATATAGAGGCAACTATAGATAGGAGATTGAATGATATTTTTTTCGGTAAAAGGAGTAAACCTCATTGAGTATATAAAAAGGTTTTATCTAGTAAGGCTTTTTAAGATTGGCTGTATTTTGTTTTTTACGTATACCGGATCACAATCAGCCAATATACATGTGTGCACAAAATCTTGACTAAAGTCTGACAACCAAGAAATCGCATTACGTTTCTCTACCAAGCTTTCTGTTTTTTTACAGTGACTTGCTGCATCAGTCATTGCCTGCGCTATTACTGATTTCCACAGCAAATAATACCTTTGTATATCATCTGACGTACTATTTGTTTCATAGTGGTTAAAAAATTCTTTAAAATTGAAATTGTTTGACATAATGATACCTCTTTGGATTGAAATTTGATTTGAGTTTATGTCGCAACAGCAGATCCCGCTAACAAGTAGCGGAATGACGAGTTACTATACCGCCGCGAACTGTCATACCGCCGCGGTATCTCATCCGCTAACACGTAGCGGGATGACGATTCTTCAAATCGTCAAGGTGTCATCCCAGTGCCCTGACTACTTGGATCCAGAAAACTTAACTTTAAATAAGTGGCTGCATAATAAAGACTAGATTCCAGCGTCACGCGCTGGAATGACACCATTTTCGGTCTCTTAAGTTGCTTTAGCTACAAACATTAAGAAATTTACCAAATAAAAAAAAGGCAAAAGAAGCCCCTTGGTGGGAGTTTTGACCCTATAATAATTTAAACTGGCGCTGTAATAATGTGCTAACGCTTAAAATAAGCGCGATTTGGCTGAATGTAGAAAAAATAAAAAGACATTCAGTCGCTATAATTTTATGTAATCCGCCAAAAAATACCCTGAGTTTTTTACTGAATTTTGTCATTGAGCCTGCAGGTCAAAAACAAGTTTTGAGTCATAAATACCCTTATTGTCATAATAAGGGGGCTGGCGGAGTTTGTCAAGTAAGTTTTTTCGTTTCTAAAGACCTGCTGCAAAAGGTGATTGAAAAAATAATGTGAGAGAAGTAGAAGAAGAATAAGCAGATTGAGTAAGGTAAAAAAATGAGCTTTAGTTACTATAACATGAAGAAGTACCCAAGAAACTTTCGTAATATAACAGGTTTAACTATAGAGGAGTTCGAAAAGGTAGTGGAAAAAGTTAGGTCTGGGTGGAAAAGAGTTGAAAAACAGAAAAAGTGCCATGGTAGAAGATCACAACTACCAACTCTAGAAGATAAGTTATTTTGCGTAATTTTGTACTATCGCACTTACATAACACATAGATTTTTAGGGTGCCTGTTCAATGTGCACAACGCAAATGTATGTAGGTTACTGAAGAAAATAGAGCCATTACTTGCCAAAAAAGTTACTATAACAAAAGATAGAAGTATGACACCAGAAAAAATACTGAAGATTCTGGCTGATGTTACAGAACAGCAAATACAGAGACCAGAAGATAGTAAAAAACGGAAGAAATCATATTCAGGAAAAAAAAGAACCAACACTATGAAAACTGAGATTGTTATCGAAGAAGGTGGAAGAATTTTATCAGTGTCAAATTCATATCGTGGTAGAATTAATGATTTTCGCATAAGGAAACAAGAAAAATATTTACCAATCGATAGCATAAAATATGCCGATTCTGGATATCAAGGTTGGCAAAAATTGCAAAGCAATGTTATAATTCCATATAAAAAGTATCGTAAAAAGCCATTAACTCCAGAGCAGAAAGAGCATAATAGAAGATTAGCATCATTTAGCACCGAACAGAAGAAATCTGTCAAACCAGGAAGAAACTCCTCAATTTAAGTTTTTAGTAGTTTTTAAGTATAGTTGTATAGGAAGCGCCTCTGAAGTTATAACCGAAATTTTCACTGGTGCCATAAGTACCCGTCGTTTAGCATGGTTTTGGGAGGAACGGTCAAATCATTGATGGAGTTTTTTAGGCTACCTCGGTTAGGAGATTGTATTATCTAACCGTTCCAAGCTGAAGCGTTTCCCTATTACAAATTATAATAAGGGAGTTACTATGAAAAAAGCAAAAAGTAAATTAGAGATCATGAATCCTGATGCAGCAGGAATAGATGTTGGTTCAGCTGTACATTATGTATGTGTACCAGAAGGAAGTGATGAACAGCGTATACAAAAATTTAGCTGCTTTACAGAGGATCTCCATAACATAGCAAAATGGCTGAAGAAATGTAAAGTTACTACAGTAGCCATGGAGTCAACAGGAGTATACTGGATTACTTTGTTCCAAGTACTTGAATCATATGGACTTGAAGTAAAGCTTGCAAATGCAAGACATGTAAAAAATGTACCTGGAAGAAAGTCAGATGTTCAGGATTGTCAATGGCTTCAACAACTACATAGTTATGGGTTAATCCAAGGATCATTTAGGCCAGATGATCAAATGTGTGTATTGCGTGGTTATGTTCGGCAACGTAAAAACTTAATTGAAAACGCTGCTAAACATATTAATCGCATGCAAAAGGTGTTAGTACAAATGAATATTCATTTACATAAAGTGACAAGCGATATTACTGGCGTCACAGGAATGCAAATTATTAAAGCAATAGTAGAAGGTGAAAGGAATCCTAAAAAACTAGCTGAATTCAGAAGTGTGAATATGAAGAATGATAAGGCTACTATAGCAAAAGCATTAACAGGCGATTATAGAGAAGAACATTTATTTGTATTAAAGCAAGAATATGAAGCATATAATTTTTTTCAAGAAAAAATAATTGAATGTGATAAAAGTATAGAGAACTATTACAAAGCATTAGAGACGAAGTCCGATGAGAGTAAAGAGTTAGGTAAGGAAAAAAATAAGTCTAGAAGAGGCAGACCAAATTTCACCCTGCGTGAGGAATTGTATCGTGTAACTGGTATAGATTTCACTAAAATTCCTGGATTTGATGTACTAACTGTACAAACCATTATTGCGGAAGTTGGCATTAATCATAATAAATGGCGATCAGAAAGGCATTTTACCTCATGGTTAGGGCTTAGCCCTGCTAATAAGATTACAGGAGAAAAAGTATTTTGAACAAAAACTCGTAAAGTTATTAATCGTGCTACGAATGCCTTGCGAATGGCTGCTTATGCTGTGGGAAATAGTAAAAGTGCATTGGGTGCATATTGTAGGAGATTAAAAAAACGGCTAGGAGCAATAAAAGCAATTACTTCTACAGCAAGAAAATTAGCATGCATCTTTTACCAAATGTTGAAATATGGACAAGAGTATGTGGAAAAAGGAATGAGCTATTACGAAACACGTTACAAAGAGAGAGTTGTAAAAAATTTAATCAAAAAAGCACAGGAATTTGGCTACATATTAGTTCAACAAGAAGCGCTAGTTAAGGGAGTTTCTTAGGAGAAGAAGAACAAAAGCAGGAGATGCAAAAAAATGCTATTACAAAAGAAAATATTAAGCCATTTCTGGAAGGTTTAGCTGATAAGCTAATTCAATATGTGGAACTTCATCCGGAATTGAAAGAAACCTTAGAAGATTTCGTTGTGTGCATTGTAGACATTAATAAGCCTGAAGAAATTACTTTTGAACAGCAAAAAATTCTAGCAGAGATAAATAAATATTTTAGTGAAAATATTAAGGGTGTTTTACAGAATTACAATAGAAACATACCAAGTAGAGGCGAATACGGCCTTGTCATCGAGGGATTGTTAGAAGTGAAAGCAATGCAACGCTTTGTACAACCCGATCAAGAGCTACTTAATCATCAGGAGAATATCACAGGGGAAATGGAAACTCAAATTGATGGAGATGATAGAGATGAGTGGTTTGATGCAAAAGATAATGATAGTTGTGTAAATAGTAGCGAGAGCGACACGGATGAAGAATTTAAAGATGCTATAATGAGTCAGTTTCTCCAGAGGAAAGCAACATACTGTTAGTTCTAGAAAGATTGCAACCAGAAAATTCAGTAGAAGCACTTGCAACAGATCAAAAAATTGGTATTCAAAACAATAATCAACAACCAAGTAGATACCGTCTAGTTAGTCAACAAGAAAATTACAAAATAAGGCAATATTTCATATAAGATTGAAAGTATTTTTTTTAACAATCAGCTAAGTAAACCTTCCTCCAACAGCTTTACCCTGTAGTTTTTGATATGATCTGGATCAAAAGCCTTCTTTGAACCTTAGAACACCAAAAACAATATGGAGTAACTTACGCATCGCAGCTCCCACAATGGCCATATTATGCTTGCCTTTTTCTTTTAATCTCTTGCAAAAAGTCATAATAATAGGATTGTGATTTTTAACTACTATAGCAGGAAAATACATTGCCTTACGTAGTGTTCGTGAACCTGATTTACTTAATCTGGGCTTGGCATATACAGAGGAACCTGACGTTATATTTCGTGGTATAGCTCCAGCATATGCTGCCAATTGCCTGGCATTTCTAAAAGCTTTTATGTCAGGAACTTCAGCTAAGATAGCTATTGCTGATTCCTCTCCTATGCCTGAAATAGTTAATAGAAGTTGAAAATTTTCCAACAACTCTTTGTGTTGCTTTAATAGTTCACGTATGGAGTTTTTTATTGTTTCTATTTTTTGAGCTATATTCATTGCAAGGTCTTCCCAAGCATTTGTAACTTCTTTAGGCAGTCTCTCTTTTTTTTCTAAGTGGTTATTTACTAATGTCAATTCATCTTTTAACGCAGCCGAGCAACGATAAAGATGTTTTAATTTTTTTAACTCAGGAGAAGGTGGTGTCCAACGAGTTGGTTCCTGTCTTTGTCAGTAATCAGCAATAATTTCCGCATCGGTCTGATCATTCTTTTGTCGTACAAGCTTACTTCTTGCATAAGATCTTATGCAAGAAGGATTTACAACACTTACAAAATGTCCAGCATTGTGTAGAAATTCAGCCAGAGCTTCACTATAACAACCAGTAACTTCCATACAAGCTTTCACTTGCTCTACGTTATGTTTTTGTAGAAAGCTCTGCAGACCTTGAAACCGATTATCATCGTTCTTAAAGCTTCTTTTCCTAGTTTCACGTTTTCCTTTTTTACTTATAAATGAGAGAAAAACATCAAAGCGATCTTTTGATACATCTATTCCCAGAAAGTTGTTGATCATATATAACCCCATACGTTACCATTAAAAATGAAAAGTAAGGCTATTCTTGAGGATATAGAATTAGAACCATTTAGGTCTTTCTACGATACCTTCCAGCCTATACCTTTGAGAAGGGAGCTCTTATCTACTTGACAGATTTTATATCTAAGCCCTATGACAGAGTGCTTCCCTTCTCCATCTAATGCTTAAGCTTAAAACATTAGATGCTTTTTACAAGATACAAGACCCTTTGTTATCATCTGAGTAGCCCCTTTCTCGTCATCCCGCTACGTGTTAGCGGGATCTCATTTCACTTTATGAGGGTGTTATCCAAGTAGCTGACACTGGTTTCCATCCAAGAGGATGTCATCAAAGTAGCCCCTCTTGTCATCCCAGTGTCAAGCACCGGGATCCAAGATTGGATACTGAGTTGGTGAGTATAAAAGTGTTGTGTTATGGCTAACGCTGACTCTACGTCATACCGTCACGGTATCTCTAGATCCCGCTAACACGTAGCGGGATTACGGTTGTCAAGGTGTCATCCCAGTGTCAAGCACTGCCTTTGTGTTTGTACGAACATTGAGATATAGAGTCAAGAAAAAAGATGTCATCCCAGTGCCCAGACACTGGGATGGATCTGTTGCAAGGTGATGTTTTACTCGCTTGCTTTGCCAGCTCTTTTACATATTTTTCTGCTTTCTCAATAATCTCATACTTTATGGCAAAATCATTATCTGGATCAACAGAGCCGTTTTTTGCTGGAAGATCCCTCACATGTCCAAAGGATGCAGCTACTTTGAACTCTTTACTCAAATATTTACCTATCGTCTTTGCCTTCGCCGGCGATTCAACTATTAATAACGCCATATTGTTAATTATTTTAGTACTTAAAGATAATATGTTGAGAAATATACGATGAAAAGTAAAAAAATATTTTAATGGTTCTTGTGAATTTTACAAACTGGGTTGTGGAACGTTTTCAGAAAATCTTTGGACCTTGCTATTTTCAAGTGACTTTGAAGGCTGATTACAACAATATATGATTGCAGCAGCAATAAGACAACAAACTCCAACCGCCAACATTTCTAAGTAAACTGCAATAGTTATTCCTAAAGCAACTCCAGCTATTGCCAGTACAGAAGCAGCTATAATAGTTCTCTTTTCACTTCTTGGAGCAGCAGCATTTGGTTTTGTATCTTGTAAAAAGCATCTAATGTTTTAAGCTTAAGCATTAGATGGAGAAGGGAAGCACTCTGTCATAGGGCTTAGATATAAAATCTGTCAAGTAGATAAGAGCTCCCTTCTCAAAGGTATAGGCTGGAAGGTATCGTAGAAAGACCTAAATGGTTCTAATTCTATATCCTCAAGAATAGCCTTACTTTTCATTTTTAATGGTAACGTATGGGGTTATATATGATCAACAACTTTCTGGGAATAGATGTATCAAAAGATCGCTTTGATGTTTTTCTCTCATTTATAAGTAAAAAAGGAAAACGTGAAACTAGGAAAAGAAGCTTTAAGAACGATGATAATCGGTTTCAAGGTCTGCAGAGCTTTCTACAAAAACATAACGTAGAGCAAGTGAAAGCTTGTATGGAAGTTACTGGTTGTTATAGTGAAGCTCTGGCTGAATTTCTACACAATGCTGGACATTTTGTAAGTGTTGTAAATCCTTCTTGCATAAGATCTTATGCAAGAAGTAAGCTTGTACGACAAAAGAATGATCAGACCGATGCGGAAATTATTGCTGATTACTGACAAAGACAGGAACCAACTCGTTGGACACCACCTTCTCCTGAGTTAAAAAAATTAAAACATCTTTATCGTTGCTCGGCTGCGTTAAAAGATGAATTGACATTAGTAAATAACCACTTAGAAAAAAAAGAGAGACTGCCTAAAGAAGTTACAAATGCTTGGGAAGACCTTGCAATGAATATAGCTCAAAAAATAGAAACAATAAAAAACTCCATACGTGAACTATTAAAGCAACACAAAGAGTTGTTGGAAAATTTTCAACTTCTATTAACTATTTCAGGCATAGGAGAGGAATCAGCAATAGCTATCTTAGCTGAAGTTCCTGACATAAAAGCTTTTAGAAATGCCAGGCAATTGGCAGCATATGCTGGAGCTATACCACGAAATATAACGTCAGGTTCCTCTGTATATGCCAAGCCCAGATTAAGTAAATCAGGTTCACGAACACTACGTAAGGCAATGTATTTTCCTGCTATAGTAGTTAAAAATCACAATCCTATTATTATGACTTTTTGCAAGAGATTAAAAGAAAAAGGCAAGCATAATATGGCCATTGTGGGAGCTGCGATGCGTAAGTTACTCCATATTGTTTTTGGTGTTCTAAGGTTCAAAGAAGGCTTTTGATCCAGATCATATCAAAAACTACAGGGTAAAGCTGTTGGAGGAAGGTTTACTTAGCTGATTGTTAAAAAAAATACTTTCAATCTTATATGAAATATTGCCTTATTTTGTAATTTTCTTGTTGACTAACTAGACGGTATCTGCTTGAATGACATCCTTCCTGGTGTACTCAAATAACAATGTTCGTACAAATACGTGCTAGAGTGACACCGTTTACTATGTAACATCTCATCATATCACAATGTTCGTACAGTTGTGGCGGAATGACGTAGAAAAACTATTAACTTAAATCTATATTGACATGTCCCATTTTACGCTTATCTCTAACCTCTTTTTTCCCATATATGGTTAAACTAGCTTTTTCGTTGCTCAAATACTTATGAGAATCATATATATCGTTACCTATTATATTTTTCGTCATACAAGGAAAGCGTAATACTACTTCCTGCATAGGTAGCCCGCATATTATCCTAACCAGCTGTTCAAATTGACTAACGTTACATGCATCCAAGCTCCAGTGGCAAGAATTGTGAGGTCTTGGAGCTAGTTCATTAACTAACAATTCGTTATCTTTAGTAACAAAAAATTCAATAGCCAGAATTCCTATTACATCGAGCGCATTTGCTATTTTCTTTGCAGCTCGTTGTACCTCTTGAGTTAATTTGCTATCTATTTTAGCTGGCACTGTTGAAGTATCAAGTATTCCATCAACGTGGTAATTTTCTGCTATAGGAAAAAAAGCTACTTTACCGTTTTTATCTCTTGCAACGACTATTGAAACCTCTTTCAGTAAATCAACACTTGCTTCAAGAATGTACTCTGTATTCCAATCAAAGGAAGCAAATTGCTTCACTTCAGAATCATTCTCAAGCACATATTGCCCTTTTCCATCGTAACCCATTTCTGTTGTTTTCAGCCTTGTTGGATAGCCAAAAGTTCTACTGCTTTTCAGTAGCTCATTATAATTTTGTATACTTTTGTATTCAGCAGTTTTTATACTCAAGCTTCTAATGAAATCTTTCTCTCTAAGCCTATTTTGCGCAATGTGTAACGCTTTTTTACCCGGATAAAAATTTACATCGATATCAATTGCACTACATGGAATATTTTCAGACTCAATAGTGACCAAATCCACACTCTGTGCAAAAGATTCAAGCGCTTTCTTATCAGAGAAATCTGCTATTGTGAAATCATCAGCAACAGAGCAAGCCGGATCGTCCTTAGCACTGGCAAAAACATGTGTTTTTTGTCCAAGTTTTGTTGCAGCGATAGCAGTCATTTTACCTAATTGTCCACCACCTATTATTCCTATTACTTTTTTGCTAAGCGCATCTGGTTCGTTCATACTATAAATTGATATTTCCTAATTAAAGTATACTTGAAAAATCTATGAAAAAAGTATATAATTAAAATACTATCTTTTTATCATGAATATTCTATAATGATAGAGTACACACTAACTACCAACTTTGTTGAAGTTACAGTTTTACCAATTTATATTGAAGAGCAATCCATTCCTTATGAAAATTGCTATGTATGGATGTATAACGTTAAGATAAAAAACAAAAGCCAATCAACTATTCAATTATTAAGTCGTCATTGGCAAATAATAGATTATAAGGGAAAAATAAATGAAATTGCCGGAGTTGGTGTTATCGGAGAACAACCTGTGATAAAATCTGGAGAGGTATTTAAATACACAAGTGGAACATACTTAAATGCACCGTCAGGAATAATGCAGGGTAAGTATGAATTTCTGAATGAAGAAAGCATAAAAATTTTTGAGGTTATGATACCACCCTTTTCTTTGGATAGTCCATACGTCAAAACTAGACCCCATTAACTATCAAAATAGTTTATTTGTAACCGTTCACTTTTAGACTGCATTCTGTGATTTTTAGCAAAACATGATCTTTCATTTGAGCTTTCTTCAATTTAAAATAAATACAGAAACTAGCTATCTTCAAAAATATGGTTGAATAATTGTTAATAATAGTGTATAATTATTAATATTTTGTTCGGTAGAAGTCATAGTCCTATACCTCTTGTTTGAGTTTTGTTCTTATAACTTCCCCACAAGAACCTTGCATGCAGCTTTCCCGCACACGGCTCCACAATAATAGCATTCATAGCATTCGCTCTCATGTATATAAAGAATAGTGTATTTTTGGCTTTGGTAGTGGATTGACTAGTAAGTAATGGTTGAATTGCTCCCACTTCATACTTCTCTTTTGACTACGTCGGTTTATCCACTTAAATGCTAGCCTTGTTATCGATCGATAGAATTGACTTAAACATCGATAATTTCCGCTAATTCCGAAATAGCTATAGTGTCCTGTTAGTTTAGTTTTGAGTTTCTGCCACCATTCTTTAAGACGATCGTGATTTCGAATTCTCTTCATCCATTCTTTGATTTCTTTAATCTTTCTGGCTAGACTTGTTTTTACAGTTTTCTGTTTTATCATTAGTCTACCATTACGACTCTTTCCACAATAATGGGTAAATCCAAGAAATTTGAAGCTATTCTTTCTTCGTTTCTCTCTTTCTGCTTGATACCATTCTCTCTTGCCAAACTTTACTATTCTTGTTTTGTTTTCAGATATTTCCAATCCAAATTTTCTTAATCTTTGTTTCAGCAATTCCAAGAACTCTTTCGCATCTTCTTCCTTTTCGCAGCACACTACAAAATCGTCGCAAAACCTTATTAGCTGCATACTCACTCTGGATCTAGGTTTAAATTTCTTTTCAAACCACAAATCCAATACATAATGTAGGTATATTTTAGCTAATATTGGGCTTACTATACCGCCTTGTGGTGTACCTTGTTCGGTTGCTTCATAATGTCCAGCTTCAACTATTCCTGCCTTGAGAAACCGTTTTACTAACCACAATAAGTTGGGGTCTGTTATCCTCTCTCTCAGACATCTCATTAGCCATTTATGCTGAATATTATCATAGAACTTCTTGATATCCACTTCTACAATGTAATTAATTGGTTTGTCCATAACTGCTTTATTCAGTGTTTTGACCGCTTGATGACAGCTTCTTCCTGGTTGAAATCCATAAGAGTTGTCCAGAAAATTTGTTTCATAAATACTTTCTAGTATCTTCTTTAACATTATCTGTACCAACTTATCTTCTGTTGATGGTATTCCGAGCCCGCGTTTCTCTTTGCTCCCAGTTTTTGGTATATATACCCTTTTCACCGGTTGCGGTTGATACTGCTTTTTCTTCATGCTATCCACTAGAGTTCTAAGCTTCTCTTCAAGATTTTCTCCGTAAGTTTCCACTGTTACCTGGTCTATACCGCAAGCCTTGTTTCGTTTTAGTTCCTTATAGCACTCTGCAAGATTCTCTGCATTTATCAGATGCACTAACGATGTGAATTTCAATCGTTTATCTCGCTTCGCTCTTTCTACTATCTGGTCTAGTTTTCCTTGCATATTCCTCCAATCTCTGTTGTATTTGTATAGCAATCCTTATACCAGTTACTATATTGCTAACCGCTTCCCCTTGTATGTGGCTTTCCCACACTCTGAGTACTATCAGTTAGTCCGACTTCCTTCGTATCTTTCCCCAGTCCTCGCCTTTATTGACTTGTTCTAGAGTACCCTATTGGGAATACAAAGGATCTCCCAAGTTCACGTAAGTTCCATCTCAACACATGACACGGCCTTAGATCCCGATGGAGCAAGTGATATCTTGCCTTTTCGTTATCACTTATTTTGTCTTCCGCCTGCAAGAGAGCGTCAACCTCCATATCGTCAAAAATTTCGGGACTCAATACCTTTACTTTCGTTGCATCCTATATTGTCCCTTCTATTAGCCCTACTACGCTTGTTACCTTACGTAGCATAATAGTTCGTTCCAGATTGCTGGCTAGGCTTTACCTGAGTTAGATTTTCACCAACTGTTCCTTACGCACTTCTTGGCGCACCTTGCATTTTTGCCATGGCTCTTTCAAAATTTCTCGATCCTCGCAATGATTTGTGTTTCAAAAAAATCTTTGGAACGGAAAAAATAAGAATATCCTGATCCACTTTTTGAACGATATTTTAGGGTTTACTGAGATAAATGCAATACAAGAAGTTGAGTTTCTTAGCACTATTATGGATCCCGAAGTTGCCTCTGATAAACAAAGTATTGTTGATGTTCTCTGCAAGGATTCTCACGGAAATAGATATATAGCAGAAATGCAGCTCGCTAGAGACAAGGGCTTCGAAAAACGCGCTCAATTATATGCTGCTAAAGCCTACTCAAGACAATTAGATAAATCTGGCAACTACATTGATTTAAAGAAAGTCTTCTTTATTGCTATATCAAATTGTAACTTACTTCCTGAAGAAGTTGATTATATCTCTACTCATAATATACGTGATATAAAAACTAACGGATATTACTTAAAAGATTTTCAATTTATCTTTATAGAATTGCCCAAATTTTCAAAAAGTAAAGTAGAGCAGTTAGAAACTGTATAGTAGAAAGGTGGTGTTTCTTTTTTAAATACGCAGAAGAAACAACAAAAGAGGACTTAAAAGAGATAGCAGAAAAAGCGCCAATAATAAAGCTAGCATATGATGAATTAGACAAGTTTCGTTGGAACGAAAAAGATTTAGTAGCTTACGAAGAAAGAATAATGGATCTACGGAAAGAAGAAGCCATTCTTGAATACAGACTTGATCTTGCTGAAGAGAAAGGTATACAAAAAGGTATAGAGAAAGGGAAAATTGAAGGGAAAATTGAAGTCGCAAAAGCAATGCTGGCTAATAATGTTGATGTCAACACTATTGTCAAGTTTACTGGCCTTTCTATTAGTGAGATTGAAGAATTAAGTGGAAATCTGTGAACGGTTACGTTTATTTTTTATCCTTATCATCAAGTGTAAATAAGGTTATTGTAGAGATTAAGCCTATTATAACTATTATCAACGAAAATGGGGCAGCTTCTCTATAGCGCTCATCGCTTACAAGTTCATATATTCTAGTTGATATAGTTTCAAAATTAAATGGTCTTATAATGAGTGTTGCTGTGAGCTCCTTGATAGTATCCATAAATACGAGCAAAAATCCCGATAATATACTCTTCTTGATGAGAGGGATATGAACATTCAAACATGTGGAAATAGGCCCATGACCCATGGTATATGCAGTCCACTCAATTTCATTTGGTGTTTTTTTGAGCCCTGATTCTACCACCTTGAAAGATATAGCAAAAAAACGAAATAAATATGAGTAAACTAATGCGCCAATAGTTCCTACCAAGCTAATTTCCACAATATATTGAGTAATGAAAGAAGATATTCTGCTTAAAAATATTATTATGCTAATTGCGATAATTGCATTTGGAATTGCGTAGCCTAAAGAAATGAGACGTGCTACATTATTGATTACCTTACTTTTACGCGCCGTATATCCAATCATTATTGCAATGCTAATTGAGATTAATGCGGTGATAAATGATAAACTAACGCTATTTGCTATTATATTATAGAACCTTGCTTCGTATATGAAAAACCCCTTCTCTATGCTCCAATATATGAGCGGAATCATTGGCAAAATAAAACCTATTAATATCGGCAATACACACATAAGATAAGCAAAGATCAATGGTATAGTGCCACTTACACTCCGTTTGTTGTGATAATCTGCATTAGTGTTGATTGAAGAGTAAGATATTCCTTTTTTTTGTAGTTTCTTTTCGATAGCTATTAGTGTTGCAACGAAAATCAATTCTGCATCTGCTAAAACAGTAGTTGAATATTTATCATGCAGTAAAAACCAGGTGCGATATATTCCTGTCGTAAAAGTATCGATAGCAAGAAACTGTGGTGTGCCGAAATCCGTAATTACCTCCATTAGTACCAAGGACAACCCAGCTATAATTGATGGACGTATGGAAGGTATGATGACAGAAAACAGGCTCTGTAATGAGGAGAACCCAAGTGTTGACGCAATAGTGACTGAGTTACTAACATTCTTTAGACTTGAGCGGACTAGCATATAAACGTATGGATATAAACTAAATCCCATTACTAATATTCCACCACCTAGGGATTTTATTTCAGGAAACCAATAGTCACCTTTGCTCCACTCTAAAATGTCTCTTAATGAGCTCTGTACCGGACCTGAAAATTCTAGTGTATTTACATAGACGAACGCTACTATATATCCAGGAATCGATATCGGAAAGAATAAAGCAATCTCAAAAATTTTACTTCCAGGAAATGAAAAAAATGTGGTGAGCCATGCTGGAATCACTCCAAATATGAAGGATATCCCCCCCACTCCTATCATCAAAATTAGCGTACTCAGTATATATTCAGGGAAAAGTGTGCTGATTACCCATCCAGAACTTGCTGATTCTGTAAATAGAATCGATATTAACGATAGTATAGGACAGACGAATAATATACTTACTAAAAATAAGAATATATTTTTAAATACTCTCAAAAACATTAATTTGGATCTATATTTGATATTAAAATGTTATATGTAAAAACTGAAGATATCCAGTAATTAACAGCCGTACTATTGAATATCTTTATAATTTTGTATATCATGTTTTTAATTGATAAGTGAATAATCATGAGCTTCGTCATTGCAACTTTCTATCACTTTGTAGAACTCTCTAATTATCATGACATGAAAGACGAAATAAAAACTGCATGCGACAACATTGAATTAAAGGGTACTATACTCCTTGCAGAAGAGGGTATTAATGCAACCGTATCTGGTGAAAGAAACGCGATTGATAAAATATTCGATTTTCTACGTTCTGATTATAGGCTAAGGGACCTTACATGGAAAGAGAGTGCAGCAGAATATCAACCATTTAGCAAGATGAAGGTAAAATTAAAAAGAGAGATTGTGAATCTTGGTGTAGGCAATCTTGATATTTCCCTTAAGGGTAAATATGTTGATCCAGAGCATTGGGATGATTTTACTTCTCAACCTGACGTTTTAGTAATAGATACACGAAATGAGTATGAAGTGAAATTAGGCAAGTTTAAAAATGCAATCAATCCACATACTCAGCGTTTTCGCGATTTTCCTGAGTGGGCAAAGTCTTTCTCTGAGAGTAAAGACCTGAAAGTAGCTATGTACTGCACTGGTGGGATTAGATGCGAAAAATCAACAGCGTACATGAAAAATCTTGGATTTAACAATGTGTACCACCTGAAAGGCGGCATTCTTTCTTACCTTGAAAAAACTTATAATAAAAATGGTAATTGGGAAGGTGAGTGTTTTGTTTTTGATGATAGGATTACTGTTGATAACTCACTTACTCCAAGCAACACAATAAAATGTATATTCTGCTCAAATCAAGTTTCAACGGACAAGCTGAAGTCAGTTCCACGTGGCCAAGTGGTTTGTTCTGATTGTAAACTTCAGTGTTATAGCTATAATAAGTAAGATCTCTTTACGTCATACCGCCGCAGTATCTCAGCCGCTAACAAGCAGCGGGATGACGAGGTCTTGAAATAGGCCTGTGTTAGCTATAGAAGAAAGCCCCTGTGCTAGTATTTAATACAGATCTTCAATAACTCTTGTGAGGTTGCATATTTTTAACTTCAGTGTTTTCAAGATATGTACTCACAGCATAACCCACCCCAGCTCCGAGTAACGCGCCAACCACAGCAGATGCAATAAACACTGCAACAGAGACGCCAACAGGAGTTAAAGCAGCAGCTCCTAAACAATATGCTGCAACTAAACCAATAACTAAACCAACTGCTGCTCCACAAATATAGTATTTGCTACTGCTTTTAAGTTTTTCTTGCGAGTTCGGCACCTCATTTTGCAGTTTTACGTTTGCACCTTTATCGCTAATCTTTAAACCGAATAAAGTAAGATTTGTAAGTTTAGCTAATTCTTCTGCAACTCCATTGCTAATCTTGCAATCAACTAAATTGAGAAAAGTAAGATTTGCAAGCTCAGCTAATTCTCTTGCAACTTCAACACCAATATTGCACCAACTAAATGAAGTGAAGTAAGGTTTGATAGCTTAGCTAATTCTTTTGCAATTTCACCGCTAATCTTGCACTTAGTTAAATCAAGTGAAGTAAGATTTGCAAGCTCAGCTAATTCTCTTGCAACTTCAACACTAATCTTGCACTTAATTAAATCAAGTGAAGTAAGATTTTTGAGCTCAGCTAATTCTTTTACAATTTCAACACCAATCTTGCACTTAAGACCTGCTGCAAAAGGTGATTGAAAAAATAATGTGAGAGAAGTAGAAGAAGAATAAGCAGATTGAGTAAGGTAAAAAAATGAGCTTTAGTTACTATAACATGAAGAAACACCCAAGAAACTTTCGTAATATAACAGGTTTAACTATAGAGGAGTTCGAAAAGGTAGTGGAAAAAGTTAGGTCTGGGTGGGAAAGACTTGAAAAACAGAAAAAGTGCCATGGTAGAAGATCACAACTACCAACTCTAGAAGATAAGTTATTTTGCGTAATTTTGTACTATCGCACTTACATAACACATAGATTTTTAGGGTGCCTGTTCAATGTTCACAACGCAAATGTATTTAGGTTACTGAAGAAAATAGAGCCATTACTTGCCAAAAAAGTTACTATAACAAAAGATAGAAGTATGACACCAGAAAAAATACTGAAGATTCTGGCTGATGTTACAGAACAGCAAATACAGAGACCAGAAGATAGTAAAAAACGGAAGAAATCATATTCAGGAAAAAAAAAGAACCAACACTATGAAAACTGAGATTGTTATCGAAGAAGGTGGAAGAATTTTATCAGTGTCAAATTCATATCGTGGTAGAATTAATGATTTTCGCATAAGGAAACAAGAAAAATATTTACCAATCGATAGCATAAAATATGCCGATTCTGGATATCAAGGTTGGCAAAAATTGCAAAGCAATGTTATAATTCCATATAAAAAGTATCGTAAAAAGCCATTAACTCCAGAGCAGAAAGAGCATAATAGAAGATTAGCATCATTTAGCACTGAACAGAAGAAATCTGTCAAACCAGGAAGAAACTCCTCAATTTAAGTTTTTAGTAGTTTTTAAGTATAGTTGTATAGGAAGCGCCTCTGAAGTTATAACCGAAATTTTCACTGGTGCCATAAGTACCCGTCGTTTAGCATGGTTTTGGGAGGAACGGTCAAATCATTGATGGAGTTTTTTAGGCTACCTCGGTTAGGAGATTGTATTATCTAACCGTTCCAAGCTGAAGCGTTTCCCTATTACAAATTATAATAAGGGAGTTACTATGAAAAAAGCAAAAAGTAAATTAGAGATCATGAATCCTGATGCAGCAGGAATAGATGTTGGTTCAGCTGTACATTATGTATGTGTACCAGAAGGAAGTGATGAACAGCGTATACAAAAATTTAGCTGCTTTACAGAGGATCTCCATAACATAGCAAAATGGCTGAAGAAATGTAAAGTTACTACAGTAGCCATGGAGTCAACAGGAGTATACTGGATTACTTTGTTCCAAGTACTTGAATCATATGGACTTGAAGTAAAGCTTGCAAATGCAAGACATGTAAAAAATGTACCTGGAAGAAAGTCAGATGTTCAGGATTGTCAATGGCTTCAACAACTACATAGTTATGGGTTAATCCAAGGATCATTTAGGCCAGATGATCAAATGTGTGTATTGCGTGGTTATGTTCGGCAACGTAAAAACTTAATTGAAAACGCTGCTAAACATATTAATCGCATGCAAAAGGTGTTAGTACAAATGAATATTCATTTACATAAAGTGACAAGCGATATTACTGGCGTCACAGGAATGCAAATTATTAAAGCAATAGTAGAAGGTGAAAGGAATCCTAAAAAACTAGCTGAATTCAGAAGTGTGAATATGAAGAATGATAAGGCTACTATAGCAAAAGCATTAACAGGCGATTATAGAGAAGAACATTTATTTGTATTAAAGCAAGAATATGAAGCATATAATTTTTTTCAAGAAAAAATAATTGAATGTGATAAAAGTATAGAGAACTATTACAAAGCATTAGAGACGAAGTCCGATGAGAGTAAAGAGTTAGGTAAGGAAAAAAATAAGTCTAGAAGAGGCAGACCAAATTTCACCCTGCGTGAGGAATTGTATCGTGTAACTGGTATAGATTTCACTAAAATTCCTGGATTTGATGTACTAACTGTACAAACCATTATTGCGGAAGTTGGCATTAATCATAATAAATGGCGATCAGAAAGGCATTTTACCTCATGGTTAGGGCTTAGCCCTGCTAATAAGATTACAGGAGAAAAAGTATTTTGAACAAAAACTCGTAAAGTTATTAATCGTGCTACGAATGCCTTGCGAATGGCTGCTTATGCTGTGGGAAATAGTAAAAGTGCATTGGGTGCATATTGTAGGAGATTAAAAAAACGGCTAGGAGCAATAAAAGCAATCACTTCTACAGCAAGAAAATTAGCATGCATCTTTTACCAAATGTTGAAATATGGACAAGAGTATGTGGAAAAAGGAATGAGCTATTACGAAACACGTTACAAAGAGAGAGTTGTAAAAAATTTAATCAAAAAAGCACAGGAATTTGGCTACATATTAGTTCAACAAGAAGCGCTAGTTAAGGGAGTTTCTTAGGAGAATAAAAAACGCCAATATTTTGAAGTACATATAAATAACTAGCCAACCATGGGGCTTCTTTTGCCTTTTTTTTGTTTGGTAAATTTCTTAATATTTATGACTAAAGTAATTTAGGCCTACCGACAACCGTCATCCCTGTAAAGGTCAAGTATCCCGCTACGTGTTAGCGGGATCTAGAGATACCGCGGCGGTATGACGTAGAGTCAGCGTTAGCTATAACACAACACTTTTATACTCACCAAATCAGTTTGCTTGCTTACAAGCAAACTTTCCTGGATCAAAGTAGTCAAGCTACTCGGATGACACCATTATAGAGTGAACCAGTGTCAGCTACTTGAGTGACACCCTTTCTAGCAGAAACTGCTCCTCAAATCACAACGTTCGTACAGCTGCGTTTTAGATTAGGCACTAATGCATTACTTCCAATACCTTCTTACCAATCACTGCAGGGGTTTCAGCAATTGCAATCCCGGCGCTCCGCATAACTTCTAGTTTTGCACCAGCACTTCCACCACTGGAAGAGATGATTGCTCCAGCGTGTCCCATACGTCTTCCTGGAGGTGCTGTTTGACCTGCTACAAAACCAACGATTGGCTTTTTAGTTTTTTCTGTTTTCACAAAATGTGATACATCTTCTTCTTCGTTTCCACCTATTTCACCAATAACTACAATACCATGAGTATCGTCATCTTTTAAAAAGAGCTCCATACAGTCGACAAATGTCATACCATGAACTGGATCCCCCCCAATTCCGATACACGTGGATTGACCAAGACCAACAGCGGTTGTTTGTGCTACTGCCTCGTAAGTTAAAGTTCCGGAGCGAGACATAATTCCTATGTGTCCACGCTTATGGATATGGCCAGGCATAATTCCTATTTTGCACTCTTCAGGCGTAATAATTCCCGGGCAGTTGGGACCAACCAATCGACTTTTTGAATCAACAAGCGCGCGCTTAACTTTCACCATATCAAGTATAGGAATGCCCTCTGTAATACAAACTATCAATTCTATTTTTGCATCTATTGCTTCAAGTATTGCAGCAGCAGCAAATTTAGCAGGTACATATATTACCGTAGCATTCGCATCAGTTTTTTCTCTAGCTTCTGCTACAGTATTAAAAACCGGTAAATTAAGGTGAGTGCTATCACCCTTTCCAGGAGTTACACCGCCAACCATTTTCGTCCCGTAGTCAATAGCTTGCTCTGAATGAAACGTACCTTGTGCACCAGTAAAACCCTGGCATATTAATCTTGTATCTTTATTTACTAAAACGGACATGCTTTATTTTACCTCTTTTACTATCTTTTGCGCAGCTTCATCTAGCTCATCTGCAGCAATAATATTTAATCCCGACTCTTCTAAAATTTTTTTTCCTTCTTCAAAATTAGTACCTGATAATCTAACCACTAGAGGAACTTTAATGCTCATTTCTTTTACAGCCGCAACAATTCCACTTGCGATAATATCGCAACGCATTATACCACCAAATATGTTAACCAAAATTCCTCTTACGTTGCTATCAGACAATATGATTTTAAATGCTTCAGTTACAGTTTCTTTACTCGCTCCACCACCAACATCCAAAAAGTTAGCAGGCTCTGCTCCGTAGTATTTTATTATATCCATTGTTGCCATAGCAAGACCTGCACCATTTACCATGCAACCAATACTGCCATCCATTTTGATGTAACTGAGCCCATACTTTGAAGCCTCTATCTCTTCTTTCACTTCTTCATCATAATCACGAAGTTCCATAATTTCTGGGTGACGATATAAAGCATTGTCATCGAAATTAATTTTCGCATCGAGCGCAATAAAATCTCCAGAACTTGTTTCAACCAGTGGATTAATTTCAATTTGGCTCGCATCAGTTGCAATAAACGCATCATATATATTTTTTGCAACATTTGTTATTTTTTCTATTTGTTCTGAACTCAAATTAAAACTGCTGCTTAACTTGCTGCTATCAAAACTTTTAGCAAGATCAATATCAAATTTCACAATTTTTGCGGGAGAATTTTTCGCCACTTCTTCGATGTCCATTCCACCTTCTGAGGAAAATATGAATATTGGCCTACTGAGCTTCGGGTCAATTACCAGGCTTAAGTAATACTCTTTCTTAATGCTTGAGCCTTCTTCAATATATACTCTTCTTACTTGCTGCCCGCTTGACCCTGTTTGATGAGTAACTAAAGTCATACCAATCATGTCTTTTACAAACTGTTGAGCTTCTTCAGCTGACTTTGCTAGCTTTACGCCACCGACTTTACCCCTACCACCTGCATGAATTTGAGCTTTAACCACAAACACGTCAGATTTTAATTGACTTACTTGAGTCTTTACTCCTTCTGCAGATATAGTGACAAAACCTTTTGGCACCGGGACATTAAATTTATGCAAAATCTCTTTTGCTTGATATTCGTGAATATTCATAAAACAACCAATGATAAACTATTAAAAAATTACCAACCGTAACGCTGCCTTCTGCATTCTTGCTGGTGCCTCTTTTTTCTCGCTTCAGCTTTCTTTTTAGCTCTTTTTTCTGATTTTTTTTCATGATATTGTTTTTTCATTTTCAACCCTCTTCCTTCCTTTTGAATTGTTTTTTTCAATACTGGAAAAGCTCTGTCTACATCACCATAATGGACTGATACTTCAATCAAACTCTATACCTCCTTCGGTAATCATTTCAAAATTTATTTATAAATTAGAAAATTAACATTGTCAATTATTTTATAAACTTGAGCGTTAAACTGCAATATGAACGAAATGCTTTTAAAAGCTCTAACTATTAAAAGCGTTAAAACTTCTGCTAGCATCGGGGCGGAGAGATTTGAACTCCCGACCCTTTGGTCCCAAACCAAATGCGCTACCAGGCTGCGCTACGCCCCGACTTCTTTACTCAGAGTATCAATAACTCAGGCAAAATGCAAGATTCATTTGTTTATTTTAGAAAAAATATAATATAAGATTTAATATTATTTTAGAATATGTTTTTATTAGCTCCTCTTTAGTAGCAAACTGCTTCGCAGGCGGCCTATAGAGTTTGTACAGTTAGTGCGTGCAACACTGAATCAGATTTCTCTATGGCCCAAACCTTAGCCATATTTAAAAATCTAGCTACACCAATTGGTGAAAGTTAGTGCAGCAACCACAGCAGTATCGACCCTTAAAATTCTTTTTCCTAGAATCAATTTTTGACAAAACTTATCGGCAAGATCAAGTTCATAAGATGAAAAACCACCTTCAGGGCCAACAATAATAGCAACATTTTTCTTACCTTTCAGCACTTTATCAGCTTTACCTGTTTCATCACATAAAACAAAATTTTTACTCTGGGAATCAGGTAACTCACAAAAGTTAATAGGAGGCAAAATCTCTGGTATACTCATCCTACCGGATTGTTCCGCAGCTTCGATTGCCTGTAATTTTGCTCTACTTAGGTTAATGTTTTTTACTACTGTACGTTCCGTTGAAATAAATTGAATGCAGGTTACTCCCATTTCAGTTGCCTGTCTTACTATGTTGCCTAAAGCACCACTTTTTACCATGGCACAATATAAGTATAAATTTTCCTCATATTGCTGTTGTTTAGTGCATTCTTTGAGTGTAACTTTTGTTAATTTACGCGATATATTAACTACTTCTCCTAACCATTCTCCATCCTTTCCATTAAAAAGAGAGAGATTATCATACTTCTTAAGCCGCATTACATTGCAAATATAGTGACTTTGTTGTGGATTAAGTGCTAAACTCACGCCTTGTGATAAAGCTTCTTCAAAATAAAGCCTAATTTTTCCCATTCAAAACTTTAATTATATTCTACTTGAGTGACTCTTACGGGATTTGAACCCGTGTTACCACCGTGAAAGGGTGGTGTCCTAACCACTAGACGAAAGAGTCAATGCGAATTAACTCAAGTTATATTGATTATGCACATAAAGTCAATTATTTTATGGCGCAAACGTCTTTCTCTATTCCATATTTAATATTCACTGAATTTATTTCAGATTTAGGAGTTTTAGATCCTAATTCTAATTGTTGTTCAACTTTTGTATCGGAATCATAGCCAGAATCGTAGCCAGAATCTCTACGCTCATATTTCTGCTTTATTTCTTCTACACTAAAGCCAGCCTTGGTCTTAATTTTTTGATCATTAGTCTGTTGCTGACTTATCGGCTTATTAGCACTTAGCTTCACTTGCTCTTGCCAATCATTCACTTTATCCTGCACTAACCCATGGTAAGTTCCAGAATTGGCTTTTACATCTTTTGCTTTTTTTTCTGCTCTTTTCTTGGACAAATCTACCCTAGCATAAATAGGTTCTGACGATTGTTCTGGCTCTTTCTGTTTTAAGCTAGCAGGCTTTTTGTTCTGAAAGATCATCTATAGTGCAATAAATAGGTTCTTCTGATATACTCAAATAACCACTATCGTCCAATGATGAATTTTCAGTAGATTTTTTATGTGAATCATATATTTCAGCATAAATAGATTTTTCTGATACGTTCAACTCCCCTAATGAGTTACTAACCTTAGTGTCATACACCTCAGTGTAAATAGACTCTTTTAAAAGAAAATTACCATGGCCAGTACTCTTTGACTCATACTCAAAAGTTCTAGGAGGTTTTTGAGGTGGTATTACATTGTTGCTCACCTCAGCGTACATAGTTATTGGCTCATATTCAAAGGTTCTAGGAGGTTTTTTAGGTGGTATCATGTTACCAACTGAGTTAGCCTCAAGTTTCAGCTTTACTACTTCTTTAAACTCATCAAAACCCTCTCTTTCTTTGAAAATGTTCAATATTTTTTCCTTTTCTGCAACATTTCGAGGCATTGCACCATTTATTACTAACTCACCAAGTATTAAACAACATTTTTCCTTATAGTCTTTGAGATACTCCTTGCCTAGGACCGGCATAACCTCTTTCTCATGAGCAAGTGCTCTTTCGTATTTATAGATTACACTTCTTATACCGTCGCTGCCTATTGCATTAACGTTGGCGCCAGCATTAATAAGTAATTCCATTACATCATAATCAAGACTTTTTACTGCATATCCTAAAGCCTGATTTAAAGCTTGATTATTATTTATATCAAATGATCCTGTATTCTTGAAAGACATAGTCTTTGAAAAGAATTTTCTAAAACTATTTAGTGCATTGTAGAGACTTAGAGTCAGTTTAACACCTTTTATGTCATTGTTTTTGACAGATTTAATTAAAAAATTATCTATTATACCCATGATTATACCCCCTATATAAAAGCTCACTATCATGGTACAACTTTAAACTATGATGATTTATTTTCTGCTAATAGCAGCTCTCTATAACCACTTAACAAGTGGTGGCATTGACATCATAATTGCATCTGGATTGCCGTCAGTCATTAAACCAAACCTTGTGCCACGATCGTATAACAGATTGAATTCTACATATCTGCCACGTTTTATTAATTGATTTTCTCGTTGTTCTTTTGTCCAATATTTTTGTATACGTTTACGTATGATGTGCAAATAAATTTCCAAAAAGGCTTCACCTACTGCTTTTGTGAATTCAAAATCATTTCTCCAATTGCCAGAACTCAGATTATCATAGAAAATACCACCAATGCCACGCGGCTCTTTTCTATGTGGTAAGAAAAAATAGTTGTCACATTGCTCTTTAAATTTTGGATAATATCCGGTGTCAAATCTATCACATGTCATTTTGATTGATTCATGAATATACTTGCAATCTTCTTCATTTTTATATATTGGCGTAAAATCCATCCCTCCACCAAACCATTGTTTTGAAGTATATATCAGCCTTGTGTTCATATGTGCTGCAGGGATAAGGGGCGATTGCATATGAGACACTAAAGATATACCGCTTGCCCAAAACTCTCCGTTACTTTCACTTGCACCAGGAATTTCATTAATGGCTGAATCTGCAAATTTTCCGTGTACTTTTGAAACGTTTACTCCAACTTTTTCAAAAACATTGCCAAAAATAATTGTAGATTCACCACCTCCACCACCTGGGCGATCCCACTTTCTTTTTTCGATCTTTGGCTCTGCGGATGATTGTTTTTCAATTAATAAGAAAGATTCTATGATCTTATCTCTTAGTGCACAGAACCACTTAAATGCTTGTGTTCTTTGTTTTTCCATAATATCCTCTCGCTAGCTTATTAACATTGTTATATCTGATATTTAAGGAACTTAATTAGATTTGGATGATAATTATCTATCAAAGACGTTAATAAATCTATAATAATTAAATCAATATAATAAAACATTTTCGTATGTACAACGATGCCAAGTAACAATAATGAGTAAAAGATACATAGATAACAAAAAAGAGAACAGGGTTGACTTCATACTAAGAAATTATGGAATGTCAATTGTTGTGATGGCAGTTATTATGCTCTTACCTCCAGTAGCAATATCGATACTCTACTTTTTTGATATATATAGTCAGCATATTAATATAGAGATTAATTTATTAGTTAGCATTCTAACAACTCTCTTTATGATATATAATGTAAAACGCTACAGACACCTAATTAATACTATAGAATTTCAAAATGCAATATTTGCAAATGCACTAAATCATAATACAGAATTTTGCCTTATTTTACATAGAGATGAGGGTATTATTTATGCTGATGCAAGGTTCTACGAAAGGTTTAAAGATCATATAGATGATGACATTACGTTAGGCAAGATTTTTGAAATAGGAGATGTTTCAGAAGAAGACAAAAAAGTACTCTATCATGCACTAAAAAATAACTCTTCTGTACAAGTATGTATTTCCTTAAACAAGAAGAATAGAGTATCTAACTTTCTTTTGCTCTTTGAGCCGATACCAGATAATCCCCAAATTGCTATAAATAGTAATAAGATTTTAAATTTATCATTAGTGCCAATAGCAAGGCCAGATGGGTATTTTGTGTTAAAAGCAACACAGATAAACAAGGAGCAGATATATGAAGAGTTAATAGAAAAACACAGTATAGGAACTTACATTGCAAATGCCAAAGGGGTGATTTTATCTGTAAATAAAAGATTTTTAGATATATTTGAACTGAAAAAACTGGAAAAAGGTAGCTCAATCAGTGATTTTATATCTCAATCTAAATATAACAATACAACAACCGATAATGAAATTTTGTTTTTTACTATAAGTGGTATTCCATTCAAGGCTTATATGAGCACTGCTATATTTTGTGATAAATACAACCATAGCTATATATATGGCTTTATAACACCAACCGAATCAAATATTGTTGATTATCAATTACACCCTTGTTTTGCAAATTCATCAATTGCTATTGCACAATGTGACATAAACGGCAACTTTGTAAAGAAAAATACGGCACTAATAAAGCTTGCAGGGTCAGATAATAATTCAATCTTTACATTGATATTAGATAGTTATCATGTGAAAATACGTGAATATTTTTCGAGTAATAGAATAAATAATGCGTCCTTTGATGTACAGCTCAACGGCGATAATAACATAAAAATATATTTCAATAAGTTTCTTCATAATAAAATGATCTTCATACTTTGTTATTTTATTGACAATACTGAACACAAAAACCTAGAGATAAAGCTTGAGCATTATCAAAAGATGCAAGCTATAGGGCAGTTAGCAGGTGGTATTGCGCATGATTTCAACAATATATTGACTGGGATAATAGGATTTTGCGATTTGCTTTTACTCCAACATTCAGCTGGTGATCCATCTTTTGGAGATATAATACAGATACAGCAAAATGCAAAGCGTGGATCAAATTTAGTAAGACAATTGCTTGCTTTTTCAAGAAGACAGACCTTGCAGCCAAAAATTATTGATGTAAATAGTACTATAGCTAATCTTTATGAAATGATAAAAAGATTAATAGGTGAAAATATAAAGTTTAATATTTATTATGGTAGAGACTTGGGTGCTGTTAGGGCTGATCAAGGGCAATTAGAGCAAGTTATACTTAACTTAGCAGTCAATGCTAGTGCTGCTATGGAAAAGGGCGGAGAATTAACTATACGAACCTTTAATCAAAAGATTGACTCATTAAATTCTACATCTCAGGACATGTTTTCTCCAGACAAGGAAACGATCGAACATGGAAATTATGTTGTGATTGAAGTAATTGATACTGGATGTGGAATGACAAGTGATACAATTGAAAAGGCATTTGACCCATTTTTTTCTACCAAAGATATTACCTCTGGTACAGGTCTTGGCCTCTCTACTGTATATGGCATTATTAAACAAACTGAAGGATACATCTATGTTGCTAGCAAAGTAAATCATGGAACTAAATTTAGCATATTTTTGCCCATGGTTTACATATCAGATGAAAATCTGATAGAGGAAGATAGTGAAGAAATAGAAAGACCGGTAGTAAGTGAAATTAAAGGTAATGGTATAATTTTATTGATTGAAGATGAAAATTCAGTAAGGGAATTCATCTCTAAAGCACTCAAAAGAAAAGGATTTGATGTAATAGAAGCGAACATAGGCAGCGAGGCGCTAGAAATAATCAGTAAAAAAAATCAACACATAGATCTAATAATCACTGATGTAATCATGCCAGAGGTGAGTGGTCCAGAAATAGTTAAAGAAGCATTGATCTGTAGGCCAAATATCAACGTTATTTTTATTTCTGGGTATGCAGAAGATGCTTTTTTAAAGAGTGATGACATCAATATAGAAGATTTTCACTTTTTGCCAAAACCATTCACTCTGAATGAATTGGGAAACAAGGTTCAAAGTGTGTTACACAAAGCAAAAAAGACAGTCTAATTTTAGTGTGATTAGCAACAAAAAAATTTTCTAATGCAAAAGTTTCTTGCATATATACAATAGAATTATTTTATACATAAGATAAAAGGCGTGAGCAAGATTATTGCAATAGTAAATCAAAAGGGTGGAGTTGGCAAAACCACAACTAGTATAAATTTATCGACAGCCTTTGCTGCTGTGGGAAAAAGCACTTTATTGGTAGATCTTGATCCTCAAGGAAATGCTAGCACCGGACTCGGGATTTCTTATCGTAGTAGGGAAGAAAAAAATATATACAAAATACTACTGAGCAGCGAAAATAAATTGATAGAATTGGCAATTTTCAATATAAAGGAAATTCCAAATTTATCACTAATTTCGTCAGTAGTTGATCTGTCAGCTGCAGAAATTGAATTATCGCAACTTGAGCGAGGAAAATTTGTGCTAAAAAGCGCATTAGAGAAGATACGCGATAATTATGAGTATATAATCATCGATTGCCCTCCATCACTTGGGCTTCTAACCATAAATGCTTTGACTGCTGCTAATTCTATTATTGTTCCTCTTCAGTGTGAGTTTTTTGCTCTGGAAGGATTAAGCCATTTAGTTAAAACTGTAGAACTGATAAAAAGGAATAACCTAAACCCTTTTTTGGCAATAGAAGGAATCGTGTTAACAATGTATGACAGGCGCAACAAACTCAGTGAACAGATTAAAAACGATATTTGCCAGTATTTAAATGATAAAGTATACAAAACTATCATACCATTGTATGAGACTGTTATTCCACGTAACGTACGGTTATCAGAAGCGCCTTCTCATGGAAAACCCGCTATTGTGTATGATCTTAAGTGTCCTGGTGCACAAGCATATATAAGTTTGGCAAGGGAAATTTTAAAAAAGCACGCGAGCAGCTGTAAGGAGAAGAAGCTAGTGAGTGAGGGCGTGGTATGAAGGATGATAGACGCCTCGGCAGAGGTCTTGCCGGCCTCATAGGCGATAATTATGATAATAAAGAAGATCGACAAGAGTATTTGCCTATTTCATTACTGCACCCAAGCAAATTTCAACCGAGGAAACATTTTGACGAGGATTCATTAAGAGAACTTGCAAATTCGATAAAGAAAAGTGGCATTATACAGCCTATCGTGGTACGCAAAGATTCAAATGATGATGGTTACGAAATAATAGCTGGGGAACGTCGTTGGCGAGCAAGCAAGATTGCAAATCTTGATAGTGCACCCGTTATCATAAAAGATCTGAGCGACAAGGAATGCTTGGAAGTATCCATTATTGAAAACATACAAAGGCAAGATATTAATCCAATAGAAGAAGGTGAAGCGTATAAGAGACTGATAGATGAGTTTTCCTATACACATGAAGAATTAGCTTCAACTATAGGCAAAAGCCGCAGTCACATAACCAATATGATTCGGATGTTGTCACTTCCTAATGGAGTAAAAACAATGATCAACGAAAAAAAGCTATCTATGGGCCATGCAAGAGCGTTGATTAATGTTGAAAATGCGGAAAGTATTGCAGAAAAAATAATTTCCCAAGGCTTAAGCGTTAGGCACACTGAAAAATTGATAAAAGACTTACATCAAAGTAACAACCAAAAAGAGCAGAGATATACCAAAAGTCAAGATATGGCAGCACTAGAAGGTGCTATATCTTCTCAACTTGGTTTAAAGATCAAAATTAATGACAGTAATTCTAAGGGTAAAGTTATGATACGGTATAATAATCCAAATGAATTGAATTTAATATTAAAAATTTTAAATAGGAAACTTGAGTGCTAGTAGAGCAAAAAGATAATATAAAATACAACTGTTGATGTCACCCAAGTATCATGGAGAGACAAAAATCACTTGACAAACTCCGTCAGCCCCCTTATTATGACAATAAGGGTATTTATGATTCAAAACTTGTTTTTGACCTGCAGGCTCAATGACAAAATTCAGTAAAAAACTTAGGGTATTTTTTGGCGGATTACATAAAATTATAGCGGCTGCATGTCTTTTTTATTTTTTCTACATTCAGCCAAATCGCGCTTATTTTAAGCGTTAGCACATTATTACAGCGCCAGTTCAAATTATTATAGGGTCAAAACTCGCATCACGGGGCTTCTTTTGCCTTTTTTTTCGTTTGGTAAATTTCTTAAATATTTATGGCTAAACGACAACCGTCATCCCTGTAAAGGTCAAGTAATTCGTCATTCCGCTACTTGTTAGCGGATGAGATACCGCGAATGAATCGCGGTATGACGGTTTGCGGTGGCATGACAATAACTTCGTCATCCCGCTACGTGTTAGTGGGATCTAGAGATACCACGGCGGTATGATGGTCTGCGGCAGTATGACGATAAGGTTTATACCTTGTCATTCCTGTGCTTGACACTGGAATTCAGACTTTAACTGATATGATTACATAAAGAGAATTTATTAGGTAGTTATAGACACTGAAAGTGGTAAAACTTACCACTTTCAAGTAAAGAAAACCTCAACAAAGGTTTATGATATAATGTGATAGTGGTGCTTCTTTAAGAAGCACCACGTACATAAGATTTTTTTGAGGCTTGTAATACCTATTTACATTTATTTGTAACGCTGTCACATAGAACGCTCCTATGAGCATGCTTGCACTGTATTTGGTGCTATTACCGTTACAATCTTAGGAGCACCAAAAAATACGGCAGTAAACACACCTAATGCAAAAAGAGCTGGCCACGGCATTCTGCCAAATATCGCAAGCAAAGCTGCACCTATTATCACTATCGTGATCATCGGCCCACCTAGGTCTTGAGTGTATTTTACTATACTGCATATTACTGTTGATGTTTCATCAGCATTTGCGTCAAACGCAAAGGAGAGAATTAACGCCACAAGTAGAAGAAAATTTTTCATTATGCCTCCTATAGTTTCTATTTCACTAGATTATCCTTCACTTTGATTAAGTTTAAGTCAATGATACAAGAAGTATCATTGACTTAAACTTTTTAAGACTATTTACACTTATACTTCCCTGATCCTACAGGTTCCTCTTGCAATGTTTGATTACCCGTACATGTCTCGCACTTACTTGCTGTACCTGGTGCTATTTTTGAAACGACGGCAGGAGCACCGAAGAACACAGCAGTAAATGCACCGAGTGCAAAAAGTGCTGGCCACGGCATTCTGCCAAATATTGCAAGTAAAGCTGCACCTATTATCACTATTGTGATCATCGGCCCACCTATGCCGTGAGTATAACCAATTATTTTGCATATTACTGCTGATGTTGCATCTAGATCAGCACGTGCATCAAATGCAAAGGAGAGAATTAAAGCCACAAGTAGAAGAAAATTTTTCATTATGCCTCCGATAATTTCTATTTAATGCTGGATTATCCTTCACTTTGATTAAATTTAAGTAAATGGTGAGGATTTTTTGCTTAAAAGTATCCTTTATTTCATTTAGAATACTTTTCTTGGTTCGTTTATATTACAGTGCTACAGAAATTTTACAGCATCGTTTATTGCCTTTATCGTGCTTTGATTGACACAATTCATAATGATGGAGTGGAACATGCAGGGTATCTATCATTTTTAATCCTGTTATCGATATTCCCTTTTCTTATTGTTTTAATGGCTGTGGCGTCAACATTCGCAAATTTCTTAGACCAGTATAACATTGGCTGGGTATTTATCATTGATAACATGCCACAGGATATTTTGGCATCTTTGATGCCGCGTATCAGAGAGATAATATCAGGCCCGCCGCAAAGCTTACTAACTTTAGCAATTGTAGGCGCTGTTTGGACCGCCTCGTCAACAATTGAAGGGCTAAGAACAATATTGAACAAAGCTTATAAAGTTCCGGTTTCGCCACCTTATATATTAAGAAGGTTGTTAAGTATACTACAATTTTTAGTGATCACGCTTATTATAACTCTAACTATAGTGTTCTCTACATTAGTGCCAATGCTAATTGATTTTTCCTATCAGGGGATTAGTTATACTAAATATCTCCTCATTGAATTTGTACTTTTCACAGTAGTCTCTTGGCTATATTTTATGTTGCCAAACATAAAACAAAATTTATCAGACGTCTTTCCTGGATCTTGTCTGGCTGTTATTCTTTGGACAATTTCTGCTTCAGCTTTCAAGCAATACTTAAAAGCTTCCTTTGATCAACTGAATTTGATATATGGAAGTTTAGGTGGTATGGTAGTGTCATTACTATTTTTTTATATGCTAAGTTTGATTTTTATATATGGAGCAAAATTTAATTTTCAGCTAAAATATTTCAATGAATCTCGCTAAGGAGAAAGAAATGAGTAAGTTAGAAGGTAAAGTAGCTTTAATCACCGGAGCTTCAGGTGAAATAGGTTCTGCTGTTGCAAAAAGATTTGTAAAAGAAGGTGCATGTGTGATTCTGATTTCAAGATCTCTTGATAATCTCAAGCCACTATATAATGAAATTGAAGAGCTTGAAGAATTTAAAGAAGGATCTGTGAAACTAATTCAGCTTGATCTTTTAGACTTTGAGAATGTAAAGATACTGACAAACATGATAGAAAGCCTGAAATTATCAGAATCTGGAGCACTTGATATATTAGTTGCATGTACTGGAATTTTAGGCAAATTGAACCCTATTCACGACTGTGAGATTGAAGAGCTACAGAACGTAATGAATACAAATTTTACTGCCAATTGGTACTTACTAAAAAACTTAGATCCAATGCTAAAGAAGTCTAATGCTGGAAGAGTGATATTCATGACCTCAGAGGTGACACTTTCTCCTTCCTCTTATCCATATTGGATGCCGTATGCTGCAAGTAAAGTTGCACTAGAAATAATGGTGCAGATATATGCATCTGAGACAAAACATACAAAATTATGTGTAAATGCTGTATACACGAAAGGACCTGTGGGTAGTGAGCAGGCATTTCCTGGATCTGGATTGGTGTCACCTGATAAACTAACAGACAAATTTGTGGAGTTAGCTTCTAACGATTGCAGCGTATCAGGAAAAATCTTACCGCTTAGCAAATCTCCCGAATAAATTACATATAGCTAACGACGATTTGAGAAACCGTCATCCTGCTACTTGTTAGCGGATGAGATACCGCGAATGAATCGCGGTATGACGTATTGAAACAATCCGATAAGGTAAGCCTCGTCATTCCCGCTACGTGTTAGCGGGATCTATGCTTGAGATACCGCGGCGGTATGACGTAGGGAGATCTAATTTGTGCTAGCTATATAACCATAGTAATAGTCGTTAAGCCTAAAAGTAGTTAGCTAATAGGTTTAATAAAAATTCACATATACAGGAAAGATTGGTAACATTATTTGAACAGAAATCGTTATTGTAATTATGCCAAAACGCACAGATATAGAATCTATATTAGTAATAGGAGCAGGCCCAATAGTTATAGGTCAGGCATGCGAGTTTGATTATTCCGGAACGCAAAGCTGTAAAGTATTAAAAAGTGAAGGTTATAAAGTCATTTTGGTTAACTCCAACCCCGCAACTATAATGACAGATCCTGAGTTTTCTGATGCAACTTATATTGAGCCGGTACTGCCTGAAATCATAGAGAAAATTATAATTAAGGAGATGCCAGATGCAATATTGCCAACAATGGGCGGGCAAACAGCACTCAATTGCACAATAAAACTTGCAGATGATGGAGTGTTAGACAAATACAATGTAGAATTAATAGGGGTAAATAGAGAAGCAATAAAAAAAGCAGAGGATAGAAAGTTATTCCGTCAGTCCATGGATAAAATAGGGCTAAAATACCCCAAAAGTATCATTATAAAAAATCAAGAACAAATAAGAAAGGCTTTGGATTACATTGGATTACCAGCAATCATCCGCTCGTCATTCACCCTTGGTGGTGCAGGTAGCGGCATAGCATACAATAAAGAGGAGTTTTTCAATATTGCAGAAAGTGCTCTCAAAATTTCGCCAATAAATGAAGTTCAGATAGATGAATCAATTATCGGCTGGAAAGAATATGAAATGGAAGTTATCCGTGATTGTAAAGATAACTGCATAATAGTCTGTTCGATAGAAAATATTGATCCAATGGGAGTGCACACAGGAGATAGTATCACGGTTGCTCCTGCTTTGACTCTGCGTGACGTAGAATACCAACAGATGAGAAATGCATCTATAGCAGTGCTAAGAGAAATTGATGTTAGTGCCGGTGGTGCAAATGTTCAGTTTGCAGTGAATCCTAAAGAAGATGGAAGCCTCGTTGTGATTGAAATGAATCCAAGGGTTTCTCGCTCTTCTGCACTTGCTTCAAAAGCAACAGGTTATCCTATTGCAAAAGTTGTAACTAAACTTGCTATCGGCTATTCACTCGATGAGATACGTAATGATTGCGCTCCAGTTATACCTGCTGCATTTGAACCAGTGATTGATTACATCGTCACTAAAATTCCTCGTTTTGAATTTGAGAAGTTTAAGGGGACGAATTGTGAACTATCAACTTCCATGAAATCAGTGGGGGAAGTGATGTCGATCGGCCGCACTTTTAATGAGTCGCTGCAGAAAGCTTTTCGCTCGCTTGAAACTGGCCTTACGGGACTTAATGAAGTATTTCCTGAAAATACTGATATTGATCACATCAGATCTCAATTAGCAAAATTGGTGCCAAACAGATTACTGATTGCTGCTGACGCAATGCGTCATGGAATAAGCATAGAAGAAATAAATTCGATTACAGGATATGACTTATGGTTTTTGCAGAATATACAGCAAATTATATTAGCTGAACAAAAAATCAAGGAAAACGGCCTTCCTGAAACTGCATATGAAATGTTAGAGCTGAAAAAAATGGGGTTTTCAGATGCAAGATTGGCAAAATTAAGCAATAAGAAAGTAGAGCAAATTGAAGAAATAAGAAAAAAATTTGGCATTAAACAAGTTTATAAGCGTGTAGACACCTGTGCAGCTGAATTTGAATCGAGCACTGCTTATATGTATGGCTGTTATGAGGGTAACACAATGATGTCATTCCAGCGCGTAACGCTGGAATCCAGAGATAAGGAAGAATGGATCCCAGTGTCAAGCACTGGGATGACAGAGGGAATGGAGTGCGAAGCAGATGTTTCTGACCGAGAAAAGGTTGTCATTTTAGGAAGTGGTCCAAATCGCATTGGTCAAGGTATTGAGTTTGATTATGCATGCGTACATGCAGCTTCTGCCGCCAAAGAAATGGGGTATGAAACAATAATGATCAACTGTAATCCAGAAACCGTTTCAACTGATTATGATACCGCTGACCGTTTATATTTCGCCCCACTGATTGCAGAGGATGTGCTTGAAATACTAAGTAAAGAGCAAGAAAATGGCACACTGGTTGGTGTAATAGTTCAAATAGGTGGTCAAACACCTTTAAAGTTAGCCAAAGTGCTTAACGAGAGAGGTTTCAAAATTCTGGGAACTTCGTTTGATTCTATTGACCTTGCAGAAGATCGCATGAGATTTAAAAACCTTGCTTTGCAACTTAATTTAAAACAACCTGAAAGTTCTATCTGCCATTCAGTAAAAGAAGCGTTAACCAACGCAGGAAAGGTGGGGTTTCCACTAGTAGTCAGGCCATCATATGTCCTCGGCGGTCAATCTATGTCGATTATACACGATACTCAGAGCTTTAAAGAGTATGTCTTGAATCAAACCAAAATTTTTGAACACGGATCGCTGCTTCTTGATAAATTTTTAGTCAATGCAGTTGAGGTTGACGTTGATGCTGTGTGTGATGGGGAAAAAGTTTTCATTGCAGCGGTCATGGAGCATATTGAAGAAGCTGGTATCCACTCTGGCGATTCAACATGCTCAATACCGACAAATACATTGAGTGACGAAGTAATAAAAGAGATCGAGCTCCAAACTGAAAGAATAGCTCTTGCACTAGAAGTGAACGGTCTGATAAACATTCAGTTTGCTGTTCAAGAGAGTGATGTATATATACTTGAAGTAAATTTACGAGCTAGTCGAACCGTTCCTTTTATTTCCAAGGTAATCAATATTCCTATTGCAAAGCTTGCCACTCAGGTTATTTTGGGTAAAAAATTGAATCAGGAAAACAAGCCTTTCAATCATTTTGCAGTTAAAGCTGCTGTTTTTCCATTCATGCGCTTTTCGGGAATTGATATTCTACTTGGTCCTGAAATGAAATCAACAGGAGAAGTGATGGGAATTGACTCATCGTTTGAAGCTGCACTTGCAAAAACGCACATGGCTGCAGGATACAAGTTACCAATAGAAGGAACAGCTCTGGTTTCAGTAAAAGATGATGATAAAGAGTATATATTGCCTGTTGCACGAATGTTGAAAGAACTGAGTTTTGAAATATATGCAACCAAAGGCACAGCTTTATATCTGAATAATAACGGCATTGCTGCAAAAGCTGTAAATAAAGTGAGAGAAGGCAGACCCCACATAGTTGATATGCTCAAAGATGGAAAAATAAATCTAGTAATCAATACTTCAAAAGGTGTGAAATCAGTCTCAGATAGCAAAGATATCAGGAGAACTGCTATTTTGCAAAATATAGCTTATAGCACCACAGCTTCTGGGAGTAAAGCGTTAGTGCTTGCAATTCAATATGTAAAGAATAGCAAATTGGAAGTGAAATCGTTACAGCAGATACAAAACGTTTAAATATCAAAACTAAAATAATTCATTCCTCTATCTCGAAATCGTTGTAGAGTAATGTAAGTCAAATTTCTTTACTGACTTGCCTATGTATTATAGTATTTATCAAAGAATTAATGGGTAATGGTTATATAACATGACTTATGAGATAAAAAAGCAACAAACAATAGACCAACAAATTCTTGAAAGTGATATAGAAGATCCGACGAAGTTCTCTCTTAATACTGAATCAAGTGATTGGGACTCAAATTCGAGCTGTAGTTCAGATTATTCTTGTTTTTCGAAAGATGGCTCACTTTTAATGGATCTAGAAATACCATTAAATAAAAATGAAGAGAAGCTGATTGATGAATTTTGTAAGGAGATGAAAAAGGTGGAAGAAGAAAATAACAAAGGAAGTGCTTTAAGGCTTATTCAATACATAACAAATAAATATTTAGGGAAAGGGAAAGGGATAAGACTAAATTCATGTTATGGTGATCGTTATAGAACTGTAACAAATTTGATATTTGAAGAAATAATAGATGTTATTAAGAATGAAGGCCTATGCCCTAGCAGTAAAGCGCATGCATTTCGAGGTCAGGATGTTTCCTGTAACAATGAAGATCAAGATGATGACAACACGAATGAAGCACTGGAAGATGGTAATTTAGACATCATAAGAAACACCATTAGGGATTTATTGTTAAAAGGTGGGAAAGTAGAAAGAGGTCTTTTCGATGGTGGTGAGCTAGGACATGTAACTTCTGATTCTAATTATGTAAATGATCTCTTTGCACAATGTAAGGAAATTGAAAACGATCTAAAAAATGTAGCATATGAAAGTATTGTAAACAAAAATGAGCAAGCTCAAAAGGACAAATTAGAATTAAAAGTAGAGATAGATAATGAGTGCTTTTTTATAAAATATCCACAAGATAGTACTGTTGAAGTTGCAAAAATCCTAAGCAATGAAAAGAATAAAGGTTTAAACTTAAGAGTTGGTATACTGCAAATTGGGAAAAGTATAGTAAGAGTTGAAAGCTACAACGGAAAAAGAAATTATCTGGATGTTTGTAAGCAAGGTGTAACATTATCTTTTGATAGTGAAGCAGGAAAAATCAGTATTCATCTAAATCCTAAGAAAAATAGTAATGAAATAGAAGTAAAGATTGATAAGGAGAGCGAAGCAAGGCTTAACGAGTTAGAAGATAAGGGGAAAAGTTTAGGAGAAAACTGTCTTTTAGGAGGAAAAAGCGTTCTGGAAGCTATACGAGATGGAAATTTTGAAGGAAATAGTATACCTAAAGAATCAACCAACGTAATTGAACAGCCAAATGCTGCAACGAATACTCCACAATCTTACCTAGAGAACATTTTCCTGAACGGACACAATTACAGAACTAAACAATAGGCCTATCTATAATTCTGATGTGATTTCAGTTTTTTTTTACATGCAAACTTTCTAATCCCACCTTATAGTTAGGATAAATTAGAGAGAAATTAAGATCTTTTTTAATTTTAACATTACTTACTTTTTTTGACCCTAAATAAAAACTCTGTGCATAATCTGGTAAGGAAGAAACCTCAATTGGCTCTGGAGGACTAACATTGAGAAGTTTGGCTGCATACATTATCACTTCAGATTGTGTAGTGGGTAAATCATCTGCACAATTGTATACTTCACCAGGTTTTATGTTTTGCATGGAAGAAAATAGAATGTTCGATATATCTTCAACGTGAATACGAGAAAAAAAATGCCCTTCTTTTTTCACATTTTTTGCTTTGCCAAGCTGTAAGTCAATTAACACGTTCCTACCAGGACCGTATATTCCAGCTAAACGAAAAATATGTACAGGCAGTTTGCTATTCAGCCACTTCTTTTCAGATCTAAGGCGCTTTTCTCCTCTGATTTCTATAGGTTTTGTTTCAGATTCCTCATTCACCCAATTACCAGAGTAATCACCATAAACGCTAGTTGCAGACAAATAACCAAACCATTTAACATTTTGCAGGCAATCACCATATCTCTCCATAACATCATCACCATCTGGAGGAATAGAAATTAAAACGTGCGTTGCGCTTTTAAGCAGATCTTGACTAACTTTCTCATAATTAAAGAGGATTACATTTTGTATATTTTTACTTCTTGATGTGCCACTGACTTTCCAACCTAAGTTCAGCAGTTTTTTCGATAAAAATTTAGCCACATATCCATAACCAAAGCAAAACAAGTGCATAAAAATTAATTTTTAAAATTCTTCTTGATAAATTCTACTCCTAATTTTATCCCCTCTTCATTAATAATATGCCCTAATGCATGAATTGGGTGCCCTTCAACATTTATTCCATTTTCTTTCAAAGCTTTAACCGCTAAGTCGAGGGACGAAAAAGGTACCACGTCGTCAGCATCACCATGGATAACACATATGTTAGGTTTTGACTTGATCTCTGGTGCAGTTTTTGAAGGTGAAAGAAACCTACCAGAGTATGCAACAACTGATGCACAGGATTGAGAGCGGGTGAGAGCTGTATGTATTGCAAGCATTGCTCCTTGAGAAAATCCAACCAAAGAAAGTTGCGTATCTTTTAAATTAAGCTCCTTTAATTTTGTATCAATGAAATGATTTACAATTGATGTAGCATTTTTTACTCCATTATATAGCGCTTCCTCACTACGATCTTCCAAGCTGAACCACTGATAACCATCACCTATTTCTCTTTCAAACGGAGCATTGGGTGCTACAAAATATGACTCGGGTAAAAACTTGCTCATAACTTTAGCAAGGTGAATGAAATTATCGCCACTTGAGCCCCAACCATGTAAAAAAATAATCAAATTTTTCTTATTTCCGCCTGCACAAATTTCTTGGCCTTTAAGTTCAATCATTTCTTTTCCTTTTGCATTTATATTTTTATTTAACACTAATTTTCAAATTTGTAAAAACATACTGTGATTGCTGTTGAATGATGGAGAGACATACTCCATTATTTTATACCTATAGCTAACTGAAAAAAGGTTACCTCAGAAGGGATAAAAAGGTATAAAATGGCTTTGGATAAGGTAGAATGATGCCAAAGTGAGGATCTGAGGGAACGTGTTTTGAAAGTAGTAGACGAGAAAAAAATGACTATAGACCTGCTGCAAAAGGTGATTGAAAAAATAATGTGAGAGAAGTAGAAGAAGAATAAGCAGATTGAGTAAGGTAAAAAAATGAGCTTTAGTTACTATAACATGAAGAAACACCCAAGAAACTTTCGTAATATAACAGGTTTAACTATAGAGGAGTTCGAAAAGGTAGTGGAAAAAGTTAGGTCTGGGTGGGAAAGACTTGAAAAACAGAAAAAGTGCCATGGTAGAAGATCACAACTACCAACTCTAGAAGATAAGTTATTTTGCGTAATTTTGTACTATCGCACTTACATAACACATAGATTTTTAGGGTGCCTGTTCAATGTGCACAACGCAAATGTATGTAGGTTACTGAAGAAAATAGAGCCATTACTTGCCAAAAAAGTTACTATAACAAAAGATAGAAGTATGACACCAGAAAAAATACTGAAGATTCTGGCTGATGTTACAGAACAGCAAATACAGAGACCAGAAGATAGTAAAAAACGGAAGAAATCATATTCAGGAAAAAAAAGAACCAACACTATGAAAACTGAGATTGTTATCGAAGAAGGTGGAAGAATTTTATCAGTGTCAAATTCATATCGTGGTAGAATTAATGATTTTCGCATAAGGAAACAAGAAAAATATTTACCAATCGATAGCATAAAATATGCCGATTCTGGATATCAAGGTTGGCAAAAATTGCAAAGCAATGTTATAATTCCATATAAAAAGTATCGTAAAAAGCCATTAACTCCAGAGCAGAAAGAGCATAATAGAAGATTAGCATCATTTAGAATGAGAGTAGAAAATAAGATCCGTGAGATAAAGATATTTAAGATTATGTCTCATATTTACCGCAATTTTCAGAAAAAATACGACCTGAGGTTCAATATTATTGCTGGTATTGTGAATCTTAAGCACACCTTTTAGTTAACCTTGATTTTAGTCACCCTCCTTTCCTTCTTTTTATTGCTTGATTCTCAGCAGGTCTATAGGTTTTTGGGCTATTTTTGCCTTAGTGATTAGTAGTCAAATTGGCTCTGGAATTTTTATGCTTACAATTAGCCTTGCTCCATATGGCATATATAGCCTTATAAGCTGGGTGATATCAGGGCTTGGTACTATATCTCTTGCTTTGGTTTTTGCCTTACTCTGCGCAAAATTTCCAGAAACCGGTGGCCCTCACGTTTATGTAAAGTATGCTTTTGGCCCTGCTGCAGCTTTCTTTGTTGGTTGGACATATTGGGTGATTTTATTGGTTAGCACGACAGCAGTGATCATTGCAAGTATTGGCTATCTCACTCCACTCTTTCATGGATATATTCAAAATATACGCTTATTTTTAGAAATACTATTATTTACGATCATTACACTAATAAATTTCAGAGGTGTCACTACTGCTGGATGTGTTGAGCTTCCATTGATGATTGTCAAAATTACCGCACTGCTTGCTATACCAGTAACAGCGTTGTTTTTCTTTGATAGGAATAATTTTATCATAAGTGAGGAAATATCAAGCCTCACGATGTCTCAAGTCCTTGCTCGCTCTACACTACTCACTCTATGGTGTTTTGTTGGACTTGAATCAGCAACAGCACCTGCAGGATCAGTCAACGATCCAGCCAAGACTATACCAAGAGCCATAGTGCTTGGCACAATCTCTGTTGCAGTTATATATTTCATTAATAGCCTTGCAATCATGGAATTGATAAACGGCAATGATCTAGTTAATTCAAAAGCGCCGTATGTTGACGCAATAAAAATTATGTTTCCAGGTAATTGGCATTTGATCATTTCTATTGTTGCTTTTATTGTTTGTGTTGGCAGTTTAAATGCTTGGGTACTAGCTAGTGGACAAGTGGCCCTTGGCCTTGCAGAAGATAAACTGATGCCACAGTTCTTTGCTAAAAGAAACAAGCACGGTTCTCCTTTCTGGGGCACAACAATCAGCTCCGTTGGCACTTCAGTTCTACTAATTCTCACTTCAAGCAACAATTTTGCTAAACAGATCACATCAATTATCGACTTTTCTGTAGTTTCATTTTTATTTGTTTACCTTGCATGCAGTCTTGCTTTTCTCAAGGTTATTATAAAGGAGAAAAACTATTACAAATTTTTAATTGGCAGTATAGCAACAACCTTTTGCTGCTGGGTAATATTTGAAACTTCTGTGAATACCTTGCTGATCGCAAGCTTATTCACCGCAAGTGGCATACCCATTTATTTATTTTGGTACTGCAGAGCTCCTGCACAATAAAATAGAGTTTAACGACTTTTCTTATTTTCCACTTGTTCAACATTACCCTTCTCAAGTTTACTATCTACTTCTTTTGCGTGTTCATCATCTACACTAGTCTCATCTTTTATCTTACTGGAGTGACCTGCTTGCGATTTTTCATATTCTTCCATGTTGTCATACATAGGGTTACTGATGATTTCTATTTTTTCAGGTGTGAAAATCCTTGCTAAAAATCTCCCTATTATTGGTATTGATCTTAAGAAATCTCTTAGCTTTGAAGATTCTTGTCTTTTATTTAGGAACTGTTGGTCTATTTTAAGGTTTTTTACACCATATTTTTTATCATCAAAATTTATTGCAGGCTTTCTTTTTTTCGAAAGAACATTTTGAGCCTTTAATCCATTGGTTCTTTCAGGCTCTTGAGATGTAGACATTGCAGGTTTAACCTTAGTTTCATTGTATTCTTTATTCATCTTTCACTTTATTATGTAATATTACTAATATTGCATAATAATAGCTAAATTACAATTAATTGCAAGGTAAAAATATTAAAACAATTGTAAATTCTGTCAGTAAAAATATAATAGAACTTTAAAGTTAGAGGTTCGTCTATATGGGATACAAAATTGCTGTTATTGGAGTAACCGGAAGAGTAGGGCGTGAGGTATTAAGCACGCTTGATGAGTTTCAAGATGAGGCAATAGATTCTGTAATTGCACTTGCATCGAAAAAATCAGAAGGGAAGAAGGTGAGTTTTGGTGACAAAGAGTTAACAGTTTTATGCCTTGAGGATTATGACTTCGTTGGAACTAATGTAGCCATTTTCTGTGCTGGATATCATGTTTCTGAAAGGTATGTACCAATTGCAACACAGGCTGGATGCATCGTGATAGATAACAGTTCCCATTTTAGAATGAAAGAAGGTGTGCCACTCATTATTCCGGAGATTAATAAAGAAAAAATTATGGAATATAAAAACCACAACATAATATCCAACCCAAACTGTACTACAATACAGATGCTGCTAGTACTACATCTATTACACCAGAAAGCAAAAATAAAGAGAATCGTTGCTTCAACTTATCAATCAACTTCTGGCGCAGGCAAAGCAGCAATGGATGAGCTCTATGACCAGACAAAAAAAATCTTCATGAATGAGACTAAAAAGCCCGAGATATTCCCCAAGCAAATAGCGTTTAATTGCATTCCCCATGTAGGGAAATTCATGGAAAATGGTTCTACAGAAGAGGAATGGAAAATGCAAGAGGAGACAAAAAAAATTTTAGAGGAAGATATAAAAGTTACTGCAACTTGTGTAAGAGTACCCGTCTTTATCGGTCACGCTATGGCAGTAAATGTAGAATTTGATCAACATATCACTGAAGAACAAGCTCGTGAAGTGCTAAGTGAAGCCGAAGATAGTGGAGTTTTAGTGTACAACAGGCGTGAAGACGGTGAATACATCACTCAAATTGATATTATACAGGAGAATGCTGTATATGTATCGCGTATTAGAAGAGACAATACTGTTGAACACGGATTAAATATGTGGATAGTGGCTGATAATCTGCGCAAAGGCGCAGCATTAAATATAGTGCAGATTCTTGAGATTTTGATAAGAGAGTATTAAGTGCATATAGAGTGCACGTACGTTGTAATTCGAAGGAAATTTGTATACCACATGGCAGCGTGTGACGCAAAAACCATGAGAGCTACAAAAACTTCCTTGACAAACTCCGCCACCTCCTTTATCATGAAACTGAAGCTAATTATTTATCTTTGCAATCTCTGCAGTGGATTAATGACAAAAAAACTTAATGTATTTGGCGTAAATCATGCTTAATTTTTGCGCTATGTGCACCTCATGTCTTTATAAAACTTCTAGGTTTCTACCTATATAAGCTGAAACGCGCTTATAAAGCGTTTAAGACAGTAAAAGACGTCAAATAGACAAGGGAGAATTTGAATACTAGCCACCCTAGGGTTTCTTTGCCTTTTTTTTCACTAGACCTGCTGAGAATCAAGCAATAAAAAGAAGGAAAGGAGGGTGACTAAAATCAAGGTTAACTAAAAGGCGTGCTTAAGATTCACAATACCAGCAATAATATTGAACCTCAGGTCGTATTTTTTCTGAAAATTGCGGTAAATATGAGACATAATCTTAAATATCTTTATCTCACGGATCTTATTTTCTACTCTCATTCTAAATGATGCTAATCTTCTATTATGCTCTTTCTGCTCTGGAGTTAATGGCTTTTTACGATACTTTTTATATGGAATTATAACATTGCTTTGCAATTTTTGCCAACCTTGATATCCAGAATCGGCATATTTTATGCTATCGATTGGTAAATATTTTTCTTGTTTCCTTATGCGAAAATCATTAATTCTACCACGATATGAATTTGACACTGATAAAATTCTTCCACCTTCTTCGATAACAATCTCAGTTTTCATAGTGTTGGTTCTTTTTTTTTCCTGAATATGATTTCTTCCGTTTTTTACTATCTTCTGGTCTCTGTATTTGCTGTTCTGTAACATCAGCCAGAATCTTCAGTATTTTTTCTGGTGTCATACTTCTATCTTTTGTTATAGTAACTTTTTTGGCAAGTAATGGCTCTATTTTCTTCAGTAACCTAAATACATTTGCGTTGTGAACATTGAACAGGCACCCTAAAAATCTATGTGTTATGTAAGTGCGATAGTACAAAATTACGCAAAATAACTTATCTTCTAGAGTTGGTAGTTGTGATCTTCTACCATGGCACTTTTTCTGTTTTTCAAGTCTTTCCCACCCAGACCTAACTTTTTCCACTACCTTTTCGAACTCCTCTATAGTTAAACCTGTTATATTACGAAAGTTTCTTGGGTGTTTCTTCATGTTATAGTAACTAAAGCTCATTTTTTTACCTTACTCAATCTGCTTATTCTTCTTCTACTTCTCTCACATTATTTTTTCAATCACCTTTTGCAGCAGGTCTATTGTTCAAGTAAGAGCAAACTAAGTGCAAAAGCTACGCAATAGATGAGGGTGGGCCCCTCGGAGCCGGTTTACAAGAGCAGGCTTCAAACAACCATAAGCTGCTTTGGTAAAGAGCCAAGGTAGTAAGCGTTATGGAAAAGGCGCAATTATGTGTCATGTGTGAAATAGAGAGACGAATGCAAATGAACCACTGATAAAGTGTCGAAAGGAACTAGACGACGTCAAAACCAGGTGTCTAACCTAACCTGGGATAAATCTATCGGGAGCTTGTTTACTGGATAGGTGGCGTCCGGCATAGAGGTGGCGTGAATCTATTTTGGGCTATTGCGTGGAACTGCGGGAACCTGTCGTTTTGATGATAAGGGAGAAATCCAAGGAGCTAAACTCCAAGGGTGAGAGTACCGATGCGGAAAACAGGGGTGCGTAGTAGTGAAGAAGTCTCTGTAATGAAGATGGAGCGAAGGGATTTAGTTTAGTTATTTGTCAACCAGAAATGGGATGAGCAATTGATTAAAACAGAGTCCTTGATTATGCTATAATTAGTAGCAAGGGCCGAATAATGGGAGCTGCGTGAGTCGAGAGGTTCATGCACAGTTCTGCGAGAGGCTGGCGGGGAAGGTCCGCCGGTCTACTCTCCCTATAGCAGTGGGAATAGCAGTTGGAGCTTGTTGTCTGGTTGCTTCTGCAATCATATACTATTGTAATAGACCTTCAAATTCACTTGAAAATAGCAAGGTCCAAGGGTTTTCTGGAAACCATGAACAACCTACTCTGTAAAATTCACAAGACCTATTAAAATATTTTTTTACTTTTCATCGTATATTTCTCAACATATTATCTTTAAATACTAAAATAATTAACAATATGGCATTATTAATAGTTGAATCACCTGCGAAAGCAAAGACAATAGGCAAATATTTAAGTAAAGAGTTCAAAGTAGCTGCATCCTTTGGACATGTGAGGGATCTTCCAGCAAAAAACGGTTCTGTCGATCCGGATAATGATTTTGCTATAAAGTATGAAACCATTGAAAAAGCAGAAAAGTATATAAAAGAGTTAGTAAAAGCAGCGAGTAAAGCATCAGATATATATCTTGCAACAGACCCAGACAGAGAAGGAGAAGCAATGGCTTGGCATGTGATAGAGACATTAAAAGAAAAGAAAGCAATCAGTAATGAAAACAACATTTATAGAGTAGTCTTTAATGAGATAACAAAGAGAGCAGTTCAAGAAGCAATAAAGAATCCACGTGAAATTAATATGGACTTAGTGCGCGCACAGCAAACACGCAGAGCTTTGGATTATCTAGTTGGATTTAGTTTGTCACCACTGTTATGGACGAAATTGTCGGGGAGCAAGTCTGCAGGGCGAGTGCAGTCTGTTGCATTAAAGCTTATATGCGAACGGGAAGATGAAATCAGTAAGTTTATAACACAGGAGTATTGGAGCATAAAGGCAGAAATGCAAAATAGCAAAGATGAGGCTTTTTTTGCTATGCTGAGTCACTATGACAATAAGAAGCTAGAAAAATTTGATATTAAAAATGAAGAAGAAGCAAAGAACTTAGTCAGGGAGATTGAATCAAGGCAATATGCTGTAAGCACAGTAGAACGCAAGCAAGTTAAGAGAAACCCACTTCCTCCATTTATTACTTCAAGTCTTCAGCAAGATGCAGTGAATAAGCTGTATTTTAACGTGAAAAATGTTATGCGCATAGCGCAAAATTTATATGAAGGTATCGATATTGGTGGTGAAACTGTAGGGTTGATAACTTACATGCGTACAGATGGGTTTCATATTGCAGATGAGGCTATAAACTCAATTAGAGGGTCAATTAAGTCGTTATATGGTGATAAATATTTACCACAGTCTCCTCGTAAATATGTAAAAAAGGTCAAAAATGCTCAAGAAGCACATGAAGCAATTCGTCCAACTGATATCAATAGAACGCCGGGTAGTATTAAGGATTACTTAACGCCAGAGCAATTTAAATTGTACGATTTAATCTGGAAAAGAACCATTGCAAGTCAAATGGAATCGGCGATTCTTGATCAAGTGGTAGTTGAAATTAGTTCTACTGATCAGAAAGTGATTCTGCGAGCAAGTGGATCAAGTATATTCTTTGATGGTTTTTATAAAGTCTATCAAGATAACATGGAAGCCGAAAATGAAGGCCTGCTACCTGCCATGAAGGAAGGGGAAGCATGTAAGCTGATTTCAGTTGAGCCAAAACAGCATTTCACTCAACCGCCACCTCGTTATAGTGAAGCAAGTATCATTAAAAAAATGGAGGAAATCGGTATAGGCCGTCCATCAACTTATGCGACAATTATTTCGGTATTGCAGGATCGTGAGTATGTTACACTGGATAATAAAAGATTTATTCCAAGCAGTCGTGGTAAGATCGTTACCATATTTTTAGAAACTTTTTTTCAGCGTTGTGTAGAGTATGACTTCACAGCACAAATGGAAGAGAAGCTTGATTTAATCTCAAATGGACGTGCAGATTGGAAAAAAGAACTAGGCTACTTTTGGGTGCCATTCTTTAGTCTTGTAAACTCTGTCAAGCAAATGACGCATGATGAGATTTTTAGCGGTATTAATGACTTGGTAGTCGATTGGTTTTGTTCAGAGGAAGGAAAAGAAGAAATAGGTAAGAAATGTCCTGATTGTTCCGATGGTATATTGAAATTAAACTTTGGAAAAGCCGGGGTGTTTCTTGGATGTTCTAACTATCCTGCATGCAACCATACAAAGGAAATTACAGGTATTAACGACAATTCAGAATATCCAAAAAGTTTAGGCGTGGACAATGTAACAGGTCAAGAGGTGGTAATCAAAAAAGGCCCTTTTGGGCTTTACCTTGAGTTTAATAGTGAGTCCAAAAAGAAAAAAACAGTTTCCATACCAAAGGATCTAAATGTTAATGATATTGATCTGAATACCGCTACTCAGTTACTTTCCTTGCCAAAAGTAATCGGAGAACACCCTGAGACCGGAAAGGAAATAAAAATAGGCCTTGGACGATTTGGGTACTATATTTTTTATGATGGTAGATATTTTTCTCTTAAAAAAAGCTCTAAAGAGGTGCTGAATACAGAATTGAGCGAAGCTGTACAAATTATTGCAAACAGTCCACGCAAAGAGTTAAAATCTCTCGGGGTTAATGAAAAAGGAAAAGAAGTTTTCATCTGCAACGGTAGGTATGGATTCTATATAAAATGCGGTAAAACGAACGTTGCTTTGGGCAAGAGTGCAGATATTGAGAGTATAGATTTGAAGAAGGCTTTAGAGTTGATTAAGGGTAAGAAGTAGACTTTTGTTGAAATATTATGTAGAGTTGAAATATTCTCTAATAATGTGGTGGAATAAATGACATTCGAAATACGGGGTAACACTTTAGTTTTACGTGATTTAGATTACATAGATGTAAGTTAGTAGACCTTTTAAGAGACAGACCAAATACTGCAGGGCTTTATTTAACTAAGTGCAAGATTAGTGTTGAAGTTGCAAAAGAACTAGCCAAGCTCAAAAATCTTACTTCACTTTATTTAACTGGGTGCAAGATTAGTGTTGAAGCTGCAGGAGAATCAGCTAAGTTCACAAATCTTACTTTGCTTAGTTTAGTTAGGTGCAAGATTAGTGTTGAAGGTGCAAAAGGATTAGCTAAGCTCAAAAATCTTACTTCACTTCATTTAACTGATTACAAGATTAGTGTTGAAATTGCAAAAGAGTTAGCCAAACTTACAAGTCTTACTTCACTTGATTTAACTAAAGACCTGCTGAGAATCAAGCAATAAAAAGAAGGAAAGGAGGGTGACTAAAATCAAGGTTAACTAAAAGGCGTGCTTAAGATTCACAATACCAGCAATAATATTGAACCTCAGGTTGTATTTTTTCTGAAAATTGCGGTAAACATGAGACATAATCTTAAATATCTTTATCTCACGGATCTTATTTTCTACTCTCATTCTAAATGATGCTAATCTTCTATTATGCTCTTTCTGCTCTGGAGTTAATGGCTTTTTACGATACTTTTTATATGGAATTATAACATTGCTTTGCAATTTTTGCCAACCTTGATATCCAGAATCGGCATATTTTATGCTATCGATTGGTAAATATTTTTCTTGTTTCCTTATGCGAAAATCATTAATTCTACCACGATATGAATTTGACACTGATAAAATTCTTCCACCTTCTTCGATAACAATCTCAGTTTTCATAGTGTTGGTTCTTTTTTTTTCCTGAATATGATTTCTTCCGTTTTTTACTATCTTCTGGTCTCTGTATTTGCTGTTCTGTAACATCAGCCAGAATCTTCAGTATTTTTTCTGGTGTCATACTTCTATCTTTTGTTATAGTAACTTTTTTGGCAAGTAATGGCTCTATTTTCTTCAGTAACCTAAATACATTTGCGTTGTGAACATTGAACAGGCACCCTAAAAATCTATGTGTTATGTAAGTGCGATAGTACAAAATTACGCAAAATAACTTATCTTCTAGAGTTGGTAGTTGTGATCTTCTACCATGGCACTTTTTCTGTTTTTCAACTCTTTCCCACCCAGACCTAACTTTTTCCACTACCTTTTCGAACTCCTCTATAGTTAAACCTGTTATACTACGAAAGTTTCTTGGGTGTTTCTTCATGTTATAGTAACTAAAGCTCATTTTTTTACCTTACTCAATCTGCTTATTCTTCTTCTACTTCTCTCACATTATTTTTTCAATCACCTTTTGCAGCAGGTCTATTGATTAAATCTGCAGTCCTTCTCACTGACAGAAAAGCCCATCTTTCATCTTTTGAACATGTCCTATTTCCCCAAATCCTATACCCATTTTGATGAATTATCGTTGTTACTTCATTTTCATTTAAATAATTTGCTCTAGAGCTTCTATTGCCAAGGGTAAAATCAATAGGTCTGCTTGGATGACACCGCTTGGATAGGTCAGCTACTCAGATGACGCCGCCTGCCATGCAAACTGCAACCCTAAATGTTGGAGCACTGTCGTACACTAAGCGCTGTAATGACAATTTTGGTTGCTTCATACACTTATCATGCTAGTCATAATAGAAATAATTTTTACCAGAGATGTTTATGAAATAATTGACATAGTTTGGAAATATGTATATTATAGAACATTAATAGTTAGTTAATTTGTAGGTGTAATATGGCTAGAAATGTTTTGAATGAAAATGAGTATCACGCTTTTAAGCGGTTGTTTTTAACGTTTGGTATTCAGAAAAAGGATGTGGTAAATTCTGGCATTGAGACTGTTAGGAAAGAGTTCAATGCACGATACCGTAAATTATCGTTAAAATATCACCCAGATAAAAACCCAAACAATAAAGAAGCAGAGGAGAAATTTAAGGTTATTGCATCAAATAAGCCATTTTTTGAAGAATTTATAATAGAGCCGTTGGAGAAAGGTCTCAGTGAAAGAAATAATTTAATGAAAGAATTACGCAGTAAGTTGTGAAGTCGCAGTTATGAAGAATTGCAAAAATACTTAGATGATAAGGGCAGAAATAAACTCCATAGTAAGCAGCAGTCAATTAACAATAATGTAACTGCTTATTCAAAATATTCTTCTTATTCAAATCTCTTAGGAAGTCTTTTAGTGGTCTTCACATCAATTGCATTTTTAATAATTAATGGTATTTCTTGTAATGTACCAATAGCAGTAGGTTTTTTTGCTCCCTTGTTAGCAGGATTTATTTTGAATTCAGCTATTAAGAGCATTTATACTAGAAATGGAAAAGAGTTTAATAGTCAGACTAATATTTTATTGTTGTTTAACTTTGACCAAGAATGCGGAAATTTTTCAAAGAGTGATAGGACTAAATTAAAGTGGCTAAAAAATTCATTGATTTTGAGCAAAATAATCTGTACATCTTTAATGTTTTTCGGTGTGGGATTAGATTTAGTTGCCAACGGCTTTGGTATAACTAACTCTATGATGTTATCCGGCTTATTACTTTCATTACCATTCACGCTTTTAATTGTTACCTCACCTGTTTTAAATGCTGCAAGTAATTATATTCTCAAAAAGACAACTATAAATTCAATTGAGGAGCAATTTAAAGGTGATGGTCCACTTGTAGAAGTTGATGACGAACAACCAAGCAGTACTATGAGCAATCAAAGTTATTTCCCCATCGGTCAGTTAATGCTCACATATCATCAAAGTTAGCTATTCTCCATAGCGAAGTCTCTAGCTAGGAACAATGAGCCACAGATTAGTATGGTTTTGATGTTTTGGATAGAGGCTTTTAATATGTGATTTGATATTGCATCGCCAATTGATTCACATTCAACTGCTTTTATTCCTATGTTATTGGCTTTTTCCCTAATCAAATTTGTATTTGTTGCTTTAGGTTCAGACTTAACACAAACCGCACATAGTAGTTTGATATATGGCTTTAAGTGCTCTAGGAACTCTTCCACATTTCTGTTACGAGTAACACCAAAAATTATATAGATACCTTCAGCAAAATTATCTTTTACCCACTGAGATAGCACTTTAGCACCGTCATTATTGTGCGCACCATCTAAAAATAATTGCCAATCTTTCGGTAGTAGGGAAATTAAATTACCCTCTTTTATGAGCTCTAGTCGTGCAGGCCAGTAGGTACTCTGTAAACCTGAAGTAATATCCTCTTCTCCAATATCAAATCCGTATTTTCCACTTAAAATACTACATGCTGCAATAGCATTGCCTGCATTAATCACCTGATGATCACCCTTTAAAGATGGCAAAGAAAATTCTATTGATTGAATAGCTGATTGAAAAATCATTTGAGCTCCAGCACGTGACCACTCATTTTTTTGTTTCTGGATCCCAGTTTGGATGACAGATAGTTGTTTTTCGCAATTCCATTCAAGACCTCCTCTATATAAAGGAGATTTCTTATTTATTGCGTGGTGTTCTAGCGTGTTCATTACAGATTTTTCTTGTGGTGCTATTACGCAAGGAACATTAGGTTTCATTATTCCAGCCTTTTCACCTGCTATAATTTCTATAGTAGGGCCAAGATATTCTGTATGATCAAGGGCAATGGAGGTAATGATTGTTAAAATCGGACTATCTATAACATTTGTTGCATCAAGTTTTCCACCCATACCCACTTCAACTAAAGTTATATCGGCTTTATGACGAGAAAAAGCTAAAAAAGCTGCAATGGTTGCAGCTTCAAACAGAGTGATAGGTTGTTCTGCAATTACGGCACGGCATTCTTCTAATAAGCTATATAATTCATTATCGTCGATATAACTGCCTGCAATAACTATTCTTTCATTAAAATTCACCAAATGTGGAGAAGTGTATGCATGGACCTTATACTCTGCTGCTTGCATTATATATCTTATAAATGCTAGTGTTGAGCCTTTCCCATTAGTTCCAGCTATATGAATTATTGGCAGCATTTTTTTCTCAGGATTGCCCAATTTATTTAGAAAGCTTTTTATGTGATCAAGAGAAAAATCCTTTGGTCTACTACCAAGCGGTTTAGGCCAATGAGGCATATATATCATGGATTGTTATTGCATTTTAATTCAGCTATAACGCTTGCTATGCCATGCGTGTCGATTTTTTCACTAAATTGAGAACGTTGATTAATAGCAATACTTATTCCACTCATTACAACATCACTTATCAAGAAAGAACTGTTATTTTTAGTAACTTTAAAATCAATATTTGTAAATTCTTCATCACCGTAAGAAAATCTTGTACCAATTAAGCAAGTTTCATCGTCAACTGCTTTTGTACTCATTATGATCATTTCACTATCATGCATGTATTTATATAAAATTTTAACGCACAAACGCGTAAGATACACTTCATACTCTCTTAAAAAATCTTCTTTTTGTTTAACTAAAGCCCAATGTTTTCCTATAACGAATTGCGATATTCCTTTGAGGTTAACATTATTCTGAATGACCTCCTGAAGCTTTTCGTGTACATGTCCTAGGTTTTTTCTATTTCCTTTTATAGATATACCATCCACTTGTTGCTTCATAGTATGCACAAAAATTTTGTGATCTGTACAACTAGTGTAAGCTCTTGAAGAAATTACAATAAAAACAATAATGATTAAAACTTTAGTAATGTTCATAAGATATATTTATTAACTATGATACTTAGAATGCAAAGTTTAATAAAGATTAAATAATAATCGCTGACTTTTAATATACCTATAGACATGCCTTGTGTAAATCATCTATAATTCAAGTAAGGGTCTGTGCTATGCGTTATGAGTTAAGTTAAACTTCCCGAGCGATAATTTCTAGTCAAGGGAATTGCCTCTATTGATTTCGTTAAAATTAATAAGCGATGCCCACCTTAACTTTAGTCTCAGGAATCTACTAAGGCTGACGGTAGATACGGATCCTATTTTGATTGGTTTAACATTTATGCTTCATCAATGCAGAGAACAAGGTACCTTCCTATGTTCGCCTAATGAAGTGTTCCAAATTGTAATTGATGTTGAAAGGTATCCCGATTTTGTTCCTTGGTGCAAAGCCGTTTATATAAAAGAAAAAATTGACAACCAAATGGTTGTGGATCTTCTCGCAGCTTTTCATGGAATTAAAGGAAAGTACACATCAGAAGTAACCTTTCTTTCTCCAAGTGGAACAAATGAAGGTTGGATAAAAGCTGTATCATCAAATGGAATATTTAAACATCTATACAATGAATGGCAATTCATTCCCATAGATGAAAATAAAACTATGGTAAAGTTTTATATAGAGTTTAAGTTTAAGTCCAACTCATTTTCCACTTTATTAAACTCAGTATATAAATATACACAGAGTAAAATAATTGCTGCATTTAAAGATAGGGCTGAAAGCCTTGCTAAACAAAAGTTATCTTGACATTATTAATATAAATATGTAATTTTTTTAGTAAGTTAAGTGTTTGTATTGTAATGATTTTCAGACTATTGTTTTTACTAATTCTTATGAGTGTTAATTCTTATGCAGTTGTTAAATCCAGTAACCAACGTATTCAAAAAGAAACTAATGAAATAACATCAAAGGAGTTACTATCACTATTACCTGATGATAAATTATTAGGAGATCCAAAAGCACCAATTCTAATGATAGAATATGCTTCATTAACTTGCTATCACTGCTCTCTTTTTCATAAGAATGTTTTTCCTAAAATTAAAGAGAAATATATAGACACAGGTAAGATGTTATATATATTTCGTCATTTTCCTTTGGATTACAGAGGGCTAAAGGCTGCAATGCTAAGTCATTGCTACGAAAAACAAGAAGAATACTTTAATTTTAACAAAGCTGTTTTTAACTCAATAGATTCGTGGAATTACTACAATTTAAGTGATTTGACTTTACTACAAAGAATTGCTGCACTAAGCAACTTAAAGCAAGATGCATTTAACCAATGCATTAATGATAAGAAAATTATGGATAAAATCGTAAATGATAAATCACTGGCAATCAATAAACTTGGTATCACAGCCACTCCAATATTTTTCATCAAGCTTAACGATGGTAAGTCATATATAGAGTGTAATAAAGTTAAACATGAAGGGTATAAAGAGCTGAAATATCTCACTGATGTGATAGATAAATTATATGGAAAAGCTATAGTGAAGTAATATCACTGTAGCTTACCATATAAAAGACTCTATGCTGAGTCATTGTTTTTCACTACTGTTTGTTGTTTTTTACGCTCAAACTCTCTTTTTTTACTGTGCCAAGTGTAGTAATACATAGCGATTTTATTCTCTATTAATACTATTGTCCCATCATAAAACTGAACCATATCCATAACTTTTCTCTGAGCTTCATTAAAACGTTCTTTATACTTTTCACGATAAGCTGGATTATGTAGTAACATAACCCCTTCATTCTTGTTAGATTTTTTGTTTAACGTTTCAACTTCACTAGCAATAGTATAAGACATATAACCCCCTCTAATTGATTATAAAAATTATATTTTAAAAAGAGAAATGCGCATAAACAATCCCTTTAATTCTAGTATAATAATCGATTGTTTATTATACTAGTTAACCATAGTACGATATATAATAATTTTTGTCACTTAAAATTTTATACTATGAAATAATAACTTAAAATAAATGTTTTTATTATTTTAAACTATATTATTATATTTATAAACTGTGTATGAATTAAGTTTCCCTAATTTATAATATAAAACGTAATGCGTAATAATTTTAGTACAAAATTATCATATATAAGAAATCTATTTGCAAAAGAATATAAAAAAATAGAAGAATATTGTATTCTTGAAAAAAAGCAACATATTCAGATTGGCCCTGAAGAAGGAAAGCTATTAAGTTTATTTATAAAAATCCATAAAATCAAAAGTATTGTTGAGATTGGCACGTTATACGGTTATTCGTCGATTTGCATGGCAAAAGCTCTACTGAAAGACGGTCATATATATACAATAGAAAATAATCCTCAACACTCAAGAATAGCAAAAAAAAATTTTAGTGCTTTTAATCTAAGTGATAAAATTACTCTAATAGAAGGTGATGCACTGGAAAAAATTAATGAATTATCAGCAAAGGCACCATTTGACATGATATTAATCGATGCTGACAAAAGTAGTTATCCTAAGTATTTAGATTGGGCAGAGTCATACATTAAACAAGATGGGTTAATCGTTGCAGATAACACTCTATTATTTAATACAGTATTTTTAGAATCGCCTCCAAAAGAAGTATCAGAAAAATCATGGCATGCTATGAGGGAGTTTAATAATAGATTATCAGATGAAAAGAAATACTTCTCTATATTGATTCCAACTGATGAAGGAATGACTGTAGCTTTAAAGCTAACATAAGTTAAAAATCAAGGTCAGCGTAATGTTTAGGAGGGGTTAAACCGGAAACTCTCTCTAATAATATCTCACGAAAACAAGGCTTTGATTTAACAATGGAGTACCATTCTTTTAAAATTTTACTTTTTTCCCATGGAAAACTACTTACATAATCCATTACGGAAATATGCGATGCTAAAGCAATATCAGCCAAAGTGAACTTATCAGTTGCAAGCCAAACGTTCTTGTTAATTAAGTGTTCGATGTATTCCATATGGCAAGGCAGGTTATGCTGAGCTGCATGAAGAAATCTAGAGTCAGGGCTGCGGTTAGTAATTACTTTTTCATTCATAATATACTTAGTAACTTCATTGTAAAATTTGTTGTCGAACCAATTAATTAGAGCGCGTATTTTAGACTTAATAATAGTGGATGAACCAAGTAATTTGACGTCGCTATTGTAAGTCTCTTCTATATATTCACAAATGGCATTACTATCCGCTATTACAAAGTTATTATCTATTAATACTGGTACTTGCCCAGTTGGATTGATCTCCATAAATTCATTCCGTTTTTCCCACGGATTTTCATACACTAGATCGCAGCCTAATTTTTTTTCTTTTAGAAAAGTTCTAACTTTTCGTGAAAATGGACAAAGAGGAAAATGATATAAAATCATAATATTCCTCTTTTGTTATCCCAGTACCTATAGGTTGTTATTCCAGTGTGTGACACTGAAATCCACATCTTTTTTCTCTGGATCCAAGTTGGGATGACAAGAGAAGAGTATTTTAGGTAACAGTTGTTTACTCCAAAGTAATGTTGCAAGAGATCTAACATATAAATTATTAAGGTTAATATAGGATATACCTTGCTAAATAAAAAAAAAAGTATAATATTTTATAAGGTATGCAGGCAAAAACTCTGTAATTTGGTCAGATCAGAAATGAAGCAGCCATATCAAAACCTTTTTGGGTTGCATACCTATTTCATTATTTGTTTTATCCGAGGCTATGAATATAGCATTAAAACATCGTCCTAGTAGCTTTAAAGATCTAGTAGGTCAAGATATATTAGTGCGTGTATTAGAAAATGCTTTTATTTTAAACAAAATCCCACAGTCTATACTGCTCTCTGGTAGTAGTGGAGTTGGTAAAACCACCACTGCAAGGATAATAGCTTTATGTTTGAATTGTTCCCTGGGGCCAATTTTTGAACCTTGCGGATCATGTGAAAATTGTCTAGCAATAAAAAATTCAAGCCATCCAGATGTAATTGAAATCGATGCAGCAAGTCACACTAGCATTGACGATGTTAAAGTAATCCTGGGAGATATTTGCTATTCACCTATAAGCTCTAAATTCAAAGTCTACATTATAGATGAAGTACACATGTTATCCAGCAGTGCATTTAACGCATTACTTAAAACCCTAGAAGAGCCACCATCTAGTGTAAAATTCATTTTAGCAACTACAGAAATAAAAAAGATACCAATAACTATTATTGCACGTTGTCAAAGATTTGATTTACACAACATTCCTGTAGCTAAAATAGTAGAACGTTTAAATGATGTTGCACAAAAAGAGAGTTATTCCATTGAAAAGGGAGCATTAGAGTTAATTGCACGACATTCTGGAAATTCAATGCGTAACGCCTTGTTTTTGATGAATCAAGCAGTGCTATATAGCAAAGATGGTGCAATATCCACTAAAAATGTGATAGACATACTTGGCCTAGTGGATAAAGATATTATATTCGATCTATTAGGAGCAATATTAGAAGGTGATTTACAGAAAGCTCTATCAGTGTTTGACAAGGCGATAAAAACAGCAAACCCACTTAGTATTTTTGAAGGTCTATTGCAAACAATTCAGTTAGTATGCCGTTTTTTGATTACAAAAGAGATTGATAATGCAGTTACAGAGTATGAAAAGAATAGGATAAAAGATTTAAGTATAAAGAAGTCTTTAATATTTTTTTCGAGATTGTGGAAGGTGTTGCTTAAAGGTATTCAAGATATAAAAACTTCAACATGCAACGATGTTGCTGCTGAAATGATGTTAATTAGCCTCTGTTATCTTTCTGATCTGCCTTCTCCGGAACAAGTGGTCAAAAAAATTCTTTCGCAGAATGCACAGCAGGGAAATACGCATAGTATAGGAAATGAACAGCAACAAAATTATGATTTTGACAAAGTTTTGCAACTATTAAGGCGGAGTAACCAAATTTATCTTTACAAACAACTGTGTAATAATCTACAATTAATAGATTGTAAACCTGGATATTTAAAATTAAAAGCTGTATCTAAGTTGGATAGTAATTTTTGCAATGATTTAAAAAATTACTTAAACCAGGTGACTCAGCAGGAGTGGGTTATTACAGTTGATACGGGTTATATAAATAGGGAAGTGAGTAATTTAAATTATGCACCTGCAGTTAAGGATATACTTGATACATTTAAAGGTGCAAAAGTAGTTAATATAGAAAATAAGGAGTAAGTTGTGGATTTTAGTCAAATAATGAAACAAGCGCAAGAGATGCAAAAAAAACTTGCAGAAGCTCAAGAAAAATATGTTGGGAAAGAGTTTCAAGGTATTTCTGGTGGTGGCAAAGTTTCTGTATTAGTGGAAGTCATAAAAATAGGTAGCTATAAAGCTAAAAAGGTGAACATAGACTTAGAACTTATGAGAAATGAGGAAAAAGATATAGTAGAGGATTTAGTAACAGCAGCGTTTAATGATGCCGTTAAAAAAGCAGAAGAAGATATGGCAAATGCAACTTCTGATCTTGCAGGTATGATGGGTTTACCACCTGGGTTCAAACTTCCTTTTTGAATTTATTTCTATACTACTGAAGTTTCTTTTAGTGTAAGTATTTCTTTTTTAATATTTTCAACGCTAGTACTTCTTTATATAATACGCCTATAGCTAGCACAGCCCTACTTCATACCGTAGCGGAATGACGAATTTTTGTTTTTCAAATTGTAGGTAAACCTAAGCCACTTTAGCTATAGATCCCGCTAACAAGCAGCGGGATGACGAGATCTTTCGATAGTAAATCTTACCTGTGTTAGCTATACCAAAAAATCAAGAGTAAAAAAGTCGTGTAACTCTATTTATTCATTAATAAAATCTTTGTCTTTTCCCAAAAATTAGTTAAAATGTAGAATATTTTGTGTTATTAAGTTAGCACTTGACTTAACTTTAGTTGTTACTTAGACTGCTAGAGTGGAATTTTAATTTTTTTACGAGGACAATTATGCATTATAAAAAGTTTTTTTCAGCAGCCGCTTTAGCAACGTTGCTAAGTTTATCAAACTCTGCTTTTTCAGATCCTGTTGGTCCAATAAGTGATGAAGAAACTAGCTACTACGTTCGTTTGCAATATAATGGTGAAATTTTACCTCTTTTCACAAACATTGATGGTGCTACAGGTGCTAAAAAGAAGAATGCGGATACTGGTACAACTACTGACCTTTATAAAGCTTCTTTTATGGCTGGTGGTGGTGCATTTGGTTACAAAATGGACGACATCAGAGTTGATATTGAAGGGCTTTATTCGCAGCTAAGTAAGGATACACTTGAGAAAGCTCCTGATCCAGCAATTGCAGACAGTTTAACAGCATTTTCAGGATTAGTTAACGTGTATTACGATATAGCAATTGAAGATATGCCTATCACTCCATATGTTGGTGTTGGTGTTGGTGCAGCATATGTAAGCAATCCTTTAGCAACAAAAGCTACTGGTGATAAAGCCTCTGGATTTGGTGTTGCTTATCAAGCAAAAGCTGGTGTTAGCTATGACGTAACTCCAGAAATCAAGCTTTATGCTGGTGCTCGTTATTTCGGCTCTTATGGTGCTAACTTTGGTAAGGCAGCTAAAGACGATGCCGGAATCAAAGTTCTTTACAGCACTGTTGGTGCAGAAGCTGGAGTAGCGTTTAATTTCTAGTCTATCTCAGTCTTGTTATCCCAGTGGGTTTTTTCTTGTCATTCAAGTAGCATGACACTGGGGTGGCTTTGTTGCATAGCAGCAGAAAAACTAGTGATTCCTGACTAAATTCATTATAAAATGACGATTTAAGGATAAATATGCCACAAAAAATGAGAGTCAGTAACCATAGAGAATATAACAAATTTCTAGAAAAAAGAGGAAATATTTTTCATTATATCAACGAAGCTATAGAAAATTGGTATGAAATTGGGCCAAAAATGTAGGGTGGCAACAATATTTACAGCAACAAAGTGGTAATTTTGATACATATAATAACCCATCTATTCAGAATAGGTTTGAGACAAACAGTGGGATTTTTAGAGGGATACATTGAACAAATAGGAAAAAATTTGCAGCTATTCACAAGCATCAAAAGAAACTTGATATTAAGATCAATGATTGCAGAGTTGATAAAAATAACATGGAAGATATCGAAATTGCTATAGACAGTACAGGAATTAGTATATACAACAACACACAGCAAAGAAAATAGCAAAGATAGAGAGTAACGCGGCTATAAACAAGTAAGAAAATTGCACATAATGTTGAGCAAACAAGTCATAGCTACAAAATACAGTAATGGCGTCTACTCTGATCACTATGGAGCATTGGGGAAATTTGATGTTAAATATGCTATAAAAGCACTATATGCAGATAGGGCATATGATAGAAAAAAGCTCTATAAGCTGTGTAATCAATATGGCATAAAAACGAAAATTCCTCCGAAAAACAACGCAGCAGAGCATCCAAAATTGGATTATATGCTTGATAGAAATGCCGCTATTCAGTTAATGAAATTACATGGTGAGAATGGTATAAAAAGATGGAAAGAAGAAGTAAATTACGGAAAAAGATCGTATATTGAAGGATTTTTCTCAAGGTTGAAGCGAATATTTGGGTTTAGTTTTAAAAATAAATCTGAGACAAATAGAGAGAAGGAACTACTTATTAAATGCTACTTAATGAACAAATTTACTGCAATTGGTATGCCTAAATTTGAAATAGTTGCATAAAATTATTTACTCTGGAAAAAACTTACCGTTGCTATGCAACAAAGCCATCCCAGTGTCTGCTGCTTGCATAGCATTTATCTACCAAAACAATGGTCATGCAAGAGGCTTAATGACTTTGCTTGGATGTGTGATATAATTTAAATTGTAAGGTCTAAAAAATACTAGCATGAATGAAGTGATAACATTTGGTTGTCGTCTAAATTTTTACGAGAGTGAGTTAATCAAAGAAGCATTAAAAAAAGCAGAAAGAAAAAATGTTGTTGTGGTACATAGCTGTGCAGTGACAAACGAAGCAGAACGTCAGGTAAAGCAAAAAATACGTAAGATCTATAAAAACGACCCAAGTAAAGAAATTATCGTAGTTGGTTGTGCTGTTCAGTTGGATCCAGAAGTTTACAGTAGCATTCCTGGTGTAAGTAAAGTGCTCGGTAATCAAGATAAGCTAAAAGCTGAAAATTACTTACTAAATGACGATAAAATCTTAGTCAGTGATAACCAAGTAAACAAATCAGAACCTGTTCTAATTAATGGATTTGAAGATAAATCAAGGGCATTTATTGAAATTCAAAATGGTTGTAATCATAGCTGCACATTTTGCTCAATTACTGAGGCAAGAGGGAATAATCAATCTGTGCAAATAAACAGTATTATAGAGCAAATTAGGATCTTTGTAGAAAATGGATATCAAGAAGTAGTGTTTACAGGTGTTGATATTACTGACTTTGGTACAGATTTGTTTGCTAAGCCATCACTTGGTTCAATGATTAGGAGAGTTTTAAAAGATATACCAGAGTTGAAGAGGCTAAGACTTTCCTCTATCGATGTCGCTGAAGTTGACGACGAATTAATGGATTTAATAGCTAATGAGTCAAGACTTATGCCTCATTTACATTTGAGTCTACAATCTGGTAATAATTTAATACTAAAGAGAATGAAGCGTCGTCACAACAGAGAACAAGTAATAGAATTTTGTCATAAAATGAAGAGCTTGAGGCCTAATATAGCATTTGGCGCTGATATTATTGCTGGATTTCCAACAGAAACTGATGAAATGTTTCAGGATACAGTTGATTTACTGAAAAAAACAAATATAGTTTACCTACATGCTTTTCCATATTCAGAGCGGAAGAATACACCTGCTGCACGAATGCCGCAAGTACCAGAGAATGTGCGTAAAGAACGAGTAAAAAATTTAAGAGAAATGAATAGAGAAATGATGAGTAGCTTTTATCAATCTTTGATAGGCACTGAACAAAGTGTTCTGGTTGAGCAAAATAATGTCGGTAGAACAGAAAATTTTGCATTAGTAAAGCTTGAATCAAAAGCTCAAGCCAAGAGTATTGTGAAAGTTAATGTTAAAGGAGTGGAAAATAATTATCTAATTGGAAATATTCTTTCTTAATTTTTGTACATTAAAGAAATATATGATATAGTAATTATACTATAAATGATAATTATGGGTTCATTTGTGATAACTAAAATATCTATTACTTTATTTTTGATTTTCATTCCATGTGTCTATTTTTTTATTACTTATATTAGTAATACACACATTGAGCAAGTACAACTCTTAAAACTAGAAACGGACAATAATGAAGATGTAATGCATTCTGAAGAGGTTACTGAGAAAAAAATACTAATAAATGATTTAAAATATCAAGAACTTGAAAGTAGTCCTACTGAACAACCTTCTATTCTCCAAGTAGCTGATCAGAAAAATATGTGGTCACGTATTGCAGATCAAGCTGATAATGAGCAGCCTACAAAAGAAAAATCAAAAAAACTTGATTTTTATGTTAGTGCTAACGGTGGTAAAACATACTGTGACAATTCAGAAACATTTGTTAAGGGTATACAAGAAATGGGAAGAAGAATTCTTACTTTAGCTAAAAGCCGTTATGGTTTTCTTGTAGACATAGTAGGAGATGAAATTAAAAGCATAAAAGAATTTAATGGTAAAATTGATTTCCAATGGGTTAACAGCATATCTTTAGGTTACTATGCTGGAGAAAATGGCCGAGTTGATTTTGAAGCCATGTATTCTAGAGCCAATATTGAAAATAGTAATTCTCCTCTGGTATTTGATAAATCAGCAAGTATATTTGCGTTTTTGTTAAACTTATATTATAATCCCAGCTTTCAGGATACGCAATTTGCTCCATACATCGGCCTTGGTATAGGACCAACAGTTTTTAGATTAAAAAGAATTAATGGATCACCCCAAAGTTCAATGCCACTTAATGTTCCATGGTTTGCTTATCAAATAAAGCTTGGTATTAACTATTCAATAATCCCAGAAGTCAAAACCTTTCTCGGCTATCGTTACTTTAGCGTTCCGATACCTGTTGCAGATGACATATCCACTCATAATATTGAAGTTGGTTTGATATTTAATTTTTAGTAGTGATTTAATATATATATAAATTCTTATCTTTTCTATCTAACAAACCAAATGTTGGTACGATTGTTGCTTTTAAAAAAATGACAGTTTCTACTGTTCTAATGTTATTCGCTAGCCTTTTTGACTTCTGATGTAATGTAGCTTTAAAGCTTTGCTTATCTTCTCTATGTTCTATAAGCCCGCCGATTACCATAATTTCACCGCTCTTAATTTTTAACATAGAGTTCATTTCTCTGATTTCAACAATTGGAATGTCGCTATTTAATTTCATTTTACTCTGCTGTGCGATGTACTCTATATCTGGATCTTTAATGTAGCCGTTAATTCTTGATAAAGTTGGATGTATATCCATGAATATTTCACTAGTATCAATGTTAATGCTTGGGTGGATTATTAGCACAACACCTATTGGAACGCTATTCATCTTGGTAATTAAGGTCTGATTAGAGTTTCTAGTATCTTTTTGTATATCGGAAGTAAAATAAATATGGTTTTTGGTAAATGAAATCATCGCTTGCTGATTATTTATAGCATGTACTCTAGGGCTTGAAATTACAGTTGAAGCGCCAAATTTGTCTAAATTTTTTACTAAATCTCCTAGATCACTCGCACCAAAGTTCATTGCTAGGTTAATAATGGAGTTATCTTGATTTATTATAGACTTAGTTCCATCGCGTAAGTCATTTAAGTTTATACCAGAAAGATATTTGTCATCTAACACAACTTCAACTATTTTTGCCTCTATCATTACTTGAGAAGACGCTAATTTCTTAACCTTGTTAATATATTCTTCAACAGCTTTATGGATATCTTTTCTAGCATTCAAAATAATAACACCAGCTTCTCTGTTGGATGAAAGGAATTCGCCATCATCTACCCCGTTAACATCCATTATTGCATTCAAGCCTTTTTCTAATGAATTCCATAAGTCACTACTGTATTGAGACTTCATAACATTGTTATAGTCCCTATCAGTGTTACTTCCATCACTGTTAGTAATATTGTTACTAATGACAAAACTGCTTTGAGCAGAATGTTGAATATTAATGAAGTCTGCGTAATAATTTTGCGCGTATGGCAAGTCCTGCTCAATTCTAATTACACCATTGCTTGTTGAGTAACGCAATTTGGCGCTATTTGCTATGCTCTGAATTACTTCATTTATATTCTTATCTTTTAGCTTTAAAATAATATTACCTGATATTTTTGGGTCTATATCCAAGTTAACGTCAGAAAGTTTTCCTATCTCAATCAGCAAATCTTTTACTGATACTTCTTCACTAACATTAATAGAAATAAGCTGATTACTGATTGTGAGATCGGGAAACTCTATTGGTAAAGGTATAATTTCTGGTATTGCCGGTTCATTAATCTCCAAAGAGGTGTTGTATTGCTGCAACGAATAATCGTGCTCACCTATATCATGATGATCTTCGTTGCCTATATTAGTGAGATGTTGCTTAGTAGGCAGGTGTGTGCAAGAAATAATGAAGAGGAGTATTAAGCATTTAAAAATAGCCATTAGAACAGCATATAGATCTATACTAATAGATTTCTATAAAAATATTAAAAATGTATTTAATCTCATTTTCATTCAACAGATAATTGTCATATATTAGCTTGACCTGCACTGGCTATATGTTTTTTTGTACGCCCCTCTTGTACTTAAATGTAGAGTAAGTTTTCCAGCATAGCCTTAGTTTTTTTATATATTTTACTTCTTTCTCTATATTTAATAATAGGCTTAAAAATAAATGGTAAGCCTATAATTGTTAAGCTTAGAGTTAGGGTTGAAAGTATACAACAGGCTTTGTGTTTACTATGTAGCTCTTTCAGGTAAAGCATCAAAAATCTACAAAATTTTTTGTAATTTTCTTCGATGTTTTTTTTGCTATTAGCCTTGCTAATGAATATATCTATTGCGGTATGACCGTTATTACACTTAATGTTAAGGTCTGCACCTTTTTCTGTTAACAGCTGAGCTATATCAAAATAATCCTTTTGAACAGCAAGATGTAGAGGTGCAAAACCTTGTTGCTCACAAATGTTCATATTGGCTCTAACTTCCAATAACATTTTCACAATTTTTGTATGGCCTTTTTTAACTGCCAGTAGCAAGGGAGTTCTGTTACATTTAGTAACAGCATTAATGTTTACCTTAAGCTTCAATAAGAGCTTAACTGTTTTAGTGTTACCATTATGGCTAGCTTTATGCAGCCTGGCGTTGCCATTAAAATCTTGATCATTTGCATCTATTCCTTTTGATACAAGAAATGTTACCATTTTTCTATTATTATGCTCAATAGCGCAATCTAATGCATCAAAACCATGGTTGTTTTTTGTGCAAAAAAACTCTTTAAGTTTAATTTCATCGTTACTTGCTTGCTGTCTTTTTGCAATAAGTTTAACTATTTGCATTTTGTTGTTATACGCTGCTAGGAAAAGCGTAGTGTTATTTTCTGCATCTTTGGCTTCTATATTTGCACCTTTCTTTATCAGATATTCTATAATTTCTGCTCTGCTGTCATAATGTGCAGTGCATTGATAGATAGTTAAAAACAAAGGAGTGCGAAAATTGTTATCTTCACATTCGAGATTTGCTCCGCTATCAATTAAAATTTGGACGCTTTTTTTAGAACCGTATAGTGAAGCTATATGAAGAGGAGTATAGCCCTCTTTAGCGTCTTTTTCATTAATTTTTGCGCCTTTTGTTATCAAAAAATCTATTAATTCCGTGTCATCTTGTAGTGCAGCAAGGTGCAGTGGAGTGAATCCATTTTTATCCTTGGAATTGATTGTCAGCTGATTAACAAAAAGTTTAGCAATTTTCTTGTGTCCATGCATAATGGCGTAATGCAGTGGGTTTCTATTTTCGTTGTCTACGACATTAAAATCAGCTTCGTGCTCTAGCAATGATTTTACTCCAACTAAATCACCTTCTTTTGTGAACTTATGCAAGAGAGTGATTCCACTTGCATCTTTTGAGTTAATATCAAATCCATTTTCTACTAATTGGTTTATATCTTCCTCACGCGCCATATCACTTAAGTCTCTAATTGAACCCTTTTCGCATTAATAATACTCCTACTTGATTAAGTTTGAGTGAATCTGTGAGAAATGGCTAGGATACTATGTATTCTTGCATAACAAACTTTTGGCAGCGCGTTGGATGAAACAAAAAAACCACTTGACAAACTCCGCCAGCCCCCTTGTTATGACAATAAGGGTATTTATGACTCAAAACTTGTTTTTGACCTGCAGGCTAAATGACAAAATTCAGTAAAAAACTTAGGGTGTTTTTTGGCGGATTACATAAAATTATAGCGGCTGCATGTCTTTTAAATTTTTTCTACATTCAGCCAAACCGCGCTTAAACTAAGCGTCAGCACATTATTACAGCGCCAGTTTAAATTATTATAGGGTCAAAACTCGCACCACGGGGCTTCTTTTGCCTTTTTTTTCGTTTAGTAAATTTCTTAAGTATTTATGGCTAAAGTAACTTAAGAGACCGAAAATGGTCAGCGCTCCTTTTTTTGTCATCCCAGTGCCCCTATGATGTCATTCCAGTCTGGAATCTAGTTCTTATTGTACATTTACTTGGTGTAGAGTTAAGTTTTCTGGATCCCAGTGGGCTTTGTTGCATAGCAACTGAAAAAATCTGGTGGCTACTGACAAAATTCATTATAAAATAGCCATTTAACCTTTGAAGAAAAAATATGCCACAGAAAATGAAAGTCAGTAACCAAAACGAATATAACAAATTCCTTGAAAAAAGGGGAAATATTTTTCGTTACATCGATGAAGCTATCGAAAATTGGTATGAAAATAGTCCAAAAATGCAGGGCGGCAACTATATTTATAGTGATAAAGTTGTGATTTTGGTGCATATAATCGTTAATCTTTTTAGAATTGGCTTAAGACAAACAGTCGGGTTTATAAAAGGATATTTGCAACAAATAGGAAGAGATTTGGCAGTTATCAGCTATTCACAAGCATCAAGAAGGTTTAAGAAACTTGATATTAAGATCAATGATTGCAGAGTTGATAAAAATAATATGGAAGATATCGAAATTGCCATAGATAGCACAAGCATCAGCATTTATAACAACACTCCTGGCCACAGCAAGGAAAATAGCGAAAATAGAAAGTATCGCAGCTATGAACAAGTAAAGAAACTACACGTAATTTTGAATATAAACAGCAAAAAAGCCATAGCTGCAAAATACAGTAACGGTCTGATCACTATGGAGCTTGCGATTTGCTTAAAGAAGTTAATTTTCAGCATGCCATAAAAGCACTATATGCAGACAGAGCATATGACAGACATAAACTCTATAAATTGTGTGATGAATGCGGCATAAAGACAAAAATTCCTCCAAAAAACGATGCAGCAGAGCATCCAAAGTATGGCAGAGAGAAATGCTGCAATTAGACTAATAAAGTCATACAGCGAAGATGGAATGAAGAGGTGGAAAAGGCAAACAAACTACGGAAAAAGATCTTATGTAGAAAGTTTTTTCTCGCGACTGAAACAAACATTCGGGTTTAATTTTCGGAACAAATCTGAAATTAATCGTGAGAAGGAACTGCTACTCAAGTGTTATTTGCTGAATAAATTTATCGAAATAGGCGTGCCTAAGTTTGAAATGGCTACATAAGTTTTTCCTGATCTATCCAATACAAGGTACTATGCAACAAAGCCCACTGGAATCCAGATTGGATACTGAGTTGGTGAGTATAAAAGTGTTGTGTTATGGCTAACGCTGACTCTACGTCATACCGCGATTCATTCGCGGTATCTCTTAGCATAGATCCCGCTAACAAGTAGCGGGATGACGGTTGTCGGTAGGCCTAAATTACTTTAGCCATAAATATTTAAGAAATTTACCAAGTAAAAAAAAAGGCAAAAGAAACCCTGTTGGTGGTTGGCTATTCACTATGTACTAAAATATCGGCGTTTTTTTTATTCTAAAACGCTTGATTAAGAGCGATTTAGCTGCTTTTAACTTGCAACTAACCTACACCGCAAGTGTTTAAGAAATTTACCAAGCAGGAAAAAAGGCAAAGAAACCCCGTAGTAGCTAGCATTCAAATTCTCCCTTGTCAATTTGACGTTTTTTGCTCTCTTAAACGCTTTGTAAGCGCGTTTCGGCTTATATAGGTAAAAACCTAAAAATTTTTAAAGACATGCGATGCACGTAGTGCGAAAAGTTAAACATGAGACGCCAAATACCCTAAGTTTTTTGTCATTAACCTGCACAGATTGCGAAGATAAATAAATAGCTTCAGTTTCATGATAAGGGGGCTGGCGGAGTTTGTCAAGGAAGTTTTTCGTTTCTATTCCCAATAAAAGTTTGTTATATGGTTATGCAAGAAGTTTATTGTTGGTTAATGTTTTATGGCTTTACGGAAAGTTTATAGCTATACAACTTATCTTAAAAGCAATATAGTGTTCACTATGCAATGAATCAAAGATAGTAAGTAAAGTCTATGAAATTTCAAATCACTAAACATTTTCAACCCGCTGGAGATCAACCGCAGGCAATCGATAGTTTAATTGCGGGGCTAAATAGCAATAAAAGAGACCAAGTTTTACTTGGGGTTACTGGTTCTGGGAAAACTTTCACTATGGCAAATGTTATAGCAAGGACAAACAGACCTGCGCTGATCATGGCACACAATAAAACCTTAGCAGCACAACTTTATGAGGAAATGAAAGGATTATTTCCCAATAATGCTGTTGGATATTTCATTTCTTATTATGATTACTATCAGCCCGAAGCTTATTTGCCGCAAACTGATACTTATATCGAAAAAGACTCTGCAATCAACGACAGAATTGACATGCTGCGTTATTCTGCCGTTTGCTCCCTCTTGGAGCGCAGGGACACGATCGTAGTTGCCAGTGTTTCTTGCATATACGGTCTTGGTTCGCCTGAAAGCTACCGCAGCATGACTATATCTTTAAGTGTTGGAGATAAAATTCATGTTAATGATTTCTTGAGTAACTTAGCTGATCTCCAATACAAGCGCTCTGATACCAGGTTTGAGAGAGGATATTTCAGAGTACGTGGCGATATTATCGATATATTTCCTGCCTATTATGAAAATAAAGCTTGGCGTTTATCGCTGCTTGGTGATGAAATAGAAGAAATTTCTGAAATTGATGCTATAACGAGTAATATTACCAAAAGCCTAAATACAATCACCATTTTTCCAAACAGCTATCATATTACATCACGTGAGACTCTGTTGCAGACAGTTGAGCTAATCAAAAAAGAGCTGCATGAATGCTTGGATTATTACTACTTGCAAAACAAGATTGTTGAAGCAAAGCGCCTCGAGCAACGCACTAATTTTGATATTGAAATGATGAGAACAACAGGAATATGTAAAGGTATTGAAAATTATTCGCGTTATCTCTATGGAATGGAAGCTGGGGATCCACCGCCTACTTTGTTTGAATATTTACCCAAAGACGTAATTTTATTTGTTGATGAGAGTCATGTCACCGTTCCTCAGATTGGTGCAATGTACAGTGGTAATGAGGCGCGTAAAAAGAAATTGATTGACTATGGCTTCAGGCTCCCTTCCGCTTTTGATAATCGTCCATTAAAATTTGAAGAATGGGAGGAAGTTAGGCCGCAGACTATTTACATTTCAGCTACTCCCGGAAAGTATGAGTTAGCACAAACCAATAACGTATTTATAGAGCAAGTTATTCGTCCAACAGGGCTTACAGACCCAATCTGCATTGTGAAACCAATAGAGAGTCAAATTGATGATGTAATTCATGAGGCACAAGTGACAATAAGAAAGGGATTTTGTGTTTTAATCACTACACTGACAAAAAAAATGGCTGAAAATTTAGCTGAATATATGAGTGAATTAAATATGAGAGTGAGTTATTTGCATTCTGATATTGGTGCGCTGGAGAGAATAGAAATTATATGTAAATTAAGATCTAAAGAAATTGACGTTTTAGTAGGTGTTAACTTGCTTAGGGAAGGTCTTGATATTCCAGAGTGTGGTTTGGTTGCAATTTTAGATGCTGATAAAGAAGGATTTTTGCGATCAGAAACATCGCTCATTCAAACGATCGGTCGTGCTGCGCGTAATGCTGAAGGTAGAGTAATTTTGTATGCAGATAAAATCACTGGTTCTTTAGATCGTGCATTAAGAGAGACTGAAAGAAGAAGAAAAAAACAAGAAGAACATAATATATTGCACAATATTGTCCCGAAGACTATAATAAAACCTATATCAAACACCTTACAGGAGAGGGCAATAGCAGAACCAAAAGTAAATACTAATAAGGATGACTTGAGAAAGCAAATGATAGAGCATGCTGAAAATTTAGAGTTTGAAGAAGCAGCAAGAATAAAAAAATTATTGCAAGGTTAAGTAATATATGATGCTATGGGAATAGCATGAAAGTGTAAACAACTAAACTTCCAATATTCTTCTTTTTATTTTAACTCATCTTTTTGAGACTTTTGACAATTTCTTAAGACCTGCTGAGAATCAAGCAATAAAAAGAAGGAAAGGAGGGTGACTAAAATCAAGGTTAACTAAAAGGCGTGCTTAAGATTCACAATACCAGCAATAATATTGAACCTCAGGTTGTATTTTTTCTGAAAATTGCGGTAAACATGAGACATAATCTTAAATATCTTTATCTCATGGATCTTATTTTCTACTCTCATTCTAAATGATGCTAATCTTCTATTATGCTCTTTCTGCTCTGGAGTTAATGGCTTTTTACGATACTTTTTATATGGAATTATAACATTGCTTTGCAATTTTTGCCAACCTTGATATCCAGAATCGGCATATTTTATGCTATCGATTGGTAAATATTTTTCTTGTTTCCTTATGCGAAAATCATTAATTCTACCACGATATGAATTTGACACTGATAAAATTCTTCCACCTTCTTCGATAACAATCTCAGTTTTCATAGTGTTGGTTCTTTTTTTTCCTGAATATGATTTCTTCCGTTTTTTACTATCTTCTGGTCTCTGTATTTGCTGTTCTGTAACATCAGCCAGAATCTTCAGTATTTTTTCTGGTGTCATACTTCTATCTTTTGTTATAGTAACTTTTTTGGCAAGTAATGGCTCTATTTTCTTCAGTAACCTAAATACATTTGCGTTGTGAACATTGAACAGGCACCCTAAAAATCTATGTGTTATGTAAGTGCGATAGTACAAAATTACGCAAAATAACTTATCTTCTAGAGTTGGTAGTTGTGATCTTCTACCATGGCACTTTTTCTGTTTTTCAAGTCTTTCCCACCCAGACCTCACTTTTTCCACTACCTTTTCGAACTCCTCTATAGTTAAACCTGTTATACTACGAAAGTTTCTTGGGTGTTTCTTCATGTTATAGTAACTAAAGCTCATTTTTTTACCTTACTCAATCTGCTTATTCTTCTTCTACTTCTCTCACATTATTTTTTCAATCACCTTTTGCAGCAGGTCTAATGCAAAAACTCATGAAAGACTATATTCATGTAAGCGTTAGCACTTCCAACAAACAACGGCGTGATTCAGGGGATAGTGGTATCAGTGATGTTAGTAGCAGCACTTCTGATGATGAGGATAGAACAATAAAAGATAAAATGATGGAAAATGTTAAGCAGGATAACCATCAAAAAAGCTTTGATTTACATCAAGTACAAGCAACTGATGAATTAGAAACCGTAAAATTTCTCAAAACGCTAAGCAAGAAAGAAAGAGAAAAACTTGGTTTTTCTCCTAAACAGTAAAATAACCAAAAGGTTGAGACTAGCAAAAAAACTTACAATCCACTTGATTGGAATCCAATCTATCAAGGTAAAAAGCGCTTTAGCTTAGACAATATGTCGAGTAATTCGTCTTCATGTAGTGAAAAAAGCAATATTTCAGATATAAGCGATAAGTCTAATAATTCAAACATTGTCAGATTTAATATTACTAGGAGTAACAGTAAGGAAGACCTTCGTAAACCTGATGCTTCACATAATGACAAATCTGCAGGTAAAAAATTATCTAATGTCAACGTAAGCGAATTAATCAGAAAGTTTGAACAAGGTAATAACATAGTAAAGGGGCATTAATCAAATATTACCCTATCTTTGTATATGCAAAGGTAGGGTATCTTTTCAAAATATTATATCCTTTATAGCTTTGTTAATTTTTGATTCCTTCTCTGCAAAAGCAGCTTCTAGAGAGGTTTTAAGTTTTTCCCATTCTTCTTGACCATTTAGAATTAAAGATTTATATTCATTTTCAATTTTTTCCAATGCTCTTTGAAATGAGGAATCTAACTCCTCATACAAATCAGTATTTACTGATTGCAGTATTACCAAAAACGAAAACAAATTTGGAGCAGGTAATTCTTCTCTTGTGTAATTCAGAAGACACAGCTTTATTTTTTTTACGCAGTATTCTATTGTTTTTAACGATAGTAAAAGGCTTTCTGCATAAAATATAAAACTATCTACAATCAAATTTTTTGACTTTTTCGGTAATTTAATATTTTCAAATAGTTCTTTTGTAAATTTTTCTATCGGTTGCTTCGGTAAATGTAAAGAGAGATCAGTAAAAGATTTTAGGTCAAAATTTGGTCCAAGTATCGTGCTAATGGCTTTATGCACATTGCTCTTATCTTTACTTACAGAAATAATGAAAACCAGCCCCTCCAAATCAAGCATATACTTTATAGATTCCAAAAAATCGACAACGAATTTAGGGCGGCACACATCAAGATTATCCACCATTATATAAATGTTTTTGTTTTTTCTAATTCTATTAACTACTTTTGCCAATTGTGTTTTAAAATCCTTAATGTTTTCTTCTCTTCTTTGAAGAGTATTCAACTCTCTCAGTACAGAACCAATATCTTTCCTATCAGCCTCTTTTGTAGCGTCAAGCAATACGGAAAGCATAGCAAGTGGAGATTTACTGATCAGCTTTCCTAGTGTGTTTAGAGAAAATAGTTCTTGGTTTATGTTCTTGAACTGTTGTATAACGCTTCTTTTTACTTCATACGATGCAAATAAATCTTCAAATAGAAAATTTAAAAAAGAAGGAAGTGGTTGATCCAGTGCATTGATATCCCATGCGTTATAGTAAGCTGCAATTTCATTTTGCTGTTTTAACTCTTTTACCCACTCTTTCAGAAAAAACGTCTTACCCCATCCGTCATATCCTTCTAAAGATATTATTGTAAAAGACTGATCAATCGTTTTAATTATAGTGTTGAATTTGCCTGAAAATTGCTTATAGTTTAGACGGTCATTTTCCCAAGCCGCCACTTGAAGTGGTGGCGCTATTTCTTTCTTCTTGAACGTTATTAACGATACAAGTTTTTTTAAGCACATACCTTATTTTATATTTAACTCATATTCTTGTCTTGAAGTAAGTGCTATCCTCAGCGTTCCTTCATCTAGGTAGTCAATTTCTCCGCCCATTGGTATGCCGCAAGCAAGACGTGATATTTTCACATCCAAATTTTTTAGCAATTCAATTATATATTGTGCAGTAACTTGACCCTCTAATGTCGGATTAATTGCAATAATTATCTCTTCAACTTTAGATTTTGTCACTCTTTCCAGAATAGTATCAAGGTTAAGTTCTTTTGAACCTATGCCGTTTATTGCAGACAATCTGCCCCCCAAAACATGGTATAAACCTGAATATATATTTCCTTTTTCAAACGCCCATAGATCACCCAATTCTTCTACTACACACAGTAACTTAGTGTCACGTTTTGGGTTAGTACAAATAGAACAAGGTGATTTAGTATCTAGATTTCCGCAAATCTCACATTCTACTATAAGATCTGCTAGCTCTTTAATCAAAGATACAAGTGGTAGCATAACTTTCTCTTTGTTTTGGAGTAAATGTATAACCAACCTGCGTGATGATGATGGTCCTAAACTTGGCAATTTAGAAAAAGCATGAACTAGATTCTTTATGTTAATGTTCATTCAATAAATTCAGAATAGTTCATCAAATGGTAACATCAAACCCTTTGTAAAGAAAGTGGTAAGTTTCTCTTGATCCCACTTTGATTAGCTATAGAAAAATTTTTTACTCTAATGCAAAAAATTACTTCCGCACACTTAAAGCCTGATTATAATAGACTTCTTGCATAACCCAAACTAAGTAGAAAAAAGGTATAGCTGACCCAAGCAACACGTCATACCGCCGCAGTATCTCTAGATCCCGCTAACAAGCAGCGGGATGACTACCCCTACAACAACATTGCAAGTATTGATTTTTCTCCCCATGAGAAGAGTCTGGAAGCTCTTTCACTCTAAACACGATGTTCACATCCTCAAAATTAATCTCAATTCGCTTAACTAACGTTCTAATAATATCACGTTTAGTTAGCCAGTCTGCATTATCAAGACTTGAGTTAATACTAGAGGAAAATCCCTCTAAATTTGTTACTACTAGAGTGAACTCTTGTGTGAGTTTTTTCTGATCAAATGTTTTTTTCTTTTGTTCTTCAACCATTTTTAAGTTTTGTTTCATTGCTTTAATTCTTGGCTCAAATTCTTCTTGATCAATATATTCTTGAGCATAACTATCAATTAACCTTGCAATACCACGTTTTAATTTATCTTCTTGTGCTTCAAGCAAAGCGCTTTTTTGATCTAGTGGTGATTTTTTAAGTTCTGAAAGTCTTCGTTTATACTCCTCTAATACTCTATTCGGATTTTTTAATAGATGCTTTACTTCTTCCTACACAGCTATGTCTAATGTATCTGTACGAATTAATTTGTTGTTACACATTTTATTACCACCAAAACGGTATGAATCCGTGCCAATACAACGATAATACACCTGATTATTAGTTTTTTTTCCTCCTTATTCCTTGCAGTGCTAGTACCATAATATGCATAATTACAAAGCTTACATACTACTAAACCTTGCAATAAATATCTTGCTCCTCTTTGTCTTGTTCTTGCTATTTTTCTATTCTCTGCTAATTGTTCTTGAACTATATCAAATAAATCTTCGTTTACTATACTAGGTACTTTAATATAAATCCAATCCTCTTTTGGAACAGGATAAGTAGAATAATTATCTTTTGGTTGCTCGCAGGAGTTTTTTTTGGTCTTATATGTTTTAATTTTATGCCTAACCTTGTTTTACCAAAAGCTACTTGTCCTCTATAAGCAGAGTTTTTTAACATACTCAAAACTACAGCCCTATCCCAATATTCTTTTCCTGTTCGCTTCATAACGGACATAGCACTTAGCCCACGACATACTTCTCCTATACTCGCTCTTTCTCTTCCTACCCAAAAAAATACTTTACGCATAACTTCAGCTTCTTCTTCATAAATTTCAAATAAGGCTTGTCCTGTCTCTGTATTTTTATTTATATAATGATAGCCATAAGGAGCAGCTCTCATTACACTTATATAATCCTTATTGGCTGCATAAATCTTTCCTCTGCAGCTTCGTTCCATGATTTTTGCACGTTCATATTCTGCTATCATACCTTGCATTTATAATAGTAATTGAGATTCTGGATTATCGCTAATTTAAAAAAATGACTTCTACTCCTAGTTTCTTGAACTCTTCAAGTAATACTATCTGATATGCATACTTGCGAGATAAACGATCAGGAGAATGAATATAAACCTTATCAATTCTACCTTCTGCTATTTTATCACGTAATTTTTCTAAACCAGGACGGATTATATTAGAACCATTATCAATAAATTTATATTCATTTAATAATTTATATCCGTCCATACTAATTTGATTCTCTATAGAAGCAATTTGACTTGCTATTGTACCTTCTTGTGCTTGTCTCCCTGAAGAAACTCTTGCATATAATCTAACTGTTACCATTTAACCCTCCTCAAATCTACTTTCTTACATTCAGAGTTTTCTTCCTTTTTGCTCACTTGTATTGGTTTACTTAACACTAATTTCTCATATGCATCTAATAGATACAACTCTGCTAATCTATTCACTTCATAACTACAACGAATACAAACTATTAATTTCTTGTTGCCCATTAGCTCTCCCATATGTTATTCATCGAGACATATGGTTATTTGATCACTAGCTCTATAAATAAATTCAACTCTCTGTTCTTTTTGTAGAAGCTTTCGGGAAATAGTTTTCTCAAGTTTCATATTTCTTCCAATATTGTTGGCGGAGTCCCTATGACGGTTTGCGGTAGCATGACGATAACCTCGTCATCCTGCTACGTGTTAGCGGATGAGATACCGCGGCGGCATGACGTAGGACTGCTGTCATCCCGCTACGTGTTAGCGGGATGAAAATGTTGTACCAAGACCACGGTAGCTATAAAATTATCAAGGGAAGTACCACACACTTCCCTTCTTTTTTAAAATAAGTTTACCTACAGGTCTGATTGTATTAAGATTACTTAATACAATCAGGTCTATTATATGCGTTTATCCAAATATTACCTACCAACTCTAAAGGAAAAGCCTACCCATGCTAAAATTATCTCCCATCAATATTCTTTACGTGCAGGTTTAATAAAGCAGATAGCATCTGGCATCTATACGTGGTTGCCGCTTGGTCTGCGCGTGCTTAAGAATATTGAAGATATTATCAGAGATGAAATGGATAAATCTGGTGCAATTGAAGCATTAATGCCTTGTGTGCAACCAGCAAATCTTTGGCGAGAATCGGGACGTTACGATGATTACGGTAAGGAAATGCTACGTATAAGGGATAGGCATGAGGAAGATATGCTTTTCGGTCCAACGCATGAGGAGGTAGCAACTGATCTAATTAGAGATGTGGTAAAAAGTTATAAAGATTTGCCACTTTGTTTGTATCATGTCCAGTGGAAATTTCGTGATGAGGTAAGACCACGTTATGGTGTTATGAGGGGTAGGGAATTTCTGATGAAGGATGCATACAGTTTTGATGTAGATTACGAAGGTGCACTGAATTCATATAATTTGATGTACAAAACTTACATAAAAATCTTCAAACGCATGGGACTTACTCCAATTGGAGTGAGAGCGGACACTGGGCCAATTGGAGGAAATTTGAGCCACGAGTTTCATATATTGGCAAACACTGGTGAGAGCACTTTATATTATGACAATAAATTTTCTGAACTACTGGAAAGTGAAGATGTTGAAAGTTTGAAGAATATATATGCAGTTGCAGATGATATGCACGACCCTAAAACTTGCCTTGTGCCGCAAGAGCAGTTAAATGTTAGTAAAGGTATTGAAATAGGGCATATTTTTTATTTTGGCGACAAATACTCAAAGCCTATGAAGGCAAATGTTACTTCTCAAGATGGAAAAAATGTCAACATGCATATGGGTTCATATGGCATTGGGGTTTCAAGGCTTGTCGGTGCAATAATAGAAGCTTTTCATGATGATAAGGGAATTATCTGGCCAGAAGCGGTAGCTCCTTTCAGAATTGGTTTAATCAATTTACAAACGAAAGTAACGGAGGCTGCAGATAAAATATACAAAGCTTTGAAAAGTGATGAAGTGCTTTACGATGATACGGAAGGAAGTATAGGAGTAAAATTTTCTAGAATGGATCTGATAGGCTTGCCGTGGCAAATAATTGTTGGAAAAAAGGCAATAGATGAAAATATAGTTGAAGTAAAAAATAGAGCAGCTGGAGAGGTAAAAGAAATGCAGATTGAGGAAGCAATAAATTGCTTTAGCACAAAATGATACGCGGTATCGGCACTGACATAGTATATATACCAAGAGTATTGAGAATATTACAAAAATACGGGGAAAAATTTCTCAATAGAATCTACACTGAAAAAGAAATAGAGCTAAGTAGAAAGTATAATAGTCAAGAAATGCGAGCAAGGTATTTTGCCAAACGCTTTGCAGCAAAAGAAGCTTTTGTTAAAGCACGAGGTACTGGATTTAGCCAGGGCATTATAATGAAAGATATAGAAATATACAGCGATGTAAGAGGAAAACCATATATTGCTGTCAGAAAGGATTTCATCTCAAAGGACTACAAGATTCATCTTTCTCTGAGTGAAGATGGAGATTACGCTACTGCATTTGTTATAATTTGCGTCTAGCAGATATTGTTTCAATTTATGCAGTTGACTTTATGCTATCTATATAGCTAAACTGACTTAGGTTTACCGACAATTTGAAAAACAACAAATTCGTCATTCCGCTACTAGTTAGCGGAATCTATGCCGAGATACCGCGGCGGTATGACGTGTTAGCTATAGCATACACAAACAACTAGTTTGCCAAAAAAACATGGCGGTTTTTCTATGATTTGAGTATAATTCTAGCTTTACCTAAATAGAAAATTTAATGGACTATATCTTAATGTATCTTTCCTTACCATTTTTAATTACTGAGAATTACTTATTAATTACTGCGTTGATTCCGCTTTTAAGTGCTTTTGTTATCTTTTTTACTGGTAAATGGCCCGGAGTGAACAATAGTATTACTGTCATTTCTTCTGTACTTCTGTTTACGTATACGTGTCTGTGCACTTTATATTGGGTATATGGTGATCATTCTCAATTTATTCTCATGGATTTTGGTAATAATTTGCACATTAGTTTAAAGCTAGAGTCTACCGGAGTAATATTCAGTTTATTAATATCGTTTTTATGGATACTAACCAGTATATATGCAATATGTTATATGCAGAATAACTATGCTGATAGCAATCACTCAAGTTTTCTATGCTTTTTTTCAATATCGATTAGCTGTGCAATGTTTATTGCTTTTTCTGGAGATTTGCTTACTACATTTGTTTTTTATGAGCTTCTAACTATTAGTACATACCCTCTGGTTACTTACAACTCAACAAATGAATCAATGATTGCAGGGCGCTATTACTTTGGCGTGCTATTTTTCTCTTCTTTAGTATTATTTTTTCCTGCAATAGGCCTTTTATATAATGAATTTCATACTTTAGACTTTGTAAGTGGTGGAATATTCAAATTTGATACTTCACTCATCACTTTCATTACAGTGTGTTTTGCTATGCTGATTTATGGAATAGGAAAAGCTGCATTAATGCCAATGCATTTTTGGTTACCAAAAGCAATGGTTGCACCAACTCCTGTGAGTGCACTATTACATGCTGTTGCTGTTGTGAAATCCGGAGTTTTCATCATCATAAAAGTTATATTATACACTTTCGGCGTCGATAACATGCAACGTTTTGTGCAGCAAAATTGGTTCGCTGGAGGGTGGCTTCCGTACGCTGCTGGATTTACTATTATTACTGCATCATTGATTGCATTAAAGCAAAAAGAATTAAAGAAATTGCTTGCTTACTCTACCATCTCTCAATTGTCGTATATTATATTATTTGCTTCAATTTTTAGTGAGCTCAGCATGAGGGTTGCAATTTTTCAATTAGTTTGCCACGCATTTGCAAAAATCACTTTGTTTTTCATCGCCGGAGCAATAATAACGAAAACAGGTGAGAAATATATAGATAAGATTCACGGTATAGGACGCAGTATGCCAATTAGCATGACAGCATTTGCTATAGGTGCATTGTCTATGATAGGGGTGCCGCCTGCTCCGACTTTTTGGGGTAAATTTCTCATTTTTCAAGCTGTTTTCAACTCTGGCAATGTAATACTTTCTGTGTTTGTAACTCTAGTGTTAATTGTTAGTACTATACTTAATGCTCTGTACTTTTTACCGATAATTTACAATGCCTTTTTCTTAAAACCTTCTCAGAATTACTTTATTAAAAAAACGCCAATTCTTCTAGTTTTACCTCCAGTTATTACTGCTACATGCACTTTAGTTATTTTTTTTAGCTACCAAGTAATATTTTAAAATCTGTATTTATAACCATTAACAATAAATTTAAATGGTATTATACCAGCCAGAGTTGCTTTTATACTCGACAAAGTGAAGCTAATCTCCACAGTATGATCTTTCACCTCCTTATTTTGCTCGGTTGTAAAAACTACAGTAGCATTTCCAGCAAATGTAACTAAGTCCTTGGTCGATCGATCAATAGATAATGTTATTACATTTATGTTGGCAGTTTTTCTTTTGGATGAAGGTGAACTAACAGCTTCATTGTTCGTTTTTTCCTGAAAGCCTTGATAGATTTTATGTATAGAATTGTTTCTTATAAAATTTTCTTGGTACTTCGATTCAACGACCTTAATGGACTCGTATATTTCAATGTATTTACTTATTAAGTACCTCGCTGTGGAAGTGTATTCATCTTCCTTTTTACTGAAACTGAGCTTATGCATTGCAGAGAACTCATCTTCTGTGTGGTTCATGTACTTCACAAAATTTAAATCTTTTTTAACAGGAAATAACAGGTATATGTTTAATATTAATAAACATAAGCATACTAGGAGAAGCGATACTATTAATGCCATCCAAGATCTTTCTGCTACACAAAACAGATACCTATGGCAGTACCATTCGACTGCTTTACTGAAATAACTTTTGTTTTTTACTGATTCAAGCAATTTATTTTCCATAACACAATGCTACCAAACCCAATTATAATAACAATAAGATTAGATACTCTAAAAAACTTTAAAATATGTCTAAATTTTCCAAAATAGGATGAATGATTATATCACCTTGTTCCGCAATAAGGTAGAATTTATCGATTTTGCTCACATCTACATTGATCATTTTTACACTGAAATTTTCAAGATTGTAAATATTACTTTCAGCACTTTTGTGATAATTATAATAATGTAATTTATTTTGATCATCAAAATAACCAAATTCATCAGCGAGGGTTCCCACTTTGCTACCTTTACCACTTTTGACTAGCTCAAATAGATCAATTGCATGGTTTTGAGATCCAGGCTCAATAGGCCCTTCTGCAGCAAAAAACTTAGGTGCATGACCAACGTATTCCTTAAATTTTAGATTATGAGTCTTTTTTACACTACCAAAATCCACAAACTTATATTCATCTGAAACGCCAGAATATTGTGGATCATACTTTTTATATTCAAAAAACTCATTACCTAAAAAATTACAAAACGTTAATTTATAATCATCATGATCGGATTTAACGACTTTAAGGTAATGAAAATCTCTAGGAATCTTTACTTCCTCTTCCGTGATATGATTACGTACAACAAGCTCACCATTTAGCACCGAACAGAAGAAATCTGTCAAACCAGGAAGAAACTCCTCAATTTAAGTTTTTAGTAGTTTTTAAGTATAGTTGTATAGGAAGCGCCTCTGAAGTTATAACCGAAATTTTCACTGGTGCCATAAGTGCCCGTCGTTTAGCATGGTTTTGGGAGGAACGGTCAAATCATTGATGGAGTTTTTTAGGCTACCTCGGTTAGGAGATTGTATTATCTAACCGTTCCAAGCTGAAGCGTTTCCCTATTACAAATTATAATAAGGGAGTTACTATGAAAAAAGCAAAAAGTAAATTAGAGATCATGAATCCTGATGCAGCAAGAATAAGACCTGCTGAGAATCAGGCAATAAAAAGAAGGAAAGGAGGGTGACTAAAATCAAGGTTAACTAAAAGGCGTGCTTAAGATTCACAATACCAGCAATAATATTGAACCTCAGGTTGTATTTTTTCTGAAAATTGCGGTAAACATGAGACATAATCTTAAATATCTTTATCTCACGGATCTTATTTTCTACTCTCATTCTAAATGATGCTAATCTTCTATTATGCTCTTTCTGCTCTGGAGTTAATGGCTTTTTACGATACTTTTTATATGGAATTATAACATTGCTTTGCAATTTTTGCCAACCTTGATATCCAGAATCGGCATATTTTATGCTATCGATTGGTAAATATTTTTCTTGTTTCCTTATGCGAAAATCATTAATTCTACCACGATATGAATTTGACACTGATAAAATTCTTCCACCTTCTTCGATAACAATCTCAGTTTTCATAGTGTTGGTTCTTTTTTTTCCTGAATATGATTTCTTCCGTTTTTTACTATCTTCTGGTCTCTGTATTTGCTGTTCTGTAACATCAGCCAGAATCTTCAGTATTTTTTCTGGTGTCATACTTCTATCTTTTGTTATAGTAACTTTTTTGGCAAGTAATGGCTCTATTTTCTTCAGTAACCTAAATACATTTGCGTTGTGAACATTGAACAGGCACCCTAAAAATCTATGTGTTATGTAAGTGCGATAGTACAAAATTACGCAAAATAACTTATCTTCTAGAGTTGGTAGTTGTGATCTTCTACCATGGCACTTTTTCTGTTTTTCAAGTCTTTCCCACCCAGACCTCACTTTTTCCACTACCTTTTCGAACTCCTCTATAGTTAAACCTGTTATACTACGAAAGTTTCTTGGGTGTTTCTTCATGTTATAGTAACTAAAGCTCATTTTTTTACCTTACTCAATCTGCTTATTCTTCTTCTACTTCTCTCACATTGTTTTTTCAATCACCTTTTGCAGCAGGTCTTATGAAAAAAGCAAAAAGTAAATTAGAGATCATGAATCCTGATGCAGCAGGAATAGATGTTGGTTCAGCTGTACATTATGTATGTGTACCAGAAGGAAGTGATGAACAGCGTATACAAAAATTTAGCTGCTTTACAGAGGATCTCCATAACATAGCAAAATGGCTGAAGAAATGTAAAGTTACTACAGTAGCCATGGAGTCAACAGGAGTATACTGGATTACTTTGTTCCAAGTACTTGAATCATATGGACTTGAAGTAAAGCTTGCAAATGCAAGACATGTAAAAAATGTACCTGGAAGAAAGTCAGATGTTCAGGATTGTCAATGGCTTCAACAACTACATAGTTATGGGTTAATCCAAGGATCATTTAGGCCAGATGATCAAATGTGTGTATTGCGTGGTTATGTTCGGCAACGTAAAAACTTAATTGAAAACGCTGCTAAACATATTAATCGCATGCAAAAGGTGTTAGTACAAATGAATATTCATTTACATAAAGTGACAAGCGATATTACTGGCGTCACAGGAATGCAAATTATTAAAGCAATAGTAGAAGGTGAAAGGAATCCTAAAAAACTAGCTGAATTCAGAAGTGTGAATATGAAGAATGATAAGGCTACTATAGCAAAAGCATTAACAGGCGATTATAGAGAAGAACATTTATTTGTATTAAAGCAAGAATATGAAGCATATAATTTTTTTCAAGAAAAAATAATTGAATGTGATAAAAGTATAGAGAACTATTACAAAGCATTAGAGACGAAGTCCGATGAGAGTAAAGAGTTAGGTAATGAACTAATGATCTTGTATCCGTTTTAAGACAATAATCCCCTGTCATTTTTGACGATAACTTAATTGGTAAGTATGACAAATATGCCACTAACAAAAATAAAGGTTGCAATATTATGTTGGCTGCTAAAATAGCACCCAGTGTACACAATGAATACACTCTCTCTGCTCTGTGGCCCACGTATTCACATTTATCATTGTTTTTATAATACTTGTTATAATCGTCTTTACTCTCAACTCCACAAATTACATCTTTCACAGGTCCTAATATATTATCAACATAATGTACAGACTTATAGAAACTATTTTCTGGAACTAGTGTGCAATCTTCTGCTCTCTTAGCAGGTACAATTCCATGTTTAGCATACCTTTTAAAATATTGATATATTGACATTATCCTCTCCAAATCATAAATATGCAACCTAGCCTAATATAATTAAGAAATAGTTTATGCTTGATTTAATAAATATGTTTTAAGATACCTTCCTGTAACACTTTCTGGAATTTTTGCCACTTCTTCTGGAGTTCCAGTAGCAATCACTTCTCCGCCTTTTATTCCGCCCTCTGGTCCGATGTCTATTATATAATCTGCAGTTTTTATAACATGCAAATTGTGCTCGATAACTATAACAGTGTTTCCCAGATCGACTAATCTATGGAGTATTTTTAGTAAGTTATTTATATCTTCAAAGTGTAATCCAGTTGTTGGCTCATCAAGAATATACAATGTTCTTCCGGTAAATCGTTTTGATAGCTCTTTGGACAGCTTTATTCGTTGTGCTTCACCCCCAGACAACGTTGTTGACGACTGTCCGAGTTTTATATAGCCAAGCCCCACTTCCTGTAAAGAAACCAACTTTTCTTTTACCATTGGAAGGTTTTCAAAAAAATCACAAGCCTGATCTATCGTCATATCAAGCACATCAGAGATTGATTTTCCTTTATAAGTAACTTCCAATGTTTCACGATTATACCTTCGCCCTTTACACTGCTCACACTTCACATAAACGTCCGGTAGAAAATGCATCTCTATCTTTAAGTGCCCATCACCTTTACAAGCCTCACACCTTCCCCCTCTGGTATTAAATGAAAACCGGCCTATATTATATCCCCTTGCTTTTGACTCCGAAAGACCTGCAAACCAATTTCTTATATGAGTAAACATACCGACATATGTTGCTGGATTTGACGCAGGAGTTCTACCAATTGGCGACTGATCAACTTCTATAACTTTATCTATATATTCAAGGCCTTCTATTCTATCACACCGACCATACCGTGCAGACGAATGATGTATCTTATGTGCTGAATATTTATATAACGTTTCTATGACTAAACTTGATTTTCCTCCTCCTGATATTCCAGTAACACAAATAAGATTCCCTATAGGAAATTTAACGTTCACATTTTTTAAGTTATTTTCACATGCATTTATTACTTTTATGAACTGAGTTGCTTGTTTTTTTCTCCTTGGAATTAAAATTTTTTTCTCTCCACTCAAATATTGCCCTGTTATGCTCCCTGAATTTCTTTGCACCTGGTCTGGTGTTCCTTCTGCAACAACTTTTCCACCATTTATGCCAGCTCCAGGACCAATATCAATCGCATAATCAGCAGCCATTATTGTATCTTCATCATGCTCAACAACGATTACAGTGTTACCCATGTCTCTCAAGTCTTTCAGTGTAGCAATTAACCGATCATTATCGCATTGATGAAGGCCTATCGAGGGTTCGTCAAGCACATACAGCACTCCTGTTAAACCAGAGCCAATTTGCGAAGCAAGTCTGATCCTCTGACTCTCACCGCCAGAGAGAGTGCTAGATTCTCGATCGAGCGTTAGGTAATTCAACCCTACATTTTTTAGAAATGCTAGCCTCTTGATTATTTCATTTAATATTTTACTTGAAATTTGCTTCTGTTGTTCTGTGAGCTTGTCTGGCAAATTTTCAAACCACTTAAGGGATTTATCGATGCTGAGCCCTGATATTTCACCTATATGTCTGCTATCAATTTTCACTGTGAGTGCTTCTTTTCTCAATCTATAGCCAGTACATTCCTTACAATGAATAACAGAGCAGTATCGCTCAACAAGCGTTTCATCATAATCCATCTGGTTCTCCAAGATACTGATCAAACCTTGAAATTTATTAGAGCCAAAGAGTATCATATCTTTTACTTCTTGATCTATGTTCTTCCACGGAACATCAAGGCTAAATTTACAATTTTCAGCCAGTGATAGAATTGCACTTTTTAGAAATCCATAACTTGTGTGCACTTGACGGAACATTGGTCCTACTGGCTTTAAAGCACCCTCAGATATTGAAAGAGTTTCATCTGGCACTATCAGCTTTACATCAACAGCCAGCTTTTTACCAAGCCCATTACACGAACCACATGCACCGTAAGGGCTGTTGAAAGAAAATAATCTTGGTTCTATTTCCTCAAGAGTGAAACCAGACTCGGGGCATGCAAAATTCTCTGAAAAAGTCAGAATTTGACCATTTTTATACTCGGAATTATGGTTGTCAGGTAGGTTTACTACTTCTACATACATTAGACCATTACCAAGTTTTAGTGCGGATTCTATACTACTTGGCAGTCGATTTCCTATATCGCCCAATATTGATATTCTATCTGCAACCACAAAAATGTCGTGTTTCTTGTTCTTATCGAGTTTAGGCAAGTCATCTACATTGTACACTTCACCATCTATTTTGAACCTTACGTAACCTTGTCTTTTAATTTCCAATATCTCTTTGAGATGTTCTCCCTTTCTACCACGCACAACAGGGGCAAGTATATATATTTTAGTTTCTAAAGGTAACGCAATTATAGTATCTACAATCTGAGATACAGTTTGCTTTGTTATCGGTAATCCAGTTGCAGGTGAATAAGGAACCCCTATTCGTGCATATACTAAGCGCAAGTAATCGTAAATTTCGGTAACAGTTCCAACTGTTGACCTTGGATTTTTTGAGATCGATTTCTGGTTGATAGATATTGCAGGGGAAAGACCTGTAATCGACTCAACATCTGGTTTATCCTGAATGTTGAGAAATTGACGCGCGTAAGCTGATAGGCTTTCAACGTATCGGCGTTGGCCTTCTACATAAATCGTATCAAATGCGAGACTAGATTTACCAGAACCACTTAGCCCAGTTATAACAACTAGCTTATTTTTCGGTATATTGACATCTATACCTTGCAGATTATGTTCCCTTGCACCCTTAACTCTTATAAAATCGTCCATATTATACTATATAACGTATTTTAACCATTATAGCCTTAAAATACATGAATTTACAGTGATATGTTGATTTTCTATTAATTTTTTCAACTGTTACGGAAAATTAGGCAGCGTTTGATAAATCGTCATTCCGCTACTTGTTAGCGGAATCTATGCTGAGATACCGGGCGGTATGACGTAGGGCTGTACAACTTGTGTTAGAGTCTTAGGGCAAATCTACTACCTATAAATTCTAAACTTTTGTTACGTATTAGGACCACCAAATACATCCCCAGGACCCAAAGTCAGTTTAGCTATATCAGAAAACAGGTTATGTGGAAATCTTAAAATACTTCTTGTTCGCCAAGCAAAATAAATACATTCCTACAAACAAGCAGATGCTTAATACTGACGCATAAGAAAACTTAAAAATTAAATCTCTAATATATATTGATAAGCATTTACCTGCAGAAAATTTGTATAGTAATCCAACACATACAACGGCACTATCAATTACTGATTCCATAATTAAAGTAATGAAATTTGCCATATGAAAATTCAACTTGGACTTCAATTTTTCAAAAACAATTATGCTTGAGAGAAGAGATACTAAAATTGCAGCATATGAAGTCAATATTATCAAACTAAAACTTTGCCATTTTAAAATACAGCATAGCGCTGTACACACTATTAAGCTATACGTAGCTTTTTTTTTGCCATAAAATTCAACCATTGAATTTACAACTAAAGCAGCTCCTATAAATAAAGCAGCACATATCATCAATTTATTTGAAGTGTTGAGTAAAGAAAGACTGATAAATAAGAGTGTTGGTAAAATAGACATAATTACCTACCAAAATTTAATAACATACATTTATTTTAAGTAAATATTGCACATAGTGAAAGAGTTATTTAACCTAATGGAAAACAAAAAACATTTTAAACTGACATGCTATAGCTACCCAAGAAAGGGTTTCCTACGTCATATCGCCGCGGCCGCTAACAAGCAGCGGGATGACGAGTTTGTCGTTTATCAAATCGTCTGTAAACCTAAGTTACTTTAGCTATATAATAACTATTTCCCAAATCTTTCAGATTTACTTTTAAAACATCCTTTATGTTTAGCACCTTTTTCTCTGTTACTTTGCCAATACATGAATAAGCCGCATCTTCAAATAACGCTTCAAACCTCTGCTGATTTTGTGGTGCAATAGTAACCAAAATTCTACTTTGCGATTCAGAAAACATTATTATCTTGTTTATTATGTCTGTATTTTGTGTTTTTCCTATTGGTACTAGTGAAAGATCGATTTCAGCACCAAGGTCTCCTGCAATTAGCGATTTTGCCAGAGCAATAATTAATCCGCCCAAGTTTGGTGCAATTGTAGAGGCAATTATGCCATCTTTTATTGCCTGGTTGTAACGCTCATACAACTTCCTAGCGCTCTTTGCATCAACTTTTGGCACGTTGTTATTATCTATTCCACTATATAACTGATATTCAGATCTACCAAGCTCATCGTGGGTTGTACCAAGCACATATATCAAGTCCCCTGGCATTTTCACATCAAGCGATACCGCATTTTCAATATTTTCTATAACTCCAATTGCTGAAATGAGTAATGAAGGTGGTGCAGATATCATCACTTTCTCGCCATTTTCATCATATCCCTTAAAGTCGTTAAACATACTATCTTTTCCGGATATGAATGGTGTTTTAAATGCAGTTGCAAAGTCGTAACAAGCCTCTGCAGCTCTCTTTAGTTGCCACAACCTTTCTGGATTATAAGCATCACACCAGCAAAAATTATCGAGCAACGCTAGATGATTTATATTTCCTCCTGCAGCTACGTAGTTGCGTATGGCAGTGTCAATCGCACATGCTGCCATGTGGTAAGTGTCAATTTCTCCATAACTTGAGCCAAATCCTTGCGATTTCACAACCCCTTTATTTGAAGAAAGAACTGGCCTTGAGACGATAGCTTCGCTGCATACTCTTCCCTTGCCTTGCAGTGGTTTCAGTATTGACGACCCCTGAACCTCATGGTCATATTGCACCACTATGAACTCTTTGCTGCATATGTTTGGTCTGCTTAGCATTTCTTTTAGTTCAGTCTCTTGGCTGAGTATCATTTCGGTGTTGTGCGCTGGAATGACAGCAGGCTCCTTAGACCATGGCTTTGTTTGTAAATGCACTTTGGGATTACCGTCATGCAGAAATTCAGTTTCGATGTCCATTATTACTTTCCCTTCAGGACATTTAACAACAGCTTTACCACTTTCGTTAAACTCTCCAATCACACAAACCTCCACATCATGTTTTTTCATGATTTGCTTAAACGTAGGAAGATTTTCTTCTGGCACTGCTAAGGTCATTCTCTCTTGTGATTCTGATATCCATATTTCCCACGGAGCCATACCATCGTTTTTAAGGAGAACCTTGCTCAAATCAACTTCAAATCCGTCTTTTCCCATTTCACCAATGGACGATGATAGACCGCCTGCTCCATTATCCGTTATTGCATTATAAAGACCAAGCTCTCTTGCTTTTATGACGGCATTGGATAGTTTTTTTTGTGTTATGGGGTCGCCAATTTGCACAATCGTTGAAGGGCTGTTTCCCGACAAAGCCTCTGAAGAAAACGTTGCACCGTGAATTCCATCTCTTCCAACTCTTCCACCAATAATTACGATTTTATCGCCGTTTTTAGGCCCTTTGATGTGTGAAGGTACATTATTTATACTGCGCGGAATAGTTCCAACACTTCCAACAAAGACCAGCGGCTTTCCACAAAATCTATCGTCAAAATATACTGATCCAAGTTGTGTTGGAATACCGCAGCAGTTGCCAGCAACATTAACGCCATGAATCACTTCTTTCATTAGATATTTTGGCGGTAAAATCTCATCAGTACGCTCCTTGTCCCTATAAAATTTGCCTTTTGCTTCTTTGGCAAAGCAAAAGTAATAGGTATTCATTATAGGCTCCGCGCCTTTCCCGAAACCCACTATATCACGATTAACTCCAAGTACTCCGGTCATTGCTCCACCAAATGGATCAAGAGCTGAAGGGCTATTGTGAGTTTCAACTTTATCTACAATCAAGTAATCGTCATCAAAAATTATTCCTCCTGCGTTGTCGGAGAAAACTGACACGCATATGTCAGAATTTATCTCACGCGTTGCACGCTTAATATAATGAGCATATAGACCGTCTTTTATTTCATCAATAGGGGAGCAAAAAATATTGTGTTTACAATGTTCAGACCAAGTCTGTGCCAGAGACTCAAGTTCAATATCATATGGATTTCTAACGAGTTTTTTAAAGTAATCCTTTATAGCTTTCATTGCTGCCAGCGAGAGCCCTAAAGTGCCATTACCATCGATTCCATCTCTGCTGATTTTTTCAAGCTCTTGGTCACTCACATTGAGGTCAACAGACTTAGCGTCCTTTTTCACGGACTGATACTGAGTAAACTTCTTATATTTACCATAATATTTCCAGCTATAGTTATTATTTTCCTTACAGATAAGTGTGCAATATTCAGTGATAGGGTTGAATTCTTGTTTTATATCATCTTCAGTTGGCAAATTCCCTTGACTTAGAATCAATTTTGAACTTCTTGCTTTGATTTTAATTGGTGTCATTCCAGCGCTTGACGCTGGAATCTGCGTTTTCTCTTTCTGGATCCCAGTGTCAAGCACTGGGATGACAGAAGGGAGGGCTGGGATGACAGGCTGGTCGATATAGCCTTTGCTTATTAAATATTCTGTAATAATTTGTTTTGCTGTGTTGCCTACATTGTCAGTCATGCCAGGTAAAAAGCTTATCTCCAAGCCCCACTTTGCTTGTGGTTCTATGAAGTTATATTGAACTTCTTCAAGGTTTTGATTGTAGGAATAATAACGGCAGTCTTGTATGACTTTATTATAAAATAGCCCACAAATTTCTTCATGTAATTTTGATGGTAATTCTTTGCTTATGTAAATCAAGTAAACATTAACTACCCTTCTGCGGCCAACTTGTTCACATTTATTAAAAACTTCTATTCTGATGTTTGCCATGTAATATTGTGAAAGACTTTAATATATCATAGCATAAGAAACTGCGAGCACATTTATATTTTGAGTGATTTCTATATAATAAAATATTGTATTAATTGTTACTGTTAGTGGGAAGAGTTTTTACCGTTAACGTGGATGAGTCCTTTTTCAATGTATTGGTTCAGCACATATTTTCTGAATATGAAAGAGAAAAAATTCCCGAGATAAAGATCATACTTCCCTGCAAAAGGGATGTAATAGCGCTGCTGAGTGCGTTCAAGAATTATAACGCTAAAAAATGCATAATTTTGCCAGAGATAGTTTCGCTAGAGAACATCGATGAGGAGGATTTAATATTAAATCTTGATAGAGTTAAAGTTATCAATCCAACAAAGAGGACGCTGCTACTCATTCAATTCATATTGGAGTGGAATAGAAAAAATAATGATAATTTCCCCATTGATTTAGCTTATAGCCTGCCATCATTGCTTGATAAAATTCAATCTACCCAAACAACGGATTGTTATAAATTCGATGAACATTCAAAAAAAATAGAGAATTTCATAAGCTTACTCATTGAGAGTTGGAATAAAATTTTAAAAGATTTAGGAGTAGTAGATATATTAGAACATAAGAGTGATTACATAAACAATATGATAATCTCTTTACAAAAAGACCAACATATAATCTTTGTTGGAATTGGAAAGGATAAGTCGTTAATTAAGGCTATATATGACCTGCCGTTTGGAAAAATAATTTTGCCTAATCTGAATTTGAAAATTAAAGAGAAAGATTGGCAATCACTTGATAAAAAACATTATCAATATTGCCTGAAAGATCTGCTCGATTATTTAAAAGTGGATAGAAGGGATGTTAGCTGCTTGAACACTATAGAGAATGAAATAACTGACTATGTTTTTGATACAACTGCCGATCTAAGCAAAGTTAGTAATGGACATATTGGCAATATTGAAGTCATCACTTGTGATTCCAGAGAGGAAGAAGCACAAGTGACATCATTAATTATAGAGAATGAAGGTTATGAAAACGTTTCTTTGGTTGTCTTTGATAAATTACTTGCAGCTCGTATAGCATGTTTATCAAGGCAACACAGTGCCATACCGGAAAATTATCCTTATATAACACTCCTACTTTATAGTATCGAAGTTTTGACCTCAAATTGGAGCAGTGTGTCATTACTTTCGCTCCTTAAACATAGGCTAGTGACTTTTGATTACACTCAAGAAGAGTACTCTCAGATTTTATCTGAATTTGAAATAGAGATATTACGCAACTTTAGTACAAATGGCCTTAAAGATATTATAGATGCTATTAATACCTATAAAAAGCTAAAATATAAAGAGGATATATTACTCATTATCAATAGGTTAGAGGCTATACTTAATCTTTTACTTAACTCTATAAATTGCCCTATTTCTGATGTGGTGGCAACTCATTTGCAGTGTATTAATGTGCTATCTGGTATAAATTTTTCAGAGCTAAATAGTGAAATAGGTAATTTCACCTGTAATTTCTTGAATGCATTTGAGGGTATAGAAATTAAGTGCTCCTTAGAGTTATATAGCCAAATTCTGACCTTATTTTTAGAGAAAGAGTTTTTCTCTGTAGCAAGTGACTTGAATAAATTCAGCTTATATCACAACAAAGTTGTAATACTCGCTGGATTTAATGAAGCGCCAAGCTTTCAAAGTCCGCTTTTGAATGCACTTACGAGAGAAAAATTTAACCTTCCTTCTGCGCAAGAAGAGCAGGGGTATTTTTTTTATACTTTACACAATTTGTTTTGTGCAAGTAAGGTTTATATTACAAGATCGCTAAGCCATAGAAAACCAATTCTATTGCAGCGTTTGGAAATTCTGTTCAAGGAGGGGAAACAGCCGTATCGCGATTGGCTGAGGATATTAAATACGCCTGAATGTACTGTTCCATGTACTCAGCCTATGCCAAAACCTCAAACCGAAGTTAGAAAAGAAAAAATGCAGGTGATGTCTTGCAGTGCAATAGAAAAGCTAATTCGTAATCCTTATTCATTTTACGTTGAATATATACTGGGCCTTAAACAATTAAGAGACTTGAATTTTAAGCCATCGATATTGGAATTTGGCACTATGGTGCACAACATTCTTGCAAGATATTTACGCAACAAAAAGTCGCCAATGAGCATTGCACGAAAAGCATTCTCGACTAGTCAGTTTAATTTTTCAAATATGTGGTGGGTAAGACTGCAAAGGATAATTCAATCTTTTGTTGAATTTGATGAAACTCGAAGCAATTATGTTGAATTGGAAAAGAGCTTTTCCTGTCCGATATTTCATATTCCAGCGCGTGACACACAACTGCGCGGATGCTGTACGACTTCCAATAAGAAGAAGGGTGTCATCCCAGTTCCCAGACACTGGGATCCAGAAAATTTGATTGCAACCAAACAACCGTATAATGAAAACTGGATTCCAGTGTCAGCTACTTGCATGACAAAAGCAATTTCACTGACAGCAAGATGTGATAGAGTTGAGTATCTACCAAGTGGGCAAGTAGCAATTATAGACTATAAACTTGGTTCACCACCTTCCAACGAAGAAGTAATGTCGGGGTTTTTTCCGCAATTAATTTTACAAGCCTTAGCGGTAGAACATATAACAAGAAGAGAAGTCTCAGAACTTGCTTATTGGAAACTTGATTATGATAAAATAAAAGTTATTTCTATACAAAATTATAGATACAAAATGCAAGAATTAAAAAATGATCTGCCTGGTTTTTTATCTAATTATTTAAGTAATTCCACACCTTTTATTGCCTCTCCATATTTTGATAAATTCCTGAGATTTAACAGCTATAAACAGCTAGAAAGGGTAGGGGAGTGGTTGTAAATGGTGTCATCCAAGTAGCTGACACTGGTTCCTTTATGACGGCAGTGCCACTATGATGTCATTAGACCTGCTGCGAATCAAGCAATAAAAAGAAGGAAAGGAGGGTGACTAAAATCAAGGTTAACTAAAAGGCGTGCTTAAGATTCACAATACCAGCAATAATATTGAACCTCAGGTTGTATTTTTTCTGAAAATTGCGGTAAACATGAGACATAATCTTAAATATCTTTATCTCACGGATCTTATTTTCTACTCTTATTCTAAATGATGCTAATCTTCTATTATGCTCTTTCTGCTCTGGAGCTAATGGCTTTTTACGATACTTTTTATATGGAATTATAACATTGCTTTGCAATTTTTGCCAACCTTGATATCCAGAATCGGCATATTTTATGCTATCGATTGGTAAATATTTTTCTTGTTTCCTTATGCAAAAATCATTAATTCTACCACGATATGACTTTGACACTGATAAAATTCTTCCACCTTCTTCGATAATAATCTCAGTTTTCATAGTGTTGGTTCTTTTTTTTCCTGAATATGATTTCTTCCGTTTTTTACTATCTTCTGGTCTCTGTATTTGCTGTTCTGTAACATCAGCCAGAATCTTCAGTATTTTTTCTGGTGTCATACTTCTATCTTTTGTTATAGTAACTTTTTTGGCAAGTAATGGCTCTATTTTCTTCAGTAACCTACATACATTTGTGTTGTGCACATTGAACAGGCACCCTAAAAATCTATGTGTTATGTAAGTGCGATAGTACAAAATTACGCAAAATAACTTATCTTCTAGAGTTGGTAGTTGTGATCTTCTACCATGGCACTTTTTCTGTTTTTCAAGTCTTTCCCACCCAGACCTAACTTTTTCCACTACCTTTTCGAACTCCTCTATAGTTAAACCTGTTATACTACGAAAGTTTCTTGGGTGTTTCTTCATGTTATAGTAACTAAAGCTCATTTTTTTACCTTACTCAATCTGCTTATTCTTCTTCTACTTCTCTCACATTATTTTTTCAATCACCTTTTACAGCAGGTCTATTCCAGTCTGGAATCCAGCCTTTCCATCCAAGACGGTGTCATCCGAGTAGCTGACACTAGTTCCTTTGTGACGGTGTCATCCCAGTGCCTAGACACTGGGATCCAGAAAAGTTTGCTTGTAAGCAAGCAAACTAGCATAGAAAGTGGTTGTTAAAACACAACGTTTTCGATGAGATTATATGGAAAACTGGATTCTAGACTGGAATGACAAGTTCTTGGCAAACCCCTACGTCATACTGCCGCGGTATCTCTAGATCCCGCTAACACGTAGCGGGATAACGGTTGTCAGGGTAGTACCTTCTCCTGTCATCCCAGTGCCCTGACTACTTGGATCCAGAAAACTTAACTTTAAATAAGTGGCTGCATAATAAAGACTAGATTTCAGCGTCACGCGCTGGAATGACACCATTTTCGGTCTCTTAAATTGTTTTAGCTACAAACATTAAGAAATTTACCAAATAAAAAAAAGGCAAAGAAATCCCGTGGTGCGAGTTTTGACCCTCTAATACTTTAAATTGGCGCTGTAATAATGTGCTGACGCTTAGTTTAAGCGCGATTTGGCTGAATGTAGAAAAAATTTAAAAGACATGCAGCCGCTATAATTTTATGTAATCCGCCAAAAAATACTCTAAGTTTTTTACTGAATTTTGTCATTGAACCTGCGCAGATCAAAAACAAGTTTTGAGTCAGAAATACCCTTATTATCATAATAAGGGGGCTGGCGGAGTTTGTCAAGGAAGTTTTTTCGTTTCTATTCCCAAGAAAAGTTCGTTATATGGTTATGCAAGAAGTCTATTATATTTCCTTACCCATTTGCTTAACTTTCTCTCTACTTTTTTTGAATAAGGTCACTATTGGCATGACAAACATTCATCGTAGTCAATATCTGTTTTGTGTTGCAATATTTCACTTTTTTTGAATATGTCATGCGAAACCTTGTCAGCTCTCTGCATTGATTGTGATCTGCAGTAATATAAGCTCTTCAATCCTTTTTTCCAGGCAAGCATGTGTATTTTATGCAAGTAACGTTTGTGTATGTTGGCAGGCAAGAACAGATTGACTGATTGAGACTGACAAACATACGGAGTTCTATCACTTGCATGTTCTATAATCCATCTTTGATCAAGCTCGTACGCTGTTTTAAATGTCAATTTTTCATGCTCACTAAGAAAATCTAAATGCTGAACGGAACCCTCGTTTGTCGAAATTGAAGACCATATTTTATCATTGTCTTGATTTTTTTCTGCTAGTAGTTTTTGCAAGAATTTATTTCGCACTACAAATGAGCCTGTCAGTGTCTTTTGTATGAATACGTTTGCTGCATATGGCTCTATTCCAGGAGAGGTATTGCCTGCAATAATGGAGATTGAGGCAGTTGGAGCAATAGCGAGCTTGTGTGTAAACCTTTCCATTAGATCGACTTCTTTGGCATCAAGACATGCCCCCTTTTCTTCTGCCAATTTTTTAGAAACTATATCTGCTTGCTCACGTAAATACTTAAATATTTTTTTATTCCATTGTTGTGCTATTACTGATTCAAAAGGAACCATTTTGCTTTGTAAAAATGAATGAAAACCCATCACACCAAAACCAATACTGCGTTCTCTGGCTGCAGAATATTTTGCTCGCTGCATTTCATTCGGTGCTTTATTTATGAAATCTTCCAATACATTATCAAGAAAGCGCATTATATCTTCTATGAAGAGTTTATTGTCTTTCCATTCTTCGTAGTACTCAAGGTTTACGGATGATAGACAACACACAGCAGTGCGTGACTTATTCAGGTGATCATAACCTGTAGTTAAAGTTATTTCACTGCATAGATTTGACATCTTGATGTCTAAGTTGAGCTTTTTGTAAGATTCTGGCTTATTGTTATTTGTTGCATCAAGGAAAATAATGTAAGGTTCTCCAGTTTCAACTCTTGCTGTTAATATTTTGATCCATATATCCCGCGCTTTTACAGTTGAAATAACCTTATTGTTGTGAGGGCTTATTAAATTCCATTCTTGATCATTCTCAACAGCCTGCATAAATTTATCTGTTACTATTACAGCATGATGTATATTTAACGCTTTGCGATTTGGGTCACCGCCTGTTGGCTTGCGCAAATCCAGAAACTCTTCTATCTCCGGATGAGATACAGGAAGATAGACTGCTGAACTTCCTCGCCTTAAGGATCCCTGACTAATTGCGAGCGTTAGAGCATTTTGCACCACAATAAATGGTACAATTCCTGATGTTTTACCACTACCTTTTACACTTTCACCAATTGAACGTAAATTTCCCCAATAACTACCTATGCCTCCTCCACGTGCAGCAAGCCAAACATTTTCATTCCATAAGTCAACTATTCCCTGCAAGCTGTCTTCGGTTTCATTAAGAAAGCAAGAGATAGGCAACCCTCTCTTGGTGCCACCATTGCTGAGTATTGGTGTTGAAGGCATGAACCACAAGTTGCTCATGTAGTCATAAAGACGCTGCGCATGTTCTTTGTTATCAGAATAGTAATTAGCAATACGTGCAAAGAGGTCTTGGTAACTTTCATTTTCTATTAAATACCTGTCTGATAGAACTGCTTTTCCAAAATCAGTTAATTTGCTATCCTTTGCGTAATTAATAGTAATGTTATTCATAAAATTCCTTTTATTCTTTTATTATATATAGATATTTAAAAGCCACTTTGAGCGATTTTTAAGTTAGGTTTTTCGGATTTTCTTGTTGATGCTGTAATGCAAACAAGATACCGTCAACTTGACTGCCATATATTTTACAGTAACTCATATAACTTATCTGCATATTTATTTTTTTTGCAACATGTTGAACATAACTTTCTGAGTGACGAAAATAGTCTCCTTTGTTTACAAAGTCAATACCTTCACCTTCCTTTCTTCTTATTAAACATATAATAACCCCTTTTTTGCTCGTAGATCTTTTTGCTAATTCCAATTCTTCTTGAAAGTCATGTAGATAATGTAGCACTTCAGCAAAGATAATTACATCATACTGCTGGTTTTTCTTTTGTTTAAGAAACTCTTTCATTTCCATATGTATTAATTCATTGTAAACAGGCTTACCTTTTATAAAGCATCCTCTTGCGATATTTAGCATTCTACTTGAAATGTCAATTCCTGTTATGTGGCTTCCAGTACTATTTATTTTCAAGAAATGACCACATATTCCAGTCCCACAACCAAGGTCAAGTATATTGAGTTCAGAAGTGGAGTTGTTGAAGATTTTTGTAATTATCATGTGTACAAGTTCATGCCCTCTATATTGTTTAGCAATCAACCAGTGCTCAACAAAATATTCACCTGTGTAATCAAAATATTGTCTTATGAGGTTTTTTGGCAATTCTGTAATAGGCGCTGAGTTTGTCATTTTTTTTATATAGTAAGATGCTTCCTCGTGATCACTATCTAATTTTAGTGTCTGTGTTAAATAATTATAAGCTTTATTAGTATTCCCTACCGCAAAATGACACCTTCCGATGTTATACCAGACTATGGGTAAATGGGGGTAAAATATGCTAATTAACCAAAATCGTAACTTTGCATCTGATATGCTACCTTTATAAAAGTGATATAAACCGATTTCAATGTTGGTATTTAACAGGTTCTTAGATTTTTTAAGAAGCACTGTCATTTCTTTATGAAGAGTATTATATTTATTCACAATGAAGTGTTTTACTTTCTTAATATTTAATACACCAATGAGCTTAGACATACAATTTAAAGCAACGTTTTTTATAAAAGAGAGATTACTTTTCATACATGAGAAATACTCCGAATGTTCATTATCATTTTTAGGCAATTGATTTTAACACATTTTATCTTACAAAATATCTTTTTCATTAATTTTTACTGTATATATAAGTTTACCGCATATTTCTCAGATTGTACTGTTTAGGATTGCTAGTATATTGTTGTTGATAATATAAGTAAATGTTTTGTGCAAAAAGGCGTTGACATATTATTTGTTAGGTTATAATATATAAAAGATTAATTTAGTTTTTAGATGTTTGACAAGTTTTATGGTAGAGATTAATTTAATCTCAATTCAATTTTAATAATATTTAACTCTGCATATTCTGCATATAGTCGGATAAATAAATTATGAAGAGCACTTGATGGATGCCTTGGCGTTAAGAGGCGATGAAGGACGTGGTAGGCTGCGATAAGCTGTGGGGAATTGTCAACAAATTTTGATCCGCAGATTTCCGAATGGGGAAACCCAACTAGCTTGGCTAGTTATTACATACTAAGTATGTAAAGCAAACTTGGTGAACTGAAATATCTAAGTAGCCAAAGGAAAAGAAATCAACCGAGATTCTGTTAGTAGTGACGAGCGAAAGCGGAAAAGGCTAGTGATTTAAGAATAAGAATTAGAATACTCTGGAAATAGTAACCATAGAAGGTGATAGTCCTGTATAAGTAGAAAGTTTTTAAATCCTTGAGTAGAGCGGGGCACGTGAAATCCTGTTTGAATATGGGGGGACCATCCTCCAAGCCTAAATACTCCTTAACGACCGATAGTGAACAAGTACCGTGAGGGAAAGGTGAAAAGAACCCCGGGAGGGGAGTGAAATAGAATCTGAAATCAAGTGCTTACAAACAGTTGGAGCTCTGTATCAATTTATTGATATTTAGAGTGACAGCGTACCTTTTGCATAATGGGTCAGCGAGTTAATCTATGAAGCAAGCTTAAGCCGTTAGGTGTAGGCGTAGCGAAAGCAAGTCTGAATAGGGCGTTTTAGTTTTATGGATTAGACCCGAAACCAAGTGATCTAGTCATGACCAGATTGAAGGTGTGGTAAAACACACTGGAGGATCGAACCAGTTAATGTTGCAACATTATTGGATGAGTTGTGATTAGGGGTGAAAGGCCAATCAAACTTGGAAATAGCTGGTTCTCCGCGAAATCTATTTAGGTAGAGCGTTGTATGTATGTTGTTGGGGGTAGAGCACTGGATAGACTAGGGGGATTCACCGTCTTACCAAATCTAACTAAACTCCGAATACCAACAATTAATTATACAGCAGGCACACTACGGGTGCTAAGTCCGTGGTGGAAAGGGAAACAACCCAGATCACTATCTAAGGTCCCAAAATTACAGCTAAGTGGGGAAGGAAGTAGAAAAACCATTACAGCTAGGAGGTTGGCTTGGAAGCAGCCATCCTTTAAAGAAAGCGTAACAGCTCACTTGTCTAAATAAGTTTTTCTGCGCCGAAAATGTACCGGGGCTAAAGCTGTATACCGAAGATGTGAGTGCTTATTGATTTCGATCAATAGGCGCGGTAGCGGAGCGTTCCGTAAGTCTGTGAAGGTGGTTTGTGAAAACTGCTGGAGATATCGGAAGTGAAAATGCTGACATAAGTAGCGTAAAAGAGTGTGAAAAACACTCTCACCAAAAATCTAAGGGTTCCTACGTTAAGTTAATCTGCGTAGGGTTAGTCGGTTCCTAAGGCGAGTCCGTAAAGGAGTAGTCGATGGCAATTAGGTTAATATTCCTAAACCTCTTAAGTGTGACGGGTTTCGTATTTGTATAGATCTTATTGGATTGATCTATGCTTAAAAGAAGCTCCAGGAAATAGCACTTATATTTATGAGGCCGTACCGCAAACCGACACTGGTGGATGAGTAGAGTATACTAAGGTGTTGAAAGAATGATGTTGAAGGAACTCGGCAAATTATACCTGTAACTTCGGAAGAAGGGTAACCTGCTTTTAGGCAACTATGAGTAGGTGGCACAAAATAGGGAGTAGCGACTGTTTACTAAAAACACAGGACTCTGCAAACACGTAAGTGGAAGTATAGGGTCTGACGCCTGCCCGGTGCTGGAAGGTTAATAGGAGGGGTGCAAGCTCTAAATTGAAGCCCCAGTAAACGGCGGCCGTAACACTGACGGTCCTAAGGTAGCGAAATTCCTTGTCGGGTAAGTTCCGACCCGCACGAATGGCGTAACGATTTCTCCACTGTCTCCAACATCACTTCAGCGAAATTGAATTCCCCGTGCAGATGCGGGGTACCCGCGGTTAGACGAAGAGACCCCGTGCACCTTTACTATAGCTTTACATTGCTATTAAAAGTGTGATGTGCAGGATAGGTGGGAGACTTTGAAGTTATGGCGCTAGCTATAATGGAGTCAACCTTGAGATACCACCCTTTACACTTTTGATATCTAACTATGTTTCATTATCTGGAACTAGGACATTGTATGGTGGGTAGTTTGACTGGGGCGGTCGCCTCCTAAAAAGTAACGGAGGCGTGCGAAGGTAAGCTAGAGCTGGTCGGAAATCAGCTTGAGAGTATAATGGCATAAGCTTGCCTGACTGCGAGGCTGACAAGCCAAGCAGAGACGAAAGTCGGTCATAGTGATCCGGTGATTCTGTATGGAAGGGTCATCGCTCAACGGATAAAAGGTACGCCGGGGATAACAGGCTGATGGTGTTCGAGCGTTCATAGCGACGACACCGTTTGGCACCTCGATGTCGACTCATCACATCCTGGGGCTGAAGAAGGTCCCAAGGGTTCGGCTGTTCGCCGATTAAAGTGATACGTGAGTTGGGTTTAGAACGTCGTGAGACAGTTCGGTTTCTATCTGCCGTGGGTGAAGGAAATTTGAGAAGGTCTGACTCTAGTACGAGAGGACCGAGATGGATATACCTCTGGTGTACCAGTTGTTATGCCAATAGCATCGCTGGGTGGCTATGTATAGATGGGATAATTGCTGAAAGCATATAAGCAAGAAACCCTCTTCAAAAAGATTTCCCAATTAAGGCCGTGGAAGACTACCACGTTGATAGGCTAGGTGTGGAAGCATGGTAACATGTGAAGCTAACTAGTACTAATAGCCTGATTGATTTATTTGCTTTCTATATGTGTGTATGCAGCGTTAAATATTAAGTTAAAATTGTTAAGTTAGAAATTTTTATTGACTTGGTGGCTATAGCAAAAATGAACCACCCGATCTCATCTCGAACTCGGAAGTGAAACTTTTTAGCGCTGATGGTACTTGAAAAGGGAGAGTAGGTCGCCGCCAAGTTTATAAAAATTTCTTTTTATCGCCTTTTAATAATTCTTTTATTACGAGAAGTCGCTTCTATATTCAAATCTAATAATTGTGGTCTAGGCTTATTCTTATTCTGCTCTAAGTATTGACTTTGCTCAAATGCTAATTCCCATTGTGTACGATAACTAGATTCTTTATATTCATAAAAATCTTCTTTAACATTATTTGTATTTATATTGAGATTTTTATCTTGTTCTTTTCTACTCTCTACCATTAAACACCCACACCCGTTAATTTATTTTAAAAATTTTACTTATGTTATCATAAAAAATATAGTTGTAAATACCTTAATTGAGATTTTTTTTTATTTTATCTTTTTTAAGCAAATAGTTAGATCTTTTTGTAAGTTTTTATAATTTGCTTGCATAATGTTTCTATGAGTTAGTATTATGTAGTAGTGCCCTATATTGCTTATATTTAAAATGCTAATTTTAGCAAGCATTCGTAATTGCCTTTTTATTTTATTTCTTTTTGCTGCTTTTCCGGCTTTTTTACTGATAGCCAGACCTACTCTAATAGTATGAGTGTACTTTTCAGGTTCTCTTTCTTTTATAGCGTACAGTGATATATAAAGCCCACGATAAAAAAGACTGCTGAGTGCTAACTTATTTTTGAAAGCAAAGGAAAAATCTTTTTTTTTATACTTACTATGCGCATAATTTGTTACACCCTAATGAACGGCGCCTATTAAGGATTTTTCTTCCAGCTCTTGTTGCCATACGTGAACGAAATCCATGTCTGCGCTTTCTTATCAAATTTTTTGGTTGAAATGTTCTCTTCATTGTTTTTATATTAATATAATTATTTATTTTAAATTGTTTTACTTTATTGTCAAATGATGGTGAACTTGTATGACATTTTCGTAGAATAAAATTTGATGCATGGGAAAATGAATTCGGTGATAGTCATACCTGTCCTACTAATCCTTTTATTTTGTTTTAGTAGGTTTCAAGAAGTAAATAAGGTTAAATCTTATCTATATCTTAGTTGTGTATGGATGCTAACTTGGTTGTTAGTACTCTATAATAATTGTTTTGTAACTTTTATTTCTATAGCGTTACTTTTTTTCATGCTTGCTTTTATCTTTAAAAATAAAAGAAATAAGATAATAAAACTTTCGTTATTTGTGGCTTTGGCCATATCATTTTTTATCACTTTATTTATAATGCTATCTATTTTTATTCAATCCATTAATTTTTTTAATAAAGTAGCTATTTCAGAATTCTTGTTTTGCTTGAAATGGGGCCACAATGTAGTCACTATCAATGAAGAGAAGATAGGATGTTTTGGTATAGCGCCGCTTTTAGTAGGTACATTACTTATAACTATTATAGCAATGTTAGTTGTCGTTCCGCTTGGTTTATTTTCTGCAATATATATTAGTGAATATGCGAGTGAGAAAGTGCGTTATATTGTTAATACAACTTTGCAAGTTTTATCTGCTATTCCTACGGTTGTATATGGATATTTTGCGGTTGTGTTCTTGTCTTTCTTTATAAAGCAGGTAGCAAATTTTTTTGGTTTAAGTATACACTCAGAAAGTGCCTTAGTTGCGGGTTTATCGATTGGGATAATGATTCTTCCTTTTATTATTTCTTTACTTGAAGATGCCATAAGATCTGTTCCAAAAAGCTTGCGTTATGGCTTCATGGCACTTGGCGCAACTCCAGCGGAAACTATATGGCATATAACAATACCTTATGCAATGCCTACAATTTTAAGTGCAATTTTATTGTCAATTTCAAGAGTGATGGGTGAAACAATGATTGTGCTAATGGCTGTGGGAATCAACGCAAATTTGACTTTTAACCCTCTTAATTCAGTTACTACCATTACCGTGCAGATCGCTACATTACTTACCGGAGATCAGGATTTCAATAGTGTACAAACTCTTGCTGCTTATGCGCTTAGCTTAGTATTGTTTATTATTACTTGGCTATTAAATGCATTTGCATTGTTTGTAATGAAGCGTAACTAGTAAGCGTTTTAATGTTGCAAAATTTCTATTAATAATATAAGATTTATTTTCTTTAGAAGTTCTTTTATGGAATTATAGTGTTAGGTGATAAAAATAAAGAGATGAATATAGGTAGAGCGATTAAGGTAACTCAAGCAGTTGTTGATATAAAATTTGAAGGTGAATTGCCTAAAATATTTAATGCTTTAAAAAGCAAACTAAAATATAAGGATAAGGAGCTGGTTTTAGAAGTTTCGCAGCATATAGGTGACAATATAGTTCGTTGTATTGCTATGGATAGCACAGATGGCATGTCAAGGGGGGATGAATTTGTTGATACAGGCGAACCAATATCAGTTCCGGTTGGGCGTTCAACTTTAGGAAGGATTTTTAATGTTGTGGGAGAGCTTATAGATGAGTGTGGTCCGCTGAAGGGAAAGTATGATTTAGAACCTATACATAGAGCACCTCCAAGTTTTACTGAACAGAGAATACAGGAAGAAGTTTTAGTTACGGGAATAAAAGTTATAGATCTTCTTGCACCTTATCTTAAAGGAGGAAAAATTGGCTTATTTGGTGGAGCCGGTGTTGGTAAAACAGTCCTAATAATGGAATTAATTAATAATATAGCAAAAGCTCATAAAGGATTTTCTGTGTTTGCCGGGGTAGGGGAGAGAACGCGTGAAGGTAACGATCTTTATCACGAGATGATCACTTCAAATGTAATAAATATAAATGAGCATGAAAAATCTCAAGCTGTTTTGGTTTATGGTCAGATGAATGAGCCTCCTGGAGCAAGGGCTAGAGTTGCTTTAACAGCACTTACTATGGCAGAGTATTTTCGTGACCGTGAAAACCAAGATGTTCTATTTTTTGTGGATAATATCTTCCGTTTTACACAAGCTGGTTCTGAAATTTCTGCTTTACTTGGAAGAATACCGTCAGCTATTGGTTATCAGCCAACCCTTGCAACTGATATGGGTGCAATGCAAGAAAGAATAGCTTCAACAACTTCTGGCTCTATTACTTCTGTGCAAGCTATATATGTTCCTGCGGACGATTTAACTGATCCAGCCCCAGCAACTATATTCTCTCATCTTGATGCCACCACAGTGTTGTCAAGGCAAATAGCTGAAATGGGAATATACCCTGCTGTTGATCCACTTGATTCAACTTCTCAGTCTTTATCTGCTGAAATCATTGGTGAAGAACATTATAAGGTAGCTTCTAAGGTGAAACGTATATTGCAAACTTATAAATCACTGCAAGATATTATCGCAATACTTGGTATGGATGAGCTATCTGATGAAGATAAAATTATTGTTGATAGGGCTCGTAAGATTCAGAAATTTCTTTCTCAACCTTTTCACGTTGCAGAAATATTTACTGGTATGCCTGGTAAATTTGTTTCACTTTCTGATACTGTTTCCAGTTTTAAAGAGATTGTTGAAGGTAAATATGATCACTTACCAGAGGCTGCTTTTTATATGGTGGGGAATATAGATGAAGCAATAAAAAAGGCTGAATTAATACAAGCTGAAGCTAAATAAAAGTTAAAGATTATGAATACTTTTAAAGTGCAATTTTTCTCTCCTGATGATCAAATTTCATTCAGTGGAGTGGTTTCTCTTTCAGTAACTGGGCTCAAAGGGGAGCTTATGATTTTAGCTCACCATGCTCCTTACTTAATTTATTTATTGCCTGGTATGATTACTGTTAAAATGAGTAACCAAACAGAAAAGAAGGTTGTAATTGATAGTGGCGTATTAGAAGTTGCAAATAATAATTGTAGCATTATAACAAGTCAAATTCAGGTTTTTGATCGTGCAATTCATGATGAGAAATCGTTTAAAAATAAGAGAATTAGTATATATTTAAGTTATCTTGATGAGAAATTTCTTTCTTAGTTATTTTAGGCAAAAAGTCGGTTATCACTTTCTTGTCATCCAAGTAGCCCAACTTTTGTCATCCAAGTGCTTTTTTTTCTTTTATCCAGTATTCTCTTCCCTGTCATCCTAGTGCGTGACACTGGGATCTAGGTGTAAAAATATTTGTAAATTATGAAATGGGTAATAGATTCTAGGAGTATATAATGTTCATGATAAAAAAAAGATGGATCCCAGTGTCAAGCTACTTGGATAACAGTAGGAGGGCGTTTGGATGACAAGATTTTGCAAGGGTATTTTTTTTATGGGAGATTAATATGGAAATTTTTCTTGATAGCGTTAATTTAAATGAAATTAAAGAATTAAAAGAGTTTATTGACGGTATAACAACTAATCCTTCTTTAATAGCAAAGTCCGGGCGTAAAGATAAATACGAGGATTTAGTGCGTGAAATATGCTCTATTATCAAGGGGCCTGTTAGTGTTGAAGTTGTTGCAAATAACCATGCAGATATGGTTAAAGAAGGCCTTAAGTTAGCGAAAATCGCTGATAATGTTGTGGTAAAATTGCCCCTTACATATGAAGGATTAATTTCTTGTAAAAAGTTGTGGACAGAGCATAAAATACCCGTTAACATCACATTATGTTTTTCTCCTGGACAAGCACTGCTTGCCGCTAAGGCCGGTGCTTGTTTTATTTCTCCCTTTGTTGGTCGCCTTGATGATATAAGCTATGATGGCTTATCGCTAATAGAAGATATATGTACTATATATTCTAATTACGGTTTTGATACTAAAGTTCTTGTTGCATCAGTGAGAAGCCCAGCACATGTAATAGAAGCTGCAAGGCTTGGTGCTGATTCAATTACTGTGCCAGCAAAAGTACTTAGACAATTAATTAATCACCCACTTACTGACCAAGGGCTAGCAATATTTGAAAAAGACTGGGGTGCAAAATAATAAACGGTCACTACTCTGAATCGGTTGACAAATTGGACGCTTGATAAGCGTAATTTGGAGCTTCTTGTGTAATGACTATATCATGAGCATGACTCTCTCTTAATCCTGATGCAGTAATAGTAACAAATTTACAATTTTTTTTCATCTCTTCTATATTCCTATTACCAGTATACCCCATTGCAGCTTGCAATCCGCCAATCAACTGATGGATTACTCCTGAAGCTGGACCTTTGAATGGAACTCTTCCTTCCACTCCTTGTGGAACTAATTTTAGTTTTGAATCTTTATCTTGAAAATAACGGCTAGCTGAACCTCGTTTCATTGAACTAATAGATCCCATTCCTCGATAGCCTTTATATGCTCTGCCCTTATACATGATAATCTCACCTGGGCTTTCGTCAGTGCCAGCAAAAATCGAACCAATCATCACAGAGTCAGCACCAGCTGCAATAGCTTTTGCAACATCTCCTGAGTATTTTACCCCACCATCAGCAATTAGTCTGACGTTTCTTGCTCTACACGTCTCTGCAACATTCTTGATTGCAGAGAATTGTGGCACACCAACACCTGTAACTATTCTGGTTGTACAGATTGATCCTGGTCCTATTCCGACCTTCACTGCATCAACACCCGCATCAATCAACGCTTCAGCAGCCTCCCTTGTTGCAATGTTTCCGCCAATTAATTGCGTATTAGGATACATCTTTTTTATTTCCCTAATGGTATTGATAACGTTTTCGGAATGACCGTGAGCAGTATCCACAACAACTACATCAACTTCTTCTCCGATCAAAGCTTCACATCTTTCTATACCATCTTTTTTACCAGTGCCAATTGCAGCGGCAACTCTGAGACGCCCTTTACTGTCTTTACATGAATTTGGGTATCTATTGTATTTTTCAATGTCTTTAACCGTAATTAAACCTATACAACAAGAATTTTCATCTACGACCAAAAGCTTTTCTATTCTATTTTCATGCAACAATTTCATTGCTGAGGCACTATTCACTCCCTGCTCCCGCACTGTCACTAACTTATCTTTTGTCATCACTTCGGAAACTTTTACATTCATGTTCTGGTCTTCAATAAACCTCACATCTCGGTTAGTTAAAATTCCAACTAACTTGCGTTGATCGACTACAGGAATGCCAGAATAATTGTGCTCTCTCATTAATGAAATTGCTTCCGCAACTGTTTTATCCGGTGAAATCGTAATTGGGTTATACACGATCCAACTTTCATATTTTTTCACCCTTCTTACTTCTAAAACTTGTTCATCTATTGATAAATTCTTATGTATGCAACCTATCCCTCCATGTTGGGCAATAGCTATTGCAAAGCCCGATTCAGTAACAGTATCCATTGCAGAGGATATGAGAGGGATATTTAGTTCTATATTATTTGTTAAATAAGTTTTTGTATCTGCATCGCAAGGCAATATATTAGAATAGGCTGGCAAAAGAAGTATATCGTCAAACGAATAACAAGCTTCCATTTTTTTCATAGGCTTTATTTAAAGCTTATACGCCAATTAATTAAATTGCAATAGGGCTTTTGCAAAATGAGCATTCTACATTATTTGCCAGCAAACAAAACTGCTCAATGGTTAAGTTTTCTGGACGTTCGTTTCCACTCAATTTAGCGTTTTCAAGGACAGTTTCAGCGTGGTTCGTTATATTTTGCAAGCTATTTCTCAGCATCTTTCTTCTTTGAGCAAAAACGGCACGTGTTAATCTTGTTAAGGTTTCCAAATTTACTACAAACTTTGGGGTAGGCAAAGGATTTACTGTAATTACTGAAGAATGTATTTTTGGTCTTGGAAAAAACTCTTTAGGTTCAATATCAAATTCCTTTTTTATATCACATAGTAACTGGCTTAGCATTGATAAGGGACCATAATCTTTAGAATTGGGTCTTGCCGTAATGCGATCTGCTACCTCTTTTTGAAACATTAATGTCAAGTTCGTAAAAAATTTTATATTATTTAACCACTTTAAAAATAACACTACCGAGATATTGTAAGGCAAGTTAGCAATAACTTTGACTGGGCGCTCTATCAGCTCTTCTTCTATAACATGCAGTGCATCCGCTTCTATAATTCTATACTTTCCTTGATGCTCATTTAGCAGTTGGTCATGGTGTTTTACTAAATCTCTATCTTTTTCTATAGAAAGTAGAGACTTTGGATTATGCACCAATATTTCTCTTGTTAATGCACCATATCCAGGACCAATCTCAATGACGTTAAAATTCTCTAGATTGCCAGCTAAAACGACTATTCTTTTTATTATCTCACTCGATAAAATAAAATTTTGCCCTAGACTCTTTTTTGGCTTCAATAAAAATTTTCTCATATTATTTTCATTATACAGTATTTTAAAAATCAGTTGACTAAAATCCATTGATAATTGTATATTATTAATGTGTTTAACGCCGGCTTAGCTCAATTGGTAGAGCAACTGACTTGTAATCAGTAGGTTGTCAGTTCAAGTCCGACAGCCGGCACTCTCACCCATATAAGTAAAGTTGATGTCCTTTTTAATAGTAGCAAATTGGAAGATGAATGGAACACGGTCTTCATTTGTTGATTTTATAGGCAAACTTAATAACAAGAACAATGAGATTACTTCTAGACTAGTGATTTGTCCACCATTTACCGCATTTTCAGACAGTATAGAGTTGAGCGATAATATTAATATAGGAGCACAGAATTGCCATTATAAAAAATCTGGTTCTTACACAGGTGAAATTAGTGCAGAAATGTTAAAGGAATTAGGGTGTACTTACGTAATACTTGGGCATTCTGAAAGGGCTAACGAAACAGATAGTGAAATAAAACTTAAGTCGGAAATAGCAATAGAATCAGGCTTACACCCAATTATCTGTGTAGGTGAAAATTCAGAAGATTATAAGAATGAAAAAACAAAAGAAGTAATAGAATATCAATGCAAAAACCGTTTGCCAACACACGGTGAATATACCGTAGCATATGAGCCAATATGGGCAATAGGCACAGGTCATGTGCCAAATAATGATGCAATTGCTGAGGTGATAGAGGTAATAAAATTGTGTAATGGTAAAAAACACATTACATATGGTGGTTCAGTCAGTTCAGAAAATATAGAAAATTTGTTAAATATTTCAAATTTATCAGGAGTTTTAATTGGCAGTGCAAGCTTAGATTTCGATCACTTTTATAAAATCATACAACAAGTTGAAAAAAAGTTTTCTCTTATCAATTCTAAAAGTAGATAAAAGGGAATTACTCACTATAGGAATAGGGCTATCACGGGCGTCTCAGCAGATTCCGCTAACGCGTACTCCCTCGTCATAACGTCACGGTATCCGCTAACACGTAGCGAGATGACGGTTGTCAGAGTGACACTGGTTTCCATACAAAAGTGGTGTCATCTAAGTAGCTGACACTGATTTCCATCCAAGACGGTGTCATCCCAGTGCCCAGACACTGGGATCCAGAAGACTTAATTTCAACCAAGTGGCTGCATAATAAAGGCTGGATTCCATCGTCACGCGCTGGAATGACATCTTTCTTGGTGGACTCAAATCACAATGTTCGTACGGTTGTGGGCTTATAGCTAAAGTAATCTAGAAAATTAACGATATTTTATTCCCCGGTGAACGCTCTATTTTGTTTTCCAACTCTAGTTCTAAAAGAGCCATTAGAGCTATAGACCTGCTGCAAAAGGTGATTGAAAAAATAATGTGAGAGAAGTAGAAGAAGAATAAGCAGATTGAGTAAGGTAAAAAAATGAGCTTTAGTTACTATAACATGAAGAAACACCCAAGAAACTTTTGTAATATAACAGGTTTAACTATAGAGGAGTTCGAAAAGGTAGTGGAAAAAGTGAGGTCTGGGTGGGAAAGACTTGAAAAACAGAAAAAGTGCATGGTAGAAGATCACAACTACCAACTCTAGAAGATAAGTTATTTTGCGTAATTTTGTACTATCGCACTTACATAACACATAGATTTTTAGGGTGCCTGTTCAATGTTCACAACGCAAATGTATTTAGGTTACTGAAGAAAATAGAGCCATTACTTGCCAAAAAAGTTACTATAACAAAAGATAGAAGTATGACACCAGAAAAAATACTGAAGATTCTGGCTGATGTTACAGAACAGCAAATACAGAGACCAGAAGATAGTAAAAAACGGAAGAAATCATATTCAGGAAAAAAAAGAACCAACACTATGAAAACTGAGATTGTTATCGAAGAAGGTGGAAGAATTTTATCAGTGTCAAATTCATATCGTGGTAGAATTAATGATTTTCGCATAAGGAAACAAGAAAAATATTTACCAATCGATAGCATAAAATATGCCGATTCTGGATATCAAGGTTGGCAAAAATTGCAAAGCAATGTTATAATTCCATATAAAAAGTATCGTAAAAAGCCATTAACTCCAGAGCAGAAAGAGCATAATAGAAGATTAGCATCATTTAGAATGAGAGTAGAAAATAAGATCCGTGAGATAAAGATATTTAAGATTATGTCTCATGTTTACCGCAATTTTCAGAAAAAATACAACCTGAGGTTCAATATTATTGCTGGTATTGTGAATCTTAAGCACGCCTTTTAGTTAACCTTGATTTTAGTCACCCTCCTTTCCTTCTTTTTATTGCTTGATTCGCAGCAGCTCTATTGTTGGCAGAAAGTCCGCTTGCTAATATAAGTTCATTTATATCAACATGTACAGAGTTAATATGATCAACTATAACAGATTTTGCCTGTTGTAATTTTTCTTGTTTTTGGTTAACAGCATAGTGCTCAACATTAAATAGGTTTTTTGCTGCGGAGGTAAACTAAACCTAATACTCTCTATTATGTCATCAGCGGACTCGATAAGCTTAGCACCGTTTTTAATTAAATAATTACTACCACTACAGTGTGAATCTAAAGGGAAACCAGAAACTGCAAATACCTATCTCCCTTGATTTAAAGCAAAATCTGCTGTTATTAGAGAGCCAGAACGTTTCGATGCTTCAATCACTACAACACCCAGCGATAGACCAGATATAATTCGATTCCTTTGAGGAAAATACTGAGGCTTTGGTTTAGTAGCAAATGGAAGCTCAGTCATTACTAAACCACCGTTCCCAGTGATTTTTTTGTATAGATTAAAATTCTCTTTTGGATACACCACATCAATTCCGCTTGCTGTAACAGCAATAGTGGGATGATTTTTGTATATTACACTGTTTGCTGCGGTATCGATTCCTTTTGCAAGTCCAGAAACGATAACAAAACCAGCTTCGCTTAAATCAAGTGCTAGTTTACTGGCAAAATTTCTTCCATTCATCGAAGAGTTGCGCCCACCGATTATTGCAATTATCTCACGGCTTAATAATGATATATTACCAAACGCAGTTATTATAGGAGGACAACTAGAGATATTTCTTAAAAGATCAGGGTAATCTGGGTCACATGCGGGTATAATTTTAGCTCCAATTCTTTCTGCATTATTGATTTGTTCTCGTGCATCTTGAATGCCATACACCTTATTATTAGCCACCCTATTGAGATATTTTAGCACCTCATCTAGCGATCCATGTGTTCTTAGTATACTAAAAAACTTTATTGGTCCTATAGTTTTAGCCAAGCTTAACCATACTTCTAATTCTTTGTTGTTCAATTTATTTATCTTCATAAAAGGCTTGAATTTCTTATTAATTTAGTGTACCCAAGATAATACAAATATACAGTGTTTTATGACGCATTTTGTTACAGATAAATGCATAAAATGTAAATATACGGACTGTGTGGAAGTATGTCCCGTTGACTGCTTCTATGAAGGTAAAAACATGCTCGTGATTAACCCAGATGAATGTATTGATTGCGGAGTGTGCATACCTGAGTGTCCAGTAGATGCAATTGTAACTGATGATTCCATAAAAGATATTTTAGAACTAGATGAAGAGTTGCTGAGCAGCGAACAAAAAACTTTCAAGTTATTTTACGATATAAATGTAGAATACTCACAAAAATGGCCAAATATCACAGCTAAAAAGCAACCTCTCTATACTACAGAAGAGTATAAGGAAAAAAAGGATAAAACAACTTATTTTGATGAAAATTTAGAATAATGCTACTGAAGGAAAAGAAACTTTTTGTATTTCAGGGTTGTTGTTTTTGGTTGCTGAAAGTGGCTGTATTATTTAAGTTATTAATAATACTTACTGCTAAATTACAACTTCTTTATCACTACCGTGTTCCGTGTTGTTGTATTATTCTTAACATTTATATGTGTATACATACACGTACCAATATTTGAGAGGAAGAAATGAAAAAATTGCTCACCTTAATAGCTATGTTACCTGCTATTTCTTTGTCAGGGGCGTGTTTTGGAGTTGATTCTATTGAAGAAGATAAAATCTTTTATACTGTGACAACACATGGCAGCAACAGATTTTTAAGCTTTGCTTATGCTCTTGGCTATCACTATACAAACAGCACCCAAGTTTCAATTGGGCCTATATTTTCATTTTCAAGTCTAGCAGCAGGAGAAACGAGAATAGGAATTTTGTCGGGTTTACGCTACCATTATGATATTAAAGATATAGGTATTGCTCCGTACATTAATGCTAATCTTGGAATATCATCTTCAGGCTTTTCTGATTATAATCTTGCATACCGGATAAGTTCTGGTGTTGACTTTCCAATTTCTTCAAAAGCAAGTCTTTCTGTTGGCTATTACTTAGAGAGAGGTCTGTTAAGTCGTGGTTACCTTCATGGGCCGGAAGTGGGAGTAAATTTTAACTTTTAAGGATTTAACATGTATGAAAACCTGTACGCAGTCTAAAAGACATGGTAGAGTAGGTATAATTTATATAGAAAATATGTGCGTAAGTCCATATTATAACTTAAAATGCAGACGTTAGCATAAAAATTATATAGAATGCTCATGATTCCAACTATAGCAATTTTAAGTGGTGGGTTTTCTTGTGAGAGAGAAGTGTCGCTTATGAGCGGAAAAGCAGTAAAGAAGGCAATTGATAGCCTTTCATATAATGCAATAGAAATAGATGTTGACAGCAACATTGCTGAAAAGCTTAAAAAAATTAATCCCAACCTTGCTTTTATCGCTCTGCATGGACCTTATGGTGAAGATGGCTGCATTCAAGGTTTACTGGAGATTTTAGGTATAAAATATACACACTCAGGAGTTATGGCTTCTGCTGTTGCTATGAATAAAGTGATGTCAAAGCATATATTTCGATCCCTTAGTATCGACACTCCAAAAGGTTATGTAATTAGCCAAGAAGATCTACTAAAAAATAATATTAAAATCGATTATCCGTACGTCTTAAAACCAATTAACGAAGGTTCTAGCATCGGAGTGCATATTGTTTCCTCATATGAAGACCATTTAAAATTTAAAAATGACGCTATCATACTTGATGTCATTCAAGTAGCTGACACTGGAATCCAGAAAAAAGAACCAGTGTCAGCTACCTCTATGACAAGAGACTTGATGATCATAGAAGAATATGTCCCAGGAATAGAGTTACATACTGCTTTATTGCTAGATGAAGCAATTGGCACTATGGAAATACGACCAAAAAATAAATTCTATGATTATGAAGCAAAGTATACAGATGGATTTGCAGAACATATATTTCCTGCTGAAATTCCTGACAATATATATAAAATGACCTTGGAACACGCACTGAAAATTCATCAATTTTTAGGCTGTAAAACTATTTCCCGCTCAGATTTCCGTTATAATCCCAAAAATAACACTTTAAAAATGCTTGAGATTAATACACATCCTGGCTTTACTGAGTTATCGTTAGTGCCAGAAATTGCAAAATTGGTAAAAGGAATCAATTTTAATGAATTAGTTAAAATTATTATTGAAGATAGTTTGCAGCACAAAAATATTAGGGATTTAAGTCATGTTGAGCAGTATTACTAGAAGCCAAAGGAGTTTTTTGCGTAAGTGTGCCTTGGTTATTATCACAGCACTTTTTCTTACGCTAATGCTCTACAGCTCACTTGATAAAATAATAAATCGATTTAATTACTACTTTACTTGGTATAATGACTGCCTATCTAGTTTATTACTCAGTAGTGGATTTTCAATCGACGAAGTAGTCGTGAGCGGCAATAAATTTACAAACAAAAAGGATATTCTAAGTTTGACAGATAGAACACAACCTATCCTGTATATATCACTTTCAAAACTTGCCGGTAACATACAATCCGTAAGCAGATGGATAAAATACGTAAGAGTTCACAGAATTTTGCCCAATACCCTACATATTAATATAGATGAGCATAAACCGTTTGCTCTCTGGAAAGATAATAACAAAACCTCGGTAATTGATTTCGAAGGCAAAGTGATCGTAGATGACTATCCAGTAAATGATCTTGTTGTAATTACAGGACAAAACTCGTTATCAAACCTAGAATTTGTTAGAGATGTGCTAGAGAGTAAAACTCAATTAAGTGACCACATTTCTTCTTTTGCTTATATAGGGAATAGAAGATGGAATATCATACTTGATAACGATTCCACAGTGAAACTGCCTGAAGATAACCCTTCTAGTGCATGGGACTATTTAAACCACTTACATAATACAACTGATTTTACTTTCAGCGATTGGAGTATTATTGATATGCGTATTACTGATAAAATTTTTGTGAAGAGGTGATCTGCTGTCATCCAAGTAGCGGGATGACGAGCTTATCGTCATGCTGCCGCGAACCGTCATACCGCCGCGGTATCTCTTAGCCGCTAACAAGCAGCGGGATGACGGTTGTCGTTTAGCTACAAACATTAAGAAACTTACCAAATGGAAAAAAAGGCAAAAGAAGCCCCGGTTAATATCTATTTTAAAACATTGGCGTTTTTTTTATGTTTTAAACACTTAATAACCGCGACTCAGCTTATGTAGGTAAAAACCTAGAAATTTTATAAAGACATACGATGCACATAGTGCAAAAAATTAAACAATAGTACGCCAAATACGAGTTTTCTTGTCATTTTAATCTGCTGCAGAGATTGCGAAGTTAAATAAAATAGCTTCAATTTTATGACGTTCAGTACAATGTTGCAAATTAAAAATTTCTCCATCCTACGCTGGTTCTTCGATCCGAAATGCTACTTCTACCTGATCACGACCAATGTTAATTTGTTCTATTAATGCTTTAATAATACCACGTTTAGTTCGCCAATCTAGCTGTTCCAAGTTCGATTTTACACTAGAATAAAGACTCTTTATGCTATTTATAATAAGATTCATTCCCTTTTCTACTGCCTTTTGGTCAACTACCTTTTTTTTCTCTTCTTCTATCCCTTTTAAGCGTTCCTTCATTAGACTTCTTGCATAACTAAAGAAAAGGAGTACTATAAGGAAGGTAATATATTAGTGAAGGTATGAAATTTGAACAAATAAACAAGCTTGATGAAGAGGAATTTCGTAGGTTAACAGGAGTAAAAAAAAACATTTAAAAAAGTAATTCAAATTTTAATAGAGGAAGAGACTAAGAAAAAGGCAAAAGGTGGAAAGCCAAATAAGCAGTGCATGAAGGATCGTCTTTTAATGGCCTTGGCATCATTCTACCTTATCTAAAGCCATTTTATACCTTTTTATCCCTTCTGGGGAAACCTTTTTTCAGTTAGCTATAGATTACTTGTCTACCTTATTTGCCGTTCTCCTGAACGAATATACAGCAGCTATAAAAACTGTTTAATAGCTACCCAAAACCCTTATTTCCCACTCAAGTTCAACATTAAATTTATCCTTCACTGCATCTTTTACTCTGTTGCCAAGGTTTTCCAAGTCAGATGCAGTTGCATTATCGTAATTGAGCAAGAAGTTACAATGTTTCTTAGAGATTCTAGCTCCACCAATATTTAACCCTAGGCAGCCAGATTTATCAATTAACTCCCATGCTCGGTAGTTTTTGGGATTTTTGAATATGCACCCAGCAGTTTTTCCTCTTATTGGCTGGCTTTTATTTTTTTTCTCAACAATTTCTTTTAACCTTTGCAATATAAGCTCATGCTCTGAGTTTACTCCTTTAAACTCAGCTTCAACAAAAATCCAATTTCCTTTTAAGCTATGTCCACGATAAAAATATCCCATTTCTTTGCTGGAGAACTCATATAGGTTTCCATCCTCTAGGTTCACTGCTTTTATGGATTGTACAACGCTTGCGATGTCACTACCATACGCACCTGCATTCATTTCTATTCCGCCACCAACTGTTCCTGGAATTCCAACTAGAAACTCGAGTCCACTAATTTGTTGCTCTCCTGCAAAGTAAGCAAGGTTCCTGAGCAGCACAGCTCCCCCAGCTACAATAGAGTTGTTACCCTTACTTTTAATATATGCAAACTCCTTACCTAATTTTACTGTTATTCCTCGAATGCCACTATCTCGTACTATTATGTTGGATGTTGCACCAATAACGCTAACTGGCAGTTCAGTATTTTTAATCAAGTATGTTAAATCTTCAATATCACATGGTTTAAATAACACATCAGCTCGTCCACCGACGTTTAACCACGTCGCTTTAGACATTAAGATGTCATAACGATAGATTCCACGTACTTTAGGTAAGCTTATAAGCATTTTGATTTCAACTCTAGTCCTGCATCCATACCCATTTTCTCCGCATCTTCTATAAATGAAGTGCGCTCAGTGAAGTATATATTTTTTCCACTTGCTAACATACAACAAAGGTGTAGAATATTTTCGTTTACATATTCAGCCAAAGCTGCAAGTGGTGTAAAACATGAACCATTCACTGTCTTCATAAAACTGCGCTCTGATTTCACTCTTATAAAAGACATATTATTATTAATTTTCTCTACAAGATCGATAATTTTTACATCATTCCTTCTACATTGAATACAAATCGCTCCCTGTCCCACTGCACTTAACATAACTTTTGGTGGCAATACCTCTGTAATTAAGTGATTCTTTTCTAATCTTATGAGTCCTGCTTCAGCTAGAATTATTCCATCAAAACTTTGATTTTGCAATCTAGTTGTTACATTTCCACGTAGCGATATTATATTTAGATCTGGTCTAACATTTAACAACTGAACTTTTCTTCTTATTGAAGAAGTGGCAATAGTAGCCTGCTGTGGCAAAGACTCAAGGCTATTGTGTTTATGAGAAATGAACGCATCGCATGGACTTAGCCTTTCTAAAACACAAGGAATTGTTAAACCCCCTGAGAAAAACGCAGGCACATCCTTTAGCGAATGAACTGCCATATCTATATTATTTTCGAGCAATTCAGCCTCAATTTCTTTAATGAATAATCCTTTACCTACTATTTTAGCAAGATTTGCGTTTGCATACTTATCTCCAGAAGTTTTTATCTTAACAATTTCAATAGATAAGTTAGGAAAAGAGTCCAGCAACTTTTGTTTTGCTTCCAAAGCCTGGGCAACTGCAAGCTTGCTTCCTCTGGTACCTATTTTGACTAGCATGTATTTTACTTCATGTTATATGTTTGTATTCTATGTCTATTTTTGTGTTATTTCCAATTTAGTTATTGGCTATTCGATAATCAGCATAATATAATGTACATGTTTAGTTAATAGCCAGGGAGTATTTATAGACCTGCTGAGAATCAAGCAATAAAAAGAAGGAAAGGAGGGTGACTAAAATCAAGGTTAACTAAAAGGCGTGCTTAAGATTCACAATACCAGCAATAATATTGAACCTCAGGTTGTATTTTTTCTGAAAATTGCGGTAAACATGAGACATAATCTTAAATATCTTTATCTCACGGATCTTATTTTCTACTCTCATTCTAAATGATGCTAATCTTCTATTATGCTCTTTCTGCTCTGGAGTTAATGGCTTTTTACGATACTTTTTATATGGAATTATAACATTGCTTTGCAATTTTTGCCAACCTTGATATCCAGAATCGGCATATTTTATGCTATCGATTGGTAAATATTTTTCTTGTTTCCTTATGCGAAAATCATTAATTCTACCACGATATGAATTTGACACTGATAAAATTCTTCCACCTTCTTCGATAACAATCTCAGTTTTCATAGTGTTGGTTCTTTTTTTTCCTGAATATGATTTCTTCCGTTTTTTACTATCTTCTGGTCTCTGTATTTGCTGTTCTGTAACATCAGCCAGAATCTTCAGTATTTTTTCTGGTGTCATACTTCTATCTTTTGTTATAGTAACTTTTTTGGCAAGTAATGGCTCTATTTTCTTCAGTAACCTACATACATTTGCGTTGTGCACATTGAACAGGCACCCTAAAAATCTATGTGTTATGTAAGTGCGATAGTACAAAATTACGCAAAATAACTTATCTTCTAGAGTTGGTAGTTGTGATCTTCTACCATGGCACTTTTTCTGTTTTTCAACTCTTTCCCACCCAGACCTCACTTTTTCCACTACCTTTTCGAACTCCTCTATAGTTAAACCTGTTATATTACGAAAGTTTCTTGGGTGTTTCTTCATGTTATAGTAACTAAAGCTCATTTTTTTACCTTACTCAATCTGCTTATTCTTCTTCTACTTCTCTCACATTATTTTTTCAATCACCTTTTGCAGCAGGTCTTATGTTAAAATCGGACAATAGACCATTATTGACTGGTGGAATTTTGGGTTGTGTGTTTGCTTTATGCTCAGTAATACTCTTTGTTGATTCCGTTGTAATAAGAAAGCCAAACGAACCATTATCAGGATGCAAAAATTTAGAATTATTATGGGAATACAAAAATTTTACCAAATTAATTATAAATCTTGTTGTTCCAATTGTGTTTGGAGTTGGTATAGGAGCAGGAGTAAATTTTATATTAGGAGCTGGTATTGCAACAGCTGCAAATGCTGTTTTTCCTTCTACAATGTTAATTCGGGGGTCGTCCAGATGCCTTCTTAGGTTCATCAATAGACCTGCTGCAAAAGGTGATTGAAAAAATAATGTGAGAGAAGTAGAAGAAGAATAAGCAGATTGAGTAAGGTAAAAAAATGAGCTTTAGTTACTATAACATGAAGAAACACCCAAGAAACTTTCGTAATATAACAGGTTTAACTATAGAGGAGTTCGAAAAGGTAGTGGAAAAAGTGAGGTCTGGGTGGGAAAGAGTTGAAAAACAGAAAAAGTGCCATGGTAGAAGATCACAACTACCAACTCTAGAAGATAAGTTATTTTGCGTAATTTTGTACTATCGCACTTACATAACACATAGATTTTTAGGGTGCCTGTTCAATGTGCACAACGCAAATGTATGTAGGTTACTGAAGAAAATAGAGCCATTACTTGCCAAAAAAGTTACTATAACAAAAGATAGAAGTATGACACCAGAAAAAATACTGAAGATTCTGGCTGATGTTACAGAACAGCAAATACAGAGACCAGAAGATAGTAAAAAACGGAAGAAATCATATTCAGGAAAAAAAAGAACCAACACTATGAAAACTGAGATTGTTATCGAAGAAGGTGGAAGAATTTTATCAGTGTCAAATTCATATCGTGGTAGAATTAATGATTTTCGCATAAGGAAACAAGAAAAATATTTACCAATCGATAGCATAAAATATGCCGATTCTGGATATCAAGGTTGGCAAAAATTGCAAAGCAATGTTATAATTCCATATAAAAAGTATCGTAAAAAGCCATTAACTCCAGAGCAGAAAGAGCATAATAGAAGATTAGCATCATTTAGAATGAGAGTAGAAAATAAGATCCGTGAGATAAAGATATTTAAGATTATGTCTCATGTTTACCGCAATTTTCAGAAAAAATACAACCTGAGGTTCAATATTATTGCTGGTATTGTGAATCTTAAGCACGCCTTTTAGTTAACCTTGATTTTAGTCACCCTCCTTTCCTTCTTTTTATTGCTTGATTCTCAGCAGGTCTTATGTTACAAGGTGCAGCAATAGGAGCAATTACAGTTATAGCAGTGTTTGGAGCACTATGGACTGCTAATAATATAGTCGATTATATAGCTCAATGCTTTTCTCCAACAGAAAAAGTAAACAATAATATTGATGAGGTTGCTGTTGATTCAAGTGTGGAGCGTGCAGTTTAGCGAGGATAAATTAATATATCCTATTATTACCTCTGCCTTGTAGTAAGTAATTATTTAGTCTACAATCAATTATTACAATTTTAAACCTACAACTTATGTACAACAGGCTTATAGTCAAATCTTTTTCAGTGTTATGCATTTGTTTACTTGCTTTATACATAACACTGCCAAATTTCTTTGATAATAAGCTTTTTATTTCGAAAAAAAGAATAAACTTAGGCCTTGACCTGAAAGGAGGGGCATCTTTGCTTCTAAACATAGACTTAGACTTCTATTTTAAGGAAAAGCTAAGCATGCTAGCTGATGAGATAAAAGAGACATTGCTAACAAAAAATATTGAATCTAACGTACAAAATAGCGAACAAGTAATTGTAACTTTAAATAATATTGATGATTATAAAAAAGCATCTGTGTTGATTAATGCGATAAATCCAAATTTAGAGCTAAATAGAAAAGATTCTTCAATTCTTATTTCGTATAAACCCCATTATAAAAATTCTTTGATCAGAGAAGTAGCTGCAGAATCAATAAAAAATGTCCAGCGCCGTTTGGACAAACTTGGCACAAAGGAAGTCAGCGTTCAAAAACAAGGGCAGAATAAAATATTAGTGCAGGTGCCTGGAGTAGAAGACACCAAGCAGATAAAATCTCTGCTTGGCAAAACTGCTAAACTAGCTTTTCATTTGGCAAACACTAACATAGCCAAGGTGCAGGATATAGATCACGAAACTACTGTAATGCTCAAGGATTCTTTAGGTAATTCTTATCCAATATTCCGCAAAACTGAAATAGGTGGCGATTCGCTGGTTAACGCATCAGTTAGATTTGATCACTTAGGTAAACCAACAGTGCATTTTAAATTTGACAGCATAGCGAGTAAAAGATTCGCGAAAATCACTAAAGAAAATGTGGGAAAACCTTTTGCAATTGTTCTGGATAACACAGTATTAACAGTACCTACAATACGTGAGCCAATTTTAAATGGAGAGGGAGAAATTAGCGGTAATTTCACTGAAAAACAAGCAAGCGAACTTGCAATACTTTTAAAATCTGGAGCACTGCCAGCACCACTTAAAATAATTGAAGAAAAAAACATTGGCCCAAGCCTTGGAGAAGAATCAATAAAGGCAGGGGAAATGGCAGCAACAATCTCTATTATAGCCGTGGCTTTATTTATAATTATCACTTACGGCAAATTAGGTATATTAGCTTCTGTTGCGCTTTTTTCTAATGTAATTCTTATATTATCAATTCTCACTCTGCTTGAAGCAACTCTAACTTTACCTGGAATTGCAGGTATTGCACTCACTGTCGGTATGGTGGTGGATGCAAATGTTTTAATATTTGAGCGAATTCGCGAGGAAATCAAATCTGGCAAGAGAGTGGAACGTGCTATTGAAGAAGGGTTTAAAAACGCTATAAAGACAATACTGGATTCAAATATCACAACACTCATTGCTGCAGGAATAATGTTCATTATTGGCAGCGGAGCAATTAGAGGCTTTTCTGTCACTTTATCAATAGGAATTTTATGTTCGATGTTTTCTGCAATCACAGTCACAAAACTCCTGATAGAGTTGTGTATGAACCCGAAGGAACTAGTGCTTTGTTAGTCAAACACCTTCATTCCCACAACGTTATATCCTGAATCGACGTGCAAAATTTCTCCAGTAGTGCCACTACTTAAGTCGCTTAATAAGTATAACGCTGCCTTGCCAACATCCTCTATTGTAACATTGCGTCTAAGCGGAGAATTATTTCTATTCCATTCTGATATGAAGTGAAAATCGCTTATTCCAGAAGATGCTAAAGTTCTGATTGGACCAGCGGAAATTGCATTTACTCTGATATTTTGTGGCCCGAGATCACATGCTATATATTTTACACTTGCTTCAAGTGCTGCTTTACATAAACCCATAACGTTATAATTTGGCATAACTTTTTCAGCGCCATAATAAGATAAAGTAAGTAAACTACCACCACCTGACATCATTTTTTCAGCTCTTTGCGCTAAAGCAGTGAAAGAATAGCACGATATATGCATTGCATTGAGGAAGTTATTCAGTGAAGTATTGACATATTTACCATCTAACTCATTTTTATCGGAGAATGCTATTGCATGCACCAAAAAGTCAAGAGTACCCCATTTTTTCTCTATTATTTCAAAAGCGTTATCTATGATTTTTTCATTTGAAACGTCACAGTGTAATATTAGCTCCACATTTAATTCATCTGCTATTGGTGATAGTTTTTCTTTTATTATTTCATTCTGGTAGGTGATTGCAAGTTCTGCCCCGTGCTCTGAGAGAGCTTTTGCTATACCGCATGCTATCGATCTCTTATTTATTATTCCAGTTATTAACCCCTTTTTGCCTTGTAATAGACTTGCCATCATAGAACTATCTTTTTTTTATAATTTGGAGTATTAACTAGATAAAGTCAAGATATCAACTATGTTTTAAAACATTTTTTGCAGTAACTTGAAGTCTAGTATTAGCAATACCACTGTTAACAAAAAGGCAGCGATGAGAGTTTCTATAGCTAACCCAAGAAAGGTTTCCCTACGTCATACCGCCGCGGTATCTCAGCATAGATTCCGCTAACAAGTAGCGGAATAACGAATTTGTTGTTTTTCAAATTGTAGGTAAACCTAAGCCACTTTAGCTATAGCAGCCGTCTATCTTAGATTGCTTCTTATTAAAAAAACAAAGCCTTATTAATTAAATATTATAGTTAATAATTACACTCTTTTGACAAATAATTAAAATAGTGTTAAACTGCGTGCATAAAATAATTAGTGAGGGTGCAATGTTAAGCAGTATTATAAAAGTAAAATTAGAGAAAAACTGTTGTCCTTTTGAGAAATTAGAAAACTTCTTTGCTAAAAGGGTATTTCATATAGATGATAGAAAAAGGTTCAAAGAACCTTCAGTAAAGTTAGTTATCGAACATGGATACGATGAAACTTTAACTCTACCAAGAGAAGCAATACCTGATTCTTTCGCTTTGCAGCTTTTATCTTCACTTTATAGAGGAAATGCACTAGCTTTACCTATTATATTAAAATACCTTGTTCACAGGAATTTATCTAAAGATTTTGATGAGATCAGTAAAAAATTACAGGCCAAAATGGATCAAGATATACAAGAAGCGGAGCTACAAAACAATTCTAAAATTTCTAAAAAAATTGAGGTATGCAAACAAGACATTTTAAATGTTCTTAGTGGCGGTAAATCAGTATTGAGTGATCAATTGAAGCAAAAATACTATTCTATACTAGAAAATGAGGTTAAAGAATTAAAGGCTGAGATTTCAAAAGAACTAGAAGACTATACTAACAAAACTAACATTCATGAAATATATCAAAGCCTTAATAATAAAAAGAAAAACGGAGGATTATTAAAAGAAGTAGCATTAGGATGTTTAGGTATCACTGCTATAATATTAATGCTTACTTCTGTATTCTTCTTTCTCCCAATAATAATAGCCATTAACCCACCCACTCATATGAGTATGCATGAAGTAACGGGTTTATTAGGTATATAGCAGTTTTACCTTTCATTGTTATGGCATTAACGCTTATAATAGCAGGTGTAGCTTACTTAGCAAGTTGTGTTCTAGAGCATAAGACCTGCTGAGAATCAAGCAATAAAAAGAAGGAAAGGAGGGTGACTAAAATCAAGGTTAACTAAAAGGCGTGCTTAAGATTCACAATACCAGCAATAATATTGAACCTCAGGTTGTATTTTTTCTGAAAATTGCGGTAAACATGAGACATAATCTTAAATATCTTTATCTCACGGATCTTATTTTCTACTCTCATTCTAAATGATGCTAATCTTCTATTATGCTCTTTCTGCTCTGGAGTTAATGGCTTTTTACGATACTTTTTATATGGAATTATAACATTGCTTTGCAATTTTTGCCAACCTTGATATCCAGAATCGGCATATTTTATGCTATCGATTGGTAAATATTTTTCTTGTTTCCTTATGCGAAAATCATTAATTCTACCACGATATGAATTTGACACTGATAAAATTCTTCCACCTTCTTCGATAACAATCTCAGTTTTCATAGTGTTGGTTCTTTTTTTCCTGAATATGATTTCTTCCGTTTTTTACTATCTTCTGGTCTCTGTATTTGCTGTTCTGTAACATCAGCCAGAATCTTCAGTATTTTTTCTGGTGTCATACTTCTATCTTTTGTTATAGTAACTTTTTGGCAAGTAATGGCTCTATTTTCTTCAGTAACCTAAATACATTTGCGTTGTGAACATTGAACAGGCACCCTAAAAATCTATGTGTTATGTAAGTGCGATAGTACAAAATTACGCAAAATAACTTATCTTCTAGAGTTGGTAGTTGTGATCTTCTACCATGGCACTTTTTCTGTTTTTCAAGTCTTTCCCACCCAGACCTCACTTTTTCCACTACCTTTTCGAACTCCTCTATAGTTAAACCTGTTATATTACGAAAGTTTCTTGGGTGTTTCTTCATGTTATAGTAACTAAAGCTCATTTTTTTACCTTACTCAATCTGCTTATTCTTCTTCTACTTCTCTCACATTATTTTTTCAATCACCTTTTGCAGCAGGTCTCTAGATCTTTCTGGTAATTGTGAGATGAATTATAAGGTAGAACCTTCGGCACCACCATACGATGAACCTAAGCAGCCAGGATTGTACCCAGATCTTTCAGAAGAACTTTTAGCATTGTTATGCAATAAGAAAGATTCACAACCAAGCAGTAATTTTAATTCTGCTCTACCTCCATCTAATACAGCAAGGGGTGTAATTCAGAGCTAGAGGTTATGATTGTAATAAAGACATAAAAAAAACGGACAAGTCAAGTAAAGTTACAAACGTAATTTTGCTTGACTATCCATTTATCACCACCTAAAACAGCTAACAAAGCCATCTCATATGACATTTTGTCTATACCTAATTAAGCATATCAATAAGTAAGTAAATTTTAATATAATCTTATTATACTTATAAATATGCTGTATATAGCTAACCTAAGTAAGGTTTCCCCGAGTGCTGAAAAACAAAATCAATAGCAGAATTGATATCGGGCCAAAAGCTTGGCAGCGCTTTTTTTTATGGCATGCTTGATGGCAAACCAGAACTTCTCAATTGGATTTAAATCAGGCGAGTATGGCGGCAAAAATAAAACTTTACATCCAACACTTTCTATTAATTTTCTCGTTCTTTCAGACTGACCTTACCCAGAAAAAGTAGAGAGAAAGTTAAGACGTTTTTGTCATGAGAATGATGCATCAAATTGTGCAGGAATGCAATAATTAATAGTAGAATGCCTACGTTGTTTGTTATAAAAGATTTCTATGTATTCAAATATGGCAGTTCTGGTTTGTTGAGCGAGAAGTATCAATAAGCAGCTCCCTTTTGAGTGAACTTTTCTGCAACAGAGTTATCGTAACAACATCCCTTATGGCTCATGCTGGAAATGATGTTTTTTGTATTCAATAGAAATTGGTAATTTTGAGAGGTATACTGTGACCCTTGATCGCTATGTAACAGCAGATTTTTATCGGGTTTGCGCTTATTAACGGCCATCAATAAAGAGTCAATAACCAATTGTTTATTTATTGAGCTACTCATTGACCAGCCAACTACCATACGTGAATATAGGTCAATTATTGCTGCCAACAACCTTCCTTGTGTTCGGAGCTACAACTCGGTTGCTTATTTGCTGTTTTTTATTTTTGAACCTTCGTCTAAGTTTGGCTTTAATGCCATTTTCTTGCATAACACTTTGTACTGTTTTGATGTTATAATTTTTGCCTAAAGCTTTTAATTCAGCGTGAATTTTAGGGATCTGCATTTGGATGCTTTTTTTGAATATCTGCTAGAAGCCCATCTCTTGCTAATTCCTTACTGCTTTTTCCCTTAGCAACCCATTTATAATAACCACCAGCAGATATGTCTAAAACCCTACATAGTTCCTGTATTTTATAGCAATTTCTATATAAAAGAATACTTTACTCTTTTTGTTTGGTCAGGGCTTTTTTTTAAATGTCTCTTTCTCTTGTTACTCTTGCTAGTTCTTTTTTTAGATCAAATCTTTCTTTGTCATAAGGAGCCTTTGTCTGGAAATGCGTATGCTTCTGACATTTTTCCATCATATTTTCTTACCCATTTACTTAACATACTGCCATCTATGCCTAGATCTTTTGCTATTTTTGTACTTCTGTTTCTTTAACCAGCTTAACAGCTTCTAATTTGAATCCTGCTGTATATTCCCTTCTATTTGCCATATTTTGAAAAAACGTTTTATTTTACTCCAAAAACGTCTTAACTTTCTCTCTACTTTTTCTGGGTAAGGTCACTAGACACTTATGTATCTGTGCATAGAATGACAGAAGAGACTTGCGTTAGATATTATTTATTTACTTTCGATCTTTTCTATCAATTTTTTAGCTAAGCCTCTTAGCTTTTTACTGGATTCATCAAGCTCTTGAATTTGCGAGCTATGCTCTTTCATTATTTCCTTATAGTTACCTCTTATGTAGTCAATCATTTCCTTCATCTGAGCAATCATCTTGTTAACATCCATACTACCCAAATCAGGTACCATGCCAGGCATAGCCCCTTCTAACATACCGCCAGCCATAAGCTGCTGGGACATTTGCATAAATGGTTTTAAAGTCTGATTAAGCAATTCAGGATCCTTGGCTAATTTTTCTATTTGCTCTTTGCAAGTATCCATATACTGCTTCATAAATTCATCTTCTTGTCCTTTGTCTATCATAATATGTCTACCTAAAAATACGTATTCTTTATTATATATCGTTTTTAAATTAAAAACAATACAAAATACCTATCACAATTGCATTAATACTTTTTAAACAATAAAAAATGCTCCTTTGCTTACAAATGGTCACATACCTTCTTTAACCATTCCTTATCTTTTACGCTATTTTCTAAGTTTTCATAGACAAATTGATGATAGCTATTTATCCATTCAATTTCATCTTTAGTAAGCATTTGCACATCTATTAGCCTTCTGTCATATGGAATGAAGGTCAGTTGTTTTAAATGTAAAAAGCTATTTTCTTGTCTGTCGACATACATCAGATTTTCAATTCTTATTCCATACTCTCCCGGAATGTAATAACCAGGTTCGTTGGAAAGTATCATTCCTGGCGTGAGTTTCACTTTATTGCCCTTTGATATTGCTTGTGGTCCTTCGTGTACTGATAGGTAACTTCCTACTCCATGCCCTGTACCATGCATATAGTCCATTCCAAATTTCCATAAATGCGTACGTGCCAATATATCCAATTCTCCACCAGTAGTGCCAGAAGGAAAGATGACACTTGCTACAGCAATGTGAGCTTTCAATACTATTGTATAGTGGGTTATTTGCTCACTAGTCGGATTACCAACCACTACAGTTCTTGTCACATCAGTTGTGCCATTAAGGTATTGGCCACCAGAGTCAATCAAATATAGTCCACTTTTCTGAATTACCTTATTCGTCTTACTGCTTGCACGATAGTGAATTATTGCACCATTTTCATTAAATGCGGAAATTGTTGGAAAACTTGGTTGCTTAAACAAATTCTGTTCTTTTCTGTATTCTAAAATCTTTTCTTCAGCTTCAAGTTCTGTACCAACATTACTTTCAAGCCAATGTAGAAAGTTTGTAACTGCCACTCCATCTCTGATATGCGCATTTATAGCCCCAGCTATTTCAGTTTGGTTTTTTACTGCTTTATAAATTAGACAAGGATCTTCTCTTTCAGCTACCTGTTTATCTTTTATTACAGCCATGATACTCATTGGAGTTGTGTTTGGATCTATAACTATTGAATTTAGCTTGTGCAGCGAATTTTCTAGCTCACTAATATCAAAAATATTTATATGATTGACTAAATTTACTTCTATAGTTGAATGTTCTTTATCTTGAATAAACAAATCAACATTACCGCTTTTATACAATATAGCACGGCCCAATATACATGGAGTATATTTGGCATTTTCATTTCTTAAATTTAATAGCCATGAAATTGAATTTGGATCAGTTAAAAGCACTGCTTCAGCTTCTTTATCTATGCTTTTAGCGACTTTTTCACATTTATTCTTGCTACTTTCACCAGCATATTTAATAGAATGTAAAACCACTGCTTGTTTTCGATAGTCACTTTTTTTTCCAGCTAAACAGGGTATTAATTTACAGATATTCTCATACTTTCTTATATCTTCTATGGTAAAATATTGCAAATAGTAACCTAGTGAGGTGGTCAATGTTAAGTTTGCTTTTACCCATTCGCGTGGATCCTCTTCTTGTATATTATATACTTGAAAATTGCCCCGATCGAGCTGATTGCGAGCTTGTGTGATATAGCGTCCATCCGTAAAAAATGGGCACTTGTTGTCTTTTGTAACGATAAGTAGCCCATTTGTTCCTGTAAAGCCACACAGCTTTGTTAGCTCCTCTGAATACTCATTTAAATATTCATCTTTAGTATGCAACATAAATGCGTCAACATTTGTTTCACACATAAAAGAACGAAATTCTTCGATTTTTGACATATACCTCACGCAAAACTAGCAGCTACTTTCGTTTTCTTATTCCTAAGGTACACTAATATGCTCACTATCGCTGCGGGAGTGATGCCTTGTATTTGCTTTGCAATGCCAATCGTCGCTGGTTTTATCGTCTGCAACTTTTCTATTACTTCACTTGATAGGCCTTTAACTTGTGAATAGTTAAAATCAATTGGAATTTGAGTGTTAATTTCCTCTCGTAAAAACTTCATATCTGCTTCTTGTCTTATTAGATAAGGTTTGTATTTTGCTTCAATTTCAACTGCTTCGCATATTTCATTCTTAGTTATGCTACCCATTGCGGCGTCATTCCAGCGCGTAACGCTGCTTTTTTCCTGGATCCTAGTGTCACGCACTGGGATGATATGAGAGTGTCCTGAGATGACGGAAGAGGATCCAGTATCCGTTATGCAGCGCGTGATGCTGCTTAACTCCGGCCATATTTCTTGTAATTTATTCCAGTCGATGTTTGGATAGCTGAGTAAATCTAGTGCCGTTTTTCTTATCCCATCATAAGATATTTTAATACCATAAGACCTAAGCTGCTCAGGAGTAATCGTCAGACTCCCTAACTTCTCTTCAAGCTGCTTAATGGATTTAAGTTTATTCTGTAAAACAGAGTATCTCTCATGCGAAACAAGGGAAATATCATAACCTTTTTGTGTTAATCTTCTATCCGCATTGTCTGACCTGATAGCTAGCCTATATTCTGCACGTGAGGTAAATAATCTATAAGGCTCGATCACCCCTTTGGTGACCAAATCATCTATCATTACACCGATATATGAATCTGTGCGGTGAAGAACAAAGCTTTCTTTTTTTTCAGATGCAGAGAGTGCTGCATTAATTCCGGCGATAATTCCTTGCCCTGCTGCTTCTTCATATCCAGTGGTGCCATTAATTTGGCCAGCAAAATATAGACCTTTAATTTTCTTAGTTTCAAGAGTATGGCTTAGTTCTCGTGGATCAATATAGTCATACTCAACTGCATATCCAGACCTCAATATTTCTGCGTTTTCAAGTCCTTTGATACTCTTTATCATTTCATTTTGCACTTCAACAGGCAATGAATTTGAAATTCCGTTTGGGTATACAGTATCATCATCCAGCCCTTCTGGTTCTAAAAATATTTGGTGACTACTTTTTTCTGCAAATTTATTAACTTTAACTTCAATGGATGGGCAGTATCTTGGTGCAACAATGTCATCCAAATACGAAGAAGCTGACCTATGAAGATTTTCTCTAATTATTTTATGCGTATTTTCATTAGTATGGGTAATAAAGCATGATACCTGAGGTTGGTTAATTTTTTCTGTGAGATAAGAAAACGGCACAGGTGGGTTATAACCCACTTGTTCTTGCAATATTGACCAGTTTATAGTATTACGATCAAGCCTTGGTGGAGTTCCGGTACGCAGTCTACCTAATCTAAAATCATACTTCTTCAACGTATTTGCAAGTTCTACTGCAGACTTATCTCCCATTCTTCCTGAAGGAGTTGTTTGCTCTCCTATATGAATCACACCCCGCAGAAAAGTCCCTGTAGTTAGAACGACTTTACTTGTTTGTATATGTTCACCTGAGCTTATCATTACAGCTTTAATGCACGGTTCTCCATTGCCATTACTTTCTATAAGAAAATTGTCAACCGACTCTTCTTTTACCGTCAAATTGTTATAATTTAGAATAATTTCCTGTATTGCCTGCTTATATAATTTTCGGTCTGCCTGTGCACGTGGTCCCCATACTGCTGCACCTCTGCTGCTATTTAAAATGACTGAGTGTATGCTTGCTTGATCGATTGCTCTTCCCATTATTCCATCAAGAGCGTCAACTTCCCTGACTACAACACCCTTTGCAACTCCTCCAATTGCTGGATTGCAGGACATTTCTCCTATAGTTGAAATTTTATGAGTTATAAGCAGCGTGTTTGCACCAAGGCGAGCTGCCGCAGCAGCAGCTTCGCACCCTGCATGACCACCACCTACTACTACTACGTCATATTTATGCATGCTTTTTTGAGTAATTCTACTCTACTAATATTCCGATTATCAACGGTTAATGTCAAATCTTGTTATTCCAATGTTACACACTGGAATAACAGAAACCTTACTTGATTAGCTTAAACTTTCTTCCTTCCCTTTTGAAGAAAAGTGCTCAACTATAGGAGAGATAATATAATCGTTCACTTTGTCAGCTATAAGGAACCCTGCGATTGGTGCTATTATTGCTATTGCTCCTATTGTTGCACCTGCTAAAACTGCAGATCTCGCTCCAAGCATTACACCAGGAGAAATAGTAGTTGCAGCTGCAGCAAGACCAACTCCAATTGCAGCGCTTATGGGTGCTGCAATACTGAAAACTGTACAACCTTTTTTAGAATCTATTCCATCAGATTTGCACAGCAAACATCCTGCAAAAAAAAATATAGCCGCTGCTGGAATTATAGAACCAACAATTCCACCTATGGCTAAAGGTGAAAAAGCTGTGACACTTAATCCCAAACCTGTAAGTGCCCCTATTGCAGTGCCTATTAATGATGCTCCAATCGCCAATATTAAAGTCTTTTTGTCCATCAAAAGGGAGCTGCTTATTGATACTTCTCGCTCAACAAACCAGAACTGCCATATTTGAATACATAGAAATCTTTTATAACAAACAACGTAGGCATTCTACTATTAATTATTGCATTCCTGCACAATTTGATGCATCATTCTCATGACAAAAACGTCTTAACTTTCTCTCTACTTTTTCTGGGTAAGGTCATTTACATCCGCTCCCTTTTCTATCAAGTGCCTTACTACCTCAGGCTCACGTTCTATAACAGCGCAAAATAAGGAAGTACAACCATGACTATCTTTTGAATCAACATCATATCCCATTTCTTCTATATAATATTTAACTATATTTAGTAAACCTTCTCTAGCGGCAATATGTAAACCTATCTTTTTTCCGTTAGCTTCATTCATAGTCATACCTAAAAACTATTACATACAGAAATTATAGAAGATATTCTATAAACACAAAATGTATTTCTATACAGCCCTACTTCCTTTCTTTATTGAAAAGTTTAGAAAAATGTTGTATAATTATTATAGTAGTAGATTTTGGTAAAACATATGGCAAACGCTAACATAGCTCTCAGTAAAGAAATTTTGCAGAATCTTACTAAGTTATCTGAACTTACTAAGCAGCCTGTTCAAGAATTAGCAGAGAAACTAATCGGAGAAGCAATTGAACTTGAAATGGACGACTTTTTATTATCTGTGGTTGCTGATCAATATGATATTGAAAGTGCAGAAACGGTTGATTACGAAGACGTTAAGTGGAGATGTTGATCATAAAGACGCCAAGTGGAAATAAAGCATTACAAAATTAAATTTTTAAAGAATGTTACTGAAAAAGATCTTCCAGCTTTACCGGTAACAATAGAGTCAAGAGTAAATAAAGCAATACAGGAACGGCTTACGGTCGATCCAGTGAATCTTGGTGAGCCTTTACACTATAGCTTTAAAGGGTTTAGAAGACTAAGAGTTCCGTATTATATATCATGTAAACACTGTGAAATATGAAGTAACTATCGTTGCAATAGGACATAGAGACACCATTTACGAGAAGGCTTGAAGATAATCAATAAATATATTTTTCAATAAATTTTACCCTCCTTTTTTATCAAGTTACATAAGTAAATTATACAGAAAATCATAAAGATTATATATATTATACAGCCCTCCTTCCTGATCCATTCTCTACCTTAGGTGGCTTTGCTCAGCTCAAAAATAACTCATTTTTTTGGCTACCCCCTACTATAAGTTATATATTATATATATAATATATAACTCATTGTAAGAGGCGACGAAAACAAGATCTTGAGTTTGAGGAGCCTCCGGTTTAAGGTAGAGAATGGATCAGGAAGGAGGGCTCAGGGTCGATGGACGTTGATAAAGATATAAATTAGTTGTTTAAGGGTTACAAAGACTACATCGATAAACTACTTAGATCCAGAGATATCAACTATGTTTTTGTAGGAAGTTCAGCAAGCCTTGTTTTTTTGTGCAAAACCCTGTTTTTAAATCATAATGTTCGTGTAAGTGTTGCCATCTTTAACCTTTTATAGTATTCTTGCATATTGAAACTATAAAATTCAATTTATGTATTTACGTTCTATAACCCCAGTTTTAGAAGGATTTTCTAACTGCTTTGGGCATTACAGAGTCTGGTAAAACAACTATTGCAAAAACGTTACTTGCCGTACGTATCTTTAGAAAATATTGACACTCGTTTTCAAGCGCAACTAGGGCATTTCTAGCTAATTATCAGCAGGGCGCTATTTTTGATGAAGTACAGCACGTGCCTGAGTTATTATCATATCTTCAAGAAATAGCTTCCTGTAAAGGGTCGATATGTACTAACAGGGTCTCAAAATTTTGCCCTCAGTCATCATGTTTCTCAATCTCTTTCAGGGCGCATAGGCATTATTGCCTCTGAGTTTATCTGAGCTCAGTACGTTCATAAATGTTAATTCAGCTATTTTTAAGGGAGGATACCCTGGGTTACATAGCCTTGATATGCATCCACTGGCCAGCTACATTCAAACCTACATTGAGCGAGATGTTCGACAACTTAAAAACATTGAGAATATTGCAAACCTTCCTCAACAGGTCGAGTATCTTATCTCTTGCTCAAGATTGTGGCACTTCTCATACAACTATGCGGCAGTGGCTGAATATTTTTGAAGCTAGTTACCTAATATTTTTTCTTCAACCATTTCACCAACAAGCGTTTAATCAAGATGCCAAAAGACCTGCTGAGAATCAAGCAATAAAAAGAAGGAAAGGAGGGTGACTAAAATCAAGGTTAACTAAAAGGCGTGCTTAAGATTCACAATACCAGCAATAATATTGAACCTCAGGTTGTATTTTTTCTGAAAATTGCGGTAAACATGAGACATAATCTTAAATATCTTTATCTCACGGATCTTATTTTCTACTCTCATTCTAAATGATGCTAATCTTCTATTATGCTCTTTCTGCTCTGGAGTTAATGGCTTTTTACGATACTTTTTATATGGAATTATAACATTGCTTTGCAATTTTTGCCAACCTTGATATCCAGAATCGGCATATTTTATGCTATCGATTGGTAAATATTTTTCTTGTTTCCTTATGCGAAAATCATTAATTCTACCACGATATGAATTTGACACTGATAAAATTCTTCCACCTTCTTCGATAACAATCTCAGTTTTCATAGTGTTGGTTCTTTTTTTTCCTGAATATGATTTCTTCCGTTTTTTACTATCTTCTGGTCTCTGTATTTGCTGTTCTGTAACATCAGCCAGAATCTTCAGTATTTTTTCTGGTGTCATACTTCTATCTTTTGTTATAGTAACTTTTTTGGCAAGTAATGGCTCTATTTTCTTCAGTAACCTACATACATTTGCGTTGTGCACATTGAACAGGCACCCTAAAAATCTATGTGTTATGTAAGTGCGATAGTACAAAATTACGCAAAATAACTTATCTTCTAGAGTTGGTAGTTGTGATCTTCTACCATGGCACTTTTTCTGTTTTTCAACTCTTTCCCACCCAGACCTCACTTTTTCCACTACCTTTTCGAACTCCTCTATAGTTAAACCTGTTATATTACGAAAGTTTCTTGGGTGTTTCTTCATGTTATAGTAACTAAAGCTCATTTTTTTACCTTACTCAATCTGCTTATTCTTCTTCTACTTCTCTCACATTATTTTTTCAATCACCTTTTGCAGCAGGTCTATTGTTGTGATTTGTTATGCAATCTACCAATTGACCAGAAAGAAGGGATTCACTGCTTGCATGATTATCTGCTAAAGTTACAAGGCGCCTTGACATCAAGATACTAAAAGAAGAAAAAGTAATAAACCATAAGAACAATGTATAAAAAAACATTGAATTTACATAATAGCTGGCAATAAATGCAACCATTAATAATGAAGTACCTCTGATAAAATCTTTAGAAATAATATGCAAGGTGCGCCAAGAAGTGCGTAAGGAACAGTTGGTGAAAATCTAACTCAGGTAAAGCCTAGCCAGCAATCTGGAACGAACTATTATGCTACGTAAGGTAACAAGCGTAGTAGGGCTAATAGAAGGGACAATATAGGATGCAACGAAAGTAAAGGTATTGAGTCCCGAAATTTTTGACGATATGGAGGTTGACGCTCTCTTGCAGGCGGAAGACAAAATAAGTGATAACGAAAAGGCAAGATATCACTTGCTCCATCGGGATCTAAGGCCGTGTCATGTGTTGAGATGGAACTTACGTGAACTTGGGAGATCCTTTGTATTCCCAATAGGGTACTCTAGAACAAGTCAATAAAGGCGAGGACTGGGGAAAGATACGAAGGAAGTCGGACTAACTGATAGTACTCAGAGTGTGGGAAAGCCACATACAAGGGGAAGCGGTTAGCAATATAGTAACTGGTATAGGGATTGCTATACAAATACAACAGAGATTGGAGGAATATGCAAGGAAAACTAGACCAGATAGTAGAAAGAGCGAAGCGAGATAAACGATTGAAATTCACATCGTTAGTGCATCTGATAAATGCAGAGAATCTTGCAGAGTGCTATAAGGAACTAAAACGAAACAAGGCTTGCGGTATAGACCAGGTAACAGTGGAAACTTACGGAGAAAATCTTGAAGAGAAGCTTAGAACTCTAGTGGATAGCATGAAGAAAAAGCAGTATCAACCGCAACCGGTGAAAAGGGTATATATACCAAAAACTGGGAGCAAAGAGAAACGCGGGCTCGGAATACCATCAACAGAAGATAAGTTGGTACAGATAATGTTAAAGAAGATACTAGAAAGTATTTATGAAACAAATTTTCTGGACAACTCTTATGGATTTCAACCAGGAAGAAGCTGTCATCAAGCGGTCAAAACACTGAATAAAGCAGTTATGGACAAACCAATTAATTACATTGTAGAAGTGGATATCAAGAAGTTCTATGATAATATTCAGCATAAATGGCTAATGAGATGTCTGAGAGAGAGGATAACAGACCCCAACTTATTGTGGTTAGTAAAACGGTTTCTCAAGGCAGGAATAGTTGAAGCTGGACATTATGAAGCAACCGAACAAGGTACACCACAAGGCGGTATAGTAAGCCCAATATTAGCTAAAATATACCTACATTATGTATTGGATTTGTGGTTTGAAAAGAAATTTAAACCTAGATCCAGAGTGAGTATGCAGCTAATAAGGTTTTGCGACGATTTTGTAGTGTGCTGCGAAAAGGAAGAAGATGCGAAAGAGTTCTTGGAATTGCTGAAACAAAGATTAAGAAAATTTGGATTGGAAATATCTGAAAACAAAACAAGAATAGTAAAGTTTGGCAAGAGAGAATGGTATCAAGCAGAAAGAGAGAAACGAAGAAAGAATAGCTTCAAATTTCTTGGATTTACCCATTATTGTGGAAAGAGTCGTAATGGTAGACTAATGATAAAACAGAAAACTGTAAAAACAAGTCTAGCCAGAAAGATTAAAGAAATCAAAGAATGGATGAAGAGAATTCGAAATCACGATCGTCTTAAAGAATGGTGGCAGAAACTCAAAACTAAACTAACAGGACACTATAGCTATTTCGGAATTAGCGGAAATTATCGATGTTTAAGTCAATTCTATCGATCGATAACAAGGCTAGCATTTAAGTGGATAAACCGACGTAGTCAAAAGAGAAGTATGAAGTGGGAGCAATTCAACCATTACTTACTAGTCAATCCACTACCAAAGCCAAAAATACACTATTCTTTATATACATGAGAGCGAATGCTATGAATGCTATTATTGTGGAGCCGTGTGCGGGAAAGCTGCATGCAAGGTTCTTGTGGGGAAGTTATAAGAACAAAACTCAAACAAGAGGTATAGGACTATGACTTCTACCGAACATTAACTCTATATTGTCGGCAAGTGTCGTAATTTGATTTGCAATACGTCCTGATAAATTATTTTGAAAGAATTCGTGAGAGCTACTTAAGGCATAATTCAATGCTCTACTAATGATTTGAATTTTAATAACAGCCTGGAATTTATAATTAATGTATTCGACTCCGCGCCATGTAACATTATCAAAAATTATAAAATTTAATACAATCAATACAGCAGGCCAAGTTAAGAGAGAGATGTTACCCACTTGTACCTGGGGCAAAATATTGATTATATGTTTAATCAGCATACTGTTAAAAGGTCCCCAAAACCCCGCAAAGATTGCAAGGGAAACAAAAATCGAGACCGATAATTTGTATGGCTTCAAAAAATGCCAGATGAAAGAATATAAAGTTTTAGCTAGCTGATGATTCATTTGAACATTCAATTTCTTCACTTTCCTTTTTATCTGGCCAAAACCCACCAACTTGCGCATTCCATAAGGATATGACCTGCTTTGCTGTGATATTATTCATCAATGCCAATTAATTTGAAAAATTTATAGCGCTTTATATTATAATACTTTATCAATCAAAAATAAAAAGAGAAAATGACCGTGCTCAACATACAAAATAACGCTACACTTTGCAAACAGTGGATATTCTTAGCAGTATGTGCCCTTGCTTGCTCTGGGTTACTGTCAATAATCGTTGTTTTTCTACGATTGCCTTTTATCTCCTCTCTTGTTCCTTCTGCACAATATATCTTTGATAATGCGCTGGTGATACACGTGAACTTGTCAATTTTGGTGTGGATGTGCTCTATAATATCTCTGCTCTTTATCATAAACCTACAAAATACCAATAGTTGGTTTAACTTTTCATGGGTTCTATCAACCCTTTCGATGCTGCTCATGTTTATATCCGCATTCGTTCCAAACACTGAAGTTATCAAAAGTAACTATATTCCCGTGTTACAAAACAAATTATTCTTATTTGGTCTTGGTTTGTTTACCACCAGTATATTAGTAAATGCAATGCTAGCATACACATCAAAAAAAGAGGTTTCATTTCTCTCTGTGGGGCAAGTTGGGCTGGTTATTACACTTGTTTCGTCATTTCTTTGCTTTGTTTTAGCATATCAAAATATGCCTCCAGGTCTATATCACTCAGATAAGAATTTGTTTTACGAATATCTCTTTTGGGGAGGCGGACATTTATTGCAGTTTGCTTTTACTCAAGGAATGTTTTTAGTCTATTTAATAATGTTAAGCGATGCTAGTTTAGCTTCAAGCAATAAAATTACTATTTTACCACTATTTATAAACACAATTTTGGCTATGGGTGCATCGTTTATATATTTTGTTTATCCAGTTGATAGTGCCAAGTTAATACAGTTTTTTACTTGGCATATGAGGATTGCTGGAGCAGTTTTGCCGTGCTTTTTGATAATATTAGTGTGCTGCAACATCAGGACTTTTATTAATGATAAAAGCAACTATTTATTACATTCATTTTTATTGTTCATTTATGGAGATGTGCTTGGAGTGCTGACTATTGAAGGTAATGTCACCATTCCCGCTCATTATCATGGTTCTGTAGTTGGTATCACTATAGCTTTTATGAATTTCATTTATTGGCTGTTACCTAAATTAAACTTTAAAGAGGTAAAAAGTTCCATGGTAAGATTACAGATTTATGCGTACAGTGTGGGACATTTTCTCCATATTACTGGACTTGTATGGCTTGGTGGATATGGTGCCTTAAGAAAAGTTGCAGATCTGCCAAGTATTTCATCAATGTTGGCACGTGCTTGTTTTATTGCGGGTGGAGCTATATCAGTTATTGGTGGAATGTTGTTCGTAATAATTGTGCTTTTACATCTGTTAAAAGGTAAAGCGCGTACCAACTAACCCATAGAAACGAAAAAACTTACTTGACAAACTCCGCCAGGCACCTTATTGTAGTAGTAATGGTATTTATGACTCAAAACTTGTTTTTGACCTGCAGGCTCAATGACAAAATTCAGTAAAAAACTCATGGTATTTATTGGCGGATTACATAAAATTATAGCGGCTGCATGTCTTTTTTATTTTTTCTACATTCAGCCAAATCGCGCTTATTTTAAGCGTTAGCACATTATTACAGCGCCAGTTTAAATTATTATAGGGTCAAAACTCGCACCACGGGAGTTCTTTGCCTTTTTTTTCTGTCTGGTAAATTTCTTAATGTTTGTAGCTAAAGCAATTTAAGAGACCGAAAATGGTGTCATTCCAGCGTGTGACGCTGGAATCTAGTCTTTATTATGCAGCCACTTATTTAAAGTTAAGTTTTCTGGATCCAAGTAGTCAGGGCACTGGGATGACAGGAGAAGGTACTACCCTGACAACCGTCATCCCGCTACGTGTTAGCGGATGAGATACCGCGAATGAATCGCGGTATGACGGTCTGCGGCGGAATGACGATAACCTCGTCATTCCGCTACTCGTTAGCGCCGTGGCGGTATGACGTCTTAGCTATAGTTAACAATAGAAGCAAAAACTCATCTTTTTGGAAGAGGAGGAGATGTTTCCGAAACCTCAGCGGGGATTGATTTTGGATCTGATAATTCTGTATTTACCTTGATTGGCTCTCATGGAGTTTTCTGCTCTTCCGGTTTATCGTCTGGAATTGGAACAGGCCAATCCATAATATTTTGTGTTATAACTTCTGCTTCTTTAGCTTCTTTTTGACCTGTTGAAGATGATGCATCAACGCCTGTATTTTTAGTAACTTCTTGTTTTAGTTGTTTATTTTCTTCTTGTAATTGCTTTAAATTTTTCTTTAACTCGTCAATCTCTCTTATTTTTTGTTTTAATTGCTTGGATATAGTTAGTTTGTCTCTAGTCAAATTTTTGTTTTCTTGTCTTAACCCACTAGCTATTCTGCTTGAGTTATTGTTTACAGCTTATATACCTTGGTCTTGTACGTCGTTCTGTTGCATGCTTGTTCCTCTACTTTCATATTCAACTTCAGTTTGAGTTGATGTAGCTGCTGTCTGCTGCTGTAGTATGTTCTGCAATTGCTCTAGACTCTCTTTTACATACTTCAGCTCTTCTTGTGTATGTGTTAACATCCCTTCCTTTTCCTTAAGTTGATATTGAAGTTTTTCTATTTCCCCTTTCGTATTTTCTTCGCTTAGCTCATCTGCAAGTGATCTTCCAGGTTCAAGTTGTCGAATTTCCCTCTCTAAATCTTCCTTTTCTCTCTGTAATTCATTTAATTCTTTAGACAATTGGTTCGCCGTTTCAGCCAATGTATTGTTTTCCTTTTTTGTTTCCATCAACTGTTCTGCCAACTGCTTTTCATGATCATCCTTTAAATCTTCCACTATTTTCTTCAGGTCGTTCTCCAAATTTGCATTCTTTTCCTCTGGTACAGTTAAATTAGCTTCACTTTGCTTCAATTTCTTCTGTAGTTCTTTGTTTATCCCATTTACTGATTGAACTTCATCTTCTTTGTCTTTCAACTGATCATTTAAGCTCTTTATTACATCATTTTTATCCTGTAGTTCTTTCTCTATCTTTTGTGTTAACTGCTCAATATTTTGATCCTTCCAAGCTAATTCTTGCTTCATCCTTTTCAATTCAGCTTTAAGTCTTTCAGCTTCTTCTTCCCCAGTTTGCTTTCCCTCACTTAATGCGCTTATTTGTGTATCACCTTCTTTTTCTATCTTTTGATTAAGTTCTTCTAATTTTTCGAGTTTCTCTATAAGTGACTCAATAGAAGCATCTTGCTCCTTTATTCTTTGATCTCTTTCAAATATCGCTCGCTGCTGTTCATTAATTTTATCTCTCAAGGAGTTACGTTCTAATCTTAGATCCTCAAGCTGCTTTGCCTGCGCTGCAAAATATTTAGCAAATGTTTCTTTTCCTTCCTCTAATTCCTCAATTTCATTTATAATTTTGTCTACTTTATCTTTTAATCCTTCTTGCTCATACTCTTCTTCATCACTAGACATATCATTCTCAAATATTTCATCTTCATCACTAAATTCACTAACACTAGAGAAAGAACTTCTACGTGAAGAAGGTGTACTAGGAGAGGAATACCCACTGCTGCTTGGTGTAGGTGACTGTGGTGATATATGTGGATCTTTAATATTTCCTCTGCTGGTACTTGCTGATCGTCTACACTCCTGGACATGTCAGTAAAAGCTTGATGCAGAGTTTTTCCATTGATAAAAACTTCTTTATTCTGCTCAACTAATTTTAATATTTTATCTTTTGTTTCCTCTGGTGTGAACTTTAAATCACCAAACTTTGGCTCACCAATGACACTTTGTATACCACCAGAATCCAATTTTACGGTCATGCTACAGTCTATGTTATTACCTTCAGAATCTTTTAGCCTGCCAGTTAATGGTCATTTCACATGAGCTTGAACCAGTAAAATCATAGTGCCTTTCGCTGCCTTTTTTGGTTGCAGTTATTTGACTATCTTCCCCTAAAGATATGTTATAAACCTTACCTTCACTGCTGGCCCTTAAAATATTGCTAATTTCTATTGGTTTTTCTTCATTTTCAAATCTAATTTTGAAGTCATTATCTGTTGTTGAATACGCTAAGAAGTTTTGACTAGGCAGAGACGACTTAAGTTCTTTATGCATTGCGTCTATTGATTGCTCAAATTTTTGGAACTCCTTTTCCCACTTTAAATTTATCTGTCCTGTAATGTCCTCATCTTTGCGTAAAGGACCAATAAAGTACCAGATTAAATTTTCTTCCTCCAGTCTTTTAATAAAATCCTGAAGATCGTTGCAAGATTCAATGATACTTAGAATATCATTTTTCTTCTGTTCATCTACATCTAAACTTTGACCCTCAGCTATAAATACACTTTCGTTCTCCCATGGCATAATTTTACACTTTTAGAAATATACTATAATACTAACAACTTTGATTAAAAAATCAACTAATTATGTGGGTAAATAAAGAAGAAACTTGAGCACTTGTCCATTATGTTATATAGTAGTTACTCCTTAAGCAGTGCAGTATGGACAATACCATTATAAGAAAATACGATATTAGAGGTATAGTAGGCAAAGATTTGCAGATTAATGATGGGTACGAGATAGGTAGAAAGTTTGGCCAAACCGTAGCTAGTGTTTGTGTCGGCTACGACAGCAGAATAGATTCACCGGGTATAGAAAGAGAATTAATTAGGGGCTTAACTTTATCTGGAGTAAATGTTATACGCGTTGGGCTATGCTCTTCACCTATGCTCTACGCTGCAACACAAATCACACAGGCGGATCTTGGTATCATAATAACTGCCTCTCATAACCCCAGCGAATATAATGGCTTTAAATTTTTTAGTAATAAAAAAGTCTTCTCAGATCAAGAGATAAAGGAAATTATAAGCAGTCCAATTAAAAACAGTACAAGAATTGGAAGCTTAATTAACATAAATATATATAGTGAGTACATTCGCATATTAAAAAGTGCAGTGAAGAATAATACTACACAGAAATTAAAAATAGCCTGGGATTGTGGAAATAGTCCAGCAAGTGGAATTATAAGGTGTATTGAAAAGATCTTGCCTGGTCATACGCATATCGTAACCAATAACTCTATAGATGGGGCATTTCCACTGCATGATCCAGATCCCATAGAGGAAAAAAATCTCGCTCAATTAATTGACATTGTGAAGGAATATGGATGTGATCTTGGCATTGCGCTAGATGGCGATAGCGATAGGGTGCGCTTAATTGATAATAAAGGCAGTGTTGTTTCCAATGACCATTTATTTATAATTTTTGCACGTGAAGTGCTGGAGGAATATCCAGAAAGCAAAGTTATTGCTAACGTAAAAATGAGTATGAAGGTACATGATTTTGTTAGTAAGTTAGGAGGGCAAGTTATTACCTGCGCTACTGGACATTCACTAGTTAAGAAGAAGATGGTAGAGGAAGAGGCAAAGTTTGCTGGTGAGTTAAGCGGGCATTTCTTCTTTTCTGAGCTAGGTTTTGATGATGGGCTATATTCTGCTGTTAAAGCAGTTGACATTTTGCTTAAGAAAAACCAAAGCCTATCTCAGGTGATTGAGGATTTACCGAAGTTATATATCACTCATGAAGTAAAGATTGTAGTGAAAGATGAGAAAAAATTTCAAATAATTGAATCAATAAAGAAAACACTAGAGAAGCAAAATATTGTATTTTCAGATCTTGATGGTGTTAAAGTAACCGATAATAAAGGTTGGTGGCTTCTTAGGGTATCAAATACGCAAAACTGCATTACAGCAAGATGCGAAGGAGAGACTTTAGAAGGTTTTGAACTTACTAAAAAGGTTTTGTTCCATTACATTGATGAAGCAAGGTCTTTAAATTGTAGCTGCTCATAGCAAAATTAACCCTATCTCTTAAATAGAGCCACTTAAGGTGGCTGCTCCTGAAACCCGATTTCAAAGGGCCTTCCTTCATCTTCAATAAAACAAACATTACTTTGTTTGTTACTGCAGCACACCATTATTCTTAGGGTTGAAAAACTTAGAAAGAGCCATAAAAAAATTTTTAAATATATCTTTATATTATATATTCTTATTGATAATAATTTGTCATCTTTTTTGTTAACTTTACTGATGTTGCCAGAAGGAACGTTGTTGCCAAATTTTGTAAAATTTATTATCCTAAAGTTTCAAGTCCTCACAGTTTTATTGGAACTATATGTACAATGTGTTTATCAGTGAAAATCCGGAGAAAATGATGGGGGAAAAGTTAATACATTACTTTAGCCAGGGTAAATGCGAAGGCAATGCAGAAATGAAAAATCTGCTGGGAGGAAAGGGAGCAAATTTAGCAGAAATGTGCAATGTTGGCATTCCTGTTCCACCTGGTTTCACAATTTCCACCTCTGTTTGTCAGGCCTACTGTCAGGATAATGAATTGTCTAACGACCTACGTAACGAGATTAAAAACTACATGGCGATGCTCGAAAATGACATCGGTTGTAAATTCGGGGATTTAAATAACCCCTTATTAGTTTCAATACGCTCTGGTAGTGTTAGTTCAATGCCGGGCATGCTTGATACTATTTTAAATGTTGGTTTAAATGATGAAACAGTTATTGGGCTTGCAAAAAAAAGTGGAGAACGTTTTGCCTATGATAGCTACTGCCGTTTCATCATGATGTACTCCAATGTTGTACTACAGCTTGACCATCACCTATTTCAAGATGTTGTTGATAATGAACAGCAAAAGAGTGGAGCAAAAAGCTTAGCTGATCTTGATGTTGATGTTTTAAAGAGAATTGTTAACAATTTCAAAAGGATAGTACATGAAAAAACAGGAAAACATTTTCCGCAGAACGTTGAAGAGCAATTGTTAAACTCAGTTAATGCAGTATTTACCTCTTGGAAAAATGATAGGGCTGTTTCCTATAGAAGAATACATAACATTCCTGAAAACCTTGGAACAGCGGTCAACGTGCAAGCAATGGTTTTCGGTAATTTAAATGATAATTCTGCAGCTGGTGTGATATTTACACGAAATCCTTCAACTGGAGAAAAAAAGCTTTTTGGTGAGTTTTTGGTTAATGCTCAGGGTGAGGATGTGGTTTCTGGTGTTTATACTCCTATGCCAATTGACGGAGAGCAAGAAAACACCATGGAGAAGTTGCTGCCAAGTGTCTACCGAGAATTATGTGTGGTATGTGAAAAACTTGAAAGGCATTATAAAGACATGCAGGATATTGAATTTACTGTGCAGGACGGTAAGTTATGGATTTTGCAGACTAGGTATGGCAAGCGCACGGCTGAAGCTGCTATTCGCATAATAGTTGATATGGTAAATGAAGGAACGATTACAAGAGAAGAAGGAATATTGAGAATTGATCCAAAAACTTTTGACAATTTATTGCATCCAGTTCTTGACGTTAAGAGTGACCAAAAAGTAATAGGGAAGGGACTGCCGGCTTCTCCAGGGGTTGCTTCTGGATATGTAGTGTTTAGTGCAAGTGATGCTGAAAAAGCTGCAGAGCAGGGTAAAAAAGTGATTTTAGTAAGGTCAGAAACGAGTCCTGAAGATATTAATGGAATGAATGCTGCAAGTGGCATAGTAACAGCACGGGGAGGGATGACCTCGCATGCTGCTGTTGTAACCCGTGGAATGGGTAAGCCATGCATTTGCAGTGTAAGTGGACTTTATATCGATAAAGATGGAACTTTCTTTTCTGTGGGGGATACAAAAGTAAATAAAGGTGAACCAATTACCATCAACGGAGGAACAGGGGAGGTTATGCTTGGCATTCTTCCTACAATTTCACCTGAATTATCGCAAGAATTCAAAACGATAATCAGCTGGATAGATGAAATCAAAACGGTCAAAGTGAGAGCGAATGCTGATACTCCAAAAGATGCAAAAATTGCAAAAGAATTCGGTGCAGAAGGTATAGGCTTATGTCGCACAGAACATATGTTTTTCGCTAGTGATAGAATCGAATTCATTCAAAAGTTGATAATAGCTGACGATGAAAATGAAAGGGCAAATGCGCTCATTAAACTGGAAGAAATGCAAAAGTCTGATTTCAAAGAAATATTTTCTATTATGGAGGGCAGGGAAGTCACTATACGGTTGCTTGATCCGCCTTTGCATGAATTTTTACCCGATAATCAGTCTACTATAGAAAAAATTGCTAAATCGCTCAATAAGTCAGTTGAATCAGTAAAAAATAAAATAGCACAGTTGTCAGAAAAGAACCCAATGCTTGGCCATCGAGGTTGTAGACTTGCCATTTCTCATCCTAAAATATATAGCATGCAGATTAGGGCAATACTTAGTGCTGCAAATGAGCTAAAAAAGGAAAAAAGTGTAGAAATCAAGCCTGAGATCATGATCCCTTTTATAATGAATGAGAAAGAATTTATTCTGATATGCGAGCTAGCAAAGAAAGAATCCTCTGTCATCTCAGCTGGAATCCAGACGCAGATTCCAGCGTTACGTGCTGGAATGACATCAGACAAGGCTTATTCAATTGGAACGATGATAGAACTACCAAGAGCAGCACTGATTGCTGATAAGTTAGCAAAACATGCAGAGTTTTTTAGTTTTGGCACTAATGATTTAACGCAAACAACCATGGGACTTTCAAGAGATGATTCAGTTAATTTCCTCGATTCTTATAAGGAAAGCAATATATTTGACAATGATCCATTTGAAGTGCTGGACATCGAAGGGGTAGGAGAGTTAATCAAGATAGCCATTGAAAGAGGCAAAAAAACCCGAAAAGAAATAAAACTAGGTATATGTGGAGAGCATGGAGCAGATCCAAAATCTATAGAGTTTCTCATCGAATCAGGGGTGGATTATGTTTCATGCTCACCCTATAGAGTACCGGTTGCAAAGTTAGTGGCAGCACAGTTTAGTGTAAAATCTAAGTTTGTTGGGTAAGTGAGAAATATAGCAATAATATAACCACTGGTGACTTTCCTCACTTAGACAACTGTGTCAAGCACTGGAATGACACCATTTTCGGTCTCTTAAATTGCTTTAGCTACAAACATTAAGAAATTTACCAAATAAAAAAAAGGCAAAAGAAACCCCAGGGTAGCTAGTATTCAAATTCCCCCTTGTCTATTTGACGTCTTTTACTGTCTTAAACGCTTTATAAGCACGTTTCAGCTTGTATAGGTAGAAACCTAAAAGTTTTATAAAGACATGAGGTGCACATAGTGCAAAAAATTAAGCATGATTTACGCCAAATACATTAAGTTTTTTTGTCATTAATCCACTGCAGAGATTGCGAAGATAAATAAATAGCTTCAGTTTTATGATAAGGGGGCTGGCAGAGTTTTTCAAGTAATTCCGTTTCTTATGGGTAAAAAAAAGAGAAACTCTAAGTTGCAGCCGCACAATGTTTCTCTTTTCTGCTGTTGATGATTATTTCGCCTATTGTAACTGCTGCTAGAATAAAGCAGTAATATACCTGTGTTAATAAAGAAACAGGTGATACAGAAGCTATACTTCCTGCTAGCAATAGTTGAGAACCATAAGGTAAGATGCCTTTTGTAGCACAAGCAAAAACATCTAATAAGTATGCACTGCGGTATGGTACAATATCGTGTTTCTGTGCGAGTCTTTTTGCAATGCCACCACTTAGTAAAATAGCAATGGTATTATTGGCAACTAAGGTAGTAAACATAGACGCAATTCCTGCTATCACAAATTCAGCTTTAGTTTTTGTGATATTGCTTTCATCGATGAGTTTATGCAACGCTTTTTGACCTTGTTTGTACATTATATGGCTCAACCCACCGATAAATAGAGCAAATATCACTATTTCGTTTACTTTTTTGAAACCGTCATACATGTCATGAGGAAATTGAACGATGGCATAATCAAAAAAAGCTATTCCTAGCACACCAGCAATAATTATGTTTACAGTTATTGTTACTAAAGTGGTGACTTCAAGCAGCCCCATGATTATTAAAGAAATATAAGGAATAATTTTTATTATAGAATAATAATCTAAATTTGATATAGAAATAATTTTTGTACTACTTGAAATCACTGCCAGATAGGTGAGTGTTATAATACCTGCAGTAAATGCAACCTTAGAGTTTATTTTAAGTTTATCTTTTGCTGAAGCTCCCTGTGAAGAAACAGATGCAATGGTGGTATCAGATATCATTGAGAGGTTGTCACCAAACACGGCACCACCTACTACAGTTGCAGTTCCTATTTCAAGGCCAAAAGCTCCACTTTTTGCCAGATTAACAGTTATAGGTACCATCAGCGCAACAACTCCCATAGATGTACCAATTGCAGTTGAAATAAAAGCAGAAGCCAAAAATACTCCGGGCAGCATTAATCTTGCTGGAAGGAAATTAAGAATTAAATTAGCAACAGTGTCTGCGCTACCAATTGATTGAGTAACCGCAGAAAATGCTCCAGAAAATAAAAAAATTAAACACATAGTAAGGGTATTTTTGTCACCCATGCCCTTGATAACAGTATCGATGTTATGCTGAATTTTATTTGTACCACGTGAGACAGCAAAAAATAGCGCTGGTAACAAGCAGATTACTGGTGAAACCTGATGAAGTGGATTATCAGTTCCGATAAAAGAAAAATAAGCACCACTTCCAAGGTACAAGATTAAAAAAATAATCAAAGGGACAAAAGCTGTCATTTTACTGTACCTCAAACTTACGACTATAACTAATTAAGTGGTTTTAAGCAAGTTTGGTTTTCACTAGTTTTGCAGGAAGTTGACAGCAGAGTTTTAAACTTCATATTTAATCTACTAAATAAATAGCACATGTAGCCGAAGGGTTTATATCTTGTGCTATACTTTATTTTATGTCATGCAAACAGTTGATATTAGCATACATCCAAATAAAGTAATGGAGAATATAAAAACCATATCAGTAAAAGACGATAACGTTAGGCTGGATAGGTACATCAGAAGAATCTTTCCTGATCTAAAGCAATCTGTAATTGAAAAATCTTTAAGGAAAGGGTTAATCAAAGTTGATGATTGCAAAGCAAAGTCTAGTGATAGAGTAAATTCTGGACAAACTATAACGCTGAAGCACTTGAATTATATTGAGAACGCTAATTCTGATCGCAAATATAATGAAAAGTTAGTGAATCTACTAAGAGAGAACATATTATATGAAGACGAATATATACTAGCTATAAACAAACCCGCAGGGGTCATCGTTCAAGGTGGCGTAAAAGTAAAGATTAGCATTAGTGATTTGCTTGACCAAATAAGAGAGGAAGAAACATTTAAAATTGTCCATAGGCTGGATAGAGATACTAGTGGAGTGATAATATTCGCACGCAATGCTAGTGTTGCCAGATACCTTATGGAGGAATTTAAAGGACGAAGGGTAAAAAAAACTTACTTGGCATTGACTTCTGGCATACCGAGCAAGGATAGTGGAACAATAGACTATCCATTGGTGAAAAAATATGTTTCAGGTCAAGAAAAAGTAGTCGTTGATGAAAATTCACCTCAGAATGCCACTACGCATTTTTCAATTATAGCAAGGTTAGAACATAATGTCGCTTATTTAAAATTACAACCAATTACCGGCAGGACCCATCAGTTACGTGCACATTTAGCTCATATAAATTGCTCTATTCTTGGTGACGGTAAATACGGTGGTAAAAAAGCTTTTATTAATGGGGTAGCAAATAAAATTCACCTTCATTCGCATTCTTTATCTTTAAAATTACCAAGCAATAAAGAAATCACTATTACCGCTCCTATCCCTAAGCACATTGAAAAGTCTATTAAAGTGCTATTTTTCGACTGAAACGATTTCACCAATCAACTTTTCTGTCTTTGGCTTTGATTTGAAGCACAGATATTAGGCTAATTAATGCGCAGGCAGTAAGATAAATACCTGCTGCAAGTTTTGTTTCGGTTTTTTCTATAAGCCACATGCATATGTATGGAGAAAGGCCACCAAAAATTCCTGCAGATATGTTATGTGCGAGGCTAAAGCCGGTACACCTAACTTTCGTTGGAAATAACTCACAGGCAAGAGAATTATATATCCCAAAAGATGCACCTATCGGCACACTTATCAACAGAAAAGTGAGCGTTACAATATAGTGATTATCATACGATAATAGCGAAAGTGCCGGCAAACCGGCGCAAGCTAGAGCTACTAATGTAGGAATCATTACATTTTTTCTTCCAACTTTATCAGACAGTATTGCAAACAGCACTGCAGACGCTCCAAATGTAATTTCAACTATAATCCTTACTACATTTTTAATATTGATGCCTGAGAGAATAAGTTCTTTTACAGATATGTTGTAAAACATGATTGCTGAATAAACGATTGCATTTTGGGCTATACCAAGTCCAATTGCTATCACAAATACTTTTTTATAGTCCCTGATTAATTCTAAAAATGGAGAATGAGATAAGCTTTTATTTTTATCGTGTGTTTTATATGCTAAGCTCTCTTCCATTATATATCTTGTTAAAAAGCCTATTATGCCCATAATGAAGCAGAAATAGAAGGGCAACCTCCAGCCCCAAATTTCATAATTTTCACCTGTAAACTTTTTGCAAACAGCTATCATTACAAAGCATGTAATAGAACCAAAAGCACCACTAAAAGCTTTCATGCTACCTAAAAAGCCTAGATTTTTTTTATCGCTTGAATGCTCTATTAAAAAAGCTGAATTGATACTTGTTTCTCCACCTGCTGCCATTCCTTGTGTTATTCTACAAAGCAGAAGCAGTATAGGAGAAAATATTCCTATTTCTTTAAAGCTTGGTATAATCGCAATTGCAGTAGATGATATCGAAGCTAATATTACGGAAGTCAGCAAAATTTTCCTTCTGCCGTATTTATCTCCAATGTAACCAAAAATAAATGCACCAAGTGGTCTAAATCCAAATCCAATTGCAAAACTACCAAGAAATTTGATTGTGCTTAAATAATCGCTTTCTGAAGGAAAAAAAACATTGCTTATTATATGTGTTAAAACTCCAAATAGAGTTAATTCATACCATATAATCATGTTGCAGATTATGCCCGATAGTATTGCCTTTTGGATGTTAGTCATAATCTTTCAATTTAACATAACCTAATATATCATTAACCGGTTCTCCTTGCTATAAGATTTTTCACTCAATGATCTGCAAAGACAACTCACGTAAATGCTTATCCTCCACCTTGGAAGGAGCACCCATTAGAACATCTTCACCTTGCTGGTTCATAGGAAAACAGATTACTTCACGAATATTTGGCTCATCAGCAAGCAGCATAACCATTCTGTCAACCCCTGGTGCTATACCGCCGTGAGGCGGCACTCCGAACCTGAATGCACAAACGAGCGCACCGAATTTTGTATCAACTTCTTTTTTGCTGTAGCCTGCAATGGCAAAGGCCTTATACATGATATCCAGCTTGTTACTACGAATCGCCCCGCTTGACAGTTCTATTCCATTGCAAACAAGATCATATTGGTAAGCAAGGATATCCAGTGGATTTTTGTCCTCTAAATCTTTCAAGCCGCCATGTGGCATGGAGAATGGGTTATGAAAGAAATCGATTTTTTTACTTTTATCGTCATATACAAAATAGGGAAAATCAATGATCCAACAAAACTTGAAGATATTATCATCTATAAGACCTAATTCTGACCCTAAAAGAGTGCGCAATTTTCCTGCAATTGTTGCTGCCTCATTCTCTTTGTCAGAAGCAAAAAACACGCTGTCTCCAGGCTTTATATCCGTTATTTCTTTTATGGAATTTAGCCTATTGTTATCGAGGAATTTAGCAATCGGTCCTTTCGCAGTTCCATCTTTATCAAACGTTATATATCCAAGACCCTTAGCACCGAATTCTCTTTGCGCATGTTCTATCTTTTTATCAAAGAAGCTGCGTGGTTCCTCTGCTGTTTTAGGTGCAGGGATGGCTCTCACTACCATACCGCGCTCAATATTGCTTTTGAAAATATTGAACCCTGAATCACGGAAAATTTCTGTAACATCGCTGATTAATAATGGATTGCGCAAATCTGGCTTATCAGAACCATATTTGAGCATTGCTTCTTTATATGTAATACGTGGAAAATCTTTATCGACAGACTTACGAGAAAATTTAGCAAACACTTTATATAAGGTAGACTCAATAATCTGAAAGATGTCTTCTTGAGTCACAAAAGACATTTCAAGATCTAGTTGATAAAACTCCCCCGGAGAACGTTCAGCCCTTGCGTCTTCGTCACGGAAACACGGTGCAATTTGAAAATATTTATCAAACCCTGAAACCATGAGCAATTGCTTAAAAATCTGTGGAGCTTGCGGCAATGCATAAAATTTACCAAGATTTAGTCTGCTTGGCACCAAATAATCACGTGCACCTTCAGGGGACGAAGCAGTAAGTATTGGAGTCTGAATTTCCAAAAACCCTTGCTCTATCATGAGCTTGCGGAGTTCTGCAATAATTTGTGAGCGCAGAATAATATTGTTGCGGGTGTTTTCTCGCCTTAAATCAAGAAAACGATATTTAAATCTCATATTTTCTGGGTATTCTTGTTTGCCAGCAATGCTCGCTAATATACTTCTTTCTTCTTTTGCTATTTCTTCATCACAGTGGAACTCAACTTCTGATTCAACGTGTAAATTGCTAACTACAACCTCAATTTCTCCGGTTGCGATAGAGCTGTTTACCGTATCTTCAGTTCTAGCTTCAACTATTCCTGTAACAGTAATTACACTTTCTGATTTTAAATTTGAAATCTCATCAAAAAAATCTTTGTCATTATTAAATACTAGCTGAGTGATTCCGTAGAAGTCTCTTAAATCAACAAAAATTAGGTTACCATGGTCGCGCTTACGGTATAACCATCCAGAAAGGGTAACTTCCTTTCCTACATCATTCTTCCTTAATTCATTGCACGTGTGAGTCTTGTAGCAGTTCATATTTGTTTTACTTCTAAATTCTTTAAGAAGTATAAAAATAAACCTTACTACATACAAGCCCATTCATTCGGGTATAGCTAAAGTAATTCAGGTTTACCTATAATTTGATAAGCGCAAAATCCGTCATTCCGCTACGTGTTAGCAGCTGAGATACCGCGGCGGTATGACGTAGGGAGACCTGATCTGTAGCTGTATTTGTCCAATTTACGAAATAGAGCAGTATTACTTTTATACTGTCTTTACCCGCAAAAAAATTGCACAATTTCTATAATTATGGTATAATAGTAAGGGTGTTTTTAATGAATTAGATACAGGAAATGCCACTTACACAGATCATATTATATAGCGTAACATTACTTGCTGTAGCTGCAGTATTTCTCTTTTTGAGAAAAATATACAAAAATCGCATTAGAAAAATCATATTTCCTAGAAAAGTTTTTAAAGAAGAGTGGAAAGAAGACAGAAAATTCAATGAATTATATCAAAAAAATAAGCAAAAAGAGTTGATGAAACAACAAGAAACGCTACGCGAGAAACAAAAAGATGTGCAAGTTTATAAAGAAGATCCAGAAATAGTTGACATAGCAAAACCGGTAGGTAAATGGACAAAGATGGTTATGATGGGTAATGGTTTAATGCAGCGTTTTGCACAATTGATACATAGAGAAGGCGGACAGAAAGGATTTTGGGAGCTGTTTGTAAAAGCTCAGGCTTCAACTCAAGGTAAACATAAGGGGAAGGGCAGATAATTCATGCTCGAATGTGAAAATTTATCCTGCGCTCGTAATAACAAAGTATTATTTAAACATCTCAGTTTTAAAGCTGAGCCAAAATCAAAGATTCTAATCACTGGTCCAAATGGTAGTGGTAAAACCAGCTTAATTAGAAGTTTATCTGGACTTTTACCGCCGGTATCAGGCAATATAAGGTACTGCGGAAAAGACATATATGATGATCCAAAATCCTATATACCTTCTATGGTATATATAGGCCATAAGAATGCCTGTAAAGATAGCTTAACTGTTGCTCAAAACATAGAATTCTGGGCAGGAATACGAAATACTAGGGAATTGATTGTGGCAGCTGTTTGTTGCTTGCAGTTGCAATCTGTACTTAATATTAGATATGGCGAACTTTCTGCAGGCTGGAAAAGAAGAGTTGCGCTTGCTCGCCTCTTGATTTCTAATGCAAACGTTTGGCTGATAGATGAACCATTTTGTAATCTTGATAGTGCAACGTGTGAATTAGTGCTGAACCTAATCTCAATACGCTCTGAGCAAAATGGTATAGTAATTATTACAGGGCATAGCTCTACAGAGCAATTGTGTGATTTTACAACGATTGATATACGCGATTTCAATAGACTTCTTGCATAGTTTTTGGCAGCACGTTAACAACCGTTAGAAACGAAAAAACTTCCTTGACAAACTCTGCCAGCCCCCTTATTATGACAATAAGGGTATTTTTGACTCAAAACTTGTTTTTGATCTGCGCAGGTTCAATGACAAAATTCAGTAAAAAACTTAGGGTATTTTTTGGCGGATTACATAAAATTATAGCGGCTGCATGTCTTTTAAATTTTTCTACATTCAGCCAAACCGCGCTTAAACTAAGCGTCAGCACATTATTACAGCGCCAATTTAAAGTATTAGAGAGTCAAAACTCGCACCATGGGATTTCTTTGCCTTTTTTTTTATTTGGTAAATTTCTTAAATATTTATGGCTAAAGTAATTTAAGAGACCGAAAATGGTGTCATTCCAGCGCATGACGCTGGTTCACTCTATGACGGTGTCATCCCAGTGCCCAGACACTGGGATCCAGTTTTCTTTACAAATTCACCAAAAGTGCTTCATTCTATAACGCAAAACCCATATTCACCAAACCCAATGCATTACTTGCAATTAAGTTTCCTGGATCCCAGTGTCTGGGCACTGGGATGACAAGAAGAGGGCACTGGGCCGTCATAAAGGAATCAGTGTCAGCTACTCGGATGACAAGAAGAAGACTACTTAGATGACGGGAGAAGGAGCTACTTGAATGACATCGTTTACTATACAATGTTCGTACAGTTAGTTGCCACCTGGATAAAAAAAAAGAAGCCTACTTAGCTAACAAATTTATAAACATCAGTATACAACTCATCAACGCTTGGTTCTTTACTATTTTTAGCAAAATCTTCCGACTTTTTTACTAAATCATGTATTTCCTTATCAATTACTTTGCACTCTTCTTCTGAAGCAATTTTATTATCTGTCATGTACTTCTTTAAAGTGCTTATAGGGTCATGATTTTGCTTCATATCTTCAACTTCTTCTTTTAAGCGATAAGTAGCAGGATCTGACATCGAATGGCCGCGATATCGATATGTCTTCATTTCAAGCAGGATAGGCCCTTTTCCGCTGCGTGTGTGTTCCGCTGCTTCGCTTGTAGCCGCATAAACAGAGAAAAAATCCATTCCATCAACTTGTTTTCCAGAAATACCAAAACTTTCTCCTCTTTTATATAACTCTGTTACTAAAGTTGATCTTTGCACAGAAGTTCCCATTGCGTATTCGTTATTTTCTATGATGTAAACCACAGGCAACTTCCACAAAGATGCCATATTAAATGATTCATATACTTGTCCTTGATTTGCAGCACCGTCACCAAAATACGTGAATACCACGTTATCTTTTTTCTTATATTTATTAGCAAATGCTATTCCTGTGCCAATTGGAACTTGTGCTCCCACTATTCCATGTCCGCCGAAGAATTTTTTTTCAACGTCAAATACGTGCATCGAACCACCTTTACCTTTCGAGCATCCTGTTTCTTTGCCAGTGAGTTCTGCCATTACAACATTTGGATCAGAATCACATGCGAGCATTAAGCCATGGTCTCTATAACTTGTGATAAAAGCGTCACCTAATTTTGATGCAGCTTGAGTTCCAACTGCAACTGCTTCTTGCCCTATTGATAGGTGACAGAACCCGCCTATTAATCCCATTCCATATAATTGTCCTGCTTTTTCTTCAAATCTGCGTATGAGTAGCATTTTCCTGTAGAATCCAATTATCTGTTCTTTAGTGAAATTTTCTGCTTTCATATCGATTTCTTTTTCATTAAACTAAAATAATATCAGAAATTTTTAACATTTTGTAATAAATCTCAATGGATTACTACCACTGGCTTGAAGCTTTTCACGTTATCTCCGCCATTATGTGGATGGCAGGCATGCTTTATTTACCCAGGCTTTATGTCTACCACGCAACTGTAAAACCGGGATCGGAAAATGATAGCTTGCTTCAAACAATGGAAAAGAGGCTACTTAGATATATCATAAACCCTGCAATGCTTTTCTCACTTGGTCTTGGAATCACATTAATGGTTATTAGGGAAGCATATCGTGAAGGGTGGTTTCATGTGAAAGCACTAGCATTATTTTTTATGTTTGCTATTCATGGACTGCTTGCAAAATACAGAAAAGATTTTGCAATGGGTTCAAATGAAAAAAAACACGTTTATTTTCGTGTTTTAAATGAAGCAGTTACAGTATTGATAATAGTTATAGTTATTATGGTTGTTGTAAAACCTTTTTGACTGACTTTACCCAGAAAAAGCAGAAAGCTCAGCTACTCTTCTATTTTCATTTTTGACTTTTTTGAAAATAACATAAGCTAAAGTTACTGAGGTTTACCAATGATTTTTACAGGGATACTGGTGAAGTCGAGTTGCAATAGCTGTGTGCTTGACATTGGGATCCAATTTTATAAAAATCTATTGTGCTAGCAAGTTCACTAGATTCCAGCGTCATGCGCTGGGGTGTGCGTCTGTTGGACATTTAATGTGATTGTATGTAGGGTTTTGAAAAAGACATACCAAATATGAAAGGCCTATATATTAAAACTTACGGCTGTCAGATGAACGTTTATGACTCCGTTTTAATGGAAAATATAATTAAACCTTTGGGGTTCAACGTTGTTAGTGATGCAGAAAAAGCTGATTTGGTGATACTGAACACTTGTCACATTAGAGAGAAGGCAGCAGAAAAGCTTTATTCTGAGCTCGGGAAGATTCATTCGTCACGAAAAGAAATTACTATAGTTGTGGCTGGATGTGTAGCGCAAGCAGAGGGAGAAGAAGTATTCAGAAGGGCTCCTTTTGTTGATATTGTTGTTGGTCCGCAGAGTATCGCTACCTTACCGGAGCTGATAGTAAAAGCAAGCAGAAGTAAAGGTCATGTAATAAACACTGATTTTCCTGAAGTTGCAAAGTTTGATAAATTGCCAGATGAATGCTATGGCAATAGCCAGGGGTCTTCTGCGTTTCTTGCCATACAAGAAGGTTGTGATAAATTTTGTACGTTTTGTGTAGTACCATATACTCGTGGAGCTGAGTATTCACGGCCAGTGAATGAAATATTTCGTGAAGCATTGAAATTAGTTGCAAATGGGGCGAAGGAAATCAATTTGCTTGGTCAGAACGTCAATGCTTACCATGGGAAATGCGAAGGGGAAGTGTGGGATTTAGGCAAATTAGTTAGTCATATTGCTAAAATTGAAAAGCTAGAGAGGATTCGTTATACAACTTCTCATCCAAGAGATATGCATGAATCTCTCTACTTGGCACATGCGGAAGAGCCAAAACTCATTCCGTTTGTTCACCTGCCTGTGCAGTCAGGTTCGAATAAAATATTGCGCGTGATGAACAGGAAACACACTGCAGAGGAGTATTTCGAAATAATAGACAGATTTCGCAAATTGAAACCTGAAATCGAATTTTCTTCTGATTTTATTGTTGGTTTTCCTGGAGAAACCGAAAAAGATTTTGAAGAAACTGTAAAATTAGTAGAAAAAATTAGATATGCTCAGGCTTATAGCTTTAAATATAGCCCAAGACCAGGTACACCAGGAGCAGAAAGAAAAGATCAAGTACCAGAAGAGGTTAAAACAGAACGCCTTCTTCGTTTACAGAAATTAATTAGTAAGCAACAACTTGAGTTTAACCAGAGTATGGTAGGCAAAACTATACCTGTTCTGTTCAGTGATAAAAAAGGCAAACACCAAAACCAAATTATTGGTAAAAGCCCATATATGCAATCAGTGTGCATTGATGATCCTGAAGGTAAATACAGGGACAAAATAGTAAACGTGAAAGTGTTGGAAGCTCGGCAGAACAGTTTGTTGGGGCGTGGGGTGCAGGAATAAGTTTGTTTCTTTTTGCATTTGTAATTTTCTAGAAAGCCCTATATTCTTTGGCTTTATCCGGTCAAAATGAACATGAAGTCAAAGCATTATCCTGATACAGTAAGTAGTACTGATTTTTCGTCGTTAGAAAAAGAAATCATAAAATTTTGGCAGGAAAATAAAGTTTTTGAGCGGTCAGTTGGAGAACGTTCCAAGGATAATTGTTTTGTGTTTTATGATGGGCCTCCGTTTGCAAATGGACTTCCACATTATGGACATTTACTCACTGGTTTCATCAAAGACACATTTGCAAGATATCAAACTATGCTTCAAAAAAGGGTTGAACGTAGATTTGGTTGGGATTGCCATGGATTACCGGCTGAGATGGGTGCAGAAAAAGAACTTGGAATATCTGGTAGAACTGAGATAGAAAAATTCGGCATTGAAAAATTCAATAACCATTGTCGTACTTCTGTAATGAGATTTTCATCAGAGTGGGAAAAATATGTCAATAGGCAGGCAAGGTGGGTGGATTTTCATAATGACTATAAAACCATGGATAAATCATTCATGGAGTCGGTCATGTGGGCATTTAAACAGCTTTATGATAAGGGTCTAGTGTATGAATCAGTACGCGTTGTTCCATATAGCTGGGCGTGCGAAACTCCATTATCCAATTTTGAAATAAGGCTTGATAACGCGTATAGAGAAAAGACTAGCAAAGCTGTAACTGTTGCATTTGAGCTTTTAGAAAACCCACAGCAGTTTAAAAGTGTTAAACAAAAATGTAAATTACTTGCTTGGACTACAACTCCTTGGACTCTTCCTAGCAATCTGGCATTGGCGATAGGAAAGGACATCAAGTATTGTGCAGTGTCAGTCCACTCTTTGGTGTCATTCCAGCGCGTGACGATGGAATCTATTTCTGGATCCCAGTGTCGAAGCACTGGGATGACAGAAGTTAATGAAAGGAGTTCAGTGAACAGTGAAATTTATATTTTCGCTGAAAGCTACCTAGAAAAATTTATCAGCCACTCTGAACAAAACAATATTCCATATGAAAACTGCAATATAAAACTTAAAGCGAATGATCTTGCAGGCCTTTCCTATAAGCCGCTGTTTGATTACTTTAAAGATACAAAAAATGCATTCCGTGTTTTTGTTGCTGATTATGTTACAGGAGAAGATGGTACTGGCGTTGTACACACTGCTCCTGGATTTGGTGAGGAAGATTTTTACCTTTGCCAAAGCCATGATATTCCGGCTATTTGTCCAATTGATAACAGTGGAAAATTTACTGCTGAAGTTTCAGATTTGGCAGGGGTTCATGTTTTTGATACCAATGATACAGTAATAAAAAAATTGAAAGAACAAGGAAACTGGTTCAAAACTGAACAATATATTCACAATTATCCACACTGCTGGAGAACTGACACTCCTTTGATCTATCGCACTATGCCTTCTTGGTATGTTGCCGTTACAAAATTCAAAAGCAGAATGGTAGAGCTAAATAAGAGAGTTAATTGGATACCAAACCACATTAGAGATGGTCAATTTGGAAAATGGCTTGAAGGGGCACACGACTGGTCAATTTCACGCAATCGATTCTGGGGTACTCCGATTCCTGTGTGGCAATCAGATGATACAAGATATCCAAGAGTAGATGTATATGGTTCGATAGAAGAACTAGAGCGAGATTTTAATGTTAAAGTAGATGATTTGCACAGACCATTTATCGATACTTTAACAAGACCAAATCCTGATGACCCAACTGGAAAATCAGTTATGCGCCGTGTACCTGACGTGTTTGACTGCTGGTTTGAATCTGGCTCGATGCCATTTGCGCAAGTCCACTATCCGTTTGAAAATAAGGAGTGGTTTGAAACTGCGGATTTTATCACTGAATACATAGCGCAAACCAGGGGGTGGTTTTATACGCTCTTTGTATTGTCCACTGCTTTGTTTGATAGGGAACCATTTAAGAACTGCATATGCCACGGTGTTGTTTTGGATGTAAAAGGGCAAAAATTGTCCAAGCGTTTGAATAACTATGCAGATCCAATGGAGGTTTTTGATAGATACGGTTCTGATGCACTGCGTTTTCTTATGCTTTCTGGATCTATTGTTTGTGGTGGTAATTTGCTACTCGATAAAAAAGGAAACTCAATACGAGATGTTCTGAAAAACGTAATAAAACCTATTTGGAACAGTTATCACTTTTTTACCATGTATGCAAATGCAGATGGAATTAAAGCTGAAGTTTGTAAGGATTATCAAAGTACTATTGATCGCTACATGATTTCCAAATGTTTTGAAGCTGTAGAAAGTATCCAAACTTCTATGAACAGCTATAACTCCCAAGAGGCTTGCAAAATTTTGATGAACTTTTTTGAAGTGCTAAATAATTGGTATATTCGTCGCAGTCGCGAGCGTTTTTGGAAAAGTGATTTGGATCAGGATAAAACTGATGCTTATAATGTTCTATATACGGTTTTTTATTACATACTAAGAGCTGCAGCCCCTTTGTTGCCACTTATAACAGAGAATATATGGCAAGGGCTTAAGTATGAAGAAACATCTGTTCATTTGGCTGATTTCCCACAATTAGAGAAGTTTGATAGTCAGCTCATTGCCAAAATGGATCTAGTGAGAGAGATATGTAACTCTGCACTCTCTATTAGAAACACTTTTAATATACGTATCAGACAGCCACTTAGTAGTATGACGATTTATCATAAGTCTTCCTGCGGTTTTCTTAAAGATGAATATCAAGAGATGATAAAAGATGAGGTAAATGTAAAAAAACTGAAGTTAGTAAACAGACTTGAAGATATTGCATCACTAGAGTTAAAACTCAACTTCCCTGTGCTTGGAAAAAGAATTCCGGAGAAGATTAAGACACTGGTTCAATATGTTAAACAAGGAAAGTGGAAACAAGTTGAATCCGGTGTCATCCGAGTAACTGACACTGGGATCCAGACGCAGATTCCAGCGTCACGCGCTGGAATGACAGAAAGAGGTCTCATATTTTTGGGGGACGAGTCAGAAAATTATATCATAGAAAAAGGCGAATATGAACTATTATTAAAAGCAAACAGTGAATTCTCCTCTGTATTTGATAACAACAAAGGGGTTGTTATCCTAAACACTACTTTAAGTGATGAATTGATTCTAGAAGGGCTTGCAAGAGATGTAGTGAGGCTCATTCAGGAAACTAGGAAACAAGCTGATTTTCATATGTCCGATAGAATCAGAGTAATAATCAAAACAGAAGATGAGAAAATTAAGGAAGCAATAAATACGTGGATTGAATATATAAAAGAGCAGACCCTTGCCTTATCTTTGGACATTAATACAGAAATTGGAACTAACTTTTATTCTAAGGAATATCAGGATTTAAATGTTAGCATTGAGCGTTGAATTTTTAATAAAGTTGCAAGATTGTCAGTATTGATGCTATACTTAAGGTAATTGGATAAGGTTATGGTATGAATGCTGTTGTAGGTTGTGAGGAAGTTGTTGACTTAAATAACAATAGTGGTGATTTAGATGTATTAAATGGACAACCTAATTTACAAAGAGAATCTTTTGCTACTTCAGAAAAACAGGAAGGACCTGTTGCTACTTTGGAAGAGCAAGAATCTGTTAGTAATTTAAAAAAAATAGGTGCTGATTTTAGCATTCCACTAAGTATATTTCATTATAAAGATTACGGTTCCGATTTTTTTACTTCCTGGTATAATATATCAAGCGAAATATTTAAGGCAATAAACAGAGCTTGCCTGGAGAAGAAAGTATTAAATTCAACTCTATCAGTTTTAATGTTTCCTTATGTTGCTTCTGTTGCATTGGGGTTAGTTATATATAAAACAAACAGTAAAACACAAACCAGTTCAGAGGAAAGTAAAACAAAAAAGAGTGAGGTAAGTACAGCAAAAAGATTGGCATATGGCGTTCTTGCTGCAATTGCAATTCTTGTTGATATAGCTGTGCTTATAGCCTTAATTATTCCTGCAACACCCGCCTTAGCTACTTTTTATCTTACAAACAGAAAGTTATCTCATTCTTTGGTTGCTGCTCTAAAAATAAGTAATGGGTTATATCAGAATGAACACCAGAATATTGAAGTATCTTTTCGTGAAATAGATGCTGGTAAGTCAGACATTAAGTGGGATATGGAAGTTAAGTTTCCACCGCAATTTGAACAATTACTTAGAGATTTATATGAAGATAAAGATGGTAGTTGGTTTAATGTTGCACGTGATTCAGAACATAATACCATACTGAAATTATCAGCTAATATCAATTTAAAAAACGGCCTTAGGCCTTTACGTAATGAGATCAAGAATGTGCTTGCAATTTCGATTCAGGAATTCGCAAAGACTATGGAAGAGCTAATGAAGCTAGAAGGAAAAGATATTACATATGATAAGCTGAAGGAACTGTTGAACGAATTTAGACTGAAAGTGGTGGATAGTGTAGATTCTAAACTGGTGAATTACTTAATACAAAATGCTTATCGAGTTGCTTTTATACAAGCAATTAAATTTGCACAAAAAAGAAGAGAAGATTTTTCATTAGAAGATGCGCTAAGAGATATATTCGTGAAACAAGAATTGGAGAGCCAAGGTAAAGAATTACCAAGTAAAAAAGAAATTATAATAGAAGATTTGAAAAACGTAGGAATAGAAGTACCAAGTGACTCAAAAGATGATGAATTTTCTGTACATGAGGCGGAATGGAAAGAGCTTAAAGAGAAAGGCAAAATAGTTGAAAGAAAAGCAATTGATATTTATAAAAATGATCATCCCCAAGCAACAGAGAAAGCCTTGGATAATGCGAAAGAAGAGATTGAACGTTTAAGAGGAATAGGTCAAATAAGGTATAACAATAGACATAAGGAATTAAAAGAAATACATGGAAACAGTAGCTTAACAGATGGCACCTTAAAAAGGAGGTTAGAAGACCTTTTTAAATTTGAATATGATGATCAAGAGGTTGAGCGTAGGCTGATAAAATCAGTAATAAAAAAAGCTCAAGGTGAGTTAAGTCAATCAGGTATACCGGATAAGGAGAAGCAAAGCCTAAGGAAGCAGCTTGAAGATTTAGAAAAAAAAGTAAAGGTTCTATCGGATAAGGAAGCTTCAGCTAAAATAAATGACTTCATAGAAGAGGCGTATTTAGAAATAAAAAAACATAAAGTACAAAGGTTGCTTAAAGAACAAAAAGAGGGTGTTTTAGATTTATGCGGGACATTAAAAAGATATGATGAATCAGATCTAGCAGAAATAATTGAAGCTTTTCGTGTACAAGATGAAGGACATTTAGAAGAATCTACATTAGAACAAACACTCAAAGATCAAAATGAGCGTTTACAAGCTAAACAAAGGGAAAAAGGGCATCCAATTACAAAGTCAATAGAAGTCCTTCTAGAAAGGAATGAAGCGATTCTAGAAGCATTAGAACAATTAGAGTTAAAAAAAGAAGGATTGTTGATAAATGAAGAAACAAAAAATAATTATAGAGAAGAGCTGGAATCTCGTGAAAAAATAAAATTTGCAATAATAGAAGATAAGTTGTTGGAGGTGCTCAAGAAAGAAAATTTTGATGAAGCAGAGATCAAGAAATTATTAGAGAAAGCAGAACTTGAGTATTGTTTAGCAGAAAAATGCATAAAAGGTCCTGTAATTAAAACAAAAGATAATATCAAGCATTTTTGCCAGGATTTATTATCTCCTTTGATAGACAATTTGGTGAAAAATATAATAAACAATGTATCAAAAGATAATGATGGATTGCTTACAAAATTTAAAAAGCTTCTAAGCGTTGGTTGGAGGTGGTTCCAATTAGGAGCTGCACCTTTTGTGTCTTCTGTGCCTCTTGTACATCGTATATATGATCAAAACTTGGATGAAGCGCTAAAAACAGGACAGAATACACATAAGGAAGTGGAAGCATTTCTTCAACATTCCGAATCAAGTTATGAAGAAGTAGGAGCCTTGGTAGGTAATGTATTTTCTGATGATGGAGAAACATTTAAAAATGATATATGGCCTAAGATAAGGGATAATTTATATGAAGTATGGGATAGAATTTTTAAGGATATTGAATTCAAGGTTGGAAGTAGATTAGATGAGGTAAGCTTGGACAGCAAAAGCAGAAAACTATGATTGTGACTCAATGATAAGTTCTCAAAGTTCCTCCGGTATTTTCATATACCAAATTGACTATAGTACTTGATTCTTTTTGGATCTCTTTTTCAGTTAAAGTGTGGATTGTAGAGCAGAAAGTAACTGATAATGCTATAGACATCTTATTCGATTCTATATTATTTCCATGGTATACGTCAAATACTAAAACTTCTGTGATGAGCTCTGAGCTTTTTTTTACCACATTGATTATGTTACCTACTTCCACATCCTTATTTACAATAAATGCAAAATCACGTTTTACACTTTGGTATTTATAATCGATAAATTTCTTTCTACTTACAGGTAAATTTTCAATATTTTCCAGTATTACCTCAAAACCTACAACTTTTTGCTTGATGTCAAAAAGATCTAATATATTAGGATGCAACTCTCCAAAATAACCTGCTACTTTATTCTTAAAAGAGAGAGTGCCTGACTTTCCTGGGTGGTAATGTTCTTTTTCTGCTCTCTCTATCGTTAAATTATAGCAATTGACGTTAAAAAACTCCAAAGCTGCTATGCAATCAGCCTTTGCGTCAAAAACATCTACTTTCCTATCAGTATTATAATGGTTTCGTGGTAAATTATTTCCTGTTCTTATTCCACTTAAGACATGTTTAGACTGAGCTTCACCATCGTAAATCGGCCCAATTTCGAAGATTGCAAGATCAGATACTCCATGGGCAATATTATCAGCAGTGACTTGCAATAAATTTGGCATAATACTTGGTCTCATCATATTAAAGTTATTGTTAAACGGATTATCGATGATAAATAACTTATTCGAGTAACCAAATTTTTCAGCTGTTGATTCACTCATAAACGACCAGGTTAGCACTTCATGAAATCCTCTGTTTGTCATCAAAATACGCAAATTGTTGTATGTACTATCTACTTCTTCAACATTATTTGGTAGTGGTTCTTCTTTTATTTTGTCATAGCCGTATATTCTTGTTACTTCTTCAATTAGGTCAGCAGGTATAGTCACGTCCGGTCTCCAGCTTGGTACTTGTACATTCCAATTGCCTTCGGTTTTTTTATCAATACTAAACCCTAGTTTCGTTAAGATATCGAACGTCTCATCAGGTGATACAGATACACTTCCAAACTTGTTTATATCTTGGTAATCAAGGCTTATCTTAGCATCATTCCGGCATGGTTTTTTCTGGATCCCAGTGTCAGCTAATTGGATGACAGAGGTGTATTCTTTATCTAGATTACCGGCAGACACTACGCTTGAGACTTCTCCACCACATAAATCCAAAATCATTTTGGCTGCAAGATTGAGTCCATCAAGGGTAAATCCAGGATCGATTGAACGTGCAAATCTGTAACTAGCGTCTGTGGAGATGCTGAGCTGTCTTGAAGATTTAGTGATAGAGATTGGATCGAGCAAAGCTAATTCCAAAAAAATATTGGTGGTTTCAAGAGTACATTCACTGCACTTTCCACCTATAATTCCAGCAACTCCATGAATATTTTTACTATCAGAATAAATGTTTATATTATTATCCAGTAAATATTCCTTACCATTTAAAGCAAAGAAGCTTTCTCCATCATTTGCTTTTCTTATTGTAAGTTTGCCATCTACTTTGTTTGCATCAAACGCATGCATTGGACGATTAAAAGATATCATAATATAGTTAGTAATGTCAACTATTTTAGAAATGGAGCGCATTCCTATCGATTCCAATTTATCTTTTAGCCATTTTGGGCTTTCTTGATTTTTTACATTGGCGATGTATATTCCACTAATAAAACTTTCTCCGTCAGTCACTTCAACATCGATTGGTGAATTTATGGAGCTGGTAAGTTGTGGAATGCTTAAAGTCTTTAATGTTCCAATTCCAGTTGCAGCAAGGTCGCGAGCTATTCCATAAATGCCTAAGCAATCTCCACGATTTGGAGTAACATTTATATCAATTACAGGGTCACAATTGAAAAATTTATCCCCTGCTTTATAATCATCAGAAAGCTCGATTATTCCTTCACTTTCCTCTTGAACTAGCGCAAGTTCAGAAGTAGAGCAGAGCATTCCTTCACTTAGCACTCCTCGTATTTTTGTTGGCTTGATTGTAAAATCACTTTCTGGCAATGTGCTACCAAGAGATGCAAGCACAGTTTTCATACCTTCTCTAACATTGTTTGCTCCGCAAACTATTTGTAGAGTTTTACTTCTGTCATCTACTTTACATAATTTTAATTTATCGGCATTTGGATGAGGTGCAACTTCTAATACTTTTGCAACAATAAAACCAGCTAATTTGGTATTGTCGATCACATCTTCTACTTCTAACCCTATGTGAGTTAATTTATCGGTAATTTCTTCTAAACTAGCATTGGTTTCTAAGTGCTCTAATAACCAAGATAATGTGAATTTCATGAACCTTTAAAGAAATAAAAGAGTTATTGTAATATAAAATGTAGTGCTTTTAAAGCTTGTTGTAATGGAATAAAAGGTAACTTCTACATCATAAACAAGGATGCAGAAGTTTTTGTAATTTTATATATTATTGTAGAGAGAATTTATCTTCTCGATATCACCTTTTAAATCTATCTCCATAGAGAGCTTAAGATTCATATTGTGGTTATCTTCATGGAAGTTATGAATGTAACCATCAATAGTTAAGTTTCCTATCATATTATGGCTTTTATCTAGTATTTCGCTTCCCATTTGATAATGCTAGTATATTCGTTAAAGGAGCCATCTGTTAGTTTAATGTATCCACTACCAAATTCCTGCTCTAAATTTAAAGGATGATTAGTGTTAATAAAATCTATTTCGTTCATAATAATACCTCACTAAAAATTAAATTATAATTAAAATAAGATGTTAAGTCAAGATATTGAATGATTTAATAAGATTAGTAAGTTTTAAAATACAGAGCTGACTGTAATTAACACTCTAATTACATATTTTGTTAATGTATCAATGTTATAATGATACAGGCCTTTATCTTAATTCTTGACTTTGTCCTATAAAATTTATACTTTATTTACTGTTTATAGTTCAGATTAAAATGGCATTAAATCCACTGGAACAGTTTAAAGTATATACAATAATAGAGTTACCTAGGTTATTTGGGTCTGACGTAAGCTTTACCAATTCATCTCTTTTCATGATGATTTCGGTGATATTGGTGATACTCTTTTTGCTTTTTGGAATAAAGAAGGGGTCAGTAATACCAGGATATTTGCAAGCTGCAGTTGAATATGTATATGATTTTGTTGTTTCAATAATAGAAAATAACACTGGAAGCAAAGGCTTGCAGCACATTCCATTGATATTCACAGTATTTATTTTCATTTTATCATGTAATTTGGTTAGTGTTCTTCCTTATAGTTTCACGGTCACAAGTCATGTGATAGTCACCTTCGCTTTATCGATGGTAGTTTTTACTTATATAACGATTGTTGGGTTTAAGGAAAGGGGAGTAGAATTTTTACGTATATTGTTGCCAAAAGGCACTCCATTATGGCTTGCACCCATGATGATTTTTATTGAGTTATTTGCTTACCTGGCAAGGCCTATAAGCTTATCAATAAGGCTTGCTGCAAACATGATTGCAGGTCATACAATTATCAAAGTAATAGCAGGGTTTATCGTAAACATGAACGTGGTTCTAACCCCTATACCATTTTTATTTATAATTGCATTAATAGGGTTTGAAGTGTTTGTTGCAATTCTGCAAGCTTATATATTCACCTCTTTAACATGTGTATATTTATCAGATGCAGTAAAATAATTGACTTACCTGCAGAATATTTTATAATTAATACTATAAAGAAATAGTTAAAGGTAATATATGGATTTAGAAGCTTTAAAATTTGTAGCGATTGGTTTTTCTATATTTGGAATGCTCGGAGCAGCTTTGGGTGTGGCAAATATATTTTCTACTATGTTAAATGGGCTTGCAAGAAACCCTGAATCAGAAGATAAAATGAAAAAATATGTCTATACAGGAGCAGCTTTAGTTGAAGCAATGGGATTATTTGCGTTTCTACTTGCGCTATTGTTAATATTTGTTGCTTAACACATGCCACAGCTTGATGTTTCAACCTTCTTTTCTCAAGTTTTTTGGTTTTTAATTTTTTTCTCTTCACTTTTTTTTATAGTAAGTTGTTTGTTTTTACCAAAGTTAGATGAAATAATAAGCACTAGAAGTAAAGAAGTATTGGGTTCTTTTAATAGTTCTATTCATCTTTTAAGACTTACGGAAAATCAGATTGCCAAGTATAATGCTGCTTTAAACCAAGCTAGAATACAGGCAAAAAAAATCATAGATGATGCACTTGCTCAGGTAGAAGAAATGAGAGCTAATGTTAAGAATATATTAGAAGAGGAAGACAAAAAAAAGAGCAAGCTTATTGAAGAAAAAGTGGCAGAATTTAAATCTGAATATACTGATCAGTTAAAACAAATGGCTACTAGTATTGCTTTAATTTATTATACTAAATTGACCAATTCTGAAATTGAAGAGGAGTTTGTTGCTGACTTGGTGTCCAAAGAATTTTAGGGGTTTTTATGTCTACATCACTGATTATCGGTCTTTCCTTCTTGGTAAGTTTTGTCCTTTCGTATAAATTGCTAAAGAAAGTGATAAAAAATGCGCTTAACAATAAGCGTAACAAAAGCAAATTTTCAAGTGAAGAAACTGAAAAATTCAGGAAAGATATGTTGGAGTATTACAAAAAATCTTCTGAAAAATACAAAGAATTAGATACAGAAGTTAATAAAATTATGAATGAAGCACTTGATAAAGCTAATAGTATCATTAAGCACAATAGACAGCAGCTAGATCAGACATTAGATGACAATGCCTATTCTAACTTGAAGAAAGTCACTGACCAAGTTGAAAAAGCTCTTGGAAATTTACAGGCTAACACAGCGAATATAGCTGCTGATGCTGTAAAAAAAATAATGCATGAACGTAAAGATGATAAGCGTAGTAGCGAGGTCATATCTTCATTTTCACGTGACTTAAATAAAAAATTGCATTAGGTTTAATGCAACAATTGCCTATACTTCAAGCTGATAATGTAAAAAAAATTAAGTTTTATTCTAGTTTGTGCAAAGGGCCAGAGAAACTTTTTTACTATAAATTTAATATGATTCCTTGGCAAAAATTAAATGATACTACTTTTTTTATGGTTGAAGACACAAGCCGAGATATCAACCGTTGGGTCGAAGCTCATTACGGTATTGACTATGTATTAATAAAAGTGAATAGCGAACAGATTTTAAATCTTATTAACTCGCACTTTGGTATTTCAGAATTTGCAAGCAACTACTTATATTACAAGAATGCTAATTTTTCAGCTAAAAGCATTAAACTAAGCTCAATATTTTTTGCTTCTTTCTTTATTTTAACTTCAATTTTAACACTAACAGAGAAATATACATATTTTGCTTTGATGTTGATATTTATAATCGGATGTTCTAGTTATTTATTCAAGTTTATAGCTACAATTTTTAACTTATGTGAAACCTCCAACCAAAAAGTGGATTATAGTAAGCTGAATGAAGAAGATTTTCCTATATATACTATTTTATTGCCTGCTTTTAAAGAAAGTGCAGTGATAGAGCAATTGATCGAAAGCATTGAAAGTTTGGATTATCCAAAATCGAAATTAGATGTGAAGCTTCAGGTAGAAAGTGATGACCAGGAAACGCTAGCAGCTATAGAAAAGTACACTTTACCGCAGTATTTTGAAGTAATAAAAGTGCCTCATTCTTTGCCTAGAACAAAAGCCAAGTCATGCAATTATGCTATGAGCTTTGCTAGAGGAAAGTATGCAGTAATATATGATGCGGACGATAAACCAGACCCATTGCAGTTAAAAAAAGCACTGATTGATTTAATAAGGGCGACGATAAGCTTGCCTGTGTACAGGCGAAATTAAATTACTATAATTGTGATTATAATTTTCTCACAAAATCCTTTTCTCTGGAGTATATGAACTGGTTTCAATACTTATTGCCTGGATTCCAAAAAATGAACATGCCAATGCCTTTGGGTGGTAGCAGTAATCATTTTTCAGTAAAAATTCTAAAAAAATTGTTTTTCTGGGATGCTTATAAGTGTTACCGAAGATGCTGACCTTGGTTTGAGACTTGCGCAAATGGGATATAAAACCAGGATGATTGACTCAGAAACATTGGAAGAGTCACCAATTGCTGTATTTGCTTGGATTAAGCAAAGAGCGCGCTGGATCAAAGGCTATATGCAAACTTATATTGTTCATTTAAAAAATATAAAGTCACTTTATAAACACACTGGATTTAAGGGAATTTTGCTATTGAATCTTTTTGTTGGCTCTGCAGCTTTTATATTTTTTACTACTCCATTTTTACTGCTTTCATTGATATTAACTAAAGTTTTAAATGAATTATTTTTGTACTACTTTGTAGTGGTATACGTTACTAACCTGATTCTTTTGGTAATAGCTGTCAAACAGCAAAAGATGCCTTTTTATTTTTATATAGTATCGATATTTTTTCCGGTCTATAGTCTGCTACATAGTGTTGCAGCTTTTCTTGCCTTGTGGGAATTTATTCTTTACCCTGAGCGATGGAACAAAACTCAGCATGGTTTATGGAACAAAAGCAATCAAAACCTGTAGCTATTTGGCTTTTTCTCTGCTGTATTATGGTAATTCTCATGGTGGGGATTGGTGGATTTACCAGACTTTCAAAAGCAGGATTGTCAATCACGGAGTGGAAACCCATCACTGGAACATTGCCACCACTGAGTGGACAAGATTGGCTACAAGAAAAATTAAAATATGAAACTACACCTGAGTATAAAGCATTCAACTATGGTATGAGTATGGAGGAATTTCAGGCTATATACTTAATAGAATATTTACACAGATTGGTTGCAAGACTAACAGGTTTAGTTTTTGTCCTGCCATTTATATATTTTACATTAAGAAGAAAAATATCTAAAAAGGTAGTAATAAGGCTATTTGTGGCATTATTATTTGGAGCTTTACAAGCTTTTGCTGGTTGGTATATGGTTAAAAGTGGTTTAGTAACTGAACCTCATGTTAGCCACTATAGGCTTGCACTTCACTTATTATTAGCATTAATTGTCTTTGCATTATTGTCATATCAATTTTTTGATTACCAAATCAGGCCAAAGCAAACTAAACTTAAGATTAGTAGTGACACTATATACTACACAGGGATGATTTTGGCCCTAATTGTAATACAAATAATTTTCGGTGCGTTTGTTGCGGGATTAAATGCTGGTTTGATTTACAATACCTTTCCACTAATGGACGGACAAATCGTTCCAGAAGATTTATTTTTCTTACACCCTATATGGCTGAATATCTTTGAGAACAGAGCGACAGTGCAATTTATACATCGAGCACTGGCATTGCTAATACTAGCTTTGGTAGTAATACTCACAGTAAAAAATGCTAGCGTAAAACCGGTATATATTATGCTGCTCTCCGTTATCATTCAGATTATTTTGGGTGTAATTACTCTATTATTGCACATACCAATAGCCATTGCCATAGCTCATCAAGTGTTTTCATTTATCTTGTTTGGGTCAAGTTTATACTTCTTGTGTTATTTAAGAAAGCAGAGCTAATACTACATCACCAATCTGCACATTTTTTCCTTCTTGAACGAGAATATTTTTTATCACCATTGCTGCTTCAGCACATATGATATTTTCCATTTTCATTGCCTCCACCACAAATAAAGGTTGTCCTATTTCTACCTGATCTCCTATATTTACGTGCAACTTAACTAATAAGCCAGATATTGGGGATTTTACAGCATCTGCTGAAATCCCTTCTGTTTCATTATTTAGCATTAACCTACTTAATTCAGCTACATGAGGCTTAAATATACAACACTCAGCTTTCATGCCTGCATGTCTTATGAAGTATTTGCTGCCTTGTTTTTCTACTTTAAATGTTATATCAGCATCATCATTAATTGTAATATATAGTAACTTATGACTTGATTTCCACTTGCCTACTACAGAGTATGTATTGTGGTTATATACTGTTGTTAATATATTATCTTGATATCTTGCACTTACGGAGTACTCATTGTCATTTATATTCACTATGAATAAATCTCTTGCACGGTCACCTGCCATCCGAGTAGCTGATACTGGTGCCCCTTCTTTTTTACTAGATTCCATTGTCACGCACTGGAATGACACCTGAGGTGTTTCATTCACTGCTTTATGATGGTACCTTTCTTCATTTTCCAAATAAACATATAACGCAGTGAAAATAAATATTTTAATATACTCCTCTGTAACAAAATCGCCGTGAAACCCACTAGGGTAATGGTCTGGAATGAATCTCGTATGGAGCTTTGCTGCAATAAAATTTGGGTGATGGAAGATGGATTCTAGAAATTCTATATTATTTGTTACTCCTTCTATATAGCATTCAGACAATGCTTTTTGCATTCTACTGATCGCTTCTACTCTATCTTTTCCATATGTTATAACTTTTGCAATCATTGAGTCATAGAACGTGCTAATTTCTGAACCTGCAGCAACTCCATCATCTATTCTTACATAATCATTTTCATCCGGTTTATCGTAATATTTTATTCTTCCGCTGGAAGGGAAAAATTTCTTCGATGGGTCTTCAGCGCAAATTCTACTTTCTATTGCAGAACCAGTAAGTTTAATATCATCCTGATTGAATCTCAATTTCTCTCCACAGGAAGTTCTAATCATTTCTTCTACTATGTCTATTCCAGTTATAAATTCTGTTACTGGATGCTCAACTTGCAATCTCGTATTTACCTCAAGAAAATAGAAGTTTTGGTCTTTATCTACAACAAACTCAACAGTGCCTGCTGAAAAATAGCCAACTTGCTTTGCCAGAGAAACACATTGGACATACATTTTTTGTCTTACTTCTTCACTAATGAATGGACTTGGCGTTTCTTCCATTATTTTCTGGTTATTCCTTTGTATCGAGCATTCTCTTTCTCCAAGACACACTATATTGCCATATTTATCTGCTATGATTTGTATTTCAATATGTCTTGGTAGTTCTATATATTTCTCTATAAAGATACTGCCATCCTTAAAACTTTTCTCTGCTTCATTTGTTGCTGATGTGAACGCTAGTTCAATTTCTTTTTTGGAATTTACAATTCGCATTCCTTTGCCACCACCGCCTGATGCAGCTTTGAGCATAACGGGAAAACCGACCTCTTCAGCAACTTGAGCTGCGTGGGCAGCATCGCTGATCTTACCCATATATCCTGGCACTACATTCACTCCAGCTTTTCTTGCCGCTTCTTTTGCTGTTATTTTGTTGGCTGTAACTTCTATTGTTTCTGCACTGGGACCGATGAAGTCTATATTGTGTTTTTGCAGAGCACGTGGAAAATCTGGATTCTCTGCTAAAAAACCATAGCCAGGATGAACTGCCTGCGCACCTGTTTCAACTGCTACCTCGAATATTTTTTCAATGTTTAAATAACTAAGGCAAGATGGCGAAGGGCCAATATACCTCGACTCATCTGCTTGCCTTACATGCACAGAATTTATATCCGCATCCGAATATACGCATACACAAGATATACCCATCTTATGGGCAGTTCTGATAATCCTGCAGGCAATCTCCCCTCTGTTTGCTATTAAAATCTTACTGTACTTCTTTTCTGTCATCGTATAAATATACTTTCTTAAGAATCACTCTTAAGAAAGTACATTCCTATATAATTGCCTGCAAGTAATTTCTAGCTTCATCAAACACCCAAACCTTCTCCTGCAAGTTGTACATTAGTTTCCACTAAAGTGCTTTCGTTATGCAAGGCATGTATCTCGTTACATGCCTTAACTGACAGGTATGTGACTCCGCCAGAAGCTATTGCAACCATCGAGCTTAGTGCAAAAGTCTGAGAAGATAGATACAGAAAATATAAAGATAAACACAATGCAGCAATACACGCTATAGCCCCTACTATATATAAACACAGGTGAAACTTCTGATTACATATAAAGCTGTCTTTTATGTCTGCGATTTGCTTAATTTCTTTCTGTTGTGCAGCATCTAAGTAATAAAGAGGAGTTTCCCTTTTCTTATTAAAAGCATGGTCTTTACTGCAGAGCGCATCTTTAATATATTTTTTATTACATTTGAGTTCCTCTTTCAATCTGCTTACTTCTTTCCGATATCCAGCTTCTTCTGCTTTTGTAATTTTGTTATCAGCTTCCGTCTCTAAGTAATGCACAATCTCTTTTACTGCAGGCAGCAAAATCCCACTCCTTGCTGCTTCATGAAATGGATTATTTCCATATTCATTATGCGCAGTTACAGAAGGAATGTTCTTCCTGCAAATGTCTAGAAATTTATCTTTGTTTTGTATTTTTGCAGCTAGATGCAAGAGATTATCTGCCTGTACTATTTGTCTTGTTTTATCAAATGGGCCGGTGTAACGCCAGCTGACATTAGCTTCATTAACTGAGAGAAATTTTTTTATCTCATCTGTAGATCCGATCATAACATACCTAACTATTAACCAACACTAAATTATACAGCACGATTTATTAAAAATAAATAAAATTTAATCTCTCAGGATAAATAATTTATAGTAATTCTAAATTGTTACAAACGTGGATTTTGGGTATAATAGCCTATACTTTACTGTAACAATAACATGCCAGACGTAGTCACTAGATTCGCTCCATCACCAACAGGGTTTTTGCACATTGGAGGGGCTCGTACTGCGTTATTTAATTGGCTCTACGCGAGGCACCATGGTGGCAGGTTTTTGCTAAGGATTGAGGACACCGACAGAAAACGTTTAACACAAGAAGCAATTGATGCAATTATAGAAGGGCTAAAATGGCTCGGTGTGAGTTATGATGGAGAAATAGTATATCAGTCAAAAAGAATAGAGCGGCATAAAGAAGTAGCAAACCTTTTAGTTGAGAAGGGTAGGGCGTATCACTGTTATTGCCCTGAGACAGAAGGGAAAATAAAAGCGAGAGAAGAAGGAAAAATATATAAGCACAAATGTATTAGTGTGACATCAAACGTAAAGCCTGTTGTCCGCTTTAAAGTGCCAGACTCGCAAGAGATCGTCATTGATGATAAAATATACGGCCAAATCAAAGTAAGTAGCGAGCAGCTTGATGATATAGTGATCTTACGCTCTGATAACACTCCAACATATATTTTTGCCGTAGTGGTTGACGATCATGATGCTGGAATAACTGATGTAATACGTGGCTCTGACCATCTCACTAATACCTTTAAACACCTGCTAATATACCAGGCTCTTGATTTTGACATTCCACGCTTTGCACATGTGCCGCTTATCCATGGGGAAGATGGGAATAAGCTATCCAAAAGGCATGGTGCCACAAGTGTTTGCGATTATGAAAAGATGGGAATATTGCCAAAAGCGATGCGTAATTACTTGCTGAGACTTGGCTGGAGTCACGGCAACGATGAGATTATTAGCGATGAGCAAGCAATAGAGTGGTTTAATTTAGAAAGTATTGGTCGTTCACCTGCACGGCTCGATTTCAAAAAACTGGAGCATTTGAATAACCACTATATTAGTAATATGAACAATGAAGATATTCTGACTCTAATGCTTAGAGAAAATACTCTAACTGACAAAAAAAAGGGCTATTTACTGCAGGGACTGAAAGAGCTGAAAAAAAGAGCAAACTACCTGACCGAATTATTGGATTTAGCAAAATTTTATATTCAAGATCCGCCACTTGATTTAAGTGAAGAAGCTTGTCAAATTGTCAAATCTAACCTCAATATAATTAAGTTACTCGCATCATTTCTGTCAAAGATCGGTGATGAAAATTGGAATAAGGGTTTTTTATCTTCTCAGATCAAGGAATGTGCAAAATCACATGATATGAAAATAAGCGGTGTATACCACTCATTACGTGCCCCTATAACTGGAGTAATGGATGCACCTGGAATCATCGATATCATGGTGATTCTTGGTAAAGACGAGTGTATAAGAAGGTTACAAGCAATTTAAATGAAATAAGAAAATTCCTTGACACCCTCCGCCAGCCCCCTTATTATGATAATAAGGGTATTTATGACTCAAAACTTGTTTTTGACCTGCAGGCTCAATGACAAAATTCAGTAAAAAACTTAGGGTATTTTTTGGCGGATTACATAAAATTATAGCGGCTGCATGTCTTTTAAATTTTTTCTACATTCAGCCAAACCGCGCTTAAACTAAGCGTCAGCACATTATTACAGCGCCAATTTAAAGTATTAGAGAGTCAAAACTTGCACCACGGGAGTTCTTTGCCTTTTTTTTCTGCCTGGTAAATTTCTTAATGTTTGTAGCTAAAGCAATTTAAGAGACCGAAAATGGTGTCATTCCAGCGCGTGACGCTGGAATCTAGTCTTTATTATGCAGCCACTTATTTAAAGTTAAGTTTTCTGGATCCAAGTAGTCAGGGCACTGGGATGACACCTTGACGATTTGAAGAATCGTCATCCCGCTACGTGTTAGCGGATGAGATACCGCGGCGGTATGACGTAGAGCTCGCGTTAGCTATACTTTTATACTCACCAGCTCAGTGTCCAATCTGGATCCAAGTAGTCAGGGCACTGGGATGACAGGGGAAGGAGGCTACTTGAATGACATCCTCCCTTGTGGACTCAAATCACAACGTTCGTACAGTTATGGTGGTATGATATGGAAAAATCTCTAGCCATAAGACACAAAGCCTAATGGAAAAAACTGCGAACGCCAGTGAAAAACATAGCAATTTTATTTTCATTTGCAGCTTTTATCACATCTTGATCTTTCAGCGAGCCACCAGGCTGAATTATAGCTGTAATTCCATGTTCTGCACTTTCTACTATGCTATCTGGGAATGGAAAAAATGCATCTGAAGCAAGCACTGCACCTTTACATTTTTCACCTGCTTTTTTTACTGCAATGTTCACACTATCTATTCTGCTTGTTTGCCCTGCACCGATGCCAATAGCACAACCATCTTTTGCTATAACTATTGCGTTGGATTTCACATGTTTACATATTTTCCAGGCAAAAATAAGATCTTCCTTTTCTTTTTCTGTTGCAGTGCATTCTGTTACTTGTTCTGCTTTTATTGTGTGGTCATTATTTTCTTGCACCAAAAACCCACCAACAACATTTTTAGTTTGGTATTTCACATTTTGTTGGAAAGATTTATGAATAATCACTCTTAAATTTTTCTTTCTTTGCAAAATTTTTAGTGCTTCATTGCTGACTGAAGGTGCTATCACTACTTCCAAAAATATCTCGTTTAATTTTTCTGCTAGCTTTAAATCTATCTCCCGATTTAAAGCTACTATACCACCAAAACTGCTTACTTCATCACACGATAGGGCCTTTTCATATGCCTCCAAAGCATTATCACCAACAGCAGTGCCACATGGGTTATTGTGCTTTATTATCACTGCTGCAGGCTCTTTAAACTCAGAAATTATGTTAAGTGCGGACTCTATATCTACTATATTATTATAACTCAACTCTTTCCCATGTATTTTTTCTAGCGGATATTTGGTAAATTGATTACTATAAAATGCAGCTTTTTGATGGGGATTTTCACCATACCTGAGTTCTTGTACTTTATGTCCATATAGTGCAAAAAACTCTGGCAACTCATTATTTTTACTCTGGGATAAAAACCAACTGTGAATATTAGAATCATAGTGTGCAGTGAGAGCAAATGCTTTGGTTGCTAAATGTTTTCTATATTCCAATGTTGTTTCATTGTTATTTTTTATCATCTCAGCTTTTAGTGCTTCGTAGTCTTGAATGCTAGAAATAACTGAAGTAAAACAAAAGTTTTTTGCTGCAGCTCTAATTAACGCCACTCCGCCGATATCAATTTGTTCTATAATTTGATCTTCATTTGAGCCGCTACTTACTGTCTCCCAAAATGGGTATAGGTTAGTTATAAGCAGGCCTATTGGCTCAACACCTAGATTTTGCATTTCCGTTTTGTGCTTTTCTCTATTGCAAAGTATTCCTCCATGAATTTTAGGGTGTAAAGTTTTTACTCTACCACCCAGTATCTCTGGAAATTGTGTGTAATCTGAGACCTCTTGTGTTTTTATTCCGGCATCAGATAGTGCTTTGTAAGTATTTCCCGTTGAGAGAATTTCTATTTGTTGCTGCATTAAAAACGATGCAAAATCAATTATATTCGTTTTGTCGTATACTGATATTAAAGCTCTTTTTATTTTCATTTTTGTACAGAAAGTTTTTTAAGATTATATCTAAAGACCTGCTGAGAATCAAGCAATAAAAAGAAGGAAAGGAGGGTGACTAAAATCAAGGTTAACTAAAAGGCGTGCTTAAGATTCACAATACCAGCAATAATATTGAACCTCAGGTTGTATTTTTTCTGAAAATTGCGGTAAATATGAGACATAATCTTAAATATCTTTATCTCACGGATCTTATTTTCTACTCTCATTCTAAATGATGCTAATCTTCTATTATGCTCTTTCTGCTCTGGAGTTAATGGCTTTTTACGATACTTTTTATATGGAATTATAACATTGCTTTGCAATTTTTGCCAACCTTGATATCCAGAATCGGCATATTTTATGCTATCGATTGGTAAATATTTTTCTTGTTTCCTTATGCGAAAATCATTAATTCTACCACGATATGACTTTGACACTGATAAAATTCTTCCACCTTCTTCGATAACAATCTCAGTTTTCATAGTGTTGGTTCTTTTTTTTCCTGAATATGATTTCTTCCGTTTTTTACTATCTTCTGGTCTCTGTATTTGCTGTTCTGTAACATCAGCCAGAATCTTCAGTATTTTTTCTGGTGTCATACTTCTATCTTTTGTTATAGTAACTTTTTTGGCAAGTAATGGCTCTATTTTCTTCAGTAACCTACATACATTTGCGTTGTGCACATTGAACAGGCACCCTAAAAATCTATGTGTTATGTAAGTGCGATAGTACAAAATTACGCAAAATAACTTATCTTCTAGAGTTGGTAGTTGTGATCTTCTACCATGGCACTTTTTCTGTTTTTCAACTCTTTCCCACCCAGACCTCACTTTTTCCACTACCTTTTCGAACTCCTCTATAGTTAAACCTGTTATATTACGAAAGTTTCTTGGGTGTTTCTTCATGTTATAGTAACTAAAGCTCATTTTTTTACCTTACTCAATCTGCTTATTCTTCTTCTACTTCTCTCACATTATTTTTTCAATCACCTTTTGCAGCAGGTCTATTGTTGTGATTTGTTATGCAATCTACCAATTGACCAGAAAGAAGGGATTCACTGCTTGCATGATTATCTGCTAAAGTTACAAGGCGCCTTGACATCAAGATACTAAAAGAAGAAAAAGTAATAAACCATAAGAACAATGTATAAAAAAACATTGAATTTACATAATAGCTGGCAATAAATGCAACCATTAATAATGAAGTACCTCTGATAAAATCTTTAGAAATAATATGCAAGGTGCGCCAAGAAGTGCGTAAGGAACAGTTGGTGAAAATCTAACTCAGGTAAAGCCTAGCCAGCAATCTGGAACGAACTATTATGCTACGTAAGGTAACAAGCGTAGTAGGGCTAATAGAAGGGACAATATAGGATGCAACGAAAGTAAAGGTATTGAGTCCCGAAATTTTTGACGATATGGAGGTTGACGCTCTCTTGCAGGCGGAAGACAAAATAAGTGATAACGAAAAGGCAAGATATCACTTGCTCCATCGGGATCTAAGGCCGTGTCATGTGTTGAGATGGAACTTACGTGAACTTGGGAGATCCTTTGTATTCCCAATAGGGTACTCTAGAACAAGTCAATAAAGGCGAGGACTGGGGAAAGATACGAAGGAAGTCGGACTAACTGATAGTACTCAGAGTGTGGGAAAGCCACATACAAGGGGAAGCGGTTAGCAATATAGTAACTGGTATAGGGATTGCTATACAAATACAACAGAGATTGGAGGAATATGCAAGGAAAACTAGACCAGATAGTAGAAAGAGCGAAGCGAGATAAACGATTGAAATTCACATCGTTAGTGCATCTGATAAATGCAGAGAATCTTGCAGAGTGCTATAAGGAACTAAAACGAAACAAGGCTTGCGGTATAGACCAGGTAACAGTGGAAACTTACGGAGAAAATCTTGAAGAGAAGCTTAGAACTCTAGTGGATAGCATGAAGAAAAAGCAGTATCAACCGCAACCGGTGAAAAGGGTATATATACCAAAAACTGGGAGCAAAGAGAAACGCGGGCTCGGAATACCATCAACAGAAGATAAGTTGGTACAGATAATGTTAAAGAAGATACTAGAAAGTATTTATGAAACAAATTTTCTGGACAACTCTTATGGATTTCAACCAGGAAGAAGCTGTCATCAAGCGGTCAAAACACTGAATAAAGCAGTTATGGACAAACCAATTAATTACATTGTAGAAGTGGATATCAAGAAGTTCTATGATAATATTCAGCATAAATGGCTAATGAGATGTCTGAGAGAGAGGATAACAGACCCCAACTTATTGTGGTTAGTAAAACGGTTTCTCAAGGCAGGAATAGTTGAAGCTGGACATTATGAAGCAACCGAACAAGGTACACCACAAGGCGGTATAGTAAGCCCAATATTAGCTAAAATATACCTACATTATGTATTGGATTTGTGGTTTGAAAAGAAATTTAAACCTAGATCCAGAGTGAGTATGCAGCTAATAAGGTTTTGCGACGATTTTGTAGTGTGCTGCGAAAAGGAAGAAGATGCGAAAGAGTTCTTGGAATTGCTGAAACAAAGATTAAGAAAATTTGGATTGGAAATATCTGAAAACAAAACAAGAATAGTAAAGTTTGGCAAGAGAGAATGGTATCAAGCAGAAAGAGAGAAACGAAGAAAGAATAGCTTCAAATTTCTTGGATTTACCCATTATTGTGGAAAGAGTCGTAATGGTAGACTAATGATAAAACAGAAAACTGTAAAAACAAGTCTAGCCAGAAAGATTAAAGAAATCAAAGAATGGATGAAGAGAATTCGAAATCACGATCGTCTTAAAGAATGGTGGCAGAAACTCAAAACTAAACTAACAGGACACTATAGCTATTTCGGAATTAGCGGAAATTATCGATGTTTAAGTCAATTCTATCGATCGATAACAAGGCTAGCATTTAAGTGGATAAACCGACGTAGTCAAAAGAGAAGTATGAAGTGGGAGCAATTCAACCATTACTTACTAGTCAATCCACTACCAAAGCCAAAAATACACTATTCTTTATATACATGAGAGCGAATGCTATGAATGCTATTATTGTGGAGCCGTGTGCGGGAAAGCTGCATGCAAGGTTCTTGTGGGGAAGTTATAAGAACAAAACTCAAACAAGAGGTATAGGACTATGACTTCTACCGAACAAAATATTAATAATTATACACTATTATTAACAATTATTCAACCATATTTTTGAAGATAGCTATAGCTATGCTGCCGCGGTATCTCTTAGCATAGATCCCGCTAACAAGTAGCGGGATGACGAGGTTATCGTCATGCCGCCGCGAACCGTCATACCGCCGCGGTATCTCATCCGCTAACTAGTAGCGGAATGACGGTTTTTCAAATTGTCGGTAAATCTAAGTCAGTTTAGCTATAGGCAGCAATTTTCTGTATTTATTTTAAATTGAAGAAAGCTCAAATGAAAGATCGTGTTTTGCTAAAAATCACAGAATGCAGTCTGGTTACACCTTATCTTTGTTAGCTATAGCAAGTAATTGTATTTGTAATATGACAAATCACCTGCTGAAAAATCATTTTATGATCTAAATCAGTTTTTTTACAGGTAACTTCTAAGCTTATCAATTCTTCCAAAATCTTTTTAAGTTCTGAAAGTTGCAAACTTTTCAAATGAGATTTAAAGCTCTGCAATTGTTTAAAAAACAATGGAGGGCTTAGCTGATCAATCGCAGCCTGCTCACTCATTCCACCTTGCACTGACAGCAAAACGTTTTCAAGGCGTAGGAAATAATTTGATATAATGCGAATTAGCGCTATCGGTGAAAAATTTTCTTGCGATATCAATGCATCAGAAATTCTAATGAAGCGCGACATATCTTTACTTGCTATGGCAGAGCATAGATCATCAAGTGTAGCATAGTCGTTGCCGGAAGTTGAAAAGCATAATTCTATATCAGTAAGTTTTAGGTCTTTTCTCTTCCCTAAGTACAAAACTAACTTCTCAAGTTCTGAACATATAGGCAGCTTGCTATGATTAAAGTAAGATTGCAAATGGTAGATTATCTCATTTGTGCATTTTATATCATTTTGTTTTAAGTAACTTGATATAATGTCATAAAGATTGCTGTTGCTGTCCTTATAGCAAGCAATCACACCAAAAATTTTTGAACTCTCCATATAACTTTTAGTCGCAGAATTATATGGAAGATCACTTGCTACCATCATTACATAGTGACCACTTGCGTTATAATCCAATACGTTTTTTAACTCTTTGGATATACCTCCACTCACATTTATCAGCTTAATTAATTTTTTGCTGGTAAACATCGAAATGTTTGCCAATTCAGAAAACAGTAAACCGGGTGACTTATTCACTATTGCAAAATCCATCACCTGAACTGAATACTCATCCAAATTGGCAATTATTTCTTGTACATAAAAACCAACCCTACTGTTATCACTTCCATGAATTAACACACCACTTAAAGCATCAGGTTTCTCTAGGAATTTTTTAACTTTGGATGGTATGACCCTCATGCCATCTATATGATATCATTCTCATTTGATTGTATATGAGTATCCAAAGACTCTGAGCTTTCTTGTACAATATCATCTGCCGTACTCTGCACATCATCTGACGCATCCTTCCTCCAAAAAGAAGCACACTTATTATAAAAATTTTTCATAGGTTGTACTATATATTTAGAAAAAAATCTTTCTTCGCTCATATTGCTTACTCCATAAAACTAACAGATTATCATTAGCACATAAACAATAATATAGCAAAGACTGTTTTGTGCTAAGATGGTGATGTTTTATAATGAGTGTATTACAAAATTATTAACATTCGAGACTAAAATCAAGCCAACCTGCTTAATACTAACCTTATAAAATAAGCGATAATTAAATATACGGCTGCAACAAGTATAATTGCAGGTCCAGTTAACAAATCAAAACTTGCAGATAACATCAGACCTGATATCCCAGAAATCACAGAAAAAACTGTTGCAACAATAATCATCTGCATTGGAGTTTTCGAAATGAGCCTTGCAGATGCTGCTGGTATTAGCAAAAATGCAGCAATGAGTAATATTCCTATTAATTGGGCAGCAATTGCTATAAATATAGCAAGAGTGATTAAAAATTCTAGTCTAACAAAATTAACATTAATCTTCTCAACTACTGCTAAATCTTGATTAATTGAAATCATTAACCAATAACGCCATCTAAATATTAATATCAAAGTAACTATTAAAGAGATTAAAAAAATCAATATTATATCACTTTGATCGAGCGTTAATATATCACCAAACAGTGAGCTAATAATACTATTATTGCCCGATGGAAGAAAAGACATAAGTATTAAACTCGATGATAAAACTACATTAGTAACAATGTTCAATATCGTATCAGCAGAATATAATCTGTTAAAATTAAGAGAAAGTAGTATAGCAAATGTAATTGCAATGAGCATTATGCTAAGCGATGGGCTAATCTTAAAGATTAAAGCAAGTGCAACACCAAGCAACGAAGAATGGGACAAACTATCACCAAGATAAGATAACCTTTGCCATATCATAAACGATCCTAAAGCCCCTGTTACTAGGCTAATTATGACTACTGCAACTAGACTATTAATGAAAAAGTCCTGGGTAAACATTTCAAGCATGCTATATGGCTATTAGATAACTGATAACAAATCTATCTTCGGATATTAAAACGTTATGGGTTCTGCATGCTGCACCGGTTGTCATAAATTCAAAATTTAAACCTTTTTGTTCCATAAGATAGGACTTCACTGAAGAACTTAGTATATTGCGTGTTTTACCAGTACCTATTATCAAAATTTCTATTTCCTCTGTTAAAAAAGATTTAAAATGTTCCTTGCTATTTATATCACTTTCTTTCAATTTAATCACCTTTTCAGGAAAAACTATAATTGAGCCGAAATATTCTCTATTATTCACCAAAAATTTTCCTTCCCTGTAACCATTTATAAGATTTTTATTCTCGGAAATTAAGGGAGTTATATCCATAAAGTCAAACTATTAATTGAGTCTCACATACCCACCATTCTGGTTGCTTTTCTTTGATATTAAATGCAGCAGCTTTTGCATTTTCCTCACTATCGAATATTCCAAAGCATGATACACCACTGCCTGACATGCGAGAAAGTATAGAGCCTTCTTGTGACTCAAGTGTTGATATCACATCCTGAATTTCAGGTACAAGACTTACTGCTATCTCTTGAAGATCGTTTCTCTTCTCTTTAAGAAGCTTCAACAAATCCTTTTCAGCGTCATCGCTCCATTTAATTGGCTCAGAAAATTCTCCTTCATGTTTGGAAAATACCTCTAGTGTGCTCAAAAACTTTTTTTTCGGCTTCACTAGTACTATATTTGTGGGTAGAGAGAATTTTTTTATGGGACACAACTCTTCACCAATACCTCTAACAAAAACTGGCTTGCTATCTATACTCGCAGGAACATCAGCACCAACGCTTAAAGCTATTTCATTTAAAATCGTCCTATCAATCTTCCACAGCTTCCCTAGCGTACGTACCACAGCTCCAGCATCTGAGGAGCCACTGCCCAAACCCGCAGCAATTGGTATATTTTTCACAACCTTTACAATGACTTTAGTTCGCGCAGGAGCATATCTAAGCAATAGATTAACTGCTCTCATTACGGTGTTGTACCTGTTATTAATTCTAAGTTCGGAATTTACAAATTCAACTGTAGAGTTATCGTATCTAGAATACTTCTCACCTACTTTTATTTCCAAAAAATTAGAAAGATTAGCAAAGACAAATAAACCTTCAATCAAGTGATATCCTGTTTCCTTCTTATTTACAACATGCAAAAAAAGATTGATTTTTGCAGGCGCCTTTACACAAAAACTTTTCATTATATATCTTCACTAAGACTATTTTTACATTATATGTATAATGCTATTTTAGTCAACTTCTATAAGGTTTTCGCACTTCTGATGAGAAAAAATGCCATAAATCCTAATTTCTCTGTATGGGTAAATGCGTCCGCTGGTACAGGCAAAACAAAAATCTTAATAGACAGAGTATTGAGACTTTTATTAGAAAACAAAAGAAATATTCTCTGCTTAACGTTCACCAATGCTGCAGCAAATGAGATGGAGAATCGTGTTCACAGCATACTCAGTAAGTGGGCAATATGCTCAGAGAGTGTGTTGATAGCAGATTTAGAACAATTAGATTTCTTTCCGATGTCATCCCAGCACCCCTATTTGTCATCCCAGTGTTCGACCAGAGAAAATAAAGATTATTTAACAAGAGCGAGAAGGCTTTTCTCTGAATTGGAAAATCTTGGTCTAACTATACAAACCATACACGCTTTCTGTTACAAATTAATTTCCAACTTTCCCATAGAAGCTGGCATCGCCCCAAATTGTACGCTAAGTGAATGTAAAGAATTACATTCCATCATATTCAATAAAGTGCTTCATAACGAAACTGTGCAGGATGATATCAACCTTATTGCAACTGAAATTGATGAAAATAAACTACGCGATTTGCTTTATACTTTATGTATAAAAAGATCGATATCAGAAAATGATTCAGAATATATCAAAGATAAACTCAGTGCTCCAGATGAAATTCATGACTTACAGAGTGAAACGACTGAGCACATAAAAAGATTAGCCGAGATATTAAGTGAAGGCAGTAAAAGAGATCAGAGTTATAGTGCAATGCTCTATGATTGGTGTGACAGCACAAAGCCATCTGTCATCCCAACATCGCTCCCCGTCATCCAAGTAGCTGACACTGGGATCCAGAAGAAAAGAAGTGTAGATTCCAGCGTCACGCGCTGGAATGACACTAAAGTAGAAAACCTAGTCAAGGTCTTTTTAAAATCGGAATCAAACGAAAAAAAGAGCATATCATCCATTGCAACAAAAAGTACTTTGGAAAAATTTAGAGATGCAGAGCAAATAATAGAGAGCGTTCAGAATGTAGTGTTTACTCATATAAAAGACATGAACTCTTATCAAATATTCAAGAGAACCAGTAGCTTACTTGGTATATTTAAAGTATATGTTGATCTATACAGTAGCGAAAAATCAAAAAACGCACTGCTTGACTACAATGATATAATTGGCTTAGCAACAAATCTTCTCAGCAATCCAAACTACAAAGATTGGATATTGTTTAACTTGGATCAAAAAATAGATCACATCCTTGTTGACGAGGCACAAGACAATAGCATCAGCCAGTGGAAAATTATAACAAATCTCTGCGATGAATTTTTTGCCGGTAATGATGAAAAGCGAACCTTATTTGTAGTTGGTGACGTAAAACAATCCATATACAGATTTCAAGGAGCAAATCCCCATCTATTCAACTACATGCAACAATACTTTCATACGAAAACTGGTGGCAGAGATTGGATATCATGCCAACTTGAAAAGTCATTTCGTTCAACCCCAGAAGTTTTAATGCTTGTAGATAGAATATTTAATAACTTCCGCGCAGAAATATCTTTTGTTGATAATGAAATAAAACATGTTCCACATAGAGAAAATGATCAAGGATATATTGAAATTTGGCCAGCGTTACCAAAGTGTAAAGAGAAAGAACAGCGAGCTTTACAAATTCCTCTGACATGCAGGGAAAATTATATAATAACAGACCGATTACTTGCTCAAACAATAGCCAACAGAATTCACAATTGGTTAAACGAAGGGCGGATTTTAGTCGCTAAAGATCGCTATATAGAGCCAAGGGACATTGTGATTCTGTTACGGCAACGAAACGTGTTAGTTGATTACATAATAAGCGAACTTAAAAAAGCAAACGTGCCAGTTGTAGGCCGAGATTATTTTAGAATTATGGACTATATAGCCGTGCAGGACTTAATAGCTTTGGCCGAATTTTTACTCCTCCAGGCAAATGATCTAGCTCTTGCAAATGCTTTAAAATCACCACTATTTAATTTTACCGAGAATGATTTATTTAACATTGCATATGATCGTAAAGAGCATTCACTATGGGAAAGAATTCAGGATTATTCTGTGGTTATCTATAGTGAATTAAACTATCTCATTAACTTATCTCGCATAGAGTCTCCTCTTGCACTATTTACACATATATTGCGTACAGGTAAGAAGAAATTTGCTGCAAGGCTAGGTCTTGAGTGCTTCGAGGTTCTAGACGAATTTATGAACCTTGTGTTGCAATTTGAAAACCCATCTCTTCAAGCGTTTGTTCAGTGGATCAAGGAAAATAACCCGGAGATTAAGAATGATATGCAATCAGAACGCAATGCTGTGCGAATAATGACAATTCACAAATCAAAAGGTCTGCAAGCTCCCATAGTATTTTTGGTTGATACAAACACAGTGCCAAGAAACAGTGAAAGCATTATCTTTGATGGAACGGAAGTGCCATTTTGGTGTGGAAAAAACAATAACGCTTATTGTGATCAAGTAAAAAGAGAGAAAAAACTAGAGGATTATAACGAATATTTGCGTTTATTATACGTAGCACTCACACGTGCTGAAGATGAGTTATACATCTTAAGTAAAGAGCCAGTGCAAAAGGGCTCTTGGTATGATCTAATCACTCAGTATGGAGAACCATATGAAAAGAAACAATCATACTTACAGCCAATATTTAAAGAAAAAGTTGAAGTGCTATGTGTGAACGCAAACTACCCTTACATTTATAAAAAACGTGATTATTTTGACGTTCCAGTCATTTCGCTTCCGCCAGCTTTAAGAGAAGTTGTTGTAATTGAAGAAGAGAGTAAACAAGAAGAAGGATTTACCCGAGGAAAAATCATTCACAGCATATTGCAGTATATGCCCAAGATAGAAAAAGAAAGGAGAAAAAACTGGGTCAGAAAATATCTTGACAATATAAACACCAGTGAAGATAAGGATGAAATTTACAGTAAAATATTGGCCTTTAATGAAAAATATGGTTATTTGTTTGACTTAGAAGACAAATCAGAGATTACACTGAGTGGAATAATCTATGGCGAACCAGTATTAGTACGACTAGATAGGTTATGCATAACGCAAGATAAAGCGATCATAATTGACTACAAATCACACCGTAACGTTTCTGTTTCCTTATTAAATGAAATAAAAAAGCAAATGCTGACCTATAAAACCTTAGTACAAGAAATATATCCAAACAAGCAAGTAGAGTGTGTGGTTATTTGGGTGGAAGATTTAACCATTCAATCTGACCTTTAACGAAACTTGATTACAAGAGTGCAATAAAAAGGATTTCAAAATCTACAAGCTTTCACAACAACCTATTTTCCTTGAAACTAAAATAGCTACTGAATGTAATAATAATGTGGTCTATTAATTCTATTCCTATACTTTGGCAAGCTTCTGCTAGTTGCCTAGTGAGAGATATATCGCTATTTGAAGGTTGTGTATCTCTGCTTGGATGATTGTGAGATATTACAATGGATGTTGAACTAATCAAAAGTGCGCGCTTGATGATCTCTCTGACATAAAGAGGGGTTTGATCTACTGTACCAACGTTTTGCAGGTCTTCCGCTATTAGACGATACTTTTTATTCATATAGATGACGCGAAAATTTTCCTTATTGAGGCTTCCTATGCTTATTCTTAAATAATCAAGCAATTTTTCCCAGTTATCGATTATAGGCAGGTCTTTTATTTCTTCTCTTGCAGAACGAACAAAGGCTTGTTTCACACAAAAGATGGCAGATATTGCTGCATTGCTGACACCATCAACATTTTGCAGTGCTTCCAGGTCAGCATTAAAAACTTTATTCAAACTGCCAAAATTTTCTATCAAACTCTTTGCTATCGGCTTTACATCAATTCTACTGTATGCTGAATATAAAATGTGCTCTAAAACTTCATAATCAAGTAATGATTGTCCATTATCTAAAATAATTTTCTCTCTTAGGCGCTTTTTATGCCCCTTTTCATAATTTTTCATCATTAGTGAATTGCTTATCTCTTGTATAATAAGAAGTTAGATTTTTAAGTAAAATATTTAATAAAGCGCATGACGCACAATTGTAAGAACATTCATTTTTAAAGACAGTAAATGGTGTCATCAAAGTAGCTGACGCGAGCTCTACATCATACTGCAATTCATTCGCGGTATCTCAGCAGATCCCGCTAACAAGCAGCGGGATGACGATTGTCAGGGTGTCATCCCAGTGCCCCTATAATGTCATCCCAGTACTGATTAGCTATAAAATTTAAGAAGATATTTAAGAAATTTACCAAGCGAAAAAAAAGGCAAAAGAAGCCCCGTGGTGCGAGTTTTGACCCTATAATAATTTAAACTGGCGCTGTAATAATGTGCTAACGCTTAAAATAAGCGCGATTTGGCTGAATGTAGAAAAAATAAAAGAGACATGCAGCCGCTATAATTTTATGTAATCCGCCAATAAATACCCTGAGTTTTTTACTGAATTTTGTCATTGAGCCTGCAGGTCAAAAACAATGAGTCATAAATACCCTTAATACTACAATAAGGGGGCTGGCAAAGCTTTTCAAGGAATTTTTATGCAAGAGATCTATTGAAATGCCCCTGTAAAATTATACTATTAATTAGTACACTGTAAATTTAAAATTATAAATATGTTAAGCAGATTGGTAATTTTGCTATTAGTTTTTATACTTCCTTTTTCTTCATACTCATACCAGTTTAGAACCAAAGCAAAGCAAGCATTAGTCTTAGATTTGGCTTCAGACTCATTCATTTTTGACCATAATTCCGATGAAAAAATGGCCCCATCTTCAATGAGCAAACTAATGACTTTATATATAGCCTTCGATTATCTAAAAGCTGGAATAATAAATATGGAGGATAAATTTCGAGTAAGCAGAAAAGCGTGGGAAAGAAAAGGCTCTTCTATGTTTTTGAAAGAAGGTCAATCCGTTACGGTGAGGGAATTACTCGAAGGAATTACAATAGTCTCAGGTAATGATGCCTGCATAACACTAGCCGAGGGTATTGCAGGATCAGAAGAGAATTTTGTGGCTGAAATGAATGAGGTTGCACAAAATTTGAACCTGAATGACAGTCATTTTGTCAACTCAAGCGGGTGGCCAGATGGAGATCATTTTATGAGCGCAAAAGACTTGGTAATGCTGGCAAAAAGGATTTTCACTGATTTTCCTGAATATTACAATTTATTTTCTGAGCAATATTTGACATATAACGAAATTGCACAAAAGAATAAAAATCTTCTACTTTTTCACGACATTGGGGTTGACGGTTTAAAAACCGGTTATACAAATGCTGGTGGTTATGGCATTGTAGCATCTGCAAAACGAAATGATAGGAGAATTTTTGCTGTCGTAAATGGTTTAGACACTGAGAAAGGGCGAATAGAAGAAGCAAAAAGACTGATACAATACTCCTTAAATCATTTTAATACTAAGAAAATATTTGCTAAAGACAGTGTAGTTGAGGAAGTAAATGTTCTCTATGGAAAAGATAAAAAAGTGCCTATTACAGTTGCAAACGATGTTACCATAACTTACAACCGCAAATTGCATGACCAAATTAAGGTGCGTATTGAATATAAAGATATGATACCTGCACCCATTAAAAAAGGTCAAGAAGTGGGCAAAGTTTTTGTAGAAATACCAGGTATTGAGCAACAAACTACACCTCTTTATGCAGCAAATGACGTACAGGAATTGAATTTCATAGAAAAGTTTTTTAGAATGTTATTTTAAGTTTAATATATTGGCTTTCAAAGCAATTTCGAAAGAGAGATCTATTGCACTTTAGTATAGCCTTAGCTAACAATTTCTGTTACAATACAAGATTGAAATGTTACGAAAATGTGCTGATTATATTTGTTGCTGTCTAGTATCCTAGAGATACTTTGGGCTGTAACGTTAAAGTTTAGTAACAGTTTTACTAAGGTTGTGCCTTCGATTGCAACATTGGTAATTATGATCATTAGCATTTATTTTTTATCTCTTGCAGCATGCTTTCTACCTATTAGAGTATGCTATGCAGTTTCCTCTGGAATATGCACAATTGGAATAACTATAATTGGTGCAACCGCTTTCACAGAGAATATTAATTTATCTCAAGTTTTATGTATCATTTTAATTGTAATAGGAACCATAGGGCTAAAGCTCTCTATTTAAACCTAAAATTTATGCATGAATTGGATATATTTACTCTTATCGTCACTAATTGAAGTGTTCTGGGTCATAACACTTAAGCATAGTTATGGATTTACTCATCTCGTACCATCAATAATTAGCATATTCTCCATGGCTCTTAGTACGTATTTACTTTCGCTCGCTATACGTTCTATACCTATCGGAGTATGCTATGCAATTTGGACTGGAGTAGGTGCTATAGGAGCTTCGATACTTGGAGTTTACCTATTTAATGAACCAGTTAATTTATTCGAAGTAATATGCTTTATTTTAGTTACATTCGGGATTATAGGATTAAAATTGTTTGATACTGCAAAACAAACTGTTGATAAAATGGAATAAGAGATCCCAAAATTGGAATTAATTAGGAGATACTTCCTGCCCATTTCCATTTACGTTTTGCGCTTCTTTCATTTCATCCATTTTAGTACTAGGTTCTAACATTCTAACTGTAGTATAAGCTACCGCTAATGCTGCTGCTACAACTGTAACTACTGCTCCTATTACAGGATATAGCCCAGCTGTAATTGTTCCAGTTGCAAAAAGTGTTATCGTTATAGCAGTACCAAACAATATTGTTAAACTGAAAGCAACAAGGGATATTTTACCCTGTTGGTCATGTCGTTTCATTCTTTCTTCAGATAAAAGAAAATTCACATGCCGAACTATATAATGATTTTTGTCAAAATCGCTCGGAATGTTATTATCATTATCCTTCAACAAAGGGTTTTGTATCTTGTAAAAAGCATCTAATGTTTTAAGCTTAAGCATTAGATGGAGAAGGGAAGCACTCTGTCATAGGGCTTAGATATAAAATCTGTCAAGTAGATAAGAGCTCCCTTCTCAAAGGTATAGGCTGGAAGGTATCGTAGAAAGACCTAAATGGTTCTAATTCTATATCCTCAAGAATAGCCTTACTTTTCATTTTTAATGGTAACGTATGGGGTTATATATGATCAACAACTTTCTGGGAATAGATGTATCAAAAGATCGCTTTGATGTTTTTCTCTCATTTATAAGTAAAAAAGGAAAACGTGAAACTAGGAAAAGAAGCTTTAAGAACGATGATAATCGGTTTCAAGGTCTGCAGAGCTTTCTACAAAAACATAACGTAGAGCAAGTGAAAGCTTGTATGGAAGTTACTGGTTGTTATAGTGAAGCTCTGGCTGAATTTCTACACAATGCTGGACATTTTGTAAGTGTTGTAAATCCTTCTTGCATAAGATCTTATGCAAGAAGTAAGCTTGTACGACAAAAGAATGATCAGACCGATGCGGAAATTATTGCTGATTACTGACAAAGACAGGAACCAACTCGTTGGACACCACCTTCTCCTGAGTTAAAAAAATTAAAACATCTTTATCGTTGCTCGGCTGCGTTAAAAGATGAATTGACATTAGTAAATAACCACTTAGAAAAAAAAGAGAGACTGCCTAAAGAAGTTACAAATGCTTGGGAAGACCTTGCAATGAATATAGCTCAAAAAATAGAAACAATAAAAAACTCCATACGTGAACTATTAAAGCAACACAAAGAGTTGTTGGAAAATTTTCAACTTCTATTAACTATTTCAGGCATAGGAGAGGAATCAGCAATAGCTATCTTAGCTGAAGTTCCTGACATAAAAGCTTTTAGAAATGCCAGGCAATTGGCAGCATATGCTGGAGCTATACCACGAAATATAACGTCAGGTTCCTCTGTATATGCCAAGCCCAGATTAAGTAAATCAGGTTCACGAACACTACGTAAGGCAATGTATTTTCCTGCTATAGTAGTTAAAAATCACAATCCTATTATTATGACTTTTTGCAAGAGATTAAAAGAAAAAGGCAAGCATAATATGGCCATTGTGGGAGCTGCGATGCATAAGTTACTCCATATTGTTTTTGGTGTTCTAAGGTTCAAAGAAGGCTTTTGATCCAGATCATATCAAAAACTACAGGGCAAAGCTGTTGGAGGAAGGTTTACTTAGCTGATTGTTAAAAAAAATACTTTCAATCTTATATGAAATATTGCCTTATTTTGTAATTTTCTTGTTGACTAACTAGACGGTATCTGCTCTTTTTTCTTCTATTAAGGCCCCAATTATCTCCTTATTGTAACGTCTAGCAGCAAGGTGTAAAGGGGTCCTTCCATCCTTATCTTTTGCACATTAACCTTTGCTCCTGCTTCTACTAGAACCTTTACTTCCTCTCTATTGCCAGCAAAATGTAAAGGTGTACTGCAATCCTTATCTTCTGCATTAACATTTGCTCCTGCTCCTATTAGAGTTTTTACTATCTCTTTACCCTGGGCAAAATGTAAAGGTGTACGTTTACTTTCATCCTCTGCATCAACGTCTGCCTCTGATAGTATTAAAGTTTTTACTATTTCTATATGGCCATTTCTAGCAGCAATATGCAAAGGAGTTTCTTCATGATTATCTTTTGCATTAACATCTGCCCCTAATACTATTAGAGTTCTTACCATCTCTTTATCCAGAGCAAAATGTAAAGGAGTATGTTTATCTTTATCCTCTGCGTTAACTTTCGCCCCTGCTTTTATCAGAGCTCCTATCATCACTTCTCCTATTAGAACTTTTATTCCCTCTCCACAGCCAAATTGAACAGCCGTGTGCAAAGTAGTCTTTCCATTTTCATCTTCTACATTAACGTCTGCTCCTACTTCTAATAGATTATTTACCACACCAATATGGCCCTTCTCAACAGCCAAATGTAAAGGAGTATGTTTATCTTTATCTATTGCATTAACATCTATATCTTCTCTTTTCAATAGAAGATTTACTACTCCTGTTTGATCATTTGCACAAGCCAAATGCAAAGGAGTATATCCATTATATTCGTTTACTGCATCAACATTTATACCTTCTATTCCTAATAGAATATTTACCAATACTAAACAGTCATTTTTAACAGCTAAATATAACAGTGTTTCATCAAAAACAGTAAATTTATGATTTACGTTAAAATTATCTTGTTTCCACTTTGTGTATTCAGGATATGATTGCAACCTCTCCTGTATTTTTGTAATTATATTATTTTTATAATAATCTGCGTAAGCATTTACATCAGTTAATACTTTTCTCCACTCATCATTGCTCATTGTCATAACTTTACTCCTACTTTAACAATATTTTAATTATCATATATTATGACAAGAAAGTCAACCCTACCTAATTTTGCTTAGTAAGCACACTAACTATGAAATAATCTATATTACCATCAAAAACAGAATTTATATTACCCACTTCATGTCCGGTTCTTAAATCCTTCACCATTTGATATGGATGCATAACGTACGATCTGATCTGATTGCCCCAACCTATATCGCATTTTTTACCATACTCTTCAGCCATCTTTTGTTCTTTCTTTTCCATTTCAATTTGGTATAAACGTCCTTTAAGTAATTTTAACGCCTCATCTTTATTTCTGTGTTGAGAACGACCATTTTGGCATTGAACTACAACACCAGTTGGAATATGCGTAATGCGTACCGCACTTTCAGTCTTGTTCACGTGCTGACCGCCTGCTCCGGAAGCACGGTAGGTATCGATCTTTAGATCCTTTTCATCCACAGCAATATCAATTGAATCTTCTATCACTGGAGTTACTCCTACACTTGCAAAACTGGTATGACGTTTACCATTTGCATCAAACGGCGATATTCTAACCAGCCTGTGAATTCCACTTTCACTTTTTGCCCACCCGTAAGCTTTTTCTCCAACGATTTTTATCATTGCAGACTTTATACCAACCGACTCTCCTTCTAATTTTTCTACAACTTCAACTTTAAAGTTGTGATAAATTTCTGCCCATCTTGTATACATGCGCATCAGCATTTCAGCCCAATCATTGCTCTCTGTTCCACCAGCTCCTGAGTGGATTTCTAAAAAGCAGTTATTGTTATCTGCTTCACCAGTAAATAAGGATTCTGTCTCTTTAAGTTTGATTGATTTCTCTAGCTTAGCTAATTCACTTTCAACTTCAGAGAAAAATTCTTCATCATTCTCATCAATAGCAGACTTCATTAAGCTAATGGCATCGTTGTAATCGCTTTCCAGCTTTAAAAACAACTTTACGTCATTCTTAATTTTAGAACGTTCTTTTAAAATTTCTTGTGCCTTTTGATTGTCTTGCCACAGATTATCATTCGACGCTTGGGAATCCAGCTCTTCAAGACGCAACTTTAATTTTTCTATGTCAAAGACACCTCCTGATAAGAGAAATACTTTTATTTAAGCCTTGAAAGTATTCGAAAATTTCTGAATAAGTTTTCATTATACTTTAGATTTTAATATATTTACTATTACTAACAATAACAGCAAACAAAATAGAAATTTAACCATATGATAGTTAATTCAAAATAATTTCATTATACTTTAATGTTTAAGGAAATCAAGTGTGTATATTTATTAAAAAATAAGGTAAAGTAATGAATATTGAAATAAGTTCTCATTATGGTTTAGACAAAAAGGCTATTGATGACTTAATAGAGTCACTTGATAACGAGGAGCTAGAAAATGTTCGTAATATTGTAAAAACGATAGATAGCGTTCAGTTAGCTTATTTTTTATCTACTTCAATCAGTGATCACAGGGAGAAATTAGTTAATATCCTCGATCAACATTTGTTAAGTGATGCCCTAGTGCATGTAGTGCCAGATTTACAAAGAGAGATCATAGAAACATTGGGAATAGAAAATACAGCAAAGTTACTAATGCTCCTTGATTTAGAAGATATAGTAACCATAGTGAAAGATTTGGATAGAAAGTCTATAGAAAACATACTTAACTACTTACCCAATGCAACTCAAAAATTAGTAGAGGAATTGTTATCATACCCAGAAGAAAGTGCAGGAAGGTTGATACATAAAAATATGGTTATAGCTCCATATTATTGGACGATAAATCAGCTAATGGAATTCTTGCGCAACTATAAAAAAATACCAGAAAGATTTCACCAGATATTCATTATCAACTCAAAATTAGAGCCTATAGGCAGTGTTAATTTAAATAAGGTAATATCTCACTCAGGAGACACAATAATAAAAGAGATAATGGATCATGACATAAAAATCATTAAAACTGGAGTAGACCAAGAGGAAGTAGCAAGAATATTTAAAGATTACTCTCTATTATCGGCTCCGGTAGTAAATAAGAATGGTAAAATTATTGGTGTGATCTTAATTGAAGATGTGATAAAAGTTATTCAACAAGAAACAGAAGAGGATGTACTCAAAATAAGCGGTGTATCTTCTAAAGCCGATATAAATGCCTCTATACATAAAACTATAATTAAAAGGCTACCTTGGTTACTGTTTAACCTCTTAGCTGCAACAATGTATTCCATAGTAGTTGGCTTTTTCGATGATGTAATAAAAAGTTTTATAGTACTGCCAATAATCATGCCGATAATTGCATCAATGAGCGGAAATGCAGGATCCCAAACAGTAACGCTAACCATCCGGGCAATCGCAACAAAATATCTAACTGAGCAAAATGCAAAAAGAGTACTGATGAAAGAATTTTTAATAGGTCTTATAAACGGGGTAATTTTATCTACCATTTCACTCGTAGTATTAGCAATAAGATTTCACAATTTCAAAGTGGAGATGATTTTTGTGGTCTCCATGATTATGATGTCAATTATTGCAACGTTCATCGGAACTTTCATTCCTATAATGCTTCACCGTTTAAAGTCTGACCCTGCAGTTTCTTCTTCAATCCTAACATCGGCAACAACTGATATTCTCTCAGCTCTTATATTTCTTGGTTTAGCTACGATCTTTTTATTAAACAGTTGACAATATCAAGTTTCACAACTTTACCAACTATTTCTTTCTATTAAATAAGAATAAATTACCTATACAAAAATAGATTGGCAATATTTCAAGTCTACCAAGCAGCATCAAAAACGACAAAAATAATTTTACTTCATTACTGAAAGAAGAATAGTTACCTGAAGGGCCTATTAAATTACTAAATCCCGGGCCAGAATTTGTAAGCGTTGCAGAGACTGAGCTGATGCTAGTTATAAAGTCTGCATTGCTTAAGTAAGACATCACTATTGATGAAATGGTAAACGTTAACATGAAAATTGCAAAAAATATAAAGACAGAGTGAACTTCATCATTCTCCAGGGTTTTTCCGTTGAATTTTACCCTATTACCTGCACCTGGGTTTAATAAAAGGCGAAAGTGATTTCCTATAGACTTTAGAAAAATGATCAAACGAAAGATTTTGATGCCACCACTTGAAGAACCACTACATCCACCAACAAAGGTTAGAAAAAAAGCTAAGACTGAAATGAAGCTCCAATCTATATGATTACAGATTGCATAACCAGTTGACGTAATCAAGGAGGTGATGGTAAATATGCTGCATCTAAATGATAATGACACTCCTAAATCAACATTTTGATACAACCAAAAACAAGCAAATAAAGATGAAACAATAGCTATCTTAACAAAGTAAGAGACCTGTTCATCATAGCAAATGTCTAACCGTCTTATGATTTTTAAATAGCTAAGAAAAGGCAGAGAACCCAAAATCATAAAAATGATCGTTATGACTTCTAACATAGGGTTATTGTAGTGCCCTATAGAATCATTATAGTTAGCAAATCCACCAGTTGATACAGCGGACATTCCGTGACATATTGCGTCAAATAGTGGCATACCAGCCAGATAATAGGAAAATATACATAACAAAATTAGGCCATAATATATTGCTGTAATATGAATTACTACGCTTCGCGTGTTCGGCAACTTCCTTTTTGTAGCATCTGAATATTCAGAATAAAGTAAATTATTTAGGCTGAAAATCTTAAACATAGGAAAAACTGCAATTCCTAAAGTGATTACACCAAAACCCCCCATGCCATGTAGCATTGCTCTCCATAGCAGTATTCCTGGAGATTGTTTTTCAATATCATTAAATATAGTTGCCCCTGTGGTTGTGATGCCAGATATCGTTTCAAATAATGCATCAACATAGCTCAGATTATCAAAATAGAAAGGAATAGCTGCAAACAAAGACGAGGCAATCCAGGTGCAACTAGTAATTGCAAAAATTGCCGGCATGCCATTTAATTTACCGAGTAAAATAAAAATTACGCCAGATGTGCAGGTAATTATGAATCCAGCGAGAAAATTTTTCCATTCGTAGCTGAGATATTTATTAGTAATAGCAGGAATAAGCATTGCTAAGCTAAATAACAATAGGAATATTCCCACAATAAATACAATTGAACGTAAAGTTTGTAAACGTTGATGAATTTTCATAGAGTTATTTCCTCGCTATACAAAGCCATAAAAGCTACTCTAACGTCAAGCATTTTGTTGGCCTTTATTAACAGTTATTAACAATATACTTGACTTATTTGTAAATATGTGTGATAATTAAATTGTTTATAAATTAGAGGTAAGATATGATTGAATTAACTGATGCACAAGAAGAAATTCTAGGTTCATTAAGACAGGCAGTCTGTGATGACAAATCTCAAAAAGTCCAGTACATATTCAACAATAATGAACATAATGATATACAAGCAGTTTTGAGCCACGAGGGGACTTTGACTAGTGACAAAGGTACCATTTAGATTTTGTTATTAACTGTTCTAAAGCTAGCGTTAATACTAAAGCAGAGATCATTGAACTAATTTGGAAGGAAGCTGATCAAAAAACTCGTGATTTTTTGTGTGGTTACGAGGTAGCAAATTTTTTTGAAGATCAACCATATTTTACGGATACAATAGATAATCTTAAACGCTTTCAAGGAAAAATTGACCCTAATAACACAGATATATATCCTGCTCTTAAAACAGTTATTCAAGAAATGGAAGAGCACAAGAGGGTAATTGGTCATATAAATAACCTCCATATGGTATTTGAATCTCTTGATCCTAATGACGATATTAACTGGGAACAAATTGGAGAAGCACTCGACTTTGGTAACGATCAGGAGAAAGTTTTTACATGTTTAGCGGAAAGCATCTTTAATCAAAATCTCTTGAGGGAAAGTTTACTCTCGGATTCTGAAGAAGTAGTAGTAAAAATGATAAAATTTCTTGAATTTTTCTACCAAAAAACTCCTGAGAAGTTTCTTCGATCCCTTTTTGGGCTTTCTGATAACAACAAAGGTGGTTTTACGTTTTTGTTTCGCAATGACCTAGAAAATTTAAAAGGCCAACCGGAATCACACAAATTGGTCAACGACTTTATTCAAAAAATTGACGAAGACCTTAATGAATATGCGTCCAAAAAGCTTATAGAAGAACAAAGAATAGAAGATGCAGAGCATATACGGAAATTAAAAGAACAAGAAACCGAAACTGCAGGCAACACATACCCTGTACCAACTACTGGCAACAAAACCACAGAAAAGAACGATACAACCTTCTGGAGTGAACACAAAGGGAAGATTGCTCTAGGTGTTACTGGACTATGCGTAGCTGGTGCTGTTGCAGCCTATGTGCTAGCGTATCCTGCAGTTGCACTGGCTTTAGCAGTTTTGGCAGCAATTATATTAATGGGTGCTGGTATTGCTAAGGTTTTAGAAGATCCAAGTGTAGAAAAACAGTTTACACCACAACAAGGAGTATAACGTTAATAATGTCATCCCAGCGCGCTGCGCTGGGGTCTGGCTATAGACGTTCCAGAATAAAAAATGTCAAAGAAGCGTTGCCGTCACTTTATATCATAAACCTTTGCTGAAGTTTTCTTTATATCTTCACTTGAAAGTGGAATTAGACCAAGCCTAGATAGATACCCATCTTCAATGCCGATCGAATCTATAATTTCTTTTATGAATTCTCTTAATCCATCAACAGTATCCAGGTGTTCTTTCTTTATATAAAGGTATAGAGGTCTTGCTAATATATATTTTCCCGATGATATATTTTCGTAAGTTGGCTCAATTTCTGCAATTGTGCTCCCTTGTATTTTATCTTGATTCCTCATTAAAAAGCTAAAACTAAATATCCCTAAAGCGTTCTTGTTACTTTTCAATTTTTGTATTATTATGTTTTCATTAATTCCAACTTCTATATACCTTCCGTCATCCCTTATATTACCACATGCTTTCTTTCTTTCTTCCTGATCTTTATAATTCTCTTTGAAAATTCTCGAGTTCATGCATGAATATTGATTGAACATAATAGAATTAACCAAAGTTTCGTATGTGCCTGTATTTTGATGTGGACCATAAATTTCAATTTCTGTTTTTGGTAAGGCTTGATTTACATCAGACCAAAACTTCTTATTATTTTTTACTAATTTATCATTTTCTTGAGAATATGCAGATAAAGTTTCAAATAAGTCCTTCTTTGTGAAATCAAATCTATGGCTTTGATTTGAATTTGCAATGACAATTCCATCATAGCCAATGATGATCTCTATCACTTCATTAATTTTATTCCTTTTACATAGTTCTCTTTCTACTTCCTTCATAGGGCGAGATGAAGTGGTGATGTCTGGCGTGTCTTCCCCTATTCCTGAGCAAAACATTTTGAACCCTGATCCACTTCCTATCGATTCCACAACTGGAGTCTTAAAAGAGAATACACGATTGAACTCCTCGGCTACAAATGAGATAAAAGGAAAAACGGTTGAAGATCCAACAATTCTGATGTATTTCCTGGCATCAGCATTTGACAGCGGCGTGAATAATACGAATACAAAAATCAGGAAAAAGTTTCTAAGCATTATTTTTAGTTAAGAACATAAATCTAATTATTGTAATAAAAAATCAAACTTAAAAGCTTTAATTGCATGACAAAAGCTACAGTTTACATTTAAATTTTATTTTATATTATTGTAAGTATTACACAACTTTAAGGGGCAATTATGGCAGTTATGCCAGATAAATGGATAAGAGAAAAAGCTGAAAACTTTGGGATGATAGAGCCTTTTGTGGATCACAAAAGCAGCAAAGGTGTTATATCTTTCGGACTATCGTCTTATGGGTATGATGCAAGAGTGGATAATAAATTTAAAATTTTTACTAACGTTAATTCAGCCATCGTGGACCCTAAAAATTTCTCTGAGAATAGTTTTATAGATAAAGAAACAGACGTATGCATAATTCCACCAAATAGCTTTGTGCTTGCAAGCACAGTGGAATATTTTCGTATACCAAGAAATGTACTGGTCATTTGTGTTGGTAAATCAACTTACGCAAGGTGTGGAATTATAGTAAACGTTACTCCCTTAGAACCTGGATGGGAAGGTCATGTCACACTCGAATTCTCAAACACCACTCCACTTCCTGCAAAAATTTACGCTAATGAAGGCACATGCCAATTCGTATTTTTAAGCGGCGAAAGTGAGTGTGAAAAATCATATGATGATATGAAAGGAAAATATATGAATCAGCATGGTATCACTTTGCCGCTGGTAAAGTGATTACTTTAGGTAAAGCAAGATATTGTGCTATTGTACTGAAGATTACTAAGATAAGTTTTAACTAATTTGTCGCATTCTTTATCACCTAAAACTGCACGTGCATAGTGGTTTTTAAATGACTCTACATAGCTTGAAAAGAAATTTGTAGAAGGAGGATTACTTAAAGCTTCTGCAACTTCTTTTCTTTCTTTATCATTGGAAAGCTGATTAAATAGTTCTTCTCCCTTTTTTTGCAGCTCATTTTCAAATTCCTGCTTTATAGTATTCTTATCTGCTTTTTGCAAGAAGGAAAACTCTTCAAAAGTGTACAAGGAAGAGACAATACTGTTGAAGGTACCAGTAAAACATGCACTTGAACCATGACCACCACGCACTCCGTATTCTGTTTGCGATTCTACTAAATGTTTAACCAGTTGATATTTTCTCTGTGATATGCGGGTATTAATATCTATATTCTGATCAGCATTTGCTCTAGTTTGATCGTTGCAAGCCTTCCAAGCTAAATTTAAAACTTGCTTCAATGTTAACCCTCTTCCACTATGTGTACCAGGGTTATTTTTTATACGCTCCAAGCACTCAAGTGCATGTTTTTTCTCATCTTCTGTAAGTTGATCTTTATCTGCAGCTTTTTGTGTGCCATTTGCTATGCACTCTAACTGATCAATAAATCCTTCTATTTCCTCTATAAACTTATCATCAAAATCAGGCTCGCCATAGTTTTCTTTTAGCTTTTGAACGTTAATATTAATTGCATCATTTACATTAGTATCATGCGTTGTTTGTGGGATACGTGCTGCCTCCATAAATGCTTCAGTTCTTTGCTCTAACCATTCAGACATTTTGCCTCCTGCAAAAAGATATAGCTTACTCAATACCTTGGCGATTAAGAAAAACACCAGGAGAGAAATAACAAATATTATAAAAAATACTACAAATAAACCTGTGATTAGCCACCTTACAGGAGCTAGCAGAATTTCTTTTGCTTTTTTTAATTTTGACGGTCTTTGTATGTTGTCTGGTGTATTTACTACTTCTGGCATAATTAGTTTAAGTTAGTATCAATATTTTTAATATACTACATTTTTTCTTATTTTGTCAACTCAAATTTCTACTTCCGCACTTTTTCATTGTTGCTTACAATGATTATAGCTACATAATTTACTCGTGTGTTTTTCTTAATTAAAAACTTCAACTATTCATTGTAAGCTGTTAAATTTCTTATCATAGCATCTGTCATCCCAGTGCTCAGACACTGGGATATAGCAAAAAAAGTGTATGGTTCCAGAGTGTGATGGTAAGGATTTAGTATAAACAATTCAGGAGATTTTGTCCACTGAGAACATGTAAATTCAAAAGGAGTAAGACCATTAAGAGTTTTGAGTCTCTTTGCATAATTGTAAGCCATGACAAAGTCATAAAGATGCTTTGTGAGTTGCTGATGTGATTGGTAGTAGTATTTTTTAACAGTAGCATTTTTTAAAGTTTTGTTCATACGTTCAACTTGCCCATTTGTCTAAGGATGGCTGATTTTTGTTAGACGATGTTCAATATTATGTTCTTCACAAACTCTATCAAATATGTGTTGGAAAGCGTATTTATGGCGTTTCTGGTTGGTAAATTGTATACCGTTGTCTGTCAAAACAGTGTGGATTTTATACGGTAGAATTTTAATCAAATTACGTAAAAACTCAGCAGCTATGGGTTTTGTAGCACTTTTATGTAACTCAATATAGGTGAATTTGGATGTTCTATCTATAGCAACAAATAGATATAGTTTTCCCTCCTCTGTTCTGACTTCTGCAATATCAATATGGAAATAGCCTATAGGATATTTCTTAAATTTCTTTTTTGGTTTAGCTTCACCATCAACATCTGGCAGTTTGCTAATGTTATGTCTTTGTAAACAGCGATGCAGGCTAGAACGAGTTAAGTGCGGAATTGTAGACTGCAAGGCATAAAGGCAATCATCTAATGGTAGAAGTGTATGCTTCCGAAATGCGACGATTATTGCTTCTTCTTCTAAAGTTAGAACAGTTGATCTTGGATGTTTTGGACCCATATCAGCGTCTTTAGTGAATGAGCGTTTTCTCCACTTAATAATAGTTTTTGGATTAAGGTTATAATACTTTGAGAGTTTTGCTATGCTCTCTTTACTATTTTGTATTGCTCTACGAATCGTCTCTGTTGTTTTGGCACACCCATGTAATACTTGTCCCATAATTCCTCCTTTGATGGTATTTTTTTCTCACATTTTATCATACTATCACACTCTGGGACTGTACAGTTTTTTGGAAAAATATAGAGAAATGGTGGAGTGAAACTCACATAAACCCCGGTGGTAGTAAAACAAAATGGCAACCAAAAATGAAAAAAATATGGTTTACTGAATATGGATTTCCCAGTATGAACGGCTGCACTAATGAGCCAAATGTGTTTGTTGACAAAGGTAGCATAGAGAGCAAATATCCACGATATTCAAACGGAGAGGTGAGCTTTCTTTCACAAAAAATTGCAATTGAAGGAACGCTAAAGAAGTGGCAAAGCTCAGAAATGGTAGAAAAAATGTTTCTCTGGGCATGGGATGCAAGGCCATTTCCTTACTTTCCCAATTTATGTGATATGTGGGCTGACTGCCATAACTGGCAGACAGGACATTGGATTCAGGGGATTCAGGGAAAGCTTTCACAGCTTAATATTTCCGATGTTTTATTGGATTTGTTACAAAAAACAGGTTTAAAAAGCAATCAGTTTGATACAAGCAACGTCAAAGGGTTATTGTCTGGATATGTGATAAACGACCAGCAACCCATACGTTCAATTATTAAAATGCTGCAAAGTTGCTATTTTTTTGATGTGGTTGAACAGGGCTCTAAACTGAAATTTGTCCAAAAGGGCAGGGGAGTTACAACTGTAATGCCAATTGGTGAAACGGTTTTCAGTAACAATTCAAAGCAAATGCAACTTGTTAATATTAGTCAACTGGATTTAAACAATAAAGTTAACGTCGTTTATTTTAATCGCAATTTTGGCTATCCAATTGATGTTAAATATGCTGAACTTCCAAAGCAAGGCACTGCTATAACAGTTGAAATACCGCTCATTATGGAGGAGGGAGAGGCGCAAAATATAGCTGAGGTTTTACTTTATTCTTCGTGGCAAGAGAGAAATATATACAATTTCAAGCTGCCGATAAAATATGCGTGGCTTGTGCCAAGTGATGTAATAACGATTTTAGACGGTGAGAAAAAGCATACGGTGAGAATTATAAAAACAAAATTTGAAAGCATGTCCATTCAAGTAATTGGCGTTGGTTATGATTACTCTATATATAAGCTTTCTTTTCCTTCAACAAGGTCACTTATGCTGAAGGAATACCCTCCTTCTCACATCAGCAAAACCATCATAGAAATGATAGATTTACCGCATATTAAAGGTAATAGCGCAAGCTTTACTTTAATTAATGAGGAAAAGAATTGGAAAGGAGCAACACTCTTTATTTCGTACAACGATAAGGATTATAAGCCTATCGCAAGCACAAATAAACAGTCTACTTACGGATATGTAATGGAATCTACCGATGAGGGGCTTGTAATAGTATTACGTTTTGGTAAGCTGCTAGGAATTATCGATTCAAATTCAGCATTAATCGGAAAAGAGATAGTGAAATTCCAGAGTACTAAACTCATAAATAAAAATAAATATAAGCTTAGCAACCTAATTAGAGGGCAAGAAGGTACTAAAGACACCGCAGGTGAAAAATTTGTTCTACTTGATGATTCAATAATATCTTTCGAAGTGCAAAGGGGAAAAAAGTTTTACCTAAAAGCAGTGACTTACGGTGATTCATTGGATAACACGGAAGCAAAGGTCCTGAACAATTGATGCTCAGTATTTAAACTTAAACCTGAATAATTGAAAATAAGATATTGAAATTCAGGCTTTTTATGATTTTAGCTTAAGATTTCAGTGTCCGCTACTCGAATGACATCGTTTACTATGTAAAATTGTACTTATACTAATGAAAAAAATATATTATAATCAAGTATATTTAATTCAGTAAATCATTAAGTGAAAACAGCTCTTTCGCAAAATATCATCTCTCTTATTATGATATTGTCTGTAGCAGTTGTCGATATGGCAACTGACCTATACTCAGTTGCACTACCAAGCATTGCCAATTATTTTAAAGTAGAAGGCAGTGTAGTGCAGCTTACAATTAGCTTGAATCTAGTTGGATTTGCAGTATCTGGATTAATTTATGGTCCATTATCGGACCATTATGGTAGGCGTCCAATGATGCTGATTGGTATGACAATTTTTACTTTGGCAAGTGTCATGTGTTATATAGTCGACAGTATTATGCTCTTGATACTAATTCGCTTCATACAAGGAGCAGGGGCTGGTGTTGCAGGTGTTGTTGGGTATGCAGCAATAAGGGATATGTACTCGGGTAGTGAATACTCGAGAGTAATTTCAAAGTTAAATATGGTAGTGGCACTCTCACCTGGAATAGCTCCAGTGGTGGGCGGTTATATAATTTCACATGGGTATAGTTGGAAATTTTTGTTTTTTATTATGTCACTTGTGGCAATTGCTATGCTTATTTTTATTTACTTTAAGTTACAAGAAACACTCACTGTGAATAAAAATGAAACCAGTATAACTACTAATATCTTCAAGCAATATATATCAATATTTAGAAATTATCGTTTCCTTGGGTTTTCAGCCATTCATGGATTAACTTTCATGTGGTTTTGGGCATATGTTGCTAACTACCCGTTCATATTTGAATCAATGGGCATTGAAGTACAGTATTTTGGCTACCTCATATCGATTATAGTCATATTCTACATAATTGGAACTTTAATTAATAGAAGGTATGTACCAAAAGTAGGGGTGAGCAAAATGCTAATAATAGGTTTGGTGTTACCGATAATATCCGATAGTTTATTGGTATATTTTTATTTCGCGGACAAGTTAAATATGTTAATTCTTCAAGTTGCCTGGATTCCAGCCAATATTGGGCTTGCATTAGTAATCAGCAATAACGTAACTTCTGCTTTAGAAACGATCAAAGGTATAGGGCTTGGTAGTGCAGTCCTCTCATTCTGCAACATGATGTTTGGGGCTATTGGAATATATATAGCAGGAAAATTTTTTCGCTATGGTATTTTACCAAATTTACTATTAACAATAGCATGCTCTACAATTGCAATTCTTATGTACAGCCGGCTCAAATGTACTGAAAAACACGGGTATTATTTGCGTGATCCAGGAACATAAAGGTCATAGATTATTAATGGTTTTATTATAACAATATAGTTTACAGGAGGTATGGGATGAGTAATGTAAATGAAGATAATGAAGATATAGGTAATGATTTAATTCAGGCTGCTAAAAGCGGTAATATTGATGATGTAAAAAATCTGTTGGATGAAGAAGAAAAAGCACAGGTTAATGCAACAGATGAAAAAGGAAAAACTCCTTTACATTGGGCTGCTCGAAATAACGACAAAGAGGTAGTAGAAGCCCTACTGAAAGTAAATGGGATCAATGTTAATGCAAAAGATAATAGTGGATGTACTCCTTTACATTTTGCTGCTCTAACTGGCCATAAAGATGTAGTAAAAGCCCTACTGAAAGTAAATGGGACCGATGTTAATGCAAAAGATAATAGTGGATGTACTCCTTTACATTGGGCCGCTATAAAGGGCCATAAAGATGTAGTAAAAATTCTATTAAAAGGAGGAGCAAATGTTGATGCAAAAGATAATAGTGGATGTACTCCTTTACATTGGGCTGTTGAAAATAATGACAAAGAGGTAGTAGAAGCCCTATTGGATAAAGATGGAATCGATGTTAATGCAACAGATGATTCTGAAAATACTCCTTTACATTTTGCTGCTCGAAATAACAACAAAGAGGTAGTAGAAGCCCTATTGGATAAAAAGGCAAATGTTGATGCAAAAAATAATATTGGATTGTATCTTGAGGTCTAATAGTCGTCGTTCCTAAAGCTTTTCCTGTTACTGATTTTGCTGCACCTTTTGGAATAAACAATATATATCCTCCTGCCAGTTTTGCCATAGCTTCGCGCTCTATAGCTATTCTGGTTAACAAATTTATATCACTTTCTTCAGTCTGATCAATGTGTGGTATCAATATATCTTTAAATTCTTCAGCAACTTTGTACCCATATCCATGTTTATTTGCTATTCCTTTGACTAAATCACCTAGTGTAATCTGATGCCATTCCCTAGATACTTTTTCCTTTAGTGATATCATCAAATTTGTTGCATGACCTTTGATCATCAAGGTTTTTGGTGGACTTTGCACCGTAACTTCATTAACTGTATATAAACCTATGGGTAGTACTCCTGTTTCTCTATATCCCAAAGTAATCTTTAACTCTTTTGGAACTTTTATGTTATCATCCCTGTGTAATCAACACATATTTCAACTACATCTTCTATAGTCCCTGATTCATCAGTAACATGCATTGACACCAAGCGATCTTTTGTTAATTCATACCCTTCAATGATAAACTCTGGTTGCATCTTATCCCCAAATCTTTAAGGTTGATTTCTGTAGAGGTTTCTCAATTACAGGCAACTTAATTTTCAGTCCTGCAGGCAAAAAGCTCACATACTCTGCAAGTCCAGGATTTTTTTCCAAGACCACTTCTACTGCTCCTGAAGTAAATCCATAGTGCTTCCAACAAATATAATCCAACATGTCATTCTCTTTTGTCGAGTAATATGTAGTCATAAATAACGCCTTAAACTTAAATTAAATTCAACTTTTTTCGGTAATCCACAAGGAAAAAATGATGTTTGCTTTTCTTCAAAGCGAGTAATGACAAATTGTCCTGAAACATTTCCCATGCTATCAACTAAAGTGTGAGGTATTTGATTTGCTTCTGCTTCTTTTATACTCTTTAATTGATCTAACCCGTTATGAAGATAAATTACTCCTTCTAAATCTACATTTTTTGCCCCTTGGCCAATATTCTGTAGTAATTGCTTACCAATACACTTAACCACACTCCAACGCTTCTCTTTGCTATAGACCTGCTGCAAAAGGTGATTGAAAAAATAATGTGAGAGAAGTAGAAGAAGAATAAGCAGATTGAGTAAGGTAAAAAAATGAGCTTTAGTTACTATAACATGAAGAAACACCCAAGAAACTTTCGTAATATAACAGGTTTAACTATAGAGGAGTTCGAAAAGGTAGTGGAAAAAGTGAGGTCTGGGTGGGAAAGAGTTGAAAAACAGAAAAAGTGCCATGGTAGAAGATCACAACTACCAACTCTAGAAGATAAGTTATTTTGCGTAATTTTGTACTATCGCACTTACATAACACATAGATTTTTAGGGTGCCTGTTCAATGTTCACAACGCAAATGTATTTAGGTTACTGAAGAAAATAGAGCCATTACTTGCCAAAAAAGTTACTATAACAAAAGATAGAAGTATGACACCAGAAAAAATACTGAAGATTCTGGCTGATGTTACAGAACAGCAAATACAGAGACCAGAAGATAGTAAAAAACGGAAGAAATCATATTCAGGAAAAAAAAAGAACCAACACTATGAAAACTGAGATTGTTATCGAAGAAGGTGGAAGAATTTTATCAGTGTCAAATTCATATCGTGGTAGAATTAATGATTTTCGCATAAGGAAACAAGAAAAATATTTACCAATCGATAGCATAAAATATGCCGATTCTGGATATCAAGGTTGGCAAAAATTGCAAAGCAATGTTATAATTCCATATAAAAAGTATCGTAAAAAGCCATTAACTCCAGAGCAGAAAGAGCATAATAGAAGATTAGCATCATTTAGAATGAGAGTAGAAAATAAGATCCGTGAGATAAAGATATTTAAGATTATGTCTCATGTTTACCGCAATTTTCAGAAAAAATACAACCTGAGGTTCAATATTATTGCTGGTATTGTGAATCTTAAGCACGCCTTTTAGTTAACCTTGATTTTAGTCACCCTCCTTTCCTTCTTTTTATTGCTTGATTCTCAGCAGGTCTTATGTCATAACCATTTTGATACGTATCATAATTACTATGATACATGCCACAATCCTTGTGATGGATTTGGTTTTTTTTGTTAGAGGATCGTTTTTTAAACAACTCATAAACGCGTGTCTAGCTATACGCGCTTCCAAGAGCACATGGGTGTTATTCAACCCATGTGTTTCACATTTTGCTTGAGAGGATAAGCAAGTTGTTATTCGCAGTGGCTATAGCAGTTCTACCAAAATTTATTTCAGCAACACAACTAATTTGACTACTGACAGCTCTTTCTTGGAATCTTATCATTATTCTGCCATAGTAAAACTTCCAACTCTAATATCTGCTACATTAAAGTCATATTTTGAAATGTACTGTAAGTTTGTGTATGCTAATTTTAATCTCAAAATTATTAAATTGTTAATTATTTTATCCTATAATAATCTAATAGTTATTTTTTTTAGGATTTTTTATGACTCGTTATTCAATTTCACAACCGTACAACGTTTACTCTCATAATACCGATGTACCTTGTTCCTCAGATTCTAAATCAGCATGCATATCTGATAAATCTGAAGATAAGTCTTGCCTTGACAAGGACTGCACAGCCATGTACAAGCTTTGTCTTATAGGTGATCATCATATTCCTAATTTACACATACCCTTCAAGCATAATCACATTTCATACCAAGATAACCATTATTCACATTTTAATCATTATCATCATCCATGTCACAGTAGTCACGAAGCAGCATGGTATCATGCTCACGACTCTGGTAACACAGTAGTGGTAAATATACCACCATATCATTTGGGAACTGGAATTAGAAATGGAATTGGAGCTGGAGTTGAGACAGAATTTGGTACGCACGAAGTTGTAAAAACTGAAGCAGTATCTCTAGATCATTTCAAGCCTACTATGGCGGCAGAGATAATTTAAGAATTTTTGTAGGTAGTTGTAATGAAGGTAATGAAAGGGTAACTTTGGTTATCACGTGTGTGATAGGTTCGTTAGTTGTTTTACTCTTCTTTAGTACTAAAGAAGAGTAAAACAAACTCATAAACGCATGTCTAGCTATACGTGCTTCCAAGAGCACATGGGAACCCATGTATTTTGCTTGAGAAGATAAGCAAGTTGTTATTCGCAGTGGCTATAGCAATTCTACCAAAATTTATTTCAGCAACACGACTATACTTACAGTTCCTTTTTGAAATCTTTGCTCGTAGTAAAATTTCTGAACTCTAATATCTACTACTTGTATAATGGCTGGTTTGCCTCTAACTATTGTATAATAAATCTCCACCTTACTTAAGCGTATATATTGAACTACATCACTATTAATAGCTGACCCAAGCAACACGTCATACCGCCGCGGCGCTAACTAGTAGCGGAATGACGGTTTTTCAAATTGTCGGTAAATCTAAGTCAGTTTAGCTAAAAACCGTATTCTGAAATATATTGCAAATTAAGGATCTCAAACATGCTAGTTTTAACCTTAGAATTATAAAATCATTAACTTTTTTATCCTATAATAATTCAATAGTTACTTTTTAAAGGATTTTTATGACTTACAATTTTTCTTCGTATCCACGTATGGATCCATGTATTTCTGCACGCACAGCTTGCATAACTGACCCACGGTACCATCATAACTTTGACCCATGTTACCATAATCGCTTTGACCCTCGGCATGATGGACTCGACTTAAATATACAGCTTCCTGACTTCGATTTAAATATACCACCTTGTCCCCCTTGTCCTTCTTATCCACAACCTAAGCCTGACACTGGACTTGAGCCTAAAACCAAGGAACCGGAACCATTTGACATATTAAAGCTTGTGATATCGACCTTGCCAGGAACGGATAAGATTGTCAATTTGAAGACTAATAAGGAAACAGGCCTGGGTTCTGTGAAATGTGGGGAAATTATTAAGAACGCTAAAAATGACCTTGAGATTGTAAATGGCAAAATTGTGGGGAAGTGTTACGACAGTCCTGAATGTGATAAATGTGTGGAAGCATTGAACTCTAGCATAATCACTGTTCTTGCTACAGATAAACCCTTTTTTCCGCTCACAATGGACTTGAACCTAAGGAACCAATTGACATGTCAAAGCTTACAATAAGAGTTCCTGCAGGAGGTGATGATATTCTCGATGCTCGTGGACAGCCAACAGGCCTGAAAGCTAGAGACTGTATGAGAATTATTCATGACATTAAAAATGACCTTGAGATTGTAGACGGTAGAATTGTGGGCAAGTGTCACGACAATCCTTAATGTGATAAATGTGTAGAAGCATTGAACTCTTTCATAATAGATAGTCAATATGCTGAACCCTTTATGTCAACACTAGAAGGCACTGTTTATGTTATATAAAAGTAATGCAATGTGTACATTGTTAGTACACACTTCCACTTTATAGTTAATTTTTTAATAATTTTATTTACTAATGGAGTTATTTTATGTTAAAAAGCACCTGTTCTTATCCAAATCAAAAAAATACAAATCGTGCATGTTCATTATCACCTGATACATGTTCTGTCAGTGACATGGTGAGAGTTAATTTGTTCACAAAGCTGGATAATTGTAAAGTCAATAAGAGTAAGTTAATTCATAATAAATGTGGTAAAGATCTTAAGTGTAAGATTGACGATAAGACTATGAATAAACTGAAGAAAGGTCTTAAATGTGAGATTGATGATAAGACTAAGAATAAACTGAAAGAAGATATTAAGAATGAACTGAAGAAAGGTCTTAAGTTTGAGATTAGTGATAAGACTAAGAATGAACTGAAAGAAAATATTATGAGTGAACTAAAGAAAAGTCTTAAATTTGAGATTGATGACAAGACTAAGAATGAACTAGAGAAAGATCCTGATACTAAGAATGAACTAAAGAAAGAGAAAGATCCTGATACTGGTGACCCTGGAACTGGTACAGGTACAGGTGATGAAGGTACAGGTAATGAAGGTACAGATACTGGTACTGGTACAGGTGATGAAGGTACAGGTAGTAATTATTTTAGTGACAGCGAAAGTATGGCTTTCCCTCACTATAATTACGGTAACGACTTAATATAAACTATAACTTTCCTAATCCAGGAAAGTAAAATAGTTAAGATAACTCTTCAACTAGCACCACTTATTCGCTATACTGCTCTAGGTTTTCATAGGTTTTCTAGTTGATGAACATTTTCAAACAGGTTTCCTCTCTAATTTCCAGCAAATTAAATGAGTTGAAGCAAAGGGGTGTCATAAATACAAGTGCGGCAAATTTTATTGTAGAGCCTCCAAGCAATAGAGCACATGGTGATATCTATACAAATGTTGCTATGGTGCTTGCAAAGCATGAAAAGAAGAATTCAGTCGAGATTGCAGGGATGTTAGCAAGAGAATTTAAACCTTTTGATGAAGTTGCAAAAGTGGAAATAGCAGGCCCTGGTTTCATCAACATGCACTTAAAAATAGAAGTATGGCATGGAATTTTAAAACAAATAAATGAGCTGAAAACAGAGTTTGGCACCCTAGATATAGGGAACAATCAAGCCATCAATGTTGAGTTTGTATCTGCAAATCCAACTGGTCCACTGCATATTGGTCATGCAAGAGGAGCAGTATTTGGTGACGTTCTGGCAAATTTATTGAAAAAAGTTGGTTATAAAGTTACTAAGGAATACTATATTAATGATGCTGGAGCGCAGATAGATACACTAATAAAGTCAGTATATTTGAGGTATAAGGAAGCTCTGGGAGAAAAAATCAGCATCGAAAAAGGTTTATACCCAGGTGAATATTTAAAACCGATAGGGAATGGGCTGGCCAAAAAATATGGCAAGGAGCTTCTAGAAAAGCAAGATAATCAGGTGATTAGGGAGTATACTTTAAGTTCTATCTTAGAATTCATAAAGGAAGACATGAACTTACTTGGGGTAAGTCATGATGTTTTTACTTCAGAGTATGAGCTACAAAAAAGTTGCAAAATTGAAGAGAGTATAAAGATATTGTCTGACAAGGGTTTGGTGTATGAAGGGTACCTGGAGAAACCAAAAGGCAAAGAAAGTGAAAATTGGACTCCCAGAAAAGAGATGTTATTTCGCTCTACAAAATTTGGTGATGACGTTGACCGCGCATTGAAGAAAGAGGACGGCAGTTGGACTTATTTTGCCTCAGATATCGCTTATCATTTTGATAAGATATCACGTGGTTTTAATAATATGATAGTAGCAGTCGGTAGTGATCATAGTGGTTATATCAAAAGGCTCAAAGCAGTCGTCTCTGCGCTCAGTGACGATCAAGCAAAAATAGAGGTAAAACTGCATAATATTGTGAATTTTTTCGAGAATGGCAAACCTGTTAAGATGTCCAAAAGATCAGGAAACTTCCTCACAGCAAGAGATGTAGTGGAAGAAGTTGGCAGGGACATAATTCGTTTTATAATGTTAACACGCAAGAATGATATGGTCTTGGACTTTGATTTTGCTAAAGTTAAAGAACAATCAAAAGACAACCCTATTTTTTACGTGCAATATGCGCATGCTCGTGCTCATTCGTTAATGCGTAATGCTCCAAAAGAGCTCCCAACAGCAGACCCTTCACTTTTAAAGACAGGTGGAGAGCTCTTCCTCATAAAAACCTTAGCAAAGTGGCCAGATGTGGTAGAAACTGCAGCAAGGCTTTATGAGCCACACAGAATTACTTTCTACTTACTTGAAGTTGCAGAAGCGTTTCACGTTTTATGGGGGTATGGCAAGAGTGATTTAAACATGCGTTTCATACTGGAAGACAACTTAAACCTCACCGCTGCAAGAATGTTTCTCGTGCAAGCCTTAGCGCACGTCATCGCTTCTGGACTTTCCACCTTCAATATAGAGCCGTTAGAAGAAATGAGTTGACTTTTTTTGTGCAAGATTGTTTTTTCAACGAATAGAGGAATTGACAAAATTAAGTAAAAATGTTATAGTTTATAGTAGTATTTTCTGGTTAATATATGGCTCACAGTCAAAAAAAGCTCAATGTTAATGTAAGTTTTGACAGTAAATTGGCTCAGTATCTTACAGAAATGGCAGAGATTCAAAATAAAACTATCCCTGAAGTTTTAGTAGATTTAGTGGAAGAAGAGTTCGAAGAAGATGTAGAGCTATCCGAAATAGCTGACGATCGCCTCTCTGAAGGTGAAGAAGAAGTAGAGGATGATGAAAACATCTGGAAATAAAACTTACACTATAAAATTCTTAAAAAATGTTATTGAAAAAGAAATTCCAGCTCTTCCGGCAAAGATTAAATTAATGGTTCAGGAGGCCATAAAGAAACGCCTTACAGTCGATCCTTTTAATCTAGGAAAGCCTTTATGTCATAGCTTTAGAGGGCAATATAGGATAAGGGTTAGCAACTACCGTATAATTTATATCATAAATCATTCAGAACGTAAAGTACTTATTACTGCAGTGGGGCATAGAAAAAACATTTACAAACACAGAAGATTACACAATTAAAAATATAAGAAAGACCTCACCGCTGCAACTCGTCCAAGCCTTAGCACACGCCATCGCTTCTGGACTTTCTATCTTCAATATAGAGCCTTTGGAAGAAATGAGTTGACTTTTTTGCCATAATACATGATAATTAAAATATTATTGAAATAGGGGTAAAATTATTACAATGAACTATGAGCAGTTGAAAAGAATGTTAAGCGCGGTTGATAAGGAGGAAGGCTTAAGTAAAGACAACGTAATTGACAAAATAAAAGAGGAATTAAAGAAATATCCAGAAGAATATAAGAAATAGGAAGAAGCTGGTTTTGGTGTAAATCACCTGTTTGAAGTTGAAAGTGGTAAATTCACATTATTGCATTTAGCTTCTTACGAAGCAATATCTGATGATCTAGGAGATGTAGCAAATGCTCTATTAGGAGTAGAAGGAATCAATGTTGATGCAAAAGATTGGGGAGATACTCTTTTACATGTGGCTGCTGAAAAGGGCTATATAGACGTAGTAAATGCCCTAATAAAAAATGAGACTGATGTTAATGCGTTGGATCAATATGGATGGACTTCTTTACATTGGGCTGCTGCAAATGGCCGCACAAAGATAGTAAATACTCTAATAGAAAATGAAGTAAATGTTAATGCTGAAGACAAAAATAGATTTACTCCTTTGCATTTGGCTGCTTATCATGGCCATAAAGATGTAGTAAAAGCTTTGGTAGAAAACAAAGCAAATCCTTTATTAAAGAATAAAGATGGTAAAACTCCGAGAGATTTAGCTAGAACTGGTGATATAAAGAAGCTTCTGGAAGAAGAAGAAAAACAGCTAAAAAAACTAAACGAAGAAAAAAACAATTTAACGCAAGAAAGGATGATAATAAGGATACAACACCTCTTCTGGAAGAAACAGAAAAAAAACAACCTACATCAGCAATTAAAAAAGGTCTTTTCGCCAGTGGTGCAGTCGCAGTATTAGGCACTGCTGTAGCAGTAGCACTTTTTGCAACCGGAACAGTTGCAGTTGAGTTGATATCTATAGTAATAGCAGTGGCTGCAATTGCAGCAGCAGCACTAGCAGTTGGTGGTATCACATATACGATGTTAAAACCTAGTACTGAAATGGATGAAGTGGAAAAAGAACAAGGCATAATTGGGGATGAGCGGAAAGCTTGATCTGCTGGATTCCAGTGTCAGCTACTTTCATGACATCATCCTTTTTTCTGGATCCCAGTATCGGCTACTTGGATGACAGGAGAAGGTACTAGCCTGACAACAGTCATCCCGCTACGTGTTAGCGGCCGCGGCGGTATGACGTGTTAGCTATACTTAAAAATATGGTTGAATAGTTGTTAATAATAGTGTATAATTATTAATCTTTTCTCAGTATTTTTACTATGGCTCTTTCTAAATTTCTCGATCCAAAGTTAGATTTAACATTTAAGAAAATCTGTAGGGTCGAGAACTGGCGCTCCTCCTTTAGGGTTTGGTGGCTATTCCATCACTTTCGTGGTGGGCCTCAATCCAAATTCCCATGTTAACGTTTCCAGCTCCCGCCTCGTCAAACGCAGCATGCGGTTTTCCTGCACTACGCTTTCCTAGCAAGTTCTTTACCAAAGCTTATCACATATTGTGTTGGTGATGCTTTCGGTCTGTAATACCTTATTCTGTAGTCTGAATATAGACCCGGCGTTTTGTATATCCATTCGCTACTCCACTTCTTCCAACCAAACCCTTTCTTTGCTTTCTTGGCTCGCATTAAGTTGCGTCTTACCTTCTTTTCCACCCAATGTTTTACGTAATTGAACTTTCGACTAGAGTTCCCTATCCTAAAGTAGTTTACCCACCCTCTCAATATCGGATTGATGTCATGTATCACTCTTTTTATCGGTTGCGATTTATAGCGCCGAAATATTTCCTTCAACTTGCGTAGCAGGTTTGTTCGTGCTTTCATCTGCGGTGTTTTCCTGACATTCCACTTTCCTTGTCTTGTGATATTCTCTTGAAAATCAAACCCTAGGAAGCTAAATATTTCTCCTTTCTTTAGGTTGATGACTTTTGTCTTTTCTTCATTTACGCTCACTTCTAGTTTTGCTAATTCCTCTTCCAACCTTCTGTATACTGCTCTCTCTAGCCATTCCCGTTTCGGGTATTCTCTGATCAGTATCACTAAATCATCTGCCCATCTGGAATATTCCATACGTTGGTACTTTCCTTCTTTGGTCACCTCTTTTGCTTTCTCCAACATTTTATCTACCTCATTTAGCACCGAACAGAAGAAATCTGTCAAACCAGGAAGAAACTCCTCAATTTAAGTTTTTAGTAGTTTTTAAGTATAGTTGTATAGGAAGCGCCTCTGAAGTTATAACCGAAATTTTCACTGGTGCCATAAGTACCCGTCGTTTAGCATGGTTTTGGGAGGAACGGTCAAATCATTGATGGAGTTTTTTAGGCTACCTCGGTTAGGAGATTGTATTATCTAACCGTTCCAAGCTGAAGCGTTTCCCTATTACAAATTATAATAAGGGAGTTACTATGAAAAAAGCAAAAAGTAAATTAGAGATCATGAATCCTGATGCAGCAGGAATAGATGTTGGTTCAGCTGTACATTATGTATGTGTACCAGAAGGAAGTGATGAACAGCGTATACAAAAATTTAGCTGCTTTACAGAGGATCTCCATAACATAGCAAAATGGCTGAAGAAATGTAAAGTTACTACAGTAGCCATGGAGTCAACAGGAGTATACTGGATTACTTTGTTCCAAGTACTTGAATCATATGGACTTGAAGTAAAGCTTGCAAATGCAAGACATGTAAAAAATGTACCTGGAAGAAAGTCAGATGTTCAGGATTGTCAATGGCTTCAACAACTACATAGTTATGGGTTAATCCAAGGATCATTTAGGCCAGATGATCAAATGTGTGTATTGCGTGGTTATGTTCGGCAACGTAAAAACTTAATTGAAAACGCTGCTAAACATATTAATCGCATGCAAAAGGTGTTAGTACAAATGAATATTCATTTACATAAAGTGACAAGCGATATTACTGGCGTCACAGGAATGCAAATTATTAAAGCAATAGTAGAAGGTGAAAGGAATCCTAAAAAACTAGCTGAATTCAGAAGTGTGAATATGAAGAATGATAAGGCTACTATAGCAAAAGCATTAACAGGCGATTATAGAGAAGAACATTTATTTGTATTAAAGCAAGAATATGAAGCATATAATTTTTTTCAAGAAAAAATAATTGAATGTGATAAAAGTATAGAGAACTATTACAAAGCATTAGAGACGAAGTCCGATGAGAGTAAAGAGTTAGGTAAGGAAAAAAATAAGTCTAGAAGAGGCAGACCAAATTTCACCCTGCGTGAGGAATTGTATCGTGTAACTGGTATAGATTTCACTAAAATTCCTGGATTTGATGTACTAACTGTACAAACCATTATTGCGGAAGTTGGCATTAATCATAATAAATGGCGATCAGAAAGGCATTTTACCTCATGGTTAGGGCTTAGCCCTGCTAATAAGATTACAGGAGAAAAAGTATTTTGAACAAAAACTCGTAAAGTTATTAATCGTGCTACGAATGCCTTGCGAATGGCTGCTTATGCTGTGGGAAATAGTAAAAGTGCATTGGGTGCATATTGTAGGAGATTAAAAAAACGGCTAGGAGCAATAAAAGCAATTACTTCTACAGCAAGAAAATTAGCATGCATCTTTTACCAAATGTTGAAATATGGACAAGAGTATGTGGAAAAAGGAATGAGCTATTACGAAACACGTTACAAAGAGAGAGTTGTAAAAAATTTAATCAAAAAAGCACAGGAATTTGGCTACATATTAGTTCAACAAGAAGCGCTAGTTAAGGGAGTTTCTTAGGAGTGGTAAAGAATCAAGTTATCATGGTTTTTTAGCAGGATTCTTAATGAATTTCAAATATCGTTATCATCTAAAACTGTATCTTGAGCTGTTTGCAGGGAAAGGTTACGCAGATATTATCTTACTTGTACGTGGTACTAATAAGTCGCTAAACTCTATTCCCATTATTATTGAGCTTAAAGCAGGTACTGGTCAAGCGAGTACGGTGATAAAAGCATTGAAGCAAGCACAAGATTATGTTAAGGCCTCTTTTTCTAACTCTATAAGAATGGTTACTACAGCTGAGGAGGCTATTTGTGTAGGATTAAATTTTGAAATGGTTGATCATGGAAATGTTGGAATTGACGTAGAAAATTTTCTTAGTCGAGAAGGTAATTCTGTAATAGAAAGGTTGCTTAGTACTGAAGCAGTGAATGCTGAGGCGATAAGAAAGCAGCTAGAGTACCTTTACTATGGGATTGTTTGGAGCAATGGTGGAAGTGATAATGTTAATTATGTCAGTAGAATGATCTTAGGTCAATTAGTGTTTATTCCTGATATTATTAAGCGTGAAAAATTAGGTAAATATATTTTGATTTATGATAAAAATGATAAAATGGTTACAGGATCGCAAACACGTTTAAAAACAGCAGAGGAAAGTATTGCAGATTGTGTTACAACTATAGTGCTAACTATAGGCAAGAAGATATTTATACTCAATGTAAATGAAAAAAATAAGTTTGTATTAAAAGTGCAAACTAGTAAAAGAATTCCAATTGAAAATATTCGAGGAATTCAAAACGTTAATGACATACAGATACAAGAAATAACCTTTAACTTGTACAGTACACCTAGTAATAAGAATCAATTTAACCAATACTGTGATCAGAATGATGGAGTTACACTAAAGATGTACAACTCATTAGACGAATACAAAAAAAACGGTGAAACTCTTCTAGGTGATTTTCTACCACCGATTGATAAAAACAAGAAGCTCAAGGCAGCTTTCGACAAAGCTATAAAATCTAGTCAGTATAATGACTACAAAAAACTATTCGAAGAAATTTCTCGTATATTGAATCCTTTACGATCATTAATAAAAAATGAAGCTACATTCCAAGCTGTACTGCATGGTTTATTTAGCAGCTATAGTGATAACGATATGAAAGTTATTACTGAGTTTCAATCAGGTAGTGGAAATAAGGTGGATATGATGTTAGTTATACAAGCTAATGACGGGGAGAAAGAATATTCTCCAGTTGGAATAGAGCTAAAGTTTGCTGAGCAAGGAAAGTTAAAAAGCAAGGAAAAAGAAGCGAAGGATCAGTTACAAAGGTATAAGCAAGGTGAGGCATATAAAGTGATTACTGATAGTGGCAAAGCTAACCTGATGTACGCTGTTTTTTATAAAGGTGCAGCAGATACAAATTCTCTCATAAAAATTGGTGATAAGTTTGTAGACGTAGAAGTGAAGCATAGCTCTGATGTAATGCTTTTTGGTAAACAACCAACTGGCCAAGTTAAACAATCAGTAACTTATCAAGCAGGCACCTCTCGAGCAGTTAATCAGTGATCTGGCTTGAGGAAAAGAGTTGTCTTCTCTCTCACTTCTTTTTATATCACATTTGCGAAATAATAAAAATATTATGCTTAATTAGCTTGACTCATATAATACATTGTATACAATATGTTATCTGTTCAAGCTAGGAGGTGGAATGGTAGGTAAAGAGTCAAGAGAATCTAGTCTAGGACTGTCTAGTCAACAAATAGATCAGCAAGACCTAGAATTGGGATTAAGTAACGTTTTAGGGTGTTCAGAAATAGATGATCGGAATCCAGAAACAACTGAGTTACCAATAGTAGATATTCAAGATGATTACTATAATTTCATCAAGGTAAGCTTAATTTATTCAGATAATGGCTCAAGAACCTTGGTAGACGATAGAAAATACTTAGAGTATCTAGTACACGAATGGCTCATGGATGCACCCAACTTAGAGTTAACATCTAGCCAAAAAAAGTTAAACAAAGGGTTACTCGGGAGTGTTATAAAAGATTTAGTTTGTGACAACTATAATCATTTCTTAAATCTTAAGCAGTGCTTAGCAGATAATAAGAACAGTGAAGACCTAAAGGATGTGTTCAACCTTAAAAGAAGCAAGTTAGGAACAACACTACTACATGTCTTTGTAGGACAAGAGAATATGCATGATCTTCTGGAAGCAGGAGCTGACCCAAACATACAAGATAATAAAGGTAAAACACCTTTGCATGATACTGCCCTGTATCATTGTAAATATGAAGATGTCGATTGTCTATTGGGTCTACACGCTAATCCTAATATACAGGATAGAGAAGGTAAAACACCACTGCACTACTATGCTGCTTATTGTACTAGTAGAAGTAGGAAAATCATGGATTTACTTGTAAAAAGTGGGGCTGATCTGAGTATAAAGGATAATGATGGCAAAACCCCCCTACAAATCGCAAGTGATAATAATAATGTTATAGAATGTCTCTTAACTGACAATCAAAAAAAATTGTATGACCAGCTATTAAAGTTAGTTAATATTGAATCGCTTGATTCAAATTGGGACGTACCTGATCCCGAACAATTTGAAAATCTAAAGAATTTTTTAAATGAGCATAAAAATGACGAAGATTTAAAGACAGTTTTAAAGGTTAAAGTTAATTCTGGTATTTCGGCACCTATTAAAAAATCTACATTTAAGGAAGTAGAAAAATTGCTTTTACAAGCAGGAGTAACTTCTTTAACGAAAGATGAGCAAGATAATTTTGAAGGGATAAGGAAGAATTTAGTAGAAAGATGGGATAGCCTTTTATCAAACATTGTCCCACCTGATCGATTAGCCAAGATAAATCGGTTTTTTATTCAAGTATCAGAAGCTGAAAGCCTAGCTGAATTACAAAAAGTTGTGAATGAAGCTATCATATCTGGAATAAGACTGAATTTTGCTAAAGATCAAGAGAATTATTTTACAGATCATGTGATAGAAAGAATTAACCAGCTAGACAAAAGTCCTGAAGTTGCTAGTGATATAATATGTGCATTAATATCGAGAGGAGGAAAGTTAAAGAATTCGAGCAGTTTTGAAGTCATTGATGAAATAGAGTCAAGCTTTAAGGGTCATAAAGCGAATATGATCAGAGCATATGACAATTATATTAATTATGCTAAAGAATTTTTTACAATTGCGGAAAATGCTGCTAATGGTGAATTGAATGATGCAAGGATAGATAATACCACTTTTTACTTAGAATATTCAGAAGATAGCACAATAGATGTTGCAAAGATTACAGATGGAGCAAGGGATTTAGGACTCACTCAAGGAGAAATAGAATACGGAAGAGATATAATCAAGATCGGTAAAAGTGAGGTGGAAATTATAACTCAAGGAGGAATAAGGAATTATACAGATCTTGTAGAAGATAGTGATATAGTGTTAACTTTCTATACTAGTTTGGGAGAATTAGAAGTTAGGTTATACCCCAGTAAGGAAAATGAGGGCCAAATAAAGGTAGAAATAAAAGACCAAGGTCTGCTGGAAAGTTTAAAGCACTGTAAAGAAGAACCAGGAAGAAATTGCTTGCTAGGAGGGTTATCAGTTAATAAGGCAATAGAACAAGGATATTTTTTCAGATCTGGAAAACTTAGTAAACCTTCTGAAACACTTAGCGTCAACTCCTCATTAGGTGATATATCATTGTCTTCTCCTATACAGGAAAGTATACAAAAGGTAAGATAGTCAGTTACACAATTTTACAAGGGAAAGCCATAGTAATGTTAAGTTAACGTTTTAGGTATTTTCCCGAATAAATTATCTTATTTAAAGATTTACCTGATGCTTATTTGTTTTTAAGCATAACATTTTTATGTTGTATTCAAATAAGAATGAACAATGACAGGCTGTGCTGGACCTTCCACTTTCTCCAGTTTGGTATTTGGCTTGAACGAATTATACAGTGCGAAACCTATACACGCTAATCCAACAATCCATCCAATTACGGCTATTACATGCATTTTCATAATATAGGATGCAACACTACCCACCAATAATACTACTCCAGCACTACCAGCCAGGATTGCTCGTTTTTGTTGTGTTGCTTTTGTTGATGGATTTTCTTCTTTGCCTGCAGCATCACTATTAAAACATTGTCGAAAAGGGAAGCTACCAGAAATATTGCGTTCTTGCACAGCATTTTCTATTGAAAAGTTTTGAGCTTTTTTGCTGTTTTCAAATGTCAGGTGAAAATTTTCGTTATCTTCATTGTCTAATAATACTGGATCTAATGGTATCAATCTTTTTGCTGGCATCGCTTTTTCTTTAGCACGTTCTATCGTTGTTGGATTAAAATTACCTATACATTCGTCGTCTAATAATACCGGATGTAATGATATCCGTCTTTTTGTTGATACAGCTTTTTCTTTAGGAAGAAGAACCTCGGTTTCAGCTTTCTCCTTATTTTCAAATGTCAGGTAAAAATCTTCTTTATCTTTATGAATATCATTATGTGATTCAGTTTCTGTAGCTTTATAAAAATTTATCATCTCCTCTTGCTCTTCTATATCAAAACACTTATCCATCACTTCTTTAACCTCCCTTGATACACTACAAGCCATTGATTCTTCCATAGTATTGTCTGTTGAAGCATTTTTGCCTTCTTCGTTACTTCCACATGATCTGGTGTTGGTTAATATCTCTGCATTAGCACCAACTTGAATTGTTATATTTTGATTCAACACTTTCTTATTATTTTTAGTCCGGTAGAGATCATAACTTTAAATCCTCTTATTAGGTTTAACTGCTATGATCCCCCCAACAGAACCGTACTTACGAATTTCCCGCATACGGCTCTTCAGTGTAGCATTCACAGCATCTTTGATTACTGCTATCTGATTTAGTTTTCCTTGCATCATATCCCAACCTCTGTTGTGTTGTTGTAACAATCCCTAAACCAGTTACTATACCGCTGATCGCTTCCCCTTGTATGTAGCTTTCCCACACTCTGAGTACTATCAATCAGTCCGACTTCCTTTGTATCTTCCGTTAATTCTCGCCTTTGTTGACTTGTTCCAACGTACCTTAGTAGGAATACAAAGGATCTCCCAGTTCATTTAGAATCCATCTCAACACATGACACGGCCTCCGATCCCGATAGAGTGAGTGATAACTTGCCTTATCGTTACCCTTCATGCTGTCTTCCATCATATGAAAAATGTCGATCTCTATGATATAGGAAATTTCGGGACTCAATACCTTCACTTGCGTTGTATCCTGTGTTGTCCATTCCACTAGCTTTACTACGCTCGTTACCTTACGCAGCATAATGGTCTGTTCTAGCCTGCTGGCTAGACTTTGCCTAAGGTTGGATTTTCACCAACTGTCTTCTAAACGCTTTTCTTGGCGCACTCATAATGATCTTTTACTCTTACTACACCATCTTCAACAGAACTATGGGTACGTATTGGTTCTCCATTACTCCCTAAATATTCTGAGATTATTTTCTTATCATTAACTTCCTCAAAAATACCATGTTTTTTGGCTTCTTCTAAAAGATCCTTTACAGCTTGGTTGTTGTTGCAAAGTTTAGCATAAATAATGTAGGTATATTTTAGCTAATATTGGGCTTACTATACCACCTTGTGGTGTACCTTGTTCGGTTGCTTCATAATGTCCAGCTTCAACTATTCCTGCCTTGAGAAACCGTTTTACTAACCACAATAAGTTGGGGTCTGTTATCCTCTCTCTCAGACATCTCATTAGCCATTTATGCTGAATATTATCATAGAACTTCTTGATATCCACTTCTACAATGTAATTAATTGGTTTGTCCATAACTGCTTTATTCAGTGTTTTGACCGCTTGATGACAGCTTCTTCCTGGTTGAAATCCATAAGAGTTGTCCAGAAAATTTGTTTCATAAATACTTTCTAGTATCTTCTTTAACATTATCTGTACCAACTTATCTTCTGTTGATGGTATTCCGAGCCCGCGTTTCTCTTTGCTCCCAGTTTTTGGTATATATACCCTTTTCACCGGTTGCGGTTGATACTGCTTTTTCTTCATGCTATCCACTAGAGTTCTAAGCTTCTCTTCAAGATTTTCTCCGTAAGTTTCCACTGTTACCTGGTCTATACCGCAAGCCTTGTTTCGTTTTAGTTCCTTATAGCACTCTGCAAGATTCTCTGCATTTATCAGATGCACTAACGATGTGAATTTCAATCGTTTATCTCGCTTCGCTCTTTCTACTATCTGGTCTAGTTTTCCTTGCATATTCCTCCAATCTCTGTTGTATTTGTATAGCAATCCCTATACCAGTTACTATATTGCTAACCGCTTCCCCTTGTATGTGGCTTTCCCACACTCTGAGTACTATCAGTTAGTCCGACTTCCTTCGTATCTTTCCCCAGTCCTCGCCTTTATTGACTTGTTCTAGAGTACCCTATTGGGAATACAAAGGATCTCCCAAGTTCACGTAAGTTCCATCTCAACACATGACACGGCCTTAGATCCCGATGGAGCAAGTGATATCTTGCCTTTTCGTTATCACTTATTTTGTCTTCCGCCTGCAAGAGAGCGTCAACCTCCATATCGTCAAAAATTTCGGGACTCAATACCTTTACTTTCGTTGCATCCTATATTGTCCCTTCTATTAGCCCTACTACGCTTGTTACCTTACGTAGCATAATAGTTCGTTCCAGATTGCTGGCTAGGCTTTACCTGAGTTAGATTTTCACCAACTGTTCCTTACGCACTTCTTGGCGCACCTTGCATATTTCTTTTTGATATACTAACCTTTACATGCTAAAAAAGCGCATACCGGTAGAGTCGTTCTGTGCCTCACCAACTTGTAGTTACTCTACCAGTATTGTTATGCTGCAACGACTTTGATTAATGTCCCTGGTCTGTGGCACATTGGCAATGGATTTGACTGCGTATGTAAATCGGTCCCTCTATCAAATCTTCTTGGCTCTTGTTTTGCATATAGTGGCTGTTCAAGAGTATTTACTGTCTCATTAAAGTCTGCTGGTGCAAAATATGTCGTAAACGTACTCGCTGTTCCTAGTGGAAAACAGTGCCCTGTATCTTTCTCAATAAATCTTCTCACGTTTCCTTCTAGGTCGGTTGCTTGCCCTCTGTATTCTTCAAACGTTATTCCACAGAACGTAAATCCTGACCTCATATCGTTCCGGAGCGCCGCACCTTCTTGCCACCTCTCATATGCTTCTTTTACTTTAGCATGGGAAGTTAATGCATCAAAAAATTCAGGACTTACCAAAGCATGAACCCCAGTCATATATTCACCGCTTAGGTTATCTTCAACATGACGCAGTACTTCTAGACATTTACGCTTGACATCGGTTGTTGCTGTTCCCAGTGCAAAATTTACTACTTTTGGCGTAATTTCAAATTCGTTGTACAGATTTAATAATTCACTGCCATCAGCATCCAAAATTATTCCCTTCAGCGCTCCCATTCGCAAATGCTCTAATGTTATTGCATGTTTGTTCCTCATCAATTGCAAATGATCGGTTATTACATCTGCCAGCGCTTTAAGTTCACTTTCTGATCCAAATGCCCTTATTCCTTGCACTTCCTCTGGTAATACTACATCATCATGTGGAATATGTGGAATCGTAAATGTTCTGACCTTTCTTTTTCCTCTTTTTCCTACTGTTGCTGGTGCTCCGGGTAACTGCGTTGGTAGTAAACTTAATACTCTGTTGTGTTCTTCTATTGTAATATGTCTAAATCTTACTGATCTACTTGGAAACAAATTTAAATTTTCAACTCGTCCATAATTTATTGGCAATATATTCATCGCATTTGTTAGTGCTGTCATGCTAAATGCTGTATTTGTAAATGGATTTTGCATCTTTCCCCCTTTAATACTGTTTTTAAATAGCTCGTTAAGCCCCTTTGCGGATAATGATCCCTCGTGCTTCAAGTTGCTTTATTGCTGCATTTTTCTGCTCTTCAGTGATATTTGCTGGCCATACAACTGCATGATCGGCAAGAAGGGCAATACGAGTAATTATTATTGCTTTAGTATCTCCATCTTTGCTATTTACATCGCTTGTTATTACACCTATTGCTGTTTGTGTGCCATCTGTTGCAGTTGGGTTTAAAATTTTAATTAGATCATCTTTATCACAACCAACAACTGTACCAAGCTTTAGGTTCTGCCCCTTAGCTACTGTTATTTGGTCTCTTGAGTATAGACTTGATGCCTCATACTTTAATAGATCACCAAGATTATTTGCTTCAGTAGACCTGCTGCGAATCAAGCAATAAAAAGAAGGAAAGGAGGGTGACTAAAATCAAGGTTAACTAAAAGGCGTGCTTAAGATTCACAATACCAGCAATAATATTGAACCTCAGGTTGTATTTTTTCTGAAAATTGCGGTAAACATGAGACATAATCTTAAATATCTTTATCTCACGGATCTTATTTTCTACTCTCATTCTCCTAAGAAACTCCCTTAACTAGCGCTTCTTGTTGAACTAATATGTAGCCAAATTCCTGTGCTTTTTTGATTAAATTTTTTACAACTCTCTCTTTGTAACGTGTTTCGTAATAGCTCATTCCTTTTTCCACATACTCTTGTCCATATTTCAACATTTGGTAAAAGATGCATGCTAATTTTCTTGCTGTAGAAGTAATTGCTTTTATTGCTCCTAGCCGTTTTTTTAATCTCCTACAATATGCACCCAATGCACTTTTACTATTTCCCACAGCATAAGCAGCCATTCGCAAGGCATTCGTAGCACGATTAATAACTTTACGAGTTTTTGTTCAAAATACTTTTTCTCCTGTAATCTTATTAGCAGGGCTAAGCCCTAACCATGAGGTAAAATGCCTTTCTGATCGCCATTTATTATGATTAATGCCAACTTCCGCAATAATGGTTTGTACAGTTAGTACATCAAATCCAGGAATTTTAGTGAAATCTATACCAGTTACACGATACAATTCCTCACGCAGGGTGAAATTTGGTCTGCCTCTTCTAGACTTATTTTTTTCCTTACCTAACTCTTTACTCTCATCGGACTTCGTCTCTAATGCTTTGTAATAGTTCTCTATACTTTTATCACATTCAATTATTTTTTCTTGAAAAAAATTATATGCTTCATATTCTTGCTTTAATACAAATAAATGTTCTTCTCTATAATCGCCTGTTAATGCTTTTGCTATAGTAGCCTTATCATTCTTCATATTCACACTTCTGAATTCAGCTAGTTTTTTAGGATTCCTTTCACCTTCTACTATTGCTTTAATAATTTGCATTCCTGTGACGCCAGTAATATCGCTTGTCACTTTATGTAAATGAATATTCATTTGTACTAACACCTTTTGCATGCGATTAATATGTTTAGCAGCGTTTTCAATTAAGTTTTTACGTTGCCGAACATAACCACGCAATACACACATTTGATCATCTGGCCTAAATGATCCTTGGATTAACCCATAACTATGTAGTTGTTGAAGCCATTGACAATCCTGAACATCTGACTTTCTTCCAGGTACATTTTTTACATGTCTTGCATTTGCAAGCTTTACTTCAAGTCCATATGATTCAAGTACTTGGAACAAAGTAATCCAGTATACTCCTGTTGACTCCATGGCTACTGTAGTAACTTTACATTTCTTCAGCCATTTTGCTATGTTATGGAGATCCTCTGTAAAGCAGCTAAATTTTTGTATACGCTGTTCATCACTTCCTTCTGGTACACATACATAATGTACAGCTGAACCAACATCTATTCCTGCTGCATCAGGATTCATGATCTCTAATTTACTTTTTGCTTTTTTCATAGTAACTCCCTTATTATAATTTGTAATAGGGAAACGCTTCAGCTTGGAACGGTTAGATAATACAATCTCCTAACCGAGGTAGCCTAAAAAACTCCATCAATGATTTGACCGTTCCTCCCAAAACCATGCTAAACGACGGGTACTTATGGCACCAGTGAAAATTTCGGTTATAACTTCAGAGGCGCTTCCTATACAACTATACTTAAAAACTACTAAAAACTTAAATTGAGGAGTTTCTTCCTGGTTTGACAGATTTCTTCTGTTCGGTGCTATACGCTTAATAACCGCGATTCAGCTGCTTTTAAGCCGCAACTAATCTAAATTATAAACGTTAAGAAATTTACTAAGTGAAAAAAAAGGCAAAGAAACCTCCGAGTAGCTGGTTTTGACTCTCTATTACTGTAAGTGGCGCTGTAATAATGTGCTAATGCTTAAAATAAGCGCGATTTGGCTGGATGTAGAAAAAATTTAGAAGACATGCAGCCGCTATAATTTTATATAATCCGCCAATAAATACTTTAAGTTTTTTACTGAATTTTTGTCATTGAACCCGCACGGATCAAAAACAAGTTTTGAGTCGAAAAATAATCTTATTGTCATAGTAATGGGGTTGGCGGAATTTGTCAAGTAAGTTTTGGTTTGTATGAGCTGCCTGAAACCACAATATTCGCACAGTTGGAAAATGGTTGCGGGAGTAGGATTTGAACCTACGGCCTTCAGGTTATGAGCCTGACGAGCTACCGAGCTGCTCCATCCCGCGTCGTTGTTTATTTAACTATTATACTTGCAATTATAGGATATACAAGGATAAAATCCGCTATGGGTCGTATATTAGTATATTTATTAACTTTTTTTGACATAATAGTTAGCTATATACGTCATAACCTACGTAATGAAAAATATAACTTGATACTGTGGTTTCCTGTGTGTCAGTGTGTAGGGATTTTAACCTATTTTTCCCTAAGTTTTGAACCAAGCTGCATTTTCACTATATCTATTTTTCTTTTGCTTCCACCTACACTAACTCTGATTGCGATACTGCACAAAAGGTACACAATACTATGCATTGCTTTAATTGCAGTGCTCATAGGATTTACAGCTAGTAAATTAAGAACAGCTTTAGTTGATACTCAAATTCTTGATAAAGAGAGATACGTAAAAGATATAATTGCCACAGTGAAGGACATTAATGACAGGGGCTCATACAAACAATTTCTGCTTTCTGTTACAAAACCCTCTGCTATCTCAAAATCCTCTCCTGTCATCCCAGCACCCCCTTTTGTCATCCCAGTACTTGATACTGGGATCCAGAAAAAAAAGATATGGATTCCAGCGTTACGCGCTGGAATGACACCGGATAGAGCTCTAGATAACATCAGAATATCAGTTAGAACCAAAGTGGAAAAAGGCATTAAAATAGGCGATCAAGTAAAATTATCAGCAAAACTCTTCCCTATAAAGATTGCGCCCTTGGAGCATGCATATGATTTTGCAAGAATAGCATATTATCAGAAAATAAGTGCAACAGGTTTTGCAACAAGCAAAATAGCTTTGCACAAAAAGGCTGAAGCAAAGAAATTTCAAGAATATATAGAATCTTTCCGTCAATACATTTATGAAAACCTGCAGCAAAATATTAAAAAACCACATGCAGACATAATTTCTGCATTACTAATCGGCAAAAAGGACGGAATAGACCAAAAAACTATGGATGCGATAAGAGATTCAGGTATAGCACATTTGTTTGCCATATCTGGTTTGCATTTATCATTCGTTGCTGGTCTGTTTTTTATAGTGTTTCGTAATTTATTCGCAATATCTGAAACTTTGACTCTTAAGTATAACACCAAGAAAATATCTGCATTCCTTACTATCTTGCCAAACACGTTTTATTTGTTGATTACCGGTATGCAAATTTCTGCTCAGCGTGCCTACATCATGGTGATTTTAGTACTCGTTGCAATAATGATAGAGAGAAAATATCGAGGATTAATAGCAATTGCGTTTGCTGCTGCAGTGATACTCTCAGTAGAACCAGAAGCAATTTTAAAGCCAGGCTTTCAGATGTCATTTTCTGCGGTTTTGGCACTGGTTGCCAGTTATCAAATTAATGCTAATAAATTGTTCAAAATAAAAATAATGAAATATTTTGTGTCGATAATGATCAGCTCAGTAATAGCAAGTTTAGCAACTGTTCCGTACACGATATACAATTTTAATTATTTTTCAATTAGTGGTATTATCACAAATTTAGTTGCTATACCAATAGTTACATTAATTATTATTCCACTTGGAATAATCTATGTTTTGTTGATTCCTTTCGGTATTGAATGGATTATAGCGCCACTTATAGAACGCCCAATTGACAGTATTTTGTATATAACAAACGCTATCGCTAGTCTTCAGTATTTGGTTATTCCCATTCGTACTTTTCCTGCCTCATCAATTATTATCATAACACTTGGTTTATTGTGGCTGTGCTTGTGGGAAAGAAATTGGCGTTTCTTCGGAATTTTCTTTATTGTACTAGGTATTTGCTTTAGCACCGCATATAAAACCCCCGACATCCTAATAAATGCTGATAATGTTGCTGCAAAGGAGAGTGATAACTTACTATATTCTCTCACCAGAAAAAATAGGAACTTTGTTGTCAAAACATGGGCGAAACAAAATGGGCAGAACCAAATTTTGAATCATACAAAATATAGCAATCCAGATAAAAGACTAAAGTGCAACGATTATGGCTGTATATATAATAAAGGAAATAATAAATCAGTACTGCTTGCTTATAAAAAAGAAGATATTTCAGAAAATTGTGATAAAGTTGATTTAATAATTCAATTAAGTGAATTCGACTATTCAGTTTGTAATACTAGAACTATTAAATACACCAATCTAAAAACATATGGCACACATTTAATTTGGTTAACAAATCGTTACGTAAAGATTAATACAGTGCGCTCTAATAGGCCTTGGCACATGTTGAAAAATTAAGAAACTTGATTTTAAGGTTTGGTTAATGTATACCTAAATAAATTAAAACTAGAAAAATGTTATGGTTACAGAAACTAAAGATCCTTTCAAAAACTATTTTGATTTTTTAGGATTTAGAAAACTTTCTGACCAGCCCAGTAGAATTTTGAGATCTATAAGAAAGTATTCTGGTACTATATCGATATCAAGTACCATTGCTACTCTTATAGCATTTACTGCCTTTTCTATTCAGCCTGTTACAGTAAGTATTGCTGGGTTTGTGTTCACGCCAGCACCTCTTGTCTTTATTCCTCTTGCAGTTCTCTTATTTACTGCTGTTATAAACTTTATAAATACACAAAAAATAAAAGAGAATGAGATAGATAAAAAAGTAGGAAACTATCAAGTTGATGAACAGTACAGCCAGATTGTTCAAGAAGCCGAAAAAATTGAAATTGTAACAAATTTAGATCGTAAGAGGAAAAAGCTTTCAATAGTTTTACCAATTTCTAAGACGCAGAGAAAAATACTAGAAGATATAAAAGCAGAAAATAGAAATAGGATTTTCTTGTTTACTGGATCATATGTATTTGGTGCTATTATAGTAGTTTCAGCAATATCACAATCCATTAATGCTCTAATAACATTAATATCTTTATTAGTCGTTATTCTTGTATGCATCATATCAACACTTAGCAATCTAATAAGTAATAGCGTAGATTATGAAAATCATACTATTAGAAACCACAATACTTTAGGTCTTCTACTTCCATACTGGTCTGGAAAGGGCATGGTTGTATCAGTAATAGAAAATAAGCTTGGTAAAAAGGAAAATGAACTAATATCTCTAATGAAAGAACTGCTTAGTCCGTTTTGCGACTCATTTGTCAGTAACCTTAAAAAAGCTTGCGATTTACTTGATAATAGTCTTTTAAAGCCTGCAAATATTAACATTAAAGAAACGCTTGGCAGTATAGGGAAGGATCTCAAAGCTTTACTTGATAAATTAGAAAAAGATATAAAGAAAAATGTGGATGAGGTGAAAACAACTGCTAGTAAAGAAATAACTGACTGCCTGAAAGATATTAGTAAAAGTGTGGATGTTCTGTGTAAAGAAGTTAGCAAAGACGTAAAAGATAAACTGAGTGAAGTGGATGTAAAGAAGGTAATGGACACAATAAATGCTATTAAGAATGCAGTAGAGACTATTGATGATAGAGTAGCCAGGTTAAAGCCAGGACAATATATGGGACTAACGGGAGCTACTTTCCACAATGAAAGACTGCCTAACGCACCTAATAACCCCAACCCTCAACAAAATGGGCAAGGAAGCAGTAGTCGATCTAATGCTAACGGATCTGCAAATAAAGAGATGCAAACTAGCACTAATGGATCTGCAGACAAAGAGATACAAGCACAGTTATTAGAAGAACACAGCCAACCAAATGAGCCTGATAATGAAGATAATACTGATCAATTAGTAGATGAAGAGAAGGATCTACAAGAACAAATGGCAGTCTTAGAAAAACAATACAGAATAAGGCAGCAGAAAAAAGATTTATTTGAACGAAAAAGAACAGATGAATGGAAAGAAAAAATCAATGGCAACCCAAGTGAATTTTTATATTATTTATTAGAATCTATTAAGCTGGAAGAAAAAGATAATAAAGAAAAAAAGGTTGAGGCAACACTACGGGATTTTGATAATAAAATAATAGTCCACTGGAAAGATAGCTCTAAGACAACTTGCCATATTAAAAAACAAGGTGATCTTCCTAGTACAAAAGTTGATTTTGTAGACAAAAACATTCACGCAGCATTTAAAGTAGCGTGTGCAGGATAGATATAACCTTAAACATTAATAGTGATGAGAAAAAATTAAGGTTAGACACCTATATAGCTGAAAAATGCAACATATCGCGCAGTAAAACTCAAAGACTAATACAGAATGAGCAGGTAAAATTACTTGGCACACCGATAATTAATAATGATCACATAGTAAAATCAGGTGAAGAGTATATAGTACATCTCGTTCAACCTAACATATCCACATCAATTGAGCCTAATTATGACATAAAACTTGATATCGTCTATGAAGATGAGGACATTATAGTTCTGAGTAAACAAAGTGGATTAACAGTGCACCCTGGTGCTGGGACAAACAATGATACGCTCTTGAACGCAGTTATCGCTCACCTTGATGTAAGACCAGGAATTGTTCATAGACTCGATAAAGATACTAGTGGGCTGATGGTAATTGCAAAAAATGAGGAAGCCCATAGTTTTTTGTCTGAATTGTTATCAAATCGTAAAATAAAGCGAGAATATTTAGCAGTAGTTTGGGGAGCATTATCTTCCCAGCAGGGAACTATAAAAACTAACATTGCTCCCAAACGCGGTAATAAAGAAATGATGTGTGTAACAAAAATCACAGGCAAATTAGCAATCACTTACTATTTAGTGCAAAAAGTTATAGGACAAGCAAGCCTGGTTAAATGCACTTTAGAGACAGGCAGAACACACCAAATTCGAGTCCACATGAGCCACATAGGACATTCCATAGTTGGTGATCAAGTTTACGGAAAAAATAGTAGTAAAAGCACAAAATATGCTAAAAACTCTAGTTTTATTCGTAATTTCAATAGGCAAGCACTACATGCTTATACACTTGGCTTATACCACCCAAAAAGTAATAAATACATGGAATTTGTCTCTGATTTACCGCAAGATATAAAAACTTTAATTGGTGAGTTTGAAAATATACCTAAGAAAGGTTTACCTGATTTTTGAAGTATAAACCGACAATTTGAAAAACCGTCATTCCGCTATTAGTTAGCGGATGAGATACCGCGGGTGTTGCTTGGGTCAGCATAAATTGGCTATAACATTTTTATCATTTGTTCACCCTATTGGTTTTGAAATTAAGATTTATTGCAACTACAATTAGTACTCTTATCATCACATTTTGGTGTTAAGTCGGGATAGAACGTAAGTATAGAATCATTCTTTCTTACAAACACTGATTGATAATTGTCATCTTCCATTTCATATAGGCACATTCCATCTTTTCCTAATTCCTTGAACGCCTTAGTTGCAGAAATTAAAATATCATCGGCATGAAGGTTATATGCGTATCCATTTGGGCATTTAACTTTCACTTCCCCATCCTTACCCAAATATTTCATTCCAAATGTATAAACTGGTGGCTTAATATCTGATTTATTGCATAGGGACTTATCATTCCAAATTGCACCTGCCCATTTATCTTCTTGAGCTTCAACATATCTACCTACAAAATGCATACCACCTAATTTATCGTTTGGCTCACCACAAAAAATATGTCCAAACCCTATAGTTTCTTTTTCACTTCCACTATTTGTAAACCAAATGTTAGCCAGTTCATCTTTAAATAACTCCAAATCCGCATCTGGCGTAATCACTTGATGATCAAGCTTATCATATATTCCTTTCACTACTTCTTGATGCTGCGGACAACTAAGTAAAATTTTGAAATCTTCTTTATCTGGATGTGCTCCCCAATCTCCACAAACTTTCAACACTCCTCTATCGAAGTCAGTTAATTCTGGAAACGGTGGTATATAACCTGGTTGTGAACTGAAAAATGGTTCAAAATTGACCTTAACATTTTCTTCTACATAACTGGTGTGAAAATAATGATCCTTAATATAAAAAATAAATCCTATTATCGGTATTATTAAACACAAAATTAGTTTAACTGTCTTCGACATAATCAAGTTCACAAAAAAGCTAGCTTATAAGAAACAATTTAAAAAAGTTTTAATCTAATGTTGAGTGCATTTTTGCAGAGCAGCAACTCCCGGCATTTCATCACCACCCAGCCAACTTAAAAACGCTCCTCCACCAGTGGAAACACATGTAAAATCCTTATCGGTAAGGCCTGCAGCGCTTACTGCAGATAGACTATCACCTCCCCCTATTATGCTGGTTAACTTTCCTTTGTGCGTTAAGTCACTTACGACTTTCATTACCCCTATTGTACCACTTGCAAAAGCTGAATGTTCAAAAACACCAATAGGTCCATTCCACAGCAGAGTCTTACTGCTTGCTATTATACTGCTTATTGTACTCAAAGTTTGTGGTCCGATATCCAAAATTATATCACCATCCAAAATGGACTCAGTTCTTCTTGAAATACTAGTGCTGTAATCAGAGTTTACTGCAACCAGAACGTCTTCTGGCACAACTATTTTGCAATTGTTTTTATTTGCTGTTTCAACAATATTATGTAGAAGGTCGTCAACACCATTTTGAAAGAAAGATTTTCCTATATTTACTTTGCTAAATAACAAAAAATTATTAGCAATTGCACCTCCGAGAACTAGGTAATCAACCTTTTCTGTTAGCTTTATAAGCATTTTTATCTTAGTTGACATTTTGGCTCCCCCAACTATCGCAGTAATAGGTTTAGTTTTAAACGATACAGCTTTTTCAAGATACTTTAGCTCATCTTGTAAGCAAAATCCCGCGTAGGAAGGTAAAAACTCTGTAATGCGTGAAATAGAAGCGTGAGCTCTGTGAGAGCAAGAAAATGCATCATTTACATATATATCCGCTAGAGATGCTAGTTGTTTGGCAAAATTTGAGTCACTCTGCTCTTCCTCTTTATAAAATCTTAGATTCTCTAGTAATATTATATCTCTTGCATCCATAGCACTCACTGCTTTTTGCACTTTTTCACCAACGCAATCATCAATGAATTTCACTTTTTTATTTAGTAACTGCGATAAAGTGTCAATTACATTTTTTAGTGACAGATTATTGTCTCTGGCCTTTGGGCGTCCGAAATGCGATATAATAATAATCTTTGCACTTGCATTAACTAAATACTCAATAGTAGGCAATGCTCTCAAAATACGAGTGACGTCACGAATTTCTCCATCTTTTATAGGAACATTGAAGTCAACTCTGAGTAAGACGGTTTTATTGTGAAGATCACAATTTTCTATACTAGGTATATTCATTGTAAAACTAAAGCTATAAAGCCACTATACAGCAGTTTGACCTAAAGTAAAGTTTTAAGTTTACGAACGTTTAAGGAAATTTGCATCCAGATGGTGTCATGAAAGTAGCTGACACTGGTTCACTCTATAATGGTGTCATCCAAGTAGCCGACACTGGGATCCAGGTTGCTTACAAGCAAATTAGCATTAGACCTGCTGCAAAAGGTGATTGAAAAAATAATGTGAGAGAAGTAGAAGAAGAATAAGCAGATTGAGTAAGGTAAAAAAATGAGCTTTAGTTACTATAACATGAAGAAACACCCAAGAAACTTTCGTAATATAACAGGTTTAACTATAGAGGAGTTCGAAAAGGTAGTGGAAAAAGTTAGGTCTGGGTGGGAAAGAGTTGAAAAACAGAAAAAGTGCCATGGTAGAAGATCACAACTACCAACTCTAGAAGATAAGTTATTTTGCGTAATTTTGTACTATCGCACTTACATAACACATAGATTTTTAGGGTGCCTGTTCAATGTTCACAACGCAAATGTATGTAGGTTACTGAAGAAAATAGAGCCATTACTTGCCAAAAAAGTTACTATAACAAAAGATAGAAGTATGACACCAGAAAAAATACTGAAGATTCTGGCTGATGTTACAGAACAGCAAATACAGAGACCAGAAGATAGTAAAAAACGGAAGAAATCATATTCAGGAAAAAAAAGAACCAACACTATGAAAACTGAGATTATTATCGAAGAAGGTGGAAGAATTTTATCAGTGTCAAATTCATATCGTGGTAGAATTAATGATTTTCGCATAAGGAAACAAGAAAAATATTTACCAATCGATAGCATAAAATATGCCGATTCTGGATATCAAGGTTGGCAAAAATTGCAAAGCAATGTTATAATTCCATATAAAAAGTATCGTAAAAAGCCATTAACTCCAGAGCAGAAAGAGCATAATAGAAGATTAGCATCATTTAGAATGAGAGTAGAAAATAAGATCCGTGAGATAAAGATATTTAAGATTATGTCTCATGTTTACCGCAATTTTCAGAAAAAATACAACCTGAGGTTCAATATTATTGCTGGTATTGTGAATCTTAAGCACGCCTTTTAGTTAACCTTGATTTTAGTCACCCTCCTTTCCTTCTTTTTATTGCTTGATTCTCAGCAGGTCTATAGAAAGTGGTTACAACGTTTTCGATGAGATTGCAGGAACCAGTGTCAGCTACTCGGATGACACCATTCTTTTTTCTGGATCTCAGTGTCAGCTACTTTCATCTGCCACCTGCAAATTGCAATGTTCGTAGAGTTATGTGTCACGCTACTTGGATGACACCATTGAAAGAAATGAACCGCCTTTTCAAAATTGTTTTGAATAGAGGAATAACATTCACAAGTAAAATTTCATATTACCATTTTTTAATTTATGTATTATAATAAGCTTAATCTATAAGAAAAACAAAGTTGGAAAAGTTGGAAGAACTAAGCAAAAACTGGGTGATAAGAACGGGAAGATTTTTATCTTCATTGTTTTTTTTACTGTTGATTGCGCTATCAATACGTAGTTTTTTATTCGAGCCATTTCATATACCTTCTGGTTCAATGAAAAGCACCCTACTTGAAGGGGATTACATTTTTACTAGTAAATATTCATACGGTTACAGTAAACACTCATTTCCATTTTCTCCAAACATTTTTAGCGGCAGGATTTTTTATACCCCTCCAAAGCGTGGCGACATAGTAGTTTTTAAACCCACAAGAAATGACAGCATCAGGTTTGTTAAGCGAGTAATAGGAACACCAGGTGACAAAGTGCAAATGATAGAGGGAGAATTATACCTAAATGATCAGAAAGTAGAGCGAAGGCAAATTGAAAGTTTTTTTGATTATGAGTCAAATCATAACATACCAAGATATATAGAAACGCTTTTAAGTGGCAAGGAGCATGAGATTTTGGTAGATAACATTTCTAATAAGCTATCATATAACACTCCGGTTTATTATGTACCTAACGATCAATTTTTTGTTATGGGAGACAATAGAAATAATTCTTTGGATAGCAGGTTTCCTGAAGTTGGTTTTGTACCAATGGAAAATATCATTGGGCGTGTAAGTATAGTTGGTTTATCGTTTAAATTGGGGAAGGTCGATTGGTTACCATTTAATTTCAGGTTACCTGTTGCTCTGAGATTTGACAGGATATTGCATAAAGTTGTGTAAACTCTACCTATCTGTTAATTCACATAATTCTAAAGCAGAACTTTCTAACTCAGCGATAGCGTTGTTAATTTCATTCAAGTCATTGCCTTGTAAAGCGTTTTTTGCGTTTTGTAATAGGTTTTTCAACTTTTGATCAGTGGAAACATTTTCAACTAGATGTATGAGCTTGTTACAGTTAATTTTAGCCTCTGCAAGGGAACGAGCCTTCATATCTTCATCAAAGCTGTTTATTGACTGGTTAACCATATTTTGAACATCAGCTTCACTCAAGCCAAAACTTGAATTTACTTCAACTGTCTGCTCGATTCTGGTAGCTTTTTCTCTTGCAGTAACAGTCAAGATTCCGTCAACGTTAACTGTAAATTCTATTTCAATTCTTGCAGAACCTGCAGGCAGTAGAGGTATACCTTTTAGTTCAAACTGCGCTAGAGATTTGTTATCCTCTATCATTTCACGTTCTCCCTGACAAACGTGAATTTTCATTGCTGTTTGCCCATCAACATAAGTTGTAAATTCTTTTATCTCTGAAACTGGTAGTGGCGTATTTCTTGGTATGATTTTTTCAACTATGCCTCCCATAGTTTCTATGCCAAGTGATAAAGGTAGAACATCCAGGAGAATATTCCTATCTTTTGAGCTCGAAGTTAAATCATGAGCCTGCAGAGCTGCCCCAATGGCAACTGCTTTATCCGGATCCACGTCATTCAGTACTTTATTTCCAAAGAGTTTGACTAGTGAATTTTGAACCAATGGTGTTCTAGTTGCACCACCAACTAAAATTACTCCTTTTATATCATCAATTTTAAGATCTATATCGCTTATAGTACGAGTGACTATATTGATAGTTTTACTAACCAAAGGACTTATTGCCTGTTCGAACTTTTCTCTAGTTATTTCACATTCAAATGGCTTGCCGTTAATGTTAAAGCCAAAAGTGCCTGATGCATTTTCACTTAAGTATTCTTTCGCGGTACGGATATTGCAGGTTCCAGCGTTATTTGTTGGAATGACATTAAGGTGTGTTGTCGACTCCTTGTTTAAACCTACTTTTTCTCTATACTTATCAAGTACAATTGAACTTAGTAGGTGATCAAAATCATCACCGCCGAGTTTGGTATCACCACCAACCGCAAGGACTTGAAACACTCCTTGATGTAATTTCAATATTGAAATATCAAATGTTCCTCCACCAAGGTCATAAACTGCATATATTCCACTGTTATTGTTCTTTTCAATGGAGTAAGAAAGCGCTGCAGCGGTTGGCTCGTTAACGAGGCGAAGAACTTCTATGCCAGCTAATTTTGCTGCATATTTAGTTGCGTTACGTGCTGAATCGTCAAAGTAAGCTGGCACAGTAATTACTGCTTTTTTCACTTTTATCCCTGTGGATTTTTTTACCCTCTCGCATAAAGCTTTTAATATCTCAGCAGAAATCTCAACAGGAGTAAGATACTTCTCCTCTGAGCATTTTACTCTAATAACTTTTTCACTTTCGTTATCTATTTCAAAATTGAGGCCTTCTTTATTTAATTCTTCAACACTTTCACCCATTAAACGCTTTATTGAGTAGATTGCATTTTGACCGACGTCACAGCCAGTTTTCAATGTATTATTTTCATAAGAAATAACAGAAGGCAGTAGCTCTCTTCCCTGCTCATCTTTAAATATCTCCACGTTGCCAGCTTTATTTACCATGGCAATTAAAGAATTGGTAGTACCAAGATCTATACCAAAAACTACTTCACTTGAATTTGGTTCAGAAATTTGAATTGGTTGCATTCTTTTTCACCTCCTCAAATGACTTATATAAATATTTCAATCTTAAGACTTGTGTAGCAGCTCCATCAAAATTCTTTACAGCAAAAGTGTTAATTAGGTTTTTAACGCAATCTTTTATTTTTTCATCAACCATCCTACTTGCAAATTGTAGATCATCGCAGTCCAGCAAATATTCTCTTATTTCCATTGATTCATTTAATATTTCGGAATTTGGATGATCCTTTGGGCTTTCCACACCAAAAAGATTCAACAAATGCTTGGCACGTTCTAGTGGTGACTTCAGCACTTGATAAGCTTTGTTAATATTAATTATATTTTTAGATTGTCCTTCGTTTATATCAGTCCTGCTTAGCTCAATATATTTTTTCTCTAACTCATCAAAGCTGATATTGAAAGTTGGTTCAATTTCAAACAATGTAAAATAGCTGCTAGACATGAAAACTCTCTCCACAACCACATTTTCCTTTCTCATTAGGATTTTTGAAAACAAAACCCGATGAAAATTTTTCTTCTATATAATCCATTTCAGAGCCAAGAATAAACATGACAGATTTTGGATCGATCAACACTTTAACTTTTTGGTCATCACTGCAGTTTTCCTCAATCATCGACTCTAAAGGACGAGTATCATACGCATATTCAATATCATATTTTAAACCAGAACATCCTTTTTGTTTAATTAGCACTCTTATTCCTATTGCTTCTTCCGGTTTCTCAAGGTTAGTATGCTTCTTTTGGTCCAATAAATACCTTATCCTTTCTACTGCTTTCACAGTTATAGTAATAAGTTTTTTATCTTTCTTTATAGCGTTTACTCCTTGATATTCACTCATGCTTTAGTTCTCAATGTCCACCTTTACTTTGTTTGCTTTGATAATCATGAATAGCAGCCTTTATAGCATCTTCAGCAAGCACCGAGCAGTGTATCTTCACTGGAGGTAAAGACAACTCTTCCACTATTTGAGTATTCTTTATCTGTGTAACGTCACTGATGGTTCTTCCCTTTATCATCTCTGTTAACAAGGAACTTGAAGCAATGGCAGAACCACAACCAAAAGTTTTAAATTTTGCATCTTCAATAACACCTTTGTCATTGACCTTTATCTGCAATTTCATTACATCACCGCACGATGGTGCACCAACTAAACCAGTACCAACATTTGGATCATTTTTATCCAGAGAGCCAACATTCCTTGGATTTTCGTAATGATCTAAAATTTTCTCATTATAACTCATAAAATTACCTATAAACCACTGCCCTACATTATAACATACTTAGGTTAAAAACTAAAGGAAAACAGTCGTTTTACGTGTATTTTACTTTCAAAATTCCCGTAAAACGACTGTTTAACTTTACAAATACACATAATACGTGTATTTCTTTACAACCAGCGTCTCTATGTTATCATTAAGTTTATAATTTAAAAAGGAGTATTCCCTTGAGTTTGTTTAGTAACCTTTATAAAGGCTTGTTAAAAACTTCTTCTCGCTTTAGCGACGGGGTGAAAAGTATTTTTTCTGGCAAAAAAAAATTAGATCAGTCGCTTTTAGATGAGCTAGAAGAATTGCTAATTAGCATGGATATTGGTCATAAAACTTCTAAGTTGATTATCGATAGGCTCGCAAGCATCAAATTTGACAAGGAAGTTGAGCATAATATCATCACACAGCAGTTAATGAACGAAATAGAAGCTATATTAAACCCTGTCGTGCAACCGTTAATTTTAAACAGAAAACCACACATAATAATGGTATGTGGAGTAAATGGTAATGGTAAAACCACAACTATAGGTAAGCTCGCATATAAATATAAGGAGATGGGAAAGTCCGTTATGCTTGTTGCATGCGATACATTTAGAGCTGCTGCTAGTGAACAATTAAACATTTGGGCAGAACGTTCTGATTGCTTGATTATTACTGGAGAGCATGGTAGCGACTCTGCAAGTGTGGCATATAGAGCTGTAAGTCAAGCTATAAAAGATAACGTTGATGTTGTTCTAATTGACACAGCAGGAAGGCTGCAAAATAATGTGAACCTTATGGAGGAGTTATCAAAAATATATAGAACGATAAAGAAATTGGATGACACTGCCCCTCATGATGTTATTTTAGTTCTTGACGCAACTACTGGCCAAAATGCTTATAGCCAATTAGAGGCATTTAGTAAGATGGTTAGTGTTACAGGGTTAATCATAACAAAGCTAGATGGCACTGCTAAGGGCGGAGTAGTAATTGGACTTGCAGAAGCTTATAAGGTAAAGTTACATGCTATAGGAATTGGTGAAAGTATAGAGGACTTAAAGGAGTTTACTAGTAAAGAGTTTGCTGAAGCATTATTTAATTGTAATTAAAAATTTCTCTTAATTCCCTTACGTGACCAAGCTTAATTATCTCAATATCATGAGAAGAGTAATTACCATTTTTAGGCATAATTGCTTTTTTGAATCCTAACTTTTGTGCTTCTTTTAGTCTAAGATCAGCATACGAGACATTCCTAATTTCTCCAGAAAGTGCAACTTCACCGCAGATTATTGAAGAAGTTGGCAGCGGTAAATTTACTACACTTGAAATAAGGGAAGCAGCAACAGCAAGATCAGCCGATGGTTCCTGTATTTTCAATCCTCCAGCGATGTTTAGGTACACTTCTTTATCATGCAAAAACATTTTACAGCGAGCATTTAGCACCGCGATGATCATAGCCAATCGATTAATATCCCACCCAACTACTGCCCTTCTTGGGGTTGCCATATTAGTCCCTGCTATCAACGCTTGAACTTCCATTAAAATTGGTCTTGAACCTTCAATTCCTGCAAATACAGCGCTGCCAACTACTTCTCTGTCATGGGCCATCAGAAACAATGATGATGGATTATCAACAGGCACAAGTCCTGCTTCAGACATCTCAAAAACACCAATTTCATTTGCAGGACCAAATCTATTTTTAATAGTGCGTAAAATACGGTATTGATTGCTATTTTCACCTTCAAAATATAATACCGTATCTACCATATGCTCCAAAGTTTTAGGTCCAGCTATTTGTCCATCCTTAGTTATATGACCAACTATTAAAAGAGAAACACCATATTGTTTCGCAAGAATGGTTAATTCATGGGCACAAGTACGAACCTGAGTTACAGTTCCTGGTGCCGATGTAATTCTGCTATCATACATTGTTTGTATAGAGTCAATTACTAAGAATTTAATACTTTTATTTTCCTTTATTGTTGCTACTACATCAGTTAAAGACACTGTAGATAAAAGCTTGATTTTAGGTTCATTTATCTTAAGACGCTTTGCTCTGAGACTCACTTGCTCTAAAGATTCCTCGCCAGATACATAAAGACATTCAAAAGAGGAAAGTTGCACAACATTAGCTGCAATTCTAAGCAAAAGGGTGGATTTTCCAATACCAGGTTCGCCTCCAATTAAAATGCTAGCACCTTGAACGATACCCCCACCAAAAACTCTATCTAATTCTTCTATTCCTGTTAGAAAACGACTTGGAGTGATAATTTCGCTACCCGATAACGTCTTTATTAAAATTGGCGCAGATATACTTCTTTTGCCCGTTTTTACTGCTATTTCCTCAACAACTGTATCCCAATTGTCACATGCGATGCACTTTCCTACCCACCTACCAGTGCTATGACCACAGGATTGACATACATATACAGTTTTCATCAAAGCCAAAATTATTTTGTTGTAATTGTAATAAAAATTAGCTGAATAGGCGAAGTAAATCTAAACACTGAGTCTCACAAACGTTTTGGTGCGAAGATAATTGTCATAAGTTGTGCCATTTAAATTCATGCACAATAATTGCACGAACGCTTCCCTCTAGGATCCAAGCAGATACCGTCTAGTTAGTCAACAAGAAAATTACAAAATAAGGCAATATTTCATATAAGATTGAAAGTATTTTTTTTAACAATCAGCTAAGTAAACCTTCCTCCAACAGCTTTGCCCTGTAGTTTTTGATATGATCTGGATCAAAAGCCTTCTTTGAACCTTAGAACACCAAAAACAATATGGAGTAACTTATGCATCGCAGCTCCCACAATGGCCATATTATGCTTGCCTTTTTCTTTTAATCTCTTGCAAAAAGTCATAATAATAGGATTGTGATTTTTAACTACTATAGCAGGAAAATACATTGCCTTACGTAGTGTTCGTGAACCTGATTTACTTAATCTGGGCTTGGCATATACAGAGGAACCTGACGTTATATTTCGTGGTATAGCTCCAGCATATGCTGCCAATTGCCTGGCATTTCTAAAAGCTTTTATGTCAGGAACTTCAGCTAAGATAGCTATTGCTGATTCCTCTCCTATGCCTGAAATAGTTAATAGAAGTTGAAAATTTTCCAACAACTCTTTGTGTTGCTTTAATAGTTCACGTATGGAGTTTTTTATTGTTTCTATTTTTTGAGCTATATTCATTGCAAGGTCTTCCCAAGCATTTGTAACTTCTTTAGGCAGTCTCTCTTTTTTTTCTAAGTGGTTATTTACTAATGTCAATTCATCTTTTAACGCAGCCGAGCAACGATAAAGATGTTTTAATTTTTTTAACTCAGGAGAAGGTGGTGTCCAACGAGTTGGTTCCTGTCTTTGTCAGTAATCAGCAATAATTTCCGCATCGGTCTGATCATTCTTTTGTCGTACAAGCTTACTTCTTGCATAAGATCTTATGCAAGAAGGATTTACAACACTTACAAAATGTCCAGCATTGTGTAGAAATTCAGCCAGAGCTTCACTATAACAACCAGTAACTTCCATACAAGCTTTCACTTGCTCTACGTTATGTTTTTGTAGAAAGCTCTGCAGACCTTGAAACCGATTATCATCGTTCTTAAAGCTTCTTTTCCTAGTTTCACGTTTTCCTTTTTTACTTATAAATGAGAGAAAAACATCAAAGCGATCTTTTGATACATCTATTCCCAGAAAGTTGTTGATCATATATAACCCCATACGTTACCATTAAAAATGAAAAGTAAGGCTATTCTTGAGGATATAGAATTAGAACCATTTAGGTCTTTCTACGATACCTTCCAGCCTATACCTTTGAGAAGGGAGCTCTTATCTACTTGACAGATTTTATATCTAAGCCCTATGACAGAGTGCTTCCCTTCTCCATCTAATGCTTAAGCTTAAAACATTAGATGCTTTTTACAAGATACAAGTGCTATGACCACAGGATTGACATACATATACAGTTTTCATCAAAGCCAAAATTATTTTGTTGTAATTGTAATAAAAATTAGCTGAATAGGCGAATTAAATCTAAACACTGAGTCTCACAAACGTTTTGGTGCGAAGATAATTGTCATAAGTTGTGCCATTAAATTCATGCACAATAATTGCACGAACGCTTCCCTTTAGGATCCAAGTAGCCCATTTTCCTGTCATTCCAGTAGCATCCTTTTTTTGTCATCCCAGTGCCCAGACACTGGGATCCAGTTCTTATTACCTGGTGTAAAGTTAAGTTTCCTGGATTCCAGTGTCAAGCACTGGAATGACATCATAGGGGCCACTCGGATGACAAAGGAGGGCAGTGTCACGCGCTGCCCAGTTCATTTGGTTACAAACATTAAGAAATTTACCAAGCGAAAAAAAAGGCAAAAGAAACACTGGTCATTGTCTATTTTCAGTATTGGCGTTTTTTAATTCTTAAATACTGCAATTTAGCTGCTTTTAAATGCAACTAACCTTAGCTACAAATGTTTAAGAAATTTACCAGGCAGAAAAAAAAGGCAAAAGAAGCCCCGTGGTGCGAGTTTTGACCCTATAATAATTTAAACTGGCACTGTAATAATGTGCTAACGCTTAAAATAAGCGCGATTTGGCTGAATGTAGAAAAAATAAAAAAGACATACAGCCGCTATAATTTTATGTAATTCGCCAATAAATACCCTTATTATCATAATAAGGGCGCTGGCGGAGTTTGTCAAGTAGTTTTTCGTTTCTAACGGTTGTTGCCAAAAACTATACAAAAAGTCTAATGAGTTAACTTCCATATATCCTGAGTAGTTCTTGTGCATTAGCTTTGATTAGGATAGGGCATTTTCTGTCATTTAATAGGGAACGCAATATTTCAGTTGCACCTTTAATGTCGTTATTATGTATCTTTACTACAGCGATAGCTTCTTGGCTTGAATAAGGATACACTGCACTTGATTCTAAATTATCAATTTTATCTTTATTTATTTTTTTACCGTTGGAGTGAAGTAAGCTCATTACCTCTAAGTATTGTGCTAACTCACGCAAAACATTAGGAGCATCTTTATCATCTGCCAAATCATTATAAATAGATGCTGTGTTTGTTGGCATTGAATTTGAGATATGATTGAATGCGTGTTCAAAATTTGCTAAATACCCCCAATTTGAATCTATTTCTTCTAGCAGCGGCTTATTATCTTTTTTAAAGAATAATACTTCGTAAAACTTGTCACCCGCAGTTATAGATTGTTTTGTGTTATCAATGTTGCGCAATAAGTATAATGTGATGCCAACTAACATTGGTGCGAGTGCAAGCAGAAAGATGTATTTTTTCATGGTAATATTCCAAATAGTTATATATTTATACATTAATGCTTTTAATTTGCAAAAACATATTGACATAGTGATTATATCACATAATAATACTCTCAAAGTTGTTTGAATAGTTGGAGATTAAAATATTTCTAAAGTAGAAATAAAGACAGCAGTATTAAGCTAAATTATTTTTTGTCGGATTTATCCGATGTACCCTCAATCTTTTATAGGTTGAAGTCTAAATTTGAGAGTTTGATCCTGGCTCAGAATGAACGCTGGCGGCAGGCCTAACACATGCAAGTCGAACGGAGTTATATTGTAGCTTGCTATGGTATAACTTAGTGGCAGACGGGTGAGTAATGTATAGGAATCTACCTAGTAGTACGGAATAATTGTTGGAAACGGCAACTAATACCGTATACGCCCTACGGGGGAAAAATTTATTGCTATTAGATGAGTCTATATTAGATTAGCTAGTTGGTGGAGTAATAGCCTACCAAGGCAATGATCTATAGCTGATCTGAGAGGATGATCAGCCACACTGGAACTGAGATACGGTCCAGACTCCTACGGGAGGCAGCAGTGGGGAATATTGGACAATGGGCGAAAGCCTGATCCAGCCATGCCGCATGAGTGAAGAAGGCCTTTGGGTTGTAAAGCTCTTTTAGTGAGGAAGATAATGACGGTACTCACAGAAGAAGTCCTGGCTAACTCCGTGCCAGCAGCCGCGGTAATACGGAGAGGGCTAGCGTTATTCGGAATTATTGGGCGTAAAGGGCGCGTAGGCTGGTTAGTAAGTTAAAAGTGAAATCCCGAGGCTTAACCTTGGAACTGCTTTTAAAACTGCTAACCTAGAGATTGAAAGAGGATAGAGGAATTCCTAGTGTAGAGGTGAAATTCGTAAATATTAGGAGGAACACCAGTGGCGAAGGCGTCTATCTGGTTCAAATCTGACGCTGAGGCGCGAAGGCGTGGGGAGCAAACAGGATTAGATACCCTGGTAGTCCACGCTGTAAACGATGAATGTTAAATATGGGAAGTTTACTTTCTGTATTATAGCTAACGCGTTAAACATTCCGCCTGGGGACTACGGTCGCAAGATTAAAACTCAAAGGAATTGACGGGGACCCGCACAAGCGGTGGAGCATGTGGTTTAATTCGATGCAACGCGAAAAACCTTACCACTCCTTGACATGGAAATTATACCTATTCGAAGGGATAGGGTCGGTTCGGCCGGATTTCACACAGGTGTTGCATGGCTGTCGTCAGCTCGTGTCGTGAGATGTTGGGTTAAGTCCCGCAACGAGCGCAACCCTCATCCTTAGTTACCATCAGGTAATGCTGGGGACTTTAAGGAAACTGCCAGTGATAAACTGGAGGAAGGTGGGGATGATGTCAAGTCATCATGGCCCTTATGGAGTGGGCTACACACGTGCTACAATGGTGGCTACAATGGGCTGCAAAGTCGCGAGGCTAAGCTAATCCCTTAAAAGCCATCTCAGTTCGGATTGTACTCTGCAACTCGAGTACATGAAGTTGGAATCGCTAGTAATCGTGGATCAGCATGCCACGGTGAATACGTTCTCGGGTCTTGTACACACTGCCCGTCACGCCATGGGAATTGGTTTTACTCGAAGCTAACGACCTAACCGCAAGGAGGGAGTTATTTAAAGTGGGATCGGTGACTGGGGTGAAGTCGTAACAAGGTAGCAGTAGGGGAATCTGCAGCTGGATTACCTCCTTGGGCTTTGCGCATAACTTACCATTTTTAATGATGGTGTTGTTATGTGCTATACTGCTGTCTTTACTTCTACTTTATTTTAATTTCCCGATAACGGAATTTTATGAGTGATAGGCCTCTTTCTCCACATTTACAAATATATAAAGTACAAGTTACTACTTTTTTCTCTATTATGCACAGATTGACTGGTATCTTGCTATTCCTTTTATTAATGATACTTTCTTGGTATTTCATATTACATGTTTACTTTCCTGAGTTACTTATAGTAAGGTACTTAAATGCATTATTATTCACTCATGTTGCTAAATTAGCTTATGTCTTATGTTTTATAAGTTTTGTATATCATTTTCTTAATGGTATTCGTCATTTATTGTGGGATGTTGGGCTTAATTTAGAAATTACTGGCGTTTCAAGGAGTGCTATACTGCTGACAGTAACGCTACTTCTTTCTACTATTGCTTTTTTATTTATGTTTATATGAGTCAATCTGGAAATTCAGTACATCATTGGTGGGTCCAGCGTGTTTCTGCGGTAATTTTACTGCTCATGTTTCCTTGGTTTATCTATTCATTTTCTTGCGCATTTTATACTGATAGCTCTTTGTCTTTTAGTGAAAAATTTATTAATCACCCTCTAGAGCTTTTATTTTTTGTTGTATTGTTGTTTTGCATTTTTTGGCACGCAGTTCTTGGAATGCAGGTAGTGTGTGAAGATTATATACACAGCGTATCTCTAAGGATTTTTACAATTACATGCATAAAGTACTTATCAAGCATTACTTATATAACCCTCGCTTTTACAATCTTTGTCTTTTACAGGCATATTTTCTTGTAAAATTGCCAATTCTGTGTTAATATATTATTAGTGTACTAGTTTTATCATTGAACTATAGCGATTTTGGTTTAGCAATATGTTAGAGACATTGAAAAAGTGGGGAATAGATCTTACGCTAAAGGTGAAGGATCTATTTAGTTCATCTGAGTCTCAAGTTTATGTCAAAGACCTTAGAAAGGTAATGATATATGAGGATGGACGAAAGTGTCAATATCCAAAAAATTATTATCAGATTGTAGATTCTGGGAGAGTTGTAAAAAAAAATGACAAGCTTGTAAAAGATAAAGACGGAAATCCAGAGTACCAGCTTATATATAATGAATACAAATTTGATCTAGCCTTGGTTAAGGAAATTGATAAAAAATCTTACTTTACTATTGACTTTTTAGTTAGTAAAGGTAGGCTTGAGGTTAATGATTATAGTAAATTTTATAAGCCATTTAAGTTTTCAAAAATAGATCTTGAAAAACACTTGCCGGTCTTTGAGGTTGATACTAAGTTACTTAGATTAACTAATTCTTCTTTTCTTGCTAAAAAAGGTTGCTTCATCAATGATGACACGGGAGAAGTTGATGAGAAAGATAGAGATGAAAAAGGAAGAAATGGAAAATTACTATACGCTAGTGATTACAAGAAGCTAAGCACCCATTTTTTAGAAATTAGAGATCAGGATGGTAATCTAGAGCTAGATAAAAGTCTTATATCTGTTCCTATCGTTTTTGCTACAAGCTTGGCTAAAGTTTGTACTAAATTGTTGACCTCTCTTCCTATAAAGTTAGGGGAGTATTTAATAAGCGAACAAAACCCAATTGCAAAGTCTTTTGGCTATCTTTTGTTCACCCCTGCAATGGCAGTAAAAAATTTAGTGAATATGGGAGCTACCATACTTAAGGCTCCAATTTTATTATTTGTAGCAGATAAAAAGAAGTATGGTGATGCTTACTTCACTATGTGGAAACACCAATTGAAAGGATGTTGGGAAGAAGCAAAAGGTGACTTTAATGTTATTAAAGGTGGAGAAAGGCTAAAGCCAGGGCAAAAGGATCATAAGCCACTTAGTATAGTGGGCACATGGGATGAGCTTAACGCTAGAAGGCCAGGTATTGAAAAAGACTTAGAGAAGCCGTCAAATAAAAGTAGTGAAAGTATAGATAAATCTAGAGAACCAGATATTGGAAAAAGCTTAAAGAAGGAGAAGTTGCAAAACAAAAGTAATGAGAAAATAGCTGCGTTTAAAAAAGCAGATGTTGAAAAAGTGAGTGATACTCCTCATGTTAATGAAGTACTAAGCAGACGGAATTCATTGCAAGACGAAAGAATTCAATTACCTTCTCGCTAAACGGCCACTACTTTAAATTAACATTTACTTTCTTTATTAACTATTCCACAACAAAAACTTGCATGCATTTTACTCTTAGTATAAGATGTTAATTATTTAATTAATTTTCTTAACTATATGCGCCCTGTAATACTATGTGGTGGTAGTGGCAGCAGACTTTGGCCTTTATCGAAGCCAAAGCAATTTCAAAAAATATTTAGCCATAACACTATGTTTCAGAACACTTTATTGAGGCTAAAAAGTGGTTATATGCCACCCATAATTGCCACAAATATACAGTACGAGTCGTTAGTGAAGAAGGAGTTGCATGCGCTGCGAGAATATAAAGTGATTTTCGAACCAGTGAAAATTGGAACAGCAGCAGCGATATTAATTGCTGCGCTTCTCTGCAATGAAAACGAGATAATGTTAATTCTGCCTTCAGACCATTTTATAGGTGATTTGAATAATTTTTATGCTTCCGTTGAGAAAGCGTCTAAGTTAGCCTCTGAGGATGACTCTATAGTTACTTTTGGAGTCAAACTTCATGAATTCGATTCTGAATACGGCTATATAAATGCAGTTTATGATCATAAGGAAAAGTATCATATAGTAAAGGATTTCATAGAGAAACCTGAGCATGTATTAAGTAATAATTATTATTGGAATTCTGGAATATTTGTGTTCAAAGCAAAACGCTATATAGATGAGATCAAAAAATCTGCTCCAAGTCTTTATAATTTATGTTTTGCAAGTGTGAAACATTTCATACCGCAAGAGAGATTTCTGTATTTAAAACAACGAGATTTTGCAGGAATTGAAGGCATATCTATTGATTACTTGGTAATGGAAAAAGCAAAGAACATTACAATGGTAGAGGCTAATTTCGATTGGTTGGATGTTGGAACTTGGAATTCAGTTTTAGAATTGAGTGAGAAGTTTAGCAAAGAACCGGTGTCATTTCAGCATGTGATTAGAGAAAAAGAACCAGTTTCAACGACAGAAAGTAATAAAAATTTATTGGGTGGAGCTTATAAGCAACCAAACAAAAGCCTAATATCGTTTATTAATAAGGTTAAGAAAGCAAAAGCGATAAGAAGAGAAATCAAGCCATGGGGATTTTATAGTATAATTTTAATGAGCGAAAATTTTCTTATAAAATATCTTTTTATAAATCCATTAAGCTACACTTCTAAGCAATTCCATCACTATAGAGATGAATACCATATAGTACTATCGGGAGTTGGATATATTAGTTTAGGCGACAAAGAATATGCTATAGTAAAAGACCATATGATAGAAATCCCAAGGGAAGTTTCCCATAGGATTGAAAATAGAAGCACAAGCTCTCCACTTGAAATAGTTGAATTTCAGATAGGAGAGCATTTATCTGATAATGATATAGTGAGATTGGATGATGTATATGGAAGATTTTGAAATTCTAATTTTAAAGATACTCTATAAGTCTGCTAAATTTAAAGGAGTAAAAATATCTAGTTTTCAAATAAAGAAAAGTCTACAATTATACGAAGTTTCAAGAATATAATGTTTAACCTCAAAATATTTTGTAATGTCCATTGCCTTTGAAATTACTATGGCTGCTTACTATTTGCGAGCGAAAAATGCCAGATTTTGCTCTATAACGACTTTGTTCTCTATTATCGGCATTGCCCTTGGAGTTGCAACACTAATAGTGGTGATGTCTGTGATGAACGGATTCAGAGCAAAGTTGCTTGACTCAATACTTGGCATTGATGGCCATATTAATGTTTATTTTGATAGGAACATAAATTCAGATTACTGCACAGTTTCGAAATCTATTGAGAAAATTCCTGGTATATTAAAAGCTACTCCTATGACCAATGATCAAGTTATTATTGTAGCAAATGGTAAAATTGCAGGTAGCGTAGTGCGAGGTGTGTCAACTAAAGATTTGCTTGATAGTACTACCATTACAAATAATGTAATTATAGGTGATGTAAAAAAATTTGATGAAGGGATAATAATAGGAGCACGATTGGCAGAAGCTTTGAACGTTGACTATGGCGACAAAATTACTTTTATATCATCTGAAGAATTTGATGCATTACTTGGTGAAATGCCGCGAATGAAAAAATATAAAGTTATAGCAATATTTGATATGGGTATGTTTGAGTATGATAATACCTTGATATATATGCCTCTAAAATCAGCACAAGCCTTTTTTAATTATGAAAATAGCATAAAAAATATAGAAGTACTTGTAGACGACGTTACTAGAGCTGGTAAGCTGGCAGATGCTATAGAAAAAGAAATAGGAATGAAAGCTGAAAGTTGGCAATCACAGCAAAGCCATTATTTTAGTGCTTTAAAAACTGAAAGAAATGTGATGTTTTTAATTCTTACTTTGATTATAGTTGTAGCAGCGTTTAATATTATCTCAAATTTAATGATGATAGTGCAAGAAAAGAAATCCGCGATTGCAATTATGCGTACATTTGGTGCAACAAGTGTAAGCATTATGCGCATATTTTGCGCTTGTGGTCTATTAATCGGTTTTACGGGAACTTGTCTTGGCTGTATTATAGGTGTCGTTTTTTCTCTCAATATCGAAAGTATTAGAGTGTTTTTAGAAAACATTACTAACGTCAAGCTGTTTGATCCTATGATATACTTTTTTTCAAGTTTACCGGTGATATTAATCCCTCAAGATGTAGTAAGTATTTCTGCACTTGCGTTACTCTTATCATTTTTAGCGACAATTGCTCCTGCATTGCAGGCAGCTGCACAAGATCCTGCGGAGATACTACGTTATGAATGATACTCAGCAAAAGTACATAGGTTGGTTCTTAATTGTATTGTTATTTACCGGTTACATTACAATAAATAACATAATCTTTTTAAAAATAAGTCAGCAAGAAAGCGAAGACAATATAAATGTTTTAACGGAAAAAATAGATGAATTCAGAATGTCACTTGAAGTTAATCAATCCAGGGTAGAAAAAAAGATATTTGACTTAAAGAGAGGTCTGCACACTCAATGTGAGCAAGGTGATGGTAGCTCAAGGCATAAGAACCTCGCAAGATTGCTGCTACTTGTAGTTAAAATGAAGAATTCGTTATTGCGAGAAGCAAAATTTGATAATCATATAAATTCAATAAAGCCTTTGATATCAGAGCTTGATGATCCAGAGATAGAAAATGCAGTAAATGAATTGGAAAGTTTGAAAGAGATAGATACTTTACGTGAGTTGAAGTTATCTTTTGAGAAGACCATTGCTGTTATTAACTACAATAAAAGTACATTGTCTAAAAAAATCATTTCAAACTGGATTAGAATACAAGATAAAAATGACCCATTAAGGGCAAAATTCGCAGAAATTGAGGAGTCAATAAACGATAATGATTGGCAAAATATAACTGTTAAAGTAAGCAATTTAACGCATTCAGAATTCAAGCCATGGCTGAATAAATTGAATGGTTTTATTGTAGCTTCTAAGAATATTTCAACAATATATCATCACTTATTACAATATATCTCATGATTTATTTTATAATTTTCGCTCTTTCGTTTTTATTTGGCATATGGGTCAAGGTAAGTGGTGAAGTAATAAAATTGGAATTAGGCAATTACACTATAAGTATTGATCTATATTTCATTATTTTTACTTGTGTAGTTTTATTATTTTTATTAATTACACTTGTACGCTTTTTTTCCTCCATTTTATCAACATTTGCCAACATAAGAAATAGAAAAAGGGATAGGGAAGAATTGCTTCTCTTTGAAGCTTTCTTTAGCATAGACTTAAACAATATAGAGAATGCCCAAAAGGTAGTTAAAAGTCTAAATGAGAAGAGCGATAGGTTGTCTTTAATAAAGCTCTTTAACTCAGGTAAGACGGGAAATTACAGCTTTTTCAGTAACGGTTTAACAAATATTGCAAATAAAAATTGTAACTTAGCTCTACTTCTGGCCAATAAGCTGATTGTTCACCTCAAACAAGAAAAAGTAGTCTTTCAAAAATTTATAGAATATTGTTCTAGTTCAATTAATGATAAAATGCTATCTATTCCCTTTCAAATAGAGCATTGCATATTGAAAGAAGATTGGATTAATGCGATTTTGAGGTTAAAGGAAGCAGTTAAGTTCAATATTTTTCTTCCATTTGACCATAAAGAAATGTTTGCAGTTTTTTATTGTGCTTTGGCAAAACAATATGAAAGTAAAGGGGATTTTAAAGGAGCTATAAAGTCTTTATTCAGAGCACAAAGTTATTATGCAACCTTTCGCTCCATCAATTATTTAAAAGCAGAATTATATATTAAACTTGGAAAAATTAGAAAAGCTTCTGCAGTGCTAGAGGCAGAATATGCAGTAAACCCTACTCCTCAGTCAGCTAAAATGTACATCAATTTAAATAGTAAAGGTGCTGAAAGACTATACAACTTACGCCCTGATTATTATTTTAGTTACTGTTTACTTGCTTTGTCCTCAATGAGTTCAGGTAAATATGATCTTGCAAGTCAATATTTAGACACTGCTATGAAAAAGGCTAATTACATGTCAATCTACTTTATTGTAATACAACTTAAGGTTACATTGCAAGAACACGACAAGGTAATTTATTGGCTAAACAAGATGGGCTCAGAAGCTTTGCCTGATCCGGGCTGGAAGTGTAAAAATTGTAACAGAGAACTAAAGCAATGGGATCATAAATGTTCAAATTGCAATAGTTTTAATTGCGTTTATTATATATTATAAGGTTCCACAAAGTGTGATGATAATAATATATGGGAAATTACCATCAAAGACCTCTATTGAACAATTTTTGGAGTAGATCTCTTAATATAACCCTTATTTCAAAATAATAAACCTGCAAGTTTTTTAGTTAGACTTGGTTCTAATGTCAAAAAAACTTGCTTTTAGACACTAACAATTATATATTTTAATAAATCAGGGTTGTATACAAAATGAAGAGCTTAAAGGAATTATCCTTAAGAATTAAGAATATTAGGTCTGTACAGAAAACCACGAAAATAATGCAAATGGTTTCTGCAGCAAAGTTATTACAAAGCCAAAAGAAATTATCAAATTCAAAATTATATATATCTAAGCTGCATAGCATTATTTCTTCATTAATGCTATCAGTTGATCAAAAATTACTGGCAAAAATTCTAAATATCAGTAATGACGGTTCTTACCTAGTATTCATTGTTGCGTCTGATCGTGGCTTGTGCGGCAACTTTAACTCTTCTATTGTCAAATTTAGTCAAGAGCGTGTAAATAAGTCAATCGCAAATGGCAAAAAAGTAGATATTGTATTTCTTGGTAAAAAAGCTTTTGATGTAGGTAAAAATAGATTTGACTCTAAAAGTATCTTAAAAATTGAAAATAGTAAGGGGATCACGTTAAAGCACGTAGAAGCTTTGTTTGATGGTATAGATTTAAGTAAATACGATAAAGTTAAAGTTTTTTATAGTAAATTCTATAATACCTTCACGCAAAAACCAATGTTGGAAACAATAAAACCATGGAGTGAAGACTCATCCTTGATTGACAACTCTCTGGCTGGTCCAACAACAGATTACGGCTATGAGTATGAACCACAAAATATTGAATTTATTTTAAAATCTTTGGTTCAAGATTACGTTGTAATTGCTCTTTACTCTGCTTTGCTTGAAAGTGCAACAAGTGAGAATAGTGCTAGGATGGTTGCTATGGAATCAGCAAGCAGAAACACTAAAGAGATGCTGAACAAACTAGTATTGCTTTATAATCGTTCTCGTCAAGCAGCAATTACAACTGATTTAATTGAAGTTATAGGTGGTGCAGAGTCTTTATAAAAATCTAAGGAATAGAAAATGAATATATTAAATATTGCAGCAGATATCACTAAATTAATAAAAAAGCAGAATCAAGATGCGGAAGTTACAATATATGAAACTAATAAGACTTCAGTTTCTCAGCGTCTATCAAAAATTGAGCAAATATCACAATCTAAAAATTGCACTGTAGGAATCAGAGCTATAGCAGGTAAAAACAAAGCTGCGTATATTTCTACAAATGATTTGAATAATCTTAGTGATACGGTAAGCCAAGTGGTAGAAATGGCAAAGAATGCGCCAGAAGATCCTTGCATTAATTTTGCTGTAAATGGTAGTAATTATATCTCTTCTGCAGATTTAAGTATCTCAGATAATAATGTTGTAACCGTTGATAACCTAAAAGAAATTGCTGAAGCTGCAGAAAATTCAGCCCTTGCACATAAGAGTATCACTAATTCTGAAGGAGCCTCTTCTTCATACGCTTTAGTGAATACAGTATTATCGACTGTTTCTGGTTTTATTGGCTCGTTTAGTAAATCAACCTTTGCTAATCAGGTCTCTGTTGTTGCTGGAAGAGAAAGTGAAATGAAGGTTGGTTACGATTATGATATAGCATGTAATTTTAGTGATTTAAAGTTGCCAGAGTTAATGGGAAAAGAAGCAGCAAAAAGAGCAGTTGATCAATTGAATTCACGTACAATTAAAACTGGTAAATTTCCAGTTATTTTTGAAAAAAGAGCAGCAAAAGGGCTAGTAAAAAGTTTTGCTTCTGCTATAAATGGGAGCAGTATTATAAGCAACAGTTCTTTCTTGAGGGGTAGTTTAAACGCTCAGATTTTCAACGATAGAATTAATATTATCGATGATCCATTGTTGCCAAGAGGCATAGCATCGAGACCATTTGATGGAGAAGGGATAACTAGCAAGAAAAATATATTTGTAAAAAACGGAATATTACAAAATTGGATTTTAGACTTATACTCGGCTAGAAAATTAGACTCAGAAACAACCGGAAGTGCAACTCGTGCAAGTAATGCTGCAGTTATTCCTGCAGCTAGTAACCTCTACATTGAGAATGGTAATGTATCGTTTGAAGAATTAATTCAGGAAGTGAAAGAGGGAATATATGTAACTGATTTATTTGGTTTTGGTGTTAATTTAATCAATGGCTATTACAGCCAAGGCGCTTCCGGATTTTTTATAGAAAATGGAAAAATAACGTATCCAATACATGAGATTACCATTGCTAGCAATTTGAAGGATATGTTTAGCAATTTAGTCGTTGCAGATGATCTAACTTTTTGTGGGCAATTTAATTCACCAACGATTAAAGTTAGCGAAATGACGGTTGCAGGTTCGCTTAACGATTAAAAAATTTATTTGCATTAAGTACAACAATTGTGTATTATTGTCATGTAATGTTAAGAATAGACTATGGAGTATAAAGGTTTAGTTTCAATAGCTAAGCTTAAAGCATTCTCAATCGTAATTTCAAAGTTTTTCATCACATTAGTAATATTAGTTAATAATTTAGGAGTTGTTTAAATGGAATTTGGTAATGTAAAATGGTTTAATGCCGAAAAAGGCTATGGTTTCATCAAGCCAGAAGGTAAAGGGAGTGACGTTTTTGTACATATTAGCACGTTGGAACGTTCAGGAATAAGGCCTGAGACACTTAAAGGAGAGAATAAAGAGAAGGGGATAAAAGGAGAAAGGGTGAGTTATGAGGTTAAAGAGGAGCGCGGTAGAAACGGAGAAGATAAAAAATCTGCAATAAATTTAAGATTGGAAGATTAATATATTATGAAGTCTTTTAATAGGGTTAACGTATTGTGAATAATTTTCATGAGATGGGTCTCCCAGCTTTGCTTACACAAGCTCTAGATAAAAATAATCTTTTCGTCCCAACTCCGATTCAAATACAAGCGATTCCCTTAGCGCTACAAGGTAAAGATATTCTTGGGTCTGCTCAAACAGGAACTGGAAAAACTTTGGCATTTGCTATCCCGTTGGTTGCTAAGTTGCTGAATGAGCCTAACACTGGTTCAGCTTTAGTCATCGTGCCAACCAGGGAGCTTGCGCATCAGGTAACAAATGAGATAAGAAAACTCTTATTTCAAAATTCTGCACTAAGGATCGCTTTATTGATTGGTGGTGAGCCTATTTTTAGGCAGCTAAATCAGCTTCAGAAAAAACCACAAATTGTAATAGGTACTCCTGGTCGTATTATAGACCATATTGAGCGTAAAACTTTGATTACTCGCAATGTTAGCGTTCTTGTGCTTGATGAAACGGATCGTATGTTTGATATGGGCTTTGGAATTCAAATTGAAGGGATCATGAAATATCTGCCAAAAATACGGCAGACTCTTATGTTTTCTGCAACTCTTCCTAGTGATATAGTTAAACTTACTGAGAAGTACCTTAATCGACCAGAACGTATTTCTGTTGATTGTGAGACTACAACTTCTGTAAAAATTAAGCAAGAGATTGTTTATGCATCAGAATCAGAAAAATATGAAAAGCTTGTTACACAACTATGTCAGCGCGAAGGATCAATCATTATCTTTGTCAAAACAAAGCAAGGAGCGGATCAGCTAGCTAGCAGATTGCACAAAGATGACTATAGCGCTTTAGCAATTCATGGTGATTTAAGGCAGCACAAGCGCGAAAGGGTCATTAATTCTTTTCGTCGTGGCAGCAATCAAATCATGGTTGCAACAGATGTTGCTTCTCGCGGCCTTGATATTCCCCACATTCAACATGTTATCAATTATGATGCACCACAATCGCAAGCTGACTATATTCATCGTATAGGCAGAACTGCACGTGCTGGAGCTGAAGGGCATGCGCTATCTTTTGTTACACCTCAAGATAAGAGAAGACTGCCTGCATTGGCAGACAAAGAAGGAGAGCCAAATTTTGATTGTAGTGTACGATTTAAAAAACGTAATAGCAAAAAGGTCTTTAAAAGGCTAAGTACGTTAAAGACTAAATACGGTAGAAAAAAGATTAATGCATTTAAGAAGAAAAGCAGAGTACTAGAAAAAGCGTATTAAATAGGATTTACCTACAACTTGATAAGCGTAAAACTCGTCATTCCGCTACTCATTAGCGGAATCTATGTTGAGATATCGCGGTGCTATGACGTAGATCCAGAGTGGGGATTCAAATTGGCTACAGCGAACTGCTGGATTTCAATTTTTTTTTAATAATTGTGTGCTATTCATTATATATGAGTTCCCACTTTTAAAGAGAATAGGAGATGATTTCCAAAAACTTAGAGGCAAGTTTGAATAGAGCGCTACTCATTGCTTATAATTTTAGTCTAAAATATGCGAAAGTAGAACATTTATTGCTGGCGTTAACTAAAGACGTGGATGTAAATTACGTTTTATCAAGATGTAATATCAGAGCCGATGAAATCATCAATATGGATAACATTCTATCAAGATGCAATATTAAGGCTAATGATTATAATGATAATATAAAAGGGTTTTTACAAAGCAGTTCTGAATTGATTATCAGTGGAGTTAAACCTAGCTCAATGTTTCAATGCATAATACACAGAGCAATAATACGGGCTCATAGCTTGGGGAAAAAAGAAATAAATGGAGCAAGTGTTCTAGTAGAAATTTTGTCTGGGCAAGATTTATACGTTGAAGATCTATTGCAGAAACAAAGTGCGAAAGATTCCAATTTGATTTACCATATATCTAATATGAAATACTCTAACGATATAGATGAATACACCACCAATCATAAAGTAAAACTTGATAAAAATAATGACGCTCCTACTACAGTAAATAAAGGTGAGCTATTAAAAGATGAGGAAATTCTACAAAGTTATTGTAAAAATTTAAATGACTATGCAAGAAGCAAAAAAATAGATTATGTTATTGGTCGTGATTATGAATTAAATCGCACTATAGAAATATTATTGAGGCGTAGAAAAAACAACCCTTTATATGTTGGAGACCCAGGTGTTGGCAAAACAACAATAGTTGAGGGTTTGGTATTGAAGATCATTGAAGGCAGTGTTCCCAATGTGCTCAGGTCCAGTATAATTTATGCTTTGGATTTAGGATCACTCCTTGCAGGGACACGCTACAGAGGTGATTTTGAAGAGAGAATAAAATCTATAATAAAAGCGATTGAGGTAAAACCAGGTGCTATCCTTTTTATTGACGAAATACACACTATCATTGGAGCAGGTTCTACAAGTGGTAGCTTTCTTGATGCAGGTAACCTACTCAAACCTGTGCTTGCAAGAGGTACACTACGTTGTATAGGTGCAACTACATATAGAGAATACAGCACTAGTTTTGAAAAAGATAAAGCACTAGCGAGAAGGTTTCAAAAAATTAATGTTAAAGAATCTTCTGTTAATGAAACGATAAAGATACTGGATGGCATAAAGCACTACTATGAAGGGTATCATGGAGTATATTATACAAAGAATGCCATTAGATCTGCGGCTGAACTTTCGCATAAGTATATTACTGGGCGAATATTACCTGATAAAGCGGTTGATGTTATTGATGAGGCAGGGGCATATTGTAAATTGCTAAGAAACAGGGGTAAAATTGTAAATAGTAGAGATATTAAGAATACCATTACTAGAATTACAAATGTGCCTTGCGGATCTGAATCTGATGATTTGCAGAAAGTAAAGTCTTTAAAAGCTAATCTAGAAAAGGTGATTTTTGGCCAAGAGCAGGCAATAGAATCTCTTGTTAATTCTATTAAAATTGCTAAATCTGGGTTGAGAAATTACAATAAGCCTTTAGCAAATTATCTTTTTGCAGGGCCAACCGGTGTTGGTAAAACCGAGCTAGCAAAACAATTAGCAGAAAGCATGGGCATGAATCTTATACGCTTTGATATGTCCGAATATATTGAATCTCATACGATATCAAGGATGATTGGTTCTCCTCCTGGATATGTAGGTTATGATCAGGGTGGATTACTAACAGAGTCTGTATCTAACAATCAATATAGTGTTGTGCTGCTTGATGAAATTGAAAAGGCCCATAGCGATATCTATAATATATTGCTACAAATTATGGATTATGGTTGTGTTACAGACACTTACGGACGTAAAGTTAACTTTTCCAATATAATTTTAATTATGACAACTAATGCAGGAGCAGCTGAACGCAGCAAAAGTTTTGTTGGCTTTGGGCATAAAAATTTTAACATTGGTGATAGCGAAAAAGCAATAGAACAGGTTTTTAGCCCTGAATTTCGTAATCGTCTTGATGCGATTATTTCTTTTTCTGACTTAAGTACGGATGTGATTTTGCATATTGTGGATAAATTTGTCCTAGAACTGAAAAAGCAACTGACGCAAAAAGGCATAAACTGCTTGGTAGAGGATGAAGTGAAATCTTATCTTGTACAAATGGGTTATAGTAAGGAAATGGGAGCACGTCCGATAGAGAGACTTATTGAAAAAGAGATAAAAAGTTACTTAGCGGAAGAAATACTGAATCGTAAATTAATAAAAGGAAAGAAATTAAGAATATATATGAATAAAGTAGAAAATAAAATTGCTTTTGATATAGTTTAAAATCCTTGTATTGAACTTCATCTTTGTTACAATTTATAACTAAAATTTAATTTGAATTATAGTGATAAGTGATAAAGTAAAACAAGTCCTAAGCTACTACGAAAGTGAAAACCCCGGGGTAAAAGCAAATCTTACTCGTATTCTCATGCATGGAAAGCTTGGCGGTACTGGCAAGTTAGTGATTCTGCCAGTAGATCAAGGATTTGAGCACGGGCCAATAAAAAGCTTTGAAGTTAACCCTGATGCTTATGACCCACATTATCATTTTCAGCTTGCAGTTGATTCGGGAGTAAGTGCATATGCTGCTCCACTTGGTATGATTGAAGCTGGTGCTTCGACTTATGCTGGAATGCTCCCACTTATTTTGAAACTTAATAGTTCCAACTTCTTACATTCAAAAAATCTGACTTCTGATCAAGCAATAACCTCTTCTGTGAAAGATGCACTGCGTTTGGGCTGCTTGGCTGTTGGATTTACTATATATCCTGGTTCTGCTAAGTGTTTTGATATGATGGAAGAAGCCCGTGAAATCGTAGCTGAAGCCAAATCTTATGGGCTTGCAGTAGTGCTATGGTCTTATCCACGTGGTGAAGGAATTTCCAAAGAAGGTGAAACAGCAGTTGATGTTATTGCCTATGCTGCGCACATAGCAGCTTTACTTGGCGCTAATATAATCAAAGTAAAACTTCCAACTAAATATTTGGAAAGGGAGAAAATAGAAACAGAAAATATTGAATCATTATCTAAAAGAATTGAATATGTTAAAAGATCTTGTTTTGCAGGGAAAAGAATAGTAGTTTTTTCTGGTGGCGAATCGAAATCAGTGAATGACATATGCAATGAAGCGAAAGAAATTAAGCAGGGTGGTGGTAATGGTTCAATCATTGGACGTAACACTTTTCAACGCAAAAGGGAGGAAGCTTTATCTATGCTAAAAGATATAATGGATATCTACACATAAAAAATGGCTGGGTGGCAGAATGGCTTATGCGGAGGACTGCAAATCCTTTTATACCGGTTCAATTCCGGTCCCGGCCTCTTTCATTTTCTATATCTTGTAAAAGTTGCTCAATTCAACAGTAGCTTTAAGTGTGTAACCTATAGAGAAAGCTTATCCATTATTCATAAGTAAAATCAATTTCTTTTCAAGTTATGGTTATACTCTTATAGTGTTGCATGGTAAAAAATAAACTAAAAATAAGCAAAGTGTTTTACAAAATGATATTACGTAATTTATTGTTTTTACTGCCGCCTGAAGTTGCTCACTCTTTGGCAATCATGGCATTAAAGAAAATACCTTATAAGAATCCTATAGAGCTGCCAGAATCTTTGAGTGTGAATTTTTTTGGTAATAAGCTCAGAAGCCCCGTGGGCCTGGCTGCAGGTTTTGACAAAAATGCAGAAATTATAAGACCTATGCTTTCATTTGGTTTTGGGTTTATTGAAACTGGTACTGTAACTCGTAATCCACAATATGGAAACAAAAAACCAAGAATTTTTCGGTTAATTAAAGATCAAGGGGTAATTAACAGATTGGGATTTAACAATAAAGGAATAGACTATTTTCTTAAACAAATAGATGAAACCAAGCTTGATGACTGCATTTTTGGCATAAATATAGGAAAAAATAGTGCATCGAAAGACCAAATTAGTGATTATGTTGATTTAATAAAGATGGTATATGGAAAAAGCAATTATATAGTGCTGAACATCTCGTCTCCAAACACGCCTAATTTACGCAATCTGCACAATAAGCAAGAATTATCGAAATTGTTGAAATCCATAACTCTAACCCGGAAATCAATTGATAATTCCGCAATAATATTAAAAATCTCACCAGATATAGATCAGCAAACGAAAGAAAATATCGCTGAGCTTGCGTTGGAATATAAGATTGACGGATTAACAGTAAGCAACACTACGGTAAGTAGAGATAATCTGCGTTCCCACCACAACGAAAGTGGCGGATTGAGTGGCAAACCACTGTTCAAACTTTCAACCGAGTTATTGGGCGATATGTACAAATTTACTAAGGGCAAAATATTATTGATAGGGTGCGGAGGAATCTCAAGTGGTGCTGATGCATATAAAAAAATAAAGGCAGGAGCCTCTTTGGTGCAGTTGTACACTGCTCTCATATACCACGGACCTCAAGTTGTAAACAAAATTAATCTAGAACTTGCAGAACTAATAATGAGAGATGGATTTAGTAACATTAGTGAGGTGGTGGGTTGTATACATTAATTTTGGAAGTTGGTGGTATTATTTTAATAAAATAAAACTAATTCTCTGGTATAAAGGTAGTAGAAAGTGCTTTTCTTTTAAATAATGGGTATGAAGAGTTTGAATGATGCAATATCTAAGATCATTGATTATAAATTTACAAATTATGCAATATTAGAAGAGGCACTAACTCACCCAAGCGTAAATAAAAGGAATAGCAAAAACCAGATTGTAAGCTACGAAAGACTAGAGTTTTTGGGCGATAGTGTTTTGAATATGGTCGTATCTGCCATACTGTTTAAACTATTTCCTGAAGAAAAAGAAGGAGCATTGGCAAAAAGAAAGACGGATTTAGTTTGTGGCAACACCATTGCTAATGTTGCTAAAGAAATAAAATTAGGCAGCTTTATCATCATGAATAATAGTGAACGCTGCAATGGAGGGAGATGTAATCTAAAAAATTTAGAAAACTCGCTTGAAGCACTAATAGGTGCAATTTATATTGATGGCGGACTTGAAAATGTTGAAAAATTTATTACCCAATATTGGGAAAAGCTAGCTAAAGGCATGCTTGACCCCCCTCAAGATCCTAAAACCTCACTGCAAGAGTGGACTCAGAAAAACAAATTGCCTTTACCAGAGTATGAGCTTGTAAAACAAACTGGACCAGCGCACAATCCTGAATTTACTATATCAATTTGCATAGAAGATTATGGTAAAGTTTCTGCATGCGCTTCTAGTAAAAAGATTGCTGAACAAAAAGCTGCTGAGTTGATGCTAGAAAAAATTGGAAAAGACTCTTCAGTTTAGGCAAAATAGGCATTAATAGACTTCTTTCAAAATTCATATAAGGAGCTCAAAATTGTGGATAGCAGCAATCAAATTAAATCTTAAACCAAAACGTTTTTGTCAGTTTCTATAGACCTGCTGAGAATCAAGCAATAAAAAGAAGGAAAGGAGGGTGACTAAAATCAAGGTTAACTAAAAGGCGTGCTTAAGATTCACAATACCAGCAATAATATTGAACCTCAGGTTGTATTTTTTCTGAAAATTGCGGTAAACATGAGACATAATCTTAAATATCTTTATCTCACGGATCTTATTTTCTACTCTCATTCTAAATGATGCTAATCTTCTATTATGCTCTTTCTGCTCTGGAGTTAATGGCTTTTTACGATACTTTTTATATGGAATTATAACATTGCTTTGCAATTTTTGCCAACCTTGATATCCAGAATCGGCATATTTTATGCTATCGATTGGTAAATATTTTTCTTGTTTCCTTATGCGAAAATCATTAATTCTACCACGATATGAATTTGACACTGATAAAATTCTTCCACCTTCTTCGATAACAATCTCAGTTTTCATAGTGTTGGTTCTTTTTTTTTCCTGAATATGATTTCTTCCGTTTTTTACTATCTTCTGGTCTCTGTATTTGCTGTTCTGTAACATCAGCCAGAATCTTCAGTATTTTTTCTGGTGTCATACTTCTATCTTTTGTTATAGTAACTTTTTTGGCAAGTAATGGCTCTATTTTCTTCAGTAACCTACATACATTTGCGTTGTGCACATTGAACAGGCACCCTAAAAATCTATGTGTTATGTAAGTGCGATAGTACAAAATTACGCAAAATAACTTATCTTCTAGAGTTGGTAGTTGTGATCTTCTACCATGGCACTTTTTCTGTTTTTTAACTCTTTCCCACCCAGACCTCACTTTTTCCACTACCTTTTCGAACTCCTCTATAGTTAAACCTGTTATATTACGAAAGTTTCTTGGGTGTTTCTTCATGTTATAGTAACTAAAGCTCATTTTTTTACCTTACTCAATCTGCTTATTCTTCTTCTACTTCTCTCACATTATTTTTTCAATCACCTTTTGCAGCAGGTCTTCTGTCTATCGGAAATGATTTTAAACCTTTTCAATTACGTTTTCAACTATTGCCCTTTGGATCATAAGTGTTCTGTTCTCTTTTTTTTGTTCTTTGCTTAACGGATTCTTTTTCGTTTTCCTGTGCGGTAATACAACATTTTTGTGTATCTTCTGCATTTCCCTGTAGCCGGCATCAGCTAAGATTTTAGTTTGTGGCAATACTGCTACCTTTGATTTTCTAAACATCCGAAAATCATGTTTTCTACCATTCGCTCAAATGTTGCTTTTTTTACCCCTGTTAAACGTTAAAACTTTTCTCCTTCTAACTTTTCTATTTCCTTATATTTCATGCTTTCAAATACTTGATCTTACACTCCCTCTAACAATTTTGAAAGAAGTCTAGTGAATGGTCACGTTAAAACATGTTTTTAAATTTTTGCCAAAATCCTGGTTTATTATCATTAACCTTTGTAAATGTTATATTTAAACTGTATTTCGGATCATTTGGCACGTCGTATTTTATGCTAAATGTTGAAACTTTATCGTTATTGTAAATATGTACATCATCATATGATAGCTTTGTTGTGTAACACTTTACATGCTTTTGCTTATCATACACTAAATCACCTGACTCCCTTTCTAGTTCCACAAATTTCGTTTTTTTCTGACATTCCTTCATTTTTATTAAATCCTTATCTAGTGATATTGAAACTGGTAACGTATTTCCAGCATATTCTTTAGCTAAAAGTTCACTTTGAGGATACATTTTTATTTCCTTGCCAAAATGTGAGTTATGAAATTATTACTCCAAAATTTATCGCCAGAATGCACGTACTCATCAGTAGCATACGGCACCCCACCATAACTGCATTGAACTTTGTAATCTCCAACACCGTTGTTTTGAAAAAAATCATGAACGGCAGTGTAGCTACCGGCAGCATCATTTATATAATCCATTACTTTATTCCTTAAACTTTTAGTTCATTATATCATAATCATTATGCCAATCAATCAAAAAAGCTCTCCCTTGCTGTTTTTAAAACCGATTTTGAGCAAGCGCTCTCGATTAGTTGGGAGCGTATTTATAAGATTGTGACATTCGTGCCTCCCAGTTTTTCACATACTGCTGAATCAATTCAGGATAATCTGTAATAATTAATAAATTTTCAGCATTTCCTTTTTTAGCTGTCTTACTAAGGTTAAATTACCCTGTGATGACTTTTTGATTGTCAACAATCATTATCTTATTATGAGCAATCTTTGGCTTATCATCGATCCAAATTGGTACTCCACCTGAAAATAATTCATTTATAACACTATATTTTGAGTAGAGTTGCGATTTATCTAAGATGACTTTAACATCAACACCGCGTTCTTTAGCATTAATCAAAGATTTTACAGCTGTTCCAAGAGTAAATGTATATTCTTGAACTAAGATAGATTTTTTAGACTGATCTATTACGCTGATTATCGGTACAGCACAATCTTCTCCAGGTGAAAAGCAAACCGTAGCTTTTGGGCAGGGCGAAAATATAAAACCCGCATAGTAATACAGAGAAAAACACATTAACAAGAATAAAAAGTGAAAAAGCCTCACAACAACCCACCCCCGGATATACGGCGATAGGCTACATCATAATTTAATCACCTGTCAATCCATATTCTTCCCACTTCTCCGTGATTTTTCTTACTATTTCTTCGCTCATTTCAATTTTCTCTCCCCATTCTCGTTTGGTTTCAGGCGAGATTTTATTTGTTGCATCAAATCCCATCTTACCTCCCAGGCCACTTTCAGGGGAAGCAAAATCTAAATAATCAATAGGTGCGTTCTCTATTGTGATTGTGTCACGCACAGGGTCCATTCTCGTTGATATTGCCCACATCACTTCCTTCCAATCACGTACATTTATATCATCATCAACAACGATAATAAACTTCGTGTATAAAAATTGCTTTAGAAAGGAAAGTATGCCCATAACAATTCTTTTTGCCTGCCCTGGATAAGACTTTTTTATCGATATCACCGCTATTCTATATGAACAACCTTCTGGTGGTAGATAAAAATCCACTACCTCTGGAAATTGATTGATAAGAATGGGCACAAAGATTTCGTTGAGCGCTTCACCAAGAATTGATGGTTCATCAGGTGGTTTGCCAGTGAAAGTGCTGAGATAAATTGGATTTTTGCGCATAGTAATTGCAGTAATATTAAATTTTGGAAATTGCTCAACAGAATTATAGTAGCCGGTGTGATCTCCGTATGGCCCTTCATCTTGATATCTATCCAAACTTACATAGCCTTCCAGAACAATCTCTGCATGAGCTGGCACTTGAAGCGGAATAGTCTTACAATTTACAAGCTCAAGCGGTTTTTTGCGCAGCAACCCAGCAAATTGGTATTCTGACAATGTTTCTGGCACTGGAGTTACCGCAGCAATAATTGTTGCAGGATCACTACCGATCACAGCAGCAGCAGGAAATTTCATATTTTGTTCCTTCTCTTTCCATCGTTTGTGGTGACCTGCACCACCACGATGTGCAAGCCAGCGCATTAAAGTCGTTTTTTTATCCACGACCTGCATACGATATATTCCAAGATTAAAGTTATCTTGCTTGTCTGCTGTTGGTCCTTTTGTGATCACAAGCGGCCAGGTGATAAGCGGTGCAGGTTCATTCGGCCAGCATGTTTGAATAGGTAGCAAACTAAGATCCACCTCATCCCCAGTTAGCACCACTTCTTGACATGGAGCTTTGCTCATAACTTTACTTCGCATCGACAATACAACTTTTAGTAAAGGAAACATTTTCACGGCATCTTTGAAGTTTTTTGGTGGCTCAGGTGATCGCAAAAATGCGAGAAGTTTACCCAAATCTCTCAGTTCACCAGGGTTTATGTTCAGTCCCAACGCAATTCTTTCAATAGTACCGAATAAATTCACCAAAACTGGAATCGTACTTTTGCCGTTTTCCGTGATAACATTCTCAAAGATTATAGCTGGTCCTTTATTTGACACAACCCTGCGATGAATTTCTGTCATTTCAAGAACTGTTGAAACTTCCTCCTTAATCCTAATCAGATCCTTTTTTCCCTCTAAGGCTTTGATGAAGTCGCGTAAGTTGTTGTACATATTCCAGTTTTTAAAACTTTAAGTCTACATTTAGTTTTCAAGCACTTTATTGAAATTTGACCTATGCACTGCTTTCCTGTCTAGCGAGCTTTCAGTTAATTTGAGATCAAATCCTCATATTGCTTGCTAAGCTTGTATTTTCTTCCTCTGTTGGAAAAGTCTACAATCTCAATAAACCCCATTTCTACCCACTTTTTACAAAGTTGCGCACTAGTACGAGGCTTAAAATTAAATAGTTCGCCAACCTGACTAGCTGTAATAGCGGAAAACTCCTGGAAGAGCTCAAGAGCTTTGCGTTGTTTAGGATCAAGCTTGCGTATAAGATCAGTCTGATTAGTGTGGTATTCTTCTTCATTTATACGTTGTAAAACGTTCTCAAATGAATTTGCCATACCTTCTACGAAATACTCCACCCACTTAGTGATATCTGCTTCAGCTCGTCCCATGTAATAGTTGTGCAATGGACCTACACTTATTGCTTCATAATAAGCCCCTAGATTTTTAGCATAATATTCTTCCAATGAGTAAAGCCCTTTTAGGTCATATCCACCAAGGTGTAAAATTAATGTAGTCAGCAATCTTGCAGTACGACCATTACCGTCATAGTACGGATGAATTGTTACAAATTGATAATGAGCAATACCTGCAATAATTGGGTAAGACACTTGTTCACTGTCACGAATCCAATCAATCATACTGCTCATGAGCTTTGGTACATCCTTTGCTTCAGGTGGCATATAAATTATTGCACGTGTACGGCTATCACGAATAACGTTTTGACCATCACGATAAGAGGTTGGCTTCACTTTAGATTTTCCACTCGCCATTACTAGGGCATGAAGCGTTTGAATGGCTTTCTCAGTAATAGGGATCGTTCTCGCTGCCCATTGTTCAACTTGGGTTAAAGCTGCATAATATCCTTTAACCTCATTTTCATCTCTCCTATATTTTGGAAAGTGGCTTTTACCACTTAAAACCTCTTCAATCTGTTTAGGCTCAAGTCGATTTCCTTCAATCATAGTAGAATAGTGTGTGGTATAAAGCCGTGCAGTTTCACGAAGGGACGAGAGCATCGATACAGTGAGTGGCAAATGTAACACTTTTTCTTTTGCTGCTTCAATCCTCATAAGGCAATTAGCAATTTTAGAAGTAATCGTATAATTTGGCATCGGCATAATATCTGCATTACATTACTTCTATATTATGCTGATAAAATGCAGATAATACAACATTTACACAACGCCGACCATAAACAGCAATAAATTCGGCTGATTGAGAAAGAAGTTTGTCTTGTAGAATAGCTATTTCTTTTTCTCTACCAATTATCGGTTCACTCATATGTTTATTCCGCGGAGTTTATCAAAATTATACACAGCGGAATAAAACAAACAACTTAAATCTATAGACCTGCTGCAAAAGGTGATTGAAAAAATAATGTGAGAGAAGTAGAAGAAGAATAAGCAGATTGAGTAAGGTAAAAAAATGAGCTTTAGTTACTATAACATGAAGAAACACCCAAGAAACTTTCGTAATATAACAGGTTTAACTATAGAGGAGTTCGAAAAGGTAGTGGAAAAAGTGAGGTCTGGGTGGGAAAGAGTTAAAAAACAGAAAAAGTGCCATGGTAGAAGATCACAACTACCAACTCTAGAAGATAAGTTATTTTGCGTAATTTTGTACTATCGCACTTACATAACACATAGATTTTTAGGGTGCCTGTTCAATGTGCACAACGCAAATGTATGTAGGTTACTGAAGAAAATAGAGCCATTACTTGCCAAAAAAGTTACTATAACAAAAGATAGAAGTATGACACCAGAAAAAATACTGAAGATTCTGGCTGATGTTACAGAACAGCAAATACAGAGACCAGAAGATAGTAAAAAACGGAAGAAATCATATTCAGGAAAAAAAAGAACCAACACTATGAAAACTGAGATTGTTATCGAAGAAGGTGGAAGAATTTTATCAGTGTCAAATTCATATCGTGGTAGAATTAATGATTTTCGCATAAGGAAACAAGAAAAATATTTACCAATCGATAGCATAAAATATGCCGATTCTGGATATCAAGGTTGGCAAAAATTGCAAAGCAATGTTATAATTCCATATAAAAAGTATCGTAAAAAGCCATTAACTCCAGAGCAGAAAGAGCATAATAGAAGATTAGCATCATTTAGAATGAGAGTAGAAAATAAGATCCGTGAGATAAAGATATTTAAGATTATGTCTCATGTTTACCGCAATTTTCAGAAAAAATACAACCTGAGGTTCAATATTATTGCTGGTATTGTGAATCTTAAGCACGCCTTTTAGTTAACCTTGATTTTAGTCACCCTCCTTTCCTTCTTTTTATTGCTTGATTCTCAGCAGGTCTATAGCTATCTTATGAATATATGAAAAAAAAGTTATAAAAAATAATAGACTATCATAAAACCTTATGGTAAAGCATATGTTTGTTTATATAAAGAAAGTAATATGAGCGACTCCAACGATAGCGATGACAAAAAGCACACTGACTCTATAAATTACAAAATAGGGCAAAAGATAAAATACTGGAGGTTAAAGCTAAAATATACTCAGGAGAATTTGGCAAATAAAATTGGAGTACCAAAACAGCAAATACTGAGACAAGAACAAGGGGTAGATGACATTTATCCACACGAACTCTATGCCATAGCAAAAGCGTTATCAGTTAATATCGGAGCTCTACTCCCTAAAAGTGAACATAGTTATTGGGATAAAGATAGGATGAAAGTGTTGAAAAATCTTGTCGGAATACATGAAGAAATTGAAAATCATGGATTAGACGAGGCATTTTATTTACTAGCCAGGTCTATCCAGGTTAACGAAAAGAGTACTGTAAAAGCAACCAAAGTAGAATTGGCAAAGAGTCTAGTTAAAGCAGAAGTTTCTGTTGATATTATCTCTCAAGCAACAGGCTTATCTACCGATGAATATAATAATACAGAAGGAGAAATTCGTACTGATTCTGTAGATTGTACAACAGGACAAAGGATAAAACGCTGGAGGGTAAAGCGAAAATATACTCAGGCAGATTTAGCAAGTAAAGTCGGGATATCACAACAGCAAATATAAAGATATGAAAAAGGGGACAATGTTCCACACAAAATGTTATGTGCTTTAGCGGAGGAATTAACAGTTGATGCTATAGCTCTACAGCCTAGACCAAAAAGAGGTAAAAACAAGAATAGTGAGGCAGGGATATTAAATTTGATGGGAGAATGTAACGAGATTAATAATCAAGAATTATTGGATGTATTGGATTTGTCATCCTGCGTTTTATGTGGAGGCATGTGGGCTGGCAAAAAAGAGGTTATAAAAAGAGTTAAGGTTGAAGTTGCTAATAATCTACTTATATTGGGCGTTTCTATCGATGTTATCTCCCAAATAACTGGTTTATCAGCTGATGAAATTGCATGACTCCAATCACAGAATAAACTAGTGAATTTTTTAAAAAGTATATAAAATTCAAGTGATTATTTTAAGTAAATAGCATGGCACTTAGACTCATTCCAGATAACCTCAATATCAAGTTTAGTAAATATAGGGATTTGACTGCATTAATTAGCATTATTTTTATCATCTTTTCAATGCTCATTGTTGTGTTACGTGGAGTGAACTTAGGCATAGACTTTGCAGGCGGAATTTTGATAGAGATAAAATCTTCAGATGAGAATCACTCTATTCTCGATGCATTAAAAGAAAATGGTTTTACAGTGCAGAGTTCAAAAGCGGGTGATAATTTAGTCATGCGTTTTAAAGATGAAGGAGATGAAGATAAAATCAAAAAGATAAAAAGCATACTAGAAGAAAAGCTGGGGAGCTCAATAAGCTATCGTAAAATAGACTATGTTGGCCCACAAATAAGCTCAACACAAATATTTGAAGGAATGTTATCCATGTTGATCGCGATTGTTGGAATATTTTTTTACGTTTGGTTTAGATTTAATTGGCAATGTGGATTCAGTGGAATAACAGCACTGATTCATGACGTGGTTTTAACTGTTGGTTTTATTAGCCTAACTGGCATTGAGTTTAATATTTCATCAGTTGCAGCTCTCCTCACTGTCATTGGTTATTCAATCAATAACTCAGTAATTATATACGATCGGATTCGAGAGTATTGCAAGAGTGGTAAAAGTGGGCGGATGAGTGAGATGGTAGATGCAAGTATCAACGCTACATTATTTCGCACTATATTAACCTCGGGTACAACCCTTCTTGCTGCTCTTCCTTTGACATTAATCTGCACAGATGCAGTGAGAGACTTCAGCTTGATCATTTTTTTTGGTATTTTGATTGGCACTTGTTCTGCAATATTTATTTCTGCTCCTATATTAACCTACAGAGCTTTGATAAGTAGATTGTAGAAGTGTTTAGTCGCGGTATAATATCAACTTATTATCTCTTATAGTGAAATGAAAATACCTTAAAAAGCTCATTCCAAGTAGTGAATGAGACATAGAATGAGTGTTAACGCTTGCCTGTACATCATTAACTAAAAAATTTCCTATTTTAACCTGAGGGATGTGAACAACACCAGCTTTTATTTGACCTTTCGCAGTTTCATATATTTTAAAATCCTGAACGTTTTGTAAGTTAATACCAACATGTAATGCGTCTTTTTGTGATAGAACAATATCGGTTGCTCCGGTATCAAGCAAAAACGTTATATTGCGATCATTGACCTGAGCCTGAATATAAAAGTGTCCATCGTATGATTTCGTAAATTCGATACTTCCACTATTCTGACCACTATTCTGAATTCTCCCTTTATATGGTAAAAAAGTACTGAGAAATCTGTCGCTTAGTTTGTCCCTTTGTGAATCAATAAGCATTGAAGTGGCGGCTATTATTAGTAACCAAATAACTAGATTTTTCACTGCGTTCATATTGTTAAAATTTGAAGCTATTAAAATAAATTTTAAAGATTAGCGTTAAAAGTTATTATTAAAAATAAGTAAATTTTATTGTTTTAGTACAATATTGAATATACACTTTAAGAAGATATGTTTGATTTAATTTCATGTCAGAAGCAAAAAGTTTAATTTTAGCAGCTATCCTTTCCATGTTGATCATGGTATCTTGGCGCATTATTTATGATAATTTTTTTAGTGCAAACCAAAACCAGCCATTGATTGAAAATATTGAACATATCGAATCTTTTAACGACCTTGCTCCTATAATACACCAAAATCGTTCTGAAATTATTAATTCCACTCGAGAACAGAGGGTTAGTTTAACCAATAACATGATTAAAGGATCAATTCCTTTGAAAGGTGCAAGGTTTGATGACTTAATCTTAACTAACTACCACTTAGAACCGAGTTCTTCTTCTCCACAAGTGGTGTTACTGTCACCTGCAGAATCAAAAGATGTATATTTCGCAGAATTTGGGTGGCTCGATCCGAATGAAAAGATTAAAGTTCCAGATTCTAAAACAGTCTGGCAAGCAGATAAACTCAATCAAAAAGAGGTCAATTTATTTTGGGATAATGAAAATGGCATTTTATTTAGAATGAAAATTAGCCTTGACGATAACTACATGTTTAAAGTTGAGCAAATTATTGAAAACAATACAAAAGATAATGTAGTTTTGGTTCCTTATGGTAGAATTAACCGTAAACGTGACAATATCAACGAATCTTATTGGATATCCCATGAAGGAGTACTGGGTGCATTTGATAATAAACTAGAGGAGTGGACATATAAGGATATTTCCAAAAAACATTTAATAAAAGCAAGCACGAGTGAAAAAAATTGGTTTGGTTTTGCTGATAAATACTGGCTTACAGCCATCATACCTGAGAAATCCGATAAAATAAATGTAAGCATTAAACACACGAACGTTAATAATACTGATAAATTCCAAGTAGATTTTGTCAAACCTTACAAGAGCATACTTCCTGGCGCAAGTGTTTCTAATGTGAATTATTTTTTTGCTGGAGCAAAAAAGTTGAATTTACTAGATTCTTATAAGGATACTCTCAATACACCTTTGTTTGATAAAGCTGTAGATTTTGGTGTTCTTTATTTTATAACCAAGCCAGTGTTTTTACTGCTTGAATATTTTAACTTCGTTTTAAAAAATTTTGGCTTAGCAATATTATTGCTGACTTTAGTAATCAAACTTTTGATGCTTCCCTTATCTAATAGATCATATATTTCGATGTTCAAGGTGAAAAGCCTGCAGCCTGAATTAACTCGTATAAAAGAGTTGTATAAAAATGACAGCTTAAAGCTGCACAAAGAGACAATTGCGTTGTTCAAGAGAAACAATGTAAACCCAATGTCGAGCATTTTTCCCATGCTAATACAAATACCGGTATTTTTTGCTCTATATAAAGTATTATTTGTTACTATAGAGATGAGGCATGCTCCTTTTTTTTTATGGATTAAGGATCTTTCAGCTCCTGACCCAACGAACATCTTTACATTATTTGGGTTGTTTAATTATAACTTTCCTATTTCTATAGGCATTTTACCTATAATTTTTGGTATTACTATGATAATTCAGCAGAAGCTAAGTGAGAAAGATCAAACCAGTAAAGATGATATTCAAGTAAATGTTATGAAGTTTTTACCTTACATTTCTGTCTTTATTTTTTCTTCTTTTCCTGCCGGCCTGGTAATATATTGGATATTTAGTAATATTATAACTCTAATTCAACAATCATTAATAAAGTTGCTTTTAACAAGAAAAGTGGGGATGAATGTCGAAAATACTAATAGTTAATTCAATTTACCACACTGAAATAGCGAACCTTTTGCTTGAAGGTGCAGTCGATAGATTAAAAGAAAGTCATGCAAGCTATGACATAATTGAAGTTCCTGGTGCATTTGAGATACCAGCTACAATTCTCTTTGCAGTAAAAAGCAAGAATGCTAATTATGACGGTTATTTAGCTCTTGGGTGCGTGATTCGCGGTGACACCGATCACTATCAATATGTTTGTAAAGGAGTAATCGAAGGCTTAAATGAAGTTATTATGCATTATGTAATGCCCCTTGGTATGGGCGTAATTACCGCTGACAGCAAAGATAAAGCACTAGTTAGAGCTGACAAAAACAAAAAGAACGTTGGTGGCCATGCAGCCTCAACTGTTTTGCATATGATAGATTTACACAATAAATTAAAATAATGGAGGAAAAACCAGTAGATAAAAAGTGGCGCATAAAAAGAAGTACGGCAAGATTTCTTGCTGTACAAGTTGCTTATTCAAATATTTTTGTAGGTTACAACAAAAGCACTTTTAAATTGGAAAATTGTAAGCTTAAGGACTACATAAGTAAGTTGAGAGATATATTTAAATGTGAAGAATTTGAACATCAGTTCTTAGAAAACTTGTTATATAAGGTTATAAAAAGCAGTGAAGAATATGATAAAATAATAGAGTCTTACTTACACCCAAGCTGGTCCCTTTCACGGTTAAATCTTATAAGCTTATCTATTTTGCGTGTTGCAATATGTGAGTTAGCTAATTGTGATACGCCAGTTCCAGTTGTCATTAATGAATATACTAACATTGCATCTGATTTACTTGATAAACCAAGCGAAATTGGTTTTATTAATGGGTTATTGGATAAGGCAAAAGATGCAGTTAAATTAAATAAAAATCCTTAGCAGCTTCTCACAACTATATAAAAATTTATTTTTTAAGGCAACTTCCATAATAAATTTAAGTAACTGACACTAAAAAATAAAGAGGCAGACTTAATCTACCTCTTTTATACTTAGCTGTCTAGCTTTTTGCTTTTTCTTCAGAAGCAACTTGTTCAACAAAAGTGAGCCTAAATAAGTGTTAACCCCTTTATTCTCCTTTTTATTTAAACCTAATTCTTCCAATCACTTTTCGTCATCACTTATTGGAACATATTCACCTTGCTCATTTTTCTTTGCTAGTGAATTTATATCTAAGAACACAATATCACCAAACTCCGCTTTACCATTACCAAATTTACCAGTAACATAGTAATCTTTGCCTGCTAAGCTGAAGTTTATACGATATTCACCTTCCACAACCTTACCGTCTTTGTCCTTATTTTGGTTATTCTTTTTCATTTCCTCATACACCTCTTTTGTTACTAGCAATGCTGCTTATTTATCATCAACAACAATCTTCGGAGCTTTCAACTCAGATATTTCGTTATTTTTGCTGATGGCATATACTGCTAAACAAATCAGTGCAACAGCAACAAATGCTAAAACACTCATTCAAAGTGGTGTAGCTGCAAAAGCTGCAAGTGGAGCTAGCATGGAAGTTGAAGATATCCAATATGGTGCTGAAAGTGCTACTGCTGCGCCTATAACATACAGAGAAGTAAGTGCAACAAGTGCAGTGTTTGTTTTGTGGAACTGACCATGGTGATTTTTAAAAGTTAGCATAAATGACCTCGTTTAATAAAATATTAATATGCTTAAATTGTGTATAAAAGAACTGTCATAGTCACGCTTTTTCGCAAATTACCTACCACTTGAGCCAAAGCCCCCTGCATTGCGACCGGTTTCTTCTGTGCAGAATTCTTCTCTGTCATCCCAAATTACCTGAGACACAGGAGAAATAAGGATTTGTGCGATTCTATCTCCTCTTTTTATCTCATACGACTGATTACTTAGATTAATTAGGCAAATCTTCACCTCACCTCGATAATCAGAGTCTATAGTGCCCGGAGAATTTAAGACAGTGATTCCATGTTTTGCAGCAAGACCAGAACGTGGGCGGATTTGCCCCTCAAAACCGTTTGGTATTGCAATCACAATTCCAGTTGGAACAAGTAATCTCTCAAGTGGATTTAAAACAGCAGAGTCATTCAATGCAGCATAAAGATCCATACCAGCACTCTGCGTAGTTGCATAACATGGAAGAGACAAGTCTTCTCCGTGTGATAATCTTTTTATTTCTACTTTAATTTTACTTCTTTGCACTCCAATTTACCAACTATGAAAATTCAATTATAGCATGTAAATTGTATCTGCAAAAGTAATAAATGTTACATCGTAAATGATGTCATTCTAGTGCGTGACGCTAGGCCATAAAATAAGTTTTTCGTTTCTATATGCGCTACCTTAAGACTTTAATTATACAACGTCTTAACGCACTTAACCCCATCGACATATAAATTTGCATGACTTTTTTGAGTATTAAGCAATGCAAGTCCAATGTTGTCTACACTAGAGCGCAGTTCCCCTATTTCCTCATTATTTTCATTTGTCACTTTAGTGCCAATATCTGGAAGTGCGTTATCCCCCTCAACAAGATAAAGTTTTCTTCTGAATATTTCTTGTCTGCTCATTCGATTTACGACTTCCTGACCTACGTAACACCCCTTATTAAAGCTTATACCGTTTGCCTTATCGATTAAATATTGCAATGGGAACGATGAATTTTGTACCATATCTTTTGCTCCATCTGGGACAAGGTTTTTAATTCTAACTTTTTCATACTGAATAAAATCTCCAACCGGTTCTTTTATTTCATCTTTATGTATGATCCTCATTCCTAGCAGCTTGTGCCTTGGATCTTGAAAAATAACTTGTGACTTACTACTACACTCCGCCAACTTAGTATCAAACAAAACTCCAACCTTATATAGTGCACTAATGTCTTTAATTTTCACTCTCAAATAAGTTTTAAGTAAATCTAGTTTCTCGATTATTTGCTGTAAGTGCAAATTTTCGCACTCTAAGAAAATATATCTACCATATTCAATAAGAAAAAAATCATATAGGTATTTTCCCTGAGGGCTAAGCAATAAAGAGTAAATAGCTTTTTGGCTATCTAGCTTATTAATATCATTGGTTATAATGCCCTGCAGAAAATCTCTAGTGTCAGGCCCATATAGCACTATCACACCACGACTTAAGAATGGTATATAACTCATGAAATCTCTATAAATAAACCTAAATTTTATTATATAACATTAGGCTCTTTTAGAAACTGCTTTTGGCGTGCATATTTTATATGGTATGCATATTTTACAAGCTCCAGCCCTTGAAATCTAACTTACGAGTATATATATAAAGTTATAGGTTAATTTGTTGAGAGGAAAAGCAAATGTCAAGTATAAGTTTAAATGTATTGGATGATAGCGTGCTGATCAAGCCTGTTAGCGAGGAAAAGCAGGGTGGAATTATGCTTCCATCAAGTGCTGAAAAGAAACCTACTAAAGGTGAAATTGTAGCAACTGGTGAAGGTTCACGCAACTCGAATGGCGAACGCATAGCTTTAACTGTAAAGGCTGGTGATAAAGTGTTCTATCGTCAATGGGCTGGTACAGAAATAGAACATAATGATGAAAAGCTTATCGTGATGAAAGAGTCCGATATACTTGCTGTCATTAAATAGCAGTCTTTATTTTACTAAACTGAAACAAAGCACAACATGGCGCATTTTAAATGGTTTTATTATAGTTTTCTAAATTTTTTATTAACAAGAGGTGATAAAAATGACTAATGTAGTAGTATCAGGTGAGCAGTTACAAGAAGCCTTTCGTGAAGTCGCAGCAATAGTGGATTCAACGGTAGCAATAACTGCGGGACCTAGAGGAAAAACAGTAGGGATTAATAAGCCCTATGGAGCACCAGAAATTACAAAAGATGGTTATAAGGTGATGAAGGGTATCAAGCCTGAAAAACCACTAAATGCTTCAATAGCAAGCATCTTTGCCCAAAGTTGTTCTCAATGTAACGACAAAGTTGGTGATGGTACAACAACGTGCTCAATATTAACTAGCAACATAATAATGGAAGCTTCAAAATCAATTGCTGCTGGAAACGATCGTGTTGGTATTAAAAACGGAATACAGAAGGCAAAAGATGTAATATTAAAGGAAATTGCATCAATGTCTCGTACAATTTCTCTAGAGAAAATGGATGAAGTAGCGCAAGTTGCGATAATCTCTGCAAATGGTGATAAGGATATAGGTAACAGTATCGCTGATTCCGTGAAAAAAGTTGGAAAAGAGGGTGTAATCACTGTTGAAGAAAGTAAAGGTTCAAAAGAGTTAGAAGTTGAGCTGACTACTGGCATGCAATTTGATCGCGGTTATCTCTCTCCGTATTTTATTACAAATAATGAAAAAATGATCGTGGAGCTTGATAATCCTTATCTATTAATTACAGAGAAAAAATTAAATATTATTCAACCTTTACTTCCTATTCTTGAAGCTGTTGTTAAATCTGGTAAACCTTTGGTTATTATTGCAGAGGATATCGAAGGTGAAGCATTAAGCACTTTAGTTATCAATAAATTGCGTGGTGGTTTAAAAGTTGCTGCAGTAAAAGCTCCAGGTTTTGGTGACAGAAGAAAGGAAATGCTCGAAGATATAGCAACTTTGACTGGTGCTAAGTACGTCATAAAAGATGAACTTGGAATCAAGATGGAAGATCTGACACTTGATGATCTTGGTACTGCTAAAAATGTTAAAATTACTAAAGATAATACCACAGTTGTCAGCGAAAATAGCGATTCTGACAGTGTGAAAGCTAGAATCGAGCAGATCAAATCTCAAATTGAAACTTCAACTTCTGATTATGACAAAGAAAAGCTAAGAGAACGTTTAGCGAAATTATCAGGTGGTGTTGCTGTGCTAAAAGTTGGTGGAGCAACTGAAGTGGAAGTTAAAGAACGTAGAGATAGAGTTGAAGATGCGCTGCATGCAACAAGAGCTGCAATTGAAGAAGGCATAGTTCCAGGTGGTGGAGTTGCACTTCTTTATGCTTCATCTGTTCTCGACAAATTAAAAGGTGCAAGTGACGAAGAGCAAATAGGCATAAACATTATCAAGAAAGTTCTCAGTGCTCCAATTAGAAGGTTAGTTAAAAATGCTGGTCTTGAATCTGCTGTTATCATTGACTATTTGATTAAGCAGAATGATAAAGAGCTTATATACAACGTTGAGGCTATGAATTACGCTAATGCATTTACAGCTGGTGTGATTGATCCAGCGAAAGTGGTGCGTATTGCTTTTGAAACAGCGATATCTGTTGCGAGTGTGCTGATTACTACTGAATCTATGATAGTTGATGTACCAAGTAAAGAAAATGCTTCATCTCCTATGGGCGCAGGAGAAATGGGTGGCATGGGTGGATTCTGAGTAGAGTGAAGCCGTGGAGCAATTGCTCCACGGTAGTTCCAAAAAATCTCACATTTTACTATTCGTTAAAGGTAATACGTTTGGTGCAGAAAGGCACTACTGTTTGCATCCGTTTCATCCCTTTATATTGTGGTTGTCTAATAACAAAAAGGCAGCATAAGAAAACTATAACCCCTGGTGTATTTATACTAGCATAATGCTATATTAATAAATAATCTATATAATGCTATTAAATATAAAACTTAAAATCTAAATCACTTTCTCTATAAAAGGAGAAATTTGCCTTAATGAAAATACATATATATTTAATATTGTTTTTATTTTTTTCTTGCACCCAACTATATGCTGACGAGGAAATTGCAAAATTTGATTTACTTATTGGCGAGATAAATGAAGCAAACCTCACTCTTAAAGGTGCAATAAAGGTTACAGTAGAACCAGGCTGGCACATATATTATAAAGATCCTGGAGATTTCGGTCTTCCCACTTCTTTTGATTGTAAGGGTAACACATTAAACATAGATATTTACTGGCCTACTCCAAAGGAACATAGAGATAAAGTAGGAAGAGAGATATTTATCAGTAACGTATATAAGGATATGGTATTATTTCCCTTTAAGATGAATGTATTTTCAAATCAAGGGTATATTGACCTTAACTTCCATATAAATTATGCGATATGTAAAGATAGGTGCATCCCTAAAAATGTTGAGATAAAAACCAGGCAACCACTAAAGGATTTTATAGATTCTAATATCAATAAACTTATAAATGAGTGGTATGAAAAATAGGGTTTTATAGCTAACACGTCATACCGCCGCGGTATCTCGGCATAGATTCCGCTAACAAGTAGCGGAATGACGAATTTGTCGTTTTTCAAATTGTCGGTAAATCTAAGTCAGTTTAGCTATAGCAGGCTATTAGCTTACTATAGCTTTTGTAGTGTGACTCTCATAAATAATAAATTAGGTATTTTCAATTTTTGTTGTATACTTAAATAAAAATCTCACTTTTACAGATGGATACAGTAAAGTTTGTTTTATTACTGCCAACAATATTACTCATGCTAGTTGCTGGTGTTTACCTATCGGTTAAACTAAAATGGCTACAGATATTTAGATTGCCGTACGCCCTTTCACTCATTGGAGTTAAAAGAGGGGAAAATAAATTTTCTTCTATAGCCGCCCTGTTTACAATCTTAGGGGGAAATTTAGGAGTAGGAAATATTTCAGGAACTGCTGTTGCTCTAAAAACCGGAGGACCGGGCTCTATTTTATGGATGGCAATAATTATTGTTATCACTTCTGTGATAAAATATGTCACTTGTTATCTAAGTATAAAAACCAGAAAGGAAAAGAACGGACGGTTTATAGGTGGCCCTGTAGCCTACATGGCTGATGCATTTAACTCTAGAAAAGCCACAATTGTGTTTCTAGTTGTTATGATGATGGTTTCAATAACAGTTGGTAACCTTGTTCAGGTAAATTCTCTATCAATACCACTTAACATGATAGATGTGCCTGTAATCATTGGTGGCATTGTAATGGCCATAATATTCTTTGTTGTTGCAGCTCTCAGCTTAAAAAAAATTAAAATTTTTATATCGGCTATGATACCGATAATGACGGTAAGTTACCTCACACTTTGCGGTATCATATTATTTAAGTTTAGTAAAAATATCCCTCCTTCTCTAAAATTAATAACAAGCAATTTTTTGACAGCTAGTAGCTTTAACTCTGGTTTATCCCTAGGTTTGATTTTAGAAATGTTGACTATTATTCAAGTCGGAACTTTGCGAGGTATTTTTGCAACAGATATAGGGCTTGGCCTCGAAGGAATCGTACACTCTTCAATTGTTCCTAAGAAAAATAATAATAAATTTATTATTGAACAGAGCCTAATCACAATAATATCGCCTTTTATAGTTGCATTCATAGTGTTTATTACAACAATGGTACTGCTTGTCACAGATTCTTGGGTCACTGATTTAGAGAGTACTAACATGTGCATATTTGCTTTTAGAAAAGCTATGAATTGGCCCTATATTGACTATTTAATTATGGCCATAATGTTTTGTTTTGCCTTTACTACTATTTTTACTTGGTTTTTTTGCTCAAAACAGACAATACTCTATGTGTCTATGGATAATAAATACACTAAAATCTGGATTGTAATTTTTACCATGATCATTCCGCTTGGTGCGATGGGTAAAGTCCGATTGCTATGGGATGTCGCTGATATCTCGATTGCTGCTTTGTTATTTATTAACATACTCGCTATACTCAAGCTAACTTCTAAAGATCCAGAAGTGTTTACTGTGAGCAACAGATATTTAAAATTAGGCGCCAACTAAAAGTTGCCATCTGAGTAACAACACAACTTTCCTTAATAAAAATTCAACCAATGCTCGTAATAATTATATTAGCTAATATTAGCTAGTATTAGCTAGAACTAAAGGCAGAGGGTTATTAGTGAGGGGTATATGAACACTAACGATACACAACAAGAACACATTTATAATGAGCGCATTCAAGAATTTTTTCCTTTATTTGATAAAAAGGACGACCCAATTTATAATGCTAGAGTTGATTTTAACACAGTAAAGTTTTTAACAGAATGCGCCGATTGGGATTGGAACGAAGATAAAGACAAAAATAAAGCATGTGGAGTTATTTTTCAGGAATGCGACAAGACAGCTAGACAAGAGCTTGAAGATAAAGCTAAAGAAGAGTTGAATAAATATATTACTAATGCTAATAACATTAATGATGATGTTAAAGATAAAAAAGTTTCAATATACGGTAATCATGCCAGTATTACACTGGAGGATAACAAGAAAGAGTTCAAAATCAGCGAATTTTTAAACAGTGATTTTTGTCAGAAGAATGGAATCTCGGGATTTTCAACGTTGCATAGTGATGGAAAGAGCGGAATGCATGGTTTTGTTGCCGAGGAAGGAGGGAAAAAAATAAGACATTATGTTGTAACCGATGGTTCATATGAAATGACGCTAAATTGGTATGTGAATGGGGAAAAGCGTACTATTAAAGTCAATATTGATAAAGAAGGTGTAGACCTTATTGAACCTAACAGTGTTACAGAGCAATTAAAGAAGCAATTAGAAGTAAACAAAGACGTAAAAATAGGTGGTTTATTCTTGCATGAAATAAAATTCAGGGAAAAAGGAAAAGTGAATGAGGTGCAACATGACGGAAAAGACAATCAAGTCCTTAACAAATCATCTGAAATCGCAATAAAAAGTAACAGTAGAGATATTGAGCAAGAGGTCAAAAAACCTGTTCAAAAACACCAATCTACTCATATGAATCGAGAAATCGGGTCTCAGACCCCTCCGCTGCTACCACTTAGAACTAGTTCACTTCCACCTAAAGAAAATGTTGTCAATGAGCAAGGGAGGAATGCCTCTGCCAAGCCTGTGAGCCAAGATGGTGGGCAAAGAGATAAACAGAATAATCCAACACCTAATAATCAGCAAAAAGGTGCAACTTCTGATCCTTCGGACAGTTCTACTTTCACCAAGTCTGTAAGCCACAATCAAGATAATAGGCAAAAAGATGAACGGTATGACAATCCTAAATTTGGACATGCTGTACCTGGAAGCCAAAAACTAGATAGAAGTGAGCAAACACCTAATAATCAGCAACAACCTAAAACCCAGCAACAAGAAGGAAATAGCAAAGGCGATCTATTACAAGACATCAGAAATTTCAAGAGAAACAGCTTATGGCGCACTGGTGTTGTTGATGGTAGCGGAGCATCAATGGAAGGAGGCAGGAAAAATGAATCAACGTCTTCTATATTAGAAACATTAAAGGACAAAGTTCCTTACTTGCCTTATTCAAATATACATGAACATGACAGTGATAACCATGGTGCTAGTGATGCTGAGTGGGAAGAAAGTAAACAGCCACTTTCTGTTCCAAAACCCAATAGCAAAAGTGACTCGGGCTATTCACCTCAAATTCATGCTCAACCTCAAGTAGATCCTGAGCAGCCGAAGAGGAGCTTAGAGAACATTGAACAAAGTGACCAAACTCCACCTGAAAATCTTCTTAAAGAAATCAGAGATAGATCACAGCAAGATAATAGAGGATTAAGGCAAGTTGATCCTACTGATAAACTGTCACAAGATAAAGAAGATGGGTTGCAAAAAGACGATTTAGCAGATGTAAAAACAGTAGAAGGTCCAACTGTTAGTGTCTCTGCTTCAACACCAAATAGTATAAGTGATTCAGGCTATATATCTCCAACTAATGGTGATAGTAAATCTCAAACAGATTTAAAACAGGTAGGAAGGAAATTAGAAGAACATATTAATCTAACTCCATTTGAAGAACTTAAAAATACATTAGGTCAAGAAAATCTCGGGTTAAAACCGGCTGATCAGAGTCAGATTAGCGAAGAAACTAAAAAACGCTTGAGAGAAGTCGGGTTGCTAAAAGACAGCTCAACAGACATAAAAACAAACGATTCGGGCTATTCATCTCCAACTCATGCTAATCATGAACAATCTCGAGTAAATTCTGGACAGTTAAAAGCGAGCCTAATGAATGTTGAACAAAGAGATGACACTCTACTTACGGAATTTACCAGTAAGTTGGATAAAGAAACTCAGAAGTTCCCACTAAAACCAGTGGATCAGAAAGAAATGAGCGAACAAACCAAAGAACATTTATTAGCAGCCGGATTGTTAAAAGACAGTTCAACAGACATAAAAACAGTGGCAGAACAAGAAAACAATGACACTAATTCAATTGTAGATAAAAATAGTAATCTATATAAATTACTAGAGAAAGATGAAGCACAACTGAAAATTGGAGTAATAGAAGAAGAAAGAAAAGATACTTTAACGGAACACACTGATAGTTATGATCGCAACAGAATTGCATTAGGTAACAGAAATAAAAGGCCACTGGATTGGGCTAAACGTATTGCTGAGTCACAAGAAAAAGATACTAATAAAAGTATTTTAATGTAAATTGAGGTTAGGGAATGTTCAAAAAAGTGTGTCAAACCGCATTTTTAACTCAACTCAATTTTCAATCTACCAGGAAAGAAAATATCAAGTTGAGATATAGTTAAAGCCCAATTAGGTATAGCCATAGTGGGAGTGTTAAATAAACCATACGCGTCAAGTTAAGGCCCAATATAGCACCATTTAAAGTGGGTATCTTGTTTGTTACATTTATTTTTTGGGAAATTTTGATCTAAAATAAGATAATTCTTTTAGAAGAGTCTATAAATTACTAGCTTTATTACTTAATATCTAAAATAATCTTTACCACTTTTCTTTTTCCTTATGCTACTTTCCCTTAACTTGACGCGTATGGTTTATTTAACACTCCCGATAATCTCGTTATACCTGACTTGGAAACAAAAGAATCTTAATCCCTTTCAAAACCTTCTATCTATTGTCTCTTAAGCTACACCTCTGAACGGATACATATATTTCTAGACTCCTGATACAATGTTGAACATTTTTTTTGCATTTTGAGTTCTATGGTATTTTGTTTAACATTGAAGCAAGAGTCTAGACTCTTGCTTCAATGTTAAACAAAATACCATAAGACCTGCTGCAAAAGGTGATTGAAAAAATAATGTGAGAGAAGTAGAAGAAGAATAAGCAGATTGAGTAAGGTAAAAAAATGAGCTTTAGTTACTATAACATGAAGAAGTACCCAAGAAACTTTCGTAATATAACAGGTTTAACTATAGAGGAGTTCGAAAAGGTAGTGGAAAAAGTTAGGTCTGGGTGGAAAAGAGTTGAAAAACAGAAAAAGTGCCATGGTAGAAGATCACAACTACCAACTCTAGAAGATAAGTTATTTTGCGTAATTTTGTACTATCGCACTTACATAACACATAGATTTTTAGGGTGCCTGTTCAATGTTCACAACGCAAATGTATTTAGGTTACTGAAGAAAATAGAGCCATTACTTGCCAAAAAAGTTACTATAACAAAAGATAGAAGTATGACACCAGAAAAAATACTGAAGATTCTGGCTGATGTTACAGAATAGCAAATACAGAGACCAGAAGATAGTAAAAAACGGAAGAAATCATATTCAGGAAAAAAAAGAACCAACACTATGAAAACTGAGATTGTTATCGAAGAAGGTGGAAGAATTTTATCAGTGTCAAATTCATATCGTGGTAGAATTAATGATTTTCGCATAAGGAAACAAGAAAAATATTTACCAATCGATAGCATAAAATATGCCGATTCTGGATATCAAGGTTGGCAAAAATTGCAAAGCAATGTTATAATTCCATATAAAAAGTATCGTAAAAAGCCATTAACTCCAGAGCAGAAAGAGCATAATAGAAGATTAGCATCATTTAGAATGAGAGTAGAAAATAAGATCCGTGAGATAAAGATATTTAAGATTATGTCTCATGTTTACCGCAATTTTCAGAAAAAATACAACCTGAGGTTCAATATTATTGCTGGTATTGTGAATCTTAAGCACGCCTTTTAGTTAACCTTGATTTTAGTCACCCTCCTTTCCTTCTTTTTATTGCTTGATTCTCAGCAGGTCTTAGGTTACTTTAATTCTCGTCTACTCTATTTACTGATATACGTTGGACTTATAGTTTAAAAAAAATTAAACCAAATTCCAAAAATGTGTATAGCTAATAAAAGACCTTATATTGAGCCTTTTAAAACGCTTTTATCGAAATATTACTTTTGGTTAGAAAAAATTCCTACAATATTAATTGACAAGTTTTAAGGGTGAAGTACGATTTCAGAGTTGATACGGAATTTATAAATTATTATAGCTCTGTATCTTAATATGGTTTTGTTTGTGAGGTAAGAATTATGGACTTAGATGACCTAACCAAGGTAGCTTTTTCTATTATTAAGGATGACGATCCTTATAAAGAATCTAAACAACTTTAAATAAAAAATTGGGGGCGTGGGTACTTGGAGACTATTAATACCGGAAACCTTCCTTTTTTCCTTGATATATTGTCAAATGAAGAATGTTGGGAAAAAACCAATACAATATATGGTATCAAACTCAATAGGAGAGTAGTAGCTAAAAAGATGATTGAACCAAAAAGTTGGAATGGTATAAGTAATCCGCTGGATGACTTTGATCGTTACCAAGTTGCATGTTGGTGTTGCTTAGAAGAGGATGTAATTTCCCTATTTGAACATTTTAAGCAGGAAGATGAAATAAGAGACGGAGATTCAGATGCACTAAAAAAGTTAGTTAAATCAGTAAGTGGAAGTTGGTGTACAGATGCAATGATGCAATTTTGGTCACATTTCATTAGTGGATATATTTCAGAGTTAGATCTAAAAGGTCAGCATGCTTATGTCTTTGGTTTACACCGCGCAGCAATAAGTTCGAGGAGAAGACGTGTAGAAGCAGTAGAATTTTTTTGGGATAAGGTTCAGTCATTACCTGAGAGTGAGTTAAGTACTCGAGAGAAAGATGAAGTTTTCATGAGAATTGCATTGCATGCAGCAGGTGATAGTGGCTATCCTGATGTATTTGAATTTTGTTTAAGTCAGATAAGTCCTGATAAGTATCCAGAGCTTTTAAAAAGAGATTTGGAGAGAAATGGTTGCTATGATTCTTTAAATAGAATAAAGAACACGCTTAGCTTTGATAAATATCAGCAATTGTTTGATTGTCTAAAACAGAGTGAAATTTCAGGAGATTATTATAATGCCCGCTTGTGTTCTATAAAAATACAAGAGTATTCAGGATGTTATTTAGATGCAGCTAAAAAGCTTTTTCTCCATATATGGAAAAAAGAAGGGTTTGACAGTCATCGTGCTTTTGTAATAAGTGAGGAAGTAATGGATTCATCTCCTTGTTTTCATACAAATCTATTAGTACCTTGGGTGAAGAAGGGTATTATGGAACCGGTATGGGCAGTGCTAGATAAGCTGGTGGACTCTAATTAAATAAAAGAATTCATGACTTACAAACAAGCAGATTACATACGTTCTGTTTTAGAGCAAGGAGATAACGCTTCATTAAGTAAGTTTTTATCTTATAGTGGTTCTGTTGATGTAGATCTTGACCAAAAGAATATACCTGGTCCAAGTGGTGATTTATCTGATGTAAAGCTTAACAAAATGCATGATAAATCTCATATAAGGTTAGGTGAATAAAAAGTTATTATATAATTTAGGGGGCTATATGTTAAGTCAAGAAAAACCACAAGATTTTGAATTAATAGAGCTGTTAATTCGAGAGAAAGCGAGAGTTAGTCAACCTGGCCCAAGTACTTCAACCCAACAAAAAAGTGATTTTGAATCTTTCAAAGCAAGGTTTCAATCTTATATTGATCAGATTCCATCGTATTTGCATTCTTCGGGAAAGCCTGGATTTTTTCCTCATTTCTTTTTAGGAAGTTTTTCTACTTTCATAGACACAGAAATTGCAACAAAGCTAGATATTGAAAAAGTATATTTCTGTTTTGATGGTTCACAAACTTTAAAGGTGGCTATTATAAGAAAAGGTGACATTAAAGGTAAAAAAGATGCGATAGATAAGATAAGGTTATTTGTAATCTCAGAGAAAGGTGCCCCTTCTGCAACTAAAAAGTTCAGTTATGGTGAATTGAGGGATGCATTAGGAAGATCTCAGCCTGCACGATTTCAACCTGTTTTTGACAATCAGGGCGAATTAAGAGTTAAATCAGTAACAATTGATAAAGGTAATGTTAATCAACAAGGAGTACTTGTTGCAGTGGAAGATAAAAAATTGCATGAAGATGATGCTTTAAAAGATAAGTTTCAAGAAATAAAACGCGGATTATGGCAGAATCCAGAAAGTGATATAGCCAAACTTACCGATTCTGACGCAGAGGAAGTTAGTAAACCTTTAGAGAAAATTCTTAAAAAGTTAGTGGAATCTACTCTGAATATAAGAATTCACTTATCTATGCTCAAGGAACAAGAGAAGCAGCCCATCATGGATTTATAGCAGGAGCTTTGGTAAATTTCCGCTATAGACATAATCTCAGGGTTTACTTGGAGCAATTTGCAGGAAGAGGTTATGCTGATATTGTTCTAGTGCCTCGTGGTAAGGATAGATCATTAAATGCTGTTCCTATTATTATTGAATTAAAAGCTGGAGAAGGTCGTGGTACTACATCAAATGATGCATTAGAGCAAGCAAAAGATTATGCGAAGGGGTTTCAGCCAAATACAATGCGTGTTTTGACCATTTCAGATAATGTGTTATGTGTAGGTTTAAATTTGGATTCAACTGAAGGTGAAAAGTTTTCAATGCATATATCACCTCGTGAAGATAGAGAAATTGCTCTACCTACAATGCAAGCACTCTTGAAGGAAGCTTCAGATTGGAATGGAAGACAAGATACGATCACTAATGTTAAAGAAAAAATAAAGCAGCTACTAGAACGTGTTTATCATACATTTCCTGGTACACCAGAGAAAGGAGGTAATTACTTCAGTAGATTTCTATTAGGGCAACTTCTTCTTGCTGATAAGTTCAAGAGAATTAATTTAGAGAAATTCGTATTTTTATACGAGGAGAACCCACTTGTTTCTTCTACAAGGTCAGGTTCACAATCAACTACAAGGCCTGTGACAACATTTATGCTGACTAAAGGAAATCGGGAACAGAACAAAGAAGTGTTTGTTTTTCATATTAGAGAGGGAGGAAAGGGAGAGTTTAGTGAGAAGAAAATACCCATTAATCTACCAAAAGTTGGTAAAATAACAGAAGTATGTATAAGTTTACAAGAAGAAAGAAAATCAGATTTTTTTAATGTAGAGAAGGTTAATAGATATAATTCTTTGGATGAGTATAAGCAGGGAAAAAGTTTTTTTGGTGGAGAGTGGAAAAACATTCCTTATCCTGCCGAGTTAAAGGAAACATTTGATGCAGTACTAGAGTCTCAGCTTGCTTCTGGACAAGATCAATCTCCATCAATAGGTAAGTATAAGGAATTATTTGGAAAGTTAGGTGAGGGAATGTTACCTTTTAAAGGTTTAATAGAAAAAGAAGCACATACCCAAGCTGTATTCCACGGAGCATTTAGCCACTATAGTGATGTAAAGCTAGGAGAATCAAAAGAAAATAGGGCGTTAGTACTAACTGAATTTCAAACTGGTAGAGGAAAACGCATTGATATGCTAGTCCATGGTATTAAGTTTGCAGACCAAGCTAACAGTGCTAAAGAATATATACCAATAGGATTAGAGCTCAAGGGACCAAGGAAAGGTAAGAACACTGATGCATTAATAAAAGAAGCAAATGATCAGATCAATAAAGAGTATACAAAAGGTGTAGCTTATAAAACGCTTACGGATGGAAAGGAAGTGGATTTTATAGGTGTTGTACTTAATGAAGAAGCGAATAGTGGAAATTCTCTTATTCTAGCGAGCAAATATGAATTCACCCCTGTTATAGTAGTGCATAGTTCTGTAGATGTGATTCATACTAATCAAGTAACACAATCTATTGACACAGCTAAGGGAAAACATTTAGAAGGAATACAAGAAGTAGCCAAAAGGTTGAAAAATCTGGGTATACAAGAGGAAAATCTACGTACGTTAGAGTCTGCAACCGCAGCAAAAGATTATCATTACTGGCTTCAAAAACACGATATAGCTGATATTGCAAGAATAGAATATGGCTATGGTACTGATACATTGTTTGAAGTAGTGGGATCACCGAAGCATATAGCTAATCAATTACAACAGTTTCAGAATAGCGTAGTAACAAGAGGTGAAAAGCGGCCATTAACTTTAATTGTTAATTTAAATGATAATCATTGGGTTACGTTAGTTATTGTGTATCAAAATGGGGGTTATGCCGGGTACTATGCTGACTCATTGGGTAACAGCATTACAGATAATATTCGTCAAGTTTTACAACAGGCTCAAATTAACGTTGATGATGTTTCTGTTGCTCAACAGAGAGATGGTTACAATTGCGCCTTATGGGCATTGGAAAATGCTAGAGATATTAATACTGTATTGCAAAGAAGTAAAAATAATGTTCTTGATGAAATACGTGGCCATTTGCAAGTTCGAGAAAGAAATGAAGATTATTTTGTGCGTGCAAGAGAATATATTTCAAATATATTAAGTATGGATTCACAATGTAGAAATAACCTAGAATCTATATTTGCTGGAGGTAGTAGCTATGATGCGAGGCCTAGAAATGAGTTAGGATCTCCAGGAGTTAGTAATGTTTCCAGAGGGCATGGGCGTGGAAGTCAATGATGAACAAAGATATTAGATTAACTCAAAGCAGTACAGTATACCTCTCTTCATGATAAATATGATTTGATCAGTACTGACGCTTTTAATGAGAGTATTATGAAAAATAACGAGAATGATATGGAGGTAGGCAAGTCATTTATCATATATTTTAAAAATTTCTATAAAGAGCCTAAAATGAAAACCTTGTCTATAAAATTTGCTGATAAAGAGATAATGTTAAAAGATCATCAGGAGGAAATAAGTACGGCAAGAGACGTGGATATTGTGAAAAAAGAGTTATAAGGATCAAGTCTATGATGATGTTTTCAATCGTATAAAAAGCAATCCAGAAGTCATGGCATTTGATCAATCTCATAGGCAGCACATTAGAAATCGTAGAAGTGAGTACACAATCAGTAGTGGTACAAGACCATCTTCATGGATAAATGATTTATTTGGTTGGGTAAAAAGCTCTATAGATAGATTATTAAGCTCTAAACCTGCATTGTCTGAGGAAACATCAAGCACTCCAAGTCCAATCTCACAAGTAGATGCACCAATGGATGTAAATGGTACAATAATGTTACTTGACGTACTTGTGATGTACAGTCCCAGAGTGTGATAGTATGATAAAATGTGAGAAAAAAATACCATCAAAGGAGGAATTATGGGACAAGTATTACATGGGTGTGCCAAAACAACAGAGACGATTCGTAGAGCAATACAAAATAGTAAAGAGAGCATAGCAAAACTCTCAAAGTATTATAACCTTAATCCAAAAACTATTATTAAGTGGAGAAAACGCTCATTCACTAAAGACGCTGATATGGGTCCAAAACATCCAAGATCAACTGTTCTAACTTTAGAAGAAGAAGCAATAATCGTCGCATTTCGGAAGCATACACTTCTACCATTAGATGATTGCCTTTATGCCTTGCAGTCTACAATTCCGCACTTAACTCGTTCTAGCCTGCATCGCTGTTTACAAAGACATAACATTAGCAAACTGCCAGATGTTGATGGTGAAGCTAAACCAAAAAAGAAATTTAAGAAATATCCTATAGGCTATTTCCATATTGATATTGCAGAAGTCAGAACAGAGGAGGGAAAACTATATCTATTTGTTGCTATAGATAGAACATCCAAATTCACCTATATTGAGTTACATAAAAGTGCTACAAAACCCATAGCTGCTGAGTTTTTACGTAATTTGATTAAAATTCTACCGTATAAAATCCACACTGTTTTGACAGACAACGGTATACAATTTACCAACCAGAAACGCCATAAATACGCTTTCCAACACATATTTGATAGAGTTTGTGAAGAACATAATATTGAACATCGTCTAACAAAAATCAGCCATCCTTAGACAAATGGGCAAGTTGAACGTATGAACAAAACTTTAAAAAATGCTACTGTTAAAAAATACTACTACCAATCACATCAGCAACTCACAAAGCATCTTTATGACTTTGTCATGGCTTACAATTATGCAAAGAGACTCAAAACTCTTAATGGTCTTACTCCTTTTGAATTTACATGTTCTCAGTGGACAAAATCTCCTGAATTGTTTATACTAAATCCTTACCATCACACTCTGGAACCATACATCTAACACTGGTTTACCTCAATTTTTGAAGTATTGGTTTTTCAGCACATACTCTTTTCAATCTCCTGTTGCTTTTATAAATCAAGACACCAGTCCGTAAAATTTCTCCAATTGCTCACTCCATAACATCGGTACTTCTCTCAAACCAGATAGCTTCAAACTACTTGGCTGTTTCCCATTTATTATGTCTCCTTTAATTTTTGGTGCTAGATAATTTAATCTTAAAATTTGCTATATTCTTCTCATGCTTATCTTAATTTTAGTGCTCATCTCTTTCACACTTGCGTATTTTTTAGCTTACGAGTTTCTATTGCCTATATGAAGTTGCAAAATCCTACAAATTAAACGTTTTTTTAAACATAGTTAATATCTCCTATTTTCAGTAGTAGTTGTGTTCCTGGTTATTAAGTGTTGTAAACAATAAGCTCAAGAAACAAAAAAAGTTAACTTCTACTATATCCGGTTACTTAAGCTTTCTCTTTATTATGTATAGTAATTTTCTAGGAATTATCCTACTGAATTCTATGATATCATTTTTTGTAACATTGTTATATATATCATGACAATAAGGGTATTTATGACTCAAAACTTGTTTTTAACCTGCAGGCTCAATGACAAAATTTAGTAAAAAACTCAGGGTATTTATTGGCGGATTACATAAAATTATAGCGGCTGCATGTCTTTTAAATTTTTTCTACATTCAGCCAAAACGCGCTTAAACTAAGCGTCAGCACATTATTACAGCGCCAGTTTAAATTATTATAGGGTCAAAACTCGCACCACGGGGCTTCTTTTGCCTTTTTTTTCGTTTGGTAAATTTCTTAATGTTTGTAGCTAAAGCAATTTAAGAGACCGAAAATGGTTTCATTCCAGCGCGTGATGCTGGAATCTAGTCTTTATTATGCAGCCACTTATTTAAAGTTAAGTTTTCTGGATCCAAGTAGTCAGGGCACTGGGATGACAGGAGAAGGTACTACCCTGACAACCGTCATCCCGCTACGTGTTAGCGGGATCTAGAGATACCGTGACGGTATGACGGTTCACGGTGGCATGACGATAACCTCGTCATCCCGCTGCTTGTTAGCGGGATCTAGAGGATACCGCGGCGGTATGACGGTCTCCGGCAGTATGACGTAGGACTTCTGTCATTCCAGTCTGGAATCTAGTTCTTATTGTACATTTACTTGGTGTAGAGTTAAGTTTCCTGGATCCCAGTGTTGGCTACTTGGATGACATCATAGGGGCGCTGGAATGACACCATCACAGAGTGAACCAGCGTCATACACACAACTCGTCATCCCTGTGGTGACAATGTTTGTTGATGCAAGATTATACCTTGAAAAAATTAAGTTTTAGTGCTATTAAATAGTTGTAAATTTTATCCCTGTGGTAGCTCTATGAATGTTGAAAGTAAGAAAATACATGATACTAAAATAAAATTACCAATATTTCTTGATTATCAATCTACTACTAAAGTGGATTCCCGTGTTTTGGAGGTAATGATATCTTATTTTGGTGAGTTCAGTAATGCACACTCTCGCAGCCATTCATTTGGTTGGACTGCTGAAGAAGCAGTGGAAAAAGCAAGGAAACACATCGCTGATCTGGTGAACGCAGATAGCAAAGAAATTATCTTTACCTCAGGTGCAACTGAGTCAAATAATACAGCAATCAAGGGCATTGCTCACTTTTACAAAAATAAAGGAAATCATATAATAACTGTCTGCACGGAGCATAAGTGTGTTCTGGATTCTTGTCGGCATCTGGAAAATGAAGGCTTTAAAGTTACATATTTGCCTGTTAAGCAAAACGGAATTATAGATTTATCAAAGCTTGAGGAAGCAATTACTGATAAAACAATACTGGTTTCAGTGATGATGGTAAATAATGAAATCGGAGTAATTCAGCCTGTAAAGGAGATTGGTAAAATATGCAGAAAGCATAATATATTTTTTCATACAGATGCAGCTCAAAGCTTTGGAAAAGTTCCAATTGATGTTAATGAGATGTGCATTGATCTTATGAGTCTCTCTAGCCACAAAATTTATGGACCTATGGGAATAGGCGCATTATATGTCCGTAGAAAGAATCCTCGTGTTAGGCTGATACCATTGATTAGTGGTGGTGGACAAGAAAGAGGTATGCGTTCTGGAACAGTTCCAACACCTCTTGCAGTTGGTTTTGGTGAAGCGGCACGTATTGCTAAAGAAGAAATGGAAACAGAAGCAAGCAAATTGGAAGGAATGAGAGATATTTTGTACAATAAGATAAAAGAAGCATTTCCTGATATCGTTTTAAATGGTGATTATGAAAATAGAATTCCTGGCAACCTAAACTTGAGCTTTCCCTATGTTGAGGGTGAGTCTCTCATCATGGCAATCAAGGATTTAGCAGTAAGTTCTGGTTCTGCGTGCACGTCTGCGTCTCTTGAGCCTTCCTATGTCATACGGTCGCTAAATAATGGCCACGACCTTGAGCATTCATCAATTAGATTTGGCCTAGGCCGATTTACAACTAAAGAAGAAGTTTTGTACGCAGCAGATCTTGTTGCTAAAAATATTGGCCGACTGAGAGAAATGAGCCCACTTTTGGAGATGGTACAAGAAGGAGTAGATTTGAACACCGTGAAATGGGACTTTCATTAAATATATCCATTCAGCCAGTCCAACTGCAAATGCACTTTGAAATTACTCTGTAACCATTCACAGATTTTCACTTAATTCTGCAATTCTTTGATCTCACTCATGGAGAGGCCAGTAAACTTAACAATAGTGTTGACATCAACATTATTAGCCAGCATTGCTTTTGCGACTTCAATTTTCCCTTCCTCTTTACCAATTTTTTTACCTTAGACCTGCTGAGAATCAAGCAATAAAAAGAAGGAAAGGAGGGTGACTAAAATCAAGGTTAACTAAAAGGCGTGCTTAAGATTCACAATACCAGCAATAATATTGAACCTCAGGTTGTATTTTTTCTGAAAATTGCGGTAAACATGAGACATAATCTTAAATATCTTTATCTCACGGATCTTATTTTCTACTCTCATTCTAAATGATGCTAATCTTCTATTATGCTCTTTCTGCTCTGGAGTTAATGGCTTTTTACGATACTTTTTATATGGAATTATAACATTGCTTTGCAATTTTTGCCAACCTTGATATCCAGAATCGGCATATTTTATGCTATCGATTGGTAAATATTTTTCTTGTTTCCTTATGCGAAAATCATTAATTCTACCACGATATGAATTTGACACTGATAAAATTCTTCCACCTTCTTCGATAACAATCTCAGTTTTCATAGTGTTGGTTCTTTTTTTTCCTGAATATGATTTCTTCCGTTTTTTACTATCTTCTGGTCTCTGTATTTGCTGTTCTGTAACATCAGCCAGAATCTTCAGTATTTTTTCTGGTGTCATACTTCTATCTTTTGTTATAGTAACTTTTTTGGCAAGTAATGGCTCTATTTTCTTCAGTAACCTAAATACATTTGCGTTGTGAACATTGAACAGGCACCCTAAAAATCTATGTGTTATGTAAGTGCGATAGTACAAAATTACGCAAAATAACTTATCTTCTAGAGTTGGTAGTTGTGATCTTCTACCATGGCACTTTTTCTGTTTTTCAAGTCTTTCCCACCCAGACCTAACTTTTTCCACTACCTTTTCGAACTCCTCTATAGTTAAACCTGTTATATTACGAAAGTTTCTTGGGTGTTTCTTCATGTTATAGTAACTAAAGCTCATTTTTTTACCTTACTCAATCTGCTTATTCTTCTTCTACTTCTCTCACATTATTTTTTCAATCACCTTTTGCAGCAGGTCTTATCTATAGTAATAACTATATGAAATTTTTGTTGTGAGCTTTTATAAGATGCCTCTCTTTCTTAATGAGATTTAATATAACCCTTCCTAAATACCGTGATAACCCACAGCTAGACAACCTTTATTCGTCCACTAGAAGGAAAAGCGGCAAGGAGCGAACCAAAAGCGATGAGAAAGGATCCAAGCCAGATTATAGACATTCCAGGTTTATAGTGCACTTTAGCTGCAATTTTGCTCTTACTCTTATCAATCTCTCCAATTACAACATAAATATCAGAAAGCAAATTGTGGTAGATACTGCTTTCAACATTTTTCTGACCTTCCGCAAGGTAAAATCTATATTCAGGAGTTACTTCACCCAATATCTTGTTATTCAGCAAATTCCTGATATCCATTGTACCTCTCACTGCATGGAAATTTTTTTCTTTTATTAGCTCAATATTTTGCAAAGTAACTTTAAATTTATTGACTGTTATGCTATCCCCTATTTTAAAGTAATTTTCTTTTTTCTCCTGCCAACCAACTGAATAAGCTATACCAAGCACTAGAATTGCCACTCCAGCATGAGCAAGCATCATTGCATAGTAGGATTTAGAAACTCTTCTTGCTAATAAAATTGATTCGCTCTTAAATAAACGAATTCTTTTACTGTATGCTTCTAAAACAAAGATTAATAATGCTATGGAGATAGTAATTGATAGCACAATTATTAGCTCCATGTGAAAGATAAACGGCAAAATAGCTGCAGCACTGCAGAATGAAAATCTATATTCACGGAATATTGGCAATAGACTATTTCCCTGCCAACGGCAGTATTGCCCGATCATGGTGAGCACTAGAATAGCCAGTGCAATAGGATTAAATAAAGAATTGTAATATGGTGCTCCAACTGAAATTAATTCACCGGTTAAATACTCAAGCACTGTAGGGTATAAAGTGCCAACGAACACGATGAAAAAGGCAGTGATGAATAATAAATTGTTCATCAGCATCATCGTAAGGCGTGAAAAGAATCTTCTACCCTCTGTCACTTGAGTAGCAGATTTCTTTCTGGATTCCAATGTTGAGCACTGGAAAGATGTGCGATTTTTTCTCGTAAACACTACAAATATTACTAAGCTACTGACTGTAATTACACCAAGTAGAGCTAATATATATAGTCCATACCTTGAGTCATCTGCAAACGTGTGCACTGAGGTGAGTATTCCTGAGCGGACTAGAAATGTTCCAGTTACACTCAATATAAAAGTTGTAAGCGTAAGTAAAATAGCGAAATTCCTTAAAGTATTGAAATTTCGTACAACGAGCAACAAATGTGTCAGCGCCACTGCAATTAGCCACGGCATCAAAGAAACGTTTTCCACTGGATCCCAAAACCAAAATCCACCCCACCCAAGTTCGCGATATGCCCACCAGCTACCCAAGCTGATGCCCAAAGTGAGCAGCGACCAAGAAATAAGTACCCAAGGCCTGACAATTTTAGCCCAAACATTTCCTTCAGTATTTGCAATTAATCCAGCTATAGAGAGCGAAAAAGGAACGCTAAATCCAAGGTACCCCAAATATAATATCGGTGGATGAATAGCAAGTCCTATATCTTGCAATATCGGATTAAAACCCAATCCATCTTTTTCAACGCTTGGCATTTTAGTGAAGGGGCTGGATTCAAGTAAAGTGAACAGTAAAAAACAAAAGCAAATCAAGCCTTGGGTGATCAAGGATACTTTCTTCAATTTACTGTCGTTATCAGTAAAAATACCCATCAGAAATAGGTAAAAGGTAAGCACTAATGTCCAAAGCAACATAGACCCTTCTTTATTTCCCCAAACTCCACAAATCTTATAGATCAAAGGTTTTGTTGTGTGTGAGTGGTAATATACGTTTTCGAGTGAGAAATCATTTGTAATGTGGCAGTAGATCAAAATAGCCATTGATGTTGATACACAAAAAAATATGGCAGTGGTAATAAACCGACAAGAACTAAGCGGTAAAAACAAATATGTCAAAGACAATAAGCAGGCTACCAATAGCAATATATTCCCAAGTTCAGGCATAAAAAATTATAGTTTTTATATAAACAATATTACTGATGACAAGTTAGAAGTTAAAGTGTTAATTGATGCTTGCTATTGATGCTAGCATAATGCCTCCGTAGTTAGCTGTGCTAGTAATGCTGGCATTAGTTAAAAATTAAATATTAAATCTTTATGCTTTTATAGATAGCGTTAATATTGAGGTAACATTGTGGGTACAACTAAGATTAGTAAATTTCCATTCAATATAAAAGGTAAAGTGGCAAAACAACATGCCGAACCAATAGTTGAAAAAAATCTCTATACTATTTTAGGATTCAAAAGTAGAGAAGATTTTGAAAATAAGACAAGTAAGCTTGTTAATAAAAAAGTTTGGCAATCATTTGTTGACTGCTTTGCAAAAGAAATAGATTATGCAGCAGCTGAAAAAGTTGTAAAAAACATCGTTTGTAACATTAGACCTGCTGCAAAAGGTGATTGAAAAAATAATGTGAGAGAAGTAGAAGAAGAATAAGCAGATTGAGTAAGGTAAAAAAATGAGCTTTAGTTACTATAACATGAAGAAACACCCAAGAAACTTTCGTAATATAACAGGTTTAACTATAGAGGAGTTCGAAAAGGTAGTGGAAAAAGTGAGGTCTGGGTAGGAAAGACTTGAAAAACAGAAAAAGTGCCATGGTAGAAGATCACAACTACCAACTCTAGAAGATAAGTTATTTTGCGTAATTTTGTACTATCGCACTTACATAACACATAGATTTTTAGGGTGCCTGTTCAATGTGCACAACGCAAATGTATGTAGGTTACTGAAGAAAATAGAGCCATTACTTGCCAAAAAAGTTACTATAACAAAAGATAGAAGTATGACACCAGAAAAAATACTGAAGATTCTGGCTGATGTTACAGAACAGCAAATACAGAGACCAGAAGATAGTAAAAAACGGAAGAAATCATATTCAGGAAAGAAAAGAACCAACACTATGAAAACTGAGATTGTTATCGAAGAAGGTGGAAGAATTTTATCAGTGTCAAAGTCATATCATGGTAGAATTAATGATTTTCGCATAAGGAAACAAGAAAAATATTTACCAATCGATAGCATAAAATATGCCGATTCTGGATATCAAGGTTGGCAAAAATTGCAAAGCAATGTTATAATTCCATATAAAAAGTATCGTAAAAAGCCATTAACTCCAGAGCAGAAAGAGCATAATAGAAGATTAGCATCATTTAGAATGAGAGTAGAAAATAAGATCCGTGAGATAAAGATATTTAAGATTATGTCTCATGTTTACCGCAATTTTCAGAAAAAATACAACCTGAGGTTCAATATTATTGCTGGTATTGTGAATCTTAAGCACGCCTTTTAGTTAACCTTGATTTTAGTCACCCTCCTTTCCTTCTTTTTATTGCTTGATTCTCAGCAGGTCTTATCTTTTGTTATAGTAACTTTTTTGGCAAGTAATGGCTCTATTTTCTTCAGTAACCTAAATACATTTGCGTTGTGAACATTGAACAGGCACCCTAAAAATCTATGTGTTATGTAAGTGCGATAGTACAAAATTACGCAAAATAACTTATCTTCTAGAGTTGGTAGTTGTGATCTTCTACCATGGCACTTTTTCTGTTTTTCAACTCTTTCCCACCCAGACCTCACTTTTTCCACTACCTTTTCGAACTCCTCTATAGTTAAACCTGTTATATTACGAAAGTTTCTTGGGTGTTTCTTCATGTTATAGTAACTAAAGCTCATTTTTTTACCTTACTCAATCTGCTTATTCTTCTTCTACTTCTCTCACATTATTTTTTCAATCACCTTTTGCAGCAGGTCTTGTTATATTTATTTTAGTTTTTGGATCTTGTATAGGACCATATGGGCCTTCTAGCTTAACAGAGTAACCACCAATACCAGCATCTTTTATTACCGCTTCATAAACCCACAAACCTGGCCTTCTATTTGCTCTAGCATAATCTGCACAATCTTTTCTTAATGATTTTGCGGTAAAACGATAACCAGGTTTTATATTTAACTCATTCAACCCTTGAGCCACGGAGTCAAAAAAGCAATCTCCTGTCTTTATAGCAATTCCTATGTTTAGATTTTTGGGACAAGCATTTTTTAAATTATGCAGTAAATCACTTGATTTTTTCTTTTCTTTGATTTGTCAAAAAAGAGCAATTGGTTCTCTTGTATAATTAAGCTCTTTCATATTGTAACTCTAGAATGGTAATTATATATTGAGTTTAACACTTTTTAATGGATTAGTTAACCTTTGCAGGCTAAGGTTATGCTCGACTGTAGGCATCACCTGCTTTTCTTGAGCTACTGCGTATCTTATACGTATTGCTACTTGTCACATTCATAATTAGATTCGTTTACATTGTCAAGTAAAAAAATAAAATTTTATAGCAAATTAATCGCTGAAGCTAGTTTTTGCTTGCGACTTAATTCATCTACTTTTTTGCGTAATACATTCAAATCAGTTGCTCCTACAAACAGACTATCCCCAATTATTAAAAAAGGTGTGCCACCTACTCCCAAATCTCTTACTAGGAGCTTACTGCCATTTATCATTTGCTCAATTTTGTTTGCATTATTTTTCATGGAACTATTAAAATCGTCCTCATCAATCCCTATGCTTTTCACTATATCCAATATGCTTTCGTCTGAAAATCCTCCTTTGTAACTTAAAGCAGAATAGTGAAAGTCGAAATATTTTTCTTTATCAATAAAGTAAACAGCTAAAGCGCTTTTTGCTGCCCTTAAAGAGTCATTACCAAGTATTGGAGCATCCCTAAAGATATACTTAATTTTACCGTCGTTAATTAACTGTTTTATATCGTCTTTTATAGTCTTGCAATATCCACAAGAATAGTCAAAGAAACCTACAGCTATAACACTACTATTTTCATTTCCGGAGTAAGGATAAGTAAGGTCAAATATTTGATCCTTGTATTGTGAAATTTTACTTTTGGTCACATTATCTCGAGCAGCGTAACTACTTTTAATCGACTCCTCTTTGAGAGTTTTTATGATCTTATCAAAATTTCTACTTATATAATTATCTAATTTCTCACCTATATAATCATCGCTTAGCATTTGGCTGAGATTTGAAAGCCAATTGTTTATTACTGGTAAACTTGCTACTGCCAGTATAAGGATCAATAAAAACGATATTCTAGACATACAATTTATTTAAAAACCTACAACATAAAACTTTAGTACACATTATCTGTATATTAAAAGAAGCATCTAATATTAATATATGAAAACATTTATATCAAGTGTATTTTATAACCAGTTTTGCCTCAAATGCAAACTTTACACAATAAAACTCAAGCACATTACCACAAAGTTCATCAGAAGACTTGGTAGCAGAGGCGCGCGGAGCATAAGACCTGCTGAGAATCAAGCAATAAAAAGAAGGAAAGGAGGGTGACTAAAATCAAGGTTAACTAAAAGGCGTGCTTAAGATTCACAATACCAGCAATAATATTGAACCTCAGGTTGTATTTTTTCTGAAAATTGCGGTAAACATGAGACATAATCTTAAATATCTTTATCTCACGGATCTTATTTTCTACTCTCATTCTAAATGATGCTAATCTTCTATTATGCTCTTTCTGCTCTGGAGTTAATGGCTTTTTACGATACTTTTTATATGGAATTATAACATTGCTTTGCAATTTTTGCCAACCTTGATATCCAGAATCGGCATATTTTATGCTATCGATTGGTAAATATTTTTCTTGTTTCCTTATGCGAAAATCATTAATTCTACCACGATATGAATTTGACACTGATAAAATTCTTCCACCTTCTTCGATAACAATCTCAGTTTTCATAGTGTTGGTTCTTTTTTTTCCTGAATATGATTTCTTCCGTTTTTTACTATCTTCTGGTCTCTGTATTTGCTATTCTGTAACATCAGCCAGAATCTTCAGTATTTTTTCTGGTGTCATACTTCTATCTTTTGTTATAGTAACTTTTTTGGCAAGTAATGGCTCTATTTTCTTCAGTAACCTAAATACATTTGCGTTGTGAACATTGAACAGGCACCCTAAAAATCTATGTGTTATGTAAGTGCGATAGTACAAAATTACGCAAAATAACTTATCTTCTAGAGTTGGTAGTTGTGATCTTCTACCATGGCACTTTTTCTGTTTTTCAAGTCTTTCCCACCCAGACCTAACTTTTTCCACTACCTTTTCGAACTCCTCTATAGTTAAACCTGTTATACTACGAAAGTTTCTTGGGTGTTTCTTCATGTTATAGTAACTAAAGCTCATTTTTTTACCTTACTCAATCTGCTTATTCTTCTTCTACTTCTCTCACATTATTTTTTCAATCACCTTTTGCAGCAGGTCTATAGAAGAGCAAAACGGAGTATTGAGTTTATTACCAACTCAAGTTCCCGGAGCACCAGCAACAGTGGGAAAACGTGGAAAACGAAAAATAAGAACATTTACGATACCACATATTCCCCATGATGACGTAGTGTTACCTGAGGAAGTGCAAGGGATAAGAGCATTTGGGTCAGAGAATGAACTGAAAGCGTTGGCTAACGTGGTAACAGATCATCTGGAATTGATGAGAAACAAGCACGCGATAACGTTAGAACATTTGCGGATGGGGGCGCTCAAAGGAATAATTTTAGACGCAGATGGCAGCGAGTTATTGAACCTTTATAACGAATTTGAAATTACGCCAAAAGTAGTAAATTTTGCACTGGGAACAGCAACCACCGATGTCAAGCGTAAGTTTCTGGAAGTATTGAGACATGTTGAGGATAACTTAAGTGGTGAATATATGACTGGGATTCATGCGTTGGTAAGTCCTGAGTTTTTTGATGCACTAACTTCTCATGCTAAAGTAAAAGAAGCATAGGAGAGATGGCAAGAAGGAGCGGCACTTCGGAATGATATGAGATCAGGATTTACGTTCTGTGGAATAACATTTGAGGAGTATAGAGGGCAAGCAACTGACCCTGAAAGAATTGTGAGAAGATTTATAGAAAAAGACACGGGACACTGTTTTCCACTAGGAACAGCAAGCACATTTACGACATACTTTTCCCTAGCGGACTTCAATGAAACAGTGAATACCCTTGGACAGCCATTATATGCAAAACAAGAGCCAAGAAGATTTGATAGAGGGACCGATTTACATACTCAGTCAAATCCTTTACCAATGTGCCATTGTCCAGGAATATTAGTCAAGGTCGTTGCAGCATAACAATACTGGTAGAGCAACTACAAAAGTGGTGAGGGATGGAAATACTCTACCTGTATGTCCCTTCTTAGCATTTAGAGATTAGTGCATAAAGGTAAGGTATGCAAGAAAAAATAAAAAGATTATTTGCAGATTGTTTTGCACATCTGGGGCAGCAAGCGTTGTATGAATCAAAGGATAAGTCATACATGGTGCAGATATTAAAGCAACAGTCAGATAAATTATATGGAATTGGTGAAGGACAATTTGTAGGAGAAATTTTGACTTTAGAAGTAAGTGTGTTTGATGTATTAAAGCCAATGGTGGGAGATACTTTTTCCATAGCTAGTTGTAGATACAGAGTACACTCACCGCCACTCAGAGATAACTCTGGAATGATCTGGAAAATTCAAGCGTCGAGGGTATAAATGCGTATTAACATCGAAGTCACCGGTAGTATTATACAAAGTATGGATGCTGAAAGGAAAAAAGTGGAAAAAGCGACGGTGAGGGTATTAAACAAAACAGCACTATGGGTAAGATCGCAAACTGTCAAACAAGCAAAACAAATACCAAAAAAAGCAATGAGAAAAAAGTTAAGTGTGGATAAAGCAAATAGAAAGCGTTTATGGTCGATAGTAAAGCTCAGTTCGCAGTGGATAGGAGTAGCAAAACTTGGGAGCATAAAACAGACAAAGATAGGAGCAAAAGTAGGAAGCCGTACGTATGAAGGAGCATTTATAGCAACGATGAAAAATGGTCACATAGGAATATTCAAAAGAAGGTACATGACACCGTTACCAATAGATGAAATTAAAGTAAACACGCAAGCTCGGAAAATAATGAAAGAGTTAGTTGATAATGAAGTAGAAAGAGTATTTGAGAAGTATTTCGACCATGAACTTAATTTTATTTTAAGAGGATCATAACGTATGTTTTGGAGAGATCTACATCAGAAGATTTGCACAACGCTAAAAGAAGAAATCCCAGCAATACAAACGTGCGAAATGTATCCAACAGAACGTCGGGAAATAATAGCGCCAGCAGTGTTTGTAGAGCTTGCAAGTTTAGAACCAGGGAAAGATCCGGGAACAGAGGAATTGGCGCTAAGAGCAAGATTTGAAGCGAGAATTGTAGTTGATGGAACAGTTGAGAATTGCTTGGTGGTTGTAAGGGCACTGGCAGCGGAAGTTGCAAGGGTTGTAAGTAAAAATACTTGGAACATGAAAAATATTGCACCTGGAGAGTTTTTATCAGCAGGAGGAGATGATTTTAGGCCAGAATTAGATGCATATCTAGTGTGGATGGTTGAATGGGTGAATGAAATCCATGTAGGGAAGTCAGTGTGGTCAGAAACTGGAATTAAGCCGCATATTATAGAGATAGGTGACGTACGTGTTGGACCATAATTTTGCGATTTCAGAGCTGAATAGGAAGTTAGCGAATATTATCCGTATTGGGCTTATTAAAGAAGTAGATTATGAAAAAGCGAGAGTGCGGGTAAAAGTAGGAGAGTTTATAACCGATTGGCTTCCGTGGGTAACGGCAAGAGCAGGAGAAGATAGAAGTTGGTTTGCGCCGAATATTGATGAGCAAGTAATAGTATTATCGCCATATGGAGAGTTGTCATTAGGGGTGGTGTTACCTGCAATATATCAGGAAAAGTATCCTCCTCCGGAAAGTAAAAAAGAAGTAAGTAGTGTAGTATTTAAAGATGGAACAAAATTATCGTATGAAAAGGAGAATCATCATCTTGAGATAAGACCTGCTGCAAAAGGTGATTGAAAAAATAATGTGAGAGAAGTAGAAGAAGAATAAGAGATTGAGTAAGGTAAAAAAATGAGCTTTAGTTACTATAACATGAAGAAACACCCAAGAAACTTTCGTAATATAACAGGTTTAACTATAGAGGAGTTCGAAAAGGTAGTGGAAAAAGTGAGGTCTGGGTGGGAAAGACTTGAAAAACAGAAAAAGTGCCATGGTAGAAGATCACAACTACCAACTCTAGAAGATAAGTTATTTTGCGTAATTTTGTACTATCGCACTTACATAACACATAGATTTTTAGGGTGCCTGTTCAATGTTCACAACGCAAATGTATTTAGGTTACTGAAGAAAATAGAGCCATTACTTGCCAAAAAAGTTACTATAACAAAAGATAGAAGTATGACACCAGAAAAAATACTGAAGATTCTGGCTGATGTTACAGAATAGCAAATACAGAGACCAGAAGATAGTAAAAAACGGAAGAAATCATATTCAGGAAAAAAAAGAACCAACACTATGAAAACTGAGATTGTTATCGAAGAAGGTGGAAGAATTTTATCAGTGTCAAATTCATATCGTGGTAGAATTAATGATTTTCGCATAAGGAAACAAGAAAAATATTTACCAATCGATAGCATAAAATATGCCGATTCTGGATATCAAGGTTGGCAAAAATTGCAAAGCAATGTTATAATTCCATATAAAAAGTATCGTAAAAAGCCATTAACTCCAGAGCAGAAAGAGCATAATAGAAGATTAGCATCATTTAGAATGAGAGTAGAAAATAAGATCCGTGAGATAAAGATATTTAAGATTATGTCTCATGTTTACCGCAATTTTCAGAAAAAATACAACCTGAGGTTCAATATTATTGCTGGTATTGTGAATCTTAAGCACGCCTTTTAGTTAACCTTGATTTTAGTCATCCTCCTTTCCTTCTTTTTATTGCTTGATTCGCAGCAGGTCTATAGATGTAGTAGATAAAATAACGTTGAAAGTAGAAGGATCAAGCGTAGAGATGACAAAGGATGGAATAAAACTTAAGGCACAAAGAATAAATCTAAATTAGGAAAAGGAATGAATAAATCAGTTATATGCCTAGGAGATCACTGCGGGGAAGCGTTGCCGCATTTTTGTATAAGTGGAAGCAGAAATATACTTGTAAACGGAAGACCAGTTTGTCGGCAAGGAGATAGTTTTACAGAAGGTAAGGTAATGGCACAAGGGTTGAAAGCAGTGTTTGCAAATGGTCATGGTATAGGAAGAGTTGGGGATTCAGTATCTTGTGGTTTTAAGGTAATAAGTGGAAGTGAAAACGTGTTTGCAGGCTAAAAATGAAAGGGATGAGCAAAGAAACAGGTAAAGAATTAGAAGGAATAGACCATCTTAAACAATCAATTATTGATATCTTAACCACTCCTATAGGATCAAGGATTATGAAACGGGAGTATGGTTCTAGAGTATTTGAATTAGTTGACAAGCCAATCAATAGGGATTTTACGCTGGAAATTTTCTCGGCCACAGCAGAAGCTCTACAAAAATGGGAGAGAAGGTTTAAATTAGAGAAAGTGAAGATAACAGACGTAAAAGAAGGGAGAGTAACATTGGATTTAGAAGGTGTCTATCTTTCAGAAGGTAAGTTCATAAATATTAATGGAGTAGTTGTTTAAAAATGCAGCAGCCAGAGATAATTGAAAAACTGAGCTATGAAGAAATATTCTCGAGAATGAAGGAAGAGTTAGTTCTTCGTGACCCAAGCTTTACTGCTCTTATTGAAAGCGATCCAGCGATAAAGATCTTAGAAATAGCAGCATGGCGAGAACTTTTGCTGAGAGAAAGAATAAACGAAGCGGTAAAAAGTAATTTACTTAAGTTTGCGACGGGAAATGATCTTGATAATTTAGCTGAATTTTACGGAGTTGAAAGGGAAAAAGAAGAAAAAGATGAAAATTTTAGGAAAAGGATTAAAGCAAAGATAGTTGGCTGGAGTACTGGAGGAAATTATCGGTATTATGCATTATCAGCAGATACGAGAGTAAAAGATGCATTAGTAGAATCACCTGTACCAGGAAAAGTACAAGTTTCGATCTTATCAACACAATTATCCACAACTGGCATACCCCCAGAAGAATTACTAGAAATTGTCAGAAATCAGCTAAACAGGGAGGATGTGAGGATTTTAACAGATACAATTGAAGTGGTAAGTTGCAATATTATAGAAGTAGATATCCACAGTAGAATTAGCATTAAAAGACCAGATATTATTGAAACGGTGAAGAAGCAATTTATAGAAAAATTTGAAACAACGAAAAGATTAGGATGGAAAGTAACGAAATCATGGATTATAGCCAACCTGTTTGTGGATGGGGTAGAAAACGTAGAATTAATCGAGCCAAGAGAAGATGTTGTGGTATAGGGGAATGAGTGTGCTGCCTTAAGAAGTTTAAATGTTGAGTTAAATTAATGCTATTACCGCCAAACGCAACAAAACAAGAAAAAGCGCTGATTGATGCAATCGATTACAAAGTAGACCCAAGCTGTGTAAAAGGATTTAAATTTAGCCTAGGGAAAAAAATATTGCCGTGTTTGGTTGAAGAATATGGATTGGGGGAAATTCTACGCTGGGTAAAAGACAAAAGAAAGGCGATAAAAGAAGGAATAAAATTTCAGCGTTTAAGAGGAACACCGGCGTCACTGAAAATAGCACTGAAGTGGGCAAATATAAATGAAGATATTACAATTATTGAAGAGCCACCTGGAGAACACTTTTTTGAATTACAGATAGGGATAAGAGACGTACCAAACGACTTCTTCGTTGATGCAGTTGTAGAACCTAGCAAAACTATCACTACCTTCAAGATCGAGGTTAATGAGGCTTTTCAATGACCACTATAATATTGGAAGATTTATTTTAGATGAAAGCTTTTTTGGCAGTTTGTTATCGGATTATTCAAGGGTAAAAATAGAAAAAGATGAGCCAGTGTTATCATTTGGTCGGAAGAACACATTTGAGCTAAAAATCTTAAATCCAACTTTTAAGTTTGGTACTTTTCGGATTCATTATGAGCAGGCATTAAGTAATGATCTGTATAGGCTAGATGTAGCAATACTTGGAGAAACCGAGCCTCACACAAAGAATTATAACGGTATTTATGAAAGAAGTCATCAGTGGAATAATTTAAAAACGTTATATCCGCTACCACAGAGCTTATTACCTGAGATTAAATTTGCCTAAAGCGCAGATAGTATTATCGGACAGTTGGAAATTGGGGGAAATAAACGCATGTTTTCCAGTTGGTAGTGTGGAAGAAAAAGGAAGTAAATTTTTACTAGGAAGTAGTAAACTGTCTGAAGAACTGTGGAACTTAAAGTACAAGCCAATTTTAGAAAGGTTTAGCGTTACCTATCATTACAAAGTAGAAAACTCTACCGATCAAAAAGTTATAAGATTTGGTTTAGCAGAACACAATGTTCATTTTGAAAGCGATTTAAATTCAGAGCAAAAGGATTCAATACATGAACCGGAAAATTACATTTTAGTGTTTTACCCAGGTGTACTAACATGGCACGAACATCGACATTTGAACAGGTCCTGGGAAGAAAAACAACCTATATGCTTAATGAATTAAATACATATATTTATATCTTCATACACTACATTAAGATTTGGTAAAATGTGTGTTTTTTGAAAAAAAGAAGTTGCTTTTTGATGTCAAAACAGGCATAACTAGAATAGTAGTGGGTAAACATAAGAAGTTTACTTTACGCTAGAATGAGCCAAATTGGCCATTTTATGTATGTTTTTATAGTGGGGTAACTAAGATGTTCATTTTAAATAAAAGACTAGAAAAATTAAAGGAGAATTCATTTAGAAAAATAGATGAGAGAGGAGAAGATGGTAACACTGTGTTGCATTTAGCAGCATACCTTTCTGATGAAAAAGTAATAAAGTTACTAATAGAAAAAGGAGCAGAAATAAATATAGAAAATAATAGCGGAGACAGACCATTACACCTAGCAGCATTCTATGGAAAGGTAGAGAATGTAAAAGTACTGTTGGAAGAAGGAGCAGATGTAAATGCTAGAAACGGTAAGAGAAATACGGCATTACATTATGCGAGCCTAATGGGGTATGAAGAGACGGTAAGAGAGCTAATAAAAGGAGGGTCAAAAGTAAATATAGGAAATGAAATAGGAAGGACCCCCCCTGCATGAAGCAGTATTTATGAGGGAAATAGGGAACGTGAGGGCAATATTAGAAGCGGGAGGTGACGTAAATGCGAAAGACCAAAAAGGATATACACCACTACATATAGCATGCAAGACAGGAGAAACAAAAGAGATAATAAAAGAGCTAGTAAAAGCTGGAGCCAAAGTAGATCAAGAGTTGGCATTACAGCAATGTATTATGCGAGAGTTGCTAGAAAAACTAAAGGAGTTATCGGAGCGGACAGTAGATGCGATATTGAGCCTAGATTTAAAAGAAAAAGGAGAAAGAAGGTTTGAAGAAATAAGGGAAAAGTTAGAAGAAGCGCCATTGGTCAAGAAGGTACTGATGGAAGTGGAAAAAGAGCTAGAAGATATGGATGAGAAGATAAAAGGGCTATAAAAAGAGCTTTCTGTAAGAGAAGGGAGTAAAAGGTTGGCTACAAGATAATAGGAAAAATAGGGGAAATCAAGCCTAAATTTAAAAGAAAGAGAGAAAAGCTGACAACAGCAGGAGGTAGATGCTATTATTTAACAGATTAAGCATATAGATTTATATCTTAATATAATATGTGGAAAAAATGTGTAAATTTAGCAAAAAAAAACTTGCTTTTTATGCCAAAACAGTCCTAAGTGAAAAAGTAGCTAGTAAATAAACAAGATTTGCTAAGCGCTAAAGTGAGCCAAATTGGAGGCACTTTATATTGCATTAAAAGCTGAGGAAAGTTATGGTAAAATTTAGTAAGAAAGAAAGAGAAGAATTTAATAAGTCGTGGAAAGAAGTATTAGATAACTCAATAGAAAATATTAATAAAAAAGACACAAAAGGAAGGACGATACTACATTACGTGGTAGGCATGCCAGATCCAAAAAAAGTGAGGTTATTAATCCAAAAAGGAGCAGATATAAATGTGGCGGATGCGGGACAATATAGACCACTGCACTTAGCAGTAATGGGGCACCGTGTAGAAAATACAAAAGAGCTGATAAAGGCAGGAGTGGAGGTAAACGCAGTGGAACGAAGTAGCAAATTTGCTCCGTTGCACCTTGCCTGCATGGTGGCAGAGATAAAAATAGTAGAAGAGCTAGTAAAAGCCGGAGCGAATATAGAGCAAAAGGATAAATTTGGCAAAACCCCAATGGATTATGCGAGAAATTATAAAGAGATAAAAGAAGTGTTAGAGAACGTAAAAATGGCAAATAAATAGAGAGAGTTCATAGAAAAAATAAGGGTCGTATCAGCAGCAGGTGTGATAGTGGCAAAGGAAGAGTTGATAGAAGAAGATATGAAAGACTGAGAGCTGAAGGTATATGGAAAAAAAGGAAGAAATAGAAAAGAAAGTATTGAATTTAGAGAAAAAAGCGTTGGAAGAGCTGAGGGAAAAGGGACAATTATTTGATGATTTGGGAGAGTGCTTAATTGATGAAAGATAGAGGATGCAGCTATGTGTTTCTAAAATTTTGCATAAAAGCTGAGAGAAATAAAGATTAACAGTTGCGTTTTTTTCGCAATGATAAATGGATTTATGGGAAAAAGGGGTGGGTAAGCTCCTGAACTAAGAAAACATTTATGGGGAAAAACTATGAGAAAAAGAACGTTAACTGTGACTTGTCGATATGAGCCTGATAAGTTAGCAGATAATCATCTATCAGACGCTTACGAGCTGTTACTAAAAACCTGCTGCGAATCAAGCAATAAAAAGAAGGAAAGGAAGGTGACTAAAATCAAGGTTAACTAAAAGGCGTGCTTAAGATTCACAATACCAGCAATAATATTGAACCTCAGGTCGTATTTTTTCTGAAAATTGCGGTAAATATGAGACATAATCTTAAATATCTTTATCTCACGGATCTTATTTTCTACTCTCATTCTAAATGATGCTAATCTTCTATTATGCTCTTTCTGCTCTGGAGTTAATGGCTTTTTACGATACTTTTTATATGGAGTTATAACATTGCTTTGCAATTTTTGCCAACCTTGATATCCAGAATCGGCATATTTTATGCTATCGATTGGTAAATATTTTTCTTGTTTCCTTATGCGAAAATCATTAATTCTACCACGATATGAATTTGACACTGATAAAATTCTTCCACCTTCTTCGATAACAATCTCAGTTTTCATAGTGTTGGTTCTTTTTTTTCCTGAATATGATTTCTTCCGTTTTTTACTATCTTCTGGTCTCTGTATTTGCTGTTCTGTAACATCAGCCAGAATCTTCAGTATTTTTTCTGGTGTCATACTTCTATCTTTTGTTATAGTAACTTTTTTGGCAAGTAATGGCTCTATTTTCTTCAGTAACCTACATACATTTGCGTTGTGCACATTGAACAGGCACCCTAAAAATCTATGTGTTATGTAAGTGCGATAGTACAAAATTACGCAAAATAACTTATCTTCTAGAGTTGGTAGTTGTGATCTTCTACCATGGCACTTTTTCTGTTTTTCAACTCTTTCCCACCCAGACCTAACTTTTTCCACTACCTTTTCGAACTCCTCTATAGTTAAACCTGTTATATTACGAAAGTTTCTTGGGTGTTTCTTCATGTTATAGTAACTAAAGCTCATTTTTTTACCTTACTCAATCTGCTTATTCTTCTTCTACTTCTCTCACATTATTTTTTCAATCACCTTTTGCAGCAGGTCTTATGGTATGCGGTAAAAAGAAACAACGAAAAGGAGGTAGAAACAAATGACAACAGTGGCCTTGTATGCGAGAGTTTCATCGAGGAGCCAAGCGCAGAACAATACAATAGAGAGCCAAATTGCAGAACTTAAGAGTAGAATTGCTGAAGACAAATATGAGTTGTTAGATGAGTATGAATTTAAGGATAATGGCTTTAGTGGGTGGAATTTAGAGCGTGAAGGTTTAGATACGTTACGTGATAGAGTAGCAGAAGGCCAAATTAATAAAATTTATATTCATTCACCTGACCGGTTGTCAAGAAAATCTGCATACCAAACAGTATTACTTGACGAGTTTGAGAAAGCAGAAGTAGAAGTAATATTCTTAAATCATAAGACAGAAAATAATCCAGAGTCCAAATTGTTGCTAGGAATGCAAGGATTAGTGGCAGAATATGAATGTGCAAAGACTATGGAACGTAGTCGTAGAGGAAAACGCCATAGAGCAAAAAAAGGTTGTGTAAGTGTAATGAGCAAAGCACCTTATGGTTATCAATATATAAAAAGGCATGTAACAGGAGAAGCCAAATATGAAATAAATGAAGAGGAAGCAAAAGTAGTGCGCGAACTATTTGAGTGGATAGGTCAAGAAAGAATAAGTATAAGTGCAGCTATACGTAGACTAAGAGATAGGTCAATAAGAACAAGAAGTGGAAAGGAGAATTGGTATCCAGCAACGATTAGTGGCATGTTAAAAAATCCTACATATAAAGGACTAGCAGCTTTTGGTAGATTAAAAAAGATTGAAACAGCATCATGGAAGGCAACAGGAAGAAGGTGTAAACGAAAGATGAAAAAAATTTCTGTTCACCGTACAGATAAAGAGAATTGGATTGGTATACCAGTACTAAAAATAGTTGATGAAGAATTATTTGATATAGTACAAGAGCAGCTGAAGGAAAATAAAAAAAGAGCAAGAATGCAGAAAGTGAAAAGAAAAGAGAAAAATTTACTACAAGGTCTAGTTGTATGTCAAAACTGTGGATATGCTTATACCGGTTCGCATTGGGAAAGTGGGGAAAAAACATATAGCTACTATCGTTGTAATGCGCGTGTTATGATTAATAGTCACGATAAATGTAGCAATAAATATATCCGTGCAGATATGTTAGAAATGGTTATATGGGAAGAAGTAAAAAGTTTGTTAAAGAACCCAGAGAGGATTAAAAAGGAGTACCAAAGTAGAGCTTCAGAAAAGAAAAATGATGAATCATAAGATGAAGAATTTGCAAGAAGGGAAAATCAAATAAAAGAAGGTATCGAAAAATTAATGGAAGATTATTATAGTCAAGAAAATGCAGGAGAGAAAGGATATATAAGCGAGGGAGAATTTAAGCGGACAAAAGAAAAACTTAATGAACGTTTAAAAGTGGTAGAAAAAGAGAAGAAAAAAGTTATTGATCAAAAGACACTACAGGAGAGAATGAGCATTATTATCAATAGAATAAAGGGTTTTTATTCTAGTGTTAAATCGAACCTAGACTACCTAGATTGGCAAACTAAACGTGGTATTGTTAGGACATTGATAAAGCAAATTAACATTGGTCTTGATAAGGTGGAAGTAGCATTTCGGATCAAAGAACTAGCGCAGGAGGAGAATTTGCAACATTGTATTAAACGCGTTTTACTGTTTTAAACGCTTTATAAGCGCGTTTCGGCTTGTATAGGTAGAAACCTAAAAGTTTTATAAAGACATGAGGTGCACATAGTGCAAAAAATTAAGCATGATTTACGCCAAATACATTAAGTTTTTTTGTCATTAATCCACTGCAGAGATTGCGAAGATAAATAAATAGCTTCAGTGTTATGATGAGGGGGCTGGCGGAGTTTGTCAAGGAAGTTTTTTCGTTTCTGCGGGCTACCTGGGTTAATATTATATAGGAGGTCTGCTGCCAATAAAGCCTAAACTTACCAAATACATTTCTGTAGATTCAGATCTACTTGACTTTGGTTTAAAATATTTTACTGTTTTAAACATTTTTTTTAGCTCGTTACAAAAATCTTTATCAGATTCTCCTTGGAAAATTTTTACTATAAACGTGCCACCATGGCTCAAGAAATGCTTTGCAAAATTGAGCGCTGCCTCACATAAAAGCATAATTCTGATATGATCCAACGATTTTAAACCACAAGATTCGGGCGCCATGTCAGATAAAATTACATCAAATTTTTGATCCTTGAATTTTTCTCTTAAAATTTCAAGCCCATTGATAATATCACATTGTATAAACTCTACTCCATTAATTGCGTTCATTGGTTTCATGTCAAGAGCAACTACATTTGCACCTTTCTGAGACGCGACTTGTGACCATCCACCAGGAGAAGCACCAAGATCAATAATTTTTTGCCCTTCTTGGAATAATTTAAATTTATTATCCATTTCTACCAGCTTATATGCTGAGCGTGACCTATAACCATCCTTGCTAGTTTTTCGCACATACTGATCATTCAAATGACGATGTAGCCACCTTGTTGAAGATAGTTTTCTGCCTCTAGCCGTCTTTACTCTAGTTTTTATTGCTAATACCCTACTTATTATTGATTATATCTTTGAGCTCTTTTTCAACTACTTCTTTTACCAGTGCATGTAGATATTTATTCAGCCATTCTGAGAGCTGAGGTTTTAAAAGAGATGTAACTAATTCTTCAACAGTAAGATTCGCTCTTTTTTGTTGTTTATGCTGCAATTCGTTTTGCATTTTTCCAAGCAGCGCTTTGATCTCTTCGATATTCTCTTTTAAAATTAGATGATCGTTATTTTGCGCTTGTAAGCCGCTATTACTCGCTTTGTTATTACTCATTTGGATATTATCGTACAAATAAATATCTTTTTTTTCTTCTGAATTGTAGCTATGGCCATTAAATTGGTTATTGTTGCAAGCCATTTCCTCACTTTGGTCATCATTATCAATGTCCTCTTCTTTACCATTTTCTTTTTTGCCATCTTCTTCCATGTCTTCTGGATACTCTTCTTCAAGGCATAGCACATCATCATTTTCATCCTTTATTTCTGCTTTATCGTTACTTGCGTTTTTACCCGATATAGCTTTTTTTATATCTTCTAGGATATCTTTTACAGATTGATTGCCCTGTTCATCATGCATAGTGCTAATACCATTAAATTTAGAGATTTATACTATTTATTATAAAAAGCAAATTATAAACACTAATCACATAATTGCTTTTTGCTTCAACTAAGTCTGAACGTGCTTTAAATAATGCATCTTCAGTGTCCAAAAGGTCAGATGTACTCTTTAAACTTAAGTTTACCTCTTGCTCAACTCCTTCCAATGCTAAAGCTGCTGCTTTTTCCGCTTCTTGACTTGCTTTAATAATGGCTTTTGCTGTTAGCACATTATTCCAAGCATTTACAACTGCTTGTTCTATATTTTTTACTGTTTCATAATAATCGTAGGTAGATTTTTTTGCATCCATTTTAGCTCTACTGACACCAAAAGCATTCGCTCCTTTTTTAAAAATTGGAACATCAAGAGTAAAAACTACGTGAACATTTTCTAACAGCCTGTCTAATTTTATACCATCCTCCCCAAAATTTTTGCTTGCGCTGAGATTTAAAGTGAGATTTAAAGAAGGAAGCCACTTGGAGCTCTCAGCAATCACTTCCATTCCGGCTGCTCTTTTTTGATAAATTGCTGCTTTTAGGGATAAATTATTGGTTCTTGCTAATTGTAAACATTCATTTAGCTCTGGAACAGAAAGTAGTTTATCATTAGCCTCAGAAAGGTCATCAGCATCTTCGCCAATCAAATGATAATAAGCAATATTTGCCAACTTTAATTTACCTTCAGCATCAACTCTTTCGGATATAGAAGACGAAAATTTTGCTTTTGCTAACAAAACTTCAGCATTGGTTACCTCTCCAAGGGAAAAGCGTTTTTTCATAGCTGACAAATGTTCCAAAGAAACGCGTTCTTTATGTTCTCTGAGCTTTAATATTTCTGTCTTTTGTAAAACACCAACATATGCTTTCACAGCATTAAGTGCAACCTCTTGTTTTAATTGCTGAAATCGCATTTTTTCTGCTTTGAGAAGATGACTTGATCGACTGAATGTGGCAAAGGTGACACCGCCATCTATTATCCTTTGGCTTAATATCAGACGTTTTCCAGGTAAATTAGGTTGATTATAAAAATTAAAATTACTATCAAAATTGTACTGCAAACTAATGTCAGGTAAAAATCCAGCTAACCCAGAAGACTTAAGCTGTTTTTCTGCGCTTTTATATTGGTAAAATTGAGATTTTATTTTTGAGCTATTTTTGATCGCTTTGCTTATAACTTCTCCCACATCGGTTGCATAGCAACTTATAGTACCAAAAATGATCGCAAGTATAATAATCAATCGAAACATTCTATTTCCTGTGCATATTGGTTGCGCAGCTCAATTACTAACATAAATTACTTTAATAATCAATAACTAATATTGTTGACACTATTGAGAAATTAAGTATATAGTAGCTTACTATTTTTTAGTTAAATTACAATGAAAACTTTTTTCTTAAAAGAGAAACAAATCGACAAAAAATGGTTTGTCATAGATGCAGAAGGATTAGTGGTAGGAAGGCTTGCAGCATTTGTAGCGACACTATTACGTGGAAAGCATAAACCTGAGTATACACCTCATATGGATTGTGGCGATAATGTAATTATTATCAACGCAGAAAAGGTGCATTTTACCGGGAAGAAGCTTAAAGATAAAATTTACTATAAGCATACAGGTTATTCTGGTGGTTTGAAGAAAACTACTCCAGATAATATTTTAAATGGCAAATTTCCTGAGCGTGTAATAAAAATGGCAGTGAAAAGGATGCTTGATGATGGCCCTATGGCGCGTAGACGCTTTGAAAATTTGTATGTTTATTCTGGTTCAGAGCATAAGCATCAAGGGCAGCAACCTGAAAAGATAGATTTTGCCTCTTTGAATCGTAAAAATAAAAAGTAATGGAGTAAAAATGAAGAGTTCTACAATAAATAATAATGATTGGTCAGAAAAGACAATTAAATCAGCAGTTGATTCGCTTGGTCGTTTATATGCTACAGGCCGAAGAAAAGAATCTGCAGCAAGAGTATGGATAAAGCCGGGAAGTGGAAAATTTAGTGTTAACAAAAAAGGCGATCTAATTTCTTATTTTAAAAGAGAGTCAGTGTGCCAAATAGTGAAAATGCCATTTGTAGCAACTTCTACGTTAGACAAATATGATGTATTTGCAACTGTAAAAGGTGGAGGGCTATCTGGTCAAGCAGGTGCTCTAGCTCATGGAATAAGCAGAGCTTTAAGTAGTGTAAGCCAAGATTTGCATTCTATATTACGTAATGATGAGTTCTTAACTAGAGATTCGCGTGTTGTTGAACGTAAGAAATATGGTCAACATAAAGCTCGGAAAAAGTGTCAATTTTCTAAGAGATAGTTATTTCATAGTGGTGTTTTTTTGTAAGTATTATACAAATATTTGCAAAAGTGTATGATATCCTCTATTTTTGTGATGAATTTAGTTGACTATCGGTGTCAACATAATATGCTATTTGTGTGATTTTTTCAATATTAAGGTAATTTATGAGTAAAGAAGATATAATAAAACAATTAAAGGAAGATTGTTCTGGTCAGAATATAGATATAACAAAATCTGATTTGAGCAAGATTCATGATGCGTTTATTAAAATAATAAAGGATGAGCTGCATGGGAAAGGTGAAATACGTTTGCATGGAATAGGAACATTTTCTACTGCTATAAGTCAGGAGAAACAATGTCGTAACCCCCAAAATGGTGAGATCATGACTGTTCCTGAAAAGACAAGGATAAAATTTAAAGCAAGCCAAACTCTTTTAAGTATTTTAAATGAGAAGGAAAAAGCAGCAGTTAGTTAGACATTATCATTTTCATTGTTTTTACTACGCTGTGTAAGCCATAAAATACAGCTTCGCTAATTAAATAGTGGCCTATGTTAAGAGCTGAGATGTGAGGTATTCTTGTCATCTTCTTAGCATGTTTATAAGTTATGCCATGTCCTGCGTGGCATTCTATTCCTAATTTATTGACGTACTCTGCAGCATTAGTAATTAACTGTAACTTTTTCTCTGATGGATTATCACAGTAATTCCCTGTGTGAATTTCTATTATGTCAGGTTTTATCTCTAGCTTCTCAAGATATTTTAGTTGATTAATATTTGGATCGATAAACAGTGAGACTTTTATGCTAGAGCTATGCATTTCTTCTATTATACTAGAAAGTTTGCTGTGCATATTAATGATATCCAGGCCACCTTCGGTTGTTAATTCTTCTCTTTTTTCTGGTACTATACTAATCGAATAGGGTTTTACCTTTTTTGCTATTTCAAGCATTTCTTCCGTGGCTGCAATTTCAAGATTTAGCTCAGTACTAATGCTTTTTTTTAGGTTAAATACATCTTCATCTCTAATATGCCTTCTATCTTCTCGTAAGTGTACAGTAATAAAGTCTGCTCCAGCGTCAATGGCTATTTCTGCTGCTTTCAATGGATCTGGGTAGGAAGTTCCGCGTGCGTTGCGGAGGGTTGCAACGTGATCAATATTAACGCCTAGTTTCACAATCTACCTCAAAAATTATTTATGGATTATACATGTTATTAGGTCTTTTGCATAGTCATTGTTTGATTAGCAATACCATAGCCGAGAGAAGGGGCTGGCGGAGTTTGTCAAGGAATTTTTATGGCCTAGCGTCACGCGCTGGAATGACATTTGGGAGTATGTTATCCGTTTGTCACTTCTAAATGATAAGAGCCTCAATGAATTTATTAGTTTATTACATATCTCTTTTCATGTATAAATCTATAGAAAGTTTTATACGGAAGTTGTTTTATGAGCAAAATTATAGAAATCAGAGCGCCAAAAACTCTTGGTGGTGAGTCAGTTACGGAAGGTATAGTAAAAATAAAGAAAAATATTGGAGAAGCAGTAAAAGTAGATGACTTGATCTTTGAAATTGAGACTGACAAAACAGCGCTTGAATTAACTGCAGAAGCTTCAGGGCAAATAACTGAATTTCTTGTAAAGGAAGATGATTTGATAAGTCCTGATCAATTGTTAGCGAAGCTTTCTGTGGGAGAAGTAAAAGAGGAAGCGAGAAAAGAAGATAAAAGAGAAAGTTCTGCTAAAAAAGATGCTCCATCAGCTCGCAAAATTATGGGAGAAAATGCAATTAATGCAGAAAGTGTCAAAGGAACTGGCATGGGAGGCAGAGTAACAAAGGCAGATGTGATAGGCCATATGAACAAAGCAGAACAGCCTGCAATAAAACAATATGAATTGCCAAAAAGTGTAGTAAGTGGAGAGCAAAGAGAAGAACGAATAAAAATGAGCAAAATAAGGCAAGTAATTGCCGCTCGTTTGAAAGCGTCGCAAAATACTGCCGCAATACTGACCACGTTCAATGAAATTGACATGAAAAATGTCATGGATCTAAGAGCAAAATATAAGGACACTTTTGAAAAAAAATATGGAATAAAACTTGGTTTTATGTCGTTTTTTATAAAGGCAGCGGTGCAAGCACTGAAAGAGATCCCTGAAATTAACGCTGAAATCTCAGGCGATGAGATCATATATAAACATTACTATGACGTAGGTGTTGCTGTTGGCACCGATAAAGGTCTTGTTGTACCAGTTATTCGAAATGCTGATCAGATGTCATTTGCGGAAATTGAGTTGACTTTAGTTGCTCTTGGCAAAAAAGCACGAGAAGGCAAATTACAAGTATCAGAAATGGAAGGTGCAACATTTACCATCTCAAACGGTGGAGTATACGGCTCGCTCCTTTCCACTCCGATAATAAACCCTCCGCAATCTGGAATACTTGGAATGCATTCAATACAAAATAGGCCAGTTGCCGTGGGCAATGCAGTAGAAATCAGACCTATGATGTACATTGCTCTCTCTTATGATCACAGAATAGTTGATGGCAAAGGGGCAGTGACTTTCCTCGTTAAAATAAAAAATTACATAGAAGATCCAAATAGATTAATTTTGGAAGTGTAGCTCAAATGAGTTGTTGTTAATCTAGTGTTGCTAAAAGCCTAAATATCATCTAGTTCTGCCAGAAGCCTAACAACTTCAGAAATGGTTAGGGCTCTGGTGTGCCTTAAAGATAGATAAAGCCCGTTCAAACAATTCCTCTTGTTTCTTGTGGTCACCTAGAGCACCATAAACGTCACATAGGTCTGCCAGTAGCTTGGCAACTTCCGGATGATCAGGGCCGTAATGTTCCTCAAAAACAGGCAAGGCCTGTTCAAGCAGCTCCTTTTTTTCTTATGGTCACCTAAGTCCCCATGAGCGCTACCGTGGCTTACCAGTAGCTTAGCAACTTGAATATGAACAGAGCCATAATGTTTCTCAAAAATAGGTAAAGCCTGTTCAAGCAACTCTCTTGTTTTCTGAGGATTACCTAAAGCATAATAAGTGATACCGAGGTTTGTCAGTGTCCTGGCAACTTCAAAATGGTTAGGCCCATAATGTTTCTCTTGAATTGTAAAAGCTTGTTCAAGTAACTCTTTTGCCTTCTTAGGATTACCTAAAGCCCTATAATCTGAGGGCTACCTAAAGCACAATAAGTGATACCGAGGTTTGTCAGTGCTCTAGCAACTTCGAAATGGTCAAAGCCATAATGTTTCTCTTGAATTGCTAAGGCTTGTTCAAGCAGTTCTTTTGCCTTCTTATAATTGCCTAAAGTACTACAAGCAATACCGAGGTTTCCTAATATTATAGCAAATGTAAAGTGATCAGAGCCATAATATTCCTTAAAGGTAGGTAAAGCCCGTTCAAGCAACTCTTTTGCTTTTTGAGGGTTACCTAAAGCCCTATAAGCGGTACCGAGACTTACTAGTGCTCTAGCAACTTCAAAATGATCAGAGCCATAATATTTCTTAAGGATAGGTAGAGCATGTTCGAGCAATTCCTTTTGTTTCTGAGGATTACCCAAAGCGCCATAAGAATTGCCGAGGTCTTCTAGTATTATGGCAACTGTAAAATGATCAGAGCCATAATGTTTCTTAAGGATAGGTAAAGCCCGTTCAAGCAATTCCTTTTGTCCTCTAGGATTACCTAAATCAGAGTGTCCATTATCCATCCACATTAACAAATCTACAAGATAATCCTTCTCTATTGTTTGTTTTTTTAAAGGATTTTCTTTTAGCCAGTTATCTATATGTGATAAAAATGCTTCTAAATGTGGTAATAATTGTCGTTTCTTAGCATAATCTTCTAATTTATCACTGCCATAAGGAAAGCTTTCTTTCAGTAATTCAAAAGTCTTTTTCACAACTTTCTCTTTGCCTTGTTTTTCTAACTCTATCCTTGTTACTTGCTGTACTAACCTGTGAATATTGACTGAACTTTGCTCTTCTCCTGAGTTAATCATCAAATATTGCTTAAGTAGTTGGATAGCATCACCTAACTTTTCTTTATTACTTTCTAATCCTAAATATTTCTACAGGAATGTTGTCAGGAGCAATATAGGCAATAATATCCAAAATTTCCTTAGCTTGCTAACCATACTCTAAGTTATCTTGGATTTTATCAATAGTAATTCTCCAGGTTATAAAAGTTGTCTCAGTGTAGTTATCGTTGTTGTCTTTAGGAAACTTAAAATCAAGTAATTTTTCTGTTTCCTCTTTATATCTCTTTAAGTAATCACCAATTTCAAACTTCGAACCTACATTCTTTAATGCTATATCCCTTTCTTTTATGTATGCAACTGCCTGCTGCAGAGCTAAAGGAAAATGCTGTAATGTTTCTGCTAAATTCTTTATTTCATGTTCTTGTGATCCATCCTTTATATCCAATGCTTTTCTAATGAAATCTATTGATTCTGGTTCAGTAAATGCACCCAATGTTAATGGTTTTATATCTCCCCATTTCTTATTACGAGAAGTAATCAGAACACTAGGTTTATTATCATCAGATGATAAAAAGTGGGACGGTAAAAATTGACTAATACCAGCATCTTGACCTTCACTTCTATATTCTTCTGCGTTATCAAAAACAAAAAGACTTTTTCTCTTTGCGAAAAAAGCGTATATATCTCTTACAATAGATTCAACATCCCTATCTTCTGTAGTAATGCCTAAAAGTTCATTAGCCAACTTCAGAAAAGACCGCACCATGGTTTCATAGGTTGCAGCATTTACCCATATAATGTTGTTATCGTAATCTTTACTGTGTTCTTCAATATATTTTCTGACTAACTCAGTCTTACCTACTCCTCCCAACCCACTGATAGAAACCAGTTGCGATATTACTGTGGCTACACCTTGACTCTCTTGTATTGACTCATGCAGTTTTTCTAGCTCTGTTTTTCTTCCAGTAAACGATCCTACTGGATTTCTCACCTCAAATCGAAAGCCTCCTAAGATTTCTTCTTTCATCTTGCGAAAGAATTCTCTTCCGTCTTCATGTGTAAGAAAACGTCTCCCTTTTTCTTTCAGCCAATCTAGCATTTTTTCTTGGAAGCGAGCGTAAACATTTTTTCTGTCAATATCATTAAATTGCTCGCCCAGCTCATTCTTAATGATTTCCGCTAGTTTCGTCTCATTCGGCTGATTTACTGCAAATACTAATTTATCAAAAAATTCTTTTATACTCTCTTCTAACCTGCTCTTTATTATTTGTTTAAATTCGTTTTGCCACTTTTGATTTCTTCCCAATTTCCTTTTTGAATCCTGATCTGATTTACTTTGAAGTTTTTCTATCTCCTTTTCTAATTCTTCTATCGTCTCTTCCACAGCACTCTCAAATGTCGGTTGCACTACCGAAATCATATTATTATGAATACAAGAGAACTTATATCTAGTGCCGCCGTCTTTAAAAAAGACATCACTAGTGTCGATTACTTCAACTAAAATTTCTATTTCATTGTTTGGTCCTGAAGTTTTTACCTTCAACTTCTTCACTGTGTTTTGTGCTGTGCTTTGGTCCAGATCAAAATCGATATTAGTGCAGATAATAAAATCTTTCAGGTTACCATCTGCAAAATCTTGATTATTTTTGATCTTTAGGTAAGAAATGAAATAATTTGCTAATCCAAATTCACCACTTTTATCTTTTGTAAGTAAGTTCCCTACTCCAATTTTCTTGTTATCTTCATCTTGTGTGTGTTTGGCCTGCAAAAAGCGGTATACTTTCTTACTACCTTGGATACATTCAAATACTAAATCATCGAATTTCCTGGCTTCTTCTATTTCTGTACCTAAGCGAAAAGAGTGCTGATAGAGCACTCCGCGATGCAAAAATAGCATCAATACCTTTAGCTGGTAGGATATTATACCGTGCATAACTAGTTACCTCATACAGGCTGCTATAAATTTGTTTGATCTAGAATTAAAGATTACCAAACACCTAAAATAATGCAATAGAGTCTTTATGTGTTGATAGAAAGGCCTTCGAGGGTAGGAATTGCCTGGCAAACTCTTAATTCTTGATTTAAAAAAGACTTTCCAAAGATTCCCCGAATCTAATATGTCATTGCTGTAGGCTGCATTTAGTAATATAATCTCATATTAAATAAGACGTTACTTAAGTTTATGCTAGATTCTCCGCTAATTTTGACAGCCATTCTTATATTTTTCATTTTTACGTTGTCATTCTTTTTTATAATAAAGATATTTGGGTCAACAAACAAGAAGATAATAAAATCCTTTAGGAAAATTGTTCAGCAAATAAATGCATTAGAAACAGAAATGCAGAGCTTATCTGATAAGGAGCTTGCTGGTAGAACTGAAGAATTCAAACGAGAATTGAAAAATGGAAAAACGTTAAATGATCTTCTCGTACCTGCATTTGCGGTTGTGCGCGAAGCCTCTCGAAGGTTTCTTAACATGAGACACTTCGATGTTCAACTGATCGGTGGAATGGTGCTCCATAACGGCATGATATCAGAAATGAAAACAGGAGAGGGAAAGACACTCGTTGCAACTTTAGCTGCATACCTTAATTCTTTAGAAGGGAAAGGCGTGCACGTCGTAACTGTTAACGATTATCTTGCAAAACGAGACACAGAGTGGATGAGCAAATTATATAATTCTCTTGGGGTTTCTGTTGCGTTTATCACGAATAACTTGACAGATGAAGAGAGAAAAGAGGCTTACAGTGCAGATATCGTGTATTCCACAAATAACGAGCTTGCCTTTGATTACCTGCGAGACAATATGAAATTTTCTCAAGAAGACATGGTTCAGAGAGGCTTTCACTACGGAATAGTTGATGAAGTAGACTCAATACTCATTGATGAAGCTCGCACTCCGCTTATTATTTCTGGCCAGATTGAGGAAAACAATCAGATATATAAGCATATCAATAAAATAGTAACCAAATTAGTTGACTCTGATTATGAGGTGGATGAAAAGGGTAGGGCAGTGTTCCTTACTGAAGATGGTATTTCACGAGTGGAAGAACTACTCAGGTCATACAATCTCATTCCTGAAAATTCCTCGCTCTATGATACTGACAGCATGATAATGACTCATTATATAGACCAAGCATTACGTGCACATAAGCTGTTTACTGCTGATAAAGATTATATAGTAAAGGATGGCAAGGTAGTGATTATTGATGAATTTACTGGGCGTATGATGGAGGGCAGGAGATATTCCGATGGTCTTCATCAGGCACTTGAAGCGAAGGAGAATCTTGAAATTCAGCATGAAAACCAAACTTTAGCATCGGTCACATTTCAGAATTACTTTCGTATGTACAATAAACTTTCCGGAATGACTGGAACAGCAGCAACAGAGGCAGAAGAGTTTCGTGATATATACAGACTAAATGTAGTAAAAATTCCAACCAATGTACCTGTAAAAAGAGTTGATATTGATGATGAAATTTATGGCACAGGAAAAGAAAAATTTAATGCTGTGTTGAAGTTTATAGAAGAATGCCACAAACGCCTTCAACCGGTCCTTGTTGGCACGGTAAGCATCGAAAACTCTGAGAAGCTTTCTGCGCTTTTGCAAAGCCATTCTCTTAAGCATTCAGTATTGAATGCTCGTTATCATGAACAAGAGGCGTACATAATAGCGCAAGCTGGAGTGCCAGGTAGTATCACTATAGCAACTAACATGGCAGGACGTGGAACTGATATTCAACTCGGTGGAAACGCTGAAATGATTGCAAAGGTAGAGCTAAAGAAGATAAAAAATGCTGATGAAAGAGAAAAAAAATACCAAGAAATAGTCGAAAGAGTAAAAAAAGATAAGGAAATTGCTATAAAAGCTGGTGGTTTATGCGTGGTTGGAACCGAAAGACATGAAAGCAGGAGAATAGATGATCAATTACGCGGCCGTTCTGGTCGTCAGGGGGATCCTGGACTTTCTAAGTTCTTTTTATCGCTTGAAGATGACCTAATGAGAATATTTGGTTCTGATAGAATGAGAAGCTTTTTACAAAAAGTAGGGTTAAAGAATAACGAAGCTATTCATCATCCATGGATCAATAAGGCACTTGAGAAGGCACAGAAGAAAGTTGAAGCTAGAAACTATGATGTGCGGAAGTCTTTGCTTAAGTTTGATGACGTAATCAACAACCAACGTAAAGTTATTTTTAAGAAGAGAAACAATATTTTAGGCAACGAAATTAATGATTTACTTGAAGTATATAGCGAAGTAAATGAGAGCATAGTAGAAGGTATAATCCAAAGTGGCTATTATGAGGATTATATTGAAGATATAGTCAAAGAATTCCATACAAGGTATGGAATAACGATTGATAAAGAAGATTTAGCAAAGTTTTTAAACAAACAAGAAGCTTTGAATTATATAAATGATAAGATACAAGAATTTTTTACTGAGAAAGAAAAATATTTCAACAGTCAGCACACTACAGATTTGTGGAATACGATCGTGAAGCAAATGATGATAATGACACTTGATCATTTATGGAGGGAACACCTTTCAACTTTAGAAAGCTTAAGACAGAGCATAAGCTTACGTGCCATGGGGCAGAAAGATCCACTGAATGAATTTAAACGCGAAGCTTTCTTAATGTTTGAGTCAATGCTTGAAAAATGTAAGGAACTCACCATTCATCGCTTAGCACACTTTAAGTTGGCAGACAACCAAGAGATAGGCAATAGGTTACATTCTGCTAGAAACAGCAGACTTCCCAAAGTCTCAAGAAACGACAAATGTCCTTGCAACTCCGGAAAGAAATACAAACACTGCCACGGCGCGGTTACTGTGGTGAGCTAATAATTATGGTTGTACAGTTTGTTTATTTCCATCAACATTACTGCAGCTAACCTCACTTAGCTTACTGTTTAATGAATGCTCTGATGACTTATATGTAACTCCATAGGTAATACTACCAACTATCAGTGCAGATGTTACAGTAATTCCAATTATTGCTAGTGCAGGTAATGCAGTAGCGTAAACGAGTGCTAATGGAACTACAACAGCAGATATAACAACCCCAGCGGCTCCTGCTTTTGTAGCTTTAGGTCTATGAATAAATGATGGATCTGCACCATAATTTAGTAGAAGTTTTGCTACTTTTGGATGTTGATAATTTAGTCTTGGATATTCACCATGAGTGTAATAAACAGCATAATATAAAGGAGTCCTTCCGTCTTTATCTTGTACATCAACACCTGCCCCTCCTTTTGATAGAGCCTCTGCTATTTGTGTGTACTCATTCTCAGCAGCATAATGCAAAGGAGTTTTTCCATCTTTATCTTGTACATCAACCTTTGCTTCTTTTTGTAATAGGACTTTTGTTACTTGTATATGTTCTCCTTCCCTATCAGTAGCATAATGCAAAGTAGTTTTTCCATTTTTATCTTGCACATTAACGTCTGCATGTCCTTCTTTTAGTAGAGTTTCTATTATTTGCACATATCCACGCTGAGCAACATAATGCAAAGGAGTGAATCCACATTTACTTTGTACATTAGTAGCTCCTGCTCTTAACAGAGATTTCACCATTTCTATCTCTCTATCTCCATGATAAACAGCATAATCCAAAGGAGTAAATCCCCTGTCATCTTGCATACTAACGTTTGCTTTTGCTGCAAGTAAGATTTTCACTATTTGTGTATACCCGTTCTCAGCAGCATAATGCAAAGGAGTTTTTCCATCTTTACCTTGTAGATTAACCTTTGCTCCCTCTTGTATCAGAAATACCAATACTTCTTGACTTTTCTTTCTAGCAGCACAATGCAAAGGAAAGCCATCATTAATATCAAAACCATTTGCCAACAAAGGCTTTGCTAGTTTTTCACAATTAAACTCAGCTGCTAATTTTAGTAAATCACCACATGGAAATTTCTTTAAATCAAAATTATCTTTTTCCCACCTCTCAAGATATTTTTCTAAATCTTCCTTAGTTTGCTCATCTAAATTTTCTTCTAGCTTAGCTTCTATTTTCGCTTTTATTTTATCAGCTATATTTTCCTTATTCAGACCTTGGCTAAAATTGACTGCTATTAGTATTTTATCTAATTGTTCGGTAGAAGTCATAGTCCTATACCTCTTGTTTGAGTTTTGTTCTTATAACTTCCCTACAAGAACCTTGCATGCAGCTTTCCCGCACACGGCTCCACAATAATAGCATTCATAGCATTCGCTCTCATGTATATAAAGAATAGTGTATTTTTGGCTTTGGTAGTGGATTGACTAGTAAGTAATGGTTGAATTGCTCCCACTTCATACTTCTCTTTTGACTACGTCGGTTTATCCACTTAAATGCTAGCCTTGTTATCGATCGATAGAATTGACTTAAACATCGATAATTTCCGCTAATTCCGAAATAGCTATAGTGTCCTGTTAGTTTAGTTTTGAGTTTCTGCCACCATTCTTTAAGACGATCGTGATTTCGAATTCTCTTCATCCATTCTTTGATTTCTTTAATCTTTCTGGCTAGACTTGTTTTTACAGTTTTCTGTTTTATCATTAGTCTACCATTACGACTCTTTCCACAATAATGGGTAAATCCAAGAAATTTGAAGCTATTCTTTCTTCGTTTCTCTCTTTCTGCTTGATACCATTCTCTCTTGCCAAACTTTACTATTCTTGTTTTGTTTTCAGATATTTCCAATCCAAATTTTCTTAATCTTTGTTTCAGCAATTCCAAGAACTCTTTCGCATCTTCTTCCTTTTCGCAGCACACTACAAAATCGTCGCAAAACCTTATTAGCTGCATACTCACTCTGGATCTAGGTTTAAATTTCTTTTCAAACCACAAATCCAATACATAATGTAGGTATATTTTAGCTAATATTGGGCTTACTATACCGCCTTGTGGTGTACCTTGTTCGGTTGCTTCATAATGTCCAGCTTCAACTATTCCTGCCTTGAGAAACCGTTTTACTAACCACAATAAGTTGGGGTCTGTTATCCTCTCTCTCAGACATCTCATTAGCCATTTATGCTGAATATTATCATAGAACTTCTTGATATCCACTTCTACAATGTAATTAATTGGTTTGTCCATAACTGCTTTATTCAGTGTTTTGACCGCTTGATGACAGCTTCTTCCTGGTTGAAATCCATAAGAGTTGTCCAGAAAATTTGTTTCATAAATACTTTCTAGTATCTTCTTTAACATTATCTGTACCAACTTATCTTCTGTTGATGGTATTCCGAGCCCGCGTTTCTCTTTGCTCCCAGTTTTTGGTATATATACCCTTTTCACCGGTTGCGGTTGATACTGCTTTTTCTTCATGCTATCCACTAGAGTTCTAAGCTTCTCTTCAAGATTTTCTCCGTAAGTTTCCACTGTTACCTGGTCTATACCGCAAGCCTTGTTTCGTTTTAGTTCCTTATAGCACTCTGCAAGATTCTCTGCATTTATCAGATGCACTAACGATGTGAATTTCAATCGTTTATCTCGCTTCGCTCTTTCTACTATCTGGTCTAGTTTTCCTTGCATATTCCTCCAATCTCTGTTGTATTTGTATAGCAATCCCTATACCAGTTACTATATTGCTAACCGCTTCCCCTTGTATGTGGCTTTCCCACACTCTGAGTACTATCAGTTAGTCCGACTTCCTTCGTATCTTTCCCCAGTCCTCGCCTTTATTGACTTGTTCTAGAGTACCCTATTGGGAATACAAAGGATCTCCCAAAGTTCACGTAAGTTCCATCTCAACACATGACACGGCCTTAGATCCCGATGGAGCAAGTGATATCTTGCCTTTTCGTTATCACTTATTTTGTCTTCCGCCTGCAAGAGAGCGTCAACCTCCATATCGTCAAAAATTTCGGGACTCAATACCTTCACTTTCGTTGCATCCTATATTGTCCCTTCTATTAGCCCTACTACGCTTGTTACCTTACGTAGCATAATAGTTCGTTCCAGATTGCTGGCTAGGCTTTACCTGAGTTAGATTTTCACCAACTGTTCCTTACGCACTTCTTGGCGCACCTTGCATTTTTTCTCTCCAAATCTTAAAGCTTTATTATGGCATATGAAGTGGATTATGTCAATGAAGAACTAAGAAACTGGTTCTTCTTTTTTTCTATAGCTTTAGGTTTACCTACAATTTGAAAAACAACAAATTCGTCATTCCGCTGCGAACCTTCATACCGCCGCAGTATCTCTAGATCCCGCTAACACGTAGCGGGATGACGAGTTACTTAACGTCATACCGTGATTTATTCACGGTATCTCAACCGCTAACAAAGCGGGATGACTAGACTTTTTGATTTACTCCCACTCAATGGTTGCTGGTGGTTTAGAAGTTAAGTCATAGACAACTCTATTTACTCCGGAAACGTTATTAATAATTATACTGCCAACATTCTGTAAAAAGTCCCAAAACACTAGCGAATGCTGATCCTTATCTTCAAATGGAAATGCATCAGCCGTCATACCATCGGACGATGTTACAGCCCTTAAAGCACAAACATATCCGTATGTACGACCATCTCCCATGACGCCTACAGTTTTTATTGGTAATAATACAGCAAAAGCTTGCCATATCTTATCGTATAGATCGTAATTTTTCATCGTATTAATATATATTTCATCTACTTCTTGCAATATTCGCACCTTTTCTTCATCGACTTCACTTATAATCCTCACTGCAAGTCCGGGTCCAGGAAATGGATGTTGAAATATTATCTCGTCTGAAAGCCCAATTTCTTTTCCAAGTAGCCTTACCTCATCTTTAAAGAGGTAACGTAAAGGCTCCACTAGCTTCAGGTTCATCTTTTCTGGCAACCCACCAACATTATGGTGAGACTTAATTGTACTAGTGTTGTCTGAGGCATGCCCTGACTCAACTACATCAGAGTAGATGGTACCTTGCATCAAAAAATCCACATCACCTATTTTTTTTGCTTCTTCTTCAAACACTTCAATGAAAGCGTTACCGATAATTTTTCGCTTTTCTTCTGGATCAGTTATCCCCTTCAACCTACTCAAAAATAAATTTGATTTATCAACGTAGTTTATCGGAATCTCTTTTAACATAGTAATGGTCTGGTTCTTGCGTAACAACCCAGTATCGATAAAAATACAGTTCAATTGTTTTCCTATAGCTTTATGTGTGAGAGCCGCTGCAACACTTGAATCAACCCCACCACTTACTGCAGCGATTACTTTTTTCTCTCCTACTACATTTTTGATTTTTTCCTTCTGCTTTTCAATAAACGATTTCATTGTCCAGTCTCTCTCGCAATTTGCAATATCCAAGAAGTTAGAGAGCAATTTACTGCCATTTGTTGTGGGCCTCACTTCAGGATGGAACTGAGTACAGTAAATCTTCCGCTGTTCGTTGACAATTATTGCAATTGTTTGATTTATTACACCCGATGCGATAACAGTAAATCCCTGTGGTATAGTATCAACACTGTCCTCATGGTTCATTAATACATCCACTTCGGAATTAACATCCCAGGTATCCTTTATAATGGGGGATTCTTTTAGTATCTTGATTTTAGTTCTGCCAAACTCCTGTTTGAAACTCTCTTTTACTTTTGCTCCAAAATAATGACAAATGAGTTGCTGTCCATAGCATATTCCAAGTATAGGAACGTTTGTTGCCTTATTAAGTTTTATAATTTCATGTACTACTCTACTTGTTTCAGAACAATCATCATTTACAGATTGTGGTCCTCCAGAGAGAATAAAACCATTGAATTTTGATATTGTTTCAAAACTGATGTTGCTTGGAAATATTTCGCAATACAAACCCATTTCCCTGACTTGTCTTGCGATAAGCTGTGTAAATTGTGAACCAAAATCAATAATGGCAATTGCTGACAATTTGCTCCTCCATATTATTTAAAAGTGATATCTGATAATAAAGAAAATAAAGAAGTAAGTAAACTAAGATCTCTTAAAAGCTTTGATGTATGACTTAAACGTTAGCTATGATCTACTTTTTATCTAAGAAGAACTTTTTACGGTGGTACTTCAGAAGTTGCAGCCTCTCTTTAGGGTTAAGACATACTTCCAATTCTTCCCAACCACTATCACTTCCACCACCAACCAATGCTATACACACTGCAGATAGAGACTTAGCCTCAATCACTTTTCCAGTCTTGTTGTCTACAAACTTTTCCACTCCCTCAATTTTAATTTCGTATTTCTGGCCACTATTTGAGCGATCCCATATAAGTATTTTCCCTATAAATAGAGCTTTGATGACCTCTTTATTTTGTACTCCAGTATATTGATTCTCAGCTACCCTAACTTTTTTAGGCTTATCTGTTTTGGGTTTATCTGTTTGGAGTTCACCTATCGGTTTATTACCCACCATATTATTTAACACTTTGTTTGTTATATAAGTTGCTGCTTTGTCCTTGTCCTTAATTTCTTTTGCCTCTCCATCTACATATTTTTCTACTTCACTACGTACATGCCCTTTTAATTTTTAAAAAAAGTTCTGCAAGTCGAGTAAAGTTAATTCAGATGTTTCCATAAAAACCCCCAGTTTTATTATCACGTATCAATAATACATCTAGTATACTTAAAATATCTTTAAAAAAGGCGACTCTGACCCTCAGGTAGCTAATGTTAACTACCGATATCGTACGTGAACCAAAATCAATAATGGCAATTGCTGACGACTTACCCCTCCATATTATTTAAAGCAATATCTGATAATAAAGAAAATCATGGGGCAAGTAAACTATAGCTAAAGTGACTTAGGTTTACCTACAATTTGAAAAACAACAAATTCGTTATTCCGCTACTTGTTAGCGCCACGGCGGTATGACGTAGGGAAACCTTCTTGGGTTAGCTATACCTGTTTTGCCACTCTGCTGAACGGATACTTTGAAAGTAGATCTATTATAGAATTGATATGAGCCTTATTTTACCCTAATCGTTTATAACCTTTGGCACTACGAAATACCCATGCTCAGGTTTTGTATTGGACAATATCTCTTCTTTAATGTTTTGAGAATTTATAACATCATCGCGTACATGAATGTCCTTGTCTATACTGCCATAACGCATAGGAGAAACACCTTCAGTATTAACTTGCAATAAAGTATCATGTATCCAATCCAGCATTGTCAGTTCTTTGGAGTAGTGATCAATATTGTCATTTGATAACTTAATCCTTACAAGCTGTGCAATTTTAAGCATTTCTTCCTTGGTAATTGTTATTTTTCTCTTATTTGCAAATTCTATTAGTGAAGTAATAACGTCTTCTGTTGACTTAGCTGGCATCTTTACCTCCTTGGATGAAGTGAGTTAAAATATCTACGACCGAAACAACTTCTATTTTACCAGTTTTTTCAAGTTTGTGAAGTATAGTATCCGTAATCACTAATTTATCTAAAGAAGAGGAAGAAATTTTTTCAACTGCACTTCCTGAAAGCACGCCATGTGTGATGAATGAAATTACGGACTTTGCTCCGCAATTTTTTAAAGCAAGGGCTGCATTACACAATGTTCCACCAGAGTCAACTATATCATCAACAATGACACAATTTTTATTCGCAACTTCTCCTATTATGTTCATTACTTGAGATGTGCCTGCTTTCTCCCTATATTTATCTACTACAATAATCTTATCACTCAACCCTATCTTGTACTTTTCCTCTAAAGTCTTTGCAAAAGCACGTGCTCTGCTAATTGCTCCAACATCAGGTGCAACAATTGCCAAATTTTCCGTGTGTATACAATCAACAAATGCTTCAAAGCAGTTCAAATTAGTTATCGGTACATCAAAGAATCCTTCAATTTGACTTGAGTGCAAATCAATCACTGCAACACTACTTGCACCTGCAGTTTGAATAAGATTTGTAACTAATTTGGCATTTAAAGCAGATTGCATATCATTGTTCTTGATAATTCTATCTTGTCTGCTATATCCATAATAAGGAATAATTACTACTATCCTTTTGGCTCCTAATCTATTTACTGCATCAATTATAAGCAGAAGCTCCATAAGGTTATCATTCACAGGGGGAGAAAGAGATTGTACTATGTATACTTCTTGATTATATAGATCATTTGCTACTTCTACATTTAACTCGCCATCGGTAAACTTTGATATCCAAGCAGAGGATGGTTGAACATCTAGCCGGTTAACTACTGATTCCCCTAATTCTTTACTAGCATTACCTATTATTATCTTCATAATGTACCAATTGAGCTTGTAAGATTATACAGAAATTATGAAATAATTGAAATGTAAGTTTCTTTATCTAGCATTCTTGTCGGCAAATTAGGTACCTCTTGTACAATGACCTGTCATTTTCACGCATTGTTTCAATATACAGACCCAAATTGAAACAACTATACAAAATCCTGCTTATGTTTCAAGATAAATAACTTTAATAAAATATAATTTACCTTACCACTTCGTTTTGATTCTCCAGTTCAACATAGGATAAATTACTCATACATTCTCCTAGTATTTCCTCCTTTTTATCATTATCTAGTCCACTGCTAAACCCCTGACACTTTTTCTCAAGAGCTAAGCGTGTAGCTATCTTACTGTTTCAGACGATAATTCCGGCAACTCATTACGAATCTTTTCCTGCTCTTCCTCAGAGAAATTGCCAAGGTTTTCCCTGGCCATTTCAGAAAATTTTTGAGTAATCGTTTCTTTTATCATTCCAACAACTTCCTGTTTATTTAGTGTAATAACTACCGATGGATGCAAGCCAGATAAAGACTCAACCATTTTATTGTATGTTCCACCTGAAGTAAGTAAAATAGCGAGGTTTAAATGGCATTAAGATCAAAATTATTGGATGAAAAAGTGGTTCACTAATAATGAGAATTGGTATTAGCTATAGAAAACTTGTATAGATTTTTTCTACTTCTGTGATATCATAAGCCTGTAATGATAAAATAAGCAAATATGGATAAGTCAGCGTATGAGATCATAGAACATGAGTATGATGTGGTAGTAGTGGGTGCAGGTGGAGCAGGGCTCAGAGCAACGCTTGGGATGGCTGCAACTAATTTTTCAGTTGCCTGCATTTCTAAAATTTTTCCTACACGAAGTCATACAGTTGCAGCACAAGGCGGAATTAGTGCAGCTTTAGGTAATATTGGTGAAGACGATTGGCGCTGGCATGCATATGACACAATAAAAGGTTCAGACTGGCTTGGTGATCAAGATGCAATAGAATATATGTGTAAAAACGCTGCTAAAGCTGTTATTGAACTTGAAAATTTTGGCGTACCTTTTTCTCGTACAGAAAATGGCAAAATATACCAGCGCTCTTTTGGTGGAATGACAACTCACTTTGGTAAAGGAAAATCAGCTCAACGCACTTGTGCGGCAGCAGACAAAACTGGGCACGCAATCCTTCACACTCTATATCAGCAGTGTCTTAAATTCAACGCTGAATTTTTTGTTGAATACTTTGTGATTGATTTAATTATGGATAGCGAAACCGGAGCATGCTGTGGAGTTCTTGTTTGGTCGCTATGCGACGGCACATTACATAAATTTCGTGCGCATAAAGTGGTGTTAGCAACAGGTGGATATGGACGTGTTTATTTCTCTGCAACAAGTGCGCATACCTGCACAGGTGATGGTAATGGCATGGTAGTAAGGGCTGGATTACCACTTGAAGATATGGAATTTGTACAATTTCATCCAACAGGAATATATGGCTCAGGGTGCTTGATGACAGAAGGGTGCCGTGGTGAAGGGGGATATCTCGTTAATTCTCAGGGCGAAAAGTTTATGGAATGCTACGCGCCAAAAGCAAAAGATTTAGCTTCCCGTGATGTGGTAAGTCGTGCAATAACAATTGAAATTAGAGAGGGAAGGGGAGTTGGACCGAAAAAAGATCACATGTATTTAACTATAGCGCATCTTGATCCGGAAGTAATAAAACTCAGATTGCCGGGCATCAGCGAAACCGCAAGAACTTTTGCTGGAGTTGATGTCACTAAAGATCCAATACCGGTCATTCCGACTGTTCACTACAACATGGGCGGCATTCCAACCAATTATCATGGAGAAGTGATCACGCTGAAGCAAGGTAAGGAAGAAGTGGTAGATGGACTATTTGCAATTGGAGAAGCTGCGTGTGTCTCTGTGCATGGTGCAAATCGACTTGGTTCTAACTCACTTCTTGATCTTGTGGTTTTTGGTAGAGCTGCAGCGCTCAGAGCAAAAGAGAAACTAAAATCCGGTACACCACATAAAAAATTGAGCTCAGATTGTACAGATTGGATAATAGATAGATTTAGTAAAATGCGGTTTGCTTCTGGAAAGTTTAGGGTGGCAAAAATACGCAGTGAAATGCAGAACACTATGCAAAAGTACGCATCAGTATTTCGTGTTGCTGAAGTTTTAGAAGAAGGCAAAAAAGCTATAAAAAAGGTAGCAAAAATGATGTCTGATATTTCACTTGAGGATCGCAGTATGATATGGAACAGTGATTTAGTTGAAGCACTGGAGCTTGCTAACATGATCCCACAAGCGGTTATTACCATGGAATGCGCAGCCAATCGAGAGGAGAGTAGAGGTTCTCATGCTCGTGAAGATTTTCCTGAGCGTGATGATAAAAATTGGATGAAACACACCATAGCGTGGCTTGAAGAAAAGAAAGGTCAAATTAACGTAAAAATTGATTATAAAAAAGTGGCTGAAAAAACTCTGAGCGATGAAATTGACTTCATCGCTCCAGAAAAGAGGGTATACTAGTTATATTGTTAACCCATCTGCGGGAGATTTTGTTGATGTATCTTTCATTTCACTTTTTGGATTTGTTCGGTAGAAGTCATAGTCCTATACCTCTTGTTTGAGTTTTGTTCTTATAACTTCCCCACAAGAACCTTGCATGCAGCTTTCCTGCACACGGCTCCACAATAATAGCATTCATAGCATTCGCTCTCATGTATATAAAGAATAGTGTATTTTTGGCTTTGGTAGTGGATTGACTAGTAAGTAATGGTTGAATTGCTCCCACTTCATACTTCTCTTTTGACTACGTCGGTTTATCCACTTAAATGCTAGCCTTGTTATCGATCGATAGAATTGACTTAAACATCGATAATTTCCGCTAATTCCGAAATAGCTATAGTGTCCTGTTAGTTTAGTTTTGAGTTTCTGCCACCATTCTTTAAGACGATCATGATGTATGGTTCCAGAGTGTGATGGTAAGGATTTAGTATAAACAATTCAGGAGATTTTGTCCACTGAGAACATGTAAATTCAAAAGGAGTAAGACCATTAAGAGTTTTGAGTCTCTTTGCATAATTGTAAGCCATGACAAAGTCATAAAGATGCTTTGTGAGTTGCTGATGTGATTGGTAGTAGTATTTTTTAACAGTAGCATTTTTTAAAGTTTTGTTCATACGTTCAACTTGCCCATTTGTCTAAGGATGGCTGATTTTTGTTAGACGATGTTCAATATTATGTTCTTCACAAACTCTATCAAATATGTGTTGGAAAGCGTATTTATGGCGTTTCTGGTTGGTAAATTGTATACCGTTGTCTGTCAAAACAGTGTGGATTTTATACGGTAGAATTTTAATCAAATTACGTAAAAACTCAGCAGCTATGGGTTTTGTAGCACTTTTATGTAACTCAATATAGGTGAATTTGGATGTTCTATCTATAGCAACAAATAGATATAGTTTTCCCTCCTCTGTTCTGACTTCTGCAATATCAATATGGAAATAGCCTATAGGATATTTCTTAAATTTCTTTTTTGGTTTAGCTTCACCATCAACATCTGGCAGTTTGCTAATGTTATGTCTTTGTAAACAGCGATGCAGGCTAGAACGAGTTAAGTGCGGAATTGTAGACTGCAAGGCATAAAGGCAATCATCTAATGGTAGAAGTGTATGCTTCCGAAATGCGACGATTATTGCTTCTTCTTCTAAAGTTAGAACAGTTGATCTTGGATGTTTTGGACCCATATCAGCGTCTTTAGTGAATGAGCGTTTTCTCCACTTAATAATAGTTTTTGGATTAAGGTTATAATACTTTGAGAGTTTTGCTATGCTCTCTTTACTATTTTGTATTGCTCTACGAATCGTCTCTGTTGTTTTGGCACACCCATGTAATACTTGTCCCATAATTCCTCCTTTGATGGTATTTTTTTCTCACATTTTATCATACTATCACACTCTGGGACTGTACAGCGGCTTTACCTGAGTTAGATTTTCACCAACTGTTCCTTACGCACTTCTTGGCGCACCTTGCACGCTTTGTCTGTCGGTCATTGTCAGTAGGGTTCTTTGTTTTATTAGTTAGTTTTTCAAAACATTTCTTAACACCACTAAACCCTAAAGTGAGAGCAAGACATGTAGCTATAGCAATAGCTGCGAGGAATAAAGTGGCAAGGGCCCCAATGTAACCCTGAGAGACACTATATGCTACAGATGAAATGAAAATAACCGTTGTTATGGATACTAATGTTTGACGGGTTCTCTTTGCTGGATCTATGTACTTTTCCAGCAGCAGATACTGCTTTTCCTGTAGTAGATGCTGTTTTTTCTATAAAAGAACCTGCTTTTTCAATGCCAGACTGACATTTTTTTGAAGCAGTTTTACAGTGGTATTTTTCCTCGAGTTTCTCCTTTAGCTCTCTAACCTTTTTTTGTGCTTCTTGTGTAATTCTTGGATATTCTTTTAAATTAAGTAAAGTTAGATAATACTTTTTAGTATCAAATGTTTGACCTTCCAACTCTAGAGAACAGGGATCAGCGCCCATTTCTAGCAGCATTGCACAAAACTTTGTTGTATTGCTACAACTAACTGTTGAATCAAAAATTGTTCCTTGCTTTAGATATTCAATTTTTTCTTTCCTTGCTTTTGTTTTTAGCACCGCTTGTAGAGGCGTGTCTTCTTTCTGGTTGGTAGCATCTACAGCTTCTCTCAATTTATCTTGAGATATCACTTCTTTTTCTACTAAATTCAAAATCAACTCCAAATATGCAACTTTTTGCTTTCCTTTGAGTAAAGCAATATGATGTAAAGCATTGTTGCCATTTGTGTCTTTCAGGTTAATATCCGCCCCTTTCTGTAGTAACTCCTCAAAAAGTTTTTTATCATTATTTTCAATTGCTGAATGTAATGGATTACTATCTGGAGTATTTATGGTATACTCTATAATTTCTTTAATTTTTGTTTCTGTATTGGTTTTTATTTCTGGTTCTAATTCAGACTTCTTTACTGACTCTGCCAATTTTTCTAAGAAGTTAAGATAATATATTTTTTGTTTTTCGCTTAACTCCTGTAATTCTTCTTTAGACAACTGCAAATCATCAATATTTGCTCCTAATTTGAGCAATTGTATAGCAGATACTATTGTATTGTCGTAGTGTGGTATAAGTTTTTTTAAAGGTGTTAAAGTTTTTCTCGGTGTAGTCTCAAAACTATGTTTTTCTTTTGTTACTTTACTAAGTAACAATGCTTGCAGTGGTGTTTGACCGTTGCCATTTTTATCGTTTACAGCTTTTTCAAGTTGTGCTTTAAGTTGCTCTTTTCCTTCCTTCTTACTCACATCTAGTACTGTATTTAAAAAATCAAACTTTTGTTTTTTCTCTAATTATGTAACTATTAGGTGTAAAATATTATTTTCCTTTTTATCTTTTACACTGCTAATATCCGTGCAACCTTTCAGATATTCTCTAAATTTCCCTTGATCTCCATTTTTGATTACTTTGAATATTGGCTGTTCCTTATCAGTATATTGAACACTGCTGTTCATTATTCCGTTCTCTACTTCTTGGTCTTCATTTGCTGTGTGGAAAATTGGTATACCCGAAATGTGGTCTTTCTCGTCAGCATGATCATCTTCAGCTTCGCCACTGTTGCCGCTTTCGGTTTTACTCTCCATACTCCCTCTACGACCAGTTTCATTTTGATCAACGTTATCAGGATGATCTTTTTTGCTGCTCTTGTTAATAGCTTCTGAAATTACTTGTTCTATTTCCTCTTTTTTTGTTGGTCTAGTTTTTTTGACCGTTTGATTTCTTTTTTCAATGCTGGAAGGAAGTGTTGAGTATAATACTTATAATATTTTTCTTGTTCTTCAGGTGATTCTCCTAATTTGGTTAACACTTCGGTTAATATCTTAGGACTAGCCCCTTCCTTGAACAATCCCTTGCATTTGTTGAGAGTCTTGTCTTTCCCCACTTCTGGGTGTAGGTGTTTGTGCTTTCCTTTTGTTACTTTTTTCGTTATAATGCTCAATAATTCATTGTTGTGTACTAACTCACTAGATGTAGAATTTTCTTTTGTCATACCAAAGCCTCACTAAAAATTAACCATTTGTATATTTTTGTAGTTGTATGTGTTAACAATTTGAGATTGAGAACTAACAACTAAAAAGCTAGATTTAAATTTTAAAATGTTGTATATGTAATCGAAATACAGGCAGAAGAGCGTTTCTGCTAGTATCATAGTTAAACCTCACTTCAACGATTATCTACTATTTTAAATGTTTAGTTTTAAGAAAGGATAAATATTGGTATATAGCTAAAGTGAACAGGTGCAAAATGTGCTATAACGCGGCGCTAACGAGTAGCGGAATGACGGCATATCAAATTGTAGCTAGCTATAGAACGTTCCCTACTAGCTTATTCATGAATTGACGTAGTATTGATACATCGCTCATTTTAGTAGCTGGGTTTTCTGTATATTCTGATTGACTTGATGATTTTTGCACCTCTTGCTCTTCTAAATCGTTGGACTTATTTTCTATATCCTTAACAGAGTTATTGCATTGTGTATCATTTTTTGGTGCGTTATCTTGAAGTGTAAGTTGCTTTTCTTCAGTAAACTTTCCTTTAATTTTTCCAAATCCTTCATAAATATTTTCTAAATTCAAGTAAATAAGATAACAAACTCCAATAACTGCTATAATAGATGAGGCAGTTGCAATTGTAATACTTCCTTGAGAAGCGCTGAATATTACCGCACAGGCTAAAGCAGTAAATACAAGCGTTGTCACTACTTTACAAACAACATTATTGACATACTTCACAATATCGCGTGCTTTTAACTTCTTACCAAAATTGCACTTCAGTTCAGTTCTCATATCATCTGGAATAAGCGCTCTACCCATTGATTTCTCTATTCCTTTTATAATTTTATAATACTCTTTGCTCCATAATCTTTCGGGTAGTATTAACTGCTTTGGGTCAACACCATTTTGCACTAATTTTACACAGAACTTGATCGTGTTATCACGGCTCTTAGGATTGACCAAATTATGTTTATCTTTTGTCGTCTTAGTAATTAGCGCTACTTGTAGTGGTGTGCGTTCTTTTTCGTTAGTGGCGTTTGCAGCTTTACTAAATTTCTCTTTTTCCACCGAATTTAAAATCAACTCTAAACATGTAACTTTTTGTTCTCCTTTGAATGAAGCAATATAGTGCAGAGCATTTTTTTCATCTTTATCTTGCACAGTAATATCTGCACCATTTTGTAAAAATAACTCTAAGGCTTTATATCTATTTATTTTTTCAAATTTTCTATCTGTACATGATCGATCCTCATTCTTTTCTTTTATATGCTGAAGCAACTGATGAAGAGGTGTTTGTTCTTCCTTGTTAGTAGTATTTACAGCATTACTAAATCCATCTTTATCTGAAATCAACTTCAAACATGCAACTTTTTGTTCTCCTTTGAATGAAGCAATATAGTGCAGAGCATTTTTTTCATCTTTATCTTGCACAGTAATATCTGCACCATTTTGTAGAAATAACTCTAAGGCTTTATACCTGCCAGTATCCTTAAATTCTTTTTTTACTACATTTTTTATTTTATTTTTCAATGAAGGTTCTTTACTCTTTTCTTGTATGCGCTGGAGTACCAGATGGAGCAGTGTTTGCCCTTCTTTTTTATCATTTACAGCTTTTATAAATTGTTCTTTTTGGCTTGCTTCTAGCAATATATTGAGAAGTTTAAGTTTTTGTTTTGTTTCAGGTTTAACAATCAAGTGTAAAGCATTATTACCATCTGTGTCTTTAAGGCTAATATCTGCCCCTTTTTGCAATAACTCTTCAAAACGTTCTTTATCATTATCTTTAATTGCTAAATGTAATTGATAATTATCATTACTATCTGGAGTATTTATGGTACGTGGTATAATTTCTTTAATTTTTGCTTCTGTATTGATTTTTATTTCTGGCTTTAATTTAGATTTCTTTCCTTGCTCTGCTAATTTTTCTAAGAAATTACGGTAGTATGTCTTTTGCTCTTCTTTTAAGTTTTGTAATTCTTTTGTAGATAATCCTAAATTATCAGAGCTGGCTCCATGCTCTAACAATTTTGTAAGAAACTTAAGTGTGTTATCATTATTTTGGATCGTATGAGACTCATGTTTTTCTTTTGTTATCTTGTTAATTAGTGCCACCTGAAGAGCGTCCTGATTTTCACTATTAATGAGTTGTGCTAAATCTTCCTCGGTGACCGTTTTTATTAGGATACCCAGAAACTTGCATTTCTGTTTCTTTTCCAACGACGCAATGAGGTGTAAAATATTATTTCCTTTTTCATCTTTTATGCTGCTAATATCCGTGCAATCTTTGAGATATTTTTTAAATTTCCTGTTATTTCCATTTTCGATTGCTTTTAATAATTGAACATTATTATGCGTTACTTTATGATCGTTTTCAACATCGCTACCGTAGCCACTCTCTGTTTCACTGTCCCTACGATCATTTTGGTTGTGGGTAAAACAATATCTGCTATTATAAGTAATTTCTGAAATTACTTGTCCTATTTCCTCTTTTTTTATAGGGTCTAGTTCTTTCGATATTTTTCTATTCAATACCGGAAGAAAGCATTGGACATAATACCTATAATATTTTTCTTGTTCTCTAAGTGATTCTTCTAATTTAGTTAATACTTCAGAGCTAGCACCTTCCTCAAATAACCTTTTGCACTTCTTGAGGGTTCCATCTTGACCTCTTGGTTTTTCACGCTTGTGTTTTTCTTTTTTTACCTTTCTCTCTATAGTGCCATACAATTGCTCGTCTTTTTTATCCTGCTCTCGCTTTTTATTTTTATCTATGCATTCGTCTAATTTATTTGCATTAGTAGCTAGTGTGCTTAGATCTATACCCATACTAAAACCCCAATATTAAAAGCTATTTAAGTTGTCAGCACTAAACTAACAACCAAGAAGTTTGACTTTTAAATTGAGCTAAACGTTGTATATGTGATCAAAATATAGGTTGAAAGGCAGAAAACTAGTTTCTATTAGAAAATCTGTTATCATAGTCAAATCCTCACTTGAACAGTTGTCTACTATTTTAACCATTTAATCTTAAAAAATAATAAATATAGCTAAAGTGAGTAACTGCAAAACGTGCTGCTGGCTAAAATATAGCTAAACTGACTTAGATTTACCGACAAATTTGAAAAACCGTCATTCCGCTACTCGTTAGCGGAATCTATACCGCGAATGAATCGCGGTATGACGTAGGATTGCTGTCATTCCGCTACCCGTTAGGGGAATCTATAGACCTGCTGCAAAAGGTGATTGAAAAAATAATGTGAGAGAAGTAGAAGAAGAATAAGCAGATTGAGTAAGGTAAAAAAATGAGCTTTAGTTACTATAACATGAAGAAACACCCAAGAAACTTTCGTAATATAACAGGTTTAACTATAGAGGAGTTCGAAAAGGTAGTGGAAAAAGTGAGGTCTGGGTAGGAAAGACTTGAAAAACAGAAAAAGTGCCATGGTAGAAGATCACAACTACCAACTCTAGAAGATAAGTTATTTTGCGTAATTTTGTACTATCGCACTTACATAACACATAGATTTTTAGGGTGCCTGTTCAATGTTCACAACGCAAATGTATTTAGGTTACTGAAGAAAATAGAGCCATTACTTGCCAAAAAAGTTACTATAACAAAAGATAGAAGTATGACACCAGAAAAAATACTGAAGATTCTGGCTGATGTTACAGAACAGCAAATACAGAGACCAGAAGATAGTAAAAAACGGAAGAAATCATATTCAGGAAAAAAAAGAACCAACACTATGAAAACTGAGATTATTATCGAAGAAGGTGGAAGAATTTTATCAGTGTCAAATTCATATCGTGGTAGAATTAATGATTTTCGCATAAGGAAACAAGAAAAATATTTACCAATCGATAGCATAAAATATGCCGATTCTGGATATCAAGGTTGGCAAAAATTGCAAAGCAATGTTATAATTCCATATAAAAAGTATCATAAAAAGCCATTAACTCCAGAGCAGAAAGAGCATAATAGAAGATTAGCATCATTTAGAATGAGAGTAGAAAATAAGATCCGTGAGATAAAGATATTTAAGATTATGTCTCATGTTTACCGCAATTTTCAGAAAAAATACAACCTGAGGTTCAATATTATTGCTGGTATTGTGAATCTTAAGCACGCCTTTTAGTTAACCTTGATTTTAGTCACCCTCCTTTCCTTCTTTTTATTGCTTGATTCTCAGCAGGTCTTATGCCGAGGCGGTATGACGGTCCGCTACGTGTTAGCGGAATCTATGCTGAGATACCGCGAATGAATCGCGGTATGACGGTTCGTGACGGTATGATGTGTTAGCTATAGGATAAGAAACTATAGCTGCAGATCGATGCTTTTATAAATCTTCCAGACTTGGTTTTTCTTTTAGTTTTTTAAGTCTTTCTTTATTTAGTATGGAGCTTATCTCTTCTACACTTTTATCAATATCATCATTGATTATTACATAATCATATTTATCACGTTTGCTTATCTCTTTTTGAGCTTCGGCTAATCTGCGCTCTATTTCGCTTGCATCATCACTATTACGCTTTTGCAAACGCAACCTAAGCTCTTCCATTGAAGGGGGAAGTATAAAAACACTCACAACTTTTTTTCTCATTAGCTTGAATAAGTGAAATGCTCCTTGCCAGTCTATGCTTAGTAAAACGCTTATTCCACTGCTCAGGTTTTGCTCTATAAAATCTCTTGGTATACCATAAAAATTCTCAAAAACTTTGGCGTATTCAATCATCTGACCAGCTTCGCATAACTCGTGAAATTTTTCTTCGGTAACGAAAAAATAGTCTTTTCCATTTATTTCGCCGGGGCGAGGCTTGCGCGTAGTCGTAGAAACAGACCTAACTAAATTAGTTGATTGATCAAGTAATTTTGCTGATATAGTAGTTTTTCCAGCTCCAGAAGGGGAGGATAGAACCAATAATACGCCCTCACTTTTTACGGTCATTTTTCTTTGCATTTTTTAACATTGCGCTTTTTTGATCAGAGTTTAAAAAGCTAGAACCTTCTAAATTAGAATTTGATAAGTTGCTGCCAATGAGAGAAGAGTTATCAAAGACAGTATAGCGCAAATCGGTTTTTTCAAGATTTGCCTTATTCAAATTAACGTTTACAAACTTTGCTCTACTCAATGTTGAATTAGAAAAATCAGCATTTTCTAAATTCATATTCTTAAATTCAAAGTAAGAATAATTTACATTAAATTTTTCACCCTGTGATATTTTCTCTTGCAAATCTCCAATTGAAGTTATAGCATTTTCTAACCCTGCAAGTTTTTTCTGCCCTTGATTGTCAATCAAAATTGAATTATCAAACTTGCAATCTGTTAAATGAGCATCAGCAACTGAACTTTTATATATGCTTGAAGAGTAAAAAGACGTATCACTAATTGTTGAATTGCTCAAATTGCTAAGAAAAAAGCTAGTTTTCCTAAAGGCATTAGCGTGAAGCAAAGAAGATCTGAAATCGCTTTCAATAAAATTTGAATTAGTTACTTTTAAATTGGACCAGCTCGAATTATCAGCTAATAAATTAAAGAATGTTGAATTTTCTATTTCACTGGAATCAATATTATGGTGAAAAAGTGTACTGTTATAAACTTGAGAGTCTTGGATTTTTATCTTATACATTGAAGTTGTAGAAAGGTCTGAATCTTCTATCTTCGCAGAGGTGAATAGTGAATGGTCAAAAAATGAGCCATTCATGTTAGAATTCGCAACTTTAGTATTATGAAACTTTCCGTGACGAATGTCAGCATTAGAGACATTAACTTGATGCAGTTCACTAAAACTAAAATCAATATTGGATAAATCAGCATCCTGAAGACTTGCTCCAGAAACATATACATGTTTTATCTTGGAACCATTTAGTATAGATTGAACAAAACTTGAATTATCGTCATTCACATAGGAAATTTGTGTGTTGCTTAAATTAGCTTCGTCGAAGTTACTGTTAATTATGATAGAAGAATTAAGGCAGGCATCGGAAAGATTGCTACCTGTAAAGTCTGATTCTTTTAACTCTGCACCATATATGTTAGCATTTTTTAATGAAGAAAATTGTATCTTTAATTTATATGCATCCACTCCAAAGAAACTTGCATTATCAAGGTTATTTTTCTGCATAACAGTATCGTTTATTTCACTATCATTAAAATTTACGTAGCTAACATTCGAGTTTGATAAGTTGGAGAGATTCATTTTCACATTCGAGAAATTAGTATGCAAACCAATTACGTTGTGCATACTTACTTTTTTGAGATCGGAACTGATAAAATCAGCATAACTAACATTAGACTGATCAAATACGATATCTGTTAAGTTTGCAGAAACAAATTTTGTAAAATTCAAATTTGTACCTTTTATTTTAATGCCATGTAAATTAGCATTGGAGAAATTAGCACCACGTAAATCAACATCAATGAAAGACACGTCGGATAAATCGGTGTTAGAAAAATCGGCACCAATCAGACTTACTCCATCAAAAACAGATTTACTTAGGTACAGTTGGCTAAAATTAGCTCCATTTAAGTTAGAACCAAAACCTTTCTTAAAATCTTCTGGCACGCCCTCTTTGTGGCACTGCACCAAAAATTCAGCAAAGTCTTTTTTACTGTAAGATACGTATTTTGCATCATGTAGAGCGTTTAAAAAATCACTAATCTGATTTTTTTCATCATTTGTTTCGTTTCCATAACATAAATGACCAACTAAAATTAATATCAAAAATCTAATCATCTTGCTTATCGCACTGCGACTCATTGTTTTCTTTCGTTTTCACAGCCCAATCGTACATTGCTGAGCTTTCTTTATTGTCTATTTTTCTATCCTCCAAAAGGTGTGGCATCATTTCGGCAATCGCATTTATTATATTGATCTGCTTTTTTTCGATTGCTATATCAATTGGAGATTGAAAATTATTATTAACTACTCTAAGATAAGCGCCTTGTAATAAGAGAAAGCGCACTATGTCTACCTCACCTTGTTTAACTGAATAAATGAGAGGAGTATCACCCAATTTATTTCTAAACCTTAGTATCTCTTGAGTTGTTAATCCAATTTTTTCTAGCTTACTCATTATTCCTCTTAAGCAAGGTAAGTTATTTTTCTTAATACAGTAAAAAAATTGCTTACTGTAATCATCAATAAATACAGTTGTAGGAAGATGCTCATTAAGGCTATCATATTGTCGTTTATATATTGACTTGCTTTGTATATCTTTATGACCCCATTCTTTTATTGGTTCTCTGTTTAGCTTTGTCCATTTTTGTAAATTTTTCTTTTCACTTTGCTCTTCTTCATCTTTTTTAGTTATAAGTTTTACTCTATTGCGGTCCTTAGAATTATTGTTTGTTTCTTTCACTTTTTTTTCTTCAAACTGATTCTCTACTTTTTCTTTTTTTCCCTCTAATAATTGACTTGCATCACTTTTTGAAAGTTCATTATCTTTTATATCAATCTTCTGATCAGCTTGTAGATTTTTTTGCGGGTCAGTTGTATTCTCATTTAAATCAGCACTTAAAGGCAAAGGCTCTGGTTTCAAATCTTTATTCACTTCTTTATTGGCCACATTTGGTAAATTTCGAGCAAATTCGCCTGTACTTTCTTCTAGCTGGTCATTTGGCAAATCTTTATCAATCCTTTCACCTTCACTTATAGTTTTTTCAACCACAGAAGCTTTATTCTCGTTGTGTTGCAGCTTCTCTTTATCGGTTACTCTTTTGCTCTCAGCCTCTTGTGTTTGTTTAACATCGACGTTGCTTTTCAACTCATCTTTTTGATTTGTGCTGCTCAGTAAATCTTGCTTCCTTACACCTACATTTTCGTTTTTATGAACTGATTCAATTTTCTTTTCTTCAAATTGCTCTACAGCAAATAGGCTCAGTGATCCAAATACAACAACTAATAATACAAAGTATAAAATACTCTTCATAAATATTCCAAGCATAAGCTTAATTAAGATGATACTATAATCAAATGATTAATCTACAGTAAAAAATGCCTTAGGATTTTATTTATAAAAAACCAATAGATTTTTTGCATTACTTTTTCTGGGTAAGGTCAATTGCTTCTTAAACCTCTCCCCTAAACGAATACACTGTAGAAGGAGGAGTTTCTTCTCCCCAGAAAGCTACACATTAAACCTAAAGTGCATTATATCACCATCTTGTACGATATAATCTCTGCCTTCAAAGCGAATTTTTCCTGCGTCTTTGCAAGCTGATTCACTTCCATACTTTATGTAGTCTGCAAAGCTTATAGTTTCTGCTTTTATGAAGCCTTTCTCAAAATCAGTGTGGATTACACCTGCTGCCTTATCAGCTGTTGATCCTATTTTTACTGGCCATGCCCGTGCTTCTTTGGGGCCCACAGTAAAGAAAGTTATCATACTCAGCACTTCATACATAATACGCGCTACTCCATCAAGGCCTGATTCTTGTAAGCCAAATTCTGACAAGAAACTCTGTTTTTCCTCTTCACTATCAAGATTTACAATATCTGCTTCAAGTTTTGCTGAAATGCAATAAAATTTGCTTTTATTTTCCTCCGCCATTCTCTCTACCTTTTGAGATAATTCATTGCCAGTTATAACATTTGTATCTTCAACATTGCAAACGTACATAACGGGCTTTGTTGTCAGCAATTGAAGTGACTTCATTTCGGCTTCGTCCATGTTTTCCAAACTTCTTGCAGGTTTACCGAGTTTTAAAGTAGCTAATACCTCTTGCATTAATTCAAGTTGTCTCTTTAGCTCTTTATCACCTTTTTTTGCTTTCTTTTCCAATTGAGGAAGCCTTTTTTCTATGCTATCAATATCAGCTAGGATTAATTCCATTTCCACCACTTCAGCATCTGATATTGGATCTATTTCATTGTGTACATGGTTAATATCATCATTTATAAAGCACCTGAGCAGATGCACGATGGCATCAACTTCTCTGATATGACTCAAAAATTTGTTTCCGAGTCCTTCACCTTTGCTTGCGCCCTTTACAAGACCTGCAATATCCACAACTTCTAATTGGTTATAGATTGTCTTCTCTGAACCGGCAATTGCTGCGATTTGTTTCAAACGCTGATCTTTTATCGAAATCTTGCCGATATTTGGCTCGATTGTGCAAAAAGGATAATTTGCAGCTTCGGCTGCACTTGACTCTGTAAGTGCATTAAATAAAGTTGATTTTCCTATGTTTGGTAACCCAACTATACCACAGTTAAAGCTCATATTTGCTATTTAAAGCCATAATTATTGCACAATTTAAGAATTTCTGCTATACTTAATTAGTTACTTATTGACAGTTTTGTTGGTATAGTAATATATAGCTTAAATTAAGGTAAAAACTATGCTTCAATCTAGGGAACGGAAATTACCAACTAATAGCCAAGTAGTTAAGTATAATACTGCGGGCGATGGCAATTGTTTTTTTCATGCTGTGTTTGGTGATAATAGCTCTGGTCCATATAAAGCTGAAAGAGCGCAAGATATGAGAATGGAATGGCGCAAATTTTTAAGTCAATTTACATCTTTAGATGATGTAAGTATTCCAGTTCCTTTAAGAGCTCAGCTAGAAAAGGTTTTTAATATGTTTTTAAACAAGCCAGGGGATTTAACTGGTAAGTCTGATAGAATAAAGGAGTTGGTTGAGCAAACAAATAGGAAAATTAAAAATGCTGAAGGTAATGTGAAGAGGTTAGTAAGTAAAGCTGTTAGCAAATTTAATATATCGCATGATCAAGCTATGCGTGATTTAAGAGAATATGCAGAGGCCCTTGATGAAAATGAGTACGATGTCCAATATAACAGTGAATTTATTACACGCTCATTTCTTGACAAACCTGAACTCTATCAAGCCTATCTAGAAGCAATAGAAAGTAAAAGTTATTTTCCTTTCATTGAAGAAGTTCAGATATTAGCTTCTTTAGCTAATATTGAAATTAATGTCCATTGTGAAGTTAGCGGTAGAGAGAAGCAACAAAAGTTTGAGCCAGATCCACAAATGATAAATAATGATGATCAGTTAAATCAGGTATTTAATCGTGAGAGTTATAAATTAAATGACGAGTTATGGGGTAGTAAAGAGCGAGAAACAATATATCTTGGAGGGAATCATTACTCTAGAGCTGAAATTGTAACTCAAGAATTAATAAGAAAGCAGCAAGAGCAAGAAGACTTTCTATTAGCAAAAAAACTGCAGCTAGATGAGATCTTGGAATATTGTAACCTTTCAAAGGATATCTCTGAGAGAGCAGAGGTTGAAAAGAGATTTGATGAGTTATTGGCAGAAAATGCTAATGGAAAAATTTGTGATGTTGTAGAGCAGTGCGTTAGTGATATAAAGCAGCGCATAGAGCGCTCTGAAGAGCAAAACCCTTCAAGTTTACTAAGTTCAAGATGTGGTACGGAATCGATGGCAGAACAACCATTTCATCCACAACCAATACTTGTAAAATAAATTTTCATAGCCCTGTATATTTTTATATAGGGCTTTTGCAAGCATTTCATATAATATGAACTTGCAGTACGTACTAACCTAAATGCAAGTTGACCATGAAACTAGTTTAATCATTGATGCTATAGAGAAATTTGGTGGTGAGGCTAGGCTTGTCGGCGGGTGTGTGAGAGACTCAATTTTGCAGTGTGATGTCCACGACATCGATTTAGCTACTAATTTGCTTCCCAATCAAACGATTAAAGCGCTAAAACTCCGTAATATAAAAACTATTCCAACTGGCTTAAAACATGGAACTATAACTGCGATCTTAAATCAGAGGTCTTTTGAAATTACAACATTAAGGCATGATGTGAAATGTGATGGCAGGCATGCGAAAGTAGAATTTACTAATAATTGGCAAGCTGATGCTTCAAGGCGTGACTTTACATTTAACGCTCTATATGCAGATAAGCATGGCCATATATATGATTACTTTGGTGGTATAGAGGACTTAAAGGCGCGAAGGTTAAACTTTATAGGCAACGCTGAAGATAGAATTGAAGAAGACTATCTACGTATTTTAAGAGCATTTCGTTTTCATGCAAAAATATGTGTCGGAGATTTGAGTGATGAAATACTAAGCGTATGCAAAAAGCATTCGCATATGATCCAAAACCTCTCTGGAGAGAGAATAAGAGATGAAATACTTAAATTGCTGGAGTGCAATGATCCTTTTCCAACACTTAAGAGCATGCAAGAATCTGATGTTTTGCAAAAGATTATCCCAAAAGAAGTAAAATGCGAAATTCTGTCTTCGTCACTTCTTTTCGGCACTGATGCACTAGTAAAATTAGCGTTACTCCTTAGGAACACCAAAAATGACAGGCTAAGTCTTGGAGAATATGTAAGTAAGTTTCTACGTCTTTCAAACAAGCAAAAGAAAAAGCTGTTATTTTTATTATCCAACGATACCAAAACAGAACTCTCAGAAAAAGAGCAAAAAAAATACATATCTTTATTTGGTAGAGAATTATATTGTGATTTAGTAAAAATTTGTGGTGTTGAGTCTGGAGAAAATGTTGATAAATACATTTCGTTTGCTAATACATTCAATATTCCAAAATTTCCTTTATCTGGCGATGATTTAATAAGTATAGGTCACCAACCAGGAAAAAGTTTAGGTAGAAATTTGGAATTGCTAAGACAACATTGGGAAGACAGCTCCTACACTTTAACAAAAGAGGAGCTGGTGCTTTATGCTAAGAGCCTACTCTAACTGCTTTCCGACTGTTCAATGAATGTATGCTTGCAATATTAGTGTGACTCATCGAGGAATTAGGTGTGTATTCTTTTTTAGCTTTTTCTGTTAATTGGTATTAGTTTACTCCTCCTTGAGTTTGATTACACATTTTCTGATCTGGAGATAAAAATTTATCTCTTATGCTTGATGTCAGTTGTAACTCTTGAATCTTATCTGAAAAAAATCTCATTCTAGCTTCTACTAGCTCTTTCACAACAATTTCTTTAAGTAATTCTCCTGAGTCGTTATTATTATTATTTTTGCTATTAAAGCTGTGCAAGATAGAGTCTACAATCTTATTTACCCCTTCTTCTTGTTTGTTAAATTCTAATTTTTTTACGCATTTTCTAACAGAAGGTGACAACTTCTTTAACCTTGGCTTCTATGATCTCCTTTGCAGATTGTTTCAAATTACTTTCTAATAATTCAAGCAGCTTACTGCTTTCAAATTTGCCATCATCTTGATTTGATAGAAATTTTATGGTTTTATTATGTACGTTATGGCAAAAGTGCTTTTCTTTAAATTCAGGAAAATTTTCTTTCAACTCTTTATTTTTATCAGATAAAAAGTCATCAAGATTCTTATCCCTAAAAAGCTTAGAGAAAACCTTTGAAACGTTTGACCGAGTTGATTTCATAGAACCAGTAGTTGATTTTGCAGTAGATACTGTGCTTACCAAACTCACTGTATCTGACGCTTTAGTTTTTGTTTGTCCTTGTGATTTTTGAGTTTCTCCATCAATCTCCTCTAACCTTTTATCAACATCCTTTAACTTTTCTTCCAACTTTTGTTGTTCTTGATTATTTAAGAGTTGTTGTTTCATTATTCTTAATTAGACCTGCTGAGAATCAAGCAATAAAAAGAAGGAAAGGAGGGTGACTAAAATCAAGGTTAACTAAAAGGCGTGCTTAAGATTCACAATACCAGCAATAATATTGAACCTCAGGTTGTATTTTTTCTGAAAATTGCGGTAAACATGAGACATAATCTTAAATATCTTTATCTCACGGATCTTATTTTCTACTCTCATTCTAAATGATGCTAATCTTCTATTATGCTCTTTCTGCTCTGGAGTTAATGGCTTTTTACGATACTTTTTATATGGAATTATAACATTGCTTTGCAATTTTTGCCAACCTTGATATCCAGAATCGGCATATTTTATGCTATCGATTGGTAAATATTTTTCTTGTTTCCTTATGCGAAAATCATTAATTCTACCACGATATGAATTTGACACTGATAAAATTCTTCCACCTTCTTCGATAATAATCTCAGTTTTCATAGTGTTGGTTCTTTTTTTTCCTGAATATGATTTCTTCCGTTTTTTACTATCTTCTGGTCTCTGTATTTGCTGTTCTGTAACATCAGCCAGAATCTTCAGTATTTTTTCTGGTGTCATACTTCTATCTTTTGTTATAGTAACTTTTTTGGCAAGTAATGGCTCTATTTTCTTCAGTAACCTAAATACATTTGCGTTGTGAACATTGAACAGGCACCCTAAAAATCTATGTGTTATGTAAGTGCGATAGTACAAAATTACGCAAAATAACTTATCTTCTAGAGTTGGTAGTTGTGATCTTCTACCATGGCACTTTTTCTGTTTTTCAAGTCTTTCCTACCCAGACCTCACTTTTTCCACTACCTTTTCGAACTCCTCTATAGTTAAACCTGTTATATTACGAAAGTTTCTTGGGTGTTTCTTCATGTTATAGTAACTAAAGCTCATTTTTTTACCTTACTCAATCTGCTTATTCTTCTTCTACTTCTCTCACATTATTTTTTCAATCACCTTTTGCAGCAGGTCTTATATTGTCCGTTCTATTAGCCCTACTACGCTTGTTACCTTACGTAGCATAATAGTTCGTTCCAGATTGCTGGCTAGGCTTTACCTGAGTTAGATTTTCACCAACTGTTCCTTACGCACTTCTTGGCGCACCTTCCATGTTTTCTTTTTCTCCCTGTAGTTTCTTAATATCAGCTTTCAATTGATCTTCTACTTGCTTCTGTTCCTTTTTTAGCTGCTCAATCAACTTCTCTTGTTCTGCAAGTTTTTGATTTTTTCCTTGTAAATCTTCATCTAATCCTTCATTTAACCGCATTAAACTATTTATTTTCATATCCTTTTCTACTTCAACCGGAAGTCTTCTTATTTCATTTAGAGATTCTATGCTGCGCTTAATTAATCTTTCGATTAGTTCAAATATCAACTGAGATTTTTCCTCTGATTCTGCTTGGAGCTCTTCCTCTAGTTGGCCTGAAACATCTTCCAATTCCGTATAATCTTTTTCGCATTCTGCAAGTTTAGATTCCAAATCCTCATTTTCCTTTTTTAAGAAGGCATTTTGTGAATGTTCAAGTTCTAGTTCCTGATTTACACCCTCCAGTTGTGCATTCAATTCTTTATCATCTTCTGTGCATACTTCTTCCATACCATTGTAGTCTTCATCAATGAATTTATCATTTAATTTAGCATCAAAACTCTCATCAGTAGATCACTACTTACTTCAGAGTAAATTCCTTCATCTTCACTCATTATTTCATTCTGGCTCCCTTTTTCTGCCACTTCAGATTCTAAATTAGCTTGGAAATTTTTATCCGTTGTTTCAACACACTCGGTCTGCATTGCTATATCGTGAAATGTTACTTTATTAGTTTGAACCTCTCCATCCTTACTTATTACTTCACTCTGGCTCCCTTTTTCTGCAACCTCAGGTTTTAAGTCAGCTCCAATATTTTTATCCGTTGTTTCAACACATTCGGTCTGCATTATCGTATCTTGAAATGTTACTTTATTAGATAGAATATTTTCCGCCCATTTGTTCCATTTCTTTGGTAGTATTCGTCCAATCGTTTTTAAGTACAACCAAGCAAATACAGTAGACCAACTGTATTTTTTTTCCTTTCGTTTAACTGTTCATTCTTCTGATTTTTCACATTGATTACCTGAGCAGCTAAGTTTGCAGGAAAAGTGACCAAACTGACTTCCCATAATTCCACTTGTTTTAACACTCTAGCTCCGCTTTTATGATCAACATCATACTCTATAGGTATATAGCCAATCGAAAGCCCATTAATTGCCCCAGTTTTGAGCATTAAATATACTTCCTCTGCTTTTTGGATACCCAAAAGCAGATGTGCAGTCATATATAGACCAACATCATTTTCATAAATATCTATGATACTACCTATAGGCTCACCTGGATTATGCTGCCAAAGGAGTTTTATTTTATTTCTGTTTAAATTTTCCTTAAATGCTCCGGGTAAGATCAGGTCATTTTGTTTATCAACTATGTTAAAAACGCTCGCATAACCAGAAAATACACCGTTTTCTCCTATGCTTTTTATTGACAATGGTGAATAGAGAAATTTCTTATTCATAAAGCCTCCTGTAGTATTGGGAATTTTATTTCGCAATGCACTGCGATATAATTCTATTATATGCAGTGCTCTAAAAGGGGGAAGCACTTTTCTTAGTTACAAAATAAAGAGGCTATGAAAACAATAAAGATCCCAGCGTCACGCGCTGGGATGACAGTAGGGAGAAGGGTAGGGAGAGCTATATGTTCTGTCCTTGGATATTTGGTTGTTCAGTAGCAACATTTTCTAAACTTGTAGAGGTTGAACTCTTTTTTAGGTATAATACTAGTGGTACACTAACAACTGCTATACCAACTAGAGCTCCTACCACTAACCCAAGTATTGGATCGTTTCCAAATCTTTAGCTAAGCCAACTCCTATCAATGCTCCAAAGAGTGCCGGTAATGTTAATGCACAGAACTTTATACTTGCGTCATTTGACTTCTGCTGTTCATCTAAAAATTTAATGAACCCTTCTGTACGCTTTCTACTTGATTCAAGTACTTCTCTTGCACGTCTAAGTTGCTCTACAAAACGACTAATATCCTCATGACTAATATTTTGCAGTCTTTCAACATTTTGTTCTCGTCCTAACTCTTGTGAAGTTTTTCATCCAATATTTTTTATGGCATTTTCTAAGTTTACTAATGACTTGTTATTTAGTCTTATGTTATTTTGACTGTCACAACGAACAATACAGTCTAGAACTGTTATTCTGAGATTACCATTAATTTCTATATCATCATTAATATGACCTTCTAATTTTTTGATAATCTCTAGTGCTCTTTTTTGCCTAGTTTCTATAGAGTTATCATTATCTTCTATAACTAGACTCGAAATTTCTTCGAGCAACTCTTTTTGTAATTCTCTTATAGTCATCACTAACCCCCATTAAAGTTTCAATACTATTAATAAAATGATACAGTATTATAGCTCTTTAGTCAAGATTAGTATTAATATATTAAGGATTGGAACTGCCAATTAGCATCAAAATAATATCCTTTGCTTAGCCACAAAATACAAAAATAGCGGAACACCCAGTGTCACAACACTGGGATAACGATAAAGGAGAAAGTAGGAAAGAGCTATATGTTCTGTCCTTGGATATTTGGTTGTTCAGTAGCAACATTTTCCAAATTTGTAGAGACAGGAGCAAACGTCCTTCTCACCAAAGCCGTTGACAATGCAGCACCAATTCCAGCTCCAGTTGCAGCTATAAGACCAGATCTTAATGATTCTCCAAATTCCATATTTGTTCCAGCTATGCTTCCAACTATGCTTCTAAATAACATTATTGTGCCTCCTGCTAAAGCTGCTGATAATCCAGCCATCGGCTCACTCATTGGGCGTATTAGCTCTTGTGTTACTTCTCTTGATGTAATATGCTCTCCGCGTACAAATATTGATGCCAGTGCCGCTGGTAACATAACCATTATTGGCATAGATAACAATCCTCCAAATGTTGCCCCAACAATTTCACCTACTTCTGATTCTCCAGGATTAGCTCCTAAGAATGTTACACCGAATATTCCAATTGAGTTGATAATCCTTAAATTTCTCTCTTCTCTTTCTCTCACATGCGCCTGATATTGTGCTAAAATTTCCGCTAATCCAAGATTATTTATTTGCTGTGGAATTCCACGTACTCGCTCTAACTCTTGTGAAGTTTTCCCTCCGATACTTTTTACAGCATCTTCTAAGTCTAACAACGATCTGTTATTTAACCTTACACCATCGTGACTATCACAAAAGGCAATCCAGTCTAAAGTTGGCATTCTCAGATTATTATTCACTTCTATATCATCATTAATATGATCTCTTAATTCATCGATAATCTTTAACGCTCGATCTTGCATATTGCTTATTTCTTCTTCACTAGCTTCTGCAACTATGAGAAAAATTATTCCAAGCAAATCTTGTTGTAAGTTTTTTAATTTTTTTTAAATCCATAATAATTATCATTAATATTTAAATATTTTAGTGAAATAATACAGTACTATAGTTATCTAATCAAGATAAATATTAATATACTAAAGATTGAAATGCCAATTAGCAGTCAAAAGAATAAAATGAAATATCAAGCGATATCCTCTATAATTAAATTTTTTGAATGAAGAGATGACGATTCGTGTAGGAATTAATGGTCTGGGTAGAATAGGCAGAGGCGTATTGCGTGCTATTTTCGAAATAGAAGAATATAGCAAACAAATAGAAGTTGTAGCTGTGAATGGATCGCTCAGTGCAAAGCAGCATGCACATTTGATTAAATATGATTCTGTTCATGGCAAATTCAGTGGTGATATTGACTTTAATGAGTCTCAAAATTGGCTATCTATAAATGGCAGAAAATTTTCTTTATATAGAGAACGGAGCCCTGAAAATATTCCTTGGAATGTTGATGTAATACTTGAATGTACTGGTGCATTTAACAAGCGTGAAGAAGCAATAAGGCACAATGCAGAGAAAGTGATTGTCTCTGCTCCAGTTCCAGATGCTGATGTAACTATAGTTTATGGTGTGAATAATGATATGCTCAAAAAAGAGCATAAAGTAATATCAGCAGGTTCTTGCACTACAAATTGCCTTGCTCCGATTGTGAAAGTCCTACACTCTAATCTAGGTATAAAAAGTGGCTTTATGACTACTATACACGCCTATACGAATGATCAAAATGTTCTTGATGGCAATCATAGAGACTTATGCAGAGCAAGGGCTTGCGGATTATCTATGGTGCCAACTACAACCGGGGCAGCAAAAACAATTGGTTCTATAATTCCTGAATTAAAGGGAAAGCTAGATGGCACTGCCGTCAGAGTTCCGGTTAGCAATGTTTCTATGGTTGATTTTAAATTTACGACTGATAAGAAAGCGACCGTTAAAGAAATAAATGAAATGTTTAAGGATGCAGCAAGCAATGTGCTTTCTGTATGCACGGAACCTTTAGTTTCAATAGACTTTGTGCATAACCCTTATAGCGCAATTGTGGATTCAACTGGTACATATGTTACAGGCGACATCTGTAGAGTTGCAGCGTGGTATGACAATGAGTGGGCTTTTTCGCTGAGAATGTTAGACATAGCATTATTGAGCCATAGTAAAGTATGAATGGAAACCCAAACAAATATGCTTCATTTTGTGAGCACTTTGCGGAACTCAGAAAAAGAGTTATCTTTTGCTTTCTATTTTTTTGCGTTGCTTTTGGTTTTTGTTACTACTTTAAGGAAAATATATACCGTTTTTTACTTGCACCTTTAATAGAAGCAACAAAAGATAGCGAAGGTTTTTCTTTAATTTACACAGACTTAACAGAGGCATTTTTTGTGTATCTTAGAGTTGCAATGATGAGTGCACTTTTGCTCTCTTTTCCTGTGTTTGCATGGCAATTCTATATGTTCTTAGCACCTGGGTTATATAAAAGTGAAAGGGCAGTGTTGTTGCCATACTTAATTGCAACCCCGGTTTTATTTGTAACGGGAGCTACTGTAGTCTATTACTATATATTTCCTTTAGCCTGGAAGTTTTTTATCAACTTCGAACACAGTGGTAAATCCTTCGATATACCGATAGAGTTTATGCCATCAGTTAGCGAATATTTAGACCTTGTTCTCCAATTTATGTTTGCATTTGGCACTGCATTTCAAATTCCAGTAATACTCACATTGATGGTGAGAGTAGGGTTACTCACTACACAAAGTTTGTCAAATAAACGCAGAATCGCGATAGTGGTAATTTTTATTATCGCTGCAATCTTAACTCCACCTGATGTATTAAGCCAAGTAGGGCTTGCAATACCAATGCTGATTCTATATGAATTGTCCATTTTGATATGTAGGTATATTGAAAAAAAGAAGACAAGGTTTGAATAAATATTCTTGACTTTTTTATGGAATATGTGATAATTAAATTTTGGGGTATAATATGGATTTAAAACAGTGGAAACGGATATTAAGTACAGTAAATGATGACAGCGATTTGAGTGGTAATGACGTAGTTGAAAAAATAAAAAAGAAACTACAAGAAATAGACTTAAGAGTGTATCAAGAGTGGGAGAAGAAAAATTTGACATAAATCACCGATTCAGCCAGCCAGACAAGTATAGCATGAATGAATTCACATTGTTGCATGTAGCAGCTAGCTGGTGTACTCCTTTACATAATGCTATTGTGTTTGACAAAACAAAGATAGTAAAAGTTCTATTAGCAGTAAAAGGAATAGATGTTAATGTGCAAAATGGACGTGGAGAAACTCCTTTACATAGGACTAATATATTTAACAATACAGAAATAAGAGAAGCTCTACTAGAAGCAGGTGCTGATCCTGATATAAAGGGTTTTTGCAACAAAACTTCAAGAGACTTAGCTAAGGGATGAAAATGTAATAAAAGATGAAGAAAACAACCAAATAGCCACTAAAGCAATAAAAACTGGTATCACTTGTGGTGTTATAGCTGCATTGGCAGTCGGTATTGGATGTGGTGTTGCCGATGTTCAATTATCAGTATTAGCTATAGCTGGCATAGCTGCTGCGCTGGCAGTTGGACTTGTTGCTGGTGGTATTACATATGCAGTATTAAAACCTAGTAATAAACTAGATGAACTAGACTCAAACAAAGTAAAGACAAATAAATGGTTGTGTTGGAACTAAAGGTTAAAAATTTAAGTGCTGTTAAAGTAATACTTAAAGAGAGACTTTAACACTTTCTCTTAAGTACTAATCTGGAGGTTCAACAAGTTGCTGTTTAAAAGGTTGGGAAGTAGTTTTATTAGTATCGAAAATTACATAATATACATTACGGAAAATAAAATCACATAATATAGCAAACTATAAAACATAGTATAAAAAGAGCTATTTCAGCAAAATTTTAAACAAATAAAATTCATTAGCTTCACAATTGGCGCTTTATGAGAAAAGTACACTTGATATACAGATTTAAAATACAAGTTAACGAATTATTATGATTTTTACCAAGATAATAATATAGTAAGGTTTGGTAGTGAGGTATCAAAATGGAAAAATACACCAACGCATGGTTTCATAAGAAGACTGACCCAAATCATCACGATTGTGCAAATGATGGCACTTGCGGGCAATCTATACAAAATTTTGAGATTGGTAATACAGACATTTCTTTTTTTGATAGTAACAAAAACTTAATTGCCAAAGTACCTAAACTACCAAAGTATTCTAGTGATAAATATGGGCATCAATTGTATAAGGAAGCTGAGTCAAAGCAGTTCAATTATTTTTCCACAAATATACATGATGTTTTATCTAACAGCTTTACCGTTAAATACGGGTATATAAATTGTACTATAAAATACGACAACTTATCTGAGCAGGAACAAAATCAAATAGAAACAGACATTAAAACTGCCTATGAGGCATTTAAAGAAAAGTTTTGCTTGAAAAATAGTAATGCAAGTTACAATATAACGGTTCACATTTTTAATAATAGAAGCGATTATACAAAGTATAATGATCTTTTCGGCTTAGATGAAGATGGTAGTCCAGGATATATTACACGAGGAGTAACAGATTGTCAGAATATTCTGACATATAAGCAAAGTGCCATGGATTTTGTGCTAGGTCATGAGCTAGGCCACATATTTCAATTGCGTTTTTCACCATCGGCAACAGTCAAAGCTTTGAGTACTCAGGATACTGAATTCATAGCAAATGTTGTTGGACGAGAAGTAGAAGAAAAAAATTATAAAGCTATTTGCAAGCAGATGGGTGTAGATGAATATAAAGACCATGGATCGATGTTTAGTTTTAAATACAAAGGTACAACTTGTAGTATATACCGCAAGGATCTTTCAGAAGAAGAAAAATTTCAAATTATACAACGTGTCAAGAATTCTGGACTAGATGAATATGAAGATCGTGGATGGATATTTAGTTTTAAATACGAAGGTACAACTTATAGAGCAGAACACAAAGGTTATCTTTTGGTAGAAGAAGAAAAACTTCGATTGATTCAAGATATAAAGAACTCTCATGAATCGCTCGTTAGTGAACGTTATAGATTAAATGAAGGGCAATTAAGTCAGAATGCAACTGTAGTAATTTCTATTGATGAAAATAAGGAGATAAGTCAAATGTATTTTCATAATCCAGACAAGAATATGTCCGAATGGTTAGATAAGACACTTATAAGCAGAAGTAAACCTGAAGTGGATGTGGATGAAATAGAGCAACCCAGTAATTTCTTATCCAATATTTTTTCAGCAATTAAATCCGTTATTGATTCTATCTCATCATTCTTTTCATGGTTATTTGGGTCTAAAGAGGAAGAACAATCTGATAACAACCTTTCTTTGTTTAACTTATCAGAAGAACAATCCGATGACAATCTTTCTTTGCTTAAACCTGATGTTAATCACGATGCTGACGAAAACTACGTAGGCAATTACTCACTATGTAATCATAATTATCACCAACATGATGACCTAATATAGTAAAATAACGAACTTTTATCCCCTACCCTTCTAGTTGTATTTATAACTTTGCAGATATGGGGGGCGATAAAGGGCACTTAAACAACTAGATAAAAAACTAGGTGGATCATTCCGAAATTGTTCGGTAGAAGTCATAGTCCTATACCTCTTGTTTGAGTTTTGTTCTTATAACTTCCCTACAAGAACCTTGCATGCAGCTTTCCCGCACACGGCTCCACAATAATAGCATTCATAGCATTCGCTCTCATGTATATAAAGAATAGTGTATTTTTGGCTTTGGTAGTGGATTGACTAGTAAGTAATGGTTGAATTGCTCCCACTTCATACTTCTCTTTTGACTACGTCGGTTTATCCACTTAAATGCTAGCCTTGTTATCGATCGATAGAATTGACTTAAACATCGATAATTTCCGCTAATTCCGAAATAGCTATAGTGTCCTGTTAGTTTAGTTTTGAGTTTCTGCCACCATTCTTTAAGACGATCGTGATTTCGAATTCTCTTCATCCATTCTTTGATTTCTTTAATCTTTCTGGCTAGACTTGTTTTTACAGTTTTCTGTTTTATCATTAGTCTACCATTACGACTCTTTCCACAATAATGGGTAAATCCAAGAAATTTGAAGCTATTCTTTCTTCGTTTCTCTCTTTCTGCTTGATACCATTCTCTCTTGCCAAACTTTACTATTCTTGTTTTGTTTTCAGATATTTCCAATCCAAATTTTCTTAATCTTTGTTTCAGCAATTCCAAGAACTCTTTCGCATCTTCTTCCTTTTCGCAGCACACTACAAAATCGTCGCAAAACCTTATTAGCTGCATACTCACTCTGGATCTAGGTTTAAATTTCTTTTCAAACCACAAATCCAATACATAATGTAGGTATATTTTAGCTAATATTGGGCTTACTATACCGCCTTGTGGTGTACCTTGTTCGGTTGCTTCATAATGTCCAGCTTCAACTATTCCTGCCTTGAGAAACCGTTTTACTAACCACAATAAGTTGGGGTCTGTTATCCTCTCTCTCAGACATCTCATTAGCCATTTATGCTGAATATTATCATAGAACTTCTTGATATCCACTTCTACAATGTAATTAATTGGTTTGTCCATAACTGCTTTATTCAGTGTTTTGACCGCTTGATGACAGCTTCTTCCTGGTTGAAATCCATAAGAGTTGTCCAGAAAATTTGTTTCATAAATACTTTCTAGTATCTTCTTTAACATTATCTGTACCAACTTATCTTCTGTTGATGGTATTCCGAGCCCGCGTTTCTCTTTGCTCCCAGTTTTTGGTATATATACCCTTTTCACCGGTTGCGGTTGATACTGCTTTTTCTTCATGCTATCCACTAGAGTTCTAAGCTTCTCTTCAAGATTTTCTCCGTAAGTTTCCACTGTTACCTGGTCTATACCGCAAGCCTTGTTTCGTTTTAGTTCCTTATAGCACTCTGCAAGATTCTCTGCATTTATCAGATGCACTAACGATGTGAATTTCAATCGTTTATCTCGCTTCGCTCTTTCTACTATCTGGTCTAGTTTTCCTTGCATATTCCTCCAATCTCTGTTGTATTTGTATAGCAATCCCTATACCAGTTACTATATTGCTAACCGCTTCCCCTTGTATGTGGCTTTCCCACACTCTGAGTACTATCAGTTAGTCCGACTTCCTTCGTATCTTTCCCCAGTCCTCGCCTTTATTGACTTGTTCTAGAGTACCCTATTGGGAATACAAAGGATCTCCCAAGTTCACGTAAGTTCCATCTCAACACATGACACGGCCTTAGATCCCGATGGAGCAAGTGATATCTTGCCTTTTCGTTATCACTTATTTTGTCTTCCGCCTGCAAGAGAGCGTCAACCTCCATATCGTCAAAAATTTCGGGACTCAATACCTTCACTTTCGTTGCATCCTATATTGTCCCTTCTATTAGCCCTACTACGCTTGTTACCTTACGTAGCATAATAGTTCGTTCCAGATTGCTGGCTAGGCTTTACCTGAGTTAGATTTTCACCAACTGTTCCTTACGCACTTCTTGGCGCACCTTGCATTTTTGTCCATAATTTTGTTAAACAACTTCCCTTTTGGTCATGTCGAACCAAATTTCTTTTTCACACCACCTTTTAAGCCACCGATGACAGCTTCGTTAGTTTTTGTCATAATGCGATCAAACACTCCCAATAACCTCTTTAATAGGTTTGGAGTTAGCGAAGAGATAAGATCAACAGATACGTTATTGTTTTTGTCATCACCACTTGCTTTATAGTCTATTGAAACGATTCCCCTACTTTTCCCGCCAGTAAGAAGTTTCCCAATTATAGGAATTTTTAACAAAGATTTATTAATTGAATATGCTGGTATTACCTGTCCTTCAACTTGGAATTTATAATTTCTAATGTCGAGCTTACCGATAGTGCTAATGCCTAATTCCGCCCCTTCAAGCCAAGATTCTTCAATTTCGACAGAGCCATCTTTGTATGAGAAAGGTACATTACATTTATAAAAGTATACACCTTCATCCTTTATAGCATTTACAATACCAGGAAGCGAAGACATCGATAATAAAGTAGTGAGTAGTGGAGCATCTTTGATATAAAAATTACTAATAGATAACATGCCATAATGTTCTTCATTTTCTCTTTGAGGAGATAGATAAAGAGAAAGTTTACCATTTTTGACTGATTTACTAATGCCTAAGGAACGCGAAAGTATACCTGCATTATCCGCATATATTTCGAGCCCTATTCCACTGTATTCCGCTAGTATGTTGCTGCTATCTTCTAGAAACTGTCCTGTAAATTGACTTCCATTGCAATTACCTTTAGTACAGGTTACATTCAGCTTAGCATTTTTGATAACGACGCCTTCTTTCATAATTACATTGTCAACATTCATACTAATTTCTATATCTTTGTTTAATCCATTATTGTTTTTGCCAAGCAAGCCTAAAATATCACTCAAATTGATTTTCTCACCATAAATAGTTATGGCATTTTTTTCCTTACCTGATTCAATTTCTATACTAAAATTATTATCAGGCAATTTAAAACTACTAGAATTTAAATATAAATTTCCATTTCCTACTCTTCCGCTGAATTTTATATCTAGGTCATTTCCTATAACATCTAATTTGTCTATTAACAATTCATCGGCACCTTTTAATTTTACAGAGAACAAAACTTTATTGTGATCTTCAAAACGATTTTTCCAACCAAAATAACTTGAACGTGATTCAAGCTCTGATAAATCCATATTACCATTAACATGTCCCGTCTTATCTTGATTTATCACCGATTCTATATTTGTATTAACATAGCCACCTATATTTTCATCAAAATCAAGTATTTGAGCGGGTAAATCTCCGGTCAAATTCCAGGCAAAACTTTCATTCCTATTGCTACTTTTCAGGTCAAATAATAGCTGTGTGTTATTCACCATACCACTACCATTTAAATCTATAAAGTCACTGCCAAGACTAAGCTTAATGTCATATTTACCAAGACTTGCATTATAGACGGCCAAATTGTCAATTTCAGAATGAAAATTTGCTGAGAAGTCTACTTTTTTGTCATCAGCATTTAGATTAAAAATGCGAAAATTAAATACAGATTTTGCCATTCCACTTACTTTATCCCTTTCAACCTTCACCACATCATCCAGCTTAAATCTTATAGGCTCATATAAACCATACGCATCACTTACAGCTTGGCCATTAATGGTTAGAACTGAATTTTCCTTATTGAGAGATTTCATTTCAATATCACCACCATTAATAGTGAAATTCTGAAACTTAGCGCTATTTACAGTAATCTCAAGATCGTTATTCTTGATGATCAAATCACCCTTTAGTTCCTTTACTTGCTCAAAATCTTCATCAAATTTTACGCTACCATTTTCTATATCAGCAACAATTACAATGTCTGACAGATCGTCATCAACCAAATTGTTAATTTTGCCATTGAAACTTACAATGGTATTTAAAACATCCCCATTAATATTATCACAATACCAGCTTCTAAATTTACTATTCACTACACCATCTGGTACATAAGTACATAAATCCTTTGCAGCAAACTTGCTAATATTAATTCTAAGCAAAGCATGACTTGTACTAAAGTTCATCTTGCCTATTAAAGAGAGATACGTGTCATTAAACTTAAAATGGAAGTTTTTTACACTAATAATTCCATCACTATATGTTAAATTTATATTTACATTAGTTAAGGCCAAATTTTTGTTCAAATAATTTTCTGTATTCAATACGTATATATTTCCATCTACAATTTCATCCTTTTTATTAATTTTCACTGAGAAGCTTCCTTTGAATCCTATATTTTTGTCCAAATTGTAGCTTTTAACTAATGTAGAAAACTCGCTCAATAGTCCCAATTTTAGATTATAAAATGTCCCGTATACATTTAGCAAATTGTTGCGATTTTTTATTGTAATTGATAAATCATCCAAAAATCCCTTTCCATCTTTTGTATTCACATGAATATCTAAAACATTAAAATCTTCCCCCTTCCCTATATATAATTTGTCAATAAAAAATTCATCTTCTGTGCTTTTATCAATAGCGATGTTAGTAAATTCAATTTTTGAATCCGCATTTAAGTCAAAAAAAAATTCCCTTATTGTTTTTAATAGATTTTTTGCACTGCTTTCTGTCATCTTGAAATTCTTCCCTGTCATTCCAGCACTTGTCCTTGTCATCCAAGTAACTTGACTACTTGTTTCTTTTTTTCTAGATTCCAGCGTCACGCGCTGGAATGACACCGAAGGAAGGCGGTTACTATTTAAATAATGATTATCCAAAAGGTCTAATGAGTTTTGCGGATTAACATTAGTTTCTTCTCTCTTGATACATACATGCACATTATCAGCTGAAACCTGAGAGAGATTTGTGCTAGCTTTAAATAAGGAACTTAACTTAAAATGTACAAAAAGCTCAGGAACTTTTATAGTAAAATTAGGGTTTGCTATTGCCAAATCTGTAATGACTAAATACGGATCTTTGCCATCTTTCTGCCAAACAACTGAGGTATTCTCCATATTAACGCTTGAGCCAACAAATACTTTTGATATTTTATGTTTAACATAAAAATTAATATAATTAATATTGATTTCTAAAGGCTTTAAAAAAATAAAGAAGCACAATATGAACAATAAAGCTACGGAAAATAATATAGTAATTTTTTTAAGCATCGATTATTGCTTTTCTTGCTAAAATATCAGCCTCCTCATTATATTTATTGCCACTGTGTGCTTTAACCCACTTCCAATCAATTTCGTGTTGTGAAGCAACGTTGTCTAGCTCTTTCCACAATTCCATATTTTTTACTGATTTTTTATTACTTGTTTTCCAGTCATTCATTTTCCACTTATTTATCCACTCTGTTATGCCATGATTAATATAAAGACTATCCGTATATAAATTAATATTACAAGAAAATTTCAATACTTTTAGCCCATTGATCACCGCTGTTAACTCCATTTTATTGTTTGTGGTATTTTCTTCTCTACCATAAATCTCTTTTCTATAATCTTGAAATAATATGATAGCTGCCCATCCTCCCGCTCCAGGATTACCAGAACACGCCCCATCCGTGTATATTGTCACTTCTTTCTTACTCATCTTTGTTTATATCGGTTAACAAAGTATATAGTTGCTTTTATGAAAGCACAATTTCTAAAGGTAGTTTAAGCTGCACCTTTAAATTTTATTATAGAAACAAAAAAAAGTGTGACAACGAGCATTACCAAAAGGAAAAGTAAAAAATAGTTTTTATGCTTCTGCCGTTCTTTCATAACTAAAATAAATCAATAGAACAAAAAATAATACTGGCGAATAGGGAAAATAGATAAGAAATTGAATAAGAAAACATTTGTTTCTGTGAGTTGTGGTTCTTGAATCTGAGAATTGATATAGCGTACCAAATAAAGATGCAACCTGCAAAAATTGCCATGCTTAGATAAAGTAAAGCCTTTTTCAAAAATAGAGCTGGAAGCAAGCTGGTTAATACCAGCAACACACTATAAATTAATATATATTTTCTTGTTTTTTCCGGACCATAAACAATATTGAACATAGGAATCGATGCTCTTGCATAGTCTTCAGACTTATTTAAAGATAGGGCCCAAAAGTGTGGTGGAGTCCACATAAAAATTATTAAAAATAAAATGAAACTTTCCCAACTGACAGAATTAGTCACAGCTGCCCAGCCAATCATTGGAGGAAAAGCACCTGCTGCACCACCGATAACGATATTCTGTGGAGTACGCCTTTTTAGCCAAATTGTATATACGAAAACGTAAAATAATATGCTAACTGCAAGTAAAGCAGCAGAAATATAGTTTACTGCTATTGCCATGATAAATACTGACAATATTCCAAGAGTTATACCAAATTCAAGCGCACTTTCTGCAAGAATTCTTCCTGAGGGTATAGGGCGGTTTTTTGTCCTTTCCATGAGCAGATCTATGTCTCTGTCATACCACATATTTATAGCACCTGCAGATCCTGAGCCAAGAGCAACACATATAAGAGATATTAGTGCTAGAAAAGGGTGCATACTACCTGGTGCAGTAACCATACCAGCAACTGCAGTAAATACCACAAGATACATTATCCTTGGCTTCAGCAAACGCCAAAAATCCAGTATTGTTGATTCAACATTTAGCAAAACACTTGTGTACATTCTATTTTACCAATGGTGGCTTTTCGAAAGTATGAAAAGGCGGTGGTGAAGATACTGTCCATTCCAAGGTGTCACCTTCCCAAGGATTATCTCCAGCTTTTTTGCCCCACTTAAAGAGATGTATAACTATAAACACAAAAAACATAACTGAAACAAAGGACATATATGAGCCAATTGAGGATATATAATTCCAAGGGATAAACGCATCAGGATAATCAGGTATACGCCTTGGCATGCCAGCTAATCCTAAGAAATGTTGAGGTAAAAAAGTGATATTGGTACTAATAAAAGTAAGCCAAAAGTGGATTTGACCTAAGCGCTCATTATATTGTTTACCCGACATTTTACCAATCCAATAATAAAAGCCAGCAAAAGCTCCAAATAATGCAGCAAGTGACATGACATAATGGAAGTGAGCAACAACATAGTAGGTATCATGCAGAAGCTTATCTATTCCACCATGAGAAAGAATTATTCCCGTTATGCCACCGCCAACAAACATGAAAATAAAACCTAGTGCAAATAGCATAGGGGTCTTAAACTCAATTGCTCCACCCCACATAGTTGCAATCCAGCTAAAGACTTTTACACCAGTTATAACACCGATAAAAATTGTGGTAGTGCTAAAAAATGCAGCAGCGTCAGCACTAAGCCCAACAGTGAACATATGATGAGCCCACACCATAAAGCCAAATACTGCTATACCTATCATAGCATAAACCATCCCTATGTAACCAAATACAGGTCTGTGAGAAAAAGTTGATACAACCTGACTTATGATGCCAAATGCAGGAAAAATAATTACGTAAACTTCTGGATGACCAAAAAACCAAAATAGATGTTGAAATAACACAGGATCTCCGCCACCGGCAGGATCAAAAAAGGAAGTACCAACATTGCGATCAGTAAGAAGCATAGTTATAGCACCGGCAAGCACTGGTAAGGCAACAATCAACATAAATGCTGTTAGCAAGACAGACCAAACAAACAGTGGCATCTTAGTTAATGACATTCCTTTTGTGCGCATGTTAAATATAGTAACTATAAAGTTGATCGCCCCAACAATTGACGACATACCAGCAACATGAAGTGCAAGTATAGCAATGTCAACTCCTGCACTTGGATGGGACATTACCTGTGATAAAGGTGGATATAAAGTCCAACCTGTACCTGGACCTTCACCAATAAACACTGAGAGAATGAGCAAAATAAAAGATGACACTAATAACCAAAAACTTAAATTATTCATACGAGGAAATGCCATATCTGGTGCGCCAATCATGAGAGGTACAAACCAGTTACCAAATCCTCCCATGAGGGCTGGCATTATCATAAAAAACACCATTATCAACGCATGCCCTGTAACCATTACGTTATATAATTGATAATTATTGTTAAGTATATTAATGTGCATTAGCTGAGTGCGAATAATCACCGATAATAATCCACCAATAATTCCAGCTAATATGGAAAAAATAATGTACAGTGTCCCTATGTCTTTATGATTAGTGGAAAACAACCAACGCTTTATGCCCTTTGGTACGTCACTCATATCTATACTCCAAATTTAACTCACTAATTTTCTATTTTCAATCCACTTATTAAAATCTTCTTTGCTTACTGCTTCAACAACAATTGGCATAAATCCATGGCCTTGACCACACAATTCATAGCACTGCCCGTAATAAACACCAGACTTTTTGATATTAAACCACGCCTCATTCAGCCTACCTGGTATCGCATCAATTTTTACACCGAAAGCCGGTACTCCCCAGCTGTGTATCACATCTCCTGCTGTAACTTGTAAACGAACGTTAGTATTAATGGGTAAAACGATGTTGTTATCAACAGAGAATAGCTTTAAATCTCCTTCGATAAAGTCTTCTTTTCCCTTAATATAACTATCAAATGACACACCTTGATATTCTGGATATTGGTAACTCCAATACCACTGATGGCCAATAACTTTCAGTGTTATATCAGCTTTCGGTATTTCTTCCTGTAGCTTCAGTAATTTAGCGTTTTCAAAAGCTAATATACCAACAATAATCGTTGGTATAACAAACCAAACAATTTCTAAAAGGACATTGTGGTTAGTTTGGCTTACGTTTGCCACTTTGCTTTTACGAAAGCGAAATACTACATAAGCAAGCAGTGCCCACACAAAAAGCATTATTGCAACCATCACAACCATTACAAACGAATGTGACCTAACTACAGCCTCCATTACTTCAGTTGCAGGAGCAGGAAATCCAAATTGCCAGGAAGTAGGAGAAGAGGCAACAGATATATTTGAGTAAAATATTATCAATAGTGCAAATAACTTCACCATATCTTTTGTTTGTTTGCTATAAAACTAAATGATATACTGTATAATAGTATATATAAACTTACTATGCAAATAGAGATTAGTGATGGTTAATAATTTTTTAGCATTCAACAAGTATAATAGTACAATACTAATTTGAGGAAAAAAGCATTTACATAAATCTATTGTAAGTAAAAATATTATAATATTTTAAATTAAGTATTTACTTTAAGTAAATTCTATAATAAGTTTAATAGTGTCTGTTACTGCTAATAACCCTCTAGCCTCACACCTAAAAGCAGTAACAGACACTATTAAACTTTATGACAAGTTTATAATCTGTAAGATCAAAATCTTACAAGTTTCTTTATTTTATTATACATTGAAGTTTGTTAATTAACTTTTAATGCCTATGGTAGCATTTACACCTTGGACCAAAGGTTTACGCATTATAGAAAATAATTATAAAAAAACACACTATATTTGTATACCATACAAACTTTTTTCATTCTGCATAGCTGAGTTACTAGATTCTGTAAACGAAATCTTTAGAGAAGCCAAATAGAGCTACCTTTCTATAAAAGACCTATCGACTGTTGCAATTATAGGTGTAAACAAGAATGATAAAAGAGTACGGGATTGAGTAACTATGTACACTTCTGCTGGCATACCAGGGTATAGGTATACATTTTTAAATTGAGCAAGCTCTGACTTCGGTATCACTACGCGCACTGAATAATAACGCCCTAGTCTTGGATCATCAAGAGCATCAGGAGAAATATGGCTTACTATACCACTAATTAAACTTAAACGACGTGCACTGTAAGCACTCAGCCGGACTTTAACCTTTAGCCCTTCTAGCCCATCAATAGAGACTATGTTGCTATCTTTCTTTTGTGCTGACAGTACCTCTTCTATGTTTCTGGTCTGAATTTTAGCATCTATTATTAGGTCATCATCCGATGGCACTACGCTCATGATTGGAACTCCAGATTGTATAACACCACCTTCAGTATGGTATCTTATATCTGTGACTATCCCATCTTGAGGGGATTTAATTATTGTACGTGCTAATGAATCTTCAGCAACCATCAGCCTCTCTTTCAAGTCTGCAATAGACGTACTAACTTCCTTAAGTTCAGCGTTTGCTCTTTCTTGAGAACCATTTCTCACGTTTATAATTTCTAATTCGTTCTCTCCAATTTTTTGCTGCACTTGAGATATTGCAGAACGGTAATGTCCAACTCTGCCTTCAATTTCAGCAAACTGTTTTTCTAAAGCTAAAATGTGTGGTTTGCTTATATGGCCACTATCAAGTAATTGTCTTTTTGTTTCCAACTCCTCAGTTATCAAGTCATATTGCTTATGAGCTGCATTTAGTTGAAAGTTTAGCCCAGCTAATTCATCATTTAACTGCTTTATACGTTGTTGCAGTATGTCTGTTTTTCCCAATATGCTCTTTCTCTGAGAGTTGAACAACTTTACTTGATTCTTTATCGCTTTATTTACAAGTTCATCGTGAGATAATTTTTTAACCTCATCAGGAAACTCGAGCGTGTCTAAATCTCCTCTGATTGCAATAAGCCTTGCTTCTGTTGCTAAAAATGATAAGAGCTTCTCTTTGATAATACTTAAATTCGCCTTCTCGTTAACATCACTCAACAAAACTAGAGGCTCATCTTTTTTAACTGCTTGGCTCTCTTTGACTAAAATTTTGCTTATTATTCCTCCGCCCAAGTGTTGAACTATTTTCCTATTTGAAGATACAATAACTTCTCCACTTGCATGCACCGCACCGTCAATTGGAGCTATAGCCGACCAAATACCACCTATCCCAAAAAAGATGAGTATTACTACCAGACCAAAAAATAGTGGTCCCCATGTTACTCTCAGAACTTCATTTACGTTATTACTTTCGCGTTTTAAAATAAAATTTATCACTTCATCAATCAATGCAAACGTCTTATCCAAAAATTTTGGGTACTTCTTCTTTTTATTTCTTGCTCCTTGCATATTTATATTATCACTATGGCCAATCAGTCCTGTCAAAGAAAATCCAGCGCTAAGCTTTTTTAACTTACTTATCATAATACTACTGTGAATTTGTGTTAACTCAAGATAACACACAAAAACAAAGAATCTATAATTTAGGCATTCCATTTAGCACTGAACAGAAGAAATCTGTCAAACCAGGAAGAAACTCCTCAATTTAAGTTTTTAGTAGTTTTTAAGTATAGTTGTATAGGAAGCGCCTCTGAAGTTATAACCGAAATTTTCACTGGTGCCATAAGTACCCGTCGTTTAGCATGGTTTTGGGAGGAACGGTCAAATCATTGATGGAGTTTTTTAGGCTACCTCGGTTAGGAGATTGTATTATCTAACCGTTCCAAGCTGAAGCGTTTCCCTATTACAAATTATAATAAGGGAGTTACTATGAAAAAAGCAAAAAGTAAATTAGAGATCATGAATCCTGATGCAGCAGGAATAGATGTTGGTTCAGCTGTACATTATGTATGTGTACCAGAAGGAAGTGATGAACAGCGTATACAAAAATTTAGCTGCTTTACAGAGGATCTCCATAACATAGCAAAATGGCTGAAGAAATGTAAAGTTACTACAGTAGCCATGGAGTCAACAGGAGTATACTGGATTACTTTGTTCCAAGTACTTGAATCATATGGACTTGAAGTAAAGCTTGCAAATGCAAGACATGTAAAAAATGTACCTGGAAGAAAGTCAGATGTTCAGGATTGTCAATGGCTTCAACAACTACATAGTTATGGGTTAATCCAAGGATCATTTAGGCCAGATGATCAAATGTGTGTATTGCGTGGTTATGTTCGGCAACGTAAAAACTTAATTGAAAACGCTGCTAAACATATTAATCGCATGCAAAAGGTGTTAGTACAAATGAATATTCATTTACATAAAGTGACAAGCGATATTACTGGCGTCACAGGAATGCAAATTATTAAAGCAATAGTAGAAGGTGAAAGGAATCCTAAAAAACTAGCTGAATTCAGAAGTGTGAATATGAAGAATGATAAGGCTACTATAGCAAAAGCATTAACAGGCGATTATAGAGAAGAACATTTATTTGTATTAAAGCAAGAATATGAAGCATATAATTTTTTTCAAGAAAAAATAATTGAATGTGATAAAAGTATAGAGAACTATTACAAAGCATTAGAGACGAAGTCCGATGAGAGTAAAGAGTTAGGTAAGGAAAAAAATAAGTCTAGAAGAGGCAGACCAAATTTCACCCTGCGTGAGGAATTGTATCGTGTAACTGGTATAGATTTCACTAAAATTCCTGGATTTGATGTACTAACTGTACAAACCATTATTGCGGAAGTTGGCATTAATCATAATAAATGGCGATCAGAAAGGCATTTTACCTCATGGTTAGGGCTTAGCCCTGCTAATAAGATTACAGGAGAAAAAGTATTTTGAACAAAAACTCGTAAAGTTATTAATCGTGCTACGAATGCCTTGCGAATGGCTGCTTATGCTGTGGGAAATAGTAAAAGTGCATTGGGTGCATATTGTAGGAGATTAAAAAAACGGCTAGGAGCAATAAAAGCAATTACTTCTACAGCAAGAAAATTAGCATGCATCTTTTACCAAATGTTGAAATATGGACAAGAGTATGTGGAAAAAGGAATGAGCTATTACGAAACACGTTACAAAGAGAGAGTTGTAAAAAATTTAATCAAAAAAGCACAGGAATTTGGCTACATATTAGTTCAACAAGAAGCGCTAGTTAAGGGAGTTTCTTAGGAGACTGCAGAGCACCAGAATAAACTATTTAGTAACAATTCCTGCATCAACTATGTTTTTAAAATTTTTTGACGTTTAACTTTATTATAACTTTTCCTTTATTTTGTGAATATCTGAGTTACTTATATTATGTAAAGACCTGCTGAGAATCAAGCAATAAAAAGAAGGAAAGGAGGGTGACTAAAATCAAGGTTAACTAAAAGGCGTGCTTAAGATTCACAATACCAGCAATAATATTGAACCTCAGGTTGTATTTTTTCTGAAAATTGCGGTAAACATGAGACATAATCTTAAATATCTTTATCTCACGGATCTTATTTTCTACTCTCATTCTAAATGATGCTAATCTTCTATTATGCTCTTTCTGCTCTGGAGTTAATGGCTTTTTACGATACTTTTTATATGGAATTATAACATTGCTTTGCAATTTTTGCCAACCTTGATATCCAGAATCGGCATATTTTATGCTATCGATTGGTAAATATTTTTCTTGTTTCCTTATGCGAAAATCATTAATTCTACCACGATATGAATTTGACACTGATAAAATTCTTCCACCTTCTTCGATAACAATCTCAGTTTTCATAGTGTTGGTTCTTTTTTTCCTGAATATGATTTCTTCCGTTTTTTACTATCTTCTGGTCTCTGTATTTGCTGTTCTGTAACATCAGCCAGAATCTTCAGTATTTTTTCTGGTGTCATACTTCTATCTTTTGTTATAGTAACTTTTTGGCAAGTAATGGCTCTATTTTCTTCAGTAACCTAAATACATTTGCGTTGTGAACATTGAACAGGCACCCTAAAAATCTATGTGTTATGTAAGTGCGATAGTACAAAATTACGCAAAATAACTTATCTTCTAGAGTTGGTAGTTGTGATCTTCTACCATGGCACTTTTTCTGTTTTTCAAGTCTTTCCCACCCAGACCTCACTTTTTCCACTACCTTTTCGAACTCCTCTATAGTTAAACCTGTTATATTACGAAAGTTTCTTGGGTGTTTCTTCATGTTATAGTAACTAAAGCTCATTTTTTTACCTTACTCAATCTGCTTATTCTTCTTCTACTTCTCTCACATTATTTTTTCAATCACCTTTTGCAGCAGGTCTTAAGAAATCTATTGCCAACCAGTCGATATTCTGTTAGGAATTAAGATAATATAAAGTTATTATGTTTAGATTGGAAAGCAGAAAGTTCCTGATCACTGGCGCATCAGGCGGAATAGGGCAAGCAATTGTAAAAATTATGCACAAAGCCGGAGTAACTTTATGTGTTTCTGGCACAAAAAAAGAAGTGCTTGAAGAAGTTGCTAAACAATATGAAAAAAATATGCACATACTCCCTTGTGACTTATCAAATGCTGAGGAAGTAAATCAACTAGTAAATAGAGCAAGTGAGTTGATGGAAGGCTTTGACGGGCTTATATGCAATGCGGGCATTACGCGAGACAGTTTATTATTGAGAATGACAGATGAAGCATGGCAAAAAGTAATTGATATTAACTTGAGCTCTACATTTAAGCTGAGTAGAGAAGCATGTAAGAGACTAATTAAGAATAATTGGGGAAGAATTATAAATATTTCCTCAATAATAGGGCTGACAGGAAACGCCGGGCAAGCAAATTATGCAGCGTCTAAAGCTGGAATAATAGCTATGAGCAAATCTATAGCAAAAGAAGTTGCAAGTCGTAATATAACAGTAAATTGTATTGCTCCTGGGTTTATAGATACTAAAATGACTGAAGTTTTAAATGAAGGACAAAAGGGAAAAATATTAGATAATATTCCAATGAAAAGAATGGGAACAGGGGAAGAAATAGCAGCAGGGGTCTTATTTTTAGCAAGTGATGAAGCAAAATATATAACAGGGCATGTGCTTAACATTAATGGTGGGTTATTTATGTAGCAACACTTATGTATGGACAAATTATAATTTTTACTTTAAAATAAAAATATGTGTAGGTTTGCGTTTGCGTTAATTTATTATTTAAAGGCAAGAAAATGAGCTCTATAATAAAAAGACTTTTTAGTGTTTTTTGTGTAGTATTACTTTTCTCTTTCTCAGGTTATGCAGCTACCACTGATCCTGATATGGATGACACAACTAAAGTAATATGCAATATTATTGGTTACGTTTGGGGAATAGGCGGTCCACTTATGACGGTAGTAATAATTGGTGCAGCTTTGCTTGCAATATTTGGCAGGATGCCGTGGCCAGCCCTCTTTGCTCTAGGCATGTTCTGTGGTGTATTTTTTGGCGCTAAAACTATCATAACGAAAATTATGCCCAACGTAAGTGATGAAGCAAAAGCTATGTTGGAAAAGTGTGGAAAATAACCCATAAAAGTGCAGAAATGCTTTTTTGTTATCCATTAAATCGCTTCATATCTTCAACTTGCAACAAATAAGGACTATCTTTTGGTAGAGTTTTAACAGCTAGCTCAGCATATTTTGTAAATTGCTTTAAATCACCTTCAATACAAGCCTTTTTTGTCAAGGCAAAATAATGCATTGCCGTATCAGCTTCACATTTATATGCAATGCTTAAATATTTCCAGACAAAAGCGTTATTTGGTTCTACATTCAAAATCTGCTCCAGGTAAAAAATCGCCTTTTTTGCATCACCGTGTAATAATAAAGTATGAGATAATGCAAGTTTCACTAAATAACTGTTTTTCTCAGATAAATACCTAAGCGATTCCTCATACATTTTTATTGCTTCACTTAAATTTCCGGCCTTGTATAGCATTTCTGCTTTTAATTCATATAGGTATGGGTCATTGCGTGACTCTTGAATCAATGAATTAACTTTAGCAATAGCCTCTTCTATCTTTCCTTGCCTATAGCAAACTATAGCATTTACATACTCAGAATTATTTTCATATTTATTAGATAACACATGAATAGGAGCAAAGAAAGAGTCTAGCTTTGCAACCACACGCTCAAACTTTAGTAACTTATCCGCAAAAATTGGTTTTACGTTGTTTTTGACCTTATAATTTTGTACAGCAAATATGCGTTTCTCACTAAGTGGGTGAGTGCGGAAATATTCCTCGGTGTTCTCATGCTCAATACTTTTAAAATAATCAAAAATCTCTTTCATACCTGAATTATCATAGCCAGATTCATCAAGGTACCTTAAAGCATAGCTATCTGCTACACTTTCTTGCTCTTGAGAATAGTTAAAAAATAGCCCTGAACTGAGTGCTACACCACTAAGCAAAATTGCACCAGCAACCTGAGGGTTAATGATAATACTAGAAACTAATCCTACCATATAACTAATCATTGCTATCGATTGAAAATAACCCATAGCACTACTCATTTGCAATATATGACCAGCAGATATGTGAGCAATCTCATGTGCTAATATACCAAGCAGGACATAAGGTTTAGCCGAGTATTGTAAAAGTCTTAAATGAATAAAGATACTGTTGTTATTAATTACAAAAGCATTAATCGAATTATCATTAATTATAAAAACTTTCATTCGGTCACTATCAATGTTTGCAGCGAAAAATAAAGGTTGCGCTAGCTCTTTCACTATTGCTTCCACTTCACTATCTCTAATAATGTTAATAGAGTAAGCATTATTATAATATGCAAAAAAGAACAATAAGGTCAAAAACTTAGCAATTCTAAACATGGAAACTCTGTGCTTGTATAATTTATAGAAATTCTATATTTTAACACTTAAATTATACAAATTTATAAACGCTAGTTTAATTTTTTAACGTAACTGATAAGTTTGTCGATGGTAGTTAACTTAATTTTATGTTGTTCAGCAAATTTAAGTAACTGAGGTAAGCGCATCATAGAGCCATCATCATTCACTAATTCACAAATAACTGCTGAATGATCAAACCCTACTAACTTCGCCATTTCAACACTCGCTTCAGTATGACCAGCACGTTGTGCCACCCCACCTTTATGTGCAATTACAGGAAAAACATGACCTGGAGTTATGATGTCATTCTGAGTGCCATCCTTGTTGATAGCAGCATGTATAGTTTTCGTTCTATCCTCTGCTGAAACACCGGTTGTAATGCCATAACGTGCATCAATTGATGTAGTAAATGCGGTATGATTTTCACCAATATTTTTCTTTTCCATGAAATTAAGGCCCAACCTCTTCATGTGAAATTTAGTCATTGCTAAGCACACAACCCCTGTACCGTACCTAACCATAAAAGCCATATGTTCTGGTTTTACTTTTTCAGCTAAGACAACCAAATCACCTTCATTCTCTCTACTTTCATCATCAACTAAAATGAATAATTTACCGGAACGAGCATCCTCTAATACATCTTCCACAGAAGAAATACCTGGTAGACTCATTGAAGCATAAGTGGCCTGTACCATAATAATTTACTTAAATTCAATCTTAACTATTTTATACAATTTCTCTCCATTTGGCACTGTCACTTCCACATACTCACCGACTTTTTTGCCGATTAAGGCACTCCCGAGTGGTGAACTAGTAGATATTAACTGCTTTGAAACATCAGCTTCATATTCGCCTACAACCTTATAAACATATTCCACTTCACCGTTATTATCACTTAACATGCTTAATGTCACAGTTGCACCAAACATTATTGAATCACCAGACAAATTTTTTACTTCTATTACTTCCGCATGTGAGAGCTTACTTTCTATCTCCATTATACGGCCTTCAATAAAACCTAACCTTTCCCGTGCTGCATGATACTCTGCATTTTCAGACAAATCACCTTGATCACGAGCATCAGAAATAGCCTGTATCACAGAAGGTTTTTCTTCCTTTAATTTTTCAAGTTCGGCTTGCATATTCTCAAAACCTTCCCTCGTCATAGGAAATTTATTAATAATGGATGAAGCCATAATCACCACCTAAACGCAATTAAATTGAGTAACGAAATTACTCACAATGTTAAAAATATCATCTTTTATATCATCACTCATGTCATTTGACAACTTTTTTAAAACCCCAGGGTGTACAGTATGAAAATAATTAATAAGATCATGTTCAAATTTATTAATGTAACTTATTTGTATTTTACTTAACTGATTATATAGGTTAGAAAAAATATACATCAGCACTACTTGCTCTTCTATTGACATAGGTAAATGTTGTTTTTGCTTTAATAACTCGACAAGATATTTACCCTTATTCAAGGATAATTGAACACTAGCATCAAGATCAGAACCAAATTTTGCAAAATCTTCTAATTCTCTATACTGAGCTAAGCTTAGCTTTATAGAACTAGCAACTTTCTTCACAGACTTTAGTTGTGCAGCAGAACCAACCCGTGAAACTGACAAACCTATATTTACTGCAGGTCGAAATCCTTTATAAAATAATTCAGACTCAAGAAAGATCTGCCCATCGGTAATTGAAATAACATTTGTTGGCACATATGCAGATACATCACCAGCTTGAGTTTCGACAATCGGCAAAGCAGTTAAAGACCCCTGCCCTTTTTTATCAGACATTTTAGCAGCTCTTTCAAGCAAGCGAGAATGTACATAGAATATATCTCCAGGGTAAGCTTCACGACCAGGAGGACGTCTGAGCAATAAAGACATCTGCCTATATGCCACAGCATGCTTAGATAAATCATCATATATAATCAAACAATGCATTCCATTGTCACGGAAAAATTCCCCAATAGTGCAACCAGCATAAGGTGCTAAAAATTGCATAGGCGCGCAGTCAGATGCACTAGCCACAACTACAGTTGTATACTCTAATGCTCCGCTTTCTTTCAGCTTATTTACCACTTTTGCTACTGTTGAAATTTTTTGTCCAATAGCAACATAAACACAGTAAATTTTTTGATTTTCGTTTACCTCATCGTTAATCTTCTTCTGATTGATAATAGTATCAAGCGCAATAGTAGTTTTACCAATTTGTCTATCGCCAATAATTAATTCACGCTGCCCTCTACCTATTGGAATTAGCAAATCTATAATTTTAATTCCTGTTTGCAGTGGCTCGTGCACAGACTTACGATCAATAATGCCTGGCGCTTTAGATTCTATATCCATTATGTTTTTGGCTCTAATTTCCCCACCGTCGTCTATAGGATGGCCCAACGCATTTACAACTCTCCCTAACAATTCATGCCCTATAGGCACCTGCACAACATCACCACTACATTTTACAACGTCCCCTTCTTTCACATCACGGTCATTGCCAAGCACAACTATTCCAGCCGTATCATGATCTAAATCAAGAACTATTCCTTCTACACCGCTTGCAAAAAATACCTTTTCACCGAATTTTGCTTTTTCTAGCCCATAAACCAATGCGATACCATCTGTTACTGAAATTACTTCACCTATATTTTCCCGCTTTATAGGATTATCAAACGTCTCAACTTTTTCCCTTATTACACTTGCTATCTCAGAAACATTCATACTGTTCTTCATACAAAATTCCTTACTTTTAATATTTCCATTTTACTTAAGTCAACTAACCTATCTAAGTAACTTTTTAGCGAAACATCGATCAAATTAAAACCATACCTAACTACGAAGCCACCTAGTATAGAAGGGTCAACCACATTGCTTACTTTTATTATTTTACCAAGAAAGCTCAAAGATTCAGTAATTATTTTTATATCAGATTCCTTTAAAGCTTCTGCTGACTTTATAGTAATTTCGAATTCATTTTCATTTTCTTTTGCAAGACTTAAGAATTTTTCTAATATAAGGATCAATAAACTAGAGAGTTTGTTTGCAAATATAACCATAATAAATTTTACTAAATTTTCACTCAAGTGCTCATTTATAGAAAGCATCACTTCTTTTTTGTGTGCAAAAGAAATCATAGGATGAGATAGGTACACAAAAACATCACGTTGATCCTTAAAAAAAGCCAATAAAAATTCTACTTCTTTCCTTATAATACCTAACCTGCTTCCTGAGACATGAAACAGCACTTTAGCGTAAGATGAAACTAAATTATTGTATTGGGTCTTTTTCATATTAAATCCAGTAAATCTAAATTAATTCAGCTACAAATCTTCCATTCTTCAATCCAAGCATTTTTTATATAAACAGGTCCTCTCTTTAAGGAAAGAAAACATAAATCATATCTGACTGAATAATCTAAAAAACTAAGGTTTGTACTTAAGAAATACTTAGAAGAATTTATAATAGACTGACATTGAAGATGAGATATCGGTATTTCTTTTCCAAGTAAACTTGTTTTAACTTCTATAAAAATCAGCTCCTTTTTTTTAGATACAATTAAGTCAATTTCACCGAACTTACAACGGTAACGGGGTTTTATAACATTATACCATTTCAGCTTTAAATATGCCAAAACTAACAATTCGCCAAAGTAACCTACAAAGTAACGTAACCTACTTACCATAAGAAGAACAATTATGATAACAATTAATTTTGTGTAACTACTTTGCCTCCTTCTCTATTTTTACTATAAACCTTACCTCTTGCTGCAATATCCCTATTAACCAGTTCTATCACTGCCATTGAAGCGCAATCACCCTTTCGAGTGCTAAATTTTATTATTCTAGAATACCCACCTTTACGATCTTGATAACGGCTGGCTAAGACGTTTAATAACTTATCAACTGCTAACTTACTATTATGAAGGCGTGAAAGCAAAAGTCTTCTACCATGTAAAGTATTCTTATTCTTGGCAATTGTAATAAACTTTTCGACATATGGACGAAGTTCCTTAGCTTTTGGTAAAGTAGTTACAATCTGCTCATGGTTAATTAATGAGATAGATAGATTCTTTAACGTCGATAATCTATGTTCAGTGCAACGAGATAGTTTACGTTTTTTTATTCCATGTTTCATATATCACCTAATCTTCATCAGTATGTTGTTTAGCCAACTCATCTATATCCTTAGGCGGCCAGTTTAGCACATTCATACCCAAAGACAAGCCAAAATTAGCCAAAACTGCCTTAATCTCATTCAAAGACTTCCTGCCAAAATTAGCAGTTCTTAACATTTCACCTTCTGTCTTTTGCACAAGATCACCTATATAAGTGATGTTTTCGTTTTTCAGACAGTTATGAGACCTGACAGATAATTCCATTTCATCTACCTTACGCAATAAGACAGGGTCATAACCCAAATCTTTAGCACCACTAGACGAAGAAACCTGCAATTTTTTATAACTTACATCAGAACTAATAAAGGGCTGAAGTTGTTCCTGTAATATTCTTGCAGCAGAGTCAACAGCTTGACTTGGAGAGATTGTACCATCAGTTTCAATTGACAATATCAGCTTATCCTTATCAGTCACTTGGCCAACACGACTATTCTCTACCCTGTACGAAACCCTGTTGACAGGGCTATACAAAGCATTAACTGGAATAAAACCAATTAAATCCTGTTCATTCATAAGCTTCAAAAGTTCATTTTCTTTATACTTAGTTACAGGAAGATAACCTTTTCCGCTAGCCACATATATGGTCATGTTAAGCTTTACATTTTGCCCCAGCGTACATATTAACAAATCTTTATTAACAATAGAGCATTGATCATCAGTTTCTATCATCCCAGCTAATACCTGGCAAGGCCCTTTAGCGTTTAAATTTAAGCATTTATTAAAAGCACCATTTAATTTACACCTCAACATGCCCATATTTAATACTATATCAGTTACGTCTTCTCTTACCCCTTGAATTGAAGTAAACTCATGAGTTACACCTTCAATTTTTATTCCATAAACAGCACTACCTTTAAGAGAAGATAACATTACACGTCTTAATGCATTACCTAATGTTAAAGCAAAACCACTTTCCAACGGTTCTAGGACTATATCACTTTTTTCACTTGAATCATCTGATATTACCTTAACTGAACTAGGTTTAATCAATTTATCTAAATTGCTACAGAGAGAAACATTATTATTATAATACATAAAACAACCCTTTCAAATATCCTATACTCTTCTTTTTTTTCTTAACCTGCACCCATTATGAGGAATTGCGGTTTTATCTGCAATTGAAGTCACAGTCAACCCACAGCTCTGAAGTGCTTTAACCGCAGCTTCGGTACCAAAGCCAGGACCACGAATTATTATAGAGACAACCTTCATACCAAATCTCTCCATTGCATTCTTCGCAGCAGCCTCCGCAGCCTTACCTGCAGCATAAGGTGTGGATTTTCTCGAACCTGAAAAACCACATGCACCCACAGAAGTTTGACATAGCGTATTACCATGAACATCAGTTACATTTACAAAAGTATTATTAAAAGTTGCACGAATATGAACAACACCAGTAATAAATTCCTTTGTACTCTTACCAACCGTTTTGACTTTTTTCATTAAAACTCACAATAATAATAAATTTTATTTTTTCCCAGCAATAGGCAACCGAGATCTACCTTTACGAGTCTTAGCATTAGTATGAGTCCTTTGCCCTCTCACAGGTAAACCTTTTCTATGTCTCACTCCTCTATAGCATCCCATTTCCACTAAAGATTTTATGTTCATAGCCACTTCTTTTCTGAGCTCACCTTCTATAACATAATTTTGTCTAATGAAACTGCTGATCTTTTCTATATCTTCATCTCGTAATTCTGAAACACGTTTGCGCTTATCAACTTCACAAGCGTGACAAATTACATTCGCAGTAGCAATACCTATACCATATATATAAGTTAATGCAAAAGGAACACATTTCCTCACTGGAATATTTATGCCTGCAATACGTGCCACTGGTACCTCGATACTTTATTAATAACAACTCTTAATTTATACCATAAAACAACTCAGAGTCAAACCAAATTACAAGAAATTTTACTTTCAATCTCTTGCGTTACCTCATCAACACTCAAATTAGCGTCAATTATTAATAATTTGCCTTTATAATACTTGCGTAAACCTTTCATTTGAAGGTGATATTCACTTATTCTCTTATTAATTGCAGACATATCAGCATCATCAATTCTTTTCTCTAACCTCGTACTTTTACATTTAGCACAAGTAGTACTCTTAAAAGAAGATACACTATATATGCTTTTACAGTCCAAACACGCGAGACGATTTTTTAATCTATCGATTGCAATATTATCGTCAAGCTGCAGTTCAATTACAATATCAACATCCCTATTATATTTTTCTTGCAAAACTTGAGTCAAAAAATGAGCCTGGTTTAAATTTCTCGGAAAACCATCTAATAAGCAATTATCATCCATTAATGCAAGATGTTCATGCAATAATCCACATATAATTTCATCTTGAATTAAATTACCAGATTCCACGGTACCCTTTATTTTTTTACCTAACTCTCTGCCATCAGATATAATATTCCTTAATAAATCCCCCACTGAAATTAATTTTAAATTATATTTTGCTATTAACAAGCTTGACTGAGTACCTTTACCAGAACCTGGAGGACCAAAAATCGTAATGATCATCTTACTTTCCTCGTTTTAGACTCATATTTCTTTATCCAGCTATCGTACCTATTCGAAAAAATATAAGATTGTATTTGCATAATAGTATCAGTAATAACGTTCACTATAATCAGTAAACTCGTCCCACCAAAAATAAATGGTATATCATAATAATATCTCATAACTTCAGGTACAGTACATATGACTACCAAATACGCAGAGCCAATGAATGTCAACTTAAAAACTATATCTTGAAGGTAATCAGAAGTATGTTTCCCAGGCCTTCTACCAGGTATAAAACCACAATTTTTTTTAAGAAAATCTGCGTTTTCCTCTGGATTAAATATAAAATTGGTATAGAAAAAATTAAAAAATACTATCAGCATCAAATAGGCTACAATATATACTACTTTATTTGCCATAAAGTAATTTAAAATAAAATCAGAAAAAGCGTGCCCCTTATAGAAATTTGCAATTGAAATAGGTGTCAATAAAATTGCATTAGCAAAAATGGTTGGTACTACACCAGATAAATTAATCTTCAATGGAATATAAGTAAAATCGTCATTATGTAATCTTTTAAATTGCTTTTTAGGATGTTGAACAATAACTTTTCTATAAGAAGACTCTATAAAAATGACTAAGACTAGCAGCAAAAAAAACAATACCAAAACAAAAAGGATAATAAATAACGATACGCTACCGTTTTTATTTAACGTTAACAGAGATGACAAAGCGCTGTGTAACTCTGATATTATGCCCGTGAAAATGATTAATGAGATACCATTGCCTATACCGCTAGCACTGATTCGTTCACCAAGCCATATTAAAAGCATAGTTCCACCTAAAAGGCTGAAAACACCTATTGTACGAAACATAACACCAGGTTCGATTACAACCAATACCCCTTCCCTATTCATCCCTTCCAATCCAACCAAAATTGGAATTGATTGAAATACACAAATTACTATGGTCAGGTAGCGTATATAAGAATTCATCTTTCTACGGCCTGACTCTCCATCATTCTTAACTTCCTTCATTCCTTTAATCGCAGAAGAAAGCAACTGAATAATGATAGAAGCCATTATATATGGCATAACGTTCAATGCTAGAATTGTCATTCTAGCCAATGCACCACCAGAAAATAAATTAAATACTCCAAAAACACTTGAGCCCTCTTTGGGAAATATATCATTAATTACATCAAGATTAATTCCAGGAATAGGCACATAAGTACCCAAGCGATAGCAAATTAAAGCTATTAGCGTAAAAAATATACGTTTTAATAAATCGCCTTTATATAACAACGTAGGATCCAAGCTATTAAATGCGGATTTATTGCCCATGATTTACGATAGTATTTCCACACTACCACCAACTGAAGCTACAGATTTTTTTGCAGCTTCTGACGCAAAATCAACATGAAACACAAATTTTTCGCTCAACTTACCTTTATTAAGAAGTTTAATTTTATCCTTAATAGACTTTATAAAACCTAATCTATACAGCCTCTCCTTATCTATAACAGAGTCTTTCACTATTTTTTTAGCTTCCATTAAGCGCTGTATATCGCCCACATTAATTATAGAGTATATGTTCCTACGTATAGGCTTAAAACCTCTTTTAGGCAAACAAGTATATATAGACTGTTGTCCACCCTGAAAACCATTTATGGAAACTCCACTTCTAGCCTTCTGCCCTTTATGCCCTCTACCGGATGTTTTACCTTTACCACAACCGATACCTCTACCCAGCAACTTAGGCTTCTTTTTCTTAGATAACTTAGTAAATATAGAGTTTAATTTTACAGCATTATTCATACTTTACCTGTTTCCAACTATCTCGCTAATCTTTTTGCCTCTTTTGCTTGCTACCTGACGAGGAGATAACATACTATCAAAAGCCTTAAATACCGCACATATAACGTTATGAGGATTATTTGATCTAGTGGATTTAGCTACCACATCCTTTATACCTAACACCTCAAAAACTGATCTAATCGCTCCACCAGCAATAATACCTGTTCCGGCTCTTGCGGTTCTTAAAACTATCTCACCAGAACAAAATTTAGCTTTAATATCATGATGCAAAGTTCTACCTTCACGCAAGTATACTCTAATCATCGATTTCTTTGCAGCATTTACAGCTTTGACTCTTGCTTCAGCAACTTCTGCGTGCTTACCTATTCCACATCCTACCCTACCCTTCCCATCGCCAACAACAACCAAAATTGAAAATGAAAATCTTCTGCCACCTTTGGTAACCGTTGTTACTCTTCGTACCGAAACTAAAAGCTCTGATAAATCATTATTATTTTGTAAATTCTTTATAGCCATATTCAAAACCTTCTAAAACTCAAATCCAGAACTTCTTAAAGCCTCAGCAAATTGAGAAACTAATCCTGTATATTTATACGCTCCACGATCAAATACTAGCTTTTGTTCTAATTTCAGACCAGATAAGCGCTCAATCATTAAAGAAGAAACCTGTTTTATAGTTTCAGCATTGACTTTTCCTTTACATACATCCTTAATTTTAGCATCCAAAGTAGAAGCTGAAGTGAGAGTTACTCCTTTTACATCATTAATTAACTGGACATAAAAATGCCTATTAGATTTAAATATGGATATACGCAAACGTTCAGCGCTCTTGTCAAGCTTCGCTCTATTACGCAACTTCCTTTTTTCATAGTTACTTAAAAAATTATATAACCTTCTCATCTTAATTACTTCTTTTTACTTACAACTTTACGCAACATAAATTTACCCTTTATTACAATACCCTTACCTTTATAAGGATCGTACTTCCTAATCCTGCATATATCAGATGCCACCATATAGACTTTTTGCTTATCCATACCACTAACTACTAAGTGAGTTGGCTTTATGCACTTAATCTCAACATCTTTAGGCACTTTATATTTAACATTATGGCTATAACCAAGATACAAAGTCAAATACTTACCATCACACTCTGCCTTATATCCAACACCGTTAATCTCAAGATTAACAGAAAAACCATCAACCATGCCGTTAATAATATTATTAATATTACTCCTATAAGTGCCCCACATAGGCTTTATTTCATCATAATCATCTTTATCTTGATCCACAGAAAGGAGTAGCTGATTATCAACAATCCGGCACACAACATCACTGATTAAGCTAAGCTCTTTTTCAGCCTTAGCACTCTTTATTAACATCCTACCATTATTATATTCAACTGAAACACCAGCAGGAATATTGATAGGAGCAGCACCTATACGAGACATGAATTTCTCCTATTATTTAAAACACACGACACAAAACTTCTCCACCAACCTTTAACTTATGTGCATTATAATCAGTCATCACTCCTTTGGGTGTCGATATAATAAAAATACCAAGACCATTATATGCTTTAGAAATGTCCTTATACTTAGAATAACAACGACAACCAGGCTTTGACACCCTAACTATGTCACTAATTACAGGTGACTTCTCATAATACTTCAATTTTACAATGAAAGAAGGTAAATTATCTACAACTTGCTTTTCATAATCAAGGATATACCCTTCATCTTTTAAAATCTTCAGTATAGAAGAATTCACTTTAGAAAACGACACTCTTGTTGTTCTATGCATTGCCAATTGAGCATTACGTATCCTTGTTAAAAAATCACCAATACTATCAGATAACGCCACAATATACTCCTTATATTATATTTACCAACTAGACTTTGTAACTCCTGGAACTTGCCCAAAAGAACATAAATCACGCAAAACAATTCTACATAAACCAAATTTTCTATATACTCCTCTTGGTCTCCCAGTTAAAGCACACCTATTTCTAATTTTGGTTTTAGAAGAATTTCTAGGCAATTTTTTAATTAATTTATTTTGAGCTGTAAACCTTTCTACAATAGACAAATTCTTATTATTTATTATAGATTTCAATTTCTCTCTTTTTTCTTTATATTGATCGCACAGCTTTATTCTGCGAAAATTTCTTTCTATCATAGATTTTTTTGCCATATATTTCTCCTCTCAATTAATCAAAAAAAGGAAATTTAAGAGCCAGTAATAATTCCTTTGCTTCCTTATCACTAACTGCACTTGTTATAATATTAATATCCATACCTCTAATTTTACTTATTTTATCATAGTCTATTTCTAAAAACGAGATATGTTCCTTTATACCAAAGGAAAAATTACCATTACCGTCAAATTGCTTCACACTAAATCCTCTAAAATCTTTTTCCCTTGGCAAAGCAATATATATCAATCTTTCTAAAAACTCATACATTTTATCTCTACGCAAAGTTATTTTGCAACCTACTATAGCACCTTTTCTGATCTTGAAGCCAGAAATAGATTTTTTTGCAAAAATTGATAAAGGCTTCTGCCCAGCAATCAAATATAGGCTATCAAGTGGTTCATTTATTGCTTTACTATCTGTAGCAGCATCTCCAACGCCCATATTGATACACACCTTGACAAGTTTAGGCACTTGCATTATATTGCCGTAATTAAACTTATCCTTTAAGGACTTTACTATGCTATCTTTATACAATTCTTTAAACATATCAACCTAATCTATCACTTCTCCAGAAACTTTTGCAAAACGCACTTTTCTACCGTCTATAACCTTAAACCCCACTCTAGTTAGAGTTTTATATTTAGGGTCCAATGTTGCAACGTTGGATATATCAATAGCTAACTCTTTATTTAATATACCACCACTACTACCAGCTTTTGGTTTAGTGTGTCTCTTATATACATTTACCCCAGAAACAATTACTTTCTTTTTAGCATCACATGCCACAACTTTAATCACTTTACCAATTTTTCCCTTATCTCTACCAGTTAAAACTATAACGTCGTCACCACTTTTTATTTTAGCACTCATTATAAAGCCTCAACAGCTAATGACATTATCTTCATAAAAGAACCAGATGATAACTTTTTTACCGGACCAAATACCCGAGTGCCAAGTGGTTCACCTTGATCGTTAATCAAAACTACAGCATTGCTAGAAAAATGAATTACAGAACCATCAGATTTTCTAATAGGGCTTTTCACCCTCACCACAACTGCTCTATATACTTTTCCCTTCTCAACCTTCCCTCTTGGAGTAATAGATTTAGTAGATACAATAACTGTGTCACCTATAGATGCAGACTTTCTACCACCCAATAAACCAATACAAAGCACTGCACGCGCACCAGAATTATCAGCTACTTCCAACAATGTATTTTTTTGAATCATATAAATATCCTATTTAATGTGAGCTATTAACAACAACCCATTTTTTAGTAGTAGAAATAGGCTTGTGTTCTTGTATTAAAACCTTGTCCCCTTCTTTACAACTATTATTCTCATCATGTGCTGTATACTTCTTGTATTTTTTTATAACCTTTTTATACAGCTCATCCTTATACACTTGTAATACCGAAACCTTTACAGTCTTATCACACTTAGCCTTAGTTACAGTACCACAAAAAACCTTTTTAGGCATTCTTTTCCTCTCTTCTTCTTTTATTTAATGTAGTTAGAATACGAGCTATGCTCTTTCTTATTAAGCTAAAACGCGAAATATTGTTGCACTGCCCCAACTTCTTTTGAAAAACCAAATTAACAAACTCTTTTCTCAAATTCACAAGAATTTCATGCAATTCTTGTGAAGACCTCGATTCAATGTCAGCTATATCCATTGCAACTCCATTTAATTATGATTAGATACAAATTTACACTTCATAGGAAGCTTAGCGGTTGCCTTTTCAAGCGCCAATCTTGCTAAATGCATGGGAACATCACTGCTAATTTCAAACAACATTCTACCGGGCTTAGCTTTAAACACCCAAAATTCAACACTACCTTTTCCCTTACCCATACGTACATCTGCCGGCTTTTTACTAACAGGGGTATCAGGAAAAATTCTTATCCACACTTTACCAGAGCGTTTTAATGTTCTAGATATTACACGCCTTGCAGTTTCAATATGCTTAGACTGAATCCTACCTGCTTCTACAGCTTTTAAGCCATAATCTCCAAAAGATAATGTGCTACCACCTTTTGTATTACCCTTAATTCGCCCCTTAAATACCTTCTTATATTTACTCTTTTTGGGAACAAACATCTCAATATACCTTAATTACCAATATAAACCCAAACCTTAACTCCTATAATACCATATATAGTTTTTGCTTCATAAAAAGCATAATCTATATTAGCACGTAAAGTGTGTAAAGGCAAACGACCTTCTTTATACCATTCAGTACGAGCTATCTCAGCTCCGCCAAGGCGACCAGAACAACTTACTTTAATACCTCTAGCACCCATCCTCAAACAACTTTGAATAGCTTTTTTCATCGCTCTTCTAAATGAAACCCTTTTTTCTAACTGTTGCGCAATGCTGTTTGATATTAAAGTTGCATCTATTTCAGACCTTTTAACTCCTACTACATTCACTTCCACATTATTTTTTACTTTTTCAGCTATTTTTTGCTTTATCTTCTCAATATCTGAGCCTTTTTTACCTATTATCACTCCAGGTCTAGAAGAATGTATTATTACAGACACTAAATCGATTGTACGCTCTATAATTACTTTAGAAACACCAGCATGCTTAAAAGATTCATTTATATAACTGCGAATAGATAAATCTTGATGCAACCCTTGTTTATAACCCTTCTCAGCATACCAAACAGACAACCAAGTATTAATTATTTTTAACCTAAACCCTTTAGGATTAACGTTTCCCATACTTTTGCACTTTCCTTATTAATTTTCTATTTTTATGAATCATATAATTTCCCCCAATTTTACAGTTATATTACTATAACGTTTACTAACTCTATTAGCTCTACCCATAGCTTTTGGACATACCCTACGTAAAGTAAGAGACTTACCTATTGAAATTTCTTTTATATATAAATTATCGATATCCAATCCATAATTATATTGAGCATTAGCAATCGCAGAATTTAATACCTTCCTTATAAGACCCGCAGCTTTCTTTTCACAAAATCTTAATTGCACAGTGGCAAAAGAAACTTTTTTATTACGTACTAAACCAGCAACCAAATTCAATTTACGAGGAGTTGATTTTAAAACCCTAGAACCAGCTTTAACTATTACATCTCTGTTTTTCATATCAATTACCTTCTTGTCGCCTTTTTATCACCACTATGCCCAGTAAATTTACGAGTGGGCGAAAACTCACCAAACTTATGACCTATTATATTCTGATCATTAACATTAACAGGAATGTAATCCTTACCATTATAAACAGCAAACTTTAAACCTAAACAATTAGGAAGAATTACAGAAGCCCTGGAATGAACTTTTATAGCCATGTTAACAAACCCCTTGTTTAAAGCATTATTCACCGACTTTAATATAGAAGGATGACAAAAAGGAGGCTTCCACGCAGATCTACTCATAAACTAACCTTTCAATTGTTTTATATACTTATCACTAGATTTATTTTTCCTCCGAGTTTTCTTTCCTTTTGTTGCAACACCCCAAGGAGTAACAGGATGACGACCACCAGAGGTTTTTCCTTCCCCACCTCCATGAGGATGGTCAACCGGATTCATTGCAACCCCACGCACAGTAGGTCTAATTCCAAGCCACCTACTTCTTCCAGCTTTACCCAGCTTTCTATTCTTATGGTCAGGGTTAGATACTACACCAATAGTAGCCTTGCAAGAAGATAAAATCAACCTAATTTGACCAGACCTGAGTCGTAATAAAACATATTGGCCATCACGACCAACGATTTGCGCATAACAACCAGCAGCTCTAGCAATCGCAGCACCATTACCTGGCTTCAGCTCAACATTATGAACGAAAGAACCAACAGGTATATACTTGAGTAGCAAACAATTACCTGGCAAAATATCAGCATCATTTCCAGCTGTAACAATATCACCAGGCTTCATACCTTGAGGAGCTAATATATAAGACTTAATATCATCTTCCTTATATGATATTAACGCTAAAAACCCACTTCTATTTGGATCATACTCTATTTTTTCAACTATACCCTGACCACTTCTATTACGCTTAAAATCTATAACTCTATACTTCTTTTTGTGACCACCACCCCTATGACGAGTTGTAATTCTACCATAATTATTTCTTCCACCACTGGACTTTTTACCGGATGTAAGAGACTTTTCTGGCTCATCTTTTGATAAACCAACTTTACTTACTAACACAGTCCCACGAGAAGACGGAGTAACAGGATTAAAAAATTTCATACCCATATTAAACGTTCATTATATCTAATTTTTGACCATCTATCAAAGAAAAATAAACTTTCTTTTTCTGTTTTTCACAACCAATCACACCCCTGAAACGCCTATATTTAGGCTTAATTCTAACAACATTTATAGAAGAAATTTTAACATTAAATAGAGACTCTATTGCCAACTTTATTTGACGCTTATTTACATTTACAAAAACATACAAAGAATATTTATTAAACTTCTCCCTCAAAAAAGAGGCCTTTTCTGTAATTATAGGAGATTTTATTATATTATTATATTTGATCATAACAATCTACCTTCAAGATGCTTTAAAGTATCCTTTGTCAACATCACGCATTCGTGATTCAATATATCAAAGACATTTAACCCAATAGGTTTGATTAAGTCTACATAATGCAAGTTTCTAACAGCACGCAACAAATCATCTCCATAATCACCAACTATCAAAAAGGAAGAAAATTTAAAATTTTTAATATATTTACACATTTCAGACGTTTTCTTCACATCAATATTTAAATTATCCAGAATAATCACTTGATTATTTAAATACTTTAGAGATAAAGCAATTTTTAAACCAAATTTGCGTACCTTCTTATTAAGAGAATAAGTATGACTCCTCACAACAGGGCCAAAAATAACTCCACCACCTCTAAATTGAGGAGATCGCAAGCTCCCTTGTCTTGCTCTACCGGTACGTTTTTGACCATAAGGTTTAGCTGTTGTACCAGAGACATCACTGATACCTTTTGTTTTATGAGTACCAGCTCTTCTCTTCGCTAATTGCCATCTCACTATATCATGCAAAATACTCAATTTTTGCTTAGCAGAAAATATCAAAGGATTGAGCTGAGCAGTACCTACATTATTATTAGATAGATTAACTAAATTACATTCCATAACTAACTTACCAAATTACTAGCATCATCATTTACATCTAACAGTAAACCTACCGGGAAAGGAACATCTTTATGTAAAGATTTTTTAACTGCATCTCTTACAAAAACATAGGAATTTTTAAACCCAGGAACATTATTACCCTTCACAGCAATTATACTATTTTCATGATCAATGGATAATATCTTCATATTTTGTGCAGTTATTCTGCTGTTACCTAAATGACCAGCCATTTTCTTTCCTTTGAATACTCTACCAGGATCCTGACATTGACCAGTGGAACCTTGTGATCTGTGAGCAATAGAAACACCATGAGATGCCCTAAGCCCACTGAAGTTATGCCGCTTCATCACACCAGCAAATCCTTTACCTATAGAATAACCCGTAATATCAAGATATTGACCAACCACAAAATGATTGATTCCCACTTTTTTACCACATTCTATTCCCGACAGGTCATTTAATCTACTTTCGTATAACTTACATTTATTATTTATACCCTTTTTCTTTAAATATTCCAACTGAGGTTTTGCTATATTTTTAAAATCTCCTGTGCCTAAAATGACTGAATTATAGCCACATTTATCTTGTCCTTTTATATCAACAATATGAGTTTCGCTGAGATGCAATAAAGTTACAGCCATGCAACTATTGTCAGAATATATAGCAGTATGACCAATATTCGTCATTAATAAACCAATTCTCCTCAGTGAATTTATTCTCTTCATTTCCTTCTCCTAAACCTTAACTTCCTTGACTTTTAAATCTACTTCTACGCCAGCAGAAAAAGATAAACCTGTAAGCATCTGCATCATAGTAGGAGTAAGATCATGTAAAACAATCAAACGCCTAGAAGTTCTCATTTCAAACTGTTCACGAGATTTTTTATCAACGTGAGGAGATCTATTAACAATAAATTTAGAATCTTTTCTTGGCAACGCAATCGGACCAGATAATTTTGCATTGGACCGCTTTAATTCATCAACAAATTTTCGAACACACTCCTCCAATAAAGAACAATCGAAAGCCTTAATGTTAATATATATATCTTGCTTCATCTTAGTTACTACACTCACTCCAAAATTTCAGAAACAACACCAGAACCAACAGTTCTACCGCCTTCTCTTATCGCAAAACGCAATCCCTTATCCATTGCTATCGGTACTTGCAATTCTACTTCTACACTCACATTATCTCCTGGCATTACCATCTCCTTCCCATCTAGCAATTTTATGCTCCCAGTTACATCCGTTGTCCTTAAATAAAACTGTGGCTGGTAATTCGCAAAAAATGGTGTATGCCTTCCTCCTTCCTCTTTCTTTAATATATAAACCTCCGCCCTAAACTTTCTATGCGGCGTTATCGTCCCCGGTTTTGCTAATACTTGTCCTCTCTCCACTTCTTCTCTTTTTGTTCCTCTTAACAATATTCCTACATTGAGTCCTGCACTTCCCTTATCCAGCAACTTCTTAAACATTTCTACACCTGTGCATATCGTCTTTTGCGTCGCTTTCAGACCTATTATCTCTATCTCTTCTCCCGTCTTTATCTCTCCCTTCTCTATCCTTCCTGTTACCACCGTTCCTCGCCCCGATATCGAAAATACATCCTCGATTGGCAATAAAAATGGTAAATCCACAGGCCTTGGTGGAACCGCCACATACTCATCTAACTTTTCCATCAATTTATCTATTGATTTCTTTCCATATTCGCTACTGTCATCCTCCAGCGCTTTCAATGCAGACCCCACTACCACAGGCACTTCATCCCCTGGAAATCCGTATTTATTCAGCAATTCCCTCACTTCCATTTCTACCAAATCTATCATATCAGCATCAGCAACATCAGCTTTATTTATATATACCACGATATATCCAACACCTACCTGCTTCGCTAGCAATATATGCTCTCTCGTTTGTGGCATTGGCCCATCAACCCCCGACACTACCAATATCGCCGCATCCATCTGTGCTGCACCTACTATCATGTTCTTTACATAGTCAGCATGTCCAGGACAATCAACGTGTGCATAATGCCTTTTTTCCGTCTGATACTCAACATGCGCTGTTGCTATCGTTATCCCCCTTTTCCTTTCTTCTGGCGCCTTATCTATCTGATCATACGCTACAAAATTTCCATAATGCTTTGTTATCGCCGCTGTTAACGTTGTCTTCCCATGATCCACATGTCCTATTGTTCCCACATTTACATGCGGCTTTCCAAATGCTTCCACTACTGCTGTCATAATTTAAACTTTTCTACCTAAAATACAAATACATCAATAAATAATATGTTGATTTTATAAAAATACAACAAAAAAAAGAGCGGATAGTGGGAATCGAACCCACTTCACTAGCTTGGAAGGCTAGAGCTCTACCATTGAGCTATACCCGCACAATGGAGGAGGTAGGATTCGAACCTACGTACGCAATGCGGACAGATTTACAGTCTGTTACCTTTAACCACTCGGTCACTCCTCCACAAAAATTTGTTAAGAGAACGCTATTTTAGTACCTTAACTCAAGCTTTTATTGTATTTAATACTAAACGCCTAAAATTAAAAAATCAAGCAATAAAACCTACCCTGATTAAAATCATGCAGATTTCATTTTATACAACACAATATTGCCAATAAAACGTCTAAATAAATAATGCGAATCATGCGTACCTGGCGCTTCTTCTGGATGATATTGCACAGAAAAGACTGAGTAATCCTTCATCATTATTCCCTCTACACTATTATCAAATAGAGAAATGTGAGTAATTTCAACATTACTTGGAAGAGAAGCTGAATCAACAACAAAACCATGATTTTGGCTAGTGATCTCAACTTTTCCACTAATTACATCATAAACTGGATGGTTACTCCCTCGGTGACCAATATCCATCTTGATGGTCTTTGCTCCCAAAGTAATCGCAAGTAATTGATGACCCATGCATATGCCAAAAATTGGTATTTTAGATTTTATAATAATGTCTATCTCTGAAACTACACTTTCTCCTATTTCTTGCGGATCACCAGGACCATTTGAAAGCACTATACCATCTGGATTCATACTCAACACTTTTTGAGCAAAACCTGTGCTTGGTCTGATTAATTCAACTGTACAACCAAGTTCTATTAAGCGTGAAACTATACTGATTTTTACGCCAAAATCAACGATTACAACCCTATATTTTGCATTAAGGTCACTTTTAAAATTACTATGCAAGCTGACTTTATTGGTTATTTCTATCCCATTTACAGATTTGTATTCCTTCAATTTGTCCAACGCATGCGCCTTACTCGATGAGCATATCATTCCATTTTGAGATCCATGTTCTCTCAAATATCTCGTTAAAGCTCTAGTATCAACTCTTGATATCCCAATCACGTTATTTTTCTCTAACCAATCATTTAAACTGATATATGAAGAAGGGTGGGACATAGAAGAAAGTTCACGCATAACCACACCACTTGCAAGAATTTTCTCTCCTTCATTATCTTTATGGTTTATTCCAATGTTACCAATATGAGGAAAAGTGAACGTTATAATTTGATCAGCAAAAGAAGGATCAGTTATAGTATGCTGATAACCGGTCATACCAGTGGTAAAACAGACCTCACCTATGCACTTGCCTTTTTTACCTACTGATTTTCCCCAAAAGCATTTACCATCTTGTAAAATTAAAACTGCGTCCTGCACTTCATTATCTATTTAACTGATTCAAAACAGTATACAAGAATTTCAAATAATACGTAACTCTTTCTAAAATTCCAAATTTAACCACGAGGCGGCGAAGAACAACATGAAAAAAACTTTTAACGTGCCCTTTCATAAAATATGTTGACTATCTCCGTATTTTATATTAGGTATACTCCGGCAGTTATGAAATGGAGGTTTATTATATCAAATGAAATCCAACCTAAAAATAAGTTACTAATTGTAGGAGCTGGCTTACTATTCTCTGCGATGGTGTTCCCATCATTTTTTCTCTTAGCAAAAATAGCCATAGGATTAGCTATGATCGCAATTGCAACAATCGCGGTAAAAATTTTCTCAAAAACAATATCAAACGCTCTTGAAAAAGAAAAAGTAGATCAGAATCAGGCAGCACAACAAACAATACAAAGTAAAATTATAAACCTAGCTATTGGATTAACATTTATATTTGCAGGAGGATTATCAATGCTCATTATAGCAAAAACTGGCTTAATTGCAGCATGTGCAGCTATAACTGCTTTAGCTCTACACGAATATGTTAAAAATGAAAAAATAGGAAAAGAGATAAATGATAAATTCGATAAGGTAGCTGACGATACAATCAATTTTATTGTTAGCAATGTTGAAAAACTTATTCCAACAAAGCCGCCAGGCATAACAGCCTAAACTGTCTCCGTTCAGCAGAGTGGTTTAAGAAACAATAGATAGAAGGTTTTGAAAAGGGTTCAGCCTTCTTTTTATGTCCGTCTTGAGGAACTTCTTGTACAATTAGTTTCTCTTGAGAAAATGAATCTAACATTTTAACACTCCCTTTAACTCTTACATAATATATTGAAAAATAATTAACCTAACTTATAACTTGCAGCTTTATCAGCTTGTTAGGTAGAATTATTAAAGAACTAGTTGAACAGACATTATGACTAAATTCAACTCCATCCACAAGTTCTCCGCTTGTTACTCCAGTTGCAATAAACACTGATTCACCTCTTGCCATATCTTTTATGGTGTAGATTTTTTCTGGGTCATCAATATTTAAATTTTTTGCTCTTTCTCTTAACTGATCTGTGTCAAATATTAATCTTCCCTCCATCTGTCCACCGATTGAACTCAGCGCTGCAGCCGCAAGCACCCCTTCTGGTGCCCCTCCTATTCCGATATACATATCGTGATTGCCATTTACTAGTGAAACTATGGCCGCAACATCACCATCATCCATTAGTTTAACTTTTGCTCCCAACTTCCTGATTTTCACTATTAATTCATCATGCCTTTCACGATTAAGTATAGTTACTGTAAGATCATTTACTTTACATCCTTTTGCCTTGGCTAAATTGTCTAGATTCTTTTCAATGCTATTTTTTAGTGAGACTACACCCTCTGGGAGATTTTTTCCTACTGCTATCTTTTCCATATAAACATCAGGTGCGTGTAAAAAATCACCTTTTTTCGTTGCAGCAAGAACGGACATTGCCCCCTGTTTGTAGTGAGCGCAAATTGTGGTACCCTCAAGTGGGTCAACTGCAATGTCGATCTCAGGACCATTTCCAGTGCCAACCTTCTCGCCAATATATAGCATTGGTGCTGAATCTCTCTCACCTTCACCAATTACGATAGTACCATTTATTTCCATTGAATTTAATACTGTACGCATTGCATCAACTGCAACCTGATCAGCCTTTTTTTCGTCACCGAAGCCTGCTAGTTTATATGCAGCAAGTGCTGCAGCTTCGGTCACTTTAACTAATTCATAGGCTAAATCTTCCATCATTTGCTTTAAGAACTATAAATAAAGCATTCAATATATATCATGCTGCTTGAAACTGCAATATGTCTTGACTGGTTGTGGGAAAGTTGCTATAATAAACTAACATATAGTAGTAGGTTTAGTTATGGTATATAGTAATGATGATATTATAGAGTTGTATCGAAAGATAGCTACAATTGTAAAATATGATGATAAGGGAATTGCTAGTCTTAAAGATTTGCAAAAGGAACCAAAGTGGAAAGAAGTTAATTTCCAAGATAAATGTGAAGGAGACAATTCATTAGGAGACTTACTTCTAAAACATGCAACCGAAAATAACAACACACGCGTTAAGGATTTTCTCCTCCAAAATGGGTGTAAACCCCTTCAACAAGAGCAAATAACCGCAGCAATAAACAAGGAAGAAGAGGGGCAAAACACACCTGATATAGGAGAAAATAAAGCAGACAGCAATGAAGTAGATTCTAGTAACTCCAGAGATGCTCAATTTGCTACGTCATATAAAAAGATAAAGGAAATTATAACTCAAAACCCCGATATAACTGTTGGGGAGTTTGATAAGGAACTCAAAAAGGAGAAAATAGATAAAGAAATAATAGATCAAAGTGGTTGGACTTTGCTTTATTATGCTGTTCGTTCAGAAGGGCCTAGTATTACCGGCGATCGCAGTATATTTCTAAAGGTTGTTGAGTTGTTCACAAATTTAAACATTGGAATCGATTTTAAAGATACTGCTTCCAGAACTATATTGGGCATAGCTGCAATAACAAAACAAGCTGACGTTGTTAAGGTACTTTTGGGTAGTGATAAGTTTGATGAAACGGAAAAATTTAACGCTTTGCATTCTGCTATTGTTCAAGGTAATGTCCAAGAAGTTGGGGCATTTTTAGGTTATGTAAATGATGAAAGCAGACAAGCAGCTTTAGAGTTGGCTATAAATAATAGACAAGAAGAAATTATTCAGGTGCTTTTAAACTTTATTGTAACAGAAACACCTAATGTAGAAAAAAACAGAGCAAAACCTTGCAGCAGTAATGGGAACATTGGTAGTAGACCTGTAAATACACCAAATGGCCAGCTAAATCATAATAACGAAAATAAAACACCTTTATCAACAAGGACTGACCAAACTGCCACACCAAATAATGATAATAAAGCTAATGGCTTCGTAGATGCTCAATTTTCTGTGCCAAATGAAAAAGAAACTAAATATAAAGAAAGCAAGGAAAATTTTTACACCTCATTAACAAAAGATGCTGTTGGAGTTGTTATTACAGGATTATTCATTGCTGCTGCTGTAATGGTTCCATTTGTGGCTGGTGCAGCAATTTGCGGTATTGTAGCTGCTTTGGTTGCAGTATGTACCGGGTTGCATATAAAAAATTCTACATTACCAAGCTATAGAGAAATGGAAAAAAATAAAGTTGAACACGTAAGTTCATATATGCAAAAGGTGTGATTTAAGAGAAATATTTGCCAAGCAGGATGTCATCCCAGTGCCCTGACTACTTGGATCCAGAAAACTTAACTTTAAATAAGTGGCTGCATAATAAAGACTAGATTCCAGTGTCAGCTACTTGGATGACACCTCTCTTGGGCTCTTTTAACCATAAACATTTAAGAAATTTACCAAATGAAAAGAAAGACAAAAGAAACCCCGGTTAATATCTATTTAAAAACATTGGCGTTTTTTTTATGTTTTAAACGTCTAATAACCGCGACTCAGCTGCTTTTAAATGCAACTCACCTTAGTTTAAATGTTTAAGAAATTTACTAAGCGGAAAAAAAGGCAAAAGAAATCCCGTGTTAGCTAGTTGTCACTCTCTAATCCTGCAAATTGGCGTTCTATACTGTCTTAAACGCTTTATAAGCGCATTTCAGCTTATATGGCTAGAAATGGTTGTGAAGACATAAGGTGCGCATAGTACAAAAAATTAAAAATAAGACGCCAATTACGTAATACTGGACTCCTGATATAATGTTGAACATTTTTTTTCTGCATTTCTGCCAGGGCAAGTTCTTGAAATCGAAACACTATATGTATATTATCGTGATCAATTTCAACGCGTTTGACTAATGCTCTAATTATATTAAGCTTAGCCTCCCAATCTGCTTGACCAAGTTCTGATTCAACCACAGAGGCAAAACCTTTTATACTACTTATGATAAAATCTATTTCCCTCTGTAGTTCCTTTTCATCAACCACCTCTTCCTTCTGGTTTCTCATTGCTTTTAACTTCTTCTCTATTTCCTCAGCTTATAGATCATATTCCTCCTGAGTTATGCGTTCTCGAACATAGACATAATTTAGTCTTTTGATACCTTGTTCTAATTTGCTTATTTCTTTTTCAATCTCATCATTTGGTTGCTTATTTTTATGTTCTAAAAGCATAAGTTGATGTTCTTTTGCAACTTTATCCGTGTCTTTCAATACCTTCTTCATTTCTTCCCATATAACTGGTTCTAGTATCTCCATGCGTATTGATTTGTTGCTACATACTCTAGTCCCGCCAAAACGGCTTGCATCTGTACCAGTACAACGATAGTAGCTCCTTCCTCCCTTAGCGTTTTTTGCTGCATAGTAGGCATATTTGCAACACTGACATACCATTAGTCCTTGTAATAGGTGCCTTCTTCCACTTCGTTGTATTCTTGATCTCTTTCTATTTTCATCAAGTTGTTTTTGTACTATATCGAATAATTCCTCTTCAATTATCCTTGGTATTGTTATTTTTATCCAATTCTCCTCATCAGTACGATAAACAGAATAGTTCCTTTTGCGCACTTTCCATCTTGCCCTCACTGCTTTTCTTATTGGCCCTACCTTCGACTTACCAAATGCCGCTTCTCCTTTGTATGCTTGATTTCTTAATATTCTATGGATTGTACATACGTTCCACACTCCCTTGCCCCTTGGGGAAGCAGTACACCTCTCTTTTAGTCGTCGTACTGTTTCTTTTATACTTATTCTTTCTTGACCTACCCACTCAAACAGGTCTCGCACTATTTTTGCTTCCTCTTCATTTATTTCAAATTTTGTCTTTTCTCTATCTACATGCTCTATATGATCATAACCAAAAGGCGCAATACCTATTACACTAACACGACCTTTTTTTGCTGCATGGAGTTTTCCTCTACGACTACGTTCCATAATCTTTGTACATTCATACTCTGACACTAATCCTTCCATTCCTAGCAATAACTTAGATTCTGGGTTATTTTCAACCTTATGATTCAAGAATATTACTTCTACTCCTGTTTTCTCAAATTCATCAAGTAATATCACTTGGTGTGCTGATTTCCTTGACAACCGGTCGGGCGAATGAATATAAATTTTACCAATTTTTCCTTCTCCTACTTTATCTCGTAATTCATCTAAACCTTCACGCTCTAAATTCCACCCACTAAAGCCATTGTCCTTAAATCTATTCTCATTCAATAACTTATGCCCATCTGTAGCAATTCTACGCTCAAGCTCTACAACTTGGCTCTCTATTGTGTTGTTCTGTTCTTGTTTCTTCGATGAAACCCTTGCATACAAGGCCACTGTTGTCATTTCTTTCTACCTCTTTTTTATTTAAAAATTCCTTTTTCTTTCTTTCCATCAGTCGTTTTAGTAGTATTCCGTAAGCATCCGATAAACACTTGTCTGATAACTTACTTGGTTCGTAATGATGATGAATAGTAAGCGTTCTTTTCCGCATAGTTTCTCTCCTGTAAATGTTTTCATAGTTCAGGCACTCCTTTTTTCCATAAATCCATTTATCAGCTATTCTTGCGAAAAAGACGCAACTGTTAACCTTCGTTTTGTTTTACTTTTATGCACAATTTTGGAAACACGTAGCGCTATCTTTCATCAATAGACCTGCTGAGAATCAAGCAATAAAAAGAAGGAAAGGAGGGTGACTAAAATCAAGGTTAACTAAAAGGCGTGCTTAAGATTCACAATACCAGCAATAATATTGAACCTCAGGTTGTATTTTTTCTGAAAATTGCGGTAAACATGAGACATAATCTTAAATATCTTTATCTCACGGATCTTATTTTCTACTCTCATTCTAAATGATGCTAATCTTCTATTATGCTCTTTCTGCTCTGGAGTTAATGGCTTTTTACGATACTTTTTATATGGAATTATAACATTGCTTTGCAATTTTTGCCAACCTTGATATCCAGAATCGGCATATTTTATGCTATCGATTGGTAAATATTTTTCTTGTTTCCTTATGCGAAAATCATTAATTCTACCATGATATGACTTTGACACTGATAAAATTCTTCCACCTTCTTCGATAACAATCTCAGTTTTCATAGTGTTGGTTCTTTTCTTTCCTGAATATGATTTCTTCCGTTTTTTACTATCTTCTGGTCTCTGTATTTGCTGTTCTGTAACATCAGCCAGAATCTTCAGTATTTTTTCTGGTGTCATACTTCTATCTTTTGTTATAGTAACTTTTTTGGCAAGTAATGGCTCTATTTTCTTCAGTAACCTACATACATTTGCGTTGTGAACATTGAACAGGCACCCTAAAAATCTATGTGTTATGTAAGTGCGATAGTACAAAATTACGCAAAATAACTTATCTTCTAGAGTTGGTAGTTGTGATCTTCTACCATGGCACTTTTTCTGTTTTTCAAGTCTTTCCTACCCAGACCTCACTTTTTCCACTACCTTTTCGAACTCCTCTATAGTTAAACCTGTTATATTACGAAAGTTTCTTGGGTGTTTCTTCATGTTATAGTAACTAAAGCTCATTTTTTTACCTTACTCAATCTGCTTATTCTTCTTCTACTTCTCTCACATTATTTTTTCAATCACCTTTTGCAGCAGGTCTTATGTTTCCACTTACTATATGCTTACCAACTAAAATGCTGTAAAGGCAAGACCTGCACCTTCTGCTATTTTTTCTATTTTTTCTGCTACTCCGGATCTTCTCAGAATATTTTTCATTGCTTCTTTATTCTCTATGTTATCCTTCATCTCCTTCACAATATCTCTAATCTCTGGATCTATTGAACTTAGATCTATGTCTTTAATCTTTGCTACAAGTACTTCTTCAACATTTTTGTCTATAATTTCACCTTCAGATATCTGCTGAGAAACTTTGAAAAGATGATCGTAGAACTCAATATTCTTTACCTTTTCTACTGCCCTACTAGCATCAAATAATTCTTTGATACGTTGTTCTTTTTCCTCCTCTGTAATCTTTTCTTCATCAAACGAATCTATGCAGGCCATATTTACACTTCTTTCTCTTCTTGATTTTTTACTTGGTGGATACTCCGGTGATGAAGATTCTCTTTTTTTCCTTCAGAACATTGACCTACAGTAGGCAGCATATGATGTGAACTATGAACTACTCCAACAGGAATAAATCCTTCCTTAATTGTCCTGCTTGTTAAAATAAGTTTACGCGGATCATTAGATCCTTTATCGAAAACAACACCGATAAATTTTACCTCATCACCATCTGTAAGTGTTTTATAGGTAACACCTTCTTTGTACTCTTCATTTATTTGATCATTTGCTTCCTTCAATAAAGCTTGAGCTCCTTTACCCTGCCTTGATGCCTTAAGTTCCAATCCTATTGGAGTCTATTCCTCAGCATTTCTACCTTGGACCGCAAACTTAATACCATGAACTAGCATGTCAATACGTTCCCCTCTACCAGTTTGAAACTCAGTTAAAACTAATGCTCTGGTTTCTGGTGATTCTTGTAATTTTAAGTCACTATAATGACTAAATACTCCATGCAACACCCCTTGAAAATGAGCTTCTTTATTAATGAGAGTCTTAAAAGGGAATGTTCCCTTTCCAATTTTTTCCAACAATTTATTATATTCGTTTATTGATGAAGACTGAGCATCTAGTGCTTTATCAAATGTTTCTTTTAGCTCATTAGGATAAGGAACTTCTTTGAAAATACCTCGAAGTTTCTCACCTCCGTTGTTGTATTCTTGTAAAGAATTGTATTTTTCAGTCCAAACAGTAAGATATCTTTTAAAATCTGACTTGTATCTAGTATCAAAATTAAGACTTAATTCAACTATTTCTCTATTTCCTATCTCTCTATCTAATCTATTAAGAGGAAGCGCTTTATTTAGTATATCTTTTCTGTTAGCTTCAACAATATTTATCACATAAACCAATTTCTCTGTATTTTCTGGAATAAGCACCATTGTTACAACTGCGTGGCTTGCATCAAGGTTAGTTGATAGTGCTTCTCTGCTTCTTTGAGCTGCTAGACGTCCAGGTCTACCAGAATCAGGATGCACTTCAGTAGGTATATTATTCTCATAGATAAAAATGTATTTTTTAAAACTAGTTTCTAAATCTTCAACTCTATTTAGCAATAGTGATTGCCCTAGTAAAAACCTACTAAAATAATGATTACCTCCCTTCTCCGGTGTGCCAGAAAAGGTATGGTAAATACGTTCTATATTATTTTTTATTCGTTTTTTTAGTGCGTTTGTGTAGATTTCTTGCGTATCCCAATCATCAGAGGATTTTAACATATCTTGAAAAAGAGGAATTATTTTTTCCCTACGATTCGATACCCTAACGTCAGAAATAGGAGATGGATTATCAAGATTGACACCAACACATAAAATGTTATCTGCAGTAGTTAGAACTCGCTGAACATTTGGTTGAAAACCTTGTGCATACTTTTCTGCTTGCTGCAAAGCCTTATCTGGAGTAGCATTAGGCCCTGCTCCCGCTTGTTAACTCAATAATAACAGGAATAGAATCTAATGCACGGTCAGGACCACGAGCTAGCAAGATAATATCTGCATAACCTCTTCCTGCAAATTGCTCTGGGTAAACTCTAAGATTATACCTATAGTGGAAATTCATGAAAACCCCTACCATAAATCCATGATGTGCTGCTTCACGTGCACTACTATCATAGATTAATGAGTTTTCATATTTAGAATGAACTTTACTAATCTCTCCAAGAATTCCCTCAAGAGATTCTTTAACCCCTATCTCTCTACTAGAACTTAGCCCAGCTATATCACCTTCCGGATTACTCCATAATCCTTTTTCTATTTCATGAAATTCTTTGCTAGCAGGAGAATCAAGTATTTCCTTAACTTCCATATTAACAAAAACACCATCTTTTCCTTTATAGATTTGTACTAATCTGGATTTTATTCTATCTTGAATTTCATTCTTAATATTTAGGATCTTATTCTCAACGTCCCGATCTCTAATCTTACTCCTATCTATATTATTTCTTAATATGTTCTTCCACTCATCAACGGTAAATTGATGGCCACGCTTACCTTCTGAAATGGAAAATAAATCTATATTATTAATAGCGTCTTCAGCATTTCCAAAGAGATTTTTGTTTTGGAATGGATTGGTCTACCACTGGATTCGTGTAAATTTTTTAATATAGTAATTTTACTATACCTTAAAGTTAGCTATTACGGGTACATGTATATCCTAAGTGCCTGTAAGTCGACCGCCATTTCTCTCGTTGTATCCATTTCTTCTATTTTGTCCATTGTTTAGATTTTGACTCCCAATAAATCCTTTATATACCTCTGCAAACTTATCCTCACTCCAATTTGTGGTGTTGTGTGTGTTGCAAAATTGTAAAAACTCTTCAATGTTGTCACTACCACCTGATTTCTTTATATAGGCTAACGCATATCTTTTTAAAACACTATCACTTGCTACTATAAATACTCCATTAAATTAAGATTAAATTAATAAACACTTATTATAATAAAATAACGTCCTCTTGTCAACTTTGGCCTAAATAATAAAACATACCCAAAAACCTTCTTAATCTCGGATTCATAGCCTTTACTCAATGACTAACAGAATAATTCATTATGGCATACATATAGAAAAATGCAAGCCTTTATAAAGATCGATTGAAATTTCTGACCTTCGGTTATACTATTAATGTATTCAAGTAAAAAAATTAAAAGCTATTGTGTCAAATAAAATAGGTTTTTTGGCTGTTTTTGCCTTAGTAATTAGTAGCCAAATTGGCTCCGGAATTTTCATGCTACCAATTAGCCTTGCACCATATGGGACTTATAGCCTCATAAGTTGGGCGATATCGGGGCTCGGCGCTGTGTTTCTTGCTTTAGTTTTTGCTACACTATGTGCAAAATTTCCAGAAACAGGTGGTCCTCACATTTATGTGAAACACGCCTTTGGCCCTACAGCAGCTTTTTTCGTCGGTTGGACATATTGGGCAAGTTCATGGGTTGGTTCAGCAGCTGTAACAGTTGCGAGTATTGGTTATTTAGCTCCACTTTTTCATAATGATATACAAAATATACGGTTGCTTTTAGAAATAACATTAATTTTAGCTATTATGCTGGTAAACTTGAGAGGGATAACTACCGTTGGACATGTTGAGCTTGTATTGATGATTATCAAAATTACCATACTGTTAGCAATACCAATAGCAGCACTATTTTTCTTTGATAGAAATAATTTCTTTGTAAGCGAGGAAATATCAAATCTTACAATATCTCAAATTTTTGCTCGCTCTTCATTGCTCACCTTATGGTGCTTTATCGGGCTTGAAACGGTAACAGCATCTGCAGGGTCAATTGAGAATCCGAGCAAAACAATACCAAGAGCAATAATACTTGGTACGTTCTCTGTTGCTATCATATATTTCATTAATAGCCTTGCAATTATGGGATTGATAAATAGCAATCATCTAGCTAATTCAAAAGCACCATATGTTGATGCGATAAAAATAGTTTTACCTGGTAATTGGTATTTAGTAGTTTCCATTATTGCTTTTATCGTTTCTATAAGTAGTCTGAATGCTTGGTTTTTGGCTGATGGACAAGTTGCTTTAGGTCTTGCAAAAGATAAGTTAATGCCGCAACTTTTTGCTAAAAGAAACAAGCGTGAAGCCCCTTTTTGTGGAATGATAATCAATACGTTGGGAATATTAGTTTTACTCGTCTTAACATCAAGCAAAAACTTTGCTAAGCAAGTAACTTCAATTATTGATGTCGCTGTAGTTTCATATTTATTTGTCTACTTAGTGTGTAGTCTTGCTTTTCTCAAGGTTATTATACAAGAGAAAAATTACTGCAAACTTTTAATTGGAAGCGTGGCTGTGCTTTTTTGCTGCTGGGTAATATATGAAACTTCCATAAACACATTGCTAATGTCAAGCCTGTTTCCTCTAAGCGGCGCACTTATCTATCTGCTTTGGTACAATAAGTCTATAAAACGACCTTCCCAAAAGCTTAACTTAAAAACATAATTTTTTATTTGTTAAAATTCTTGGGTTAAGTTATACTACTAGCCTGAAAATAAAAAGGTATTGTGTTGAATAGAATAGGGTTTTTAACTGTTTTTGCTTTAGTAATCAGTAGTCAAGTTGGCTCTGGGGTTTTTATGCTTCCAATTAGCCTTGCACCATACGGCTCTTATAGCCTCATAAGTTGGGTGATATCAGGAGCTGGTGCTGTGTCTCTCGCACTAGTTTTTGCTACACTATGTGCAAAGTTTCCAGAAACTGGAGGTCCTCACGTTTATGTGAAACATGTTTTTGGGCCTACAGCAGCTTTTTTTGTTGGTTGGACGTATTGGGTAATCACATGGGTTAGCACAACAGCCTTAACAGTTGTAGGTGTTGGTTATCTTACACCATTTTTTCATGAAGATATCCAAAGCATGCGTTTGCTTTTAGAGTTGCTACTACTTACAGTCATTGTTTTAGTAAATTTAAGAGGAATAGCTGCTGCTGGACGCGTTGAGTTTCTACTCACAGTTGTAAAAATTTCTGTATTGATTGCAATACCTGTGGCAGAGTTGTTTTTTTTCGATAAAAACAACTTTATCACAAGTAAAGAAATATCAAGTCTCACAACATCACAGATTCTTGCCCGCTCTACACTTTTGACTTTATGGTGTTTCGTTGGGGTTGAATTGGCAACGGCACCTGCAGGGTCGGTTGATAACCCGGCCAAAACTATACCAAGAGCTGTAGTACTTGGCACAATCTTTGTTGCTATTATATATTTTATCAATAATTTTGCGATTATGGGGTTAATAAATGGAAATGATTTAGCAAGTTCAAAAGCACCATATGCTGATGCGATAAAAATTATGTTCTCTGGCAATTGGCATTTGATTATGTCTGTAATTTCATTCATTTTTTGTGTTGGCAGTCTAAACGCTTGGGTATTATCTAGCGGGCAGGTTGCTTTTGGTCTTGCAAAAGATGGACTTATGCCACAATTTTTTGCTAAACAGAACAAACATGATTCTCCTTTTTGGGGAATAACAATTAGTGCAATTGGAACTGCTATTTTACTAATTCTCACTTCAAACAACAATTTTGCTCAGCAGATTACATCAATTATCGACTTCTCTGTAGTTTCTTTTTTATTTGTCTACCTTGCATGCAGCCTAGCTTTTTTAAAGGTCATTATAAAGGAGAAAAATTATTATAAATTTTTAATTTGCAGCATGGCAACAACCTTTTGTTGCTGGGTAATACTTGAAATACCTATAAATACCTTGCTAATCGCAAGTTTATTTACCGTAAGTGGCATACCTCTTTATTTATTTTGGTATCACAAAGTTTCTATACAGTAAATATTATAGCTGGAGATTTCTTTAAATGATCGATGTCCATGGACCAAGGTTTTTTTCCTCTTTATCCACTTGTTCAACATTGCTCTTCTTAAGTCTGCTTCTCACTTCTTCTGTATGTTTGTTGTCTATGCAGGTCTTATTTTTTACTTCACTAGAGCGATATGTTTGCGACTGCGGCTTTTTATATGCTTCTTTTTCAGGTGTGAAAATTTTTACTAAAAGTCCCCCTATAATTGGTATTGATTTCAAGAAATTTCTTAGCTTTAAAGGTTCTTGCTCCAGACCTGCTGAGAATCAAGCAATAAAAAGAAGGAAAGGAGGGTGACTAAAATCAAGGTTAACTAAAAGGCGTGCTTAAGATTCACAATACCAGCAATAATATTGAACCTCAGGTTGTATTTTTTCTGAAAATTGCGGTAAACATGAGACATAATCTTAAATATCTTTATCTCACGGATCTTATTTTCTACTCTCATTCTAAATGATGCTAATCTTCTATTATGCTCTTTCTGCTCTGGAGTTAATGGCTTTTTACGATACTTTTTATATGGAATTATAACATTGCTTTGCAATTTTTGCCAACCTTGATATCCAGAATCGGCATATTTTATGCTATCGATTGGTAAATATTTTTCTTGTTTCCTTATGCGAAAATCATTAATTCTACCATGATATGACTTTGACACTGATAAAATTCTTCCACCTTCTTCGATAACAATCTCAGTTTTCATAGTGTTGGTTCTTTTCTTTCCTGAATATGATTTCTTCCGTTTTTTACTATCTTCTGGTCTCTGTATTTGCTGTTCTGTAACATCAGCCAGAATCTTCAGTATTTTTTCTGGTGTCATACTTCTATCTTTTGTTATAGTAACTTTTTTGGCAAGTAATGGCTCTATTTTCTTCAGTAACCTAAATACATTTGCGTTGTGAACATTGAACAGGCACCCTAAAAATCTATGTGTTATGTAAGTGCGATAGTACAAAATTACGCAAAATAACTTATCTTCTAGAGTTGGTAGTTGTGATCTTCTACCATGGCACTTTTTCTGTTTTTCAAGTCTTTCCTACCCAGACCTCACTTTTTCCACTACCTTTTCGAACTCCTCTATAGTTAAACCTGTTATATTACGAAAGTTTCTTGGGTGTTTCTTCATGTTATAGTAACTAAAGCTCATTTTTTTACCTTACTCAATCTGCTTATTCTTCTTCTACTTCTCTCACATTATTTTTTCAATCACCTTTTGCAGCAGGTCTATTGTTGTACCGATATACCACAACGAAAAGCTGCTTGTTTTAGTTCTGCTTCAAACTTACTACGATATTTAATGAATAGCCTTGTGCCTCTTGCAAAGAAATCTGTTTATCTGCTGAAGAAGTATACATTTGTCTTTTACCTCTCTTGACCAGCAACATATCAGCTAATAGTATTCTTCCATTTATATCAGATTGTGCTGAAATGCTTCTAATGTCTGGCACCACTTTAGTTTTATCGTCAATTCCTTTTACAAATTCTTTATTTACTAAAGGCGCTGATAATAGAGTCTTGTATCTTGTAAAAAGCATCTAATATTTTAAGCTTAAGCATTAGATGGAGAAGGGAAGCACTCTGTCATAGGGCTTAGATATAAAATCTGTCAAGTAGATAAGAGCTCCCTTCTCAAAGGTATAGGCTGGAAGGTATCGTAGAAAGGCCTAAATGGTTCTAATTCTATATCCGCAAGAATAGCCTTACTTTTCATTTTTAATGGTAACGTATGGGGTTATATATGATCAACAACTTTCTGGGAATAGATGTATCAAAAGATCGTTTTGATGTTTTTCTCTCATTTATAAGTAAAAAAGGAAAACGTGAAACTAGGAAAAGAAGCTTTAAGAACGATGATAATCGGTTTCAAGGTCTGCAGAGCTTTCTACAAAAACATAACGTAGAGCAAGTGAAAGCTTGTATGGAAGTTACTGGTTGTTATAGTGAAGCTCTGGCTGAATTTCTACACAATGCTGGACATTTTGTAAGTGTTGTAAATCCTTCTTGCATAAGATCTTATGCAAGAAGTAAGCTTGTACGACAAAAGAATGATCAGACCGATGCGGAAATTATTGCTGATTACTGACAAAGACAGGAACCAACTCGTTGGACACCACCTTCTCCTGAGTTAAAAAAATTAAAACATCTTTATCGTTGCTCGGCTGCGTTAAAAGATGAATTGACATTAGTAAATAACCACTTAGAAAAAAAAGAGAGACTGCCTAAAGAAGTTACAAATGCTTGGGAAGACCTTGCAATGAATATAGCTCAAAAAATAGAAACAATAAAAAACTCCATACGTGAACTATTAAAGCAACACAAAGAGTTGTTGGAAAATTTTCAACTTCTATTAACTATTTCAGGCATAGGAGAGGAATCAGCAATAGCTATCTTAGCTGAAGTTCCTGACATAAAAGCTTTTAGAAATGCCAGGCAATTGGCAGCATATGCTGGAGCTATACCACGAAATATAACGTCAGGTTCCTCTGTATATGCCAAGCCCAGATTAAGTAAATCAGGTTCACGAACACTACGTAAGGCAATGTATTTTCCTGCTATAGTAGTTAAAAATCACAATCCTATTATTATGACTTTTTGCAAGAGATTAAAAGAAAAAGGCAAGCATAATATGGCCATTGTGGGAGCTGCGGTGCGTAAGTTACTCCATATTGTTTTTTGGTGTTCTAAGGTTCAAAGAAGGCTTTTGATCCAGATCATATCAAAAACTACAGGGCAAAGCTGTTGGAGGAAGGTTTACTTAGCTGATTGTTAAAAAAAATACTTTCAATCTTATATGAAATATTGCCTTATTTTGTAATTTTCTTGTTGACTAACTAGACGGTATCTATATGTATAAGTGGGGGTAATGTTCTATCATGTAAAAATTTTTCAAAAGAGTCCAAGCAACCCATCAATTCACCTGGCATTGGTGGCACATATTTTGCTGTGTCTATTGTACATCCTGGGCTTCCAATCCAATTTTGCACTCGGCGAAATTCTCCTGGAGTTGCGTGAGAACCTCTTACACCTTGCATAAGTTTTCCGTGAATTTCTTTAACCAACTGAAGCGACAGTGGAAAAGATTGTAAACGTTTTAGTCAATAATCGAGCGCTGATATATAATTGCGTACTTCTTGTAAATCATCGGGATTGCGATCTACATTAGCACCTGCTTCTTGAGCCAAAATTTCACCAAGAGTTGCTTGAGTTCCCTCGATTCTACTTGAAAGAACTGCTTCACGTGCTATAAAGGGTCGTATGAGAAGATGAGGGTTAGGCAATTTAGCTCCTTTCCTGGATAACATACCCAAAATATGATCTGCTCTGGAAAGACTATTAACTAAATAATTGTCCCATTCAAATTTTGGTAGCAAGGGGTTAGGTATAAATGCCTGATAACCAGCGAATGCTCTAACAACTTTGCCTGATGGTGATCCTTTAATATACATTCATTCAACCTAGCACACTATTTTTATAGTATATATTATTTTCAAATAAAGTCAAAAATGAAAATAAGGCTTTATCTTATTTGCGTGTATGAAAATAAGAAACTCTCTTATTATTGATTTTACTCAAAAACGAAAATAGAAGAAGCTGCTGAACTTTATATTAGCAGTTATCCTGTTTTTCTGGAGAGCTGCTATAAAACTTCTGAGTGAAGTCACTTAATTTTTACACATCTATTGTAGAGTAAGAAGAGCCGAATTTGGGACAAAAATGCTAGCTGATGCTTGGACTTTACTGACACTTACACTACTTGAAACTATACTTAGTGTAGACAATTTAATCTTTATTTCTCTAGCAATAGATAAGGTACCAAATGTGCTGAGAGAAAGAGTGCGCCTTATGGGCCTTGGATTAGCGCTATTAATGCGTTTTGTAATACTATTTTTTACATCATCTATATTGTCAATGCAAAAACCTATATTTCACACTGCATCGCTAAATATTTCAGCAAGGGATTTACTTATGATTGCAGGGGGATTATTCCTTATTGTTAAAAGCTCTATGGAGTTACGAGATGACATCTTTGTATGTAAGAAAAATAAAAAGAAAGCAAACGTTAAATCAAAATTTTTTTTAGTTGTGCTACAAATTATATTAATAGATTTAGTTTTTTCAGTTGATTCGATATTAACTGCTATAGCACTAACTTATAACATGATAATAATTGCCACAGCGTTTACATTTTCCATGCTAGCAATGCTGTTTTTATCAAGTTATACCGCCCATTTAATCAAATCTAATCCAGGTTTAAAAGTAATTGCTATCTTATTTATTTTACTTGTCGGTGTGTACCTCATACTTCATGGATTTCATATAGAATTACCAAAAGGATATTTGTATTCTTCATTTATGTTTGCACTGCTTGTGGAAGTTATAAGCAAAATAAAGAAAACGTAGTGTGTAGATATAGCCTCACTCAAGCGAGATTTTCCTGTGGATTTAAGGTGATAAGAGGAAGTAGTAATGTTTTCTCGGGGTGAAAGTAACCTCTTGCATACATATTAAAATCTAAGAAAGTTAGTTTTTGTGCTATAATGGTTCCTTATTGAAAATAGCGTTGATGGATTCCTCTGATTAATTGTATTCCACCTGCAGCATTCATTAACCTGCTTTTTAGCTTTGGATTTTTTGTTAAACTACTATCTTGATGTACAATATCACCGTGCAAATCCTTGATACGTTCATTCTGAACATAGCGCTCATATCCTTGATCTCCAACAACCTTATCAAGTAAATACTTACTATCACCTTCAATATTTTTGTCTCCAACAAACTCTACTAGCTGAGCATTTTTTGCTTCATCTTGACTATTTTTAACATAAGTTAGGAACTTTTCACTATCAATTATAGTTTTGTCTACATTATTTTCATCTACCTTGCCTTTACTAAACTTTTCCACATCACTCTTTGAAAATAAACAAGGATTAACACTTCTTTTGCTTCTACCAACCGGCCTTACACAACTGTTTAGGTTGAATTTCTTCCTAGGTGCTTGTGTTTCAGCAAGTATAGCTTCATCTAAGTTAGATATACGTTGTGGATCTATACTTAATCTATCTGAAACATCTTCTCTCGTACGTATAAAATAATCTTCATTTCTTCCTTGAACTTGCAAACGGTTATGTATTTCATCAGGAATATTACGTGATCTACTCATTTGCAATACATCATTAATATCTCTAGCATTTTCTAACGCCCACAAGCCACAATTATAACCATCACTTTGTTGAGTAACAGAAACATCATTAACGGTAATTTGAGCCTTTTCTAAAACTTGACGAATACTATCTGGAACATTGCTACCAAACGAGTCTGCATAGTATCCATTATACTGCCCATTTTGACGGGCGATAACTAACGTAACCCAATGATTATCATTTAAATTAACAATTAAAGTTAATGGCCGCTTTTCACCTCTTGTTGCTACGCTATTCTGAAACTGTTGTAATTTATTAGCTATATGCTTCGGTGATCCCACTACTTCAAACAATATGTTAGCCCCATCAGTACCATAGCCATATTCTATTCTTGCAATATCAGCTATATCGTGTTGTTGAAGCCAGTAATGATAATCCTTTTCTGCTGTTGCAGACTCTAATGTACTTAGGTTCTCTTCTTGTATACCCATATCTTTGAGTCTCTGGGTTACTTCTTGTATTCCTTCTAAATGTTTTCTCTTAGCAATGTCAATAGAACTGTGCACTACCAGAGCAGGAACAAACTCATCACTTGTTAATATTAAAGAACCTTTATCCTTAGCCTTCACATTAACAACCACACCCATGAAAAACATTTTATCACTATCTGTAATTGCTTTCAGTGCCGCCCCTTTAGCATATCTAACATTTTGTTCTTTCGTTAATTGATCAACCTCTTTTTTCATTCCTTCTTCATCTAAGTTTTTATCTATAAGCTTAAATTCCAGCGCTATAGGAGTGTATTCTTTAGTACCCCGAGGTGAAGGACCAATACCTTGAATTACCATATCAACACGACCACCTGCTCCTGTTTGAAATTCAGGTATGATTACAGTCTTAGAAGAAGTTTCCTGTAGCTTTAAATCGCTTTAACTACTAAATAAACCATTAAGAACAGCTTGTAATCTTGCTTCATTAGTAATCAAATCTTTAATAGGGTAAATCGCATCTGCTACCTCAGTAAGCAACCCTTTATAGGCTTGCAATGAAACCTCACCGTCAGAGGAAGTAGCATATTGAGAAGTGATTGCTTGATCAAATTTTGCCTTTAATTCATCAGAACTGGGTATCTTAAGAAAATTACCTTTAAATTGCTGACCGGAACCACTTGGTTTATACTTACTTATCTGTTCTATTTCAAAAAGTTTTTCAAAAGATAACCCTGTTTCATATTTTTTTAGACTCATTTTAATTTCTATGACATTTCCTATTTCAGGTATGTTCAGAACTGGAATTTTTTTGTCAGCATAGAATTCTCTCGTATTGGACTCTCGTATATGAAAAATGAATGCTGTTTTTTCTTGCCCTTCATTACCTTGAATAAATATTAATGTTGTAACAGGGCTTTTGGAAAAAGTGTACTCCGTTCCCTGAGACCAATTCAGAGGATACTCATTGTATGAATATATATATTTGTTAATGTGACTCTGATCTTGACCAATTTTGTTAACTAAGATTGATTGACCTAATATGTCTCGACTGAAATAGTAATGGTCTTTTGTTTCTTTATTTGCTGGAAAAGTATAGTATTCGCTTGATAATAGATCTTTTACCTCCCGCTTAAAAACTTCCTCATAGGCTGATTGATTATCCCACTTGCCAACTAATTCGATAAATTTCTCCATCAAAGGAGCTGGTGGTTGTTTAATAGGTTTTACTTCAGTTTTAAACGGTTCTGTGTAATCTAAATTTAGCCCAACGGCGATAGCATTATCTGCATTGGTTAAAACCCTCATCTTATTTGGTCTAAAACCCTTTATATAATCTTCAGCTTGTCTCAGTGCATCACTTGGATCAACTTGTCCTTCAGTTCCAGCCTTGAGTTCAATAAGAATTGGAACTGAATCAACAGCACGATTAGGCCCAAGAACAAGCAAAACGATATCAGCATAACCTCCACCAGCAAACTGCTCCAGGTAGACCTTGGTATTATCACGATATCGAAAGTTATCAAATACTCCTGCTACAAAGCCATGTTGATCAGCTTCGCGAGCTTTAATGCCATAAACATTAGCTTGTAAATTTAAATTAGTATGAGCTTTTTTAATATAAGTTAGAATGGCTTTAAGATTATCCTGAACTTGCTTTTCATCTGGAATAGTAAGCTTTTCTATATAATTCTCTAAATAGACAGATTTACATAGCTTTTTTTTCACTTCTGTAAATGGAAACTCTGTTGGAGGAGGGATAGGTACATCTTTGATTTTCTTGTTAATTTCTACCTTAATGTTTATTTTTTCATCTTCTCCATCACTCTTTAAAGTATATTCCCTTGCTGATACAATTCTTGATATTTCCTTACTAAAATCATCACTAAGGTTTTTATTTGAGCTACTTAGAAACTGCTTAGCTTTCTTTAAAAATTCATCTTGAGGTAGATAATGACCTTTTAATTCATTAGGGTCAATTTGCATTGTTTGAGTATTTCCATGTACATCCTTAGCTTTACACTCCAATACGTTATTCTTCAGATATAAATATAACTTCTTCGACTTAACATCTTTGTCTGACTTCGGCTTAGTTTTTACTAACTCATATTTATCTTTTAGAATTTTTATCACATCAATTTGAAGCTTGCGGGCATCCAATTCATTATAATCTCTACCTATTACACTCTTGAACTCGCCCTTGGTGAATTCAAAGCTCCTAGTATGGGCATCTGAAGGCTTAGAGTGTTGAGCTTCTATCTCTTCAGTGAAAATAAAAACATTTGTTTTGGATTCTGTTTCTGCTACAACCTTTAAAGTTCTCGCTCCCTCAAAACGAAAGTGCAATTTTTTTATGCCTAGCTTGTCATTAAGTTTAGTATCTAATACACTGGAAAAAGAACCTAAAAATCTATGAGGAAAAAAGCCAGGCTTTTCACTAGAGTGCAAATAAGATTGTATTTGATCAACTAATGACTGAAATCTTGCTTCAAAGGACTTATCTAGTAGATCTGCTGCATTGGAGGTTGAGGAGTCTATTTTTCCAAAAAGCAACTCTATCAATTCAAAATCTTGTGGTTTTTCTTGTTGCTGATTATTACCAACCATAACTGCCCCCTAATTTTAACCTTTTTCATTCTTACCTAAGCTCTATAACTCTTTTTGTACATAAGCCTAAGCAACTGAATTTCCTAAAGCAGAAACACTAAACTTTTCCTCTACCCTCAGCAACCTCCTGCTTTACAGCTTCTACATTTAATAATGAACTTGGCAACTGACCATCACCTGCTCCACCGTCGAATTGCCTACCTCTAATTCTAGTAAATATTTCATATATTGACTTATCTTCTTCCATAATAGAGTGCATTTGTTCTTGGTTAAGAGAGTTAACGATCTTAGATAATATTTTAATAGCTTTATTCTCCTTAATGAGAGAAGCAACTAAATCTCTGGTTGATGAGAGTTGTTCGCTTAACTTATATAAATAGTGTTGTCTATGAGCTTCAAATCCAGGACGATTCCACATAGAGGTGAGCATGTCACTACCAGATTTAATAAAACTATCATCCGGCATAGAAACAATCGAGTCTAATGCTGCAAACATTAACGTAGAGTACTTATCAGTAGATAAATCTTCTGACTCTAAATGCTCAAATAGCTTTTTGGCACTTTCAAAAAAGTAACTACCTATTAACGTATTTAATATATAATGATACTTATTTTGTTTAAAATCCCTTTTCAATAACTCATGATACTTATCTTCACAAAGATAGCGTAGGCAAAAATCAACCATACCAACATCATCTGTAGAAAAATGCCCTTTATTATACGCTACTTCCATTAATAAATCTTCTTTCCTTTTTGGAGACACAGAATCAATTGACTGTAACTTATTCCAAAAGAATTCCAAAGCTTCAACATGCTTTTCTAGCATCGCACATTTAAAAGCATAAACGTATGGATGTTCATTATTTAATTCTAACTGATGTTCCTGGTTATTCATAGCATGTGACCAATAGATCATTAAAGCTCCTCTATTGCATCCTTTAACTAAACTCTCTACTGGCTTGCTACCTAATGTTAATTTAAGTTCCTCAAAAATAGCTCTTATCTCGTCCTCAAAACAACACCAGCAGGCAATTTTGTAGCGATCAGAAGAATCAAGAAGAGATTTCTGTCCATCTTCAGTTTTTAAGGTTAATAATTTTTTCCCTAGTGCATACCTATCAAGTTTAACATAACCTAAGATATCATCGGCTTTTCAACAAATTTCGCTTTCTAAAATTTTCTTTAAAAAAGGTGGTAGTATTATGCTATTCCATCTATTAAATAGTGTCTGATATGCAATACAATATCTCTTAGTCTCTAACTCTTTAAACCCTTTATGAGGATCATCTTCTTTAATAGACGTTAGTAATATCTTTTGTACATCTTCGTAATCCATACTTACCCACCTAACAAAATTTAATATATTTTAGGTATGTTGCTCTACCTTTAAAACTTTGTCAATTACTATTTTAGAAAAATTTTCTAACCTAAAGTGGTTTCAGTAAAAGGCTCTTAATAGGCTTAATATACGGTCTTTTGTTCACTTTTTAATTCTGTTTTTTATAAGTCTATCTTAATTATTATTCTAAAATAAACTAATATTAATTTAGTACTATATTTATTAAGAATTAAATAACATAACCATTTTCAGTAGTCAAAACCAAGGGCGGTGAGAGCTTTTTGTTTTGGGATGGATTGGTCTACCAAACAATACGTTCAAACTTTTCTATATAATAATTTTACTATACCGCAAAATCAGCTATATTAGCCTACTTTTGCTACATTTATATATGAACTAATTTGCCTAACTTTGTTGCAGCAATTTTGCGTTTTTATTTTCACAACGCCGCTTTTGTTTAAATTGTTCTCACAAATATACGTACTTTTTTTGTGTTTTTGAAGAAAGTAAATAATGAAATTTTTTGTGACGCTAAAGTTAGGTGTTTCTTTCAAAGGTATTCTATCCACAAGAAGATATTGCCTTGTTGTGTTTTCCATCTGACAGTTTCACCCTCACACGTTTTAAAGACCATTATAAATAAGCCATAAACTGTATTAGTTGATTGGAGTTTGAGTGATATCTTTATAATTAAAGGCATTACACCCAATAGGATCATTTTCTTTTTTAGCACTATAGTAGTTTCTAATGCCATGGCTTAACTGCTTGGAATAATCAAAATTAAATGCTCCATCATCAAATGATTCTTCTTTCAGATTCCTAAACCAGTATTTTACTTCCCGTTCTGTTATATGTTCTGGTGGTACCGATGGAGATTTCTCAGGATGTTGTGCTGTACTATGGCATGACAAACATGAAGATTTTTTATTATCTATTGGACCATTAAGTCTACCTAAATATCCTAAAGAACTTTTCATCACATCGGGATTTATCCAACATTCTAATAATCTTTCCCCGATTGCATAATCTGATGTAAAGTAATTAGAGTCATTACCCCAAGCAACACCGATCAATTTCATATTAAACCACGGATTTTTATTATTTATAGTACAATCATAAATAAATGTACCTGCAACCCATCCTGTTTCTTCTGATCTCTTGTCTTTAACTAAAAAATCAATTTGAAATAATCTAAGTTGCTTAAATACCTTTGGAGTTCCTTTCTCAGACTGATTAATATAGCAAGTCCAAGAGATACTGTTTTTAAGAGTTGAAATATCCTCTTGCGTTGCCTCTGTAAATACTAATTTTGTGCTTACTGTGCCATCTAGGAATTTACCTTTAGTAATATCAGCGTTATTTATATCTTGCCATACCTGCCCATATGTATAGGCTCCTTGCTCATTAACAATAGAAATTGCCCAATTTTGTAGCATAGATTTTTGATGATTATGTAATTCACCAGGTTTGAAGGATCGTTCTCTTGTTAAACCATTAACAAATTCTCTACCAGTTATCCCATAATGCATCCATGGTGCATGATACCAATTAGCGACCTTATTACAATGTAAATCAAAATCACAGTTAATATTTCCGTCATATATGTATTTTAAAATTGTGTAAGCGTATTTTTGTGGTTCCTCTTTAAATGATATATATTCCCACGGGTTTTTTGCATTACTAATTTCAGTTGGGTAATCAGTCTTAATCCTAAAAACCTTACCATTATAACCTGAAGGTACTTTATCACATGAAGATATAACTGTTCTGTCAGCATATGTGAAACTACTATTTAGTATCAAAAGTGATAAGATTAATAAACTCCTAGTTTGTACTTTAAACCCTATATAATGTCTCTGATTTTTGATGAGATTAAATCTTTTCATAGATATTGCCCTTCCACAAATTTCTTACGAACCGTCCTTTAAATTAACTATTCCTATAATAAAAGTAAACCAAAGATTTTGTTTGTGTAAATTCAGCTTTGTTGCACAACCATTTATAGAGTAAATAGGTAAAAGAAATCCATGTAGCAAATTCAAAAGAAAGCGTACCAATGCCAGTGAAGTTTATTGAAGTAAAATGGGTATAGAAAGAAAAAAATATAAATTCTCTAAAAAATACGAAAGTTAGAAAAATTATGCTTGCATTAGTTTTTATTCGTACTATGTATTACACATAATATCTTTATCCAGGGGGGTGTATGACTGAAGATATTTTTGAACCTGAGCAGGGTTGTAGTGGAGAAGCAGATCCATTGGAAGCAAAGCATCAACTAGACCAGGCTGCTGAAGGTAGCCCTATAGATGTAGTAAGAGAAGTAGATCTTGATGAAGAGGAGTATGCATTACACTGTGCTGCTAAAGCTGGCGATACAGATTTTATAGATTACCTAATAGAGAAAGGAGTAAATGTTAACGCAGCGGATGGAGATGGGTGTACTCCATTATTGGTAAATGTTAACGCAGCGAGTAAAATATGGAAAGAAGTATGAAAGTAGGTATAATTTTGCAGATTATGTAATAAAAAGAATTAGTGACTTAAAGAAGAGTTCTCAAGATATAAAAATTGCTAGTGGTATAGTATGTAAATTAGTATCAGAAGGAGCGTTATTATATAACATAAACAGTATGTGTGTGATTGACGAACTGGAGAAGTTTGAAGGTCACAAAACTAATATGAAAAAAGCTCATGAAGAATATGTCAATAATACTTTAAAGTTTATGGAAATTGTTAAAAGTGCAGCTACTGGTAAAGTAAAAAATGCAAAAATGGATAATTCTACTTTTTACTTAGAATACTCAGAGGACAGCAAAATAGATGTTGCGAAGATTACAGATGGAGCAAGGAGTTTAGGACTAACTCAAGGAGAAATAGAGTACGGAAGAGATATAATAAGAATCGGTAAAAGTGAGGTAGAAATTATAACGCAAAAAGGCATAAGGCATTACACTGATCTTGCAGATGGTAGCAATATAGTGTTAACTTTCTATACTAGTTTAGGAGAATTGGAAGTTAATTTATACCCTGACAAGCAAGATAAAATAATAGTAGAAGTGAGTAATAAAAAGGAAATATTGGAAAAGTTCAAAAATTGTAAAGAAGAATTGGGTAAGAATTGTTCACTTGGTGGGTATTCAGTGTACGACGCTATTGAACAAGGCTACTTTGAAAGGTCTGGGAAATTGATGCGTTCTGAAGCAATGAGTCAATCTAATGGAAAAATCGGTCCTTTGACAAAACTTGATGAAATAAGAGGAGCCTCAAGTTTCAAAGAAACAGTAAGCCGTTGTATATAGTAAGGACAGATGTTGATGTTAAGTTAATAGCTTAGAGATTTTCCAAGGAAATTATCTTGATATTTATAGTCTTTCAAGCATGCCACTAGCTTTAAGATTTTTTAGGTCAGTCGCCTATATTAATAGGAACACCTACCTCAAGTAGATTCTTTGCCACTTCTATTTCCCCTATTTTTTTACCCTTTTCTTTATCAATCTGTATTCTTTTAGATACTGACATAATTAATGAATAAAATTTATCACGTATTTCTTGATCATCAATTTTTTCATACTCTCTCACTAAATCTAGTACCCCATTTTCTCCCTCTCTATCCTCATTACTTCTTTCAATTTCAACATTGCCTTTTTCTATTAGTTCACTAATTTTCGGCAGTAGAGTTTGAGCGTGCGTTGATAATTTGTCTGCTGCATTACATAGTTTTCCTATTGTCATGATATGGGTTCCTTGCTCATAGCGTCGTATTTGACCACCTGTTAAACCGACTTCATTTCCTAAATCCTCCTGAGAACGTCCTCTTGCTAGCCTCCAGTCTTTCATATTTTCCCCTGTTTTATAGGCTATAAAATTAACTATCTCTGTTTTATCATGTTTCTTAAGTTCATCTTTAGACAAGCCTGTTGTTTGGAGGATGACATCAACAGAAATACCCGCTTTAAGTAGATTCTTTGCTACTTTAATCTTTCCTGCTTCTCTGCCCTCTTCTTCTCCCATCTGGATAGATTTATTTAATGCAGAGGCTATCTTACATAATTCCTGGTTCCTAAATTTTTTACATTCTCTAACTAGATTTAATGTTTTTTCTACCTCACCTTTCTCTGATGCCATCGATTCAGGCAGTAGTTTTGCCATATCAATCATTAGTTCCACTACTATCATACAGAATATAATGATTGAAATCGGATTTTCCCCTCGCTCATATCTGGACATTTGCTTCTCTAATACTCCGACTTTACTTCCTAGACCTGCCTGAGTATATCTTTTCTTTTCCCTCTCATGTTTTAATTTTTTCCCTACTTCGTAGTCTGTTAACTTTGTGTCAGTAGTCATGTCTCTTTAAAACATTTTGAGACAAAGATATACTCTTTAATCTAAGATTCTATTAAAGCTACCTTGCACTACCGTAAGAGAGTAAGATAGGAGACTTCAGTAAAAATCATATTTGATGATGTCCAAGCTGTCCTTTTCAACGTTTTCAACATTTTTGGGAATAGTTAATTTTCTTGTTCCTGCTATGTATTTAACTACCTCTAAATAATCCTCATTCCATCGACCATTAAGGGCATAATGTAATGGTGTATTCCCATATTTCTTAGTGGCCTTAATTTCAGCTCCTCTCTCTATGAAGTATTTTACTAAATCAACGTTGGCGTGGTAAGCTGCCCAATGTAGTGGTGTTCTGCCCTCATTGTCAAGACCTGCTGAGAATCAAGCAATAAAAAGAAGGAAAGGAGGGTGACTAAAATCAAGGTTAACTAAAAGGCGTGCTTAAGATTCACAATACCAGCAATAATATTGAACCTCAGGTTGTATTTTTTCTGAAAATTGCGGTAAATATGAGACATAATCTTAAATATCTTTATCTCACGGATCTTATTTTCTACTCTCATTCTAAATGATGCTAATCTTCTATTATGCTCTTTCTGCTCTGGAGTTAATGGCTTTTTACGATACTTTTTATATGGAATTATAACATTGCTTTGCAATTTTTGCCAACCTTGATATCCAGAATCGGCATATTTTATGCTATCGATTGGTAAATATTTTTCTTGTTTCCTTATGCAAAAATCATTAATTCTACCACGATATGACTTTGACACTGATAAAATTCTTCCACCTTCTTCGATAACAATCTCAGTTTTCATAGTGTTGGTTCTTTTTTTTCCTGAATATGATTTCTTCCGTTTTTTACTATCTTCTGGTCTCTGTATTTGCTGTTCTGTAATATCAGCCAGAATCTTCAGTATTTTTTCTGGTGTCATACTTCTATCTTTTGTTATAGTAACTTTTTTGGCAAGTAATGGCTCTATTTTCTTCAGTAACCTACATACATTTGCGTTGTGCACATTGAACAGGCACCCTAAAAATCTATGTGTTATGTAAGTGCGATAGTACAAAATTACGCAAAATAACTTATCTTCTAGAGTTGGTAGTTGTGATCTTCTACCATGGCACTTTTTCTGTTTTTCAACTCTTTCCCACCCAGACCTCACTTTTTCCACTACCTTTTCGAACTCCTCTATAGTTAAACCTGTTATATTACGAAAGTTTCTTGGGTGTTTCTTCATGTTATAGTAACTAAAGCTCATTTTTTTACCTTACTCAATCTGCTTATTCTTCTTCTACTTCTCTCACATTATTTTTTCAATCACCTTTTGCAGCAGGTCTAATGCCGTAAAACTTTCATCACGACTTACTAATTCTTCTTTCATCCGAGAAAAAATCTCTTCAAAGTTCAGTGGTTCGATAATATTTGGCTGCTCCATCTTTATACCACAACTCCATCAAAGCGAATCTTTTCCCCCATTGGTAAGTACAATCCTTCTAGGTCAAGCGTTACTTTTCCTTCTTTCACTTCTGTTATTTTTACTTTTTCTAACTTAAATCTCTTTTCCCATTTTTCCAGTGCTTCAGCGGTTGCTGCGTAAATTTCTAACGTAAAATCACGATTGATTGGCCGTTCAACTAACTCAAGTAATCTTGACCCATAGTTCCTGCGCATTATTCTGCTGTTAATAGGAGTAGTTAAAATATTAACTATTGATTGCTTTAAATGTTCTATTCCTTCTAACTCTTTTCCTGTTTTAGCATCCATACCTCTCATTTTTAGCTCGCAAACACGTTTTCACTTCCACTTATTACCTTAAAACCACAAGATACTGAATCCCCAACTCTTCCTATACCATGACCATTTGCAAACACTGCTTTCGACCCTTGTGCCATTACCTTACCTTCTGTAAAACTATCTCCTTGCCGACAAACTGGTCTTCCGTTTACAAATATATCTCTGCTTCCACTTATACAAAAATGCGGCAACGCTTCCCCGCAGTGATCTCCTAGGCATATAACTGATTTATTCATTCCTTTTTCTAATTTAGATTTATTCTTTGTGCCTTAAGTTTTATTCCATCCTTTGTCATCTCTACGCTTGATCCTTCTACTTTCAACGTTATTTTATCTACTACATCAATCTCAAGATGATGATTCTCCTTGTCGTACGATAATTTTGTTCCATCTTTAAATACTACACTACTTACTTCTTTTTTACTTTCCGGAGGAGGATACTTTTCCTGATATATTGCCGGTAACACCACCCCTAATGACAACTCTCCATATGGCGATAATACCATCACCTGCTCATCAATATCTGGCGCAAACCAACTTCTATCTTCTCCTGCTCTTGCCGTTACCCACGGAAGCCAATCGGTTATAAATTCTCCTATTTTTACCCGCACTCTCGCTTTTTCATAGTCTACTTCTTTAACTAGATCTACACGAATAATATTCGCTAACTTCCTATTCAGCTCTGAGATCGCAAAATTATGGTCTAACATGTGCTTTACCTATTTCGATAACATGTGGCGTAATACCCCCTGACCACATTGATTGACCTATATGTAGCTCATTAGTCCACTCCATTAACCACATAAGGTATGCATCCAACTCTGGCTTAAAATCGTCTACTTCCGCTGATAAAAACTCTCCAGGTGCAATATTTTTCACGTTCCAAGTATTTTTACTTACAACCCTTGCAACTTCCGCTGCCAGTGACCTTACCACTACCTGAGAATCTTCAACTGTTCCATTAACTACAATTCTCGCTTCAAATCTTGCTCTTAGCGCTAATTCCTCTTGTTCCCGGATCTTTTCCTGGTTCCAAACTCACAAGCTCTACAAACACCGCTGGCGCTATTATTTCCCGACGTTCTGTTGGATACATTTCGCACGTTTGTATTGCTGGGATTTCTTCCCTGACCTTATTACAGATTGCCTCATGTAAATTTCCCCAGAACATTATTTCATATAACTCATTTGCTGATCAAAATACTTCTCAAATACTCTCTCTACTTCATTATCAACTAACTCTTTCATTATTTCCCGAGCTTGCGTGTTTACTTTAATTTCATCTATTGGTAACGGTGTCATGTACCTTCTTTTGAATATTCCTATATGACCATTTTTCATTGTTGCTATAAATGCTCCTTCATACATATGGCTTCCTGCCCTTGCTCCTATCTTTGTCTGTTTTATGCTCCCAAATTTTGCTACTCCTATCCACTGGGAACTAAGCTTTACTACTGACCACAAACGCTTTCTATTTGCTTTATCCACACTTAACTTTTTTCTCATCGCTTTTTTTGGTATTTGTTTTTCTTCGTTTACTTGTTTGACAGTTTGTGACCTTACCCACAGCGCTGTTTTGTTTAATGCCCTCACCGTCGCTTTTTCCACTTTTTTCCTTTCAGCATCTATACTTTGTATTACCTTTTCAATACTACCGGTAACTTCAACGTTAATACGCATTTATACTCCTGACGCTTGAATTTTCCAGATTATTCCTGAATTATCCCTAAGCGGCGGTGAATGTACTTTGTATCTACGGTTACCAATAACAAAAGTATCTCCTACCATTGGCTTTAATACATCAAACACACTTACTTCTAAAGTCAAAATTTCTCCTACAAATTGTCCTTCACCAATTCCATATAATTTATCTGGCTGTTGCTTTAATATCTGTACCTTGTATTACTTATCCCTTGATTCATACAACGCTTGCTGCCCTAGATGTGCAAAACAGTCTTTAAATAATCTTTTTATTTTTTGTTCGGTAGAAGTCATAGTCCTATACCTCTTGTTTGAGTTTTGTTCTTATAACTTCCCCACAAGAACCTTGCATGCAGCTTTCCCGCACACGGCTCCACAATAATAGCATTCATAGCATTCGCTCTCATGTATATAAAGAATAGTGTATTTTTGGCTTTGGTAGTGGATTGACTAGTAAGTAATGGTTGAATTGCTCCCACTTCATACTTCTCTTTTGACTACGTCGGTTTATCCACTTAAATGCTAGCCTTGTTATCGATCGATAGAATTGACTTAAACATCGATAATTTCCGCTAATTCCGAAATAGCTATAGTGTCCTGTTAGTTTAGTTTTGAGTTTCTGCCACCATTCTTTAAGACGATCGTGATTTCGAATTCTCTTCATCCATTCTTTGATTTCTTTAATCTTTCTGGCTAGACTTGTTTTTACAGTTTTCTGTTTTATCATTAGTCTACCATTACGACTCTTTCCACAATAATGGGTAAATCCAAGAAATTTGAAGCTATTCTTTCTTCGTTTCTCTCTTTCTGCTTGATACCATTCTCTCTTGCCAAACTTTACTATTCTTGTTTTGTTTTCAGATATTTCCAATCCAAATTTTCTTAATCTTTGTTTCAGCAATTCCAAGAACTCTTTCGCATCTTCTTCCTTTTCGCAGCACACTACAAAATCGTCGCAAAACCTTATTAGCTGCATACTCACTCTGGATCTAGGTTTAAATTTCTTTTCAAACCACAAATCCAATACATAATGTAGGTATATTTTAGCTAATATTGGGCTTACTATACCGCCTTGTGGTGTACCTTGTTCGGTTGCTTCATAATGTCCAGCTTCAACTATTCCTGCCTTGAGAAACCGTTTTACTAACCACAATAAGTTGGGGTCTGTTATCCTCTCTCTCAGACATCTCATTAGCCATTTATGCTGAATATTATCATAGAACTTCTTGATATCCACTTCTACAATGTAATTAATTGGTTTGTCCATAACTGCTTTATTCAGTGTTTTGACCGCTTGATGACAGCTTCTTCCTGGTTGAAATCCATAAGAGTTGTCCAGAAAATTTGTTTCATAAATACTTTCTAGTATCTTCTTTAACATTATCTGTACCAACTTATCTTCTGTTGATGGTATTCCGAGCCCGCGTTTCTCTTTGCTCCCAGTTTTTGGTATATATACCCTTTTCACCGGTTGCGGTTGATACTGCTTTTTCTTCATGCTATCCACTAGAGTTCTAAGCTTCTCTTCAAGATTTTCTCCGTAAGTTTCCACTGTTACCTGGTCTATACCGCAAGCCTTGTTTCGTTTTAGTTCCTTATAGCACTCTGCAAGATTCTCTGCATTTATCAGATGCACTAACGATGTGAATTTCAATCGTTTATCTCGCTTCGCTCTTTCTACTATCTGGTCTAGTTTTCCTTGCATATTCCTCCAATCTCTGTTGTATTTGTATAGCAATCCCTATACCAGTTACTATATTGCTAACCGCTTCCCCTTGTATGTGGCTTTCCCACACTCTGAGTACTATCAGTTAGTCCGACTTCCTTCGTATCTTTCCCCAGTCCTCGCCTTTATTGACTTGTTCTAGAGTACCCTATTGGGAATACAAAGGATCTCCCAAGTTCACGTAAGTTCCATCTCAACACATGACACGGCCTTAGATCCCGATGGAGCAAGTGATATCTTGCCTTTTCGTTATCACTTATTTTGTCTTCCGCCTGCAAGAGAGCGTCAACCTCCATATCGTCAAAAATTTCGGGACTCAATACCTTTACTTTCGTTGCATCCTATATTGTCCCTTCTATTAGCCCTACTACGCTTGTTACCTTACGTAGCATAATTTTTTTTGTGTACAGTCCCAGAGTGTGATAGTATGATAAAATGTGAGAAAAAAATACCATCAAAGGAGGAATTATGGGACAAGTATTACATGGGTGTGCCAAAACAACAGAGACGATTCGTAGAGCAATACAAAATAGTAAAGAGAGCATAGCAAAACTCTCAAAGTATTATAACCTTAATCCAAAAACTATTATTAAGTGGAGAAAACGCTCATTCACTAAAGACGCTGATATGGGTCCAAAACATCCAAGATCAACTGTTCTAACTTTAGAAGAAGAAGCAATAATCGTCGCATTTCGGAAGCATACACTTCTACCATTAGATGATTGCCTTTATGCCTTGCAGTCTACAATTCCGCACTTAACTCGTTCTAGCCTGCATCGCTGTTTACAAAGACATAACATTAGCAAACTGCCAGATGTTGATGGTGAAGCTAAACCAAAAAAGAAATTTAAGAAATATCCTATAGGCTATTTCCATATTGATATTGCAGAAGTCAGAACAGAGGAGGGAAAACTATATCTATTTGTTGCTATAGATAGAACATCCAAATTCACCTATATTGAGTTACATAAAAGTGCTACAAAACCCATAGCTGCTGAGTTTTTACGTAATTTGATTAAAATTCTACCGTATAAAATCCACACTGTTTTGACAGACAACGGTATACAATTTACCAACCAGAAACGCCATAAATACGCTTTCCAACACATATTTGATAGAGTTTGTGAAGAACATAATATTGAACATCGTCTAACAAAAATCAGCCATCCTTAGACAAATGGGCAAGTTGAACGTATGAACAAAACTTTAAAAAATGCTACTGTTAAAAAATACTACTACCAATCACATCAGCAACTCACAAAGCATCTTTATGACTTTGTCATGGCTTACAATTATGCAAAGAGACTCAAAACTCTTAATGGTCTTACTCCTTTTGAATTTACATGTTCTCAGTGGACAAAATCTCCTGAATTGTTTATACTAAATCCTTACCATCACACTCTGGGACCATACAGGGGCGAAGGGTGTCAAGTAAGTTTTTCTTTCCCGTGAATTCCCTTTGAAGTTGAATATTGAAAATTGACTGGAGAGTTGTGGATTACTTTGTATATGTCATAACAAGCCATGGCACTCTCGGCAAAACCACTTAATATTAACTTTAGTTTGCCTGAATAAGTAGCTATATCTCCGATTGCATATATTCTATCTCTACTGGTTTTTAAGGTAGTCGGATCAACAACTATGCGGCCATGTTCTAACTCTATACCCCAACTGTTTATTGGACCAAGATTCATTGACAATCCAAAAAATGGCAGCAAAAAATCAGCGGATATTTCTTTTTCTTCCTTAGAGGCAATTTTTTTTACTATCACTGCGCTCAACTGCCCATTACCTCCTGCTAGTTCGTGTAATTGATATGGCACTACCAGTTCTATCTTTCCATCATTTTCAAGTGATTCTAATTTATTTCTAGTTTCAGGAGTGCAGCGAAATTCCTTTCTTCTATGTATCACATAAATTTTCTTTACAACTTTAGAAAGTTCTACAGTCCAATCAGCTGCAGAATCACCCCCCCCTGAAATGACTATAGTTTTGTCCTGAAAATCAGAAATTTTATTTACACTGTAAAATACAGATTGATTTTCATATTCTAATATACCACTTAAGGGTGGACGGTTAGGTTCAAACATTCCGTTACCTGCAGCAACAATAACAGCCTTACATTTTACCTCTGTACCTGTGTTAGTTATGATAGTAAAGCTTTGATCACAGTTATTCGAAATCTTTTCCACTTTTTGACTTAAATGGTAAACAGGCTCAAATGGTGAAGCTTGCTCCATTAATTGCTTAATTAATTTTTGGGCAGTAATTACAGGATAACCAGGTATATCATATATTGGCTTTTCTGGGTAAAGAGCTGTGCATTGTCCTCCTGCTTGATCCAAAACATCTATTATATGACATCTCATATCAAGCATTCCCGCTTGAAAAGCAGTGAATATTCCAATAGGCCCTGCACCTATTATTACTATATCGGTTTTCATATTCAGATGGTAATCTATTTATAGATATTAGCTTTCTTCGCTAATAAGGTCAATTTACAAAGGGATGTATTTTTAAAAGATGTGGCTAGATTAGATAAGATTTCCAGCGTTATGAACCACATAGTCCAAATAAGCTCTAAAAATCAGCTAACATAGCGGGATGCTAAAAGTAGCGTGCGGACGGAATGGGATTCGAACCCATGGTACGCTCATCACGTACGTCAGTTTTCAAGACTGGTGCCTTAAACCGCTCGGCCATCCGTCCATTTCTTTTCTATCACAACATTTGATTTTAAGCAATCTATAAAAGCTTTACTTGCCCACGCAAAAGTTGCTAAACACACTACTCAATATTTCCTCAACATTAATAATTCCAATCACCGCACCAAGTTCAAATGCAGCAAGCCTCAAATCTTCAGATATCAACTCAATTGGATTATCGATATTAAAACGTTGTAAATGTTCCAGTGCTTTCTGCATGTGACTCCTATGTCTTTGCCGAGTAATCACAGGAGTGTCTCTATCATGCCCAAATTTTTCCTCTGCCTTCTTTTTTATGAGAGAGATCAACTTGTTTGTACCTATTCCCTTTAAAATAGAAATAGGTAGAAAATCTACACCGCCAATCAGTATATTTCTGTCATTAATTGCATCGTCAGCTTTGCTCAATACATAAATAGTATCGCTATTTACAACGTTGCAATTGATATTATAACGTTTTCCAAAAGGAAATAGTTCTATTCTTAGATCAGCTTCAAAAGACCTCTTTTTTGCTCGACTTATGCCTTCTGATTCTATCGGGTCTGAACTCTCACGAATTCCAGCAGTATCAGAGAGAATGATTGGGTATCCGCCAATGTCAATATGAGCTTCAAGCACGTCTCTTGTTGTGCCTGCATATTCAGAAACAATAGCAATATCACGCTTGGCTAAGAAATTAAACAGAGTTGATTTACCGACATTTGGTTCACCAGTTATTACAATATGTAAACCCTCACGCAACCTTTCGCCCCGTCTATTATCATTTAAATGCTCTTGTATCAACTGCACGAGAGATTGCACTTCATTATTAATTTTTTTCAATTCACTTTTTTCTGCCCAAATGTCCTCTGGAAAGTCTATATATGCTTCGATTTTGGATTGTATCGTTATTAATCTTTGCCTCCAATTGCTGTATAGTCTCTCCAATTCTCCCGATATCTGCTTAATCGCTTGTTTAGCTTGCATTTTCGTCTCAGCATCAATTAAGTCTGCAATCCCTTCTATTTGCGTTAAGTCAAATTTACCATTTAGAAAAGCCCTAAGTGAGAATTCTCCAGGCCTGGCCATAACAAAAATTTTTGATAATTCCTCCAAGATGATTTTTATGACTGCCTTGCTTCCATGCACTTGTAACTCTATAACGTTCTCGCCAGTGAAACTGTTTGGAGCAGGGAAATAGATGATTATTCCATTATCTATCAATTGATTGGAATCATCATATAGATCAACTAAAGTAGCAAATCTTGGTTTAATTTCTTTCTTAATATGAAAATGATTTAAAGCTTTAAGCGCGTAGTTGCCTGAAATTCTGATTACTGCAACTCCTGACTTACCCAATACGGTCGATAAAGCGAAAATAGTTTCATTTGTGTTTGTCATTATTTATATAAACTACTTAGCAATATTACACTTAAGAAACCAAAATACCTAATTTGAAAATATTCAAAATTTTTATCTATCTTGCTAGTTTATAGTAATATCATATTAATAAATATGATTATATAAAAAACTGCAAAGGTCACTCAGGTAAAAATATTTATTTTGAAAACTGATAATATGATTTATAATTATCAACATAGGTTTTAAATATTTTATGCTCAAGAAATTAGCTTGGTATTGGTCTTTTGTAGAGTTAATTAAAGGGTTTGTTATTACATTAAAATATATGTTTAAGCCAAAGGTTACTTTGAGGTATCCTATGGAGAAGGGCCCTTTAAGTCCAAGGTTTCGTGGTGAGCATGCGTTGCGTAGGTATCCAAACGGTGAAGAACGATGCATAGCTTGTAAATTATGCGAAGTTATCTGCCCTGCTCAAGCAATAGTTATTGAAGCGGAGGAAAGAGAAGACGGTAGTCGTCGCACCACGCGCTATGATATTGATATGACAAAATGCATATACTGTGGACTTTGCCAAGAGGCATGTCCAGTTGATGCAATTGTGGAGGGTCCTAACTTTGAATTTGCTACTGAAACAAGAGAGGAGCTAATGTACAATAAAGAAAAGTTATTGCGTAATGGTGAAGTTTGGGAAGACGCAATTGCACTCAGGTTGAAAAAGAATAGACCGTATTATTAACTAGGTATGTCAACAATTAAAATTTCTTACAGAAAGTATGTAATGGATCTCTTGTACAACTGTTATTTAAGTGAAAGATCAGTAGCTCACCTTTTGGTGTCATTCCAGCGCGTGACGCTGGAATCTAGAAAAAAAAGAAACATGGATCCCAGTGTCACGCACTGGGATGACAAAAGGTCTGATGAATGATAAAAGTTACCTTTTCAACCGAACAAAAAGTAAAAGAATACAGTAGTAGAGTCACTGGCTTTGATATATTACAACCGGATGCTTTGAAAGAAGCAGTTGCATTGAAAGTAAACGGTGAGTTGTATGATCTCTCACGTGAAATTGAATCTGATGCAGAGATAGAGGTGATACAACTGAGTGACGAAGCGGGTTTAGATATAATAAGGCATGATGCTGCTCATATAATGGCGCAGGCAGTGAAAGAGCTATTTCCTAATACTCAGATTACTATTGGCCCAACAATTCAGGACGGTTTTTACTATGATTTTGCTACAGATCGTACCTTCACTACGGATTATCTTGCTGCAATAGAAAAGAAAATGAAAGAGATTGTAAAAAGTAATCACAGATTTGTTCGAGAGGTTTGGACTCGCAAGCAGGCAGTTGATTTCTTTAGTGGTATAGGCGAAAAATATAAGGTTGAAATTATATCCTCTATATCAGAGAGTGAAAACCTAACTGTTTATAGACAAGGCGATTTTGTAGACCTATGCCGTGGTCCGCACTCACCATCAACCGGCAGGGTTAAAGCATTTAAACTTATGAAAGTAGCGGGTGCATACTGGCGAGGTGATGCAAAGGGCCCAATGTTGCAGCGAATATATGGCACAGCATGGAGAAATAAGGATGAATTAAACGCTTATCTTGAGTGTCTCAAAGAAGCAGAGAAACGTGATCACCGCAAAATTGCCAAGGATATGGATTTATTTCACATCCAAGAGGAAGCTGTCGGGCAGGTTTTTTGGCATGAACAAGGATATATTTTATATAATGTTCTTGAGTCTTACATCAGAAAGAAGCTAATAAATAATGGCTATTTTGAGGTAAAAACCCCTATTTTAGTAAGCAAGGAACTGTGGGAAAAGTCGGGACATTGGGATAAATTTCGTGAAAATATGTTTATTGTTGATGAATCTGAAAGCAAAAAGCTAGCAATAAAACCTATGAATTGCCCTTTTCATGTGCAGATTTTTAATTCTCACACTAGAAGCTATCGCGATCTACCAATACGTATGGCAGAGTTTGGCACATGCCATAGAAATGAAAGCTCAGGCTCATTGCACGGACTGATGCGAGTGCGTGGTTTTACGCAAGACGATGCACACATTTTTTGTATGGAAGAACAAGTAAATTCTGAAACTGTAAAGTTTTGTGACCTTTTAAAAGAAGTATATTCAGAGTTTGGATTCAATGAAATTTCTGTGAAATTTTCAGACCGTCCAGATATTAGAGCAGGTAATGATGAAGTGTGGGATAGAGCTGAAAAAGCGCTGCTTGAAGCCGTTAAAGAAGCGGGCTTGAGTTATAAACTTAACCCTGGTGAAGGTGCATTTTATGGTCCAAAGTTAGAGTTCGTTTTGAAAGACGCAATAGGCAGAAATTGGCAATGTGGAACATTACAAGTTGATTTCATTTTACCAGAACGTCTGGGAGCTTTTTATATAGGGGCAGATGGGTACAAGCATCACCCTGTCATGTTACATAGGGCAATTCTTGGGACTTTTGAGCGTTTTATCGGAATTTTGATAGAAAATTATGCAGGAAAATTTCCAGTTTGGCTTGCTCCAACGCAACTTGCTATTCTGACCATTACAAATGAAGCTGACGGTTACGCCACAGAAATTAGCAATATTTTAAAAGAACAAGGTGTGAGAGTCAAGACTGATTTGACCAATGAAAAAATTAGTTATAAGATACGTTTGCATAGTTCAAACAAGGTTCCTATATTGTGGATTATAGGCAAAAATGAAGTTACAAGTAAAACTGTGTCAGTGAGAAATTTAGGATCGGAAAGACAGGAGTCTTTTTCTTTGGAAAAGGCTACTGAATCGCTGTTAAAAAGTATTAATTTGAATTAAGGGAGTTAAAGTTTGCAAGTTAAAAAGAACAATAAAAACAGAATTAATGGATTCATCACAGCTAAGGAGGTACGCTTAGTTGATCATAGTGGTGAAATGGTCGGAATCGTGCCAATAGAACGAGCTTTGGAATTTGCACAGGGTGTTGGTTTAGACTTGGTGGAAATTGCACCTGATTCAACCCCTCCAGTATGTAAAATTCTGGATTATAGCAAACAAAAGTATGATATAAAAAAGAAAGCAAGTGAAGCAAAAAAGAAACAAAAAACATTAACTATAAAAGAAATTAAACTGGGTCCTAATATTGGTGATCACGACTACGAAACAAAATTGCGTCAAGCAAGAGACTTACTTGCCCACGGACATAAAATCAAAGTTACAATGAGATTTAAGGGCAGAGAGCTTATAAACACTGAAGTCGGACTGGAAAAATTAGAACGGCTAATTAGAGACACTGAAGATATTGCAAAGGTAGAATTGGCACCTAAAAGGGAAGGGAATCAATATTTTTTAGCTCTGGTTGCTAAGTAGCAAAACGGCTTAAGAAGTATAAGTAGAGTTAAACTATCGCTCTCTCTTTGATAACATGGCGAAAATGTCTTATTAATCCTTGAATCGGCCAAGCTGCAGCATCACCAAGTGCGCAAATTGTATGTCCTTCTATTTGAGTTGTAAGGTCAAGCAGCTTATCTATTTCATCAGGCTTAATATCTCCTGCCACCATCCTCTTCATAATCCTCCACATCCATCCAGTACCTTCACGGCATGGTGTGCATTGTCCACAGGACTCATGCATGTAAAAGTGTGATAACCTCTCTATTGCAGCTATTATATCAGTTGATTTATCCATCACTATTACAGCAGCAGTACCAAGCCCTGATTGTGCGGTTCTTAATGAATCAAAATCCATTTCAATAGTATCGCATATAGATTTTGGAATTAATGGCACTGAAGACCCACCAGGTATTACAGCAAGTAAATTATCCCAACCTCCTTGCACTCCACCTGCGTATTTTTCAATCAATTCACGTAGTGGAATTCCGAGCTCTTCTTCAACATTACACGGGTTGTTTACATGTCCTGAAATACAAAAAATCTTAGTACCAGTATTATTTGGTTTACCAAGAGATGCAAACCATTCTCCTCCGCGATTTAGAATATCTGGAACCATGGCTATAGTTTCAACGTTGTTTATTGTGGTTGGACAGCCAAAAAGTCCAACACCTGCGGGAAATGGAGGTTTCATGCGAGGAAAGCCCTTTTTTCCTTCAATTGATTCGAGTTGAGCTGTTTCTTCCCCACATATGTAAGCTCCTGCACCCCTATGGATAAACACATCAAGATCATAACCTGATTTGCAGGCATTTTTTCCAATTAAGTTTTCTTTATAGGCTTCCTCAAGTGCTTTTTTTAGAACTAAATATTCATTATAAAATTCACCCCTGATATAAATATACGCAACTGATGCGCTGATCGCTTTGCCGGCTAGGAGAATTCCCTCAAGTAACTTATGTGGCTCATATCGCAATATATCTCTATCTTTACATGTACCAGGTTCTGACTCATCTGCATTGACTACTAAATATGCTTTTGGGAGATTTTTGGGCATAAAACTCCACTTAAGGCCGGTGGAAAATCCTGCACCCCCTCGACCTCTCAAACCAGATTTCTTTACTTCATCAATGATCTTTTCTGATCCTAAATCTAGTAACTTCTTTGTTTTTTGCCAGCTACCACGTTTTTTTGCACCCTTAAGTAGTGGAGTTTCTTTACCATTTAGGTTGGTGAATATTTTGTCTTGTTCTTTTAGCATGTTTTTCAAAATTTGTGAGTGATCCCGACGCGATTCGAACGCGTGACCCACTGATTAAAAGTCAGTTGCTCTACCGGCTGAGCTACGGGATCATTTCATTTTTCAGCTATACTAAACATCAATACAGTTTTTATCCGTTTTAATCAAACTAAAATTTTCATGTGTGGTTAAATAAATTATATAATATACTGCTTAGTGATAATTTAGTTAAAAAATCTATGGATAATTTAAAAAATTTTTAAAGGAAAACTTCTTGTTAATTTTCAGTTCACAGATTTATTTGGATGGTGTGAAGTATAACGCTAAGGAGACAAGAAAAATAGAAAACTGTATATACCTGCAGAATTTGTGCACTATTATAATGCTTAGCAATAGCCTATAGCTAACACGTCACACTGCTGCAGATAGATTCCGCTAACACGTAGCGAAATGACGGTTTTTCAAATTGTCAGTAAATCTAAGTCAGTTTAGCTATAACAGATAAATATTTCTTGCATTTCAGCTTGAGTGATTTATGCTTTAAGCAAGAATTACCTGGGGGTATAGCTCAGCTGGTAGAGCATCTGTTTTGCACGCAGAAGGTCAGCGGTTCGATCCCGCTTGCCTCCACCAATATAGGTTCTAGCATATCATAAAGTCAGCTTATTTTAGCCCATGAGTATTTTATACTGGTTCCCTAAAAAATCCCTCTTTCTGTAACTTTTCTTTATGCAAGTAATGTTTGTTATTATAATTCTGATATATACTAACTTAACAATAAATTAATTAATAAATGTTAGAATAACTATAATTAAATTTATTAGGTCATATTTATGAGTGGAAAAAAGCATGTTTTTAAGATGGTGTCTGGGAAAGAGGTGCTTAAAGATCAGATTAGACATAATATAGATTGGTCTAACGGGATGCATCGTACATCTGTTAAAAAAGTTGAGCTTGTACCACTGGATGATAAAAATGATGTAGTACTAAACTTACCTGCAAAATTCTGCGGCGATCTTTGCAAAGACCGTTTCATATGCATAGAGAAAAATGAAGAAGGTCTGGCAAGCAAGGTAAAATATGATTCTAACTCAGATTATGTAAACAATAAGCATGCACTTGTATATTACAGTAATACATTAGTTAAGTTATCAATTGCAACAAATTTTGTGAAGGGTATGGTCATTAGTGGTTGTAGGAGTACTGTTGGGTCGGAACAACTGAAATACCAATATGTAACATGGGAAGAGTCAGATACTGGTAACAATAAATATTATTTTTCAGACAGGGAAGGAAATATAATTGACTCACCTGACAATGAGGCATTACAAAACATTATGTTATACTGCGGTGAGAGACAGATGATAAGAGATATAGTACTACCCAATATACCAGAGAGTATACTATTATCAAATGCATTTGCCAAAATTTTTGCTGAGAACCTAACAGAAAACCAGTTAAAGACTCTTGCCAATACCCTTAGTAACGAGCAACTGCAAAAAATAATTCCTGAGCTGAGTTAAAATCAACTAAAGACTCTTGCCAATACTTTTAGCAACGAGCAACTACAAAAAATCGTTCCTAAGTTGAGCTCAAACCAGTTGCAGGCTTTAGCAGAGAACTTAACAGATGAACAACTCCAAGCTTTAGTAGATCATCTAACCAACCACCAATTACAAACCCTTGCTCAGGAACTAAATCCAGAAAAGTTACAAATAATTGTTCCTATTTTAAATGATGCTCAGCTTGAAGCTCTAGTGAGAGACTTAAATCCAGAGCAAGTAAAAGAAATTTTACCTCACTTAAAAGTGGATCAGTTCAAAGCACTTATTAAAACTTTAAATGACGAGCAATTTACAGTGCTTGCAAAAGACTTGGCTGAGCACCACTTGACAATACTCTCCAAAGAATTAGAAGGTGATCAGTTGAAAGCTTTAGTAAATAGCTTGCAGGAAGATCAACTGAAAGACTTAGTTAATAAGCTTGATCATGAGAAACTCGAAGCAATTGCTCAGGATTTAACTGATTCTAATAAGATTCAGATTATCATTAAGTCTTTAGTTGATAACCCAGACAAACTTCAAGCTTTTGCTCGCAATATGTCTAATGAGCAGTTTAAAGAACTTTTGGATAACATAGGCGTAGAAGAGCTTAAAGATATCATTCACAAACTGCCTTATGAGAAAGTGACAGCTGTGATTGGTGATCTTGACAGTAAGGATCAATCTAATGATATTATTAAGATGTTGAAAGAAAGGTTTAAGGAACAAAATGTGAAGCAAGAGGAAATGAAAGAAAAACTTGAAGAACTTAAGGAATTGCTGGAAGGTGATGATATAGTTAACCCCAATCAATTTAGCTATCAACATTCTTCTGTAGTAAATGAAGAGTATTACCTTAACAGTAATGATGCTTATACTGTTCAGGATTACTCCGTATCTGTTTAGCAGATTACAGAAGATAATGAATAACATTATTTTTAATATTATTATTTAAGGAGTTAATAAATATGAATAATTCAACAGAAGATAAAAAATTTAATGTGGAGTTAATTGAGGCACCATTAAAAGAGATAACAGGAACTAAAGGGATGGTAAAAGCTGACACATTTGTAAAATCAGTCAATCCCATAATAAAACATATCAATAATGTAGTAAACTAAACCGCACAGCACTTATCTACAATCAAGAAGGAAATTGGTGATAAAGATTCAGGTTTAATTGGGAAAATCGATAAATTGAGAGAGGAAGTAGATTCATTCATGGATTCTGACATAACAAATCCCAACACCTTTTTTTCTCCAGAGTTAAATCCACTAGGATAGAAAATAGCTAATAATTAGCAAAAATAAGAAAAAGTAATAGCCTACTGGGCTATTACTTTTTTCACATACCATTTCAAGGTAACTAGTTAGTTTTAAATTCTAATTTTTTATAGTAGTTAATATGAGTAATTACAGTGTAAAAGAAAGCGAAAGCAACTTTGAATTAATAAGCGGAATAGGCGAAAACGACTCTAGAGTAATAGATGACATAGAAGTCAAATTAAGCCTAAATCTTTTGAGAGCGATAAAGAAAAGAATGCACAGGTCAAATATGTCCACACAATTCTAGATAAACTAATCGCAGATTTAAACGACACATTTGTTCCTAAATTAAATGACGTGTTGAAAGGTCATCAAGATTATATGGATGAATTGTATGATAATTCAAATAGGGTTGAAGAGCTAGTTATGGATAATAAGAAGGATCTTAAATTTTTGAAAGAAAACTTTAATAACCTAAAAGAAGAGGTTGAAAATTTAAAAACAGGAACAATTGGTGGTGATAATATAAGACCTGCTGCAAAAGGTGATTGAAAAAATAATGTGAGAGAAGTAGAAGAAGAATAAGCAGATTGAGTAAGGTAAAAAAATGAGCTTTAGTTACTATAACATGAAGAAACACCCAAGAAACTTTCGTAATATAACAGGTTTAACTATAGAGGAGTTCGAAAAGGTAGTGGAAAAAGTGAGGTCTGGGTGGGAAAGAGTTGAAAAACAGAAAAAGTGCCATGGTAGAAGATCACAACTACCAACTCTAGAAGATAAGTTATTTTGCGTAATTTTGTACTATCGCACTTACATAACACATAGATTTTTAGGGTGCCTGTTCAATGTGCACAACGCAAATGTATGTAGGTTACTGAAGAAAATAGAGCCATTACTTGCCAAAAAAGTTACTATAACAAAAGAATTGCTGGTATTGTGAATCTTAAGCACGCCTTTTAGTTAACCTTGATTTTAGTCACCCTCCTTTCCTTCTTTTTATTGCTTGATTCGCAGCAGGTCTGATGAATGGGAAGCACCAACTCACTTTGATATATTGTAAGTAGTTAGGAAAGTAACAGCTTGCTAGCAGGCTGCTGCTTTCTCCACATACTATTTAGGTACACCTGGGGTTAGGGAGTTTGTTTTAAAACTTTCGGCATATAGTTCTCATCATGTTTTGCAAACACTGTATCTGCAAGAAAAGTACTATTATCAAACATTTTACCTTGCACAACAACACCACTTTTTTCTGAAAACATTGGTGGAAGTATTCCCTGATATTTCACCATAACGCTCTTATTAAAATCTGTCATTTGAAAAATCACTTCACTTTCGTTGCGTATCACGCTATTTTCAACGACCATTCCACCAACACGGATTGGCTTTTGATTATTTGGTAAAACTATTGCCTCACTTACTGTATAGAAAAATGAGATATTTTCTTTGAGCATCGTTAAAATAAAAAAGACTATGCAGCTTAAAAAGCAGAAAATTCCTGAAGTTATAAGTAATCGCTTATGTTTTTTCTTCATTATTATCTTTCAGGCTTTCTAGAATTTTTTTACTTTTAGTATAGCAAGAAATGGTAAAAATCAGTTCTCCGGTAATCAACGTAAAACTAATAAGGTAAGCAAAAATTACATATGTATTCATAATGCATTATCAATAAATAACTCACCTGCATCAAAATAAATTAAGCTTTCATCCTTTTGCTGCAACACCAATTTACCACTTTTATCTATATCAGCAAAAATTCCTTCATACAATTTGTCAGCTAACTTTACACTGATTTGCTCATTCATTTTGAATGCTTTTTTTAACCACATTTCTCTTATAGCATAAAACCCATCAAATAGCCATTGCTTTCTTAGCTTATTAAAATTTGTTATTAATTCCTTTAACAGATCCATGTTAGACACAGATTCACCGTAATTGCTAATGCACGTTGTTCCTGGAAGTGGTGCATGATTGACATTAATTCCAATTCCTATAATGAGCCAATTCGAATTGGACTTTCTTTCAAGCAATATTCCACTGATTTTTTTACTATCAACTAGGACATCATTTGGCCATTTATATTGAATGTTACTATCATTCATAAATGACAGTAAAGTATTCCCTACAGCAAGAGCAGTAACAAAAGTCAATTCTGTCAATTTGCTGACATCCGTTTCTTGGTTAATTGTCAAACTCGCATAGAGATTACCCTCTGGAGAAATCCAGCTTTTTCCAGTGCGTCCCCTACCTTCTGTTTGTTTATCGGCAATAATAATAGTTTCATTAGATATTCCTTTATCAATTAAATCTAGTGCTTCTTTATTAGTGCTTGAAACTTCTTTGTAGTGATGAATATGAAAGCCCTCAAATACTTCAGGGATCACCTTGTCAGCCCTTTAGTTCAATGAGTGAGTCAAGATCTTCTACATACAAGAAAAGAACGAGGTTGATCAGTAAAGCCACTGAAGTGATAATGAATAGACCCTTAGAATAGGCAACCTTATTACCACTAGCTTTATCAAAATACATAACTTTCATGATATTTAAATAATAGTAGCATGATATCACACTCGCTATTACAAGGATCAAAGACAGACTGATAAAGCCAGAATTTATTAAACTTTTGAATATAAAAAATTTAGCGATAAAACCTGCAAGTGGAGGTATTCCCGACATCGAGAGTAATAGTATAGAAAGATGGAATGCTAAAATTGGTTGCTTTTTTCCTATACCAGATAAATTTGCAATATCACAATCGTCATCGTCAATTTGTACGAGATATGAGAATAGCCCTATGCTTGTGATGATATATATCACCAGATACATTAAGGCACTATCTGTTCCTGCTTGTGTAAAAATAGAAAGTGAAGCAAATATAAAACCAATGTGACCAATTGAACTGTAAGCAAGCAGCCTTTTTAAGTTTTGCTGACGCAAGGCGCCAAAAGCTGAGATAAGCACAGACAATGCTGAAACGTATAAGAAAATAGGCTGAACATAACTTTTTACATTTACTAACTCTTCATTCATCAATCGAATTAAAAATGTTACAAGTGCAGCTTTTGGGGCCGTAGAAAAAAACGCAGTTACTATGGTAGGTGCACCTTGATAGACATCTGGAGCCCACATATGAAAAGGAGCAATAGCAAGCTTGAAACACAAACCAATAAGGATAAAAACTAACCCAAAAACTATTCCATAAGTTATCTGATGGTTTTGCAAGAATGAACCGAGCTCAGAGAAATTGACTTGTCCTGTATATCCATAAAGCAGCGACATTCCATATAGCATAATGCAGGAAGATAGTGCACTAAGTGTAAAATATTTCACTCCTGCTTCACATGAATAAGCTGAATCTTTATTAAAGCTCGCAAGAACATACAAAGATATACTCATCAACTCAAAAGCTAAATAAAAAGAAATCAGACTATTTGCTGAAACCAAAGTTATCATGCCAAATAGCGCAAAAAGAATCAGTATTGAAAATTCATATTTATAGTCATATTTTGATAAATTCAGCATCAAAAGTATTAAAATTCCTGTGCTGAGAATTAACCCTTGGGCTGACCTGATGTATAAATTGAGTTTTAACAACGAATTAAAGAGAAAAATTTCATTGTTTTCTGCCGAAATAATTAAAATAATCAAAGTTACCACTGTGCAGCCAAGTGCTAATAAGTTGATAGTTCGGCGGTTAAATATAATTCCAAGCAGTAGCAACACTAACGAGGAGATAATAGAGAACGTTTCCGGCAATATCTGTATATAATTCATAGCGCATTATATTTGACTAACAAATTTGCCATACATGGCTTCAAATAATTCAGTGCAAGGATTGGGTAGAATCCAAGCAAAATAACAAACACTGCAAGCAGAATTAAGACAGAAAATTCTATGCTATCCAAGCGATTATTTAATAATTTAGAATAGCTAACCCCCCATATTATTTGCTTACATAAATTCAGCATATAAACTGCGCTTAAAATAGTGCCAAGTGCGATAAATCCTGTAAAAAACCCTATGCTCTTAAACATTCCAACCATAGCCAAAAACTCGCCTATGAATCCAGATGTTCCAGGTAGCCCTATTGAAGCCATTGAAAATAAAATGAACATAAAACCAAATTTTGGCATTGTGTTTACTATGCCAAAGTACTTTGCAATCTCCAAAGTTCCAGTTCGAGTATATAGCATTCCAACACACAAAAATAAAGCAGCAGAAATAAGGCCATGACTAATCATTTGAAATATGCTACCCAGTACTCCTTCCTCACAAAATGAAAAGAGGCCAGCGGTAACGATCCCCATATGTGCTATTGAAGAATAAGCTATTAACTTCTTTATATCATCTTGAGCAAACGCAACTAGAGAAGCATATATCACCGCAATAATGCTCAGCACAACAACGAAATTTGAAAAATACAAACTTGCCTGAGGAAGCATTGGAATAGAAAACCTTAAAAATCCATATCCCCCCATTTTAATAAGCAAGCCAGCTAAAATCACAGATCCAGAAGTTGGTGATTGCACATGCGCATCAGGAAGCCAAGTGTGAAATGGAAACATAGGTACTTTTATTGTAAAAGAAATAAAAAATGCAATCCACAGCAATGACTGCACTTCAAGATCAAGGCTTGGCACTAATGTAGCTAATTTTTGTATACTAAACGTTCCAAAAACACTATAGATGTATACCAACCCAAGTAGAAATAATAATGAGCCAGTTAATGTATAAAGAAATAACTTAAACGTCGCATATATCCTTTGCTTCCCTCCCCAAATGCCAATAATAAAGAACATTGGTATTAAGACAGCTTCAAAAAACACATAAAAGCTTATAGCATTCAGTGAAACGAAAAAACCGACTACAAAACTCTCAAGCAGTAGAAATAATGCCATATATGGCTTGAGGGTCGTATAACTCATTTTGCAATTATAGAGCATACAAATAACAAACAAGAAGGTCGTAAGTAGAAGGAAAAGCAACGATATTCCATCCACCCCTATTCCAATATCTCTTACTGGATAGCTGACAAACTGAAAGTCCGCATTGTTATAATCAAATTCTATACAAGCTACAATGCTAAGCAAGAATGGAAGTACAGCAAAAAATAGGGCAAGGAATCTTAGGTGTATAGATTGATGATTAATCCTGATCGAGGATAAAATCAACGCTCCTATCAGTGGAAGCAAGAATATACTAAGTAACAACACCTTCTATTTAATTCCAATAATATATAAAGCACCGATTATTAAAGTAACAAACATAATAAATGCATAATCAAATATATAACCAGTTTGTAACTTTATAGAACTTTTTGAACATTCATTAACCAACCTTACAACACCATTTGGTCCAAATGAATCAATAGCCTTAACATCAAACTTCCATAGAAGCCTAGATATAAACCTTATCGGTGCAATTATAACAAACTCATACACCTCATCAAAGTACCATTTATTCTGCAAAAACTTAAGTAAAAATTTACTCTTAATTTGCCTAATTACTTTATATTGGTAAATTAGGTACGCAAGTGCTATTCCACTTAGGCTTGCCAAGGTTGGTAGTAATTTTATAAAGAAATTATGAACTCCATGCTCATCAATCACCATTAAACTTGATTTCCAAAACGCATTACTAGTTATGTTCAAAATATTTGCTCCCCACACTCCAGAAAATACCGATCCAAAAGCAAGTATCAGTAATGGTATAAGCATAATCTTCGGTGCTTCATGTATATTAATTTTACTTTGTTTTTGGCTATGGAACACAAGAAGCAATAACCTCCAAGAGTAAAACGCTGTGAAGAATGCAACAACTAAGCTTATTACAAAAGCAAAGCTATCCGTGCTATAAGCATGTTCAATTATCAAATCCTTTGAGTAAAAACCTGCAAATGGAAATATTCCAGAAAGCGCAAGAGACCCAATCCACATGAGAGTGTAAGTGCAAGGGATTTTCTTCCAGCAATTTCCCATTTTCTGAATATTTTGCTCATGATGCATTGCATGAATTACATTGCCAGCACCAAGAAATAGTAGAGCTTTAAAAAAAGCGTGTGTCATTAAATGAAAAATAGCAACATTGTAAGCAGAAAGCCCACATGCCATGAACATATAACCAAGTTGGCTGCAGGTTGAATAAGCAATTATTTTTTTTATGTCGTTCTGAGTAATCGCAACCGTAGCTGCAAAAAAAGCAGTAAGTGCCCCAACAATAACTATTAATTCTCGTGCCACATTTGATAGCTCAAACAATGGAGAACATTTTGCTACTAAAAATATACCTGCTGTTACCATCGTTGCTGCGTGAATGAGTGCAGAAACAGGGGTTGGCCCTTCCATTGCATCTGGCAACCAAACATGTAAACCAAGCTGTGCAGATTTACCCATACAGCCAATAAAAAGTAATATGCATATTATATGAATTATTTTAAATTCACAGTAGAATGCCCTAATGTTCTGTGCGCCAAGAAGATCAGCTGTGTCAAAAACTTCAGTAAATTTCAAAGAGTGAAATGTATAATAAATGAGAAAGATCCCAATCAATAGTGCAAAGTCTCCTACCCTATTCATAACAAATGCTTTAATTGCTGCATTATTTGCAGAATATTTTTGGAACCAAAATCCTATGAGTAAATAAGAACATAGGCCAACCCCTTCCCAGCCAAAAAAAAGCTGCACGAAATTATCGCTTACAACCAGCACAATCATGCAAAACGTAAATAGCGATAGGTAAGAAAAAAACCTCGACTTCCCTTTGTCATGCTCCATATAACCGATAGAATAGAGGTGGACTACTAGTGAAACGGTGGTAATAACAATAAGCATTAAGGATGAGAGAGCATCCACACTAATTGCCCAATTTACTTTTAATACACTTAATGAAAATAGAGGAAATAAACTCAAGTGATAATTTTCAGAGAAGGTGAGAAAAACATACCAAGATAAAACTGCAGATATTCCAATCCCTGCCGTTGTAACTAACTGACTTTTTCTAAAAAGTGCTGCAAATAGCGAACCAAAAAGTGGCAAAAATACTATTAATTTCAGTATATGCGTCATACTTTCATTCTTTCATTAAATTTACTTGTTCAACGTCTATATTGCCACGGCTTCTATAATATACAACCAATATTGCAAGCCCAACTCCTGACTCTGCTGCCGCAACAGTCAACACAAACATCACAAAAATTTGCCCAACTATATCATTCATAAAGGCAGAAAAAGCAACTAGATTGATATTAATTGCCAGCAATAATATTTCTATTGATAACAGTATATTGATTATGCTCTTACGGTTAATGAAAATACCGCACACCCCAATAGTGAACAAAATAGCAGCAACTATCAGAAAATGATTTAATCCTATTTCCATTCCACTCCTTTTCCAAATTTAGCCTTAATCAATTTTACAGATGAAGATTGTGTCAATTGCTTTAATACATTCTGTTTTTTAATCCCTTTTTTCTTATCTTGTAAAGTAAGAGCAATTGCACCAACAATTGCAACAAGCAGCAGAATACCAGAAAGATGAAAAGCGTACATGTAGTCAGTGTAGAGCAAATTACCGATAGCTTTCACGTTATTGTTATTATAGTTTATAACATTGCTTATATTTGGTGCTGAGCTGCGGATTACAAAGCTGATAATCAGAAAAAACACAACACACAACATAGCACCAAGAGTGAAATGCTTCGCAAAACCCTGGCGCAATTTTATGTAGTCAATATCGAGCATCATAACTACAAAGAGGAATAACACTGCAACCGCACCGATGTATACTATCAATACCATCATAGCGATGAATTCAGCTCCAAGGAGAATAAAAAGAACTGCAGAATTAACGAAGGTGAAAATTAAAAATAATACTGCATGCACAGGATTTCTTACACTAATTACACAAACAGCAGATAAAATGCTAAGAATTGCGAAAAAATAAAAGAAAAAAGGCATCGATACTTTAACTGCAACAACAATTACTAATTTAAAGTGACTATCGTTGTAAAGTCAATACTAAATGCCTACCTTATGGATTAAACACTCAGGGATAAGGACATTCTTAATTGCAGTACACATACTCATATCAGGATCATTTTGCTTCTCTTCACTTACTTTCTCGCAAAACTTTCCAATACCATAACCCACCAGTGCACCAACAACAGTGGCTGCAATAAATACTGCAACAGCAACAATAGCAGGAGCTAAAGTGGCGGCTCCTGCAAGGTATGCTATGCTCAAACCTAAGACCTGTTGCAAAAGGTGATTGAAAAAATAATGTGAGAGAAGTAGAAGAAGAATAAGCAGATTGAGTAAGGTAAAAAAATGAGCTTTAGTTACTATAACATGAAGAAACACCCAAGAAACTTTCGTAGTATAACAGGTTTAACTATAGAGGAGTTCGAAAAGGTAGTGGAAAAAGTTAGGTCTGGGTGGGAAAGAGTTGAAAAACAGAAAAAGTGCCATGGTAGAAGATCACAACTACCAACTCTAGAAGATAAGTTATTTTGCGTAATTTTGTACTATCGCACTTACATAACACATAGATTTTTAGGGTGCCTGTTCAATGTGCACAACGCAAATGTATTTAGGTTACTGAAGAAAATAGAGCCATTACTTGCCAAAAAAGTTACTATAACAAAAGATAGAAGTATGACACCAGAAAAAATACTGAAGATTCTGGCTGATGTTACAGAACAGCAAATACAGAGACCAGAAGATAGTAAAAAACGGAAGAAATCATATTCAGGAAAAAAAAGAACCAACACTATGAAAACTGAGATTGTTATCGAAGAAGGTGGAAGAATTTTATCAGTGTCAAATTCATATCGTGGTAGAATTAATGATTTTCGCATAAGGAAACAAGAAAAATATTTACCAATCGATAGCATAAAATATGCCGATTCTGGATATCAAGGTTGGCAAAAATTGCAAAGCAATGTTATAATTCCATATAAAAAGTATCGTAAAAAGCCATTAACTCCAGAGCAGAAAGAGCATAATAGAAGATTAGCATCATTTAGAATGAGAGTAGAAAATAAGATCCGTGAGATAAAGATATTTAAGATTATGTCTCATGTTTACCGCAATTTTCAGAAAAAATACAACCTGAGGTTCAATATTATTGCTGGTATTGTGAATCTTAAGCACGCCTTTTAGTTAACCTTGATTTTAGTCACCCTCCTTTCCTTCTTTTTATTGCTTGATTCTCAGCAGGTCTTTTTACTACTTACCTAAACAGGTCACCATTCCTTACCTGAGATTGCATGTGGTGAATTATAATAATCTGCACATGCTGTCCAATTTTGCTACAAAGGCAAGATTTTCATGCGACATATATACCCATCATATAGGCAGTATGTTTGCCATTATAAGGCATATTAACTTGATGCTTAAGAGTATTAAATATTCTGATAATGAAACTATTTTGGAAAGTAATTGTGCTATGAGTCAGCACGATGAAATTTTACATTCAACAATTAATTTTGATATTTTAATGAAAGGAGGCGATAATGAGCAAATTACAGCTAAAAATTAAAGATCATGACAATAATTTTATTGTGTTAAATAATATACGAAACCTAAGGTTTACTTTGCGTAATAACAGAGAAGGGGTGAAAGATATTTCTTCTTTTGGCTGGAGAAAAGTGCTCGATTGTGCTGGAAGCAGACACATTACGATAAAAATTAATGGAATTTTAGACTCTGTATTAGCTGATGAATTATTACGTAATTCTGCTATATTAAACTCTAATAATGATTATGAAATTAATTTTAACACTAAGGAAAAGATCAGATTACGGTGTTCAGTTGAACTGTATGAGAGATATTATGACCCCGCTGCTTTTGACAGTTTTACTGTAATTTTAGCGAGTGCTGAAGTTGTAAACGCTTTTCATTAATGTTAATTTAATTTTTTCATATACAATAGTAACTGGTGAGAATTTTAACTAAATTAAAAAAAATCATGAACGACGAAGACCTTTTCGAGGAAGACGGTGATAATATTGAAGAAAATAACGATGATAAAAGAGAGAAAAGTTTAGAAAATGAAAATCAGCAAAATCAAGAAGAACAATACAAAGAGGAAGATAAGCAATACATAATACAGTATATTCAAGACTATTTAAAAGTTTTTGAGGATATTCTAAATCAGATCGACGAAGGAATTGATAATTCGGATAGTTACGAAAGGACTATGCAAATAAAGCGAAGCATAGACAGGCTCATAGAGACTTTATATAGTCAGGCTGCGTCTGAAGATATTGATGCAGAATTTGAAACCACAAAGCATACTCGCGATAAATCAGAATCTATGAAAAGGGTTAGAGAGAAAAGAAGGAAGCAAGCAATAGAAGAAGTATTAAGTAGCATGTTTGCCCAGCAACAAAAGGAGCTAATGAACGCTAAACACTTAAGTCATAGACATGAAACAGCACATGATGATGAAGCAAAAAAACGAGTGAAGTCTTCAATCAGGGGAGTGTTGTTTTCGGTGATTGCTCATAGGATGGATCCAAGAAGGAGAGCAGGGGAAACTGCTGACGATAACGAAAAGCAAGCTCATATATATGGCAGGGAAGCAGTTGGTGGAGCTTTAGGTGCATTGTTAAAAACATTTTTAACAGCAGTTACTGCCGTTGTGTGCGAAATTGCTAAGCCACTTCAGCATATCAGCAAACAGGAAACATCTTTTGCAAAACAAGTTGAAGAAAGCAGAAACGCAGATTCACAAAAAGGTCGATCTGTGTAGACTTTTCCTTGTAATAATCTTTCGATTCTACTGTCTGTTAATTCATAATTAGGGTTATATAGCTAACTGAAAAAAGGTTAACCCAGAAGGGATAAAAAGGTATAAAATGGCTTTAGATAAGGTAGAATGATGCCAAAGTGAGGATCTGAGGGAACGTGTTTTGAAAGTAGTAGACGAGAAAAAAATGACTATAGAGAAGATAAGCAAGAGAAAAGATAATTGAAAAATTTGGCAATATGTGCAAAGACAAAGATACTCGCCGGATTTAAATCCAATTGAAAAGTTATGGTTTGCCATCAAGCATGCCATAAGAAAAGCTCTGCAGAACTTTTGGCCCGATATCAATTCGGCTATTGATTTTAGCACTCGGGGAAACCTTACTTGGGTTAGCTATAGTTTGCTTGCTCACAAGCAAACTTTCCTGGATCCCAGTGTCAGCTACTCGGATGACATCCTCCCTAGTGAATATTGCTCTTAATTTGTAACTAACCTAAAGTGTATGGTCCCAGAGTGTGATGGTAAGGATTTAGTATAAACAATTCAGGAGATTTTGTCCACTGAGAACATGTAAATTCAAAAGGAGTAAGACCATTAAGAGTTTTGAGTCTCTTTGCATAATTGTAAGCCATGACAAAGTCATAAAGATGCTTTGTGAGTTGCTGATGTGATTGGTAGTAGTATTTTTTAACAGTAGCATTTTTTAAAGTTTTGTTCATACGTTCAACTTGCCCATTTGTCTAAGGATGGCTGATTTTTGTTAGACGATGTTCAATATTATGTTCTTCACAAACTCTATCAAATATGTGTTGGAAAGCGTATTTATGGCGTTTCTGGTTGGTAAATTGTATACCGTTGTCTGTCAAAACAGTGTGGATTTTATACGGTAGAATTTTAATCAAATTACGTAAAAACTCAGCAGCTATGGGTTTTGTAGCACTTTTATGTAACTCAATATAGGTGAATTTGGATGTTCTATCTATAGCAACAAATAGATATAGTTTTCCCTCCTCTGTTCTGACTTCTGCAATATCAATATGGAAATAGCCTATAGGATATTTCTTAAATTTCTTTTTTGGTTTAGCTTCACCATCAACATCTGGCAGTTTGCTAATGTTATGTCTTTGTAAACAGCGATGCAGGCTAGAACGAGTTAAGTGCGGAATTGTAGACTGCAAGGCATAAAGGCAATCATCTAATGGTAGAAGTGTATGCTTCCGAAATGCGACGATTATTGCTTCTTCTTCTAAAGTTAGAACAGTTGATCTTGGATGTTTTGGACCCATATCAGCGTCTTTAGTGAATGAGCGTTTTCTCCACTTAATAATAGTTTTTGGATTAAGGTTATAATACTTTGAGAGTTTTGCTATGCTCTCTTTACTATTTTGTATTGCTCTACGAATCGTCTCTGTTGTTTTGGCACACCCATGTAATACTTGTCCCATAATTCCTCCTTTGATGGTATTTTTTTCTCACATTTTATCATACTATCACACTCTGGGACTGTACACCTATAAATGTTAAGAAATTTACCAAATAAAAAAAAAGCAAAAGAAGCCCTAGTCATTGTCTATTTTCAGTATTGGCGTTTTTTAAGTCTTAAACGCTGCAATTTAGCTGCTTTTAAATGCAACTAACCTTAGCTTTAATATTTAAGAAATTTACCAGGTAGAAAAAAAAGGCAAAGAACTCCCGTGGTGCGAGTTTTGACCCTATAATAATTTAAACTGGCGCTGTAATAATGTGCTAACGCTTAAAATAAGCTCGATTTGGCTGAATGTAGAAAAAATTTAAAAGACATGCAGCCGCTATAATTTTATGTAATCCGCCAAAAAATACCCTAAGTTTTTTACTGAATTTTGTCATTGAGCCTGGAGGTCAAAAACAAGTTTTGAGTCATAAATACCCTTATTGTCATAATAAGGGGGCTGGCGGAGTTTGTCAAGGAAGTTTTTTGTTTCCACTGAATGACAGTTGTGGCTTGGGAGGTAGTGCAAGAAATCTGTTATTTTAATTGTGTGAAATTTAGTTTTGTGTTTCGTAATATTATACAATCGAATTGATAAAAGCTGTATTATCTCCTTGCAGCATTAAGTGTATATTTTTTGCTATTTTTTCCACTAAGGGAGTAACGTTATCAAAATTTGAAAATTTTGATAATACATAATCTGCTAAGCTTTTTTCATCTTCAGGTCTACCCACTCCAAATCTCAAGCGCCAATAATCATTACCAATAAAACTATCTATGGATTTAAGTCCATTATGTCCAGCAGAGCTACCACCTTTCTTTATTTTTATTCTTCCAATTTCCAAATCAGCGTCATCGTGTATGACAACGATATTATCTAGCGATAATTTGTAAAAGTTTCGTATTTTTGCAACAGGGATGCCTGAATTATTCATAAATGAATAAGGCTTTATTAACATGATTTTATTATCATTAATTATGCCAGAGGTTATTAGATAATCGGCTTTTTTAGAAAACGACTGGAAATTCCAATATTTGTAAATTTTATTAACTACGATGAAGCCGATATTATGATGAGTTAACTCATATTGACCACCAGGGTTACCAAGTCCAACTATCAGATGCACTATTACTCTGTTTCTGCTTGAGGTTCTTCAACATCACTATCGGCAGCAGAAATTGTAACAATAGTAAAATTTTCTTCTTCATGAGCTACAAACTTAACACCTTCTGGTAATTTTACATCGTTGATATGTATAGATTGGCCAATCATTTTACCAGATAAATCAACTTCTATAACCTGAGGTATTTTATCAGGAGAGCATTTAACAGTAATAGAACGACACAAAACATTAAGCACTCCACCTAACTTGATCCCTGGAGCTTTACTTTCATTCACAAATGATAGAGGTATGTCTATTTTAATTTCGCTGCCTTTATCAACAAATTGAAAATCAACATGTTGCACAGTATCCTTTACTACATGCAATTGGATATCGCGAACAAGAGCATATTCCTTTTTGCCCGAAATATTCAGCTCTATCAAATGTGCAGAAAGAGAGCCTGATTTATATTGCTTCGTGAATTCCTTTGCAGACAATGTTAAATTTACATTATCATGACCCTTTCCATATATGATTCCAGGGATGTTTCCTTTCTTCCTTAGAGAATGCATCGCTTTTGTTTTTGTTATATCACGTAACTCTGCATTAATTGTTACTATTTCTTGTTGCGTCATCGATTACTCCTATTCAGTTAATCCTTTTAATATAATTTAATAATAATATAACATAAAAATATTTATTTCAAACTTCATTCTTTCATACTAATTGTTTGTGAAAGGATTTATTTAGATATATATTTAAGCTTATTTAACAAGAACTATGGGAATTGATGATAAAGTAGTTTTTAGGATTTATAAACCAACAAAAACTGCAACACAATCTGGTTTAGGTAATACAAATCTCTGGCACCTAAAAATTGAATCTGGTTCTTACTACATTGAACCTTTAATGGGTTGGGTTGGCTCAAAAGATCCAAAAAAACAGATTGTATTAAAGTTTGATTCTCTTGAAAAAGCAGTATTCTACGCAAAAAAACGCAACGTTAAATACGTAATTGAAATGCCAAAAAATGTTAAGAGGCTGCCAAAATCTTACGCAAGCAATTTCATACTAAAGTAAGGTTTATTGTGGTGTGCTTATCTGTAAAAGATAAAGCTTAGTATAACCAATTTAACTCTGGGTTTTAAGTTGTGCTAACACACTGCGGCCATTTAAAGAGTCAAGATTTTTAACCTGGCTAGCCAGTATTAAAGAGTTATTTTTTAGGTATTTCTTTACAAGGCTTGCAAGTCTTTTTGGATTATTCAAATAGCTCCACTCTGCTTGTAAAACTTTTATATCACTTTGTACTAAACTAATTTCACTTTTTATTTTTATTAGCTCTCTATTTAATGACTGAACATGTAGTTTTATCTTAAATAGTCCTACAATGCTAAGAAAAAACATAACTATTGAGATGATGCAGAAAGTTCTCATGACAACTTCTGTATAGCTCTTAGTTTTGCTGAGCGTGAACGCGGATTTGCACTTACTTCTTCTATACTTGCTTTGATCACTTTTTTATTTAGAAGAGAGAATGTCTTACAATCAGTAGGTCTTGGCTCACATAGATCTTTAAAAAAAGTTTTGACTATACGATCTTCCAAAGAATGAAAGGTGACAACAATTAATTTGCCATTCTCATTTAAAATTTCAGATGCAGCTTTAATGCCCCTCTCAAGTTCTCCCAGCTCATCGTTTACCCATATTCTGATTGCCTGAAATGTTCTGGTTGCAGGATCAATTTTGCTTTTTCCACGGAACACCACAGAACGTACAATGTTCGCAAGCTCAAATGTAGTTTTGATAGTTTTCTTCTTCCGTGCACTTACTATTGCTCTTGCGATTTTGCGAGAATGATGCTCTCCTCCGTAGTTATATATAGTATTTGCAATTTCTTCTTCGCGTAAAGCGTTAACAAACGTTGAAGCGTTTATATAAGAAGAGTTATCCATGCTCATATCGAGTGGACCATCATGTAAAAATGAGAACCCTCTATCTCCGTTATCAAGCTGCATAGATGAAACTCCGATGTCAAAAACCACCCCATCCACTCCGGTTGATGTCATTCCAGCGCGTGACCAGTTATTTTTTCCAGTATCAAGTACTGGGATGACAGGAGATGGCTCAACGTTGCTTAGTATACTTTTAATATTACTAAACTTCTCAATGAATAGTTTTATTCTATCGGGATATCTAATGCTTAAATCATCATAAAACTTAGTTACCGTTTCATCTCTATCAATTGCATATACCTTGCAATCAGCTGACTCCAATATTGCTTTGCTATACCCTCCAGCTCCAAATGTGGCGTCCACGTATATACCACCATCCTGGAGTGATAGTAGTGATAGCATCTCTTTTAACAAAACTGGAGTGTGTGTCATAGTGCTCCATCAAGAGACTCTGTGCATACAAATAAAAATAGCTTCCCACTAAAACATGATATTTCATGGAAATATATAGGCAATAATATAAAAATACTTGAATATAGTCAATGATATAAAAATATTAAGATTTAATAAGATACTATTATTAATATAATGTTCAAATTTTTCTATTATATAAAAAAAGTAATGTATATTACTAAATACTAAACAAACTATAGAAAATTATGCAGCAAATAACAAAAGTAATATTTTCAAGTTTGATTTGTAACACTTTATTGTAGTATGACCACATGCTTTTTGGCCACTTAATAAACATAATAGGTGGTGTGTTTTTTCCATCGGATGATCAACTAACCAGCGTATTGAAGGCTTTTGGAGTGTTTGCAGTGGGTTTCTTAATGAGACCAGTCGGCGCTGCTATATTTGGTCACATTGGTGATAAGCATGGCAGAAGAGTCGCCTTATTGCTCTCGATTATATTAATGACTTTATCAACTGTATTAATTGCTTTTGTTCCAGGTTATCAAAGCATTGGAATACTAGCGTCAATGCTGGTAGTTTGTTTAAGATTATTGCAGGGTATATCCCTTGGAGGAGAAGCAGGAAATGCACCATTTTTAATAGAACACGCTCCTAAAAACAAAAAAGGATTTTTTGGCAGCATTGAAGTATTAAGCGCAATTTTTGGTTCAGTATTAAGCCTGATAGCAGTACTCATATGCAAAAAAGTATCTGATTTTGAATCTTGGGGGTGGAGATTACCTTTCATTTTCAGTTTAGCAATGGGATTAATCAGCATATATATGAGATATATACTTGATGAAAGCCCAGAGTATAAAAGACAGAAAAATCCATCTAAACTGCCATTAAAAGAGTTATTGAATAGCTATAAAAAACCTTTTCTGATATCAGTTGGGGTTGATATAGTTGAAAACTCATCTCTTTACATATATCTGGTATTTTTCAATGTGCTTACATTAACAATAAATACTCATTTTAACCATATGGTAGAAATACTGAGTCAAATTGCGCTCGGAGGATTGACAATATTGTTTGCAATACTTTCTGATAAGGTAGGAAGAGAAAAAGTTATGAAATTTGCATTTATAGCTTTTGTAATAGTGAGTTATCCAGTTTTCTCAATGTTATGTAGTGGCAATTACTTACTCACTTTTACGGCACATATTCTTTTTATAATTCCAATAGCTGCATCGCTTGGTCCTGTCAGTGCATTTATGTGTGAATTATTTCCAACAAAGGTTCGGTACAGCGGATTTGGCTTGTCAAGAAATATAGCTGCTGGATTTTTTGGTGGCCTTGCACCATTTATATGCACAACAATTATCAAAGTTACAGGACAAGAGGCTTCAGCTAGTTTTTACATGATTTTCTGTGCATTAATTGGGCTAGTTGCTATATCGCAAATTAAGGATTAGCTTTCTTCAAGATCCAAGTATAGTTGCAGTATAGCAGATTTTAAAAAAATCTAATTATATGGTGGAAAGTGCCAATTTTTAGGTGATAATGTGAATATTTCAGCACCATCTTTAGTTACTCCGAGCGTATGTTCAAATTGAGCAGAAAGTGAAAGATCGCATGTTGTCACTGTCCAGTCATCGAGTTTACTGAGCAGAGTCTCATGTTTTCCAGCATTAATCATTGGCTCTATTGTAAAAAACATACCTTCCTTCAAGATGAGATTTTCATCTTGATCATAGAAATGCACTACATTTGGTGGAGCATGAAAGACTTTTCCTATACCATGTCCGCAGTAGCTGCGTACGATAGAATATCCAAAATCTCTAATATATTTCTCTATAGCAAGCCCTATTTCATTTAACTTGTTGCCGGGTTTAACTTGTTTAATTGCTTCCATCAATGCATGATAAGTAGCGTCACACAAACGTTTTGCTTTTATTGATGGCTTGCCAACCCAAAACATGCGACTTGTATCACCATGCCAACCATTTAAAATCACCGTGACATCAATATTTAAAATATCTCCATCTTTAAGCGGTTTATCATCGGGAACACCATGGCACACAACTGCATTTTTTGAAGTGCAAATCGATTTTGGATACCCCCTATAGTTTAGTGGTGCTGGAATTGCACCTGCATTAATTATAAAATCATGACATAGATCATTTAACTCATTAGTTGTCACCCCTACCTTTACGTACGGTGCAATGAAATCAAGAGTTTCAGCAGCAAGCCTGCCAGCCTTGCGCATAAATTCAAAATCTTCTTGTGAGTGTATAGTTATGTTCATATTTTCCATGTCTTATTGTAATTGGTGATCCTTTACGCTTACTTGCAAGTACATAAATGTAATAACTTTACGTATTATGAAAATAAGCCCTATAGATCCTAGTGTCAAGTCATTTGTATGAAAGGTGGTCAAGCAAGAAGTCTATTTAATAATCTGAACTATACAATTACTATCTCAGGATAATCTGAAGGTTTTTTGTGATAGTAATCGATGCTCTTAGAATTCACCTCAATGTAAGTATTGTAGATATGATTTTCAAAACCACCTCTCTCTTGTTTTTTAGAGATACGCTTTTCTTCAATTTGTTCTATAGATAGTATACTTTATTTGCCTAATGCATGTATGACCTCAAGTAAATCAGCTAACTCTTCAAGGTTTTCATCTGAGGTTTTAGAGGCAATAACTTCCTTTGCTTCTTCTAAAAGTTTATCTTTGAGACGTTCAATGTATTCATCTTTTTCCATCACCCTCTCATAAACAATAATTCCATGGGAACGTATAATTTCAGTTGTATGATCACGAACAAGTTTATTAATTTTGAAACAATGTTTTTTATTCATAATGTTTCCTTTGATAGATATAAGAATTTCATTCAGTAAAATTAAACTGTAACTTTTGATTTAACCCAATGGTACAACTTACTTATTTTACCATCTTGAACGAGCATTCCAGAGTTATTCTTATAAAAAGTGTCAACTATTAGCTTTATAGAACCTATAGCAGCAGAAAATACAGGATTTTTATCATATTCGCCATCAAGACCGCTACAAGACTCAGGGCACCCAATTCGAACTTGCTTATTGAATATATAGCCTGCAATTTCCTTTATGCTTGTGAGTTGACTAGTTCCACCTGTGATCACTACTTTATTAATTGGATCTTTCTGCTCTTGAAATTGCTCTCTTACCATTTCAAGTATTTCTTCAACTCTTGGTCTTATGATGTTAATAAGCTCAGATTTGAATACTTGAGTAGGTTCATCATTTTCACTATTTTGGACTGTAATATATTCGTTCTCATCTATTGAAGTTACGATAGTGCTACCATAAAGTATTTTTATATACTCTGCACGTTCTATGCTTGTGCATAGCCCGTAAGCAATATCTCGAGTGATATGAACGCCACCAATTGGAACGCTGCTTGCATACACAAGTTTTCCTCTTTTGAAAATTCCAATTGCAGTGCACCCACCGCCTATATCAACAATAGCAGTCCCGAGCTCTTTTTCATCTTCACTCAGACAGGCAAGACCTGCAGAATATGCAGAAGCAATACAACCTGCCATATTTAATCCACCATTATTGGTAATACAGTTTTCAATATTGGTAAGCGCTGGACGCGAAGCAGTGACAACATTAACATCAGCAGATAGTCTTTTTCCGTACAATCCACCAACTTCTTTTATGTCAGTCATGTCATCTAAGTGATATTTCAGTGGTATATTGTGAATGATAACATTTTCTTCAATATATTTCTCAAACGTCTGAAAAACTACACGTTTTATATCCCGGTCAGAAATTTCATGATTAGCTGCAATAATTTCATTATGTACATTAAAAGATGAGATGCCACATCCAGCAATGTTCACATATATCTGGTCTATAGTTTCCTCTGACACTTGCTCAGCTAAACCTATAGTTGATGAGATGGAGTAATTTGCGTGTTTTACATTAGTTATCGACCCACCGTTTACACCTTCTGCAATCTTATAGCCCGTTCCTGTCACTTTATAGCTGAAGTTGCTATTTATCTTAACGATTAGACAAATAATCTTTGTTGTACCTATGTCTAAAACAGCAAAAACGTTTCTCTTTGGTTTTGCTATTACTGCAGAGTACATTAGTTAACCTTATTACGCAATTTCATTTAAATTGTAGCTTTCTTTAATAATTTATATTTCTATTATAGATATAGCAACATTTTAATATACACTAAATTCTGGACAAAAGGAAAAGCAAAACATAGAATTATAATTTTTATGTCCATATTACCAATTGTAATTTCCCCTGATGAAAGACTAATCACACGTGCCAGTGAAGTAACAGATATAAACGATAAAATTAAAGAATTAGTAAACGACATGTTCGAAACTGTGTACGATGCAGAAGGTCTTGGCCTTGCTGCAGTGCAAGTTGGAGTGCTGAGGAGAGTTTTTGTTATGGACATTCAGCTCTCTCGAGCTGAAGACGAGCCAGTAGGGTATGAATCGACTGGCAAATTTTACATGATTAACCCTGAAATTACGGAATTATCCGATGAACAAGTAATTCTCAAAGAAGGGTGCCTTTCAATTCCAGAGCAAAGCTATGAAATTAAGCGTCCAAAATATTTGACTGTGAAATATAAGGATTTAAATAATGAGGAACAGACGCTAAAAGCTTGCGGCTGGCTCGCAAGGTGTATTCAGCATGAGCTAGATCACTTAAATGGCATATTATATATTAGACATTTATCTAAATTAAAGTATGATATGGCCATGAAAAAAGCACAAAAGGTTAAAAAGCATTATGAGCAATGAAGACCTAGAATTATTAAAATTTTACCATGAAGTGGGCGTTGATTGCACACTAACAGAGGGTGAAGAGGAAAAAAAGTTGGAGAGCAAAGAGGGTGTGCAACCCTCTGTTATCCAAACTGGGACCCAGAAAAAAGATGCAGATACGCGCTGGGGTGACACTAAAGATGGAAAAGACATGTTTCCAAGTGATTGGATAATTGAAGCAAGGAAACTTGCAAGTAAATGTAGTAGTGTGGATGAACTAAGAAGTGCAGTTGAATCATTTGAAGGTTGTAAGATAAAAAAAACTGCAACTAATACTGTTTTTTCCGATGGTAATCCAAACGCAAAAATTATGCTCGTTGGTGAAGCTCCAGGAGCAAATGAAGACCTTCAAGGCATACCATTTTGTGGTGCAAGTGGAATGTTGCTCGATAAAATGTTGAATGCAATCAATCTTGATCGCACTAAGTTATACATAAGCAATACCGTATTTTGGCGCCCACCTGGCAATAGAAAGCCAACCGACCTAGAGCTTGATATGTGCAGACCATTTGTTGAGAAGCATGTTGCACTGGTTTCACCGCAAATTCTAATTTTGGTCGGGGGAATTGCGTGTTATAGCCTTCTTGACAGCACAAAAACTATATCGAATTTGCGTGGTAGATTTCATACGTACACTAACCAATATTTATCTCACTCAATCACTACAGCTGCTATATTTCACCCATCTTACCTACTGCGTCAGCCAATGCAAAAACGTTTAGCCTGGGAGGATTTAAAGAAGATTAGGGAGTATCTTAATAATACCAATAACTGTACGAATACTTAACACCACTGGTGTCGAGAAGTAGCCCGCAGAAACGAAAAAACTTACTTGACAAGTTTCGCCAGCCCCCTTATAATGAAACTGAAGCTATTTATTTATCTTCTCTGTACAGATTAAATGACAAAAAAACTCAACGTATTTGGCGTCTCATGTTTAATTTTTTGCACTATGTGTACCTTATGTCTTTATCAAATTTCTGGGTTTTTACCTAACATAAGCTGAAATGCGCTTATAAAACATTTAAAACATCAAAAAACGCCAACTTAAAAATGGATAGTGAATAATTAGCTACTCTAGGGTTTCTTTTGCCTTTTTTTCTGTTTAGTAAATTTCTTAATGTTTATAATTTAGATTAGTTGCGGCTTAAAAGCAGCTGAATCGCGGTTATTAAGCGTATAGCACCGAACAGAAGAAATCTGTCAAACCAGGAAGAAACTCCTCAATTTAAGTTTTTAGTAGTTTTTAAGTATAGTTGTATAGGAAGCGCCTCTGAAGTTATAACCGAAATTTTCACTGGTGCCATAAGTACCCGTCGTTTAGCATGGTTTTGGGAGGAACGGTCAAATCATTGATGGAGTTTTTTAGGCTACCTCGGTTAGGAGATTGTATTATCTAACCGTTCCAAGCTGAAGCGTTTCCCTATTACAAATTATAATAAGGGAGTTACTATGAAAAAAGCAAAAAGTAAATTAGAGATCATGAATCCTGATGCAGCAGGAATAGATGTTGGTTCAGATGTACATTATGTATGTGTACCAGAAGGAAGTGATGAACAGCGTATACAAAAATTTAGCTGCTTTACAGAGGATCTCCATAACATAGCAAAATGGCTGAAGAAATGTAAAGTTACTACAGTAGCCATGGAGTCAACAGGAGTATACTGGATTACTTTGTTCCAAGTACTTGAATCATATGGACTTGAAGTAAAGCTTGCAAATGCAAGACATGTAAAAAATGTACCTGGAAGAAAGTCAGATGTTCAGGATTGTCAATGGCTTCAACAACTACATAGTTATGGGTTAATCCAAGGATCATTTAGGCCAGATGATCAAATGTGTGTATTGCGTGGTTATGTTCGGCAACGTAAAAACTTAATTGAAAACGCTGCTAAACATATTAATCGCATGCAAAAGGTGTTAGTACAAATGAATATTCATTTACATAAAGTGACAAGCGATATTACTGGCGTCACAGGAATGCAAATTATTAAAGCAATAGTAGAAGGTGAAAGGAATCCTAAAAAACTAGCTGAATTCAGAAGTGTGAATATGAAGAATGATAAGGCTACTATAGCAAAAGCATTAACAGGCGATTATAGAGAAGAACATTTATTTGTATTAAAGCAAGAATATGAAGCATATAATTTTTTTCAAGAAAAAATAATTGAATGTGATAAAAGTATAGAGAACTATTACAAAGCATTAGAGACGAAGTCCGATGAGAGTAAAGAGTTAGGTAAGGAAAAAAATAAGTCTAGAAGAGGCAGACCAAATTTCACCCTGCGTGAGGAATTGTATCGTGTAACTGGTATAGATTTCACTAAAATTCCTGGATTTGATGTACTAACTGTACAAACCATTATTGCGGAAGTTGGCATTAATCATAATAAATGGCGATCAGAAAGGCATTTTACCTCATGGTTAGGGCTTAGCCCTGCTAATAAGATTACAGGAGAAAAAGTATTTTGAACAAAAACTCGTAAAGTTATTAATCGTGCTACGAATGCCTTGCGAATGGCTGCTTATGCTGTGGGAAATAGTAAAAGTGCATTGGGTGCATATTGTAGGAGATTAAAAAAACGGCTAGGAGCAATAAAAGCAATTACTTCTACAGCAAGAAAATTAGCATGCATCTTTTACCAAATGTTGAAATATGGACAAGAGTATGTGGAAAAAGGAATGAGCTATTACGAAACACGTTACAAAGAGAGAGTTGTAAAAAATTTAATCAAAAAAGCACAGGAATTTGGCTACATATTAGTTCAACAAGAAGCGCTAGTTAAGGGAGTTTCTTAGGAGTAGTGTAAGTCATGAGCTAGTTGCAGGACCTTCTTGGCGAATATAAGAGTTTTGGAGTTTCTATAGTGTGAAAGGTTTGAATTTGTAAGTATTATTTTATATAGCCTTTCTACCATAGAGAATATCAAAAAATTACTTTTTATAAAACACAAGTTTATTAGCGTTGCAAAAAAATTAAATATTTACTTTCTTCAAAGAACACAAAAAAAGTACCTACCTTCGTGAGAACAATTTAAACAAAAACAGCGTTGTGAAAATAAAAGCGCAAAATTGTTGCAACCAAGCTAAGCAAATTAGTTCATATCTAAATGTGGCAAAAGTAGGCTAATATAGCTGGTTTTGCGGTATAGTAGAATTATTATATAGCAAAGTTCGAACGGTACACTTGGTAGACGAAAAGTACTAAAAGAGAGCAGTTGTTTTGACGAAGCTAGGAGCCAGGAAATGTATAAATTCATAGGAAAATACAAAAAAATAGAAGGACGCAAGGCAATTTATGCATTAACCAAATCTGTCCGAGCTGAGGAAGAAAGTAATATAAAAGCAGCAAGAATAAGAATTGCAAAGAATCTAATTAAGGCAGGGTTTGCTACTGACATTATCTATCGAGCAACGGGCTTATCAACTGAAGAATATAGTAATGCAGAGGAAAAAACTACTTCTGTAGACTACAGGATGGGACAAAGGATAAAAAAACTAAGGCTGATGAGAAAATATACTCAAGAGGACTTAGCAAATAAAATTGGTGTAACACTCCAGAAAATATATGACTATGAACAAGGACATATAACCGTCCCACTTGAAAGATTATACAAGATAGCAGAGGCATTATCAGTTAACATTGCAGTTTTACTGTTAGGGCAAATAGAAGAAGTTGTGGCAAAAGATGAACTGAGCGGTTTAATAAAGGAATATAAGGAAATTGAGGATCAAGAGTTACGCAACGGATTTTATGTACTGATCAAATCTTTATCTAAAGGTATGCAGATTATCGAAGAAAAAGTTAAAAAGGCAGAGAAAATAGAAATTGCAAAGAATCTACTTAGACTAGGCATTTCTATTGACATTGTTTCGCAAGCTACTATATGAGAGATTTATGGTGAAAAAAGTAGGAGGTATGTTTGTTTCTATAAAAAAACGGCTATTAGAGGCTACTATAACCCAGAGTATATAGACTCTATTGATTATAAAGTAGGGCAAGAAATGGAAATTTGTAGGTTAATACAAAGATATACTCAGATAGACTTAGCAGATGAAATCGGTGTAACACATCAGGAAATACACAAATATGAACAAGGGTACAATCCTATCTCAATTGAAACATTATATAAAATAGCGAAAGCATTATCAGTTAATACTGCAGATCTACTTCCTGAACCAAAAGTACTAAATGAAGATTGTTATTTTGAAGGTGAGGCAGAAAAAATATTAAGCCTGGTGAGAATGTATGAAAAAATTGAGAATCAGGAATTACGCAAGGCAATCTACTCATTGGTTGAATTTGCCAAGGTTTACAAAGAAAGCAGCAGAAAAGAAGCAATAGAGGAAGTATCAGATAATCTAGTTAAAGAGGACATATCTATTAGTATTATCTTGCAAGCAACAGGCTTATCTACTTGCAAATATGATAATACAGAGAAGGAAGTCCGTATAGATTCTATAGACTATAAAGTAGGACAGAGAATAGAAATTCTACAGTTAATACGTGGATATACTCAAGAAGATTTAGCAAAGAAAATTGGTGTAACACCTCAGGAAGTACAAGGCTATGAGCAAGGGTACATTGCTATTCCACTTGACACATTATATGAAATAGCAAAGGCATTATCAGTGAAAGTAAGGATTTTACTGCCTGAAATAAAAAAAGATGAGAGTAATGAAGTAGAAATAAGTGGACACAACAAGACTGAGAATCGAGAATCATGGAGTAGATTGAGCGCACTAGTTGAAACTCTGTCTAAAAGTATGAAGGTTGTTAAGGAAAAGGTTAAAAAAGCAGAGAAAATCAAGGTTGCAAAAAGTCTACTTAAATTAGGCGTTTCTATCAATATTATCTCACGAGCAACTGACTTAACTGCAGAAGAACTTGAAACCCCAAATAGGCATCTATAGCAGAAACTTCATATAGACTTTTGGAGAAAGGCTACAAATTTCTCCTCAGTTAAAATTTTAACACCCAGTTCCACAGCTTTTTTGCACTTTGACCCAGGTTTTTCGCCGACAACCAAGAAGTCCGTTTTATTTGATACACTTGATACTCACAATTCCGCCTAAAGATTCCATTAGTGCTTGCGCTTCATTTCTTTCCATTTTTGAAAGTTTTCCAGTAAAAACTACTGTTTTGCCATTAAAAATGGAATTGCTAGTATTAGCAACCACAGGCAGAATATTTAACTGAGCAGCAAGGTCATTTACCATTTCAATATTATCCTCTTCAGAGAAAAATTCCTCCAAGGAATATGTAGTATTTTCGCCCACACCGTTTATGCTCATTAATTTATCAGGAGCTTTGCTGTCATAGGATAATTGAACCATAGCCTCATACCAACTCTCATAGGATGTATAGTGTTTGGCTATTATTTTTGCTACACTCGGTCCGACAAACCTGATTGCCAAAGAAGATATGAATTTTTCAAGAGTTATAGTTTTTCTGCTATTGAGAGAATTCAATAGATTAGATACGGATTTCTCAGCCCATCCATTTAGCTCGCTTAAGTTGAAATTTTTGAGTTTTTCTTCGAGAGCAAAAATGTCAGATATTTTCCTTATCAAACCAAGGTCATAAAAGAACTCTATTTGCTTATCACCAAAGCCGGTAATGTCCAACTGAGAAACAAAATATTTCAGCTTTTCTATTTGCTGTGCTGGGCAAACGTTTTCACCTGAACATCTAACTGCAGCTTCATCTTCAAATATATCTACTGCACTTTCACACTCCGGGCAAGTATCAGGAAACACAAACTTTGGTGCATTTGGAGAACGAAAACTTTTGTCTACATCTATGATCTTAGGAATCACATCGCCTGCTCGTTCCACTACTACGACATCTCCTTCTCTTATGTCTTTACGCTTAATTTCATCTTTATTATACAGGTTTGCTCTAATAACAACCATCCCACCTATGTTTATTGGCACTAATTCAGCGATTGGAGTGAGTACACCAGTTTTGCCCACTTGTACTGATATCTTCTTTATCTTAGTTTTTCCTTGAGCTGCTGGAAACTTGTGTGCTATTGCCCATTTTGGAGCCTTGTTGGTATTCCCAAGACGACTTTGTAATGTTAAATTATTTACCTTCAAGACAACTCCGTCAATATCATACCCTAAACTATAACGGTCATTATAGATTCTGTTATAAAACCCCAGCATTTCGTCCACATTCTTTGCTAAGCATTGATGCTCATTTACACAGAATCCAAGCTTTTTCAGCGTATTTAATACTTCAGACTGGGTATTTTCTGTTCCACCAATTAAAGAATATGCGAAATACCTAAGTGGCCTACTAGCGGTAACCTTTGGATCCAATTGCCTTAATGAACCTGACGCTGTGTTGCGTGGATTTGAAAATCCATTGTTCTCATTTAATTTTAAAAAGTCGTCATTTCTTATATAGACTTCTCCTCTGACCTCTAATCTGCCCTTTACATCAGGTAAAACTTTAGGCAATCCTGCTATAGTTGCAACATTTTTTGTTACATCTTCACCGTAATGGCCATCACCTCGAGTTAAACCCTTAATGAACATACCATCCTCATAAATTGCAGAAAACGACAATCCATCAATTTTTGGCTCACATATGATTTCCAACTCATGCACATTCAGAAGTTTTTTAACCCTAGCAAGAAACTCTTCAACTTCATCTCGTCCATGAGCCTTGTCCAACGAGAGCATTGGTACAATATGTTCCACCTCTAAAAATCTTCTATCAGGCGCAGTACCAACGGTTTGAATATCTACTTTTTTTACCAGTTCATCGTACTCTGCATCGGTTATTTCTGATATATTTTCCCGATAGTACAACTCATTGTGACGCTTTATTTCTTCTTGTAGTTTTAATGTATTTTCAGTCATAATTTTTACCTCAACCACTGTTTCAGTATATAGCGACAATTGTAAATCAATTATTAACTTGCGCACTCACTTTCGTGGTATTTTACAAACAGAATTCCCGCTTTGCTAGTGTTTTTTATTAAAGATATAATATTTAAATAAAAACAGAAAAGTATTTAACTTTGCCGCTTGGCTAGCTAAAAAACGTTTTATCTTTAATAAAATTTTATAAAAGGGTATATATATTTGTACTGCAATTGAATAAAAACATGAGTACCGAAAAGAAGATAGATCCTGATTCTTTATGCTACCATATAATTCAAAAGGTCAAAGATGTTAGGCTAGAGCTAAATTGCTCTCAAGCGGATTTCGCAGAAAAAACTGGTGTAGCAAAGTCACTAATAGGAAAGTATGAGCGAGGGATACACAACATTCTACCTGAAACGCTCGAAAGGATAGCACAAAAATCACCGCGTGATGTTGAATATTTCTTCCCGAAGCCAATAAATTGTATTAACAGTGAAGACAAGAAGGCTTTTGATTTAGTGCAAAACCTAAAAAGAATTAAGGACCAAAAAGTTCGTGATGCGGTGTGCGCATTAACCAGATGTGTGTCAGAGGGGATTCAAATTAGAAAGGTTACAACAGAGATAAGACCTATAAGTTACCAAATGGCGCATAAGGCAAAAGATTGGCGGTTTGCAAGAGGTTATCCACAGACAGAGTTAGCAGATAGGACCGGATTAACAAATTCACAAATACAAAGATATGAGGAAGGGGACATATCGTTCAAAACAGTACCTAAAATAGCAGGAGGATTATCATTACATTATGGAGTTCTACTGCCTACATCAAAAGATGAAACCTATTGTGAAGATGAGGATGGTCAAGGAGAAAACAAGATATTGAGTATAATGCAAGAATATCAAAAAATTGGTGATCAAAGATTAAAGGATTCATTGTGCACATTTGTGTCTGAGATAGTAAAAATCAGCGAGGAAAACCTAAAATAAAAAGATATACCTTTATAGATATTTATATATAATATTTTTTTTATGCATAGTTTTTATATTTAGGAGCTAAGAGTGGAAAAACTACGAAAAATAATAAGAGCTATAAAAGGTGTATCTATAGAGCGATACGTTATTTTGTGAACCTCAGTTATAAAAAGAAGTTTCAAGCAAGGAGTGTGATTTAGATAAAATAAAGTCATTGATAGAAAGTGGTTAACGAATACCTTTGCACAAATGTTGGCTGTTGTGCAAAGCTGTTTATAAAGAATAAAAAGGGTATACTAACTTCAGCAGCGAAAGAGAAACAAGTTGTATGATCTACCAAACGGAGCTATCTTCCCCTTCCCTTATACTTACCATGGGTTGAAGCTTGAGCTTTCACAAATAGCTGCCAGTATCCCTTCTCATCGCCTTCTTCCGCTATCAATTGAGCCAAACGCTGCATCAATTCATTATTGAGTATAGCCATTTTTGTCCATTTGCCCACTGGTTTTGCAATAGCAACTATTTCCGGATTCTCTTTATAAACCCGGATGTCGTGATTCTCAAAGTTATATTCTGTTTTCTTTTCACTCTCTCTCAATGGAGCCTTTCTGACGAGATTTTTGTATATTCTTCTGAAAAAGAGAAATATTTTAATAGCAATAATTAATATTATACCGTATATAACGATTTGCTCGTAGGACATCTTCTCTACTCTAAAATGATTCCATGAAGCAGAAACAATGCTACAATTTTTTTTTTCGATTTGCTACAGCGTTTTCCAGTACTGTATAACCTTCTTCAGAGTTATAAAAACATTTCAGATGAGCGTTTGCCTTCCTATCTAATAATAACTCGACAATTTCTTTATTGCCTTTCATAACAGCAAGGTGCAGAGGAGTACAACTATCTCTTCCGATTGCGTTAATATCTGCTCTATTTTGCAATAAAAGCTCCACATGATCTTTTTTATTCAATGAAACTGCAAGGTGAAGAGGGGTACTTCCTTCTATATTTTTAATTTCAAGAAAAGCGTCCCCTTTGATCAGCAATCCCAACGTTACTGTGTCAGCATATTTTACAGCCATGTGAAGAGGAGATTCACCGAGACGATTCTGGCAATTGATATCTGCACCGCATTGTAACAACTTTTGCATAACATCAAGGTGCTTATACTTTATTGAATAATGCAAAGGAGTGTCGCCATCGATATTCTGAGCATTAACATTTTTGCTCATAACTACAGCAACCTCTGCTATTGCTGTGGATTCATATTGAGAGGCAACGTGTAATACTGTATTGCCCTTTTTATTTACGGCATCAACGTTAGCATCATATTCCACAAGGAATAGAAATAAGTTGTAAAGATCGCGTTTTGCAGAGAAATGTAAAATTTTAGTACCAAATCTACTATTGATAATCTCTTTGAAGGCTGCACGAACTAATAAAGAAAGAATACTAGGATGTCTGAGGTGATAAATTTCCTTTGCAGCCTTTTTTAACATCTTTTCTATTGTCATAACAACCCCACAAAAAATGTGTTTGTATTCAAGTATGCAGCGACAAACATTTTTAAATTATTAACTTTTGCACTCACTTTTGGATTATTTTACGAATAAAATTCCCGCTTTGCTAGTGTTTTTTATTAAATATATAATATTTAAATAGAAATAGAGAGATATTTAAGCAAATCTATTAATATAGAAATCTATTATTTGGAAATTTGCTCTGAATTTTCTTTACTTACTGATTTTTTGACCGCGATACTGAAACTTGCTATAGTCTTTACTCAAGATTAAAATCTCATTTGATTTTTTTGAGTTGCCCATTCCATAACTCCATTTGGGTTCAATGATGTGATGTTCTGTATACATATCCCGTATTTCCTCACAATCATTATACGATAACATCGCGAGTCGACAAAAGTTTCTTCATGGTCAACCTCTTCTTCCGTATAGTTTTTGATCAATTAAATAAGGAGGATCACAATATATTTGCGTGTTTAGGAATACTTTTTTTAAAGTCAGCTAAATCCACAGTAAGATTTTTAATTGAGAATTTTGCCAATCTTTCTATTGAACTTAGTGTAAAACGTCTGGAGACATACCGCCCGACAATGTTGTACCGCTGAAAGATGAGCGATTTAATGCAAAAAATGCTGCAGCAATTTCAACTCTATCTTTCAAGGTGAAAAATGTTTTTTGTAAGTATGGTAGATGTCATATTTTGGTATTTCCGCACTACCTCTGCAAGGTAAGAAGCATCTTCTAAAAGCACCTGCCAAAATCTTACTAATGGTTGAAAAGCGTCATAGCCATAAACTTTTGTTCCTCTGCTGGCTAATGTTAGCTCTATTGATCCTCCACCTATAAAGGGAGAGCAAAGCGTAGATAACCCTTTTGGAATATATTTATTAATAATTTGAGAAACGGCGCGACTCTTACCGCCAGGGTAACGAAGAGGAGACTTTACAAGCAAAATTTGTTTCCTTTTCTTTATTTGCTACACTGAAAATATGTCTGCATTAGAAGTTGCCAATCTATTCTCTGGAATTTTGTTTAGAATTTTCCGCTACTTGCTGAATCGATACATCTTGAATTTCTTCTTCTGGCTTGTTTGGTTCAGCTACAGTTTTAGCTTCTGCCTCTTTAGATTCTGCTGCTAATTTGCGTTGTTTGATAAATTTCTTTAACGTTTTTACTGCAATAAAGTTAATACTGAAAACACATGCAGAAGTTATTGCTAGTGCTGGCAGAGGAGCTAGGCTGAATGTTGGTAAAATTGCCACGATTGTAGCAGATGTTAGTAAAAATGCTAACTTCTTGCTCCCGATTATCTTATTTTTCTTAACCTTTATTGGGTTTAATTTTTTTATTTTCCCTTTTAGCTTTTTGAAGCCTTTTTTGAACACGTTGCCTCTTTTTAGCTCTTTTTCTACGGGTTTTGCTTTCTTTGTTTTTAAGCTTTTTATTTTTTCTTTTATTCCTTTTTTATCTTTTTTGACATTTTCTGCTTTAGAGGTTTTCTCCATCATCTTTAGAGGTTGCTCTATGGAAGGTTTTGGCTTAGCTTCTTAACCCTTAGTCACAGTTTTATGTTTTTTGGGCGAAACTATGTTTTTTAAACCTTTCTTTGCTTTGTGGTATAATTTTTTTAGTTTGTTTGGCATTTTTATGTAAATTAAGATACGATATCGCAAAATTTATCGATTACTTTTTGATTACCTTCTATCATTGCATTTGCCTCCTGCTGCAGACATTTAATATTTTTAGGTGTTACATTATCCATCTCAGCCGACGCTATTGTCAGTTGTGATTGTATTCTTACGTATCTGTCGTCCATTACGTTACCTAGCTGGTAATTCACTACATCAAGGCTCGACGCAAACATCACATTTAACAGAGGCTTTATCCATGCTATTTTCCCTAATTTCCTTTACTTTATTGGGTTAGATAGTCTACCAGTGCCAATTGACACCAGAACGATTTCTTCATTCGGGAAAAGTTTTTTGCTATTTGCATATGCACAAGCCGCTGGGTTATTGGCAAAAACTCCTCCATCTACTAACACTCTTTCTGTTTGGCTAACTTCTAAATACTTAGGTGCAAAGTATGTTGGGGCTGCTGTTGTAGCTCTGAGTGCGTCTTTTAATTTGAGAAAATTTCTGTCTTCTTTCCAGCTTTTGAAGAAAAATGGAAAATTATTGTGAATATCGTAACTTGTAATCAACACCTTACCTAAAGTGTTTTTGAGAATATCCTCACCAAAATACTTATCCAGTACTGATTCGATGTTTTCGTATGGGTATTGTGCGCAGTTAAACCAAGATAGTATTGATTGTCTAAAAAACGAAGACTTGAAAATATATGACCCATATTCCCGATAGAGCTCAACCAAATCATTGGCTGAATATTGGGGATTTCCCCGTTCATCTTTCTTACACAATCCAGCTACAACAATCCCACCGGTTGAGGTTCTTGCCATAAGATCAAAGATTTCAGCTATCGGTTTTCTTGTCCTTTGCTCTATTTCTGCGAGAATAATGGCAGGAATTATTTCTCTTATGCCTCCGCCGTCAACTGAAAGGATGTATTTTGCCATGGTTAGATATTTATTAGTTTTATTGCTTTTATCAGGGTGTGTTCATTGTCCAAAAACTACAGTCTGTTTTACACCTAGAGAAAATTGTACTGATCAAATAATTAATGCTATAGATAGTTCTCATAAATCTGTGCTAGTTCAAGCGTATGAGTTTACTTCTAAACCAATTGCTCAGTCCTTGATCCAGGCTAAAGAACGTGGTGTTGATATTAAAGTAATCCTCGATAAGTCACAGACTCGTTCCAAATATAGTGTCATCAATATATTATTTGAGCAAGGTATTCAGACTTGGATTGATTTTAAACCAGCTATTGCTCATAATAAAATAATTATTATTGATAATAGCAAAGTAATAACCGGATCTTTTAACTTTACATATGTGGCTGAATCAAGAAATATTGAAAATCTATTGATTATAACAGGAGATCTTCCGTTAGTTGAACAATACGTTGAAAATTGGAAAAATCGTCAATCGCAATCTAAGCCTTATGCACCAGAATAACTACTTTGAGCTGGCTTTGAATTCGTCAAGTTCCTCAGAAAGATTTTTTACCCGTTCTTCCAGACGATATACCGTAACAGTTAATCCGTTGTTCTGTTTTATGAATTTATCATGCATGTGAACCCGTAAATCTAGCTTGGCGAGCCATCAAATTGTTGCTACGGTCTGTACTACCATGGTGATAATTACTGCTAATGGGATTTTTTGGTTCTGCATAATGTTAATTTGTTATAAATAGTTATTGAAAGTTTGTATTACGCATTGTACGTACGGTTTATTGTTCTGGCTTATACTGTTTTTCCGCCTCAGCAAGTAGGTCTACGATTTCTCTATAAGACTTCTTATTTCCACTATAAGATGCCCTCTTCATTGCTATAGTTTTTGCAGTTCTTTTTTTCCAGCCTTCAACATGAGGGTTAGCTCCTCTCTTTAGCAAAAGTTTCACAACCTCCAATTGGCCACCGTCAGCGGCACCAAGTAGTGCTAAACTAGTATTTATATCTACTCCTGCATCTAACAGAAATGTGACAATTTCTAAGCACCCTTTCTCTGCGGCATAATATAATACTTCCTTACTAACACTTGAATCATCTCTACTTTTTTTTACTAATGATTTCATAGTTTCTAAGTCACAGTTCTTAACTGCTACTTCCAACATTTTCTGATACTCCTCAGCAGCCTTAGATTTTTGATAGTAATACGTAATAACAATACACACTATTGCTACTATAAACCACAATGTAGCTTGTTTCTTGGACTTTTTGCTCATATTTAGCATTTTTTTCACATTAAATCAGCAATTTACTTATTTTCTTTTAACATGGATTTCACTTACTCAAAGATGCTGATAATGCAGTACGATATCCCGAACTATTTAAAGTATGTTCTGCTCTATCAATTACCCATTCACCATCTATATCTTGATTGAACCCTACAAGATTAAGTTTTGCCTCTGCAAATAACTTTGGATTACCTGGTATTGTCATTTCTAAAGTCTCATTATTACGCTGTAGTTGTTTAAATTTGGCATTTGCTGCACTAATTGCTGATTCTGCATTTGGGTAAATTGTTTGTATAGGGTAACCTTGGTTCACCGCTGCCTACTGTTTCTGATATTGGTTCTCCCTTCTCATAGCTATGCCATTTTGCTATCACTGAATTATATTTATCACGTACAGTAAAATGCACTTTCCAATTGATTGTATCTTGAGGTCTAATGGTCGTTGTTCCTAAAGCTTTTCCTGTTGCTGATTTTGCTGCACCTTTTGGAATAAACAATATATATCCTCCTGCCAGTTTTGCCATAGCTTCGCGCTCTATAGCTATTCTAGTTAACAAATTTATATCACTTTCTTCAGTCTGATCAATGTGTGGTATCAATATATCTTTAAATTCTTCAGCAACTTTGTACCCATACCCATGTTTATTTGCTATTTCTTTGACTAAATCACCTAGTGTAATCTGATGCCATTCCCTAGATACTTTTTCCTTTAGTGAGATCATCAAATTTGTTGCATGACCTTTGATCATCAAGGTTTTTGGTGGACTTTGCACCGTAACTTCATTAACTGTATATACACCTATGGGTAGTACTCCTGTTTCTCTATATCCCAAAGCAATCTTTAACTCTTTTAGAACTTTTATGTTATCATCCCTGTAATCGACACATATTTCAACTACATCTTCTATAGTCCCTGATTCATCAGTAATATGCATTGACACTAAGCGGTCTTTTGTTAATTCATACCCTTTAATGACAAAGTCTGGTTGCATTTTATTCCCAAACCTTTAAAGTTGACTTTTGTAGAGGTTTTTCTATTACAGGCAATTTAATTTTTAGTCCTGCCGGTAAAAAACTTCCATGTTCTGCAAGTCCAGGGTTTTCTTCTAATACTATTTCTACTGCTCCTGAAGTAAATCCATAGTGCTTCCAACAAATATAGTCCAACATGTCATTCTCTTTTGTCGAGTAATATATAGTCATGAATAACGCCTTAGACTTAAATTAAATTCAACTTTTTTCGGCGATCCACAAGGAAAAAACGACGTTTTCTTTTCTTCAAAGCGAGTGATTACAAATTGTCCTAAAACATTTCCCATGCTATCAACTAAAGTGTGAGGCATCTGATTTTCTTCTGCTTCTTTTATATTCTTTAACTGATCTAACCCGTTATGAAGATAAATTACTCCTTCTAAATCTACATTTTCTGCCCCTTGGCCAATATTCTGTAGTAATTGCTTACCAATACACTCAACCACACTCCAACGCTTTTCCTTGCTATATTTTAAGCTTGTTGGAAAAATTTTATATGGACCAAGGGATAGCATCAGTAAATGGGATCTATCGTATCAAACATAACATCTCGTGACTTTTCTCTTATCCTTTTTATTACTTCATCTGCAAGGCTACGAACATCTTGATTTGGCTCTGCTTTAATACTTATATTAAATGTGAAAGTTTGATTGAAAATTTTTGATTCTTTTTGTTTACACTTGTATTTTTCACAGTCTTTTAAAACTTTCTCTAAGTCATCTGCTACAGAACTTTTTTCCTCAATAACGCTACCGATTTTAGTATTTCCAATAATACTCTTTCCGCTTTCAGAAATTTCTTTATTATTCAATAAAGGGTTTCCATTACTCAAAACATTACTTTCAGTAACTACCTTGCCAATTTTTGTTTCTAATGGTGTCTCAAATGCTTTTAGCGGGCTATCATTAAACAATTTTCCTATACCAATCCAATTGAAAAATTCTCCTATAGGTTTTACAATTGATTTCCAGATGCTAGAAAAAAAGTCCTTCACCTTTTGCCAATTAGCGATTACAAGCGCTGCACCAACTGATAGTCCAGCAACAGCAGCTCCTATAGGATTAGTAACCATGGCTAGCGTTAAAGCTTTCAGTCCCATAATTACTGCTGGAATTACTCGTGCTGATAATGAAGTTAATACTGGCAAAAGTGTTCCATGCAAAATAGCCTTAAAAGTTAGTATTCCACCTCCAACTAATGCAAATGCATAACCAAAACCTACTACTGCAATCTTACCAATAATAAGAGCTGAAATTATGCTCATTATTCCTGTAGTAATAACTGGAAATTTTTCTGCAAACCAAGCTATGGGGTTAGTTATCTCTCTTAGAATATTACTTATCCACTTTAAAGGAGGTAGCATTACTGAGCCCAGATTCATTCCTACTTCTGCTATTGCATTCCTCAGTAGTTGTAAATTATTTGCTGTAGTTGCTGCACGATTGTTAAACTCTTCTTGCATGGACTTTTCAAATTTTTTCTCGTCAGCTAAATGATTTATGGCATCTTTATAATTCTTTAAGCTTCCGACTAATAATGCAATATCATCTTGATATTCTTGACCAAATAGCTTGAGGAGGATTTGAGAACGTTCCTGCTTATCTACTTTCTCCAGAGTTTCAAAAAAATAAAGTAGTGCGTCTTGGCCATTTTCGCTAATCCTTTGTGTCATCTCTTCAGCAGTTATTCCCATGTCTTCCAATGCTGCTTTGAACTCTTTGCTCTGTCCCTCAGCGGTCTGAAGTTTGCTAAGTAGAGCATTTATTGCAGTAGCAGCTTTTGCCGGTTGTTTGCCTAAACTAATAAAGGCATTTACTAAACTACTTGTTTCCTTAATATCAAGGCCAAACTGTTTTGCACTACCACCAACTATAGCTAATGCTTTAACCATATCTCCTGCTTTAGCAGCACTATTATCTGAAAGGTGGTTTATAATATTACCTACTCTTTCCATACCTGCTACTTTAATCCCATAAACATTGGCAAGCTTAGCTATAGAATCACCTGCTTCTTCTGCAAACATATCAAATGCTGTGGACATTTTAGCTACTGTTGTTGTGAATCCTATTAGATCTTCTTTTGGAACACCAAGTTGTCCACCACTTGCAGCTATTTGTGCTAACTCTGCAGCAGATAATGGTATTGTACGGGATAATTCCTTTAATGTCTGACCAAATTCTGCGGCTCCTTGGTTATGAGCTGCATCATTCTCAGCAAATCTCACTACCTTCTTCACATCAGCCATAGCACTTTCAAAGTCAATCGCAACTTTAATTGGCGCTGCAAGTGAAAGCCCTAGTCCTATAGTCTCCATTACTTGTGATCTATAATGCGCTTTTTTTGCTAAGGCATTTTGCTGTTTTTGTATTACAGATCCTAGTTTACTGTATTTCCCTTTTAGTACTTCAATAGATGAACCAAGTTTAGTTTGATCCCTTACTAAGGATTTAATATCTTTTCCACTTTTCCTTACTTCTTCATTTAATGTGTGAAGTGCATCTCTCTTTTTAATATAAGCCTCTTTTGCCTTTGATGCCGATGCTTTCAATTTTTCAAATTCATTTTTCAGTGCTTTGCTTGGTTCTTTTTTTTCCTTCTTCTCTTTAGCAATTGCTGTAGCTGATTCTTTCGCTTTCTTCTCCGCTTCCTTCCAATTCTTCATGGCTTCAAGGGCATCATGATTTAATTGCTTAAATTTAGAGATTGATTTCGTTGACGAATCAAGCTGCCTTATACTATCACCCAGCTTAGAAAGCTTAGCTGTACTACCTACCATTGCGCTATTAAAGCTACCATCTAATGCAGCACCTATCTTTATTGAAAGCATTATTTGTTACTCCTTTACTTACTTCTAACCATTTTAGAAATTCTTTTATACCCATATTAATAATCTGCTCAATTCCACTTCCTGTTATTGAACTAAGTTTTAAAACATTAGACCTGCTGAGAATCAAGCAATAAAAAGAAGGAAAGGAGGGTGACTAAAATCAAGGTTAACTAAAAGGCGTGCTTAAGATTCACAATACCAGCAATAATATTGAACCTCAGGTTGTATTTTTTCTGAAAATTGCGGTAAACATGAGACATAATCTTAAATATCTTTATCTCACGGATCTTATTTTCTACTCTCATTCTAAATGATGCTAATCTTCTATTATGCTCTTTCTGCTCTGGAGTTAATGGCTTTTTACGATACTTTTTATATGGAATTATAACATTGCTTTGCAATTTTTGCCAACCTTGATATCCAGAATCGGCATATTTTATGCTATCGATTGGTAAATATTTTTCTTGTTTCCTTATGCGAAAATCATTAATTCTACCACGATATGAATTTGACACTGATAAAATTCTTCCACCTTCTTCGATAACAATCTCAGTTTTCATAGTGTTGGTTCTTTTTTTTCCTGAATATGATTTCTTCCGTTTTTTACTATCTTCTGGTCTCTGTATTTGCTGTTCTGTAACATCAGCCAGAATCTTCAGTATTTTTTCTGGTGTCATACTTCTATCTTTTGTTATAGTAACTTTTTTGGCAAGTAATGGCTCTATTTTCTTCAGTAACCTACATACATTTGCGTTGTGCACATTGAACAGGCACCCTAAAAATCTATGTGTTATGTAAGTGCGATAGTACAAAATTACGCAAAATAACTTATCTTTTAGAGTTGGTAGTTGTGATCTTCTACCATGGCACTTTTTCTGTTTTTCAAGTCTTTCCCACCCAGACCTCACTTTTTCCACTACCTTTTCGAACTCCTCTATAGTTAAACCTGTTATATTACGAAAGTTTCTTGGGTGTTTCTTCATGTTATAGTAACTAAAGCTCATTTTTTTACCTTACTCAATCTGCTTATTCTTCTTCTACTTCTCTCACATTATTTTTTCAATCACCTTTTGCAGCAGGTCTTATGTTACTTATACTGAAATTTACATAACAGTGTAAAGGTATTACTGGAGGGTTTATGAGAAGAGTTGACCAGGAATTATTCAATGCTGTAGAGCAAGGCAGTCTTTTAAAGATTGAAAGATGTCTTCGTATGGGAGCCAATATATTGGCAAAAAACAGTCACCATACTGTATTACATTCAGCGGTTCATAGTGATAATGGGGAAGTAGTAAAATTAGTTCTCGATAAAATCAAAAAAATACAGGGAAATATAAGCCCGTATATTGATGCTAAGGATACTGAAGGCGATACACCATTGATGTGGACTGCTGAAAGTAGTTACGTAAGTGCAGCACGGATATTATTGGATTATGGTGCAAATGTTGAAGAGAAAAACAATAATGGTATGACAGCATTGCATTGGGCTGCTAAAAAAAATCATATAGAAATTCTGAAGCTTCTAATAAATAAAGGAGCTAACGTTAACGCACAAGACAACCATGGTCAAACACCTTCGGACTATGCGAGAGAAGAGGGACATGGAGAAATAGTTGGATATCTGGCATTTAGTGTGGCTGAGATGTTTAAAGAAGAAGGCAAATATAATAAGGCTTGGGGCAAACCTATCAAGAAGCATTTGATATTCAAGAAGTTGTTTAGGCCCTAATCATCACGATACTTTAAGTACTCATCATAATATGGCAAGAGTACTTGATGATCAAGGTAACTACAGTGAGGCTTTAAAAATCTATCAGGAAGTATTTGATATTCAAAAAAGAATAGATGTTTTAGGCCCTAATCATCCAGATACTTTAAGTACTCGTTATAATATGGCAGGAGTGCTTGAAAACCAAGGTAAATACAGTGAGGCTTTGAACATCTATCAGGAAATACTTAATATTCAAAAGAGAATAGATGTTTTGGGTCCTGATCATCCAGATACTTTAAGTACTCGTTATAATATGGCAGGAGTGCTTGCCGACCAGGGTAAATACCGTAAGGCTTTGAACACCTATCAGAAAGTATTTGATATTCAAAAAAGAATAGATGTTTTAGGTCCTGACCATCCAGATACTTTAATGACTCGCTATAACATGGCAGTAGTGCTTAGTGATCAAGGTAAATACAGTAAAGCTTTAAGAATTCTTCAAGAAGTGTTTAATACTCAAGAGGCTAAATTAGGTTCTGATCATCCTGTTACTTTATTGACTAGCAGTAGCATCGAAATAATACAAAGAAAGAAAATGAGTATAGAAAGCCATACTTCTTTGCGTAATGCTGCTAAAGATGGTGATTTAGAAGCAGTAGAGTACCTTATAAGTAAAGGTGCCGATGTCAATGATACTAATGAAGATGGTTGGACACCGCTGCACTGTGCTGCATCAGAAGGTGAATTAGAAGTTGTAGAGTTTTTATTTAGTAGAGGAGCTAACACTCATGCAGAAGATAATACTACTGCTGGCAAAAAGCCTATACATGTAGCTGCAATTGAAGGTCATATAGATGTCATAGAGTTTTCCTAAATAAAGGTATAAGTGTTGACGAGACTGATAAAGAAGGTCGTACACCATTATATTACGCTGCATGGAAAGGTCATTCAGAGGCTGTGAAGTTTTTAGCGGATAAAAGAGCAAATATCCATGCAGAAAATACCTATGGCACAAAACCTATACATGTTGCTACTATGGAAGGTCATCAAAGGGTTATAGAGTTTCTCCTAAGTAATGGAATGGTTGGACACCTTTACATTGTGCTGCTGGATCTGGTAACTTAGAGATTGTAAAGTTTCTTATAGAGAGGTGCGCTAATATTAATGCTAGAAATAATGATGGTAAAATACCTTTAGATATTGCCAGAGCTAATGGACAAATGGAGATTATAGATATATTAGATGGTCGGAATACAGAAAGGAAAAGTCCTACATATACTTCTCTACATGATGCTGCTAAAGATGGCGATTTGGAAGCAGTAAAACACTTTATACATGAAGGTGCCAATGTTAATGAAGCTAATAGAGATGGTTGGACACCGCTACATTATGCTGCATGGAAGGGTTATTTTGAAGTTGTGAAGCTTCTGATAGATAAAAGGGCTAATATTGATGCTGAAAATATCTACCGTGAAAGACCTATACATCTTGCTGCTGCGGGTAATGATCAAAAAATTGTAGAGTTGCTCCTAAAGGGGGTAAGTGTTGATGATACAAATAAAAATGGTGAGACACCTCTACACTATGCAACGCGAAATGGTCAATTAGAGGTTGCAGAGTTTCTGATAAAGAAAGGGGCTCGTGTTCATGCTAAGAGCAATAGTGGTAAAACACCTTTAGATATTGCTAGAGAAAAGGGATATACAAGGATTGTATATATTCTCTCTTATACTTCTTTACATAGTGCTGCTGAGAAGGGTGATTTAGAAGCAGTAAAGTACTTTATAAGTAGAGGTGATGATGTTAATGACCGTAGCCGTGGTTTTATACCTTTACGCATTGCTACCATACGTGGTCATTTAGAGGTTGTAAAATTGCTCGTTGATAAGGGAGCTAATATGCATGATAAAAATATTTCTGGTAACGAGCCTATACATAACGCTGCTGCATTTGGAAAGAAAGATATTGTAGAGTTCTTTATAGATAAAGGAGTCAGTATTGATTATGCTGGTAGAGATGGTTGGACACCATTACACTACGCTGCTTATTGGGGCAATTTAGAGGTTGTAAAGGTGCTCGTTGACAGAGGAGCTGATATTCATGTTGAAGCTAAGGATGGTACGAAGCCAGTCAACCTTGCCAGAAGTCAATTTCATTCAAGTATCATAGAGTTACTCTGTAAAAAAATAGAAGAGGTAGAAAAAGAACAATCGCAAAAACAAGAAAGCAGATATTCAATACAGTTTTTTCAAGAGCAAGAGGAAACATATTTGCATTTATCAGAATTTGTATCAAATAATTTTCAAAACGCATCAATTGAATCAATAAAACAAGGTCTATATTTGCCTTCTTTTAAAGTGAGAAATGTTAAAATTGATGGTAAGTGTATTGTTATTACTCGTGGCTTATCTCAAGCTTTATTATTACAGAGTAAAAAATCATTTTTAAGTAATTTAGAAACTTCATCTGAAATTTATGAGCGTATAGCACAGGGTAAGCAGATATCTAAAAGGGAAGAAAGGGAAGTTTTTGCATTTAGTAAATTACTTAACAACTTTGAAAGGCAGTTAGATTATGCTACGAATAGTCTACCTTCAAACTTAATTCAGACTCAGGGCTACAAAACACTTGATGATTTATCAAGTTATATAGCTGGAATTAAAGGTGATTTTGCTATTCATTTAGTAACAAGTAATCACGTTGTTGCGATTTACAGAACAGGTGATAATTATGCCTACTTTGATAGTAATACAGCATTTGTTTCTGGTTTAAAAAGCATTGATCAGCTCATGCAAGTTATAGAAGAAGCGATGAAGTTTGCTAGCTATAAAGTAGAAGAAAAAGGCTTCCTTGTTGAACACTTTGATGTTAATAAAGCTAATAACCTACTGTTTGATGAAAATAAGCAAATTTTAGCAAAAGAAATCAAAACAGAACGTCAACTTCTGGCGAAGCAGGATGAGAAATTTGGTCCTATTAAGTCAATGGTCAACAGACTACAACTATATGACTTTGGAACTAAAATTAATGTGGAAGGTAGTGTACCGTTACTCATCAATGCTGATATGAATTTAAGCAGTGAAAAATTCCAAGATCACCTAGATAAAAAAGAAGTGAGCATGACAGCTAGGGAATATCTTGATAGTTTGAAAAATAGTAAGAATGCAGAAGAGATAGTACAAGCAACTAAATTTATTCCTTTCATAGGTTCAAAACGTGAAGTTGAAAAAGCAGAGCAAACACGCAAGCCTTTATTAGAACAGCTGGTTAAAGGAACAATTAATTCTATACTTTCTGCTGTTTCCCTTGTTAACATTAGCCGGTCAGAGAGTCAGTTGCCAGGAAAAACAGATGATAAACCTAAAACCTGTTTAAATAATCCAACAGTGGATAACAAATTACAAAAATCGCTGTAATTTCAGGATATTTCTTCTTTGAGTTGTGCAATTTCAGCTTGAGGAAGACCAGTAGATTCAGCTATCAAGTCGATAGATACGCCAGCTTTAAGTAGGTTTTTAGCCACTGCTATTTTAGCCTGTTTTTCCCCCTCTTCTCTGCCTTCCGCTCTGCCTTTTTCATGTCCGATTAGGATGCCTTCATTAAGTTTTTCTTCAAGGGTAGATAAATAATCATCGGTACGTTTCTTAGCTTGATCATATGCAAGACGTTCTTCTTTACTCCAATTATATTGGTTTAACTCATCATAAGCCCTACCAATAATTACATCACTACCTATTATTTTTTTTAGATCCTCTTCGCTCGTTTCATCTGCGTGCTTAAAAAAATAGATCCATTTTTCAACAATATTTTCTAATTGATCTTCTTTTGTTTTGTTAAACTTTGGTAGCTCTATGAAAGTGAAACTAAAGTCTTTGAGATCATGTTCAAAGGTCATCTTATCAAAAGTCACGTGATCAGACTTATAAGCCAGCTTATTAGGAAATAGGATAAAATCAGCAATAGCAATAAAGATAACCCCTTTAAGGTCATGATACTGGTCACCTACATCAGCTTGACTTGAATAAGCTTTGGCAGCGTAGTATTGGGCACGTTTTTCAAAACCTCTTGTTTTAGCGACTTGCATCTCAATTATGGTTTTGACCCCTGTAGAATCAACACAGAGAACATCAACAATACTTTGCTTTTGAGAGGCAATAACAGGGTCTTGAATGGGACTGAGAAAGGAGACATCTTTAATCTGGTTGTCATCAGTAAGATCTAATATATCATTAAGAAAGTGAATAAGAATGTCTTTGTTCTTTTCAGTACCAAATATTCTCTTAAATGCATAATCATTTCGCACATTGAGAAATTTAGAGAGAGCCATGAGAAAGTAAGTTAAAAAGCATTAATAATTATACACAATTCTGAAGAAATATTCAACGTTTTTATATTGGGTTTACTAAATCTTGTTTTTTTAAGCTTCGAGAAAAAAATGACCTTCAGAGGTGGGCTTAGAATGGCATTCTCTGCTTTAGACGTCCTTTTGTAGATCTTTTACCAACCCTTCTGTAAAGCGCCTTAAAAGACCAATAAATGGATATCATGAATTTGGAGCTGTAGGAGACATCAAAGATACGCTTTTTGGTGTGTAAAAATACGAATCTACAGCGACATCACCACCTTGGTAAACCATCTGAAGCTTATGACCAAGAATTTAGCTTTAATAGCGTGGGTATCAAGTTATATTACCATTACAGGCAACAGCTTTCGACAAAACGGATTGTTGTAGAGTTTTGGGCATCTGCTGTAAGCCTCTTTTTTATGTACATTTTTCTCGCAGTTGAACTGCAATCCCTGTACTACCGAAAAGAAAATTGCTACTTGTTGATTTGAGGCTTTCAGTGATAGAGAAGGTATAGGAAACAATAGCGTTTATTCTTCTCCCAGGATTAGTTTATTCCATTCCTCCTCAGTTAAAATTTTAACACCCAGTTCCACAGCTTTTTTGCACTTTGACCCAGGTTTTTCGCCGACAACCAAGAAGTCCGTTTTATTTGATACACTTGATACTCACAATTCCGCCTAAAGATTCCATTAGTGCTTGCGCTTCATTTCTTTCCATTTTTGAAAGTTTTCCAGTAAAAACTACTGTTTTGCCATTAAAAATGGAATTGCTAGTATTAGCAACCACAGGCAGAATATTTAACTGAGCAGCAAGGTCATTTACCATTTCAATATTATCCTCTTCAGAGAAAAATTCCTCCAAGGAATATGTAGTATTTTCGCCCACACCGTTTATGCTCATTAATTTATCAGGAGCTTTGCTGTCATAGGATAATTGAACCATAGCCTCATACCAACTCTCATAGGATGTATAGTGTTTGGCTATTATTTTTGCTACACTCGGTCCGACAAACCTGATTGCCAAAGAAGATATGAATTTTTCAAGAGTTATAGTTTTTCTGCTATTGAGAGAATTCAATAGATTAGATACGGATTTCTCAGCCCATCCATTTAGCTCACTTAAGTTGAAGTTTTTGAGTTTTTCTTCGAGAGCAAAAATGTCAGATATTTTCCTTATCAAACCAAGGTCATAAAAGAACTCCACTTGTCTATCACCAAAACCTTTAATGTCAAGAACTTCCACAAAATGTTTTAACTTTCCTATTTGTTGTGCTGGGCAAACGTTTTCTCCGGTACATCTAATCGTAGCTTCCCAGTCATCAACTCTACTGCCACATTCCGGGCAAATATCAGGAAAAACAAACTTTGGTGCTCTTCGAGAACGAGCGTTTTTGTCTACTGCCACAATCTTAGGAATAATATCGCCAGCTCGAGCTACTACCACTACGTCTCCTTCCCTTATATCTTTACGCTTAATTTCATCTTTATTATACAGATTTGCCCTGCTAATGAGTACCCCACCTATATTTATTGGAACTACTTTTGCAATCGGATTAAATTTACCCGTTTTGCCTACTTGTATTAATATTTTAACTATCTTAGTTTTTCCTTGAGCTGCTGGAAACTTGTGTGCTATTGCCCATTTTGGAGCCTTGTTGGTATTCCCAAGACGACTTTGTAATGTTAAATTATTTACCTTCAAGACAACTCCGTCAATATCATACCCTAAACTATAACGGTCATTATAGATTCTGTTATAAAACCCCAGCATTTCGTCCACATTCTTTGCTAAGCATTGATGCTCATTTACACAGAATCCAAGCTTTTTCAGCGTATTTAATACTTCAGACTGGGTATTTTCTGTTCCACCAATTAAAGAATATGCGAAATACCTAAGTGGCCTACTAGCGGTAACCTTTGGATCCAATTGCCTTAATGAACCTGACGCTGTGTTGCGTGGATTTGAAAATCCATTGTTCTCATTTAATTTTAAAAAGTCGTCATTTCTTATATAGACTTCTCCTCTGACCTCTAATCTGCCCTTTACATCAGGTAAAACTTTAGGCAATCCTGCTATAGTTGCAACATTTTTTGTTACATCTTCACCGTAATGGCCATCACCTCGAGTTAAACCCTTAATGAACATACCATCCTCATAAATTGCAGAAAACGACAATCCATCAATTTTTGGCTCACATATGATTTCCAACTCATGCACATTCAGAAGTTTTTTAACCCTAGCAAGAAACTCTTCAACTTCATCTCGTCCATGAGCCTTGTCCAACGAGAGCATTGGTACAATATGTTCCACCTCTAAAAATCTTCTATCAGGCGCAGTACCAACGGTTTGAATATCTACTTTTTTTACCAGTTCATCGTACTCTGCATCGGTTATTTCTGATATATTTTCCCGATAGTACAACTCATTGTGACGCTTTATTTCTTCTTGTAGTTTTAATGTATTTTCAGTCATAATTTTTACCTCAACCACTGTTTCAGTATATAGCGACAATTGTAAATCAATTATTAACTTGCGCACTCACTTTCGTGGTATTTTACAAACAGAATTCCCGCTTTGCTAGTGTTTTTTATTAAAGATATAATATTTAAATAAAAACAGAAAAGTATTTAACTTTGCCGCTTGGCTAGCTAAAAAACGTTTTATCTTTAATAAAATTTTATAAAAGGGTATATATATTTGTACTGCAATTGAATAAAAACATGAGTACCGAAAAGAAGATAGATCCTGATTCTTTATGCTACCATATAATTCAAAAGGTCAAAGATGTTAGGCTAGAGCTAAATTGCTCTCAAGCGGATTTCGCAGAAAAAACTGGTGTAGCAAAGTCACTAATAGGAAAGTATGAGCGAGGGATACACAACATTCTACCTGAAACGCTCGAAAGGATAGCACAAAAATCACCGCGTGATGTTGAATATTTCTTCCCGAAGCCAATAAATTGTATTAACAGTGAAGACAAGAAGGCTTTTGATTTAGTGCAAAACCTAAAAAGAATTAAGGACCAAAAAGTTCGTGATGCGGTGTGCGCATTAACCAGATGTGTGTCAGAGGGGATTCAAATTAGAAAGGTTACAACAGAGATAAGACCTATAAGTTACCAAATGGCGCATAAGGCAAAAGATTGGCGGTTTGCAAGAGGTTATCCACAGACAGAGTTAGCAGATAGGACCGGATTAACAAATTCACAAATACAAAGATATGAGGAAGGGGACATATCGTTCAAAACAGTACCTAAAATAGCAGGAGGATTATCATTACATTATGGAGTTCTACTGCCTACATCAAAAGATGAAACCTATTGTGAAGATGAGGATGGTCAAGGAGAAAACAAGATATTGAGTATAATGCAAGAATATCAAAAAATTGGTGATCAAAGATTAAAGGATTCATTGTGCACATTTGTGTCTGAGATAGTAAAAATCAGCGAGGAAAACCTAAAATAAAAAGATATACCTTTATAGATATTTATATATAATATTTTTTTTATGCATAGTTTTTATATTTAGGAGCTAAGAGTGGAAAAACTACGAAAAATAATAAGAGCTATAAAAGGTGTATCTATAGAGCGATACGTTATTTTGTGAACCTCAGTTATAAAAAGAAGTTTCAAGCAAGGAGTGTGATTTAGATAAAATAAAGTCATTGATAGAAAGTGGTTAACGAATACCTTTGCACAAATGTTGGCTGTTGTGCAAAGCTGTTTATAAAGAATAAAAAGGGTATACTAACTTCAGCAGCGAAAGAGAAACAAGTTGTATGATCTACCAAACGGAGCTATCTTCCCCTTCCCTTATACTTACCATGGGTTGAAGCTTGAGCTTTCACAAATAGCTGCCAGTATCCCTTCTCATCGCCTTCTTCCGCTATCAATTGAGCCAAACGCTGCATCAATTCATTATTGAGTATAGCCATTTTTGTCCATTTGCCCACTGGTTTTGCAATAGCAACTATTTCCGGATTCTCTTTATAAACCCGGATGTCGTGATTCTCAAAGTTATATTCTGTTTTCTTTTCACTCTCTCTCAATGGAGCCTTTCTGACGAGATTTTTGTATATTCTTCTGAAAAAGAGAAATATTTTAATAGCAATAATTAATATTATACCGTATATAACGATTTGCTCGTAGGACATCTTCTCTACTCTAAAATGATTCCATGAAGCAGAAACAATGCTACAATTTTTTTTTTCGATTTGCTACAGCGTTTTCCAGTACTGTATAACCTTCTTCAGAGTTATAAAAACATTTCAGATGAGCGTTTGCCTTCCTATCTAATAATAACTCGACAATTTCTTTATTGCCTTTCATAACAGCAAGGTGCAGAGGAGTACAACTATCTCTTCCGATTGCGTTAATATCTGCTCTATTTTGCAATAAAAGCTCCACATGATCTTTTTTATTCAATGAAACTGCAAGGTGAAGAGGGGTACTTCCTTCTATATTTTTAATTTCAAGAAAAGCGTCCCCTTTGATCAGCAATCCCAACGTTACTGTGTCAGCATATTTTACAGCCATGTGAAGAGGAGATTCACCGAGACGATTCTGGCAATTGATATCTGCACCGCATTGTAACAACTTTTGCATAACATCAAGGTGCTTATACTTTATTGAATAATGCAAAGGAGTGTCGCCATCGATATTCTGAGCATTAACATTTTTGCTCATAACTACAGCAACCTCTGCTATTGCTGTGGATTCATATTGAGAGGCAACGTGTAATACTGTATTGCCCTTTTTATTTACGGCATCAACGTTAGCATCATATTCCACAAGGAATAGAAATAAGTTGTAAAGATCGCGTTTTGCAGAGAAATGTAAAATTTTAGTACCAAATCTACTATTGATAATCTCTTTGAAGGCTGCACGAACTAATAAAGAAAGAATACTAGGATGTCTGAGGTGATAAATTTCCTTTGCAGCCTTTTTTAACATCTTTTCTATTGTCATAACAACCCCACAAAAAATGTGTTTGTATTCAAGTATGCAGCGACAAACATTTTTAAATTATTAACTTTTGCACTCACTTTTGGATTATTTTACGAATAAAATTCCCGCTTTGCTAGTGTTTTTTATTAAATATATAATATTTAAATAGAAATAGAGAGATATTTAAGCAAATCTATTAATATAGAAATCTATTATTTGGAAATTTGCTTAGATTCTTCTTTTATTGATTGGACCGATACATCTTGAATTTCTTCTTGTGGCTTTTCCGGTTCAGCTACTTCTTTAGATTCTGCCGCTAATTTGCGTTGTTTGATAACTTTCTTCAATGTTTTGACTGCGATGAAGTTAATACTGAAAACACATGCCGAAGTTATGGCTAATGCTGGAAAAGGGGCCAAATTGAACATCGGCAAAATTGCCACAATCGTACCAGATGTCAGTAAAAGCGCTAACTTTTTGCTTCCAATGATCTTATTTTTTTTAACCTTTATTGGGTTTAATTTTTTTGTTTTCCCTTTTAGCTTTTTGAAGCCTTTTTTGAACACGTTGCCTTTTTTCAGCTCTTTTTCTACGGGTTTTGTTTTGAAGCTTTTTATTTTTTCTTTTATTCCTTTTTTATCTTTTTTGACATTTTCTACTTTAGAGATCTTCTCCATCAACTTTAGAGGTTGCTCTATGGAATGTAGCGGTTTTGGCTTAGCTTCTTGCCCCTTAGTCACAGTTTTATATTTTTTGGGCGAAACTATGTTTTTTAAACCTTTCTTTACTTTGTGGTATAATTTCTTTAGTTTGCTCGGCATTTTTATATAAATTAAGATACGATATCGCAAAATTTATCGATTACTTTTTGATTACCTTCTATCATTGCATTTGCCTCCTGCCGCAGACATTTAATATTTTTAGGTGTTACATTATCCATCTCAGCCGATGCTATTGTCAGTTGTGATTGTATCCTGACGTATCTGTCGTCCATTACATTACCTAGTTGATAATTCACTACATCAAGGCTCGACGCAAACATCACATTTAACAAAGGTTTTATCCAGGCTATCTTCCCTAATTTCCTGTACTTTATTCGCTTAGAGAGTCTACCTGTACCAATTGACACCAGAACTATTTCTTCATTAGGGAAAAGTTTTTTGCTATTTGCATACGCACATGCCGCTGGGTTATTGGCAAATACTCCGCCATCTACTATTACCATTTCCTTTTGGTTAATTTTTAGATGTTTTGGTATGAAATAGGTAGGTGCTGCTGTTGTGGCTCTGAGCGCGTCTTTTAGTCTGACAAAATTTCTGTCCTCTTTCCAGCTTTTGAAGAAAAATGGGTAGTTATTATGAATATCATAACTTGTAATCAGTACCTTACTTAAGGTGTTTTTTAGAATATCGTCACCAAAATACTTCTCCAGTATCGACTCGATGTTTTCATATGGGTATTGTGCACAGTTAAACCAAGATAGTATTGATTGCCTAAAAAACGAAGACTTGAAAATATATGCCCCATATTCCTGGTAAAGCTCAACTAAATCATTTGCAGAGTATTGAGGGTTTCCTCGTTCATCTTTTTTACATAATCCAGCTACAACAATCCCACCGGTTGAAGTGCCTGCCATCAGATCAAAGATTTCAGCTATCGGTTTCCTTGCTCTCTTTTCTATTTCTGCTAGTATTATGGCTGGTATTATTCCTCTTATGCCTCCGCCGTCAACGGACAAGATATATTTAGTCATTGTGAAATGAAAATTTAGATAAAGATATTAAGGTTTAATTTTTCCGCTTAAAACTTGTAATTTAAACTCATCTAACTCCTCAGAAAGATTTTTTACCCGTTCTTCCAGACGATATACCGTAACGGTCAATCCGTTGTTCTGCTCTATAAATTTATCATGAATGTGAACCCGTAAATCTAGCTTTGCGAGCCACCAAATTGTTGCTACGGTCTGTACTACCATCGTTATAATTACTGCTATTGGAATCTTTTGATTTTGCATAATTTAATAATTTATTGTGGATAATTGTTGAAAATTTGTACTGTGTGTTGTACGTACGGTTTATTGCTCTGGCTTGTACTGCTTTTCTGCGTTATACAATAGATCTATAATTTCTCTGTAGGGCTTATTGTTTTCATTGCGCCGTAACATTATAGCAGCTAAGTCCCTTGGTGTTTGTCCATAACTTCTTACATTCGGATTTGCACCTTTTTGTAACAAAAATTTTATAACCTCTAAATTGCCTTGCTCTGCAGCATATAGTAGGGCTTTTGTAGCGTTAATATCGACTTTCTTTTCTATCAAAAACTGAATAATCTCTAAGCACCCTTTTTCTGCCGCATATTCCAATAAACTTCCCCAAAAATCTCGGTTCTCATAAACTTTTACTAAGTTTCTTTCTAAGAAAAGTTTCACAACCTTTTGACTACAATCTCCAACAGCAGTCTACAATATCTTTTCATAATTCTTAGCAGATTCAGCTTTTTCTAACTCAGCTTTCCTTTCAGTGTCAAAAATAAAGTAACTTATAATAATTACAACACCACCACCAAACATCACTAACCCAGTTATCAAATCCATCCAATCTGACTGATAATAGTGATCTTGATAGTAATCGTGTTGATAACGGTACCGGTTTGGCATATTTTGTTGCAATACTTTACACCGCATATAGCAATTGTTTGTGTAGTTTTTCTTAATTAACTCTGCTTATCGCTGCTTCTACCATAGTTTGGTACCCCCTATTATCTAGAATATGTTCTGCCCTTTCTATTACCCATTCGCCATCTATTTCTTGGCAAAACCCTGATAAATCTATTTTAGCTTCTGCAAACAACTCTGGATTGCCGGGTATTGTCATGTTTAATTTTGCTTCACCGCGTTTTAATCGTCTGAGCTTAGCACTTGCTGCACTAATTGCTGATTCTGCACTAGGATAAAGCTTATATATCGGATAACTTGGTTCTTCATTGCCTACTTTCTCTTCTATGGTTTCCCCCTTTTCATAACTATACCATTTTGCTATAACTGATCCATATTTACTACGTACATTAAAATTTACTTTCCAATTTATCACATCTTCAGGTGTCAGTACCGTTGTACCTAAAACCTTCCCTGTTGATGATTTTCCTCCTCCTTTTGGAATAAAAATTATATGTCCTCCTATAGGTTTTACCGTTGCTTCATGTTCATCTCCTATCCTTTTCAAAAAATTCATATCACTTTCATCTGTTTGAGTGATGTGTGATATAAATATATCTTCAAATTTTTGTGCAATTTTAGCTTCATATCCGTGCTTTTTTGTTATCTCTCTTACCAAATCGCCTAAAGTAATCTCCTTCCACTCTTTTGATGTTTTTTCTTTCAGCGATCCTCTTAAGTTTGCTGCTTGGCATTTGACCCTTAAAATCTGTGGTGGACTTTGTATCGTGATCTCACTTGCTGTATAAACTCCCATAGACAATAGCCCTGTCTCTTTATACCCCAGAAAAACTTTCAACTCACCCTTGAGCTCATTACTTCCATACTCAAGACATATTTCAGCTTCATCACTCGTTGTCCCTGATTCATCAGTAATATGCAGAGATATTAAGCTACTCCTTAAGGCCTCTGTAATAGAGTTATTTTCTGCTATTATGTTAAAATCTGGCTTCATTAATCTAAAATTTTTACAACAGACTTTTGTGATGTCTTTTGAATCTCAGGTAACTTGATTCTCAGTCCTGCAGGTAGAAAGCTGCCATAATCTGCAAGTCCAGGATTTTTTTCCAAGACCACTTCCACTGCTCCACTACTGTAACCATAATGCCTCCAACAAATGTAATCCAACATTTCGTTCTCTTTGGTAAAATAATAAATCACCTGTTATAACTTTTTAACTTTATTTGAAACTCAATTTTTCTTGGCAATCCACAGAGAAAAGATGACCCTTGTGTTTCTTCTATATTGGTAACTACAAAGTTTCCTAGTACCTTTCCTGAACCATCGACTAAAACATTTGGCTTTTTGATGTCACGCATATTCCTTAGTTGTTCTAAACTACCATTTTGACGATGTGGATAAATCACTCCTGTTAAATCAATATTCTCAATTCCTGAGCCAATACCCTGCAGTGATGTCTTTTCGATACATTCAACTGCATGCCACCTCTACTCTTTACTATACCTAAGGCTCACTGGATCAAATTTAAATTTTCCAAGTAACACTTAATACATCTCCTCCACCGTGTCAAAAAGAGCCCCTCTTGCTTGTTCTCTGAATCTTTCTATTACTGCATTGGCAATGCTATTGGTGTCTTCACCAGGCTCTGCTTTTACAATTATATTAAACGTTTGATTAAATGTCTGGTTATTTGACTCTTTCTTTTCAAATCTGTTTTTTTCAAATATTTCATTAACTTGATTACCTTCTATAGATTTTTTCTCCTCAATAAAGCTCTTGATTCTAACGTTATTTCTACTTCTCTCAGACATTTCTTTAATCGCACTATTATTCGACAGATTACTAGAGATGCTGCTCTTAAGGGGAGTATGGACTGCTTTTATTTCAGTAACAATACTTTTTCTTTTTTCAAATTCTTTCAGCGGACTGTTTTCAAATACTTTTCCAAATATACTACCGACAGTATTTCCCAGCCATGAAAACATCTCTCCAATGGGTTTTATTATCGATTTTATATACTCCCAGATGCTAGAAAAAAAGTTCTTTACCTTTTGCCAGTTGGTTATAACAAGTGCTGCACCTGTGACAAGTCCGGCAATTAAGAGTCCTATAGGGTTGCTAATTACAGCTAATGTTATTGCCCGCAGTCCCGTTACTATTACAGGTATGGCTGATGATAGTAAAGGAAAAGCTTTCGTTGCTAAGCTCAAAGTCGTAGCTTTTAAAACGCTCAATCCAGTAATTACTGCTGGAATGGTATATGTCGATAATGATATTAGTATCCCACGTAAAATAACCGAGAAAGTTGATATTCCACTTCTAAACAAATTCCATGCATAACCACTACTCACTACTAGAACTTTAAGACTTATTAGTGCTGCTATAGTACCCATGATTGCTTGAGTTAAAGTAGGATATTTTTCTGCAAATAAAGCTATACGTTCACTTCCCCATTTTAACCATTCAACTATAGGTTTTAAAATAGGCAACATCACTGAACCCAGATTCATACCAACTTCTGCTATCGAATTCTTCAGCAATTTTAATTTACTTGCTGTAGTGCTTGCTCGATCACTAAATTCTTCTTCCAATGATTTCTTAAGTTCTTCTTTATTAGCTAGTAAATCCAGCACTTTTCCATATTCATTTAAGTTTTCAAGTAGTAGTGCTATATCTTTAGACCCTGAACCAAAGAGTTTTAATAGAATATCAGGGCTATCTATTTTTTTCAAAATTTCAAAAACGCCTAGTAGTGCTTTTTGAGGGTCTTTCTTGATATTCTCCTCAAGCTCTTCTATATCTATCCCGATTTCCTCTAGTGTTTCTCTAAATTCATCTCCTTGCTCTCTTGCCGTTTGAAATTTGACCAGCACACCACTTATTATTTCTGCTGCTTTTTTTGGTTGTTTTCCTAAAATAATCAAGGCACTTACTAAGCCTGCTGTTTGTTCAATCTTCAAACCAAACTGTTGTGCCGCTCCACTAGCTATGTTCATTGCTGCCATCAGATCTTTTGCTTCAACAGTAGTATTGCTTGCAATATGGTTTACCAAGTTCCCCAGATCCTTCAGATCTTCTAAGCTCATTCCATAAATGCTATGAAGATTACTGACAGCACTTACTATTTCTTCTACACTCATACCAAAATTTACTGCCATTTTCGATACTGTTTCTGTAAATTCTAGAAGCTTTTCTTTTTCTTTAATACCAAGTCGAGCACCACTTGTAGTTATTTGTGCTAACTCTGCAGCAGATAGTGGTATTGTACGGGATAACTCCTTTATTCCCTGACCAAGTTCCATAAATCCTCTATCATTGGCTTCCTTCTCTTTAGAAAATTTTATCACTGCTCTGATATCAGCCATAACACTTTCATAATCAATTGCAGCTTTAACTGGAACCGCAAGCCCGAGTGCAAGCGCAGCCGTTTCCAACATTTGCGATTTAAAGTGCGCTTTTCTTCTCAAAAACATGTCCCGGTTTTTGATGGCTGAGTTTAACTTAGTATATCGCTTTTTTAGCACATCTAAAGAAGCACCTAGGTGTACAGTCCCAGAGTGTGATAGTATGATAAAATGTGAGAAAAAAATACCATCAAAGGAGGAATTATGGGACAAGTATTACATGGGTGTGCCAAAACAACAGAGACGATTCGTAGAGCAATACAAAATAGTAAAGAGAGCATAGCAAAACTCTCAAAGTATTATAACCTTAATCCAAAAACTATTATTAAGTGGAGAAAACGCTCATTCACTAAAGACGCTGATATGGGTCCAAAACATCCAAGATCAACTGTTCTAACTTTAGAAGAAGAAGCAATAATCGTCGCATTTCGGAAGCATACACTTCTACCATTAGATGATTAGACCTGCTGAGAATCAAGCAATAAAAAGAAGGAAAGGAGGGTGACTAAAATCAAGGTTAACTAAAAGGCGTGCTTAAGATTCACAATACCAGCAATAATATTGAACCTCAGGTTGTATTTTTTCTGAAAATTGCGGTAAACATGAGACATAATCTTAAATATCTTTATCTCACGGATCTTATTTTCTACTCTCATTCTAAATGATGCTAATCTTCTATTATGCTCTTTCTGCTCTGGAGTTAATGGCTTTTTACGATACTTTTTATATGGAATTATAACATTGCTTTGCAATTTTTGCCAACCTTGATATCCAGAATCGGCATATTTTATGCTATCGATTGGTAAATATTTTTCTTGTTTCCTTATGCGAAAATCATTAATTCTACCACGATATGAATTTGACACTGATAAAATTCTTCCACCTTCTTCGATAACAATCTCAGTTTTCATAGTGTTGGTTCTTTTTTTTCCTGAATATGATTTCTTCCGTTTTTTACTATCTTCTGGTCTCTGTATTTGCTGTTCTGTAACATCAGCCAGAATCTTCAGTATTTTTTCTGGTGTCATACTTCTATCTTTTGTTATAGTAACTTTTTTGGCAAGTAATGGCTCTATTTTCTTCAGTAACCTAAATACATTTGCGTTGTGAACATTGAACAGGCACCCTAAAAATCTATGTGTTATGTAAGTGCGATAGTACAAAATTACGCAAAATAACTTATCTTCTAGAGTTGGTAGTTGTGATCTTCTACCATGGCACTTTTTCTGTTTTTCAAGTCTTTCCCACCCAGACCTAACTTTTTCCACTACCTTTTCGAACTCCTCTATAGTTAAACCTGTTATATTACGAAAGTTTCTTGGGTGTTTCTTCATGTTATAGTAACTAAAGCTCATTTTTTTACCTTACTCAATCTGCTTATTCTTCTTCTACTTCTCTCACATTATTTTTTCAATCACCTTTTGCAGCAGGTCTATAGAAGTGCAACAATTGCAGCAAATAACATTATGATCTATAGCAGTAGCTTTTATACAGGGTTAAAGCCAGATCCACCACTAAAAGTATCAGAGTGGGCAGATAAGAATCGTCAGCTTTCGACCATAGCATCATCAGAACCAGGAAAATGGAGAACAGAGAGAACGCCCTACCTTAGAGAAATAATGGATTCACTATCTCCGTCTTTATCGGCTGAAAAAGTAATATTCATGAAAGGAGCACAAATTGGCGGAACAGAAGCTGGGAATAACTGGATAGGATATATAATCGACCAAACACCAGGGCAAATGCTAGTAGTACAACCAACAGTAGAAATGGGCAAGCGTTGGTCAAAGGGAAGATTTGCGCCGCTCATTGAAGATACACCATGTTTAAGGAGTAAAATAAAAGATCCAAGGTCGAGGGATTCAGGCAATACTGTGCAGAGTAAAGAGTTTCCGGGAGGAACGGTAGTAGTAACAGGTGCCAATAGTCCAGTGGGTCTGCGTTCAATGCCGGTAAGATATCTTTTTTTAGATGAGGTAGATGCATATCCAGGAGATTCAGGAGGAGAAGGAGATCCAGTTCTTCTCAGTATCGCGCGAACTAATACATTTACGCGGCGAAAAATATTCTTGGTTTCAACACCAACGGTTCATGGAATAAGCAGAATAGAGAAGGAATTTGAGAGTTCAGACAAACGTTACTTTTTTGTACCTTGTCCACATTGTGATCACTATCAGGTGCTGAAATGGCCACAGATAAAGTGGGAAGATAAAGAACCCTCAACAGCCCACTACGTTTGCATAGAGTGTAGGGGAGAAATAAAAAATCATCAGAAAACAGAGATGCTAGCTAGAGGTGAATGGAGAGCTACAGGGAAAGAAGGAAAAAAAGAGGCAAAAGAAGGGGCAAAAATAGGATTCCACCTTTCAAGCTTGTATAGCCCAGTAGGCTGGTATAGTTGGAAACAAGCAGTAGAAGATTATCTGCATAGTAAAGAAAATGAACAATTACTGAAAGTTTGGATAAATACAACACTCGGAGAAACCTGGGTAGATAAAGGAGAAGTACCAGACTGGAAGCAACTATTTGAGCGTCGAGAAAATTTTCCGATAGGTACGGTGCCAAGTGGCAAAGTAGTGTTGAAGGCAGGGGTTGATGTGCAAAAAGATCGTTTAGAGGCAGAGATTGTAGCCTGGGGAAGAAACCGAGAAAGTTGATCAATAGACTACCAGGTATTTGAGGGAGATCCGGGAGGAGAAGAAGTATGGGGAAAACTTTCGGAGTTATTAAATCATCATTTTATCGGTGAAAATGGTCTTGAATACATGATAAGCATGATGGCGGTAGATGCTGGGTATGCAACACAAGAGGTATACAATTGGGTAAGAAGTCATCAAGGGTCAGGGAGAGTAATGGCAGTAAAAGGGGCAAACAAAGCGCTAGTGCCACTGAGCAGCCCAAGTAGAGTTGATGTAACAGTTAGCGGACAAAAGCTAAAGAGAGGAATGAAGCTGTGGCCAGTTGGGGTATCGATATTAAAGTCAGAGCTTTTTCAGCTACTTAATGTTTTAACAGAAGGGGCGCCGGGGTATTGTCATTTTCCAGAGTATACACCTGAGTATTTTAAACAGCTAACCGCAGAGCAACTAATTACCAAAGTAGTAAAAGGATATACCAAACAAGAGTGGCAAAAGATAAGAGACCGAAATGAAGTACTAGATTGCAGAGTTTATGCAAGAGCTGCGTCTATTGCCCTGGGAATAGATAGATGGCCAGAAAGTAAATGGGAGAGTTTAGCAGGTGAAAAAGCTAAAAAGTCAAAAAGAGTGAGAAAAAGTAAGTGGCTGAGTGAGCAAAATGTACAGTGAAGAATACTTAGCACAAGTAGAAGAAGCGATAAAGAAGCTACAAAGCGGAGAGAGAGTAGTATCGATTGCATATGGTGACCATGTAGTTCGGTACGGGGAAGTTCAAATAAAGGATTTATTGGAGCTCAGGCAACGAATCAAAGCAGAGTTAAAAGTTGCAGGTGTGAAGCCAAAAAGAAAAATTGTTATTTCAACGAATAAAGGGATCATATAATGATAAAAATCGTTGAAAGGAACACTATGACAAAAATTATAGGAAAAGAATATACAGAATTTTTAGAGCAGTTGAAAGGTTATATTGCTACTAATCGTTACAAAGCAGCACTTGCGGTTAATAGTAAGCTTATTTTGCTTTATCATTATACTGGTACAGAAATCTTAAAACGGCAAAAAGAATATGGCTGGGGAGCGAAAGTTATTGAACAACTAAGTAAAGATTTGCGAGATGCTTTTCCTGATATGAAGGGGTTTAGCATTCAAAATCTAAAGTATATGAGAAGGTTTGCGGAAGAATATAGCGAAAACGAAATTCGTCAACAAGCTGTTGACCAATTACCTTGGGGTCACAATATCGTAATAATGTACGAAATTAAAAACAAAGAAGAAAGATTTTGGTATGCTAAAAAGTTGCGTGAACACGGCTGGTCTCGCAATATCTTGTCGATGCAAATTGAAACAAATTTGTATAAACGTGAAGGTAAAGCAATAACAAACTTTAGTAATAAGCTTACATCGCCTCAATCAGATTTAGCACAGCAAACGCTTAAAAATCCTTACGTATTTGATTTTTTGAGTCTTGGTAAAAAAGCGCATGAAAGGGAAGTAGAAAAAGCTCTTGTAGCTCACATAGAACGTTTCCTTTTAGAACTTGGTGAAGGGTTTGCATTTTTAGGAAGGCAGTACCATTTACAGGTTGAAGATAGAGATTTCTATTTGGATTTGCTCTTTTACCACGTTAAGCTTCGTTGCTATATTGTAATTGAACTAAAAGCAGGGAAATTTAAGCCAGAATACACTGGAAAGATGAATTTTTACCTTTCAGCAGTTGATGATTTATTAAGACAGCCAGGTGATAATCCATCAATTGGTCTTATCCTATATCGCTCTAAAGTTGGAGTTGTAGCCGAGTATGCATTACGTGACATGAACAAGCCAATAGGGTTAGCAGAGTATCAAATCACTGAAAATCTACCAGAAGAGGTAAAAACAGCTCTGCCAACAATAGAAGAGTTAGAAGCTGAATTATCGAAAGTTTCAGATAAGGAAAAGTAATGCTACTAAAATCATTCAAACAATTATTCCGCAAACCAAAAATCAAGAGCTCAGCCTGGGATGGAGCTGGATCTGGCAGAAGATTATTGCATTTTCAACCAGAATCAGGGAGCATAAATAGCTTACTCTCTCAGAGCCTTGAGCACTTACGTAGCCGCTCTCGAGATATGGTAAGAAAGAACTCCTATGCAGCAAAAATAATCGATACGATAGTGAGTAATTGCGTTGGGACAGAGATAAAACCGCAATCAAAAGCTAAAGATGCAGAGTTTAGGAAAAAAATCCAAGAATTATGGCTGAGATGGACAGATGAAGCAGACAGTAGCGGAGTGAGTGATTTTTATGGATTACAAGCTTTGGTTTGTAGGAGCATGATAGAGGGAGGGGAATGTTTTGTAAAACTCCGAACAAGAAAACGAGAAGATGGACTTTGTGTGCAGTTGCAACTGCAAGTACTGGAATCAGAGCATTTAGACAATAAGAGTAATCAAACCCTTGCCAACGGTAACGTAATTCGCAATGGCATTGAATTTAACCGACTTGGGCAAAGAGAAGCGTACTACCTATTTAGAGAACACCCTGGAGAAGGCTCGTTTGGCGAATCAGTGAGAGTGCCAGCAAATGATGTTTTACATATCTACAGGCTACTGAGACCTGGGCAAATACGAGTAGTACCATGGTTGTCCAGTGTGCTGTTAAAGCTCTATGAACTTGATCAATACGATGATGCGGAATTAGTGAGAAAAAAGACTGCTGCAATGTTTGCTGGGTTTATTACCAGACTCGATCCAGAAGCAAATATTTTAGGAGAAGGTGAAGCAAATGAGCATGGAGTAGCACTATCAGGTTTAGAGCCAGGGACTATGCAACTTTTAGACCCGGGAGAGGATATAAAATTTTCAGAACCATCAGATGTTGGAGGAAGTTATGAAGCATTCATGAAACAGCAGCTCAGAGCAATAGCAGTAGGCATGGGAATAACTTACAAGCAACTAACAGGAGATCTAAGTGGTGTCAATTATTCATCAATCCGAGCAGGATTAATAGAGTTTCGCCGGAGGTGTGCAATGTTACAGCATAACGTGGTAGTATATCAGTTTTGCCGGCCAGTATGGGATAGGTGGTTAGAATTAGCAATACTATCTGGAGAACTAGACGTAGTGTATGGTCCCAGAGTGTGATGGTAAGGATTTAGTATAAACAATTCAGGAGATTTTGTCCACTGAGAACATGTAAATTCAAAAGGAGTAAGACCATTAAGAGTTTTGAGTCTCTTTGCATAATTGTAAGCCATGACAAAGTCATAAAGATGCTTTGTGAGTTGCTGATGTGATTGGTAGTAGTATTTTTTAACAGTAGCATTTTTTAAAGTTTTGTTCATACGTTCAACTTGCCCATTTGTCTAAGGATGGCTGATTTTTGTTAGACGATGTTCAATATTATGTTCTTCACAAACTCTATCAAATATGTGTTGGAAAGCGTATTTATGGCGTTTCTGGTTGGTAAATTGTATACCGTTGTCTGTCAAAACAGTGTGGATTTTATACGGTAGAATTTTAATCAAATTACGTAAAAACTCAGCAGCTATGGGTTTTGTAGCACTTTTATGTAACTCAATATAGGTGAATTTGGATGTTCTATCTATAGCAACAAATAGATATAGTTTTCCCTCCTCTGTTCTGACTTCTGCAATATCAATATGGAAATAGCCTATAGGATATTTCTTAAATTTCTTTTTTGGTTTAGCTTCACCATCAACATCTGGCAGTTTGCTAATGTTATGTCTTTGTAAACAGCGATGCAGGCTAGAACGAGTTAAGTGCGGAATTGTAGACTGCAAGGCATAAAGGCAATCATCTAATGGTAGAAGTGTATGCTTCCGAAATGCGACGATTATTGCTTCTTCTTCTAAAGTTAGAACAGTTGATCTTGGATGTTTTGGACCCATATCAGCGTCTTTAGTGAATGAGCGTTTTCTCCACTTAATAATAGTTTTTGGATTAAGGTTATAATACTTTGAGAGTTTTGCTATGCTCTCTTTACTATTTTGTATTGCTCTACGAATCGTCTCTGTTGTTTTGGCACACCCATGTAATACTTGTCCCATAATTCCTCCTTTGATGGTATTTTTTTCTCACATTTTATCATACTATCACACTCTGGGACTATACACAAAAAAATGTATGTAGGTTACTGAAGAAAATAGAGCCATTACTTGCCAAAAAAGTTACTATAACAAAAGATAGAAGTATGACACCAGAAAAAATACTGAAGATTCTGGCTGATGTTACAGAACAGCAAATACAGAGACCAGAAGATAGTAAAAAACGGAAGAAATCATATTCAGGAAAAAAAAGAACCAACACTATGAAAACTGAGATTATTATCGAAGAAGGTGGAAGAATTTTATCAGTGTCAAATTCATATCGTGGTAGAATTAATGATTTTCGCATAAGGAAACAAGAAAAATATTTACCAATCGATAGCATAAAATATGCCGATTCTGGATATCAAGGTTGGCAAAAATTGCAAAGCAATGTTATAATTCCATATAAAAAGTATCGTAAAAAGCCATTAACTCCAGAGCAGAAAGAGCATAATAGAAGATTAGCATCATTTAGAATGAGAGTAGAAAATAAGATCCGTGAGATAAAGATATTTAAGATTATGTCTCATGTTTACCGCAATTTTCAGAAAAAATACAACCTGAGGTTCAATATTATTGCTGGTATTGTGAATCTTAAGCACGCCTTTTAGTTAACCTTGATTTTAGTCACCCTCCTTTCCTTCTTTTTATTGCTTGATTCTCAGCAGGTCTAACAATGCTTTGTTTATCAGAGACAATTTCAGGGTCCATAATGGTGCTTAAGAATTCTACTTCTTGTATAGTATTGACTTCAGTACATCCTAAAATATCGTTCAAAAAGTGGATAAGAATATTCTTATTTTTTTCAGTGCCAAGTGCGTCCAGAGAAGGCGAATATTGTTCAGTAGGAGATAGACCTACCAGGATAAAAGTCGGAATCCTGTGGCTTGGGTAGCAGCATGGAGGGAAACCAAAATGTTGAAGCCTACCGACAACATTATCGTAGGATAATGGCGAATTACCAGGCCGTAGCGAAAGCGAATACACAGATTGCCTCGAAAGGAATATTCTGAAGGTCGAGCCATCTTGGTACTGGCGAAGACAGAATAGACCAGACGAAAAACAAATGGAACGATTGGTCTACTTCAGCGGGGTGTTAGTAACAGCATGGCAATGAGGACATACAAAGCAACTGGAGAAACCCTCCTCATCCCAAGGAGAAATACCTTGGAGAGGTAGGTTCTATAACTGAAAAACAGGAAGTGAACTGAAGATAAGAGGGTGGCGGATGGGTGCGTAGTAGTAAAGAAATGAGGTAACGCTCATGGAGCAAAGGCACCCTACTAGTAGAAATCTTTTAACAAAAGGAAGGTAAAGGTAAAAATGACAAAAATGCCGATAAAATTACAAGACCTGAGAAGAAAGATATATACCAAAGTGAAGGCAGAACCGGAATGGCAATTCTGGGGAATCCATGTTCATGTCTGTAAAATGGAGACACTGGAGGAAGCTTACAAACTAACGAAGAGGAGTAATGGGGCACCAGGAATTGATGGGGTGACATTCGAATCGATAGAGACAGAGGGCTTAAGAAAGTATCTTCAACAAATAAAACACGAACTAATAACCAAGACCTATAGCCCAAATAGGAACCGGAGAAAGGAAATACCAAAATCTGGAGAAAAATTCAGAACGTTGAAAATACCCTGCATCCGGGACAGAATAGTGCAAACAGCACTAAAGCTAATAATCGAACCAATATTCGAATCAGACTTCCAAAAAGGATCATACGGGTATCGACCTAAGCGTAGTGTGCATGAAGCAGTACAAAAAGTAGCGGAAGCAGCAATCAAAGGCAATACAAAAGTAATTGACGTAGATCTGAAATCCTACTTCGACAGTGTGCGACATCATATTCTGATGGAAAAGATTGCCAAAAGAATAAATGACAAAGAAATCATGCGCATGATTAAGCTAATCCTCAAAACAGGAGGGAAACGAGGAATAGCATAAGGATCACCACTTTCGCCACTACTAAGCAATATATACCTCCTAAGAAACTCCCTTAACTAGCGCTTCTTGTTGAACTAATATGTAGCCAAATTCCTGTGCTTTTTTGATTAAATTTTTTACAACTCTCTCTTTGTAACGTGTTTCGTAATAGCTCATTCCTTTTTCCACATACTCTTGTCCATATTTCAACATTTGGTAAAAGATGCATGCTAATTTTCTTGCTGTAGAAGTAATTGCTTTTATTGCTCCTAGCCGTTTTTTTAATCTCCTACAATATGCACCCAATGCACTTTTACTATTTCCCACAGCATAAGCAACCATTCGCAAGGCATTCGTAGCACGATTAATAACTTTACGAGTTTTTGTTCAAAATACTTTTTCTCCTGTAATCTTATTAGCAGGGCTAAGCCCTAACCATGAGGTAAAATGCCTTTCTGATCGCCATTTATTATGATTAATGCCAACTTCCGCAATAATGGTTTGTACAGTTAGTACATCAAATCCAGGAATTTTAGTGAAATCTATACCAGTTACACGATACAATTCCTCACGCAGGGTGAAATTTGGTCTGCCTCTTCTAGACTTATTTTTTTCCTTACCTAACTCTTTACTCTCATCGGACTTCGTCTCTAATGCTTTGTAATAGTTCTCTATACTTTTATCACATTCAATTATTTTTTCTTGAAAAAAATTATATGCTTCATATTCTTGCTTTAATACAAATAAATGTTCTTCTCTATAATCGCCTGTTAATGCTTTTGCTATAGTAGCCTTATCATTCTTCATATTCACACTTCTGAATTCAGCTAGTTTTTTAGGATTCCTTTCACCTTCTACTATTGCTTTAATAATTTGCATTCCTGTGACGCCAGTAATATCGCTTGTCACTTTATGTAAATGAATATTCATTTGTACTAACACCTTTTGCATGCGATTAATATGTTTAGCAGCGTTTTCAATTAAGTTTTTACGTTGCCGAACATAACCACGCAATACACACATTTGATCATCTGGCCTAAATGATCCTTGGATTAACCCATAACTATGTAGTTGTTGAAGCCATTGACAATCCTGAACATCTGACTTTCTTCCAGGTACATTTTTTACATGTCTTGCATTTGCAAGCTTTACTTCAAGTCCATATGATTCAAGTACTTGGAACAAAGTAATCCAGTATACTCCTGTTGACTCCATGGCTACTGTAGTAACTTTACATTTCTTCAGCCATTTTGCTATGTTATGGAGATCCTCTGTAAAGCAGCTAAATTTTTGTATACGCTGTTCATCACTTCCTTCTGGTACACATACATAATGTACAGCTGAACCAACATCTATTCCTGCTGCATCAGGATTCATGATCTCTAATTTACTTTTTGCTTTTTTCATAGTAACTCCCTTATTATAATTTGTAATAGGGAAACGCTTCAGCTTGGAACGGTTAGATAATACAATCTCCTAACCGAGGTAGCCTAAAAAACTCCATCAATGATTTGACCGTTCCTCCCAAAACCATGCTAAACGACGGGCACTTATGGCACCAGTGAAAATTTCGGTTATAACTTCAGAGGCGCTTCCTATACAACTATACTTAAAAACTACTAAAAACTTAAATTGAGGAGTTTCTTCCTGGTTTGACAGATTTCTTCTGTTCGGTGCTAAATGGTGTAGTACTGCAATCATTGGATGCATTGTCAAGAGCAGAACGAATTAACATTTTGATTGCAAATTGGCAAACTTAAGTTAGTTCTAAAACTGAAGGAGTTGCGAGTGGTATTGTAAGGTATCTCGCTGTAAACCCTTACTTTACTATAAGGAAAGTGGTTGAAAATTTAGGTGTCGTATTTACAACAGCCCAAAGAGCAATCGTAAAGCTTGAAGATTTAGGCATCGTTTCACAAACTTCTCAAGTAAAGAGAGATCGGGTTTATTGTGCAACTGATATTTTGAATATTCTAGAAGAACCAACTAAGATTACAGAGAACTTCGATAGCACATTATAGCTATAAAAGCACTTAAATCGGTGAAGAAAAAGGTAGAAAGACACAGAAATTGCTCAATTTGTTTTTGTATCATAAAAATACCCTCCATCTATTTAAATTTTATGTTATTCACATGTACAATATAATCTATAATAACATTGAATTTATTACCAATACAATATATTAAAAAATATTATGAGCTTTGTGAAAGAAAGAAACACTCCTGTGATGGAGCAATATTTGAACCTGAAAGCTCAATACAAGGATCATCTGCTATTTTATAGGCTAGGAGATTTTTATGAGTTGTTTTTCGATGATGCTATTAAAGCTGCGAAATTGCTGAATATAGTGCTAACCAAGAGGGGCAATTCAAATGGGCAAGAAATACCAATGTGTGGAGTGCCAGCACACAGTAGCGAATCTTACCTACACAAGCTAATAGATTTAGGATTCAAAGTAGCAATCTGTGACCAATTAGAAACTGCTGATGAAGCAAAAAAGAGGGGCTATAAATCCATAGTAAAACGTGATGTAGTACGAGTTGTAACTCCAGGTACAATTATAGAAGATTCGCTACTGGAGGATAAAAGCAATAATTATCTTGCATCCATAGTTGAACAAAATGACGAATATGCTATTAGTTGGCTTGAATTATCAACGGGAAAATTTTTTCACACTTTAACGAATTTGAAAGCTCTAGATAGTGATTTATTGCGTATATCACCAAGAGAATTATTAATTTCTGAAAAATTCACTGAGGACGAAAAAATTAGATCGATTTTAAAAAATTATAAAATATCAATTACACAACACGCACAGAGTTTTTTTGAGTATAGTAAATCTCACAGAACGTTATGCGAGTTTTATAAAATCAGGGAACTTGGGAGTATAGGAAATTTCAGCAAAGTAGAAATCATGGCGTGCGGTGCACTACTTGAATATGTCAGAGTAACACAAAGGGGCTCCATTCCAAGGCTTGAATTCCCAAAAACCTATAAGCAACAAAATTTCATGCTTATTGATGCTTCAGCAAGGAGAAATCTTGAGTTGTTTTCAACTCAATTTGGTGAAAAGAAAGGTTCACTAATTTCAGTTATTGATCACACAGTTACAGCCTCTGGTGGACGCCTGCTCAAACAAATGCTCGCTTCACCACTTGCTTGCTCCAAGGCAATCAATTTGAGGCTCAGCACCGCTCAATTTTTTGTAAATAATCATGAGCCACGCAGAAAAACACGAGAGATATTATCTAACATTCCGGATATTGAGAGGTCTTTATCGCGCTTAATACTAGGACGTGGTTCACCAAAGGATATGAACCTATTAAAAATAGGCCTAGGAAAAACTTTAGAGTTATCTGAGTTTCTGTCTACCTTGCATAATTATTGTTTAAGTGAAAAACCAGCAATTAACTCTCAGATGTCATTCCAGTGCTTGACTAGAGAAAAGGAACCAGTGTTTACTACTCAGGTGATAAGTAGTGACGAGAGTGAACTAAGCACAATACATAAAAGTCTTGGTAATCATAAAGATCTATTCGAGCTTCTAAACAGCGCTATACTTGATAATAACCTCAGTTCCGTGAAAGAAGGAGGATTTATCAATCCAAAATACAACTCAGAATTATCTGAGTTATCTTATATATTGAACAACAGTAACAAGTTGGTAACTAAGCTCCGTGAGTCTTATCGCGACCTAACTGGCATTGCCGCACTCAAAATATTACACAACAATATACTTGGTTATTACGTTGAAGTGTCAGCAAATCACAAAATAACTTCGGACATATTTATTCATAGGCAAAGCTTAGCAAATAGCATGCGCTACACTACTAATGAATTGAAAGAACTAGAAAATAAAATTCTTACGGCACGTGATGCTGCAATCGGCTTAGAAGTGAAAATTTTTAGTGAACTGTGTAGTGAAGTCGCTAAAGAATCTGAAAAAATTGCTCTTGCTGCAAATGCTTTGGCAAAACTTGATATTAGAGCCACGTTTGCGGAGCTTGCAGTGCAAAATAATTACGTAAAACCCATTATCGATGACAGTAAAGAGTTCAATATTCGCAATGGAAGACATCCAGTGGTTGAAGTTAACGATAAATTCATTGCAAATAGCATCAATTTAGCTGGTATACATCTAATTACTGGCCCTAATATGGCTGGAAAAAGCACTTTCTTGAGGCAAAACGCTCTCATTGCAGTTTTAGCTCACATGGGGTCATTTGTGCCAGCAGAGAGTGCGCATATTGGAGTGATTGACAAGATATTTAGCAGGGTTGGTGCAACAGATAATATAACAGCTGGTTATTCTACCTTCATGGTAGAGATGATCGAAACAGCAACGATAGTAAATCAGGCAACAGATCGTTCCTTGGTGATACTTGATGAAATTGGTAGGGGTACAGGAGTGTATGATGGATTATCTATTGCACAGGCAGTGATTGAACATATTCACAATGTAAATAAGTGCCGCGCCATTTTTGCAACTCATTATCATGAATTAACTAAAGTAAGCAAATACTTGAAGAACGTGAAATGTTTTTGTGTAAAAATAAGAGAGTGGAACGGAGAGGTTATCTTTCTACATGAAGTAATTGAAGGCATTGCAGATGAGTCATATGGAATACATGTAGCAAAACTTGCTGGTTTTCCTGATTCTGTTTTAAATAGAGCAAGTGAAGTATTTGAGGAGCTAAAGGCTTAAGAGGAAATTCTGACCTTACCCAGAAAAAGTAGAGAGAACCCTATGATATTATTTTTTGTAACATTGTTATACACGTCATGATAAGGGGGCTGGCAAAATGTGTCAAGTAAGTTTTTCGTTTCTATAGACCTGCTGAGAATCAAGCAATAAAAAGAAGGAAAGGAGGGTGACTAAAATCAAGGTTAACTAAAAGGCGTGCTTAAGATTCACAATACCAGCAATAATATTGAACCTCAGGTCGTATTTTTTCTGAAAATTGCGGTAAATATGAGACATAATCTTAAATATCTTTATCTCACGGATCTTATTTTCTACTCTCATTCTAAATGATGCTAATCTTCTATTATGCTCTTTCTGCTCTGGAGTTAATGGCTTTTTACGATACTTTTTATATGGAATTATAACATTGCTTTGCAATTTTTGCCAACCTTGATATCCAGAATCGGCATATTTTATGCTATCGATTGGTAAATATTTTTCTTGTTTCCTTATGCGAAAATCATTAATTCTACCACGATATGAATTTGACACTGATAAAATTCTTCCACCTTCTTCGATAACAATCTCAGTTTTCATAGTGTTGGTTCTTTTTTTTCCTGAATATGATTTCTTCCGTTTTTTACTATCTTCTGGTCTCTGTATTTGCTGTTCTGTAACATCAGCCAGAATCTTCAGTATTTTTTCTGGTGTCATACTTCTATCTTTTGTTATAGTAACTTTTTTGGCAAGTAATGGCTCTATTTTCTTCAGTAACCTAAATACATTTGCGTTGTGAACATTGAACAGGCACCCTAAAAATCTATGTGTTATGTAAGTGCGATAGTACAAAATTACGCAAAATAACTTATCTTCTAGAGTTGGTAGTTGTGATCTTCTACCATGGCACTTTTTTTGTTTTTCAAGTCTTTCCCACCCAGACCTAACTTTTTCCACTACCTTTTCGAACTCCTCTATAGTTAAACCTGTTATATTACGAAAGTTTCTTGGGTGTTTCTTCATGTTATAGTAACTAAAGCTCATTTTTTTACCTTACTCAATCTGCTTATTCTTCTTCTACTTCTCTCACATTATTTTTTCAATCACCTTTTGCAGCAGGTCTTATGTTATCCGCTACTTGGATGAAAGGAGGCAATGTAACCTCATTAAAAACTTAATTTCAGTCCAGTCAAGAGCACATAACCAGAGTTACTATTTTCTACTTCAGGCTCTTTGGTACTAAATTTTACAATATCGAAATAGTATGAAGTGCCCATAAAAAATGGATATTCAATGCTTAAAGCATATGATGTTAACTCGTTTGCTGCAATATCCCTACCACTATTGAAATATGTTAAGCTCAATTTACGAGAATCAGAATGGTAAGCAATACCTGCATTCATATAATACGTATTATTTATTTCAGGATTACGCTTCTCACCAGATTTACCGCCATTACCATACGAAAAAATGCAATCAAGATCAAACAATTTTAGCTTCAAACCAAAATTCCAGTGCAGTAATTGATTACGACATTCATAATTTTTAGAAGTTCCATCTGAGCAATCAGTTAAATTTTCTCTTGCAAATTCACCAGTTAAGGCAGTAGTAAAATTTATATCATCTGATAGGCCATTTTTATAGGAAAGGCCAGCAGCAATTAAATTGCTGTACTGTAAGTTATTTTTTCCTGGGAAATAACTGAACCCGAGTTGAAAGTTATAGATTTCAGGGGAGATGTAGTTAATTGATGATTGTTTTAACCCTAGTTCGAGTCCATTATAATTACTGTAAATGTTGGGTTTTACCCAAAATACCTTGTCTTTATCATATCCAGGGCCATTATCTCTGTTTTCGTTACCACGCAAATTTGCATAGTTTGTCCAATGACCATTTACTCCTCCAGCAGCTGTATAAATTTTTGAAGTGTTAATTAACATGCCCTGACTAACTAAACTTCTTTTACCATATTCAATTGATCCAAGCACCTGATTTTTAATGATGAAATACCATTTCTCCATGTCTAACTTTTCTATGTCTAACGCTTTTAGGTTTGCAATACCAGAAACTCCTGCCTTAACATTAAACCCCATTTGAGTATTTGGATAAACTTGCTGTAAATAAAGAAAGCGCAAGTATGAATAACTTGAAGTTTTATCCTTAGCCTTAGCATTGAAAGAACCTCTGTTGAAGGCGTAGCCGAATCTCAAATCTATTTTTCCGTCTAGTTCTACATAAAATATTTCCTTATCCAAAATTGTTCTAGAGCTAGCACTACTCTGCAAAAATAATGATGAAAGCAGTGCTACCAGGTAGTACCTTAACTTCATAAATAAACTTAAATTTTTATAAAAATTTAAGTTTAAACTCAATATAAATAAAAAACAACTTTTCAGAAAGCGCCGCTGGTAGATTTTGCTGCCCGTTTTTGAGCTATATTCCCATAAATTATTGATACACTTGGTAATTTTCGCTTTAATAACTGCTTATTAATGGCAGAATGTATACGATTAATTATTTTAGACGTACTTTTTACATCGCAGTTAATCAAAACAAAAAGCACTTTATTCTCATCAATATACCCTAGAAAATCATCACTACGGCAATTTTTACAAAAATATTCTATGATAACTTTCAGTACATCATTTGTCTCACTACAGCTACTATTTAAGCCAATCACTCCTATAGCTGCATTAATTTGATGTTGAAAGGCAAAATTTAATATAACGTATAACTCTAGAATAGTAGACTCATTGTGTGGTATATCGAATAAGTCATGGTTTTTATATTTTTTACCCATTAGATATTCATCTCTAAAGATTCCTAATTTATGAGACAAGCTGATATCACGTATCAATAGCTCATAATTTATTTTATTACTAGCAAATTGTGCAGTGCGGAAAACTTTTACTTTTGTCTTTATATCTTCTCCTTTAGCATCAGTTAAGGAAAAACCTATCACTTTAGGTAATACATCAAGTAAATCGTGTCCATTTTCGGTATACTCTAAATAATTCTTCATGTCGTCAGCTGCTCTTGCACTTAAAATATTGATTAACGGCTTATTAAGTAAATTCCCTTCCTCGTATTTTAACAAATTCCTTGCGGCTTGATTGAGCCCTAAAATTAATACATTTTTTTTCTTATTATCCTGACAAACAGATACCACAGCATCATCTTTCCTTCTTGCAGTTATGAAATCATCCATACTTTCATTCTATACAGCATATTTATAAGTATAATAAGATTATATTAAAATTTACTTACTTATTAATATGCTTAATTAGATATAGATAAAATGTCATACGGGATGGCTTTGTTAGCTATTTTAGGTGGTAATAAATGGATAGTCAAGCAAAATTACATTTGTAACTTTGCTTGACTTATCCGGTTTTTTTATATCTTTATTACAATCATAACCTCTAGCTCTGAGTTATACCCCTTTGTTACATTGTATTAGATGGAAGTAGAACAAGTCACGTTTAGTTGTTCTGAAAGATCTACTATAGCTAACTGAAAAAAGGTTACCCCAGAAGGGATAAAAAGGTATAAAATGGCTTTAGATAAGGTAGAATGATGCCAAAGTGAGAATCTGAGGGGACATGTTTTGAAAGTAGGTAGCTCTTGTGCTGTTTACCCAGTCTTACCAGTGTGGGGTTTAGCTATCCTTGGTGTTAATTCTCTCGTATGTTTTGCTGGTGGTTTAGCTTTTCATATGAAGCATGAGAAAGAATCAGACAATATTGAGGAGGCTGAAGAAGCAGTTAGGAATTATGGACCACCTCCTCCTTACTCTCCTCCAAGCGCTCCTCCTTATAGTGAATTTAATAATTCTAATGCGGAACAGCAGTTTGGGAATTGTGAGGGGTTCTAAACCCACAACTATACAAACATTGCAATTTGGGCCTACCAGATCCCAGTGCCTTGACTACAAATGTTCGTATAGTTGTGAGTTTGACCATAAAATGATTCTTAAGAAAACAAATGCAATTTTTTGCAGGTTTCACGTATGATAAAAATTAACAGTTTTATTTTTAGCCAAATTAATTGAATCAAGCTACAAAACCTGCTAAAGTTAACTTTATGAAAGCACCCTTAGCTCAGTTGGATTAGAGCATTTGACTACGGATCAAAAGGTCGGGCGTTCAAGTCGCTCAGGGTGCACCACATTTTATAGGAAACAGAAGTCACACTTGAAATTAACATATGCAATACCTATCTTTAAAGGTTAAACACTAAACTATTATATATGAGCAAAAAAGACTACTATGATCTGCTGGAAGTAGGAAGAAATGCCAGTATTGATGAGATAAAAAAAGCGTATAAAAAATTAGCGTTAAAATATCATCCTGATAGAAATCCTGGCAATCAAGAAGCAGAGGAAAAATTTAAAGAAGTAACAGCTGCATATGAAGTTCTATCTGACTCTGAGAAAAGGGCAAGCTATGACCGTTATGGCCACGAAGGTGCTTCTGGTGGGTTTCAAGGCTTTAGCTCTGCAGGAGATTTTAGCGACATATTCAATGACTTCTTTGGTGGAGGATTCGGTGGTGGTGCAAGTAGATCAAGAGCAAAGAGTAGCACAACAGGAGTGTCTGGAGCAGACCTACGTTATGATCTTGAAATTACCTTAGAAGATGCATTTAAAGGAATACAAGCGCCTATACATTATGTGACAAATGTAAAATGTGACGCATGCCGAAGCACAGGTAGCGAAGGAGCAATTAAACCAGTTCAGTGCCCCACATGCCAGGGAAGCGGTAGGATTAAAACTCAACAAGGCTTTTTTACCATCGAAAGAACATGTACTACATGCTATGGGGAAGGAGAAATAATACAAAATAAATGTAAGAAATGTGGTGGAAGTGGACGTAGAAGAGATGAAGTAAATATATCCGTTTCAATTCCAAAAGGCATAGAAGAAGGAGCTAAGGTAAGGATAAGTGGTAAAGGAGAAGCTGGAACAAGAGGTGGAAAAAGTGGAGATTTATACGTATACGTGAAAATAATTTCCCATAAAATCTTTGCTAGAAATAAAGCAGATTTACACTGTAAAGTGCCTATAAGAATGACACTAGCAGTGCTTGGTGGCGAAATCGATGTCCAATCAATTGATGGAGCTAAAATAAAAGTAAAGGTCCCTGAAGGCACTCAAACTGGTACCAAACTACGTTGTAGGGAAAAGGGTATGCCATATATGAACTCACATGTTCGTGGTGATTTATATGTACAGGTAATAGTTGAGACTTTAAATCCAAAAAATTTAACTAAAAAGCAAATTGAACTATTAAAAGCACTTGAAGAAGAGGAAAATGCAAGTGTACAACAGCAATCTGAAGGGTTTTTTAGTAAAGTAAAAAAAAAATAAGAAATCTGCTAAATGACATGAAGGAGTAACTGTTTACGGGTTTTCATTTAATCCTGCAATTCTTTGACCTTATTAATGGAAAACTTAACAATAGTGTTGATATCAACATTATTAGCCAACAGAAACTTCTTAGTTCCTTAAAACTATGTAAAAGCAATAAATTTCTTTATTTAAGGTCGAAGTTTTGCTATTCTCAGGTTTTAATAATTTAAATTTAATGAATATAAACAAAAATGAGTTTTTATTTCTTCCGCTTGGGGGAGTAGGAAGAATCGGGATGAATGTTAGCCTATATCATTATCAAGGTAAGTGGATTATGATCGACCTTGGTGTTGGTTTTGCAGATGAAACTATGCCAGGTGTTGAGCTGCTCATTGCTGATGTAGATTTTATTGCTCAAAGAAAAAAAGATTTGCTTGGAATAATAATTACACATGCACATGAGGACCACTGCGGTGCAGTGCCCCACTTGTGGGAAGAGTTGCAGTGCTCCATATATACAACAAAGTTTACGGTTAATTTTCTTAAGGAGAAACTAAAGGAGTTTCGATTAGAAGGTACAGTACCTGTGAAAGAGGTGGACATAAATGGCAGCACAAATTTGGGTCCTTTTACCGTCGAGTTTATAAATATAACTCATTCAATTCCTGAGGCAAATTCAATATTAATTAGCACTGAAATGGGTAGTGCACTCCATACCGGAGACTGGAAATTTGATCCAAAACCTGTTGTTGGATTAACTTCTAATATAAAGCGTCTAAAAGAAATTGGCGATAAAGGTGACCTGCTTGCAGCAATTTGCGATTCAACCAATATATTAAGCAAGCATCACCCTGAGTCAGAAGGTGAAATTTATAATAATATTTATAACATAATAAAGCGGTCTAAAAAATTAGTTGCTGTTTCGCTATTTGCTTCAAATGTGGCACGAATTGAAACGATAAGCCAAGCTGCAAAAGCACTAAATAGAAAAGTAGTTTTACTTGGTAGATCTTTATGGAGAATAGTGAAAGTTGCGCAAGATAGTGGTTATTTAACTGATTCTCCTCAGTTTCTTGAAGCAAAGGAAGCAGTAAATTTTCCAAGGGAAAAACTGGTGCTATTTTGCACAGGTTGTCAAGGTGAGCCACTGGCAGCAACTTCAAGGCTTGCTAATAAGAGTCATCAAGCATTTAAAATGCAGCAAGGTGATACCATGATCTTTTCGTCAAAAATCATTCCTGGAAATGAAACTCGTGCGCACAACATGCTCAATGCCTTTATTGAGATGGGGGTAGAAGTTGTTACTGAAAAAACAGAGCATGTTCATGCTTCTGGGCATCCAACAAGAGAAGAGTTAAAGGAAATGTATTCTTTAATAAAACCGAAGATATCTATTCCAGTTCACGGCGAATATATTCACACGCACGCACATGTAAAATTTGCTAAAGAGTGCGGTGTAGCAAAAGCAATAATGATTGCACCAGGTGATATTGTTAATTTGGAGAACGGAGAAAAAGTTGATTCAATCAGTGTTGACTACTTTGGTATTGATGGTATGCTGCTACGTCATCCGGAGAGCAGTGTTATAAAAATGCGTAAAAGAATGAGAGATGCCGGAGTTATTGTGGTAACAGCAGTTGTAAACAAGAAAAATAAATTGCTTACTAAACCGAAAGTATTTGTACCTGGTGTTTTTGAAGTGCTAGAAGATGCAGCTATTATACAGAAAATTGTCAAGAAAGTTGAGTTGTTGTTTAGTTTGCAGCCAACAAAAAAAATTAAAAATAAGATTGAAAGTTCAATATTGAGTATCTTAAAGGAATATTTACTAAAAAGACCTATAATTGAAGTCCAGATAGAACAGGTATGAAATGAAAGAATGAAGTTATTCGTTCAATTAATATTGCTTGTTTCGTTATTTATTCCTTATTTTACAAAAGCTGCTTTATATGTTGATATAAAAAAAAGCAGTGTTGGTAACATTGGTCTTGTTGTATCTAAATGTACATGTAAAACAGCGCTGGAAAGCGAATTAAGCGAAAATATTGCAAAGGTAATAGGAACAAATTTATCTAATTGTGGCTTATTTAATGTAAAACGTGGCGCGGAAGCTGAATTTAAATCTTGGAAAAGCGATACTGTAGTCACAGTAAGTTTAAGCGAAGTATCTGGTAGTGCATTAGAGCTATCATTTCGTTTATTTGACACTTTTACAAAAAGAGAATTACTTACTCAGTCAGTTGTTTTTCCAGCAAAAGACTGGAGAAAAATTGGTCACCTCGTTTCGGATGTGATACATGATAGATTGATTGGTGAGAAAGGGCACTTCAACACAAAAATCACGTATATTGCTGAAGAAAAAGATAGCAATTATAAATCCGTACGTAAAATTGCTGTGATGAATCAAGATGGAAGTAATATAAAATACTTAACAAATGGCGATAGATTTGTGTCAACACCGAGATTCTCACCAAATGGAAAGGGTATTGTTTATATCTCATACGCAAATGGTAAAAGTTATATAGTATTAAAAAATTTAAAAGACCACACTGAATCAATAATCAGCGCATTTGAAGGAGTTATTTCTGCACCAAGATTTTCTCCTGATGGTAAATCTCTTTTAATTTCCCACTCATTGGGTGGTGAAACGAATATATTATCTTTGGATTTAAGTAGTAAACGGACAAAAAAAATTACTAAAGGTTCAGCTATAAGCACTTCTCCCTCTTTTTCTCCAGATCAAAAGTATATGGTTTTTAGTTCCGATATGAGTGGGAGTCAGCAGCTGTATGTTATCGATTTTACTAACAAAAGTAAAAAACCTAAAAGAATTAGTTTTGGAAGTGGAAGATATGCTACGCCTGTTTGGTCGCCAAAAGGAGATCTGATAGCTTTCACAAAGATTCAGTCAGGAAAATTTTACATAGGAGTTATGAAGCCAGATGGCAAAGAAAAACGTCTACTTTCAGAAGGGCATAAAATTGAATCTCCGGCATGGCTACCAAATGGTAGAGAAATCATTTTCACAAGAACAGAATCACCAAGCAACTCTCAACTATATTTAGTAGACTTAGTAAAGAAAAATCAAAAAATGGTTTCCACTCCCACAAATGCTTCTTTACCGGATTGGTCTTATTCTTGAACTACTGAGCTGCATGCTCCACAGCATTGATTTATTGCCACATTAACAAGATATCCCGCTACACTACCTACTATAGTACCAGCGATTCCTGACAACACAACAGTTGCAATTACTCCAATAGCAGCAATTTCAGGTATAATTCCCATTGTAGCCAGTGTGGCTCCTATAGCGCCAAACAATAATGCTGAGCTTATAATTATCCAGCTCCTCCCTGAAGATTGTTTTTGTGGAGAATTATGTATTAAGATGTATATGAACAAGTAGAGAGAGCAAGCAAAGTTTTGCATATTGATGAAACTAGCCATTATTCTAAAGGTAAACTTGGCTAGTGCTGGGTGTTTGCTAATAATGAAGCAAGCCTTATTAAATTAGCAGACACAAGAGGAGTTAAGTTTCTAGAGAGTAGTACATTTTCTAGTTATAAGAATTTGGTTGTTACCGATAGGTATGCGGTTTACAACTACTTCAGTGACGAAAAAAGACAGATTTGTTGGGCACACTTGTTAAGGGATTTCGAAAGGCTATCTACCCACTTTAAATGGTGCTATATTGGGCCTTAACTTGACGCGTATGGTTTATTTAACACTCCCGGTTTAAATAATTACTTAGCAAACAATAGGTTTCATGTAATGGTAACCCTATAACGGAAGAGTAGGAGCCGTGTAAGAACAATACGAACATCCCAGCTAGGCCTTGTATATTGCATCCCCCTGCCCTATTTTTCCACTCTTCTGATGCTAAATAATACTTAATTTCTTGTTCACTGAGACGTTTAAATTTCACTATTGTAACCACAGTTCTAATATGTTGTTTAGATTGATCGGGAGTTAATAGACACACACTGGTATATACTCTATGCCTTCTTCCTGATAACAAGCGGATGCATTTTTCTGCTTGCTCAACGTTTTCAGCTTTAAGCAATATCCTTCTACCACAAGCAACAACTGTATCAACACCAAGCACAAAGTAATTTGGATTTGAACTTTGTATTTTCTCAGCTTTACTTTTTGCCATACGGATTGAGTAATCCTTCGGAAGTTCCTTTTTCAAAGGAGTTTCGTCTATATCTGCTGGCAAAATCAAGCCTGGTTTAATATTTATTTGTTTTAGTAAAGCTACACGTCTTTCTGATGATGAAGCAAGAATAAGATTATTTAGAGATCGTTCTGTCACTTGTACCTTTAAGCCTTCTAATGATCCGACCTTTTTTCGCATTCCTATCGTAAATGCTCATCTCAACTAACACCCTATCCCCGATAATGATGCGTATTTTACTTCTTCTCACTTTCCCTGATACATGACAGATAATCTCATGTTCATTGTCCAGTTTCACTCTAAATTCTGCTGCAGGTAGTAAAGCAGTTACTGCCCCTTCCACTTCAAAAATTGTTTTCGATTTCTCGTCTTTTATCATATGTTATATTATAATTTAATAATCTTTTTTAGTCTACTATAGATTTTAAATTATTATCAACACAAAAGACTTTTTGCACCCCACTTAAGTATTTCTCTTGCAACTTAACCCCAACCATCTTCACAATAATGCGAGAGAAAGGCGAGCTACCTATCTACGCTTCTACTCCTTGCCTGTGCTCTGATAGGACTTACGGACCCTAGGACTAGAACTGAACTACAAGGATGATTATCACAATTCTCCTCATTGCTATCATATGCGCTATCATTGTCCCCTTCCTGTGGAACATAAGACTCATTATCAGATTCACTATCAAAGCTTAAAGATCTGGATAACTCTATCTTCTTTCGTGGAACATTATCAGGCTCACTAGAAATGTCTCCTGTTAGAGTATAAAATTGATTGTTGAAGCCTTTTTGTTTATCAGCAAACGTTTCTTCACTTAACTCTTCTACTTGACCACGGAAAAACTCTTTTTCTTTTTCACTGTTTTGTAATTTTTTTATCAGACCTTCAATATCCAAAACTTTACCTGCAATGATGTCGCTCAATGCATCACGGTTCTCTTCCAATTCCTTAATCTCATCTTCATGCTCTCTATCCATGGATTCCAATATTAATGCTACATATTCTTTAAACTCATCATGCATGTTTTCTAACTTTCCTATCTCTTGTTCATAAGATTCCAGTTGTGCTTTATACTCATTTTCCAACTCTTGCATTTGACGTTTTAAATTGCTTATAGACTGCTCCTTTTCCTTCATTATGTGTGCTGCTTGGTCTATCTCTTTTTCAAATTCTTTTAATTTGTCTTCTAATTCCTTCTTGTCTGTATTAACACCTTTCAGCTTGTCCTCTAGCTTTCTTTTTTCTTCATACACACTTTTAAGTTCTTCCTCATTCCTCTCCAGGTTTTCTTTAAGCTGCGTTAACTCCTTGCGTATTTCATTTATTTCTATCTTGGATCCTCGCTCCTTTTTTTCAAGTTTATCTTTTAAATCACTAGTCTGTTTTTTTAATGCTTCAATTCTTTGCCCAGCTTCTGCAAGTTTCTGATTCACTTCTTTTTTTTCTGCTTCAGCACTTTTTAACTTATTGATTAATTCTTGGGTTACCTTTTCCGAGCATGATAATTCTTTTTGCAGATCTAATACTTGTTTTGAAAACCGTTCTTTATCTTCCTCTATATCCTTATTAGAGCATTCTAACTTATCAAACTTGTCCTCTAAATCAGACTTTCCTTCCTGCACATGATATAGTTCTTCTTGCGATTTCTTTAATTCACTTTTTAACTCCTCCTTTTTTGCATTAGCAACTCCCAGCTCTTGCCTTAGCTTTCCTTTTTCTTCATATACACTTTTAAGTTCTTGTGCTTTCTCTTGTAGCTCTGCTAACGCGCTTGCTAACTCTTCATCTTTTTGTGCCAGTTCAGTTTGCAATTTTGTGTTTTTTTGCTCTTCTTTTCCAAACCTGTTTTGTAAATCAGTTATGTGTTGTGAAGCAACTTCTGGTTGAGTTTCAGTGTGCTGTAAATTGACTTCTGTTTGAATTAATGCATTGCTATTAATAGAAGGAGAAGAAGGAAGGCTATTGTCATCATCAACTTTAGGGTCTGGACCTTTCGATTCCCCCCCTGGTTCCTTATCTTGATAGGCCACTATAGATTCATTTTGAAAATTATTATTAGCAGTAGGTACAACATCAGCAGCCTTACCCTTTTCTAGTGATTTCATTACAGCATCATGTAAGACGAGGCCTTGAATATATAATTCATCATTTTGCTTTATTAACTCTAGGATCTCCTTCGATGACACAAAATCTTTACCATCAAATTTTAGTACTTCAGTTATGCCATCGCTACTCACATTCATAATCATGGTACACATTCTGGATCCATTCTCTACAGGCCAAGTGCTTGTCATTTCATAATATGCGCCTTCTTCAAATTTATAATGTCTTTCCTTACCTTCTCGATGAGCGCGTATTTCACGTTTTTTATTGCAATAGATATTCAGTTCTTTAATATCTTTCTCTTGCTGTAAAATGTCACTAATTCTTGTTGTCTCACTTCTATTGTAATTAATAAGGTTAACATTCAAAACTCTATGAGCGTTATCAGTTTCTGTGTAATAAGCTTGAAGCTCTACGTCTTTCCTCTCAAAATATTTACTTGCAGCTTTTTTTCCCTGCTCTGCCAACTCTATGCATTTATTTATATCTTCCTTAAAGCTCTTATTAGCAGACTCTGTTACTGCTTTATCTATGTACGTTTGTTTAAAATCTCTATCGTTTATTAGGTCATAAAAACTCCACTCATCCCTATAAGCCTTTTGTATAGCAGTGAAGTCACTTTCTTCTTTCAAAAGTACTAAGAAGCCTACCTTGTCTTCTAGATCTTTTAGTTTAAAACCTGTTATTATCTTCTCTAATTGAGAATCAAATTCTTTATTGGCAAAATTTTCAGCAAGATTATTTAAATTTCTTAATTCTTTGCATAATTTATCATTTTCTGCAATTGAGCGGCAGAACTTTATTGTAGCAGAGTCCTTAGTGGAAGGATTTTCTTTTTCCACTTCATCGATACGGTCCTTGAGGGATGCAAAACGTAGTGTAAGCCGTGACGAATATAGATCGCGTTCATAAGATGCCAACAAGCGATTTATTGCACTCCAAGCACATGATGCGATTGATCTAATACCAGAATCCTCTCCTGCCTCTGCTGTTTTTTCTTCCTTAGTCAAACCTCCAATCATAACACACCTCCTTTAACTATATTTATATTATACCAATTAACATATATTCAAAAAAATCAAACTGTATAACCACGTTCTACACTAACTTTTATTATTAACTTAATTGTGTTGAAAATAACTGCAAGTGTTAAACTTAAGCTTTTGTCTTTCATTGTACACTACTCACTATAAGTTTATAATAATATCTTATATAATAGACTTAGTATTTTGAGTTATGCAAGTATTTTTTTTATTGGATAAAAGTTAAAAGACGTTTTCAGAAATCTTTAAGCTTAATAACATCCTCTCTCTTTGGACTAGTTGAAATTAGATGAATTGGTACACCTATTAATTTTTCTAACCCTTCTATATATTTTATTAAATTGATAGGCAATGCTTCAATCGACCTTTTACCTTGAGTATTTTCTTTCCAGCCAGGAAACTCTTCATATATTGGCTCTAATTCCTCCTGTATTGAATGCGATGCGGGTAAATAATCATACATTTTCCCGCTATACTTGTAACCAGTGCATATTTTAATTGTATCAAAAGAATCAAGCACATCTAATTTGGTTAATACAATGCTTAAAACTCCAGAAAGTTGCACAGCCTGGCGCACTAAAACTGCGTCAAACCATCCGCAGCGCCTTCTTCTATTGCTCACTGTTCCAAGCTCCTTGCCTATAGTAAATAAGCTATCTCCAATCTCGTTCTTTTGCTCAGTAGGGAATGGACCATTGCCCACTCTTGTTGTATAAGCTTTTACCACACCAATAATGTAAGCATTGTAGGCTAATCCTGAGCCTGTTATTGCTTGCGACGCTACAGTATTACTTGAAGTAACAAAAGGGTAAGTTCCGTGGTCGATATCTAAAAATGTGCCTTGGGCGCCTTCAAATATTATTTTCTTACCTTCTTTCACAAAGTCATTTAATATCCTCCACACAGGTTTTTTATATGAAAGAATTTTTTTTGAAATCCCTTGAATTTCTTTTAATATTTCTTCTTTTTTAACCACCTGGTAGTTAAGGCCTTTTCTAATAGCATTGTGGTAATTCAGAAGAGTATCCACTCTTTTATTGAGCTCATCTGCGTTTTCTAAATCACAAAGGCGTATAGCTCTCCTTCCAACTTTATCTTCATAACATGGCCCTATCCCTTTGTTTGTTGTACCAATTTTGTGATTTCCGTTTAAATCTTCAAATAGCTTTTCCTTGTCCTTATGTACGCTAAGTATTAATGGACAGCTCTCGGATACCATCAAGTTGTTATAGTTTACGTCCACTCCTTTAACTTTCAATGACTCTATTTCTGAGATTAGAGCATGTGAATCAAGAGCAACACCGTTTCCTATGATGGATATTTTGCCCGTTCTCAAAATAGCAGAGGGCAGTAAATTTAATTTATAAACCTCATCATCTATTACTATAGTGTGCCCTGCATTATTTCCTCCCTGAAATCTCACAACTACATCTGCATTATCAGAAAGATAATCTACTATTTTACCCTTGCCTTCGTCACCCCATTGCAGACCAACAATTACAATGTTATTCATCATTATTTTCTAAATTAATACATAAATATTAATGCAGTACGCTACAAATGGAAAGAGAAATCTGCGCCTTTCCTGCACCTCTTAAATAAAGAAATATACTGTCGATTTTCTTAATATATTACCAAATTATTCATCATTATATGATACAACTTACAGCATATTTACAGTAAGGTGTTATTTATGAAAGAGGCAAAAGGAAAAAATAATAAGAGTCCGGTAGTTAGATTAAAGGCCACAGCTAAAGAGTTCAATTTTAGTAAATTAAGAGCAGATCAAGATAATGAATTAGCAAATTCTGGTGAAACAATGTTCTTAGATTTTCAAAGGATGAATTTTATTATTAACGGAAAAGAAATAGATAAAAATCTTATTATTGCATTTAAGGAAGGAGCTAAGCACCGCAAAAGCGAACTTTTTAATAGTGACGATATATATAATGACGAAATATTTAACAAAAAAGGAACAAGAGAAATAGATACGGATCATGGCAAAGCATTTGTTGCTTCAGTACTTGAAGATATTGAGAAAGAGCTTGTAAGTGATACATTGGATGAGCTATACTGCAAAGATCCCAAAACTGCCAATCATCAAAAAACCGATTCATATAAGAAAGAATTTGAAGAATTTTACAATGCTGGCCACGGGTATATCCATCTATTACCTACAGAGAGAGATGAAAACAAGGATTACCGTTCCTTTGCAAAAGAAGTTTTCAAAAAAATGTTTAGATACGCTGGGGCAGAAGTTCCAAGTGATGCTATTTTAGAAGAGCTAGTCACTAATTGTAATCAAGCAGGGTATGAGGCTGCTCCATTTATACAAACCCAACTTGCACTTGGACAGTCGTTCATAGTAGAAAATCCTAAAAAAGTAATAAACATTGATTGTGCTAACCAAAATAATGTGAGAATTAGATCTGATATGAGGCTACCAATACTCTCTGTTAAAAATCAAGTTATGCATGGTGATAAGATATGTGATCTGTCTAACTCATTAGAATTTACACTTGAGTCTCAAGATGGTAAAGACTTTGTAACATACAGAGATGGTAAATTGTCACTTACTATTCCTAAAGAGTTAAAAAATTATAAAGATAATGGCAAGAGCTTGTTTGACATTATTAAAGAATATTTTCAGAAATTCTGTGCAAAATTAGGATTTAAACCTGAGACAAAAATACAAATAGAGTATAGCTTAGGTACTCAAAGTAACTATTTAGATGGTACAATATCTACTACAGGATCGGATGCAAATGAAGAGTTTATCAATCTTTTAAGCGAAAATCTCAGAGAGAGGTTCTTGGGGTTAGGACTTGCTCTAGAAGATGTTAATGATCTTGTTGAAGTCAGAGTATCTACAGTTATGGATCTATTAAGTGATTATGCTAAATTGGAAGATAATAAAGAAAACAGAGAGTTATTAATAAGTGAAGTAGCAGATAATTTAGGGCTTTCCTTTCAAGGTAAAATAGCATCAGAAGTATTGAAAGAGTTTGATGATGAAATGTTAATGCATACAGAAGGTATAGGTAATAACATAGGTCAACATATAATGGAATTAGGCTCTTTACCTTCTTTGATAAGAGGCCATATTAATCATAATCAAGTGCAGTCTGTTGTAAATACTTTTATTAAGTTAATTATTGAAGGGAAAAGCGAAGTATACAAAGAAAAAAATGCAATTGATGCAATTTATCAGAAGGTAGATAAGGCAATTATTGAGCAAGAAAAAAGAGCAACCAACAAACAAGATATAGAAAATGATAAATGGACAGATAGAATCAAAAAACAGAAATTATCTGTGGAATCACATGAACATTTACTTTAAAGATACTGGTAGGCTCCTTGAATATTTTAGAGTTCATGGTTGCAACGGTTGCTATTTTACAATGCACCTCATCGTAAAAACTACGTGCCGTTGCATCATATGTTTCAAGAACGTTGGTAAAATGTTCAAGTTGATCTCGATTCAATACCTGATCTATTCTAGTTAGTTGGTCATTGCTGCTTTTAAAATTAGTTAGATCACATAACATAGAACGTTCTTCAGTTTCAGCAGGCAAGTATTTAAAGTGACCAAAGATATTTTGCCTAATTTTCTCTAGCATATTTACCTGTATACTTACAAAGCTACCTAATACCGCACACTAATTTCTCTCTTTATCTTATATAAATTAATTAAGTAAAGCGAATACAGTATCCACACTACTAAAAAAAATGTGGCACAAAACATAAACATTACAACGAGTGGAAACAGCAAAGAACTTTCTATTGCTACTCCACCTCTTCTCAAAATGCTTGCTGGCTGATGGAGAGTAGACCATAAATTCACAGAAAATTTTACTACGGGAATATTTATAGCACTAAAAATGGCAAATACTGCTGCTGATTTTTCTGCCCTCGCTTCATTATCAAAAGCGCTCCACAATGAAAGGTAGCCAACATATAGGAAAAATAAAATTAGCATTGAAGTAAGCCTTGCATCCCATACCCACCAAGTGCCCCAGGTTCCTTTTCCCCAGATGCTACCTGTGATTAAGCATATTGCAGAAAAGACTGTCCCTGCAGGAGCAGCAGCATGTGCCAAGACACTAGCAATGCTATTGTTCCACACCAATGAAATAAAACTAAGTGATGCAATTAATCCATATATTCCAAGAGCAAGCCATGCAGAAGGCACATGAATGTACATAATTCGTACAATTTCTCCTTGTTTATAATCTTCTGGGGAGAAGAATAACGCTAAAAACATTCCAATTAAAAAACATGCGAAACAAATAATCCCAATCCAAGGTAGTGCTTTTTTAGAAAAAGAAGTGAAATTTATAGGCTTTAATAAAAACATTCATTTTGAGAATAATTGTGTTAAGAATTTACCAATTAGTTTGAGTTTTATCAACAGGATAGTTTTTCTGCATTGACATAGATTAACAAATTAGCACAATTTCAGTAGCCGATTGCTTGCTATTATTTTTAGTATAACACTATATAAAACATGACCCTTAAAAAGCTTAATTTACACTTAGTATCAGATTCAAGTGGTGAAACTGTTATATCAGTTGCAAAATCAGCTCTGAAACACTTTCGTTCTGTAGAAACAATCGAATATGTTTGGTCTTTTGTGAAAGGAGAAGAGCAGGTTGACAAAATTTTGGAGGAAATTAATAAGAAAAGTGATGAGCATAACTTTGTTATATGCACTATTACTGATGATGAGCTAAGAAAATATCTAAAAGATAACTGTATAAAGTTGAAAATTCCCTATAGAGCAATATTATCACATATTATTAGAGAAATTTCGTCCTATCTTGAAATTGAAAAAGACGAAAAGTTTGACTTGCATACTGAGATAAATAACGAATATTTCCAGCGCATTGAGGCAATAAACTACACTATTAATCATGATGATGGACAAAGTATTCAAGATATTAATAAAGCAGATATAATTTTGGTTGGAGTTTCACGTACATCAAAATCTCCCACCAGTACGTATTTAGCTTATCGAGGCTATAAGGTTGCAAATATTCCTTTTGTTAGTGGAGTACCCTTTTATGTCGACTTGGCAAAATTAAAAAATAAACTAACGATAGGGGTAACAATAGACGTAAGTAGGCTAATAGAAATACGCAAAAATAGACTTACTTCAATTAACAATGAAGATAATAATATATATGCTAACCCTGAGAAAGTAGAAAAGGAAATTAAAGAAGCAGAGGAACTATTTAAGCAGAATAACTGGCCAATTATTGATGTCACGCAAAAGTCAATCGAAGAAGTATCAGCAACAATTATACAGTATTTTAATAAAATGTGAAAAATTTATCAATTGACTAACTCTCTGTAAGTGATCATAATGTAAGGTAATTTAATTCTTACTATAGATATGAAAGTCAAAGGGTCGCTAAAATCTCATCGTAACAGAGATAAAAATTGTAAAGTTGTGAAAAGGGGTGGTAAGATTTACATTATAAACAAGGTAAAGCCAAGGTGTAAAGCGCGTCAAGGTTCTTAGCTTTTTGTTCACCTTTTCATGTTATGTATTTCTTGTATGTGAAAGTATGGTGCTTATATCTAAAAAGAAGCAAAAGTTACTGTGTTTAAGCGCAGCCTTATTCATTTCTTCTCTTACATTATATTTTAGCATTAGCACAATTACAGGTAAACGTGGCTTATTGAAGTTAATCGACTTAAAAAAAGAGATTGAGTACAATAAGCTTTTGCTAAAGGATATCTCTTCTGAAAAGGAAAAGTTGGACAATAAAGTATTTGGCTTATATGAAAAAAGCTTAGATTTAGATCTGCTTGATGAGCAAGCAAAAAATGCTTTAGGTTATGTGAACCCTAATGAACTTATGGTTGTTCTTGACGTGGAATAGCAGTAGACTTCTTGCGTTACCTCCTGTCATTCAAGCCCCTTTCTTGTCATCCCAGCGCCCCTATGGTGTCATTCCAGTGCTTGACACTGGAATGACACCATTATAGAGTGAACCAGTGTTAGCTACTTTCATGACACCATCATAAAGTGAAACTAGATTCCAGCGTCACGCGCTGGAATGACAAAAAAGAGTAGGTTTTTTATGTGATTATGCAAGAAGCTAGTGTAAATTTAAGTTTTATCTACCGCTTGATCAAAAAAGAATAAGTTTAGTAAAAAATAATGATATTATTAGTGGAACATAAAATAGTCCCACTGCAGTACTAATTAGAAGCAACAGAGTAGCTTTATCTGGTTGATAATTCAAAATATTAGCAAGTATTATACTGGACCCAGAGACTGGAATAATAGCCAGCAACATCAGTGCTTTATATATACTCTCGTCGTATACACCTATAACATGTTTGTCTAGAAGGACAATTCCTAAAACAAACAGTGGCCAGAATACGTACTTTGCTGTAATAGTGATCAAAGCAAGCTTCCAATCTACTTTAAAGCTTGTAATATTTGCAATGCTCACTCCAAGTAGCATCATCCCTAATGTGACAAATGTACTTCTAATATTCATCATAACATCTGTTAAAAAAGTAGGTATTTGTATATCATATATACTTAAAAAGAAGCCCAGAACCATCGCATAAAGCGAAGGAAGTTTGAACAACTTTAATATGCATTCTTTTGCGGTATAAATACCATTTGCAGCTATGTAAAATCCTAAGCTATTTTCAAACAACGCCATTCCTATATAACAAACAACATATACAGATACTGAATCTTCATCAAACAAAGCCATGGCAATCGGCAGGCCAAAATAACCCATACTTGTGCTGCCCGAGCTAAACGCTAATATGTTTCTCGTGTTATCCTTAAATAAAAAAGAAGAAAGATAATACACTAATAAGGACATAGTGCTACCTATAAACCATATCAAAATCGGCAGAGAAATTACTTTTAAATTAACTTCTGTATGAGAGACTCCATATAAAATCACTATTGGATTAGCTATATAAAAGAGTATTTGAGATATAGTGTTTCTGTCAATTTTAAAACATTTTCCTGCTAAATAACCAATAAATATTGTAATATAAACAGGTAATATTTTTAGGAAAAGAGTAAGGAACATACTAGCCTATTGTGATACTTTTGACTGATAAAGTGATATTAGATCTTAAGGTATTATAAAAGTAAACAAAATTTATTTTCCAATTTATCCAGCTCATAGTTAATTGAAAAAGATTCACTTAGTGTCAAAATTTGTTTTTATATAAGACTTAAGAATGACATTTTTATGATAAAATTATGTTAAGTTTCTATAAAGCTCCTTGCATATTTTTGAATAATGATGAAAAATTAAACTGCTTGTGGTAATTTAGACGGACTGTTGAAAAAGTAAGAGGAAATAAGTAAAGTTAGGACAGAGAGTAAGGGCTTTAACATAGTTGTCATATTTTTCTTTAATTAACCCTAGTGTCCAATTTACCCACCATAGCTTCACATGAGGTGTTTCTAATCATTTTAATAACAGTAAAAAATGTTCTTCTTTCAACGCTTTAAATGTGATATTTTTATTCATTTGTTACTACCCTTTCTATTAATCCTGTCTCTAATTGCTAAGTTCATTGAAATTGACATTTCCGTACCTAGTTTTCCTGATATGGTGCACTATTTTAACGTATCAGAAGGCACAATTCAATTAACTATTGCTTATAATTTCCTAGGCTTTTACATAGGAGGGTTATTTTTTGGTCCATTGTCTGAATGCTATGGCAGAAGAAGGATTATGATCATAGGTAACACTTTGTTATTAATCGGCGCTGTTGGTTATGTTTTTGCACCGTCGATTTTTTGGCTTTTAATCTCTCGCTTTGTTCAGGGCATTGGTGTCAGCACATCTGTAGTTGTGTTTGCAATCGTTGCAGACAGCTATAAAGGTAACGAAACAGTGAAATTTATTGGAATCATGAATTCTGTTCTTACAGTTGTCATGGCAATTGCGCCAGTGTTAGGCAGTTTCATTGATGAAATTGTAGGATGGCGTGGTAATTATGCAACTGTTGCAATACTTTGTTTGATCTCTTGGGTTTTGCTGCTTTTTCTGTTACCAGAAACAAAAAAGGACCGCGATATTTTTAGTTTGAAAAAAATGACGAAAGATTACAGAAAACTACTATCTAGTCCGAGGTTTGTTACGTTGTCTTTAATGTCAAGCCTCTTTTCTGCTGCTTATATGTCATTCATCACTTGTGGACCTTTTCTGTATATGAAGACTTTTGGTTTATCTAGCACTATTTATGCACTACATCAAGGTGCAATAGTTGGGTGCTTCTCACTCATCAGTCTATTTGCTGGCAAAATCTTGCAGAAACTTGGAGCAATAAAGTGTGTAATTTCTGGCACGAGCGTGGGTGCTATTGGGTCTCTATTGCTTGTAATATTCAGTATAATTGTACCCCACTCTTTCTACTTAGTAACACTGTCTATGATTATTTTTTCTATCGGTTGTGCAATTTGCCAGCCAGTGATTTTTAATGCATCAATAAATGTTTTCCCTGAAATTAAAGGCACAGCTTCTTCTGCAGTCTCGTTCATTAGAGCTTTTATCATGAGACCTGCTGAGAATCAAGCAATAAAAAGAAGGAAAGGAGGGTGACTAAAATCAAGGTTAACTAAAAGGCGTGCTTAAGATTCACAATACCAGCAATAATATTGAACCTCAGGTTGTATTTTTTCTGAAAATTGCGGTAAACATGAGACATAATCTTAAATATCTTTATCTCACGGATCTTATTTTCTACTCTCATTCTAAATGATGCTAATCTTCTATTATGCTCTTTCTGCTCTGGAGTTAATGGCTTTTTACGATACTTTTTATATGGAATTATAACATTGCTTTGCAATTTTTGCCAACCTTGATATCCAGAATCGGCATATTTTATGCTATCGATTGGTAAATATTTTTCTTGTTTCCTTATGCGAAAATCATTAATTCTACCACGATATGAATTTGACACTGATAAAATTCTTCCACCTTCTTCGATAACAATCTCAGTTTTCATAGTGTTGGTTCTTTTTTTTCCTGAATATGATTTCTTCCGTTTTTTACTATCTTCTGGTCTCTGTATTTGCTGTTCTGTAACATCAGCCAGAATCTTCAGTATTTTTTCTGGTGTCATACTTCTATCTTTTGTTATAGTAACTTTTTTGGCAAGTAATGGCTCTATTTTCTTCAGTAACCTAAATACATTTGCGTTGTGCACATTGAACAGGCACCCTAAAAATCTATGTGTTATGTAAGTGCGATAGTACAAAATTACGCAAAATAACTTATCTTCTAGAGTTGGTAGTTGTGATCTTCTACCATGGCACTTTTTCTGTTTTTCAACTCTTTCCCACCCAGACCTAACTTTTTCCACTACCTTTTCGAACTCCTCTATAGTTAAACCTGTTATACTACGAAAGTTTCTTGGGTGTTTCTTCATGTTATAGTAACTAAAGCTCATTTTTTTACCTTACTCAATCTGCTTATTCTTCTTCTACTTCTCTCACATTATTTTTTCAATCACCTTTTGCAGCAGGTCTATAGCTATTTTTATCGGCTTAACAAGCTACGTTTACAATGGTCAAGCAATTAGTGTAGCTGTTCTTGTTCTATCCGCGATAGTACTAAAACTTGTTTTTACTGCCTGTTTATTGTTTTTAAAAGATCCGGTATAATTAATGATCTTTTTACAGATGTGAGCGATTAACTTTCCCCGGCCAATCTTTCTGCTTCATTACGTGAAATTAATGCCTCAATAAATTCATCTAGTTCACCCTCTTTTATAATCTGCTCTAGCCGATGTGAAGTTAGATTAATTCTGTGGTCTGTTATTCTTGATTGTGGAAAATTATATGTTCTTATGCGCTCGGAACGATCACCAGAGCCAATCTGACTTTTTCTCATTGTTGACCTTTCTATTTCTTTTTTTTGTCTTTTAATTTCGTATAGCCTTGCCCTCAATACTTTAAGCGCTTTAGCTTTATTTTTGTGCTGCGATTTTTCATCTTGCTGTATTACAATTATCCCTGTTGGCAAGTGGGTGACCCTTACTGCGCTGTCAGTTGTATTCACTGATTGCCCTCCAGGACCACTGGATCTATAAACATCTATTCGTAAGTCTTTTTCTTCTATTTTAAAGTCAACTTCTTCTACTTCAGGTAATATCGCAACAGTAGCGGCAGAGGTATGTAACCTTCCTGAGGATTCAGTTTCTGGCACTCTCTGTACTCTGTGTGCTCCTGATTCAAATTTCAACCTTGCAAAAACTTCTGTTCCATTAATGAGTGCAGAAGCTTCCTTATAGCCACCTATACCTGTATTAGAAATGCTTATTGGCTCGAACTTCCAACTTCTTCTTTCTGCATATTTTTGATACATACGAAATAACATTGCTGCAAATAATGCTGCTTCTTCTCCTCCTGTACCTGCTCTGATTTCCAATATTGCATTTCTTGAGTCATCTTCATCTTTAGGCAATAATGCTAACTTTAGTTTTGCTTTTACTTTTGGTAATAATACCTTGTGCTTTTCGAAAAATTCTTCTTTTGCTAACTCTTTTATATCACCTTCGCTGTTTTCATCTTTCATTATTTCCTCTAAGTCTGAAATTTCCTCTTTCAGCGTGTTATATTCATCAATTATCTTGATTATTGGCCTGAGCTCAGAGTATTCCTTTGAAAGGGTAATGAATTCTTTTTGACTTAAATTGGTAGGGTTTTCCAAGTTCCTTTCTATATCACTAAATTTTTTCTTTAAGTCTTGTAAATTATTCTCTATATTCATATAGCATAGATCTAGTATTTTCACTAAGTAATATATACTGAAATAAAAAATTTCTTATATCAAGCAATAACACTATAATATATCTACTACCTTCTACTTGAATATAATGGCAAGACAGATAACATCAAGCTGCAATTTCATATTTGGAGCTTCGGACATGAAATCATTACCAGATGAGTCGGCTCCAGAGATTGCGTTTGCTGGTAGATCAAATGTAGGAAAATCCAGTCTGATCAACTTACTGATAAACAGCAAAAAAGCTGCCAGAGTTTCCTCTAAACCTGGATGCACTAGACAAATAAATTTTTATTCTATGTACAATGATAAGTTCAGACTTGTTGACCTACCAGGGTATGGTTATTCTCATGCAGGTAAGGAGGAAATTATACAATATTTAAACTTAATTGAGTATTATCTAATTCAAAGAAAAAATCTAAGAAGAGTGTTTGTGTTGATAGATAGCAAAGTAGGATTAAAAGAAATAGACAAAGACTTCATTTATTGGTTAATATATAATAATATTAACTTTAACGTTGTGCTAACAAAAATAGATAAAGTGAGTCAAAAAAGCCTAGATGCCATTCTAGAAGATACTCAAAAATGGATTAATAATGAGAATGTGTCAATTCATCAAATAAGCATCCGTGTTAAGCATAAAATAATCAAGGTAAGAGATGAGTTTTTCAAGTTTACAAGATAAAAAAATGAAAAGTAGTGAATTTTTAAAGGGTGAAGTATCATTTGAACAAAAAGCAGAAATATTACTTGAAGTGTTGTCTAGCATACCTAGCTTTGTGGGTGAAACTTTTGTCATTAAATGTGGCAGCATAACGATCTCAGATGAAACACTATTCTATACTTTTGTGCATAATATTGTCTTATTAAAGCAGCTTGGTATAAATCCGGTGATAGTTCATGACGGAGAATATGAAATTAACTCAGTGTTAAAAATGCTGGGTATGGACAGTAAGTTTGTGAATGGTATCAGACTTACAGACAAAGACACTATGAAAATCATTGAAATGGCATTGTGTGGTTCAGTTAATAAAAAAATTGTTCAGCATATAAATTCTGCTGGTGGTTCAGCTATTGGATTATGTGGAAAAGACGGCAACTTAATAAAAGCTGAAAAGATAAGCACTACGCTTAAGAAAGACAGATCAAATAACATCGAAAAAATACTAGACATGGGATTCATCGGTAGGCCCACTGAAATCAATCCTGATATATTATTTTTTATTGAAGAATCAGATTTTATACCAGTTATTGCACCTATCGGTCATGGAAAAAATGGGGAAACATATCATATTGATGCCGATAGCACTGCAAGCACAATTGCAATTGCAGTTTCTGCATCTAAAATGATAACCTTTAGCGATACAGGTGAAGAAATAGATAAAATTGGTGGCAGGAAGATATCTGTTAAAAATTTAAATGCATCGATTGATTGTGGCAAAATTCAAGGAGAAAAATTTATTGGAAGGCTTATGGAATATACTAAAATGGTAGAGGAATGTGCTGGAGTTGTTCACATAGTTGATGGTAGAATACCTAACATTATGCTTGATTTATTTACTGAGAATAATTCAAGCATATCAATTGTGAGTGATTTATAACTAGGCTGCTCACAACTACACGAATAGACTTCTTGCATAACCATATGACGAACTTTTCTTGGGAATAGAAACGAAAAAACTTACTTTACAAACTCCGCCAGCCCCCTTATCATAACACTGAAGCTATTTATTTATCTTCGCAATCTCTGCAGTAGATTAATGACAAAAAAACTTAATGTATTTGGCGTAAATCATGCTTAATTTTTTGCACTATGTGCACCTCATGTCTTTATAAAACTTTAGGTTTCTGCCTATACAAGCCGAAACGCGCTTATAAAGCGTTTAAGACAGTAAAAGACGTCAAATAGACAAGGGAGAATTTGAATACTAGCTACCCTTGGGTTTCTTTGCCTTTTTTTTATTTGGTAAATTTCTTAAATATTTATGGCTAAAGTAATTTAGGCCTACCGACAACCGTCATCCCGCTACTTGTTAGCGGCCAAGAGATACCGCGGCGGTATGACGGTTCGCGGTGGCATGACGATAACCTCGTCATCCCGCTGCTTGTTAGCGGGATCTAGAGATACCGCGGCGGTATGACGGTTCACGGTGGCATGACGATAACCCCGTCATCCCGCTGCTTGTTAGCGGGATCTAGAGATCAACTATGTTTTTTTAAAAATTTTTTATTTGTGTGATTTTGCAACTTCATATGGGCAATACGAGAAATGCTTTTCTCTAATTTTATGTTTTTTGCAACATTGTTGGCGGAGTAATAAGAAAAGCTCTGCAGAACTTTTGGCCCGATATCAATTCGGCTATTGATTTTGTTTTTCAGCACTCGGGAAAACCTTACTTGGGTTAGCTATAGACCCCAAATGTCAGCTACTTGAACAACATCACTTTGCTTAAAAATTGCAACGTTTGTACACGGTATGACGTTAGCTATTGTGCTACACCTTTCCCCTTTCCCCTGAAACTAAAATCTATATACTTAACTTTAGAAACTTCAAAATACGATGCGATCTAATATTAGAGAGTTATTTTGCTATATAAAGCCTAATCTATCTTATTTCATCATAGCTTTTATTGCAGTTTTATTTTCAGCCTTAACGATCCTCCTCTTTGGCAGAGGCTTAAGCAACATAATTGATTCTGGCACAGAGCACGATTTTACTACCAAACTATTAGTTGCAATACTTATAGTTTTAGCCATTTCTCTCACTGCATTTACTCGGTTATATTTCATTGGCATTGGCAGCGAGAAAGTTATCGCAAGAATCAGATATGACTTATATAGCAGTATCACTGACTTGCAACCAAGTTTCTTTGAGAACACAGGCGTACAAGATGTTATCTCAGCACTCATTACTGATACCTCTGCGCTGCAATCAATAATAAATAGCAGCCTACTCACCATATTGCGAAATTTTGTAATATTAATTGGCAGTGTTGCCATGTTATTATATACAAATCTGCACCTAACTGCGTATGCAGCCGCAATAGTACCTATACTACTCATTATTATGACCTCATTTGGAAAAAAAGTGCGTAGCTATGCACGCTTTGCCCAGGATAAATTAAGTGAGCTTGCATCACTTAGTGAGGAAAATTTTCGATCTATAGTGACTATCAAATCGTTTGTACTCGAAGAAAATGAAAAAACCCGTTTTAAGGAGCATTTAAACTCAGTATCAAAATCATACGTAAAATTAGTACTCTTGCGTGCTATTTTAGTAACTCTAGTTATCACGTGTGTGATAGGTTCACTAGTTGTTTTGCTCTTTTTTGGTATTAAAGAAGTCTTAAGCAATAATATAACTATTGGAGAACTCTCCTCATTTGTGTTTTATTCAGCGCTTGCGGCAGGAGCTATAAATAATTTGAGCGATAATATCAGTGATTTACAACGAGGTCTTGGAATAGTAGAGCGTTTATTTGAATTTAAAAATATGAAAAGCTCTATAGCAGATGCCAATGATCCTATAAAAATTTGTAGTGTTCAAAAAGGAATTTCGTTTAATGGCGTGACATTTTTTTATGAATCTCAGTCTGATAAGCCAGCGTTAAATAACGTATCATTTTCTATAAAGGCAGGTCAAGTAGTATCAATTGTTGGACCATCTGGCAGTGGTAAAAGCACCATTTTAAAACTTCTGCTCCGTTTTCATGATCCAAGCAGAGGCAGCATTACTATCGATGGGCACAATATTAAGTCAATTGCGTTAAATGACCTCAGATTGTTGTTTGGCTTAGTGCCACAAGATAACATAATATTCTCTTGCTCAATAATGGAAAATATACTATATGGCAAACCTGGTGCTGAATATGAAGAAGTGAAGCAAGCAGCTATCAGCGCTTATGCGATGGAATTTATTGATAAGCTGCCTGATAAATTTGATACATTTGTAGGAAAAAGAGGATTAAAACTTTCTGAAGGGCAAAAACAACGTATTATAATAGCAAGAGCCATACTCAAAAACCCTCAGGTTTTAATACTGGATGAAGCAACCTCTGCCCTTGATTATAAAAGTGAGAACCTCGTGCAAAAAGCATTAAGCAAGTTAATGCAAAACAGAACAACGATCGCAATTACACACAGACTATCAACTGCACTTAAAACTGACAAGATTATAGTAATTAATCACGGAAAAGTAGAAGAAGTAGGGACTCATGACTCCCTAATAAGTAAAGACGGGTTGTATGCAAAACTGGCAAAGATACAGTGGAATTGAAAGAAAATTTAAATCATATCGTTAGTTGATATGCTAGATTTATAATCAAAGTTATTAAATTTTTAATCATTTTAATTTATAATAATCTCATAGTATTTTTTTAAGGATCATTATGAGTGCGCCAAGAAAAGCGTATAGCACCGAACAGAAGAAATCTGTCAAACCAGGAAGAAACTCCTCAATTTAAGTTTTTAGTAGTTTTTAAGTATAGTTGTATAGGAAGCGCCTCTGAAGTTATAACCGAAATTTTCACTGGTGCCATAAGTGCCCGTCGTTTAGCATGGTTTTGGGAGGAACGGTCAAATCATTGATGGAGTTTTTTAGGCTACCTTGGTTAGGAGATTGTATTATCTAACCGTTCCAAGCTGAAGCGTTTCCCTATTACAAATTATAATAAGGGAGTTACTATGAAAAAAGCAAAAAGTAAATTAGAGATCATGAATCCTGATGCAGCAGGAATAGATGTTGGTTCAGCTGTACATTATGTATGTGTACCAGAAGGAAGTGATGAACAGCGTATACAAAAATTTAGCTGCTTTACAGAGGATCTCCATAACATAGCAAAATGGCTGAAGAAATGTAAAGTTACTACAGTAGCCATGGAGTCAACAGGAGTATACTGGATTACTTTGTTCCAAGTACTTGAATCATATGGACTTGAAGTAAAGCTTGCAAATGCAAGACATGTAAAAAATGTACCTGGAAGAAAGTCAGATGTTCAGGATTGTCAATGGCTTCAACAACTACATAGTTATGGGTTAATCCAAGGATCATTTAGGCCAGATGATCAAATGTGTGTATTGCGTGGTTATGTTCGGCAACGTAAAAACTTAATTGAAAACGCTGCTAAACATATTAATCGTATGCAAAAGGTGTTAGTACAAATGAATATTCATTTACATAAAGTGACAAGCGATATTACTGGCGTCACAGGAATGCAAATTATTAAAGCAATAGTAGAAGGTGAAAGGAATCCTAAAAAACTAGCTGAATTCAGAAGTGTGAATATGAAGAATGATAAGGCTACTATAGCAAAAGCATTAACAGGCGATTATAGAGAAGAACATTTATTTGTATTAAAGCAAGAATATGAAGCATATAATTTTTTTCAAGAAAAAATAATTGAATGTGATAAAAGTATAGAGAACTATTACAAAGCATTAGAGACGAAGTCCGATGAGAGTAAAGAGTTAGGTAAGGAAAAAAATAAGTCTAGAAGAGGCAGACCAAATTTCACCCTGCGTGAGGAATTGTATCGTGTAACTGGTATAGATTTCACTAAAATTCCTGGATTTGATGTACTAACTGTACAAACCATTATTGCGGAAGTTGGCATTAATCATAATAAATGGCGATCAGAAAGGCATTTTACCTCATGGTTAGGGCTTAGCCCTGCTAATAAGATTACAGGAGAAAAAGTATTTTGAACAAAAACTCGTAAAGTTATTAATCGTGCTACGAATGCCTTGCGAATGGCTGCTTATGCTGTGGGAAATAGTAAAAGTGCATTGGGTGCATATTGTAGGAGATTAAAAAAACGGCTAGGAGCAATAAAAGCAATTACTTCTACAGCAAGAAAATTAGCATGCATCTTTTACCAAATGTTGAAATATGGACAAGAGTATGTGGAAAAAGGAATGAGCTATTACGAAACACGTTACAAAGAGAGAGTTGTAAAAAATTTAATCAAAAAAGCACAGGAATTTGGCTACATATTAGTTCAACAAGAAGCGCTAGTTAAGGGAGTTTCTTAGGAGGTATATATTGCTTAGTAGTGGCGAAAGTGGTGATCCTTATGCTATTCCTCGTTTCCCTCCTGTTTTGAGGATTAGCTTAATCATGCGCATGATTTCTTTGTCATTTATTCTTTTGGCAATCTTTTCCATCAGAATATGATGTCGCACACTGTCGAAGTAGGATTTCAGATCTACGTCAATTACTTTTGTATTGCCTTTGATTGCTGCTTCCGCTACTTTTTGTACTGCTTCATGCACACTACGCTTAGGTCGATACCCGTATGATCCTTTTTGGAAGTCTGATTCGAATATTGGTTCGATTATTAGCTTTAGTGCTGTTTGCACTATTCTGTCCCGGATGCAGGGTATTTTCAACGTTCTGAATTTTTCTCCAGATTTTGGTATTTCCTTTCTCCGGTTCCTATTTGGGCTATAGGTCTTGGTTATTAGTTCGTGTTTTATTTGTTGAAGATACTTTCTTAAGCCCTCTGTCTCTATCGATTCGAATGTCACCCCATCAATTCCTGGTGCCCCATTACTCCTCTTCGTTAGTTTGTAAGCTTCCTCCAGTGTCTCCATTTTACAGACATGAACATGGATTCCCCAGAATTGCCATTCCGGTTCTGCCTTCACTTTGGTATATATCTTTCTTCTCAGGTCTTGTAATTTTATCGGCATTTTTGTCATTTTTACCTTTACCTTCCTTTTGTTAAAAGATTTCTACTAGTAGGGTGCCTTTGCTCCATGAGCGTTACCTCATTTCTTTACTACTACGCACCCATCCGCCACCCTCTTATCTTCAGTTCACTTCCTGTTTTTCAGTTATAGAACCTACCTCTCCAAGGTATTTCTCCTTGGGATGAGGAGGGTTTCTCCAGTTGCTTTGTATGTCCTCATTGCCATGCTGTTACTAACACCCCGCTGAAGTAGACCAATCGTTCCATTTGTTTTTCGTCTGGTCTATTCTGTCTTCGCCAGTACCAAGATGGCTCGACCTTCAGAATATTCCTTTCGAGGCAATCTGTGTATTCGCTTTCGCTACGGCCTGGTAATTCGCCATTATCCTACGATAATGTTGTCGGTAGGCTTCAACATTTTGGTTTCCCTCCATGCTGCTACCCAAGCTACAGGATTCCGACTTTTATCCTGGTAGGTCTATCTCCTACTGAACAATATTCGCCTTCTCTGGACGCACTTGGCACTGAAAAAAATAAGAATATTCTTATCCACTTTTTGAACGATATTTTAGGATGTACTGAAGTCAATACTATACAAGAAGTAGAATTCTTAAGCACCATTATGGACCCTGAAATTGCTTCTGATAAACAAAGCATTGTTGATGTTCTTTGCAAGGATTCTAGTGGGAACAGGTATATAATTGAGATGGTGCGACCTGAAAGTCTTCGGTCATATTGTTTAAAAGGAGAGGAATTCCTCCAGAAAGAAACTGAAAGGATTCTAAAACTTATTAAACCAGATGTTTTGCCATCTGAGTCTACGCATCAGTGCGAATCGGGCAACCGGTTGGTGCTAAGCGATGCGGACAATGAACCTCCTCTTGAAAAAGAAGATGCTCAATCGTGAGAGGAGCATAAACTACAAGCATCATGTGGTTGGAGAGCTAGGCTAGTGGTATGGTGAACGTAAGTGAAACTTCAAAGTATCGTAATTATGAAAGAGCTAAAGATGCTGATAAGCTCTAACTAAAAAGGTAATGTGGATAAGTTACATTTTTCATTTCTAGATGTACGCAAATAATAACTCCACCGGTATAGAGAAGTCACCTAACCCACTGTTGTATGACAGAAGGAACAGGGTAAGCCTGTATTTTCGCCTACATGGCAAGCAAACCGCAAGGAATGCTAATGGAAGTGCAGGTAAAGGAGAATGGAGAAAGCGAATGCCATTTTGTAACGAAATGGATAGAATTTGTAACATTAATTCGCGTGAAAACGAGCAGACTTCCATTTGGTCCCTCGTGACAAGAAACTTTGTTAACCACTTAAGGTAGGAAAGCAGATGATTACAAGTAAACCTGTAAGTGCATCTACCGAAAGCTTTGAAGCATGGAAGCAATTGCAATGGAAGAAATGCCAGAAAGTTATTGTGAGGCTACAAAGACGTATTGTTAAGGTTGTCCAAGAAGGAAGATGGGGTAAGGTAAAAGCTTTAGAACATCTTCTCACACGCTCTTTTAGCGGAAAAGCTTTGGCTGTTAAGAGAGTAACTGAAAACCAAGGAAAAAACACAGCGGGTGTAGATCGTCAACTATGGTCAACTTGCAATGCTAAATTTCAAGGAATAAAGCAGTTAAAGCAAAGAGGATATAAACCTTCTCCGCTAAAACGGATTTATATCAGTAAATCTAATGGCAAAAGAAGACCTCTTGGAATACCATCGATAAAAGATAGAGCCATATGCAAGCATTATATCTGTTTGCTCTGGAACCTATAGCTGAAACAATCAGTGATCGTCACTCCTATGGCTTTAGGCCTAAAAGATCCTGCGCAGATGCTACAGTAGCCTGTCATTTGTTACTGGCAAGTCGTAATCAACTACAATGGATACTTGAAGGTGATATCAAAGGATGCTTTGACAACATTAATCATGAATGGCTTATGAAGCATATTCCTATTGAGAAGAAAATTCTGCATAGTTGGTTAAAAGCTGGCTTCCTAGAATCGAAAACTCTGTACACCACAACTGCAGGTACCCCGCAAGGTGGTATCATTTCTCCAATACTAGCCAATTTAGCCTTAAACGGACTTGAAAAGTCATTGGAAAGTCGATTTGGTAAACTCGGCAGTAGAAGAAGAAACAAAATCAGAAGTGGAGTGAACGTAATCAGATACGCAGACGACTTTATTATTTCAGGTTTCACACATGAAGTACTGGAAAAGGAAGTTAAGCCTTTAGTATCATCTTTTCTTCACGAGCGAGGTTTAATTCTGTCAGAAGAGAAGACAAAGATTACATCTATCACAACAGGGTTTGACTTTCTTGGTTGTAATGTACGTAGATATAATAAGAAGTTAATTATTAAACCTTCGAAAGAAAGTATTAAAAGACTTCTTAATAAAGCACGTACATTGATAAAAGCAAATATAGCGAACACTCAGGCTATAGTAATTAAGTCACTCAACTCTCTACTGAGAGGATGGGGAAATTACTATCACCATGTGTGTGCTAAAAAAGCGTTTAGAAAGATCGACAATGAAATTTGGCATAGTTTATGGAAATGGGCAAAGAAAAGACATCCTCGTAAAGGATTACGTTGGATAAAGAATCGTTACTTCAAAGTAATGGGTCAACGCCAATGGGTTTTTGCTGCACCCATATGCAAGAACAAACCAAAAGAGATACGGTATTTAAGACTGCTTAAGCTGATTGATATACCTATCAGACGACATGTTAAAATCAGAGCGGATGCAAATCCCCTTGACTTAAAATGGAAAAAGTATTTTGATGAGAGAGTGAAACGAACAAGAATGTTAGCAAGCTCCTTTTCAAGAGAAGGTTCTCTACTGTTAGTGTCACCACTAAAGTTGATGTATTCTGAGGATTTATGAAAGACAAGCCGGTTCTAGAAAAGAAGAACTTAGATAAGGGGCTCAAGCGTAGTGTGGGGAAACCTGCATGCTGCGTTTCTAAGGGAGGGAGTAGTAGTAATACTGCTTCCTTACCTGACCAGCTCACTCGTGATAAAGGCTTTGAAAAACGTGCACAACTTTATGCTGCTAAGGCTTACTCAAGACAAGCTGATAAATCTGGTAAATACGTTGATTTAAAGAAGATTTTCTTTATCGCGATTTCAAATTGCACCTTATTCCCTGATAAGCTTGACTATATATCTAGCCATACCATAAGAGATGAGAAAACCAATGAGCATGACTTAAAAGATTTTCAATTTATCTTCATAGAGCTGCCAAAATTTCCTAAGAGTAGAGAAGAACAACTAGAAAGTGTAGTAGACCGTTGGCTATTTTTTTTCAAATATGCAGATGAAACAACGGACGAAGATCTCAGAAAAATTGCGGAAAAATCACCAATAATAAAGCTAGCATATGATGAATTAGATAAGTTTCACTGGAATGAAAAAGATCTAGTAGCTTATGAAGAAAGAATAATGGATCTGCGCAAAGAAGAAGCCATTCTTGAATACAGACTTGATCTTGCTAAAGAGGAAGGTAGAAAAGAAAGGGAAATTGAAGTTGCAAAAGCAATGCTGGCTAATAATGTTGATGTCAACACTATTGTCAAGTTTACTGGCCTTTCTATTAGTGAGATTGAAGAATTAAGTGGAAATCTGTGAATGGTTACGAAAAATATAAGTTCTTGCGATAAACGACATAGTGATGTATTTGTTGTTCAGCATGTCAGTGGAATATTTTCTGAAAAATTTCCACATAACTCTTTCAGATTTCATAATATCTCTTGCCACTCATCTGAACAGATACCCATTTTGGAGGGATACCAATAATAGTTGTGAGCGGGTGACCACTAGTCCACAAGCATAACACGCTCACGAAACTTTAATGCGATAGCTTGATTTCTACTGAAAGACAGCATTATGCCAAGTGCGATGCTCGAAGATAAAAGAGAAGAACCACCATAGCTAAGTAGTGGCAGGGTTATGCCGGTGGTGGGAAAAACACTCAATGTTACCCCTGTGTTTATTATGAATTGTGTGATGAATTGAATTGAGATACCAAGAATCACCAATAGATTGAATAATTCATTTTCTCTATATGCAACGTAAAGCAAGCGGGCGGAAATGATGCCAAATAACATCAATGTGGCTAAGCACGTAATCAAACCAAATTCTTCTGCTAAAACAGAAAACACAAAATCTGTATGACAATCAGGAAGAGAGGTTTTTACGCTACCTTCACCAGGTCCAACTCCAGTTAATTGACCTCTTTTGAATGCTTCTAATGATTTTGTGACTTGAAAGTTATCGCGTTGCATAAAAAAGACAAAATTGTAAATCCTTTGCTTTATATGTGGGAGGCATAAGTAAGCTATTGTAGTTCCAGTTGTGGCCATTCCTATTATGCATAGAAAGTATAAAAGTGGTATACATGCAATAAACATTTGACCAATAAAAGAATATGTTAAAAGCATGGACATACTGAAATCAGGTTGCAAAAGTAACAACACAAAAACTAACAGAAATATTATGATTGATATGTGCATTTTAAACTTCATTCCGCTGGCTAAGATACTAGCTATAACAACAGAAAAAAACGGCCTTACGAACTCAGATGGTTGAACTGAAATTTTGACAATATGTAACCATCGTTTCGCACCTTTTACCTCTATACCAAGTATTATAGCAGCTGCCACTAAAATAGTAAATAAAATGAAACCTGCGAATGAGAGGTTAAGTATAGTTCTTGTGTTGAGAAAAGAAAATGTCACCAGGGTAATTAGTGACAGGACTATATAAATTGTATGGCGCCGTATAAAATAATCTTGTGGTAAAGAAAGACGCTGCGCAATTACAGGGCTTGCTGAATAAACAAGAATGAAGCTTATAGTGAGCAAAAAAAACACTGGAAGGATGAGATAATAATCCAGCGTTCTATACCAGAATTTAATATTCATTTTGTTCCAATGTGTAATGCCACTATTCCATAGCTCATATTATAAAACTCAACATTCTTAAAGCCTACCTCTTCAATTTCCATTTTAAAATCAGCCTGAGTTGGAAACTCTCTAATGCTCTTCACTAAATATTCATAAGAACTCCTGTCTTTAGCAACTATGCTGCCAATTTTAGGAATTACTTTAAATGAATATAAGTCATAAAGTTTGGTAAATATCTCATTTTGATAGTGCATAGGAGCAAATTCTAAGCAGATAAATTTTCCATGTGGTTTTAATACCCTGTGCGCCTCATTTAAAGCCTTCTTGCGGTCAGAAACATTTCGAATGCCAAAAGCTATTGTACAATAATCAAATTCGGAGTCTTCAAATGGTAAACTTTCTGCATTCGCACATACCCAATCAAAATTAATTTGGTTTGAATTTATAGCTTTATCACGTCCTCTGCTTAGCATATTTTGATTTATGTCACATACTGTAACCTTAGCACTTGGCTCTTTTCTTACTATTCTTATTGCTATATCTCCAGTTCCTCCAGCAACATCTAAAACCTTAGAGTTTTTTGTAAAATGCACACTATTTACCATTTTATCTTTCCATAATCTATGCATTCCGAGGCTCATTATATCATTCATGGTGTCGTAGCGACTTGCCACGGAATCGAATACCTCTTTAACTAATTGTGATTTCTTCTCGATTTTTATAGTAGACATTACGTAAAGTAGCTCAACTCCTTTATAATTAGTAAAAATTAATTTGAATTAACATAACGACAGGCCTTAAGCCTGTTAAAATCTTCTTCAGCGTGGTATGATGACCGAGTTAGTGGGCTTGATGCAACCACTAAGAAACCTTTGGAGTAAGCAACGTATTTATAATGCTCAAATTCCTCTGGGGTAACATACCTATCAAGTTTTGCATGTTTTGGAGTTGGTTGTAGATATTGACCAATTGTAATAAAATCAACCTCAGCACTGCGCAAATCGTCCATAACCTGAAGTATTTCCTCTTTTGTTTCTCCAAGACCAACCATAAGCCCTGACTTTGTGAAAACTTTAGGATTAATCTGCTTTACCATCTTCAACAAATATAGTGAATGAAAATAGCGAGCTCGTGGTCTTATTTTTGCATACAATCTCGGCACTGTTTCAATATTGTGGTTATAGACATCAGGTGATGCAACAGCAATTGCTTCAAATGCTCCTTTCTTATTTAAAAAATCAGGAGTTAAAATTTCTATTGTTGTTTCTGAAGTTATCTTTCTAATTTCTTCTATGCACTGTATAAACTGATTTGCGCCACCATCTGGTAAATCATCACGATCAACAGAAGTAATGACAACATGTTTTAAGTTTAACTTTTTTATCGCTTTTGCTAAATTTTCTGGCTCATGAGGGTCTAGTTTATCAGGGATGCCAGTTGCAACGTTGCAAAATGCACAAGCACGAGTGCAAACAGAACCAAGAATCATCACAGTAGCATGACGTTTATTCCAACATTCACCAATATTTGGACATGCAGCTTCTTCACATACCGTATGTAAGTTATGCAGTTTAACGATGTTTAAAGTTTCATTGAATACTTCACCGGTCGGAGCTTTTGCTCTGAGCCATTGAGGTTTGCTATGCATCTGAAACGGCTAACTCTACCTCTTGCTTTACTAAAACTTTTTTCAACCTTCTTTTTATCTTCTGCGCTTTTTCACTTAGTTTAATCGTTCTTGTGTTGAGCAAAAAAGCATCTAAATCACCTTTGTAATCTATAGTTCTCAAAGTTCTTGTTGCCACACGAAATCTAAACTTTTTATTCAATATATCACTTGTCAACGTAACCTTATGTAAATTTAAAAGAAAGGTACGCTTTGTTTTACGATTCGAATGTGATACCTTATTACCAAAAGATTTTTTTCTATTTGTTAATTCACAAACTCTACTCACTTCAATATACCAAATTATTCTATGTACTTAGATTACCTTATATAGTCAAATAGTCAATACTCTCTTGCTTAATTTTTATACCATATACTGCTTTGTAGCCAAAAAATATCGTAATTTTTTCTATTATAAGAGAAATCATATGCTGAATTTCTAATGCTTTACTGCCATTTGTTACTACCAGATGCAATACACCCGAATTTATATTCTGTGCATATGAGATCTTTTTCGGTTTTGTACACTCTGCTATTTCTTTCCCTACTATATTTCGCCAATTTAAAATAAGACGTATTTCATTTTTGCTAATCTTATTTTTCATGCATTTTAATGCATAATTTTCAATTATAGACTTTAATTTTTTTGGACCGCTACGTTTGAGCATTTTTTTGCTATGAATCAGACTTTTCCATGGTTATAACATAGTGCGATGGATATTGTTTATAAGTTCCAGTAACTGCATAGGTAGCAAAGCCAGGCAACCATAACAGGTTTAATAAAGTAGCCTTATTAAAACTTTCACCCACCATCACATGTAATTGTTCATAACCCGCTTTTTTACAATCAATAGATAATAATCCTAAACCTCGCTGAATAACCACTGCCTCAGGATTAGATGTGATAGAATGGCTCGTTCCAGATGGATCACGTACAACACATCTGATTCTTTCTATAAAATTACCTTCACCATCTACTACCTTCATTTGAATTGTTTGCATAGGACCGGAAAACATTGTTGCAAAACAACCAGTAAGTAAGTTAGTTAACAGTAATATTAAAAAGATATTTCTTAATCTAAAAGCCATACAAATATAGTAGCAAAATATTCTGCATTATAAGTCAATTTTTTGTTATCCTGTTGCCTTACCATAAGACCTGCTGCAAAAGGTGATTGAAAAAATAATGTGAGAGAAGTAGAAGAAGAATAAGCAGATTGAGTAAGGTAAAAAAATGAGCTTTAGTTACTATAACATGAAGAAACACCCAAGAAACTTTCGTAATATAACAGGTTTAACTATAGAGGAGTTCGAAAAGGTAGTGGAAAAAGTGAGGTCTGGGTGGGAAAGACTTGAAAAACAGAAAAAGTGCCATGGTAGAAGATCACAACTACCAACTCTAGAAGATAAGTTATTTTGCGTAATTTTGTACTATCGCACTTACATAACACATAGATTTTTAGGGTGCCTGTTCAATGTTCACAACGCAAATGTATTTAGGTTACTGAAGAAAATAGAGCCATTACTTGCCAAAAAAGTTACTATAACAAAAGATAGAAGTATGACACCAGAAAAAATACTGAAGATTCTGGCTGATGTTACAGAACAGCAAATACAGAGACCAGAAGATAGTAAAAAACGGAAGAAATCATATTCAGGAAAAAAAAGAACCAACACTATGAAAACTGAGATTATTATCGAAGAAGGTGGAAGAATTTTATCAGTGTCAAATTCATATCGTGGTAGAATTAATGATTTTCGCATAAGGAAACAAGAAAAATATTTACCAATCGATAGCATAAAATATGCCGATTCTGGATATCAAGGTTGGCAAAAATTGCAAAGCAATGTTATAATTCCATATAAAAAGTATCGTAAAAAGCCATTAACTCCAGAGCAGAAAGAGCATAATAGAAGATTAGCATCATTTAGAATGAGAGTAGAAAATAAGATCCGTGAGATAAAGATATTTAAGATTATGTCTCATGTTTACCGCAATTTTCAGAAAAAATACAACCTGAGGTTCAATATTATTGCTGGTATTGTGAATCTTAAGCACGCCTTTTAGTTAACCTTGATTTTAGTCACCCTCCTTTCCTTCTTTTTATTGCTTGATTCTCAGCAGGTCTATAGCTAAAGTAATTCTATAATTTAATAAGCCTTCATTCCACTGCTTGTTAGCGGAATCTATTCTGAGATACCGCGGCGGTATAACGTAGGAAGATCTGAGCAAACTTTCAATCAGGAACAGCCAAAGATCTCTCTAAGATGTCAGTTTCTTTTGTATCTGCAACTTTACCGTCCTGATCGAATGAAATTTGCAGAGACTTACTGCTATACTTCCTTTTTCCTAAGAAGTTAGCTTGTTTAATTTTATATGAGACATAGTACCAAACATTGTCATCGAACTTTGATACTAATGTTGGTGATCCTAAAGTGTGAACCACTTTTTCTTTATCGTCACCTGCTTTTATCTTGCTCCACAATTCAACACTAATGCCAGGAGCTCCGTGGTTGTGAATAGTGTGTGTGCAGCTCACTGTAAATAATAAAATAAAAGATATTAATACTCGCATTTCTGTTGATAAATTACTTGAAGCTATAATACACTAATAAATTACCTGCCGTCAAATTTCAAAAAGTTAAATTGACCGATTCTCAATATCACTTAATATAATATTTACTTTAGAAAATAATAGGTGTCTTATGTCATTGTTAGAAGCAGATCCAATATACAAACCTTTTAATTACCCTTGGGCGTATGATGCGTGGTTGCAGCAACAAAGAATCCATTGGATACCTGAGGAAGTTCCGCTTGCTGATGACGTGAAGGATTGGAAAACTAAACTTTCAAACGTAGAGAAAAATCTACTAACTCAGATTTTTAGATTCTTTACTCAAGCAGACATTGAAGTAAATAACTGCTACATGAGGCATTATTCAAATATATTTAAGCCAACAGAAATATGCATGATGCTTGCAAGTTTTTCCAATATGGAAACCATACACATTGCAGCTTATTCTTATCTTTTAGACACAATTGGCATGCCAGAAAGCGAGTATCAAGCATTTTTAAAGTATGATGCTATGAGAAAGAAATATGAATACATGCTGGAATTTGAGGAAAGCAAAAAACACGATAAAAAACATGTAGCTAAAACTCTAGCAGTGTTTGGTGCATTTACCGAGGGGTTGCAGTTATTCGCATCGTTTGCAATTTTGCTCAATTTCCAACGCTTTGGAAAAATGAAAGGCATGGGGCAGATAATCGCCTGGTCAGCCCGTGATGAAACTTTGCACACCAATTCAATTATTATGTTATTTAATACATTTATTAAAGAGAATAATGAAATTTGGGACAACGAGTTTAAAGAGGAATTATATTCTGCATGCCGCACTATTGTTGAGCTTGAGGACGAATTCATAAAGCTTGCCTTTGATTTAGGAGATGTTGAAGGACTATCCGCAGAAGAAGTGCGCAATTACATACGCTACGTAGCAAACAGACGGTTAATGCAATTAGGTCTTGAGTCCATATATGATGTCAATGATAATCCTATTCCATGGCTCGATGAAATACTAAATGGCGTTGAACATACGAATTTCTTTGAAAATAGAGTAACAGAGTATAGTCGTGCAGCAACTCAAGGCACATGGGAGGAGGCTTTTACTGAAAATGACACGAATAATAGGTGAGTGCTAATTTCACTCTTCTTTGTCATGCAAGTAGCTGACACTGGAATCAGTTTTTTGATCGAGAATGTTGTATAGTGCATAATCAATTTTCCTGGATCGAAGTAGTAAAGGCACTGGGATCTAATAGATAATATTCGTGCAGTACGCGCAGGAGTAACAAAAGCTGCTTGTCTTTCATAATGTTTTGTAGCAATAGGCAGTTTTGCTTTACTTAACAACTCACTTACCATATATATATCCATAGGACATTGGTATATAAGAACGTGCTACAACTATTAATCTTACTCACGGTCATCACTTCAGTTGCATTCTTTGGTCATTTAGTTCCAATGGAAGCAAAAACCTTCTTGTACTCAACGAGCCTGAGTATAAAAGAGGTTTTGCTATTTATAATGCCTTTTATTATTTTTGCGTTAATCTTTAGCAGTGTTAACAATCTTAAGCAGTCAGCTATAAAGTTTATATTGTTACTTATTATAATGATCTTCTTATCGAATCTGGCTTCAAGTTTAATAGCTTATTCTGTTGGGCATTTTATCATACAAAACACTTATTCAACACAAGATATAACGTATGAAGAAACAATTGTTCCTTTATGGTCGTTTAGGCTTCCGCTACTCCTTTATAACTTTCATGCTCTTGCTTATGGATTTGTGTCCAGCATAGTAGTGTCTATACTGCTACCTAAGAAAAGCAAAGAGCTTTCGAACAAAATGTTAGATTTAACTCTCTTTATTTTGAAGACGTTTTTGACGCCGATTATTCCAATATTTGTACTTGGGCTTGCTTTAAAAATGCAGCATGATCAAGTTTTATCTATAATATTTAAGGATTACTCAATAATTTTCATTATTATAGCATCTGCAACCTACCTTTATGTTTTTCTCTTATATGGAGCAGCAAATTCATTCAAGATCACAAGCTGGATAGCTAGTATAAGCAATATGATACCGGCATTTATTACTGCGATGAGCACAATGTCTAGTAATGCAACTATGCCGCTTACTCTTGAAGGAAGCAAAAAAAATGTAAAGCAACCTGATATAGCATCGTCTGTTATACCAATAACTGCTAGCTTCCATTTAGTAGGTGATTGCTTTTTTGTTATAATATTATCAATGGTAATTACTTCTGGTTATTTATTGTCCACAACGGAATATGTAACTTTTCTTCTCTATTTTTTGTTATTTAAGTTTGCTATCGTTGCAGTGCCGGCAGGAGGAATTATGGTAATGCTACCTATTCTTGAGAAATACCTCAAATTTTCTCCAGAAATGCTTTCGTTAATCACAGCCTTGTATATAGTGTTTGATCCAATAATCACTTCAGCAAATGTTATGGGTAATGGTGCCTTTACTATGATGTTTACAAAACTCTATGATAAGCTTAAGTAATGTCTATTTTAGCGATTGATACTGTAGGTACTGGTACTTCAATAGCAATAGTTGATTATGATGGTAATTGTTTTGTAGAGCGCAATTCCGCTAGCAACAATCATGTAGAATCATTTTTTCAAATTCTGAATACTTTGTTTGATAAGCACAATTATAATTATGATAAAATAGATCATTTAGCGGTAGTAGTTGGACCAGGAAGTTTCACTGGAATTAGAGTTGGTATATCAGCAGTACAAGGTATAAATCTTGCTACAAATAAGCCATTATACGGAGTTAATGCGCTGGAAGTTCAAGCTTACACAATATCTTTGCTTTGTACGAATAGCAAAAAAAATATCAGAGCTATAATCAAAAATGCTCAAGGGTTTTATACGCAGTTATTTGATTTCAATTTATTGCCGCTATCTGGTCCAACTGCAGCACGTGACCCTGGATCCAAGTGTCACGCTACAAGCAGTGACTGCATTACACATATGGATTGCAATTTAAATGCTAGCCATGCAGGACTATTGGTTCATTATAGACTGAAGAACAAGCAAAAATTAAATGAAGTTGAGGCTCTATATTTAAATGAGCCTCAGTATATGAAATCATTATAGACTATTCTTTCGCGTACATACAATTTGGCTAAGCCTGTGCATCTGGTTTACTATCTCTTGAGCTACTTCTTTTATACTCATATCTGAATTTTCTATCTCTATGGCACTCGGTGGTATAAATAAATTGTTAATCCTAAATTGTTCTATCATGCTATTTACATTAGTCACCTTCCTATTTTTTCTTTGCCTTTTTAATGCAATACGCTTTTGTAATGTCGGTAGATCACACCTAAGTACCACAGGAAGGATTTCTGTGTTCATTTTTTTACTAAGCCTTACTATTGAATCATACATCCTCATGTCATGGTCATTATTTTCCATCAACTCATCAATAAATATGTAATTTTTTGAGTGAATCGGATAATTTTCTATTACCTGAAGCATAATTTGCATAATGCCATATATTCTATCTTGAACTTCTTTAGGTATTTGATCACGTTCAAAGACACCATTGTATATAGAGCAAACTTGAACATTGTTATAGAACTTACTATTTACAATTAATGCGCCTATCATATTGGACAATTCTATTGCTGTGGAAAGTTTACCACTTCCTGAAAGACCAGAGAGATATATGAAAAATCCTGCTGGCTGTTTTTTTGTGTTAATATTTACCATATTATTTTCAATCTTGAAACTTACATTTATAATAACATAAAAATAAAGCTTTAAAACATATGAAATATTATATAGAAAATTATTTTTATAGTTAAGATATTATGTAATTTAGAAACATAAATTTTGTATATAAACTCTATAATAACGATAACTATTTTTAAGCAAGCTATAACACAAAAGTGTTTGGTATTCAGAAAGCAAGATAGAGTGGCATAGACTTATTAGTTTACTACAAGCCTTTTTTCGTGTATAAATCTTCAGAAGATTCTAACAGAGGATTGTTTTGTTAACAAAGAGCAGAGTAAAAAGGGATCTAGTTTATGCCTATCAGATTTTGTCTTACCTTAAACTGGATGATCATACATATACTCACCTCTTGGTATGTTCTGAAGATCAAAAGTTGTTTTATATTTACCCATTTGGTATACGCTTTGACGAAGTGAATGAAAATTCATTGATGAGAGTATCACTAGATGGAAATGTGATTGAGGGTACAGAATATCAATATAATAAAACTAGCTATATAATTCATGGTTTTGTTTATCAAGCAAGGAAAGACATTCAAGCAATTTTTCACCTGCATACACCTTCTATTATAGCAGTTTCTTCTCTAAAAGATGGACTACTTCCAATAAGTCAATGGGCACTGCACTTTTACAATAAAATCTCTTACCATAATTATAATTCCCTAGCACTTAGCAATACAGAAGGAAAGAGGTTAATAGCTGATCTGAAAGAAAATTTTGTCATGTTAATGCGCAATCATGGATCTATAACGTGTGGTCGGACTATACAAGAAGCAATGTTTTACACGTATCATTTAGAACGAGCGTGCAAAACTCAATGTTTAACGTTAGCAATGAATAGGGAGTTATCAATTCCAAGTGAAGAAATTTGCTCAAAAGCTGTAAAGGATCTCCTATCTTTTGAAAGCAATCTTGGTGAGAGGGATTGGCACGCATGGGTTAGACTAATTAAAAGTAAGTTGTAAGAGGCTTTCGCACTACTATCTGTCATCCAAGTAGGGAGTCATACGCGTCAAGTTAAGAGGTTATGAGCAAATTTAGAGAGGTTAAAGTGGATACTCTGACCTTACCCAGAAAAAGTAGAGAGAAAGTTAAGACGTTTTTGGAGTAAAATAAAACGTTTTTTCAAAATATGGCAAATAGAAGGGAATATACAGCAGGATTCAAATTAGAAGCTGTTAAGCTGGTTAAAGAAACAGAAGTACAAAAATAGCAAAAGATCTAGGCATAGATGGCAGTATGTTAAGTAAATGGGTAAGAAAATATGATGGAAAAATGTCAGAAGCATACGCATTTCCAGACAAAGGCTCCTTATGACAAAGAAAGATTTGATCTAAAAAAAGAACTAGCAAGAGTAACAAGAGAAAGAGACATTTAAAAAAAAGCCCTGACCAAACAAAAAGAGTAAAGTATTCTTTTATATAGAAATTGCTATAAAATACAGGAACTATGTAGGGTTTTAGACATATCTGCTGGTGGTTATTATAAATGGGTTGCTAAGGGAAAAAGCAGTAAGGAATTAGCAAGAGATGGGCTTCTAGCAGATATTCAAAAAAAGCATCCAAATGCAGATCCCTAAAATTCACGCTGAATTAAAAGCTTTAGGCAAAAATTATAACATCAAAACAGTACAAAGTGTTATGCAAGAAAATGGCATTAAAGCCAAACTTAGACGAAGGTTCAAAAATAAAAAACAGCAAATAAGCAACCGAGTTGTAGCTCCGAACACAAGGAAGGTTGTTGGCAGCAATAATTGACCTATATTCACGTATGGTAGTTGGCTGGTCAATGAGTAGCTCAATAAATAAACAATTGGTTATTGACTCTTTATTGATGGCCGTTAATAAGCGCAAACCCGATAAAAATCTGCTGTTACATAGCGATCAAGGGTCACAGTATACCTCTCAAAATTACCAATTTCTATTGAATACAAAAAACATCATTTCCAGCATGAGCCATAAGGGATGTTGTTACGATAACTCTGTTGCAGAAAAGTTCACTCAAAAGGGAGCTGCTTATTGATACTTCTCGCTCAACAAACCAGAACTGCCATATTTGAATACATAGAAATCTTTTATAACAAACAACGTAGGCATTCTACTATTAATTATTGCATTCCTGCACAATTTGATGCATCATTCTCATGACAAAAACGTCTTAACTTTCTCTCTACTTTTTCTGGGTAAGGTCAGATAAAGTAGAACCACCAAGTGAAAAATATATGCTAATTAGTACAACATCAGAGCTGGAAGATACGTGTGAAGAATTAATAGCAAAAAAGCCGAAATTTATAGCAGTTGACACGGAGTTCATTAGAAATAATTTAACCTACTACCCAAAATTATCGTTAATTCAAATTTCTTACGGAGAGAAAAGTTTTATTGTAGACGCATTAGTGCCAGAAATTGATTTATCATTCATTAAGAAAATAATGCTAAATCAGGGGATAACCAAAGTGTTTCATAGCTGCCGGCAGGATATAGAATCCTTACTCACTGTGTTTAAATGTATTCCCACTCCCATTTTTGATACCCAAGTTGCCGCTATGTTTTGTCATTATTATCATGACTTTATTGGTTACTCAAAAGTAGTAGAGCAATATCAAGGAGTAGTGCTGGATAAAATTAAAGCTAAAAATTCAGATTGGTTAAGGCGTCCGTTGTCCGAGGATCAGTTAGACTATGCAATAAACGACGTGGTACACCTATATGACTTATACCAAATATTGTGCAATAAACTTGAAGAAAATAATAGGATGTGTTGGTTTCAAGAAGAGATGGAATCAATAGTTAATATAAATAAGTATTTACATAGTCCAAAAGATGCATGGAAGAGAATTAAATTTAATTATGAAGCAAATCCAAGATTGGTATTAACTGTTAAAGCAGTTAGTGAATGGCAAGAGACCTTAGCACAGCGCTATAATATGAATCGTAATAAAGTAATTAATAATGCTGTAATAGCTGGTTTTATTGAAAAAAATGTAGAGCATGTTGATGAGATTTTAGATGATCTCAAGAGGAATGCAAAAAATATAAAAGATGCAGATTTACTAGAGTTTGTGAATATTTTTAATGAAAATGAAAAAAATTGGATGCAGCAAAACAACATCTTACCGAATAATTATGATAAATCTGTATTCGATATACTCTCAATTATTTTAGATAGTAAATGTAAAGAAAGTAACATATCAAGGAAATTAGTTTCTTCAAAAGATGAGTTAACCTGGTCAATATCTGGGCAGATAGATAAACTATTCAAGGGGTGGAGATACGATTTTTTTGGCAGGTCAGTTGAATCATTTTTGAACACAAGCTCAAAATTTGAGATTTCAGCAGTGAAATCCGCAAATAATACAACTAAAATTCGGAGTAATTTTGTGGAGAATAACTGTTGCTAAAGTAACTTAGATTTATCGACAATCGTCATTCCGCTGCTTGTTAGCGGGATCTAGAGATACCGCGGCGGTATGGCGGTTCGCGGCAGTATGAAGATAACCTCGTCATCCCGCTGCTTGTTAGCGGCCAAGAGATACTGCGGCGGTATGACGTAGGGCTGCATTAGCTACGTGTTTAGGTTTAATGAATCCACTATATCTTTTACTTGAGAAAAAACATACTCTTTGCTTACACTGGTGTCGATAATAAAGTCACTCATCTTCCTTTTCTCCTCAATAGATAACTGAACATTGAAGATTAAATTTAGCTTTTCTTTATCTATGTTGCGTTCGTTAAGTCTTTGAGCTTGCACAACGCTATCTGCATAGATAAAAATAATAAGGTCACAGTATGAATGAAATTTTGTTTCTAATAGAAGTGGCACATCTAAAACTAGAAGCTTTCTATCGATCTTTTTTTCCTTGGCAATAAAAAATTCTAATTCACGCAGCACAGCAGAGTGAACCAAAGATTGAAATTGTTTCCAATTTTCATCGTAGGCTAAGAAATATTTAGACAGTACTGTTCTACCTATTTCACCATTTACTACTACTCCAGGAAAATTTTTTTCTGCATAACTTATTATGCTTTTATCCACTTTATAAAGTTGGTGTACAACAGAATCAGCATCAAACACAGCAGGACCAAACTCTTGAAAGCAATTAGCTACAAAGCTCTTTCCTACCCCAATTCCGCCTGTTAGACCTATGATCATATAGCAAAATACATTAGACTTCTTTCGAAACTATATTACAGTAGCTGCTGTGTCTACTCAAAACCCAAATTTGGCTATGCAGAGGCTCTGATGATATAAGAAAAAATAAACAGCTATTATTTTTTTAGTAATTAAGTAAAATAGAGTGAAAGATTGCGAGGAAGTTTTGAAAAATAAGATAAAAAAGATAGTAATTTCAGGAAAGGAAGTGTGGCCAATCATTGAGGGCGGCAAAGGCATCGCAATCAGTGATGGAAGGTCAAGTGGAGCATTTGCTGCAGCAGATGCTGTAGGTACGTTTTCTGGTGCAAATGCTAAGCTTATTGATGATAATGGTGAGTTAGTGCCGCTGATTTACAAAGGCAAAACAAGAAATGAAAAACACAGTGAATTGATTGAGTATAGTATTAAAGCGGGAATCAGTCAGGCAAAAATAGCGAATGAAATATCAAAAGGTCATGGAAGAATACATATGAATGTGCTTTGGGAGATGGGAGCAGCAGAACGCGTCCTTCATGGCATATTAGAAAAAGCAAAAGGCTTAGTTCATGGTATTACCTGCGGTGCTGGTATGCCTTATAGGCTTGGAGAAATTGCAGCTAAATATCAGGTTTATTATTACCCTATTGTCTCATCGGTGCGTGCTTTTAAAGCATTATGGAAGCGTACTTACCAAAGAATATCTTCCTATTTGCTTGGTGGAGTAGTGTATGAAGATCCATGGCTTGCTGGAGGGCACAATGGACTCAGTAACAGTGAAGACCCAGAGCTACCACAGGCTCCATTTGAAAGAGTTGCAGAGCTTAGATCTTTCATGAACGAGATCGGTCTTTCAGAAACACCAATTGTTATGGCAGGAGGAGTGTGGCATTTGAAAGATTGGGAACATTGGTTTGACAATCTGCAAATTGGACCAATAGCTTTTCAGTTTGGCACTCGTCCACTTTTGACGAAAGAAAGCCCAATTTCTGCAGAGTGGAAAAAGAAGCTACTCACTTTAGAAGAAGGTGATGTATTTTTAAATAAATTCAGTCCAACAGGGTTTTACTCATCTGCAGTAAAAAATAACTTCATACGTGAGTTGCAGAAACGGAATTCACGTCAAATAAAGTTTTCAGAAAATGCCAGCGAAGAATTTAGTAGTGAATTTGCAATGGGTAGCAGAGGTAGGAAGATCTACCTTACTTCAAAAGACAAAGAGCTGGCAAATATATGGACTAAAGCAGGGTATACAGAAGCAATGAAAACTCCAGATACAACTGTTATTTTTGTGACGCCAGGCAAATTTGCAGAGGTAAGACAAGATCAAATCAATTGTATGGGATGCTTAAGTCATTGTTTGTTTAGCAATTGGAAGGATCACGGCGACCATTCAACAGGACGAAAGCCAGATCCACGGAGTTTTTGTATACAAAAAACACTGCAAAACATTATACATGACGGCGATATTGAAAATGAACTCATGTTTTCCGGGCACAATGTGTACAAATTTAAGCAAGATCCGTTTTATGAGAATGGCTACGTACCGACAGTAAAAGAGCTGGTGGAAAGGATATTAACTGGGTATTGAGTCAGCAGTGGCCTGAAAAGTCCATTTTTCACTTTATAAAATGTTTATATTTTACTACCTACTTTATTCGAATAAGTTCTTCTGCCACACTTGAACGAATATTAAAAAAGATTGAATATTTGTATGGAATAGTGTATAATTATTAATGTTTTTTAGGCATTTTTGTTATGGCTTTTTCTAAATTTCTCGATCCAAAATTGGACCTAACCTTTAAAAAAACATTTGGCAATGAAAAAAATAAGGATATTCTTATTCATTTTTTGAACGATATTTTAGGTTGTACTGAAGTTAATGTTATACAAGAAATAGAGTTTATCAACACTGCTCTGAATCCTGAATTTGCCTCTGAGAGACAAAGTATAGTTGATGTTCTCTGTCAAGATTCTGTTGGGAACAGATTTATGGTCGGAAATGCAGCTCGCTCGCGACAAGGGCTTTGAAAAACGCTCACAAGCATATGCTGGTAAAGTTTACTCAAGACAGTCTAGCAGATACACTGATTTAAAGAAGGTCTTCTTTATTGCGATTTCAAATTGTATTTTGTTTCCTAAGAAATCCAATTATATATCTAGCCATACTATAAGAGATGAGGAAACTAATGAGCGTGACTTACAAGGTTTCCAGTTTGTGTTCATTGAACTACCAAAATTTAAAAAAGACAAAGCAGAACAATTGACAAACATAGTGGAGCGCTGGTGTTTTTTCCTCAAGCATGCAGAAGAAACCACTGAAAAAGATCTATAGACCTGCTGCAAAAGGTGATTGAAAAAATAATGTGAGAGAAGTAGAAGAAGAATAAGCAGATTGAGTAAGGTAAAAAAATGAGCTTTAGTTACTATAACATGAAGAAACACCCAAGAAACTTTCGTAGTATAACAGGTTTAACTATAGAGGAGTTCGAAAAGGTAGTGGAAAAAGTGAGGTCTGGGTGGGAAAGAGTTGAAAAACAGAAAAAGTGCCATGGTAGAAGATCACAACTACCAACTCTAGAAGATAAGTTATTTTGCGTAATTTTGTACTATCGCACTTACATAACACATAGATTTTTAGGGTGCCTGTTCAATGTGCACAACGCAAATGTATGTAGGTTACTGAAGAAAATAGAGCCATTACTTGCCAAAAAAGTTACTATAACAAAAGATAGAAGTATGACACCAGAAAAAATACTGAAGATTCTGGCTGATGTTACAGAACAGCAAATACAGAGACCAGAAGATAGTAAAAAACGGAAGAAATCATATTCAGGAAAAAAAAAGAACCAACACTATGAAAACTGAGATTGTTATCGAAGAAGGTGGAAGAATTTTATCAGTGTCAAATTCATATCGTGGTAGAATTAATGATTTTCGCATAAGGAAACAAGAAAAATATTTACCAATCGATAGCATAAAATATGCCGATTCTGGATATCAAGGTTGGCAAAAATTGCAAAGCAATGTTATAATTCCATATAAAAAGTATCGTAAAAAGCCATTAACTCCAGAGCAGAAAGAGCATAATAGAAGATTAGCATCATTTAGAATGAGAGTAGAAAATAAGATCCGTGAGATAAAGATATTTAAGATTATGTCTCATGTTTACCGCAATTTTCAGAAAAAATACAACCTGAGGTTCAATATTATTGCTGGTATTGTGAATCTTAAGCACGCCTTTTAGTTAACCTTGATTTTAGTCACCCTCCTTTCCTTCTTTTTATTGCTTGATTCTCAGCAGGTCTATTGCAAAGAGTGATCAAGGTAATGCTTTTACCGAAACTGAACATCTGATATTAAATGAAAAGCAAGATAATAAAAAGAGAGAAAAAGCGATTAGAAAAACTGTTGGCATTTTGAGAAAAATCAATCCAGAAAAAGCCTTTAATGAACTTTCAGTAATAAAAAAACAAGCTGAAGATTTTTTACAAACCGATTTTTATAAAGCTCAGAGTAAACCACTTCAAGGATTTGCTCCATCTGGTGGACAGCTCTTTGCGGAAGTTCTAAAATATATAGAAACACTAGAAAAATTAGCTGAAGTTAAAAAGGAAGAGCTAGTTAAAGATTTCTTGTTAAATCATGTTAGTTCATTGAATAAAAAGTATCCTAAATCACAAGGTAAAAGGGAAGATGCTATAACAATACTATCAAGTGATGAGTTGAAGAATTTTTACAATAAAGGTGTAGAAGAAGGAATATTACAACCAATGGTATCTTACAAAGAATGCAGAAACTTGTATGACAAAATGAACCAAATGAAGAATGAATCCAAAAGTATAATTAAAAGAGAAGGACGGGAAGAAAATTTGAAGAAAATAGATAAGTCGATAGTCAGTGCAATTAATGACATAAAAAAACATAGAGAAGCAATCCTTAACTGTAAAGACTTTCAAAGTTCTTACATAAAAGAGAAAAAAGAACATCCATTTAGAGGCAACGCATGTCAAAAAATGATTGATATATATCAAGAGAGAATTGCTGGATATCAGGAGAAAATTTGTCAAAACTTAAGCCAAATAAAAGCGATATTAAAAAGTGCGTCGCAAGAAATTGATGATGTGGAAGAATTAGAGGAAATAATCGATGGTATGCATGAAGCGAAGCAGTGTGATGAAAATTTTGACTCAGCTTTGATTTGTTTATCGAACATACAGAATGAGCTAGATATTCAACTGGAAAATCCTTCAACAGAGCTAAGAGTTTTTCATATTAACGTTAAAACTGAAGTAACTCGGTTATAAGAGCCAAATTTTTGGGACAATTTTAATTCAAGACAGCTCTCGCAACTTTAGTCTGAGTTTTTATTTGGTTGTGTTTTGTTAAAAAAACTTTAGATTTATTTTATAATCGATACTCAAATATAATGACTCAAACTTGGAATTTGTTGCAAACAGGGCAAAAGGAAGGCTATAAAATTGCGTATACTAATGCTCGTATTATCGACCCGGAAACTAAACTTGATATAAAAGGTTCATTATTGACTGAAGGGGATAAAATTATTGACTTTGGTGAATCATTATTTTCAACAAGTGGGGTCGATGAAACAATAGACTGTAAAGGGCTTGTTCTAATGCCAGGCCTTATTGACATTCACGTACATTTTCGTGAACCAGGCCAAGAACATAAAGAAACTATATATACAGGCAGCAAATCTGCAGCTACGGGAGGCGTTACAACTGTAGTTTGTCAGCCGAACACTGTTCCAGCAATTGATAGCGTTGTTTTGGCTAAATATTTGAAATATAGAGCACTTGAAACTTCACATGTAAACGTTGAATTTTACGCTAAAATCACCACTTCGGAAGAAAAGTTGACTGAAATGGCACTTTTAAAGGAAGCAGGTGCGGTTGGGTTCACTGATGATGGCATGCCAGTTATGAACCCAATGATTATGAGACAGGCGCTGCTTTATTCAAGTATGCTGGGTGTTCCTATTGCTCAACATGCAGAAGATTTAAATTTATCAGCAGGTGGTGCAATCAACGAAGGTAAAATTTCTGAAGAATTGGGAGTAAAGGGAATCTTGAGTGCATCAGAATCGGTTATAGTAAGTCGCGATATACTGCTCATGAAAGATATGGAAAATGTGCACTACCATATTTTACATGTCTCTTCAAAAGATTCACTTGATGCTATTAAACGTGCAAAAGATTTGGGATTAAATGTTACGTGCGAAGTAACCCCTCATCACTTCACTTTGACTGAAAATATAGTAAAACAACATGGAGCAATTGCAAAAATGAACCCGCCGCTTCGCACTGAAGAAGATCGTTTAGCTATGGTTGAAGGTTTAAAGACAGGTGTGATTGATTGCATTGCAACCGATCACGCTCCGCATGATCATAATTCTAAAGATCTTCCACTTGAAAATGCTGCATTTGGTATTGTTGGCCTTGAAACAATGCTGCCCCTTTCACTTGAACTTTACCACAGTGGGCAAATGGGTCTACTTAATGTGCTTGCAAAATTGACATATAAGCCTGCAGATATAATACACGTATCACGTGGTCGTATACAAAAAAACCTTGCTGCAGACTTAATTTTAGTTGACCTCAATCATGAATGGGAAATTAAAACTGACAACTTTGCTAGTAAATCAAAGAATTCCCCTTTCGATGGGCGCAAAGTAAAAGGGCACGTGGTACGTACTGTTGTGTCTGGCAAAACTATATACTCACAGAAAAGTTAGTTATCATACCTTATCTATTCCAATTTGTTATCACCAGAATGGGCTAAGTGCACCTGAATTTAAAGTACATCGCATGACATATTTTTAACACTTAATTAATAATGAAATATTACTTATCTTTCCCTAATCTGTAAAGTTATTTTGTCTATCAATCTGATTCCAAAACAGCAAAATTGTTGTATAATGTTACTTTGAAGTTTTATTTTCAATGGACAAGTTTGCAATACTCTTTTCTATACTGTTTGCAATAGTTGCTTACTATTTAAACAGTGAGATTATATTTGAAATAGCAAAGCTGTTTAGTGACATATTTATTAGTTTGTTGAAATCAATAAGTTTACCTTTAGTTTTTCTATCAATAGTTTCCACAATTTCAGGACTTAAAGACTCAATCGAAATTAAAACCTTAGTTAAGAAAACACTATTTTATACGCTGCTTACAACTATTATAGCTGCGTTTGTTGCATTATCGTTTTACCTGCTAATAGACCCAGTGAAAAAAAATTTCATATGTAACACGATAGGAAGTTTGGATAATAACAATTATAGTTACTTTTCATACTTAAAATCACTCATTCCTTCGAATTTTGTGCAAGTTTTTCTTGAAAATAACGTTATTGGTAGCATATTGATCGCTTTTTTGATGGGTGGAGCTATTGTTTCACTTTCAAAAGAAAAGCAGGACATATTACATCAAATATTCTCTGCACTTTTCGATACGTTACTTAAAATTGCTCAGGGGTTACTAAAGCTTGTTCCACTTGCTGTGTGGTCTTTTATTACATGTTTTTTGCACGAATTAAAAGGTGGTAGCGAGTTCTACAGTCTTTTATGGTATTTTGTTTGCATAATGTCTGCAAATTTTGTGCAGGCATTTCTGGTTTTACCGCTACTTATGTGGTATAAAGGCATATCACCAATTCAAACGCTGAAAGGGGTTATACCGGCACTCACACTTGCGTTTTTTTCTAAATCATCCAGTGCAACATTGCCAACAACTATAGACTGTGTGCAAAATAAGCTAAAGGTGCCAAAGAAATTGTCGTCCTTTATTTTACCAATATGCACAACAATTAATATGAATGCATGTGCTGCATTTATACTAATCACTGTAATGTTTGTTGCAGAGATGAATGGATGCGCATTTTCCTTAAGCGAAATGTTTATATGGATTTTTTTAGCAACTAGTGCAGCAATTGGTAACGCTGGAGTGCCGATGGGGTGCTATTTTATGGCAACCAGTTATCTCATGTCGATGAATGTTCCTCTGCATATTATGGGACTGATTTTGCCTATTTATACAATCATCGATATGTTTGAAACTGCAATAAACGTGTGGTCTGATATTTGTATCACTCAGATAATTAATAAAGAATGTAATAGTGAAACTTAAAAAATGATATTAGACGAAAACAACCTAATAATAAAAGAATTTAAAGAAGCAGAAGCAATTTTGCATGGGCATTTTGTTTTATCATCCGGACTGCATAGTGACACATACATACAGTGTGGGAAGATTTTTGAAAATCCAAGCAGAGCTATGAAAGTTTGCGCATTATTAGCAGATAAAATAAAAAAAGAATTAAATAGCTCCATAGATTTAATATTATCTCCTGCAATTGGCGGAATAGTTGTAGGTTATGAGATTGGTAGGCAGCTTGGAATAAAGACAATGTTTTGCGAGCGCGTTAATGGCAAGTTTGAATTACGCCGTGGATTTAAGATCAAAAAGGGTGAGAAAATATTACTTATCGAGGATGTGATAACCACAGGCAAATCTTCACTTGAAGCAGTGAAATGTGCAGAAGGGGAGGGAGGTAAAGTCATTGCTGAAGCTTCTCTAATAAAGAGGAATAGTGAAACGAGACTGCCTTTTCCTGTCATATCTTTGATTGAACTGAACATCAAAAACTACAGCGAGGAAGAACTTCCAAGTGAATTAAAACAACTACCCATAACAAAACCTGGGAGTAGAGAATATTTAACAAAGTAATCCTATAATATCTTGGAAACAAAGCACTTATAAACAGCTTTAGTTATTTACTCCAAGTGTATTTTATGTATACTTATTACTAAATTAATTTTGAAATGATAGAAAATGAACGAATTTAAATCGATCCGTAATATAGCAATAATCGCACACGTTGACCACGGTAAAACTACTTTGCTTGATAACATGTTAAAACAAAGTGGCACGTTCCGTGAGAACCAAGAAGTTCAAGAGCGAGTTATGGATAGTGGCGACCAAGAACGTGAGCGCGGAATTACAATACTTGCAAAATGCACATCAATAATGTGGGGTGATGAAAAAATCAATATTATTGATACGCCAGGGCACGCAGACTTTGGTGGAGAAGTAGAAAGGGTATTGTGCATGGCAGATGGTGTGTTGCTGCTGGTTGATGCTGCAGAAGGTCCCATGCCACAAACTAAATTTGTGTTGTCAAAAGCACTAAAAGCAAATTTGAAGCCAATTGTGATAATCAATAAGGTCGACCGACCAGACAGCAGAATTGATGAAGTATTAAATGAAATATATGAGTTATTTTTTAACCTTGATGCAACCAACGAGCAGCTAGGTTTTCCAGTGTTGTATGCTTCAGGTAGAAATGGTTGGTGTGCTAAGGAGCTTTCTGATGAAAGAAAAGATTTAAGCCCATTATTTTCAACGGTTATAGATTATATAAAACCTTCTGTTTATGATCAAAATGCCCCTTTTACTATGTTGATCACTCTACTTGAGTCTGATAAGTTTCTTGGCAGAATATTGACAGGAAAGGTTTATCAGGGCGTTGCAAAAGTCAATTCAGATCTTAAGGTACTTGATCTGGACGGTAAAGTAATTGAACGAGGGAGATTAACTAAGTTGCTCTCATTTTCTGGCTTGAAACGTATTCCAGTAGAACAAGCTGTGGCGGGAGACATAATTGCAATTGCAGGACTTGAGAAAGCTTCAGTTTCTGACACTATAGCAGTACCAGAGGTTACAACTGCAGTAAGCTCAACTCCAGTTGATCCGCCGACGATGGCGATTACTCTGAGTGTTAATGATTCACCTTTTGCCGGACAAGAGGGAACAAAGCTTACCTCAACCGTTATAAAGGATCGTTTATGTGCAGAAGCAGAAACAAATGTTGCAATTACCGTAACTTTGGCATCAAGTGGTGAAGCGTTTGAAGTAGGTGGACGTGGTGAGCTACAGCTTGGAGTGTTAATTGAAAATATGAGGAGAGAAGGTTTTGAGCTTTCAGTATCACGCCCTCGCGTGCTATTTAAGGAAGAAGATGGCAAAAAACTTGAACCTATAGAGGAAGTAGTAATTGATGTAGGTGATGAATATAGTGGAATCATCATGGAAAAACTCAGCTTCCGAAAAGGTGAAGTGACTGACATGAGACCTTCTGGTAATGGCAGGACAAGATTAACGTTTTTAGTGCCATCAAGAGGATTAATTGGTTATCAAGGAGAGTTTTTAACTGATTCTCGGGGCACAGGCATAATTAACCATTTATTTCATAGTTATGCTCCACATAAAGGTCCAATTTCTGGAAGGCGCAATGGAGTTTTAATTTCTACAGATAAGGGTGAGGCTGTGGCGTATGCAATTTTCAATTTGCAAGACAGGGGAATTATGTTTATCAAGCCACAGGATAAGGTATATTGTGGCATGGTTGTCGGCCAGCATAGCCGTGACAATGATTTGGAGATAAACGTGCTAAAAGGTAAGCAATTAACAAACGTAAGAGCTTCAGGTTGTGATGAAGCCATAAAACTCACTCCTCCAAAGATAATGACACTGGAGGATATGATAGCGTATATAGATGATGATGAATTGGTGGAAGTAACTCCAAAATCTATACGTTTACGCAAGAAATTCCTTGATCCAAATGAACGTAAGCGTGCAGGAAGGGCAAAGAATAAGGAGTAGAGGTTTCTTTTTGCAGGTAATTTTCGTAACAGATTCCAGTGCGTACTGTACGAACATTTGCTTTTGTTAAGCACAACAAATGGATCAGCTCATGACGCACAATTGTACAAACATTCTAGCCGTTATTCAAGTAGCCCGCAGAAACGAAAAAACTTGCTTGACAAACTCCGCCAGCCCCCTTATTATGACAATAAGGGTATTTATGACTCAAAGCTTGTTTTTGACCTGTAGGCTCAATGACAACATTCAGTAAAAAACTTAGGGTGTTTTTTGGCGGATTACATAAAATTATAGCGGCTGCATGTCTTTTAAATTTTTTCTACATTCAGCCAAACCGCGCTTAAACTAAGCGTCAGCACATTATTACAGCGCCAATTTAAAGTATTAGAGAGTCAAAACTCGCACCACGGAAGTTCTTTGCCTTTTTTTTATTTGGTAAATTTCTTAATGTTTGTAGCTAAAGCAATTTAAGAGACCGAAAATGGTGTCATTCCAGCGCGTGACGCTGAAATCTAGTCTTTATTATGCAGCCACTTATTTAAAGTTAAGTTTTCTGGATCCAAGTAGTCTGGGCACTGGGATGACAGGAGAAGGAGGCTACTCGGATGACAGGAGAAGGGGCTACTGGGATGACAAGAAAGAGGCTACTTTCATGACACTGTCATAAAGTGAACCAGTGTCAAGCTACTTGGCTTGTGTTCTAGGCAAAACCTGCTATAACATTTAACATACTGTTTCCGAAACAAATGTTCGTACAGTACGCACTGGGATCTGCTATGTAAGAGGTCTAATGATCAACGAAGAAATTGTAAGAGAGAACTTAAAAAAAGTCATAGAGCAAAAAAGCGGTAAAGATGTGATCGCTCTTGGCATAATATCCTCAATCATTATTAAAGGCGGGGACATTGGTTTTGCGCTTGAAGTTGCCGGTAACACGCAAGCAAACGAAGAATTAAGAAGAAATTGTGAGCAAGCTGTTAAAGCTATACCAGGGGTGACAAGAGTGATCGTGGTTGCTACTTGTCAAAAACAAACTGGGCAACAAAAAGCTAAATTACATATCGAAGGAGTGAAAAATATAATCGTTGTGGCCTCTGGTAAAGGCGGTGTGGGCAAGTCCACAGTTGCGTTAAATCTTGCTCTCTCATTAGCAAAGTTGAAACATAAAGTTGCGCTGGTTGATGCAGATATATATGGTCCTTCAATTCCTAAAATGCTTAGCACTGAAAAATTAAAGCCAGAAATACAGGGTGGAAAAGCAATACCTATAGAAAGGTATGGACTGCATACTATTTCAATCGGCTATTTTGTTGACAAGGATCGTGCAGCAATATGGCGCGGACCTATGATCACAAAAGCACTTTATAATCTGCTCATGGGAACAAAATGGTTCGATATAGAATATTTGATAGTTGATACACCACCTGGAACTGGCGATGTGCATTTAAGTCTTATGGAAAATTTTAACTTAACCGGGGCGATAATAGTTTCAACTCCACAGGAGCTCTCTTTAATCGATGCTCGCAAAATTTATGATATGTTTACAAAGCTCAGTATACCGATTATTGGCATTGTGGAAAACATGAGCTATTTTACTCAAAGCGGCTCAGAAATATACATATTTGGAAAAGACGGCGCAAAAAGAATGTCTGAGGAGCTGGGCATCAAACTATTAGGCAGGATTCCTCTGGATCCACAAATATGTCATGCTTCTGATTGTGGAAATCCTTTAATGCTAAGTGAAGATTTGGCAGAGATTTATGAAGACATTGCTAAAGATGTTAGGTCTTTGTCTATAAAGCTTGTTTAAACTATTTTCAAAATAGATAAAATATCATTTTACAATTAGCGTGAATAAAATGAATTATGATGTAATCATTTCAGGTGGTGGGTTGCTTGGTCTTATTACTGCAATTGGCCTCAGTTGTGATTCTGTATCTGTAGCTGTGATTGAAAAAAATAGTCTACCACGTGTAGTAGATGACAACCGAGCATTTGCTATTTCTCAAGGCTCGAAAAAAATATTGGAAAAATTAGGGATTTGGCAGTTTATAGAAAGCGAAGCTGAGCCAATACTTGATATATGCATATTAGATGCGGTTACTGTGCATTACAATCATAAAATGGTTGGTGAAGAACCAATGGGTTATGTTATTAACAATGCTACTATATGGAATGCAATCAACAATAATTTTCTGAATAAACTAAATATATACTCTCCACATTCCTATAAAACAATTGCTTGTGATTCAGGATATGTGGAAGTTATTCTTGATAATAACCAGGAATTAATATCATCGCTACTTATCTGCGCTGAAGGCAAAAACTCTAAACTACCAGAGTTATTTTCTATACCGACAGTAAAATTTGATTATAAACAAAGTAGCATAGTATTTAATGTAAAGCATGAACTGCATCACCAAAGCTTAGCTGTAGAGAGGTTTTTTCCTGGCGGTCCATTTGCAATTCTACCGATGAAGGGTGGCTATACTTCTTCGATAGTTTGGACAGAAAAATCTGGAATTTCAAAAATACTAATGGATCTGTCTGAAGAAGAATTTATTATAGAGCTCAAAAAAAGATTTGGTTCTTATTTAGGAGAGATAAAATTAGAGGGTGAAAGAAAACTTTATCCTTTAAGTTTTGTTTTCGCAAAAAAGTTATATAAGGGTAGAGTTTTGCTTATCGGCGATGCAGCACATTCAATTCATCCAGTTGCAGGTCAAGGGCTTAATCTTGGAATTAGAGATGTAGAAAGTGTTATAAAGCACATAGTTGCTGCAAAAGCATCTGGTATTGATGTTGGCAGTAGTTATTTATTAAAGAAAATTTCACGTAACAGATACTTTGATAATTTTACAATGGCGCTTGCAACTGATGGATTAAATAGGATGTTCTCCAACAGAATATTCTGCGCTAAAGCACTAAGAAATCTTGGCTTGATTGCAGTTGAAAATTCAAATTTTCTCAAAAAAAGCTTCATTCGGCATGCTATGGGATTTATATAAACTACTATTTTATAGCTAATGCAAGTCAGTACGTCATAACGCCGCGGTATCTCTAGATCCCGCTAACAAGCAGCGGGACGACGAATTTGTCGGTATCTGTTCAAGATGCATGGCTAATGTACAAATATTGAAGCAAAGTGCGTGACACACAGTTGTACTAACATTTGTTTGCAAAGGCAGTATGTTAAGTGTTATAGCCGATTTTGCCTCAAACACAAAGGCAGTGCCCAGACACTGGGATCCAGAAAAATTGATTGTAAACAAACGCACTATACAACATTTTCGATCAAAAGCTGGATCCCAGTGTCAAGCACTGTGATGACACCATTTATTGTAAGGACTTACCTCACATTTACTCTATGGTTATACTACCTTGCCGCTATCCTGAACGGATACATGACGAATTTGTCGTTTATCAAATCGTTGGTAAATCTAAAGCTATAGGTACATATCCATTAAGCACGATAAAGAAAATCATTTATAATCGCTATAGCAACTAGTGTAGACACTTGACGTTCCTTGTGATTTGATAAATAGAGGTTTTTATATGATTTTACAACAAGGGCTTCTGGATGAAATTGAAAGTAAATATTACCGTGCTTATCTTCAATAGCCTCTATTACCCCATCACTGGAAAATGCTGCAACTTTATATCCAAGTAACTCCAATTTTCTTCTATTTTCTGGTGTATTACTTACTGTCCCTGAATGAGCATCTGGAAAATATGTTGAAAACCAGCCATTTTCATTAGGTATTAAGAATTTAGCTACTAATTCCGCTAAACGACTGTTTGGAACGATCTTTATCTGCTGGAGAGGTGCATCCTCTTTATGTGGATTAGATGCTGATTTTAAATGAGATCTTCGCTTCTCTTCATCACTCACAACACTCACTACTTCAATTACCTTTGCATTCATTATGCCTTCACATATGCCAAGTAAATGAATTGCAGGGTTATCATCCACTATTTTTGCAATTGCTTCAGTAACAAGCTGGCGACAAGGAGTGGGTGGAAAAGGTTCTGAGTGTAAATTATAATAGTTCCCAGGAATAAATATTCTATTTATTTTGTGCTCTTTAATAAACTTTGCAACTTCAACTTTTATTCGGTCTAATGTCAGCTTCTTTGCCAATATTTCATCTTGTTTTGCAAGATTAAGTGACTCTGTCTGAATTTTTTTAAGGCTAATTATCTTATTATAATCAATCAGTATAGTCTTAACCCCAAAGTTATTAAACATCTCGTAAATATTTTGAGATAGCCCAAGCTCATATGGGTATGTCTCTTCTTCCGTTTTCAACAAACCAACAACTATGTCATTATTTACTGTATTTTCTGCCGTCAAGGCAGCTGACGCTGATTCTTCTTTTCTGGTTACATGTTGAGATGCCGGTTTTTCGCTAACGTCAGCATAAGTAATATTGCTTAATAATAGAACTATAATTAATAAGATATTAAATATTCTACTATAACATTTATACATATAGTTTACCTTCTCAACACTTATATCAATATCATAACATATTATAGAACGTTTTACAACAAAAAGGTAACTTTGGTAAGAAAGAGAAGTGGCCTGAGCAGGAATCGAACCAGCGACACAAGGATTTTCAGTCCTTTGCTCTACCAACTGAGCTATCAGGCCAACTGTATACTTTCATTTTTAGATAAAAAATGTTATTATGTCTATCAAAAGTTTTTAAAGTAGTTTATATAAAAATAAAGGATGAACATTAATAACAGAATAGGAATCTACCCTGGCACATTTGACCCTATAACTTTTGGGCATATTGACATAATCAAAAGAGCGTGTAAACTAGTCGATAAATTAATAATAGGAGTTGCAGAAAACGTTAATAAGCATATTGCCTTTGACACAAAGCTACGCACAAGCATGGCTGAAAGTGAAATCAAAGGGCTAGGAATTGATGCAGATGTTATATCTTTTAATGGGTTGCTAGTGAAGTTTGCCAAAGAGCAGAATGCTTCTGTTATTATTAGAGGATTAAGAGCAGTATCGGATTTTGATTACGAGTTTCAAATGAGTTGGGTAAATTATAAACTTCTTCCTGAAATCGAAACCATATTTCTTCCTGCTTCTGAAGATACTCAATTTATCTCATCAAGTTTTGTAAAGGAAATAGCAAGATTAGGAGAAGATGTTAGCAAATTTGTATCAAAAGGCGTTCAAAACGAATTGATTAACCTGAATAGGATAAAAAATGGAGAATAGTGCTTGTTGTTTTTTATTTCTGAATGGGTATATTCAATATATAAAATGTTATAAGCTAAAGGAGTAGCATGTCAAAAGTGAGGGTTAATAATAGAAAAGTTTGTTGTCATGGTGATGAGAATGATGAGGGTTCCGGCCATCCATTAATATATTTAGATATGGGAGAAGAAGAGGAAATAGCCTGCCCTTATTGTGAAAAGACGTTTGTCCATGACTGTACTGTAGAAGCGGTTGGGGAGCTGACTAGGGATGAACTCTAATGGCACTTTATTTCTTCTGCAGACTTAGCTTATGTAAATAGCAATAAGAGGGGCAGTAAAAATGAAACTATCCATACGATCGAGCACTCCTCCATGGCCAGGTATCATACTTCCACTATCTTTAACACCGTAAGCTCTTTTAACAAGCGACTCAGTGAAATCGCCAAGTTGCGCTAGAATAGCGATTGCAAGGCCAATGATTGGAGAATAAAAAATTGAAAATAGACCAAAAAATATTGATCCAAAAATTGTGCACACTACTCCAGCTAAAATCGCACCAAGAAGTCCTGTCCAAGTTTTTCCAGGGCTAAGAATTGGGCAAATTTTAGCTCCACCAAAATTCTTACCAAATAGGTAGGCAGTAATGTCAATTCCCCAAATGGTTAAGACGAACCATACTAATGCGTATTTTCCCTGTGGTAGGTTATATAAATATATTAATGAGGCGCTTGGTAGTGCAATCAATAATAATGCGAAAACGTATAAAATTTTGTTTCCTTGGGTTAGATTATACCATTCAAAAGAAGATAAAACTGCTATTGAAAAAATCAATAGGTAAAACGATAAATCACTGAAATATATAGCAAAAGAAAATATGAATAATATTACTATTGAGGACAATATTCTAATTATAAAATTATTATCTACCATATTTTTTCTCTCTTTTTGTATAATCTTCTAATGCTTTGCTCAAATCTTGACAAGAAAAATCAGGCCATAAAGTATCACAAAAATATAATTCAGCATAAGCTGCTTGCCATAATAAAAAGTTGCTTAACCTTTTTTCGCCGCCAGTGCGAATTAATAAATCCAATTTTGGCAGATCTTTAGTATATAGAAATTTTTCAAATTCCTCTTCTGATACATAAGCAATATTTTCTTTTATAATATTGCTTATAGCTTGTGTAATTTCTTGCTTTGCTCCGTAACTGACTGCCACAGTGAGTAATAAACCATCGTTCTTATGTGTCATTTCTTCTGCTTTTTTAATTTGATCCAATATTTTACTGGATAACAGACTTAAATTGCCAATAAAATTCAACTTAATGTTACAGCTGCAAATGAAATTGACTTTATCTTCATTAGTTAAAACGGAGTAAAATAAATCAAATAGACAGTCAGTTTCATTTTTGGGTCTAAGCCAATTCTCCATAGAGAATGCATACAAAGTTAAGTAGGGTATGGTTAGGTCCGTACAATACTTGGCAATATCGTATGCAACTTCACTGCCCTTTTTATAACCATCAATTTTTACCTTTCCTTGATTGTTCGCCCATCTACCATTACCATCCATAATAATTGCTAAATGTTTCGGTAAAGATTCTTGATTCAACATTTAAAGTTCACCTAAACCACCCGCCAACACTCTCTTCTGTAACCCCAGTACTCTCTTCTGTCATCCGAGTAGCTAACACTGGGATCCAGAAAAGTTTGCTTGTAGACAAGCAAACTAGCACAGAAAGTAGCTAATCTTGTACTAAATAAACGTTTTTGATGAGGTTGGATAAGAAGTTGGATCCCAGTGTTACGCACTGGGATGACGCCCTTCTTGGTGGAATTTGCTCTCAAATCACAACGTTCATATTCACTACTGAAGGTTTCTTTCATATTACCTTAGTGATGCAATATATCCTTTTCTTTGATGGACAATTCACAATCAATCTTTTTTATATTATCATCAGTAATATTTTGTATTTCCTTCTTAACACCATGAAAATCATCTTCTGAGATCTCTTTATTTCCCTTCATTTTCTCTATTTCTTCCATAACATCTCTGCGTATATTTCTGATGGCAATCCGCGCATTTTCAGAAAACTGATGCAATAATTTTACTAATTTTTCACGGGTTTCTTGTGTTAAATCTGGAAGAGCTATACGTATGGTATTGCCCTCAATAACAGGATTTAAATTCAAGTTGGCATTTAATATAGCATTTTTCACTTCACCTACAACATTAATATCCCAAACTTTAATTAATAGGGTTTTGTTATCTATAACTGAAACGCCTGCAACCTGATTTAACTTTTGATGTCCACCATAGATATTTACAACTATACCATCAAGCAACGATGCGCTAGCTCTACCAGTGCGTACGCCTTTAATATCATCATGAAAGGACTGAATAGTTTTTAGCATTCTTTCTTTTGTTTTAGCTTTTATTTCATTTAACATAAATTACCTACTGTTTACAATCTGAAACTATAGTATAAGTACCTTGACCCTTAATAATATTGACTATTTTTTCTCCCTTCAAAGAAAAAACTATAATTGGAATAGAATTCTCACGAGCAAGTGAAATTGCTGATGCATCCATAACTTTTAAATCACGAGTCAATAAATCCGTGTAAGAAAGCCTATCATACATTACAGCATCCTCATTTTTTTTCGGATCAGCGGAGTATACACCATTTACTTGTGTACCCTTTAGAATAACATCACAATTCATTTCAACAGCACGTAAGGCTGCAGCTGTATCTGTAGTAAAAAATGGGTTGCCTGTGCCTGCTGCAAAAATTACCACTCTACCTTTTTCTAAATGACGAATAGCTTTCCTTCTTATGTAAGGTTCACATACAGTGGCCATGGGTATTGCAGATAATACCCTAGAAGCTACTAAATTTTTTTCTAAAAAGTTTTGTAAAATTAAAGCATTGATTATAGTTGCAAGCATTCCAATATAATCACTGCTTGCTCTTTCACAGCCACTTAAAGACGCAGATGCGCCACGAAAGATATTACCACCACCAACAACAATACATACCTGAACTCCAAGCCTGTTAACATCAGCTATATCTTTGCATAATTGGCTTATTATTCCCATATCATGGCCAAAAGACTGTGACCCCATCAAAGCTTCACCAGAGATCTTCAATAACACTCTAGAGTATTTTACTTTATCTGCTAAGGAAGACATTTCTTGCCATTTAGTTTGCACTGCCCAAAATAAGTAACTTGTAATCAGATAATTTAATAGCACTCACCTCGCTTGATTTTATAAAATCAGAAACCTTCATTTTATCATCTTTTATGAACTTTTGTTCTAGTAAAACAACTTCTTCATAGTACTTAGCCATTCGTCCATCTACTATTTTTTTTGCTACTTCTTCAGGTTTATTTAAGCTCCTTACTTGCTCTTCAATTATAGAACGTTCATTTTTCAACTTCATTTGATCTAAATCATCTATAGACAAAGCTTCAGGCTTCATAGCAACTATGTGCATCGCTATTTGTTTTCCAATTTCCTGTAACTTTGCCTTATCACCGGGTGATTGCAATGCAACTAAAGCGCCAGTTTTACCTAAACCACGTACATCACCGTGTACATAACCAGCAACAACCCCATCCTTAGTCTCTAGGTAACAAAGCTTGCTCAACTCTAACTTTTCACCAAGAACTGACGTACCATTCATAATAGCTTCCTGCACTGTGCCAATGCTTTCATACTTGGCATTTTTTAACTCATCAACGCTGATACAGCGTTCTTGATGAGCAATTGATGCTAAATTTGAAACTAACTCTATAAATTTCTCATTCCTTGCAACAAAATCGGTTTCGCAATTGAGTTCAACCAATGCACCATAATTTTCAGTCAAACACATAGCAACGAGCCCATCTGAAGCTACTCTATCAGATTTTTTGTCAGCTTTAGCAAGACCTATTGTACGCAACTTATCAACGGCTTTCTTGATGTCACCATCACATTCTTCTAATGCTTTTTTACAGTCACTTAAGCCAAGCCCTGTCCTATCACGTAATTCCCTTATATTATCTGGATTCATCTTCATTTGTTACTACCTCCCTTTCTTCTTCTTTGTAAACTTTACTACGTTTCCTTTTAGTTTGAACAATACTATCTTCTTTTTCTTGAATAAACTCATCACCTTTTATATTATTAATCTTAACTCCAGATCTTGCTAGACTAGACTCTATTCCAGCTAATATAGAGTCGGTAGCTAATTTACAATAGAGCTCTATTGATTTTCTTGAGTCATCATTTCCAGGTATTAGATAAGTAATATCATCTGGATCAGAATTAGTATCAAGTATTGCAACTATTGGAATTCTTAACTTTTTAGCCTCCTTAACCGCAATATGCTCTTTATTAGTATCAATGATGAATAAGATATCAGGAATTGCTCCCATTTCTCTAATACCACCAAGCGCCTTATCAAGCTTTTGCTTTTTCTTTTCAATGTTCCCCAATTCTTTCTTTGTTAAAATGCTATCCTCGTCATTTAATATTTTCTCATATTGCATCAAGGTTTTTATCGAAGAAGAAACAGTGCCCCAATTAGTAAGCATACCACCAAGCCATCGATGATTCACATAATATTGACCACAACGAATCGCTTCACTTGCAATAATATCAAAAGCTTGAAACTTTGTACCAACAAATAGAATGCGACCACCTTGAGATGCAACGTCATATAAAGCCTTCATGGCCACCTGTAGCAATGGTAATGTTTTTCGCAAGTCAATTATATGTATACGATTTTCTTGATGCACCCCATATATGTATGGAGCCATTTTTGCGTTCCAGCGACTAATTTTGTGACCAAAATGTACACCAGATTCGGCTAAATCACGCACAGTGACTTCAGGCAAATTTGTCATATATCATTCCTCCAAATAGTTTACCTTCCATGGCATAACCCTAATGGGACTACTTGTACAAGCCATGTGTGAAATTAAATTATTTACATAGTAATAGAAAAGACAGCAAAGCGCAAACAAAAAATATTGACAAAGGGCAACATGTTTATTAGCTTTAAAGTCGAAGCCCGAAAACGCTAAAAAGAAATTAGGGGGGGTGTAGCTCAGTTGGTTAGAGCGCATGCCTGTCACGCATGAGGTCGTGAGTTCAAGTCTCATCACTCCCGCCATACTGGTTTTAGCATAATCTAAAATCCGCAATATTATTGCCGGTATTTAGAAACGTTTTCACCAGACTTGACATGGCATGGTATTGTAATTAATACTTAAATAGGTTTGTTTTTATCATTAACAATTAGGATTAAATATGCTCATTTCTGAAGTTTTTGCAGAAGATGCAACTAGCAATGCATCAAGTATCGGCGCATCTTTTGCTAGTTTTATTCCATTGATTTTAATATTTGTGGTATTTTATTTTCTCATTATTCGCCCAAACCACAAAAAACTAAAAGAACATAGAAAAATTATAGATCAAATAAAACGTGGTGATACAGTCATTACTTCTGGCGGGATAATAGGTGAAGTTAATAAAGTTGATGAGGCAAATGCACAATTTATAATAGAAATAGCACCAAAAGTTGAGGTGAAAGTCCTAAAGTCCGCTATATCTGAAGTTTTAAACAAAGAAACTCAAAAAGTGGCAGCCAAACCAATTGAAAAAGGCAAAATCGAAAAGAGTGATAAAAAGAATAAAAATCAACCACCAGAGGAAAGTAAAAAGGGAAAAGATGATAAAGGCAAAAATGCTGCATAACTTTAAAAGAAAGTTCATTTGGTGATCCATTTGTGTGCGGAATATTTGGTGTAGTAAGTAGCGGTGATTCAGTAATACCAATTTTACTAACTGGGTTGCAAAAATTGGAATATAGGGGATATGATTCCTCAGGTATAGCAATCATAAATAACGAAGGCGAGATAGAAGTCAAAAAATCAGAAGGTAAAGTTAAAAGATTGTATGAAGTTGTTGATGAAAGCAAGATTTCTCACAGTACAGTTGGTATAGCACATACTCGCTGGGCTACACATGGAGTTCCAGGCCTTAAAAATGCTCATCCCATTCATAAAAATAATGTTGTTGTTGCTCATAACGGCATAATTGAGAATTACAATCTGCTAAAAAAGGGTCTAGAAGAAAGGGGAATGTTATTTCATACTGATACTGACACAGAGATCATACCAAATATGCTAACCTTATATCTTGATGAAGGATTGTCGCCAGTTGATTCTCTATTTAAGTGTTTAAACAACTTACATGGCTCATTTGCCTTGGTCTTATTATTTGCAGAATATCCAGATGCCTTATTTATTGCGAAGAGAAATTTGCCTTTAGCAATAGGCTATAACTGTAACACAGTGTTTGCTGCATCTGACTCTAATGCTTTAAGTGCATTTGTGGAAAGAATATCGTATTTGGAAGATGGTGACATTGCAGTGATAAAATCTAGTGGAGTTAGTATATACAACAATGGTACACAAGTTAAACGTAGTATAGAAAATAGTAGTCCAAGTGATTTTCTAATTAGCAAAAATGGGTATCCTAGCTTCATGTTAAAAGAGATTTTTGAGCAACCGCGTGCATTAAACAAAACAATAAATCAATTTTACAAGCAATATAAAGAGGTCAACAAAAAATTGTTTTCTGAGCGGAGGTACATTACTATAGTTGGATGCGGGTCATCTTATTTTGCCGGGCTAATAGCAAAATATTGGCTGGAAAGTGTCGCTCAAGTTCGAGTATATCTAGAAATCTCATCAGAATTTAGGTATAGCAACGTCAAACTAGAAGAAGGCAGCATTGGGTTATTCATCTCTCAATCTGGCGAAACTGCAGATACCATAGAAGCGCTGCGTTATGCGAAATCACAGAAGCAAACAATCATTAGTATAACTAACACATTTAACAGCAGCATTGAAAAGATCTCAGATATTGTGTTACATACTCTTGCTGGGCCAGAAATTGGTGTTGCTTCAACAAAAACCTTTTCTGCGCAACTTGCAACTTTAGCATGCTTTGCCGTGGAGCTTGGAAAAATAAAAGGTATACTGGGTGGAGAGAGAATAAAACAGCTAAGCAGTGCTATCAATTCTATTCCCGAGTATGTTGAGCACGTTTTGAATGTAATGAAAATACAACATATATCAGGCAGCATATTAGAACACAATAACGTTATTTTAATTGGCAGAGGAAGTTCATACGGAGTTGCAATGGAAGGCGCATTGAAGATAAAAGAGCTTTCATACATTAATACCATTGGTATTGCAGCAGGGGAAATGAAGCATGGTTCTATTGCTTTAATAGACTCTACTGTGCTTGTTATAGCAATTATCCCTTATGATAGTTTATTCTTTAAAACGCTATCTAATATACAAGAGATTATTGCAAGAAAAGGCAAAGTAATTGCCTTCAGTGATAAGCAAGGAGCGCCATTCCTAAGGGGAGTTTGCGCAGATGTGGTGCAACTTCCAGACACTGATAATTTTATCTCTCCAATCATCTACAGTGTTGCTATGCAATTCCTTGCTTACTTTACTGCAGCAAAAAAAGGGTTAGATGCCGATTGTCCAAGAAATTTAGCTAAGTCTGTCACGGTTGAGTAGTCCATTTAAAGTTAAAGCTAGACTTCTAATTAAGGTAACCGTTCACTCAATGGCGTCAACTTAAGGAAAAATATCAGTGATAGTGTATAAAATTTCTCTCTAAAATTTTTACCATTAAATTACCCAAAAGCTGCAATAAACAGCACTTTTGTTTCTGTTTTATTTCAACAAAGAAGTCTAAAATGTGTCCTTTTTAGGTGAAACATGCAAAAAGGGAAAAATCTTATTTTACAAATTAAAAATACAATATATTCGAAAACTTTTCAGAAGATCCATTGTGTTGGAAAAAAAGTTTCACACGCACAAGAAAACTTCCTTTTACGACAGTATGAGACTTCCTGCATAACCAATAACGAACTTTTATTGGGAATAGAGACGAAAAAACCTACTTGACAAACTCCGCCAGCCCCCCTTATCATGGTATTGAAGGTATTCATTTATCTTCAATCTGTGCAGATTAAACGACAACAGACACTGGGATCCAGGAAAGTTTGCTTGTGAGCAAGCAAACTAGCATAGAAAGTGGTTACAACGTTTTCGATGAGATTGCAGAAAGGCTGGATCCCAGTGCCTGGTCACTGCCTTTGTGTTTGAGGCAAAACCGGCTATAACACTTAACACACTGCCTTTGCAAACAAATGTTCGTACAGCTATATGCTGCATACTAGAATAACAGAAAGCAGAAACCTTACTTAATTGGTTTAAAGTGATTCGTACCCCTCCCCTTTTGAAGAAAAGTGCTCAATTATAGGTGATATAATATAATCGCTCACTTTAACAGTTACAAACACCCCTGCAATCAGCGCTATGACTCCTATTGTTGCACCTGCTAAAGCTGCAGAGCCCAGTCCAAGCATTGCACCAGGAAAAATAGCAGTTTCGGCTGCAGCAAGGCCAACTCCAATTGCAGCGCTTGCAACGCATAAAACGGCTATCGCGAAAAGATCTTTCTTGGAGTATTCTCCTGTGCATATATCATATGCACTAACTAATATTGCAGGAATGGCGGCAATAATTCCACCTATAACCAAAGGTGACAAAGCTGTAAAACTTAATCCTAAACCTGTGAGTGCTCCTATTACTGATAATACACCTAAAGGTATTAAATCTTCTTTATTCATACAACCTCCATAATAAATTGATATATTACCATTTGTCCACATTTTTGTAAAGCAAAAAATTTTAGTGGGGCGAGCGACCAGGATTGAACTGGCGACATTCAGTACCACAAACTGACGCTCTACCAACTGAGCTACGCCCGCCAAGAGATAAAATATCTAACATACGAGCGCAAATAGTCAATTGATTATTTAACTCTCCTTTTGTAGAGGGTTTTAAGTTTAGCCAATAAATATTTTCATTGATACTTTTACTATTATAGTTAATTGTATTGATACTAATGAAGTAGTGGTATGTTTAAAAGTATTTTCACATTTAGTTTTTTTACGGCTATTTCAAGGATCTCAGGGTTAATAAGAGATGTATTGATTGCTACGGTTATTGGTGCAAACTCTCTTGCAGACATATTTTTTTCTTCGTTTCGCTTTGCCAATCTATTTCGCGCATTTTTTGCAGAGGGAGCATTTACCACGTCCTTTATACCGTTATATTCAACAGAATCACACGATGATAAAAAGGCATTTAATTTTGCAAGTAGTGTAATATCCATTACGTTTATTATCTTAGTAATTTTTTGCCTTATCATGCAAACTTTCTCCCCTTATATGATTCAAATTTTTGCTCCTGGATTTGACCAAAGTAAGTTTAACCTTACTGTTACTTTATCAAGAATTATGATGCCCTACATAATCTTTGTTTCAATTGCATCACTTATTGGTGGAATGCTGCAAGTAAAGCAGCATTTTGCTTCAACAGCTATTGCACCAATCGTTTTGAATCTCTGTTTAATCATCAGTTTGTTTGTGCCTTACGTAAAAACTCCAGCGCACAACCTTTCTATAGCTGTCCTTATAGGAGGAATTTTCCAGCTACTCTTGATACTATTTAGTGCATACAAGTTAAAGGCAGCTTTTTCTTTTAGCCTTGAATTAAGCAATGAAGTAAGGTTGTTTTTTAAGCGTGTGATACCTGCAATTATCAACAATTGTGTAACTCAAATAAGTGTATGGATTGACACAATCATGGCGAGTTTTATACCAAATGCGGTGTCTTATATATATTATGCCGATAGACTAAATCAACTACCGCAGGGAATAATCGGTACTGCAATCGGTACAGTGCTTCTTCCTTTAATTTCAAAACAAATGAATGACACTGAAAATATAGTCAAAATACAGAACAAGGCTCTCAACATAGGATTAATGTTAATTATGCCAACAACTGCTGCCTTTATTATTATTCCCGACATAGTTTTACTTACGCTTTTTTCTTACGGCCGGTTTGATCATTATGCAGTGCAGCAAACTGCTCCCACGTTAATAGCATTTTCTCTTTCTTTACCTGCATTTATTATAAATAAAGTATTGCTACCCACGTTTTTTGCTAAAGGCAATCTGAAAATACCAACTATGTTTTCACTAATGTGCCTTGGAATTAATGTAGTGCTAAACCTCATGTTAATGAACGAATATCAGCATACGGGGATTGCTATCGCTACTTCCGTTTCCACTTGGATAAACTCCATTCTATTAATTAGTTATTTAACAATAAATAAAATGTATAAGGTTAGCCAAGCGTTATTGTTAAATATCATGAAAATTTTTGTAGCAACGGTAGTCATGTCAATAGCCCTTTATATTTTTAATTCTTTGTTGGCAGGATTATTTTTTGATAAAATATTGGCTCGTATTGTTCATTTAACGACTTTAATAGCTTTGAGTGTTATTGTTTATTTTGGTATTCTTTACCTAACTTTTAGAGGAAGTTTGGATAATTTAAAACATGTATAAACTATGAAGCTCTCGATATATGCCATATTATCAATCTCGCTGCTATTAATTCTCATGCATGTTACTGCAACTTTTAAGGATTGGAGTGGCTACAGGAAATATATCATAAAAGAGTTGGAGAGAACGTATGATGCTAAAGTGCATATTGTAGGAAAAATCAAAGTTTCACTCATTACTCCAAAGCTCACTATTCATAATGTATATATACAATACAACGAAAATAAAGAGCAAAAGCTATCAGATTTAATTAGTGTAAGAAAAATTGAAATAAAGCCATCGTTCCTATCGTTGCTTTTATTCTCGTTGCAACCAAAGTCAATCACATTGTTTGGCATGAAAAGCAATAAAGAAAATTTAATTAATATTATAAATACAAAAGCCAGTGGTAACACAGTCGATATAGTAATAAAAGACAGCCAAGTAAGTTTTAAGAATGATTTCGCTAATTATAGCAGCATTGTTAATATAAAGGAAGTTGCTGTAAAAAAAAATAGGCAATTCTCTGGTAAAGTAAAGGTAGGTGATAATAATTACGATTTTTCAGGAAAGGTTAATATCACAAAAAAGAATGCATACATTAGTGTTGAATCAAATTTTGTAAATTTGCTATTTACAGGTAATAGAAATCAAGAAGAACTCCAGGGTAATTTAACATTAACGATTAATAATAGTTCCGGTTCTGTGAGTGATTTAGCAAAAATCATTAATCTTAGCTTTCTCTCTTGTGTTATTCCTAGCGAAAATATTGAGATATCATCTAATATCAACCTCGATGAAAATGAGTTTACGGTAACTGACTTGAAAATTGATTCCAAAAGCATGCAAGCCAGTGGTACAATACAAAATGATAGAAAAGGCGATCACACTAATCTCAATATTAGCTTCAGCAAAGTTGACTTAGATTCCATACAAAATGATTCACAAAGAACAACGAATATGAAAGACCTTCTGGAATGCTTTAGAGCAGTTGTGCCAAAGAACTTGAGCTTAAATTTTAATATGGAAGCTTCTAACATTCAATATCAAAACAAAATATTGGACAATTTCCGTGCTGTACTAAAATCCACTGATGGCAAAGTAAAAGTTAATACGCTTCTTAAATTTCCTGGAATCAATAATATATCTTACTTATCAGGAGAGATCTCAAACAATAATGTCCTATCTGAATTCAATGGTGATTTGTTAGTAGAAGGAAATGATTTTGAGTCATTCATTTCATGTTTTTTTCCTTCTATAAAGATGAAAGAAAACCAGAAAAATCAATTTACACTAAGTTCTAAACTGCACCTTGCACCAAGAATATTATCTATCTCAGACATTAGACTGCTAAATAATAAGGAATCCTTGCAAGGTTCAATTAGAGTAAGCCACACAAAAAAACGCAGTGTGATTGATGGTGAATTTAGCATGCATAATCTTGATGCAGATAAATATGATCATTCATTATTTAGCAGTTTATCTAAAATGCAACGGCTGAAAAATTTTCAGTATGATGCAAATATAAAGGCCAGTGTTAATAACCTTACATTGAATGATACGAAAATTAAAAATTTGGATTTTTTGCTAAAAATGGAAAAAGGTAAGCTAGTTGCAGATAAAATAAAACTATCTGGAGAAGATTTCGATATTACCGGTAATGCAAAAATATTAGTAGATCAAAAATACGCCAAACCTTTATTAGATGTGAACATTACGGGTAATAAATTTAATGGAAATATCTTTAAATTACCAAATTTAGTAGAGGTAAAAAGAAATTCAAGAAATGAGATAGATCAAATTCAATGGTCAACAAAGCAGCTTGATTTTTTGGATGACAAAGAAGGCTTTGATGCAAATGTGCAAATCAATACTGCAGAATTTAAAACCGAGCAGAATGTTTTGAAAGATTTTAATTTGGATGCGGTAATGAGAAGCAACACTATCACTATCAGGCAGGTAAGTTACGTATTAGAACACGGGCAAGTGTTTTTTCAGGGTTATTTAAGATCAGACTCAATGAATACAAGATTTTCTATTGTAAATTTGGACACTAAAAAGATTGGTAAGGTTATAGGAATTGACAATGTAAATGGTCAGGTAAGCTTAAATGGTGAAATAAAAACTCAAGGAAAAAGTTTTCATGATTGGGCTAGTAACTTATCAGGAGATGTAAATTTACAAGCGCAGGGAATAGAAGTTACTAATGTAGATTTCAATTCATTTATCGCTAATTTGTTAAGCAGTAAGAATAAGTCTGAAATTTCCACATTTGCTTATGTTGATATATATAATGGCAGTACATTTTTTGAAAATATTAGCGGAAAAGCAAGTATTAAGAGTGGTATATGTTCAACTAGTTTACAATTCGGGATTGATCAAGCATCAGGGTCGATCTCTTCTAATTTAACCTTATCTAACTTCGCTTTAGCTTCTATATTCAGGTTCTTTTTCATACCACCAAACTATAGTAATCCAATCTATATCGATATGCATTTGGGTGGCCCTATTTGGCGTCCTAAGATGAGTTTTGATGTAGACCAAATCTTCATCGCTCTGGTTGGCAAGAGGAATAGTTAATTTACTAACATCTGTTTATAAGAGTCATATGTGCTTGACACCTGGCTAATATTAGGTTAATATATTGATATGAGCGTTAAGTTGTAGGTAAAAAAAATGTTTAGCATGTTTTCGAATCTTTTTGGCAGAAGTTCTAATAATCCAAGTATTATTGGAAGTAATGTAGAAGTTAGTCCTATAAAAGAAACAGTGACTCCTGTAGATATTGATGAGGGTTTTGAAGAGATTGATCTTGCAGAAATCGATGAGGAAGAATTTTTCGAATGTACAGCAACACAAGAAGAACTAAATTCGTTGCTTGAATCTGAATCACAAGGTAAAACTATTTCTTATGCCCTTAAGCCATTGCTTTATACTGCAAAATATGGAGCCAAAGCACTATCAGCAACAACGGTAGTTGTATCGTACGCCTTAAATGGGGCTTCATATGGTATAGCTGGTATGTCTTATATTCCCTATAGTGCATCAAAGATACTTGAGGAAATTAAAGAAAAAGATAAAAATACAGTAGGATACAAGATGATCACTGCTTCTCAGAATTTGCTAGATCTTACGTCAGGTGCTATATATACTGTGTCATATGTACCATATGGTGCTGGAGTAGTTTTAAATGGAGTGTCTGGTATAGCGAATCAATTAGATTCCTCTTTATCTCCTGAAAAAATAGAGCAGATCTGCACTAAATCAGATTTGTTTGTAGACAACTTATCCAGTAAATTAAAGGGAATAAAAATAGAGAATTTTTCACAAGCTCTAGCGTTAGCTTGTTAGGCGTGTACGGTTTAGGAGACAATAAACTCATCTGAACGGATATCTTCAAGCATATCTGTTCAATGGTGCGGTAGAAAATGGTTGCGCAGACAAAGTTGCTATAGCTAGTGCAACCCTACGTCATACCGCCGCGGATAGATTCCGCTAACATGTAGCAGAATGACGAACCCTCGGTAAACCCAAAACTATAGGGTAAAATAGACTAAATATGGTGTAATTTGGCTGATTTTTTTAATATTTTAAAAGTACAAAGCAAAAACTTAAACTCTTTTAAGTTGTCTTTTAGCCGCACAACTGAACGGATCAAACTTAACCTAACTCATCACCACCTGGCAGTGGTGGCAAGCCAAATGCTTCCCTTTTTTCATTGAGTGTCATAAAGCTTGCGTTTTCTACGTATTTCCACAACTTTTGCCTCTTTTCCATAGACCTGCTGCGAATCAAGCAATAAAAAGAAGGAAAGGAGGGTGACTAAAATCAAGGTTAACTAAAAGGCGTGCTTAAGATTCACAATACCAGCAATAATATTGAACCTCAGGTCGTATTTTTTCTGAAAATTGCGGTAAATATGAGACATAATCTTAAATATCTTTATCTCACGGATCTTATTTTCTACTCTCATTCTAAATGATGCTAATCTTCTATTATGCTCTTTCTGCTCTGGAGTTAATGGCTTTTTACGATACTTTTTATATGGAATTATAACATTGCTTTGCAATTTTTGCCAACCTTGATATCCAGAATCGGCATATTTTATGCTATCGATTGGTAAATATTTTTCTTGTTTCCTTATGCGAAAATCATTAATTCTACCACGATATGAATTTGACACTGATAAAATTCTTCCACCTTCTTCGATAACAATCTCAGTTTTCATAGTGTTGGTTCTTTTTTTTCCTGAATATGATTTCTTCCGTTTTTTACTATCTTCTGGTCTCTGTATTTGCTGTTCTGTAACATCAGCCAGAATCTTCAGTATTTTTTCTGGTGTCATACTTCTATCTTTTGTTATAGTAACTTTTTTGGCAAGTAATGGCTCTATTTTCTTCAGTAACCTAAATACATTTGCGTTGTGAACATTGAACAGGCACCCTAAAAATCTATGTGTTATGTAAGTGCGATAGTACAAAATTACGCAAAATAACTTATCTTCTAGAGTTGGTAGTTGTGATCTTCTACCATGGCACTTTTTTTGTTTTTCAAGTCTTTCCCACCCAGACCTAACTTTTTCCACTACCTTTTCGAACTCCTCTATAGTTAAACCTGTTATATTACGAAAGTTTCTTGGGTGTTTCTTCATGTTATAGTAACTAAAGCTCATTTTTTTACCTTACTCAATCTGCTTATTCTTCTTCTACTTCTCTCACATTATTTTTTCAATCACCTTTTGCAGCAGGTCTTATGAGAATTTCTATTGCATCTTTGTCGTACGACAAGCACAGATCCTCGCCAAATTTTGGTGTTAGCCAAGAATTCAGGTGACAGATAATATTTTCTAGCGTTGGTAAAACCGTCTGTTCCTAGAGGGATAAGCGTGCTTCGACTAAATTGCTATAAGTGTTATCACCTGGTATGCCAAGCAACTGCGGCGGGACGCCAAAAGCCAGGGCAATATCACGAGCTGAACTTTGTTTGGACTCAATAAAATCCATATCCCTTGGTGATAAGCTCATTTCTTTCCACTCCAAGCCTCCTTCAAGCAATATCGGTCTTCCAGCATTGACAGAACCTGAATAATGATCATTTATTTGCTCTTTTAAGCGTTGGTACTGCTCTTGACTTAAACTTCCACCACTCCCGTCCTTCGCTGATTTCACAACTATTGCACCACTTGGTCTTGCCCCATTTTGCAACATCGCTTGATTCCAAGCACCCGCCTGATTATGCTGATCTATACTGTATGCAGCTGCCTCAATTGGTGATAATCCATACCAATCATTCAAAGGGTTAAAGGTCTTTAGGTGCAACACTGCTGAACGTCCGGTTAGTTTATTAACTTTAAAGTCATAACCGTTGTTATTTATGGTATAACGATAGATATAAGGAACGTTATTTCTCCCTGGAACAATTTCGACCCTATCAGGGCGCAGAAGATAAAGCTCTGTTGGTGGTTTTCTATTGTTCTGCGACTCAACCATCAATATATAAGAATTGCCGTTAACTAACCGATAAGTTACAATCCCCTCAATAAATTCCGATTTTGATGTCATTGGATTAGGAGAATAAAGTAATTTCAGTAATGGATGGGCTTTTAGTTGCGATTTTCCCTGTTCAGTAAGCTGGAAGAGAGTAAAAGGTACCGAAGATGCAGCACTTGCAATCATATTAATTGCTCGAAAGGCAATAACATTTTTTATGTAACCTTCCTCAGCAAAACTTACATAATCACGCTTACTCCAACTTGGTTCCATTATTAGCTGCAAAGCAGAATATTCACTGCTTTTCTTTCTTTGAAAAATGTTGAAATTCATATGTGCCTCATGAAAGATGTTTAAAAGTTAAAAGTGTTTTAGATTCTGTAGTTAAACTAAGACATAGATCCCAGTGTCACACACTGGAATGACAAGAAGAGGGCACTTGGATGACAGGAAAAGAATGCACTGCTATACTAAAAAGAAAAGAAATTGAACATGACAGAATGGCTAATATCTAATCAGCTTATTGATTATAACTGTGCCGTAAAATCTATGGAAGAAAAAATTCAACAAATTTACAATAATTCAGCAGACGAATTGGTATGGCTACTCCAGCACCCTCCACTTTATACTGCAGGAATCAGTGCAACAGATGATGATGTTGTTGAAAAACTATTTCCTATATATAAAACAGGAAGGGGTGGTAAACACACATATCATGGTCCAGGACAGCGCATCATATATTTAATGTTAAACCTTAAAAAAAGAAATAAATGCGACATAAAGCTATATATTAGAGACCTAAGTAAGTGGATAATAAATGTTTTAAAGCAATTTAATATACTTGGAGAATTTAAAGAGGATAGAATAGGTGTTTGGGTGAATAACAATGGAGTAGAAAAAAAAATTGCAGCTTTTGGTATTCGCTTAAGAAAATGGGTAACTTATCACGGCATAGCGCTTAACGTCTTTCCAGATCTCTCTCACTATAAGGGTATTATTCCTTGTGGACTGCAAGGTTATTGCGTCACATCAATGGAAGAACTAGGAGTGAAAGTTCCACTCTCTGAATTGGATGATATACTAAAAAAAGAGTTTTTTAAGATATTTTAATGATCATTTACCTTTTATATTTTATTTTCACTTTATGTGCTAACACAGGTATTCATGCAATCGACCGAGTTGATATTATTGCTCCTTCTTCCAAGGGAAAAGAATCAGATCTGACTACTATAAAAGAATATGTAGAAACTTCGGATTTTAATCCCCATATTTCGGAAAAAATATATAGTAATGAAAATCCATTTTATTCCAACTCTGATGAATTCAGAGCAAATGATTTGGTTAGTGCACTAACTAATGATAGTAAAATAATTTGGTGTATCAGAGGAGGAGAAGGGGCTTCTCGGTTAATTCCCTATCTAGAAAAGTTACCCAATGATAAAAAAGAAAGGATTGCTCAAAACAAAAAAATCCTCATAGGCTATAGCGATATAACTGCCTTGCACATCTATCTACAAGCTAAATATGATTGGCAAACTCTTCACGGCACCATGTTGGAAATGATAGTAAATAGTTCCGTTTCTGAAAGCTCTGTTGAAAAATTGAAAGAGTTAATTCTTAACAAGCGGGATTCTATCAGATTTGATAACCTAAAGATGATAAACAATGGCATTAGACTAAAAGATGGCAGATTAGAGTCTAAAGTCATCGGTGGTAATATGACTTTAGTTGAAAATAGTATAGGAACCGCTTGGCAAATAAATGCGAAAGGTAAAATTCTATTTTTAGAGGACATAAGAGTTTACCCATACGCAATAGAGCGCAGTTTAGATCACCTAAAACAAGCTCACATTTTTGATGGAGTGCATGCAGTAATCTTTGGGGATTTCGTTAACTGTTATAATGATAATCTTGTTGAAGTTGTAAAAGAAAGGTTTGCAAAAAGTGTTAACTTTCCTGTATTTACAATGAAAGGGGTAGGCCATGGACATACAAATGACCCTTTACCTCTTAACACTCACGCTATTATTAGCGTTCAAGACGAAAAAGAAGGTTTGTTTTTTATGGATGTGCAGAATGTTAGCTAATCTTATAGCTAATGCGAGCTCTACGTCATGCAGCCGCGGTATATCTCTTAGCCGCTAACACGTAGCGGGATGACAAGTCATTATACCGCCGCGAACCGTCATACCGTCATGGTATCTCTAGATCCCGCTAACACGTAGCGGGATGACGATTGTCATTTAGCCATAAATGTTTAAGAAATTCACCAAACGAAAAAAAAGATACCGTCTCGCTAGTCAACAAGAAAATTATAAAAATTGAATCTCAAGCTGTATTGTAAAATCAAAAAGTACTTCCTATTCATATCCTGTGTAGCGGTATACAGATTATAGTTAATGTATATGTTAATAAGTTTCGTTGGAACGAAAAAGATTTAGTAGCTTACGAAGAAAGAATAATGGATCTACGCAAAGAAGAAGCCATTCTTGAATACAGACTTGATCTTGCTACTGAAAAAGAGACCTGCTGCAAAAGGTGATTGAAAAAATAATGTGAGAGAAGTAGAAGAAGAATAAGCAGATTGAGTAAGGTAAAAAAATGAGCTTTAGTTACTATAACATGAAGAAACACCCAAGAAACTTTCATAATATAACAGGTTTAACTATAGAGGAGTTCGAAAAGGTAGTGGAAAAAGTTAGGTCTGGGTGGGAAAGACTTGAAAAACAGAAAAAGTGCCATGGTAGAAGATCACAACTACCAACTCTAGAAGATAAGTTATTTTGCGTAATTTTGTACTATCGCACTTACATAACACATAGATTTTTAGGGTGCCTGTTCAATGTTCACAACGCAAATGTATTTAGGTTACTGAAGAAAATAGAGCCATTACTTGCCAAAAAAGTTACTATAACAAAAGATAGAAGTATGACACCAGAAAAAATACTGAAGATTCTGGCTGATGTTACAGAACAGCAAATACAGAGACCAGAAGATAGTAAAAAACGGAAGAAATCATATTCAGGAAAAAAAAGAACCAACACTATGAAAACTGAGATTGTTATCGAAGAAGGTGGAAGAATTTTATCAGTGTCAAAGTCATATCGTGGTAGAATTAATAATTTTCGCATAAGGAAACAAGAAAAATATTTACCAATCGATAGCATAAAATATGCCGATTCTGGATATCAAGGTTGGCAAAAATTGCAAAGCAATGTTATAATTCCATATAAAAAGTATCGTAAAAAGCCATTAACTCCAGAGCAGAAAGAGCATAATAGAAGATTAGCATCATTTAGAATGAGAGTAGAAAATAAGATCCGTGAGATAAAGATATTTAAGATTATGTCTCATGTTTACCGCAATTTTCAGAAAAAATACAACCTGAGGTTCAATATTATTGCTGGTATTGTGAATCTTAAGCACGCCTTTTAGTTAACCTTGATTTTAGTCACCCTCCTTTCCTTCTTTTTATTGCTTGATTCTCAGCAGATCTATGGTTGTTTGGGTCTGACACTGATGAATCTACATTACAAACCGATGCTAATGTTTCTCTACTTAGATCCGATTCATTAGACGAAGAAGATAATAGTGGTGGTCATTATAGTCCAACGAACACGGATATGTAGAGTAATGCAAGAGGTCTACTGAATATAAATCAGTTTCTCACACACACATTTTACCACATGATCTGCACTGATATTAAAATGCTCATAGAGTGTTTTATAAGGTGCTGATTCTCCGAAGCTTTTCATGCCAATAAATATACCGTTTGAACCTATATATTTATGCCAACCCATTTCACTTCCAGCTTCAATTGCAACTTTGATGCTGTCATTATTTAATATCGCCGCTTTATATTCATCACTTTGCTCATCAAAAAGCCTCCAGCATGGCATAGAAACAACCCTTGTACCTATGTCTTTTTCCTGCAATTTCTCCTTTGCTTCAACTGCAATTTCAACCTCGGACCCCGTAGCAAATATTGTCACTTTTAATTCTTTTGAACATTCACACAAAACATATGCACCAAACTTCGATAGATTAGCAGATTGATCGATATCAGAATAGAGTTTGCGCATGTAATTGACATTTTGCCTTGAGAGCGCAAACAGTGCAGGTGACTCTTTTTTTTCGAGTGCAATGCTAACACACTCTAGAGTTTCAACTGCATCGGCTGGCCTAAAAACATATAGATTTGGTATAGCACGCAAAGAAGCTAAATGCTCTATTGGTTGGTGAGTTGGGCCATCTTCTCCCACTCCAATTGAGTCATGAGTCATCACATAGATAACCTGCTGTTTCATCAAAGCTGAAAGACGTATAGCAGGACGACAGTAGTCGGAAAATACCAAAAAAGTGCCACCATAAGGAAGAATCGCGCCGTGAAGTGCCATACCATTCATACATGCTGCCATAGCGTATTCTCTCACTCCATAGTGGACATAAGAACCACTATAATTATTACTATCTATTACCTGCATGTGCTTATATTTAGTGCAATTTGACCCAGTAAGATCAGCAGAACCGCCGATTAATTCCGGCATATGTTGTGTTAAAAGTTCCATTACCATGCCGAAAGAAGAACGTGTAGCTTCGTTTGGCATTAGCTCACATATTTGTTTCTTCAGGTCAGCTAAAACACCAGCGATATTATCCGGCAAACGCTTATTGAGTCTTCTTTGTAATTCCTCATTTTCACTGGTCAAGCACTGGAATGACAATGAATTGTAATTTTGTTTTGCTCTCTCAACAGTTTTCTTCCAGGCGTTTTTCACATCTTCTAGTACATGAAATGGTTCGTAATTCCAGTTTAATTTCTCTCTCATCTTTTTTATATCTTCCTCCGAAAAAGCACCACTGTGAGCAGAGAATGTGCCAGCACGGCTTGAAAATTTTCCGATAATAGTTTTGCAGCAGATCATTGTAGGTTTATCAGACTTTTTTGCTTGCTCTATTGCAAGGGATATGGCATCACAATCATGGCCATCAATTTTGTCAACATTCCATCCATACGCTAAGAAGCGTTTCTCTACATCATCAGAGCAGGAAAGGCAAGTAGCACCATCTATAGAGATATCATTATCATCAAAAAGGGCTATTAATTTATTTAATTTAAGATGCCCAGCAAGTGATGCTGCTTCATGGCTTATTCCTTCCATAAGACAGCCATCCCCTAGCATTACGTAAGTGTAGTGATTGATTCTGAATTGCTTTTTAAGGATTGATTCAGCAAGTGCCATGCCAACAGCAGCGGCAAACCCCTGACCGAGCGGGCCTGTTGTTGCTTCTACCCCGGAAGTCAAGCCAAACTCTGGATGACCTGGGGTCTTGGATCCCATTTGCCTAAAGTTTTTTAGCTCATCTATACTAATATAACCTGTCAAATATAATATTGAATATAGTAACATTGACCCATGACCGTTTGATAAAACAAAGCGATCTCTATTGAACCATTTAGAATCATCAGGATTATGATTCAGATATTTAGCAAACAAAACAGTTGCAACATCTGCCATGCCAAGTGGCATACCTGGGTGTCCAGAGTTTGCTTTTTGTACTGCATCAATTGATAAAAAACGGATGGCGTTTGCCATAGATTCCAAAGGTAGATGATTCATAGAAAAACTTAAAAATAAAGTGTAAAAGATTATACCAGCAAAAACAAGTTGACACTGAGTGCTAAAATCCTTAATAATCTAAAGTTAAATCGTGAGAGTTTTTATATGACAACTGTTATCATTAGAAAGTATAGGATTAGCCGTAGACTTGGTGTAAATTTATGGGGTAGAGCTAAAGACCCAGCAAACAAAAGGAAATACCCTCCAGGTCAACATGGTATTCTTGGATTCAAGAAGTTATCCGACTTTGGTAAGCAGTTTGCTGCGCATAAGAAATTTAAGTTTTACTATGCGATTTCAAGTAAGCAGCTCAGACGTACATTTTTAGATGCTTATAACAGAAGGGGTTATACGGCTGATAATTTTATCGGTATTTTAGAATCAAGGCTCAGTTCTGTTTTATACCACTCTAGTCTTGTGCCAACAATTTATGCAGCGAAGCAGCTCATATCTCATAAGCACGTTACAGTTAATGATAAGGTGGTCAACATATCGAGTTATCGAGTGAAACCAGGTGATATAATAAAAATAAGAGAAAGGGCAGCAAAAATCCCTGTAGTAGTAGAGGCTGAACAAAAACAAGAGCGCAAGGCTCCGGATTATTTAGAGACAGATAGTAAAGAGCATTCAGTGAAGTATTTGAGGTCACCTCAATATTCTGAGGTTCCTTATTCAGCAGACATGGAAGTCAATTTAGTAGTAGAGTTTTACTCTAGATAGATAAAAAAAGCCCGTGTGGCGGAATCGGTAGACGCAGCGGACTTAAAATCCGTGGGTTTTGCGACCTTGGGAGTTCAAGTCTCCCCATGGGCACCAATTTAACTTAGCAGATAAATACAAAAAAGTATGAAATGGCTTGATATAGAAGATATTGTAGAAGCTCTAGAGGAAAAATTTCCAGATGAGAATATAATTAATATCAGATTCACTGAGCTTAAAAAAAAGGTCTTGAGTTTAGAGGAATTTGATGATGATGAAAAACGCTGTAATGAAAAAATACTAGAAGCCATTCAAGCAGCTTGGATTGAGGAAAGATCTTACAAATAAGAAATAACTATCGCTATTAAAAGTTAGCGCGTGACGCTGGAATCCAGAAAAAAAAGAAAAATGGATCCCAGTATCAAGTACTGGAATGACAACAAAAGAGAAGGTATTTAAAATTCGGAAACTGTATATCATTCATTTTAGACAATACTGTACTTTTTAAGTCTAATTTAAAATTCACTCAGGTTAATAATAATTTAACCAATTATAATTAAAAACAACTAGAAGGTTAATTATGAGGCAAAACAAAAATTTTTGAATGGAACGTGATTACGATTTACTTGATAAGTGCTACGTTGAGATAAGTTTTACATAAAAATACTGCTTTTACGGTGTGAGGCTAGAGGGTAGAGCTGCATTCCAGCACGTAGCACTGGAGTGCAGAAATTTTTGATCTATAGACCTGCTGCGAATCAAGCAATAAAAAGAAGGAAAGGAGGGTGACTAAAATCAAGGTTAACTAAAAGGTGTGCTTAAGATTCACAATACCAGCAATAATATTGAACCTCAGGTTGTATTTTTTCTGAAAATTGCGGTAAATATGAGACATAATCTTAAATATCTTTATCTTACGGATCTTATTTTCTACTCTCATTCTAAATGATGCTAATCTTCTATTATGCTCTTTCTGCTCTGGAGTTAATGGCTTTTTACGATACTTTTTATATGGAATTATAACATTGCTTTGCAATTTTTGCCAACCTTGATATCCAGAATCGGCATATTTTATGCTATCGATTGGTAAATATTTTTCTTGTTTCCTTATGCGAAAATCATTAATTCTACCACGATATGAATTTGACACTGATAAAATTCTTCCACCTTCTTCGATAACAATCTCAGTTTTCATAGTGTTGGTTCTTTTTTTTCCTGAATATGATTTCTTCCGTTTTTTACTATCTTCTGGTCTCTGTATTTGCTGTTCTGTAACATCAGCCAGAATCTTCAGTATTTTTTCTGGTGTCATACTTCTATCTTTTGTTATAGTAACTTTTTTGGCAAGTAATGGCTCTATTTTCTTCAGTAACCTAAATACATTTGCGTTGTGAACATTGAACAGGTACCCTAAAAATCTATGTGTTATGTAAGTGCGATAGTACAAAATTACGCAAAATAACTTATCTTCTAGAGTTGGTAGTTGTGATCTTCTACCATGGCACTTTTTCTGTTTTTCAACTCTTTCCCACCCAGACCTAACTTTTTCCACTACCTTTTCGAACTCCTCTATAGTTAAACCTGTTATATTACGAAAGTTTCTTGGGTGTTTCTTCATGTTATAGTAACTAAAGCTCATTTTTTTACCTTACTCAATCTGCTTATTCTTCTTCTACTTCTCTCACATTATTTTTTCAATCACCTTTTGCAGCAGGTCTTATAGAATAAAGTCTAGTGTTACTTCACGCCAAATGTGGTGGTGCTGAGTAGGCAAGCCAGTCAATGGGCTACATTTATATACTGCACGCATTGCATTATCTGCTATCGACCTGAAAAGTGGATTATTTCGATAGGAATCACTGTCTGCTACATCGGCCATAATTATCTCGCCTTGACTGGATAATAATAAGTTAATTTTTATATTAAAATTTTCTTTGTAAGCTATGCTTTCAGGAATGCTCCAGCATTTTGTAAGTTTGTCTCTTATAGAGTTAATAATTTCTGTTACAACTAATTCATCCTTTTTATTCTCAACGCTTTTTTCGTTTCCTATTTCATTTTTTGCCTCTCTAACATCCCTTCTTAGTTTCTTCCCTACACTTTTTTTTCTTTTTGGAACTGGAATGAATTCTTTACCCTCGTTAATAATGACTTCTTCTTGCATTTCGATAATTTGCCTCGGTTGTGCTACAACAGTGTGCTCAACTGTTTCTTTTTTCCTTTGTGGTATAGGAACAACTGACGTATCATTCGTTTGGGCTTTTGTTGAAGGTAACGAAAAAAGCAGAAAACAACATAAAGATAAAAAAAGAATGTAATTAGAATAGAAAAAACGCATATGTTAAGCAGTTTGTTTTACTGGTTTAAAGCTAATATTGCACATAAAGTCAATATATTTTAGTTGATGGACGAGTTTGAAGTAAATAAGGAATCCCTTCAAAGTTGCAGGGAAGCGAAAGATTGTCTTCTCGACAGACAAAGGAATTGTATAATGGATTAAAAGGAACCGTATGACAAAAATTATAGCAAAAGAATATACAGAATTTTTAGAGCAGTTGAAAGAACATATCGCTACTAGTCGTTATAAAGCAGCACTTGCAGTAAATAGTAAGCTTATTTTGCTTTACCACCATATTGGTACAGAGATCCTAAAACGCCAAAAAGAACATGCCTGGGGAGCTAAGGTAATTGATCAATTAAGTAAGGATTTGAGAAGTACATTTCCAGAAATGAAAGGCTTTAGCACGAGAAATCTGAAGTATATGCGTAAGTTTGCCGAAGAATATCCTGATGTTGAATTTGTGCAGGAGCCTCTTGCACAATTAACTTGGTATCACAATATCACTCTTTTGGAAAAAATAGAAAGTCATGAAATAAGATTATTTTATGTAAAAAAAGCTATTGAACATGGCTGGTCACGTAACATTATGGTTATGCAGATAGAGCTTGGACTACATAAACGTCAAGGGAAAGCTATTACTAACTTTAAAGAAAAATTACCATCCTCTCAATCAGATTTAGCACATTATACATTAAAAGATCCGTATATTTTTGATTTTTTAAGTATAGGTAAGGATGCTCATGAAAGAGAAGTAGAAAAAGGACTCGTAGGACATATGGAAAAATTTCTGTTAGAACTCGTTGAAGGATTTGCTTTTGTTGGCAGACAATTTCATTTAGATGTTGGAGATGAAGACTTTTATATTGATTTATTATTCTACCATTTAAAATTACGTTGCTTTATAGTGATTGAGTTGAAAGATAATAAATTCAAACCAGAATACGCTGGAAAAATGAATTTTTATCTTTCTGCAGTGGATAATTTGCTAAAACACTCAACAGACCAGCCATCTATAGGATTAATTTTATGTAAATCAAAAAATAATGTACTGGCTGAATATACACTGCGAGACATGACAAAGCCAATAGGTCTTGCAGAATACCGAATAACTGAAAATCTACCAGAGAACATAAAAACAGCTTTACCGACGATAGAAGAATTAGAAGCTGAATTATCCAAAATTTCAGATGAGGAAAAGTAATGTTACTAAAATCATTCAAACAATTATTTAGCAAACTAAAAACCAAAAGCTCAGTGTGAAATGCATCAGGCTCAGGAAGAAGAGTGGCAGCCAATAACTTACTCTCTCATAGCCTTGAAACTTTGGAAGCAAACAGTAACAGAGTAAGTGATTTTTATGGATTACAAGCTCTAGGTGTACTATCCTATAATATCATACGGTCAATATACTCTAAATGAGGTGGAAAGATGAAGGCATCATTATAGCTGCTAAAAAATACGGCGATAAAAACTTAATTCTTTCTCTGTTTACAAAAAATCATGGAAAGCGCAGGGGATTAATTAAGCTAATAAACAATAGCAATTATAAGTTTCAGATAAGTAATCTATTACATGCAGAATGGAGTGCTAAGTTACCTGAAAATCTAGGTTTTTTAAAGTGCGAATTAATCGAATCTCCATTCCATCATTTCTTTCAAGATAGGTTAAAAAGCATTACTATTGTCTCTTTCTCCTCTATTTTAGAAAAAGTGCTTCCAGAAAGTGAACCCTGTGCCGTGCTGTATGACAATTTTCGATATTTCATCGATGTAATTAAACACAACAATCAGTCTTGGCAAAGCCATTATCTTAACTTAGAGCTTCTGCTTCTTACGCAATTGGGATTCAAGTTAGACTTATCCAAATGTGCTGTAACAGGTGTTAAGGAAAACTTACAATTTATTTCTCCAAAAACTGGTAGAGCAGTGTCAAAAAAAGCAGGAGATTATTATGCAGATAAACTCCTACCTTTTCCACAAATGTTGCATGATGTATACAATAATAACCTACAAAACAGCTACTCATTCCAAGAATTTCAGTTAGGACTGAAAGTCACAGGATATTTTTTAAATAAGTATCTATTTTTGCAGTTAAACATGAAATTTCCAGAGCTGAGAAACCTCATGTTGTCGCTTTAACCTTAGTTATCATTTTTTTGAAATCATTTCAGAAATCTATAGCTAACCCAAGCAACACGTCATACCGCGATTCATTCGCGGTATCTCAGCATAGATTCCGCTAACGAGTAGCGGAATGACGGTTGTCGGTAAACTTAAGCCACTTTAGCTATAGCCAGTAACCACTCTATTTCTACCACTGTTTTTTGCCTTATATAAATATTTGTCAGCACGTACTATAAATTTTTTTATATCGTCAAGGTCAGATCCTTGCATTTCTGCAATTCCAATGCTCACAGTTATGTTATGGGTTGTATTTTTATCCGCAAGTATAAAAGGTTCTTTAGCAATAATTTTTCGTATTCTCTCCGCAATAGTATACGCATCTGATACATTGGTATCTGGCATTACAACAACAAACTCCTCACCACCAAACCTAGCTAGTAAATCTGTCACTCTGATATTTTCAGAAATTCTTTTCTGTACTTGCTTTAAAAGTTCATCTCCAGCACTATGCCCAAAACTGTCATTCACCATCTTAAAATAGTCTATATCAAGTATCATAAGAGACAACCTTCTATCCTTTTCCACAGAGTCCTTAACAATGTTTCTTAAGTGTGCATCAAAATATCTTCTATTATAACAGTTAGTTAATGGGTCCTTTATAGACATTTCCGCATTATTAAATAAATTCATTCTCAAGGCATCTTGATATCTTTTGCGTTTTACTTGCGAATTAACCCTTGCTATTAACTCACCCTCATCCAAAGGTACTGTTAAATAATCATTAGCACCTACATCAAGTGCTTTTACTAAATTGTTTTTATCATAATCCTCAGAAAGAATCAGAATTGGTGTATAGCGTGTTTCTACTTTACTACGAAACTCAGAACACAAACGCAGGCCGTCAGTTTTTGAAAACTGCATATCAGAAATGATCAGGTCGTAATTATTCTTAATACCAACTTTTAATTCCTCCGTTGGATCACTCAGTATTTTAATTGACCTAAAGCGGTGCTTTAGTATATTATATATCTGCTCTGCTTGAAAGACATCTTCATCTACAACAAGTATGTTAGCATCAAAAATCTGATTAGAATAATCCATAATACTGTTTCCTGCTACTCCGCCAATCTCAGCGTTGGTTTCTCCTCTTAAACGCAATTCATCTATAATCATTTTTAAGCGCGTGAGAGACTTGATCCTTGCAGATAAAGCAGTTTCGTCTATTGGTTTAGTCAGAAAATCATCTGCACCAGCATTAATGCCCTGTACTCTATCATGAGCGTCATGCAGCGCAGTTACCATAATTATTGGAATATGGGTTGTCAAGGGATCATTCTTTAGCTCCTTACAAACTTCAAAGCCATTCATTTTTGGCATCATAATATCGAGTAATATAATATCGGGCTGCTGTTTTGCTACTAAATCCATGGCTTCCTCACCATCATAGGCCACGATAACCGTATAGTACTCTGCTTTTAGTCGAGCTTCTAAAAGCTTAACATTACATAGTACATCATCTACTACTAGGATCTTTGCTGTCATTATCTTTGGATGTATTATCTATATCGTAAGTAGGATAAAGCTTACCATTTTTACCAACTATGTAATTTACTTTCTCAGTATTACACTCTTTATATAAGTCTTCAATTCCTGCGTTTTTCAATAACCTCCTAGCTTTTGATTTTATAATCATAAGATACTTATATGTATTCCTAATAAGATCAATAAATACAGGCACCTTATTTCTATCAAGAACAATTATGCTCACTAAAGCAACGACCAAAATTTCTGAAAGACCTATATTAAACATTTTTCCTATGAAGCAAGTACTTTAATCCTCCTGATTATAAATATTAATTTGCTTAAATCAAGTTTAGAAGCAACTATCTCATCTAAAAAACTGTTATAACGTTTTATGTAGTCCTTATCATTACAAGCCCAGGTTTGAACCTTATCTTCGGGGTTATCAGTAGCTTTTATGACTTTAACAGCTAGCTTGTGATGGTAATTGCTTAAATCGTCCAATAAATCATTAACTAAGCTGCGATTCCAATAAGAAGAGAGGCTTTTCATCTTGATGGCAATTGTTCTAATCAGATCGAATCTTAACAGCGACTTTAACTCAAAGTATATTTTACCAGCATCAAGAATGGACAAAGATGTCTGTTCAGCAACAGATATAATGTCCAGTGCATAAGCAAGAACGCATAGATCAGCAACTTTTTTTGCTAGATCTTTATTTATATTAAGTTCTACTAAAGAAGTTGATCCATGGCTATAGACCTTTAATAGGTGTTCATCTAAAACATCAGTTAAGTTCTGGCCTAAAGTTTCAATTGCATCTTTAAATTTTGTAACATCATTCAACTCTACAAAGCTAAGCTTGCCAAGATTTTTCACTAACCAAAACGATACTCTGCCAATAAATTTCTGCACTTTCCTCACTATTTGTAAGTATGAGTTAACATCAATTTTTCCATCCAATTCATCAATTTTCTGCCACAGGCTGTTTAAATCATACAGGTGGTTAACAACAATATATATGTTAACCGCTTCTTGTACCTTAATTCCAGTGTTCTCAGCCAAATTATTGATGAATATACAGCCCATTCTATTCACTACATCATTTGCAATGCAAGTAGAGATAATTTCTCTACGAAGTTGGTGTTTTAATATGAAATCCTTAAACTTTGTTATCATCTTTTTAGGAAAATAACCTAGCAAGTAGTCATTAGATATAAGATCTTTTTCAGGCAGATCGGAATGTATAATTTCATTTTTTATTGCCGTTCTAGCATAAGACATTAGAATAGAAAGCTGAGGAGAACTGAAACCTTCTGCACCAGTTAACATCCTTGCTATCTCTTCTTCAGTTGGAAGAAATTCTACGCTTCGGTTTAACAGCCCAGATTTTTCTAAACTGAGCAGTAACCTGTTGTGCTGCTCCAATCTCTCTTTAGCTTGCAAACACTCAAGAAGTAATGCTTTTGTTTCAATTCTGTTGTGGTTCTCAAGCACTTTGGATGCAACTTCGTCCACCATACTTGCCAGTATTTCATTCCTTTTTTCTAAAGAAACACCCCCTGCTTTCATAGCTGAAACAAATGCAATCTTGATGTTAACTTCAAGGTCCGAACATATCACTCCGGCTGAATTATCAACAAAATCTGCATTGATATATCCACCTCTTTCAGCATATTCTATTCTTCCAAGCTGTGTGCATCCCAAATTTCCGCCTTCTATAAACATAGAAGCTCTAATATCTTTACCATTTACTCTTAACTCATCGTTTGCTTTGTCACCGACCATGCTATGATTTTCACTCTTTGCCTTAACAAACGTGCCAATTCCTCCATTCCATATGAAGTCCACTTCTGCTTTGAGTAGATATCTAATCAAATCACTTGGAGGTAGCATATCTTCTGTTATATCAAAGCATTTTTTTATTTCTTGAGAAATGTTTACTTGCTTGCTGCTACGCTCAAATACTCCTCCACCCTTAGAAATCAAATCTTTGTTATAATCCATCCAAGTTGAAAATGGTAACTCAAAGAGACGTTTACGCTCTGTGAAACTCTTTTCTGCACTAGGATTTGGATCAATAAAAATATGCATATGGTTAAATGCGCCGATTAAATGTATATTTTTTGAAAGCAGCATACCATTTCCAAATAAGTCGCCAGCCATATCTCCAATTCCAATAACAGTTGCATCTTGGTGAATATCCTTATTCATTTTCCAAAAATGCCTCTGCGCTGCAATCCATGCACCTCTGGCTGTAATACCCATTTTTTTGTGATCATAACCTGCTGATCCACCAGATGCAAATGCATCGCCAAGCCAAAAATTGTATTCAGAGGCTATTTGGTTTGCATAGTCAGAAAAAGAAGCAGTGCCTTTATCTGCTGCAACTACCAAGTATGGATCATCCTCATCATACCTAATCACATTCTCTGGTAGAATTATTTTGCCATTAACTACATTATCAGTAATGTCAAGCATTCCCCTGATAAAACTCTTATAGCATTCAACACCTTTCTCCCTTAAAATATCTTTGTCTTTATAAACTTGCTTAATTACAAACCCACCCTTTGCGCCAACAGGTACAATAACCGCATTTTTTGTCATCTGAGCTTTCATGAGCCCCAAAACTTCAGTGCGAAAATCTTCCGTCCTATCTGACCACCTTAAGCCACCACGGGCCAATTTCCCTCCTCTTAGATGTATTCCCTCAAAAAGATTTGAATAAACATACAATTCACGATATGGACGAGGATCAGGCAAACCATTTATTTTATTTGAGTCAAATTTTGTAGATAAATATGGTTTATCGTCTTGATAATAACTGGTCCTTAAAATAGCCATTATCAAGTTAAATATCGAGCGCAAAACGTAATCATGTGAAACATTGCTGATCTCTTTTAGAAGTTCCTCAATTTTTTCTATGAAAATGTCCGTGGTTTCTGCTCTATCAATGTCTATGTTAGGATCAAATCTTGCATGAAATAGTTGTATCAAATACTTTACTATTTTTGGATACTCTGAGACTACCTTTTGGATATATTCTGGATTGTAGTTAAATGACGTCTGCTTTAGGTAAGCACTTAACGCTCTAACCAGAAGCACTTCTTTCCACTCCAGTCCAGCAATAATGATCAAACTATTGAAATAATCATTTTTAATTTCCTTTCTAAACACTTTCGCAAGTGTTATTTCAAATTGCTCTTTTAGAGTAATGTTGTCTATTAATTCATCGACTCTTGACAACACAAAATGGTGTATCCATATTCCGCCGTTAATTTCTATGTAATAGCCATTATGAGATAGAATCTTAGCTCCCAAATTCTTAGTAATTCTTAATATCTTCGATAATTCAAGACCTCCATTGCTCGAAGTGTAAACCTTTAATTGATAATTAAGATTATCACAAGTAAGTCTTAAATCGACCTCGCTAACTCCTTTTTTCCTCACTATCTCCAATTTTTTCATATCGTAATATGCGTCATGAGGTTCGAAACTCTCTTGATAGCTTATTGGAAATGCCTTGCAATAACGGATGAATATATCCTCAACAGTACTAAAAGTATTATATAAATTGTCTATAAAACGATCTTCCCACTTTTCCGTAATGTTCCTTAATTTGTTTTCGATACGCAAAACTTCGTCATCAGGAACACTAGCATTTTTGGTCTTTAGCACTACATGCAATTTCATCAAATCATATTCATTGATAATGTGATTGTTATAAATATCTGAACTTTCTGCACTTGTCTCATCCTTCAATATGTCACGTATCTTGAACATTAGCCTAGCGCTAGCATAACGCATTGGTATCAGCACTGTGCAACTAATAAAATCCCTTACTCTTCTTAAAAATAATCTGACCCTTGGCCTAATCGCAAGAGACATGATCGAAATGCAAATTTTAAATAATTCGTCTTCATTTGATTGGAATAATTCATCACAAGAGAATGCTTGTAAAATAGAAATTAAAGCTTTGTTATTGTGGCCCCCGGTTACAAACCCTGCATTTTTTTCTATAACTTTAACTTTATCTCTTATTATTGGAATAGTTCGAATATCTTGGACCTCCGCTACAGAAGTAAATAGCCCGAAAAAACGCCGTTCCTTTACTACATTACCCTGGTCATCAAATTCTTTTACTCCTATACAATTCATGTATGTACGCCGATGGACTATTGAGATTAGATCTGATCTCAATATGTATAGGGAATCAAGGTTTGCAGAAGGAATCAACATACTTTGACCTACTCTTATCAGGCCAAGGTCCTTTTTGCTATCACAGACGAGTTTTTCATCTTTACCAGCAATATATTCTTGATAACCTAGAAATACAAAATTATTATTTTTTAGCCAATCTAAAAAATCTTTTCCTGGTGTCACTCCAGCGTTCGATGCTGGCTGCTCGATGGCAAAAAGAAGACTTTTTGCTTCATCAAGTTTCTTGAGCATTAAGTGCCAATCTTTCACAACGCAATTAACTGCTTTCAGCGTTTTTTGTAGAGATTCTTTTAATGTATCAACAAAACTGTCACTTATACCTTTGATAATTACATATATAACTGACTCTTTGACTCCATTGCTTTCTTCCAAAGAGTAAATCTCATCTATTAGGCCATCTTTTCTTTTAATGTTAATTATGCTGTTGCTGTAATAGCATATGGTTAAATTGTGCGATTTAATAGTTGCAATAACAGAATCAACCAAAAATGGCATATCATCGTTTGTTATCTTAATCGTGGTAAAATCGCCTTCTATTCCTGGTATATCATCTATATTGCTTACTACTAACTTACTTTCATCTTTCTCTTTTTGAGAAACAAAATTGTAAGCATCGTTTACAATATATAGCAAAAACTTATCGTTGGCTTTTAGGTCGCTTTTATAAACAAAACTATAAAAATACTTAATAAATTTTTTAATTTTTTCTTTATTTTGCTGATTTTCTTGATCAACTAACTCAAATAAAGACTCAGTGTCAACATTATGATCTATACACATTTTTTTAACAAAAATACACAGTGAACTTAAACCTTTTTAACTAAGATTTCATTATCAAGAGCGTACACTATTAGCTCATCATTTTCTACTACTTCCCCTGATAAAACTAATTTAGCTAAATTATTTTGAATACACTCTTGTATAACCCTTTTTAGGGGCCTTGCTCCATATTCAGGGTCATAGCCAGTTTGTGCTATTAGTTCTTTAGCTTCCTGCGACAAACTTATACTCAGTTTACGCTTAGCAAGTGTTTTTTGTAAATAAGAAAATTGAACATCTATAATTTTATAGATGTCATCTCTGGTTAAACTGTGGAATATAATAATTTCATCCAGCCTGTTTAAAAATTCTGGACGAAATGCTGATTTAACTATTTGCATCACTTCGCTTTTTACAGAGTTAGCAACTCCTCCTTCCGATGTCATTCCAGCGTGTGACGCTGGAATCTGCATCTGGATCCCAGTGTCAGCTACTTGGATGACAGTAGGTAGAGTCTCATTTTCTGTAACTCCCTTAAGCATTATCTCTGCACCAAGGTTAGAAGTTAAGATCAGTATGGTGTTGCGAAAATCAACTAATTTGCCATGACTATCAGTGAGTCTACCCTCATCCAAGATTTGCAGCAATAGATTAAATATATCTGGATTTGCCTTCTCTATTTCATCAAACAGAATAACCTGATATGGCCTTCTTCTTACTGCTTCGGTTAATCTGCCACCTTGCTCATAGCCAATATACCCTGGAGGCGCACCAATTAGCTTTGAAACAGAATGTTTTTCCATATATTCTGACATATCAAAACGCAAAAGCGCTGATTGATCGTCAAACAGAAATTCAGCAAGGGCTTTTGCCAGTTCTGTTTTTCCAACCCCGGTTGGGCCTAAGAATAAAAATGAACCGAAAGGTCGATTAGTATCTTGCACACCAGAGCGAGAGCGCCTAACTGCATTACTTATTGCTTCTATCGCGCCTTTTTGCCCTATTACTCTTCTTCCTATTTCATTCTCCATGTTAAGAAGTTTTTCCTTTTCGCTGTGCATCATGTTATCAACTGGAATTCCTGTCCACTTTGAAACAATGTTTGCAATATCATCTCCAGTCACTTCTTTCTTTAAGAAACTATCAGTAACCTTTTCCTGATTTTTTAATTCATTCTCAAGCTGAGGGATCACACCATACATCAGCTCTCCTGCTTTTCCTAAATTTCCACTCCGCTGAGCCAATTCCAGCTCTTTTCTGGCGTTATCTAATTTTTCAACTGTTTCTTGTATTCTAGCTATTTTATTCTTTTCCATCTGCCATTTGCTGTTCAAGTCAGCAAATTTACTGTTTAGATTTTCGATCTCTTCATTTATCTTTTTTAAACGCTGTTTAGAATTTTCATCACTTTCTTTTTTTAGAGCTTCTGCTTCAATCTTTAGCTGTATAACCTTTCTCTCAAGTTCATCAATAACTTCAGGCTTGCTATCCATTTCAATTCTCACCCTACTTGCTGCTTCATCAATCAAATCAATTGCTTTATCAGGTAAAAACCTATCTGTTATATATCTATTGGACAACGTTGCAGCAGCAATTATTGCACCGTCTGTAATTCTTATACCATGATGCACTTCATATCTTTCCTTCAAACCCCTGAGTATTGAAATGGTATCAGTTTCAGTTGGTTGAGAGATAAACACAGGCTGGAAACGCCGTGCAAGTGCAGGATCTTTTTCTATATGTTCACGATATTCATCTAAAGTTGTGGCTCCTATACAGCGAATTTCTCCACGCGCAAGAGCAGGCTTCAGCAGATTCGAGGCATCCATTGCACCACTTATTGCTCCTGCTCCAACTAAAGTATGAAGCTCATCTATAAACAAGATAACTTTTCCCTCTGTTTTTGAAATTTCATTAATCACTGCTTTTAACCTTTCTTCAAATTCTCCTCTAAACTTCGTTCCAGCGATTAATGCACCAAGATCCAAAGCTAAAACCTTTGCATCACGCAAACCAAGTGGCACATCGTTTGCAACAATTCTGTTTGCAATCCCCTCGACTATTGCAGTTTTTCCAACACCAGGTTCACCTATCAGCACTGGATTATTTTTTGTCCGCCTCAGTGATACCTGCATAGTTCTTCTGATCTCTTCATCACGACCAATTACAGGATCAAGCTTTCCTTGCATAGCAAGCTCTGTAACATCTTTTGTATATTTCTTTGCCGCGTTTAATTTTTCCTCACTGTGTGGCGAGTCCGCACTGCTGCCTTTTCTCATTTCTGCAATAACTGAGTTCAGTTTTTGTGGAGTCACACCATTCTCTGCCAGAATTTTGCCTACAGTATCATCTTTTTGTGCAGTGAGGCCCTGCAGTAAACGCTCAACGGCAACAAACGAATCTTTATTCCTCCGAGCAATACCAATTGAATCTTCAAAAACTTTTGCTATTTCTCTTGAAAGTTGAAGTCCACCACTTCCTGGACCTTCAACTACTGGAAACTTTTTTATTGCGCTATCCACAGCATCAGAAATACTTTGCACATTTCCACCACAAGCGTTTATCAAATCCTGAACTAAACCTAATTCATCCTCAAGCATCACTTTGAGTAAATGCTCAGGCATAAAAATCTGATGCCCAGCTCCCAACGCTTTCATCTGAGCACTTTGAATTAGACTTTTTGCTTTTTCGGTAAATTTATTTAAGTCCATAACACCAGTTAAATTCGTATTTGCTGATGTATATAACAACTAATTTCATAAATTTAAACTTAAAGTTGCTTATTGTTAGGTATGGTCTGCAAAAATTTAAAACTTTCTTAAGAACCTGTTTAAAATCTTCGTAATAGGAGAGAAATGAAGGAAAGGACAATCATTTGCAAGCTGGTATTGAGTTTACGTTCGCAATTTTTCCACAACCGCCTACACTTTTCCAACCAAGCAAAAGAGCGCTCAACGACCCATCTCTTTGGCAATACAACAAAGGTCACTGGGATCCAGAAAAGTTTGCTTGTTTATAAGCAAACTAGCATGGAAAGTAGCTGATCTTATACTAAATGAATGTTTTTGATGAGGTTGCATAGAAGCTGGATTCCAGTGTCAAGCACTGGAATGACAGCAGTCCTACGTCATACTGCCGCAGACCGTCATACCGCGATTCATTCGCGGTATCTCATCCGCTAACACGTAGCGGGATGACGATTGTCAAGGTGTCATCCCAGTGCCCTGACTACTTGGATCCAGAAAACTTAACTTTAAATAAGTGGCTGCATAATAAAGACTAGATTCCAGCGTCACGCGCTGGAATAACACCATTTTCGGTTTCTTAAATTGCTTTAGCTACAAACATTAAGAAATTTACCAAACGGAAAAAAAGGCAAAAGAAGCCCCGTGGTGCGAGTTTTGACCCTATAATAATTTAAACTGGCGCTGTAATAATGTGCTAACGCTTAAAATAAGCTCGATTTGGCTGAATGTAGAAAAAATTTAAAAGACATGCAGCCGCTATAATTTTACGTAATCCGCCAAAAAATACCCTGAGTTTTTTACTGAATTTTGTCATTGAGCCTGCAGGTCAAAAACAAGTTTTGAGTCATAAATACCCTTATTATCATAATAAGGGGGCTGGCGGAGTTTGTCAAGCAACTTTCTATATAATATTTCTAAAATAAATGGACTTCTCGCATCCAATTTCGGCAGCGCGTGACACACAACTGCAATGACAAGGTGTTGTAAGATATTACCACAAACATCATATTCACACGAAATACTTGACTTCACTTGTACTAAGAAGCATTTTATATATATTGTGTGCCCGTAGCTCAGCTGGATAGAGCAACAGCCTTCTAAGCTGTGGGTCGTAGGTTCGAATCCTACCGGGCACACTCTTCTATCAATACTTTCTATAAATCTTCAAGTATTCTGGCACCACATTTTCAATTGCTAATGGTCGAACCTTCATTGTTTCAAGGTCAGCTGACTTTTCGATTGAGCTATTCATCATAACTTTCACCTGATCTTGAGTAAGCACAGGGTTCGTATCTCTGGTTATTGGTTTTAGCAGCATAGAAATAATTTTATTTTCTAAAAAGAAAGCTATTAACTTTGCCATTGGAAAAGATACATTGATCAACAAACACTTTCTGTTAGTAACATTCAGAATAAACTTCAATAAGCTTTTGAAAGAGTAAACCTTTGGTCCACCCATGTTATAAATTTTCTTATCTTGCTTATTAAAACTGATAATACGATATACCACTTCAGCTAAGTCTGTTACACATATTGGCTGAAATTTAGTCGTTCCATTGCCAATTAGCGGCAAAAAAGGAAGAACAGTTGCTAATCTTGCAAATTTATTAAAGAAGTTATCTTCTTTACCAAATACAAGGCTTGGCCTAATTATTATTGCTTCTTGAAATGCTGAAGTTACAGCTTTTTCACCTTCCAATTTACTTTTGGCATATTTTGATAACTTGCTATTTTCTATTCCCATAGCGGAAAAATGTATCATCATAGGTACATTTTTCATTTTTGCAGCTTTTGCTATCCTTTCAGCTATTTTAACGTGAACAGCGTAAAAATCGTGCTTTTTTGCTTCATATAATATTCCCACTAAGTTTATGGCTACATCACATTCTTCCATACCCTCTAGAACTGATTTTTCATCAAAAAAATCGCCTTTAAATATTGATATTTCTCCCAAATTGCCACACAATTTTAAACAAGCAGCTTTTTCCTGATTACGAGTGAATATCTTTATTAAATATCCTTCTGCTGCCAAGCGTCTTACGATGTGTTTCCCTATAAACCCCGTTCCACCAAAAATAATTACACGTTTTGTCACGATTAAAGTTCCTAATAATTTGTTACTGTAAATTAATACAATGATTTTGCTTAATATTCTATTATGAATTCCCGTACAATAAGATCCATTTTCATTCTTCGTGAGCCTTTAACTAAAATTGCGTCATTATTCTGAATAATGTTAGCTAAATCACTTTTCAATTGATTAGAATCATTAAAATGCGCGCCTCTTATATTATCTGGCAAAAGCTCATGCAATTCTAACATAAATTTACCAACTGTATAAATTTTATCTATATTATTTTCTGTAACAATCTTAACCAAATCTGTATGAAATTCTATGCTTTTATCACCAAGTTCCAACATATCACCAAGCAAAGCTACTTTTCTCTGATTAGAATATGTACTCAAAGTTTTTATTGCAGTTTTCATCGAAGCAGGGCTGGCGTTATAGGAGTCATCAATTAAATGTATATATTTTTTATTGTATTTGACCTTATGAATATTGCCTCTACCTTTCGTTACACTAAAATTCTTAAGTGCAAGTGGTAATTTTAATAAATCAAGTCCGAGGCTCTGCACAACTGCTGCAACAACAAGTAGCGAATAAGCAAAATGCTCACCTTGCACACGTAAATTACAGTTTATAGTTTGATTATCACTCAGCCTGATTTTTAAATTTAGCCCGTCATCATTTCTTATTAGGTCCAACAAACAAACTTCAGCATTTTTATCTTTACCGAAGCTTATTACATTTCTATTGGCATGTGATGAGAGATAATCATAATATTTATTATCTCTGTTTAAGACCAAAGTACCATTACTTTTCATACCATATAGAATTTCTAACTTCGCTTGTGTAACGTCAAATAGTGATGAAAAATTTTCAGTATGTGCAGGTTCGATGTTGGTAATAACTGCAATATTTGGATTACTAATCTTTGATAATTCTTTTATTTCAACAGCTTTATTCATTCCCATTTCAAGGATTAAGTACTGGCAGTTTTTTGGAGCTTTTAGAATTGTCAAAGGCAATCCTATATTATTATTTAAGTTACCTTCGTTTGCATGGGACACTCCATATTGCGATAAAACAGTGTGCAGCATATCCTTTGTAGTGGTTTTCCCGACACTGCCTGTAATTGCAATAACTTTAGCATTAACAAGAATATTTCTAATATAGTATGATGCCATATCGTGCAAAGCTTTCAGGGTATCTTGTACAATAATGAGAGGGAAATTTTTATATTTACCCTCACTTACTATTGCAGCGGCAGCCCCTTTTAAAAACGCTTCATGCAAAAAATTATGGCCATCAAAATTCTTTCCCTTGAGTGCAATAAATAAATCACCTTTTTTTATGCTTCTTGTGTCCGTTGAAATATTTGAGCTATGTGTCCAATTACAACCATTTACGCCTCTTCCGCCAGTTGCATCAATGATATTATTTGTGTTCCATTTAAACATAATTTAGAGAGTACTCTTTAAAGTAAATTGAATAAAGTAGCAAATACCACATGTTTTAGACAATGTATAAATAATTGTTGCAATCCCTATAATTCTATCTTATAATGGATATAGAAGTTTAAATTTTTTCGTCTATAATTAAAATGTATTTAGTTGTAGAAAGTACCTTGGAGGTATGTATGCCAAAAGACGACCAAAATGAAGAATCTACTTCTATACTAGCTAAAGTTGGTAATACAGCTTTGGGAGTAGGAAGTTTTCTGGGTAGAGGTGCAAAAGCTCTATTTTGGGGTATAATATATCCTATACAGCCAAAAAACTGGTTTAAGTCTCGGGGCGAAATGTGGCACGACATAAAAAATGGCTGGCGCTATGTTATTGGCAGCGAGCTTGAAAAATATGATCCACCTATAAAAACCACACAAGCTAGTGAGAATCTTGGTGTAGAAATAACAGAGCAAAAGAAAGGGAAAGGAAAGGTAGCTTTTTTAGCGTCAAGGACTCTGACGGGAGATATACCTTATTTGAACGATGAACAATTGGGTAAAATAAAAGTAGGTTTACCGAATGTAACTATTTTTAGAGAAGAAAACAAAATTGTAATTGAAATTAACGTTGAGGAAATAGCTAACACTATTAAAACTAATCCTGATAATAAAGGCAAGAGCGAGAAAGAAATAAAAGAGCTTGTTCTTAAAGGAATTGCTAATAAAGTTGACGAAGACCTTAAGAAGCTGGCAGGAATTACTGGTGGAGAATTTAAAATTCATACAGACTTAAAATTGCTGAATGGTATTGCAGAAAAATTGTATCGAGAATATGATAACCAGAACAAACCATCAGAAACTCTAAGGCCAGCACAAACTGGAAAGTCACCAGGGCAGTCTTCAGAAACTGTTACAAGTACAGATGAATTAGTAAAATCTTTTAACATTACTAATCCTAACGAGTTTCCTTTTGGTAAAAGTAAAGAAACTATTTTTCCTATAGAAAATATGCAGTTATCAGAAGGAGATATCAAAGAGCAAGCAGAAGGATTGGGAAGTACTTTTTTGAATTTTGAAGATACCTCTGGTGAAGTAATAAAACCACTATCTACGCCTGATGTAGAAAGAAATAAAGGAAGAGGGAAAGGTCGCTCTTAAAATATGAACAATGAAGTTTATGATAGCAATAATATCTTTGCTCAAATATTAAGAGGTGAGTTACCTTGTGAGAAGGTACATGAAAATGAAAATGTACTAGCTTTTCGTGATAAGCACCCTGACGCACCAGTTCACATTTTAGTTATACCAAAAAATCAATATATTTCATACGATGATTTTATTCTAAAAGCTTCTGAAGAGGAGATAGTAAATTTTTTCAAAATTGTCAGAGAAATAGCACATAAATATAATTTAGAAAAAACAGGATATAGATTAGTCACTAACTACGGTGAAAATGGAGAGCAGGTTGTACCACACTTTCACGTGCATATTTTAGGTGGTAAAAAGTTAGGAAAGCATGTAAACTCATAGTGTTATATGTTTTGTTAAATGAGCGAATATCTAACCATAGTAATCTTTATCTGCGTATCAATTGTAGTATCTTTTGCTTTAGGTATATTGCCTATGTTTCTTGCAGTGAGTAAGCCAGATGGTGAAAAACTTTCCACATATGAGTGTGGCTTCAACCCACTATCCAGTGCAAGAAAAAATTTTGACATTAAATTTTACCTAGTTTCAATATTATTTATAATATTTGACTTAGAAATTGCTTTTCTTTTTCCTTGGGCTGTTTCTTTATCTAAGATAAGCTATGGTGGATTTTGGTCTATGATGGTATTTCTTGCAATACTCACTATAGGTTTTATCTATGAATGGTGTAAAGGTGCATTAGAGTGGGAGTAGTTTATGACAAATCAAATTCTATCTAATGATGACTGGGGTCGTTATAAAAAAGAAGGGTTTCTTGTTACTAAATTTGGTGATTTAATAGATTATGTAATGAATTGGGCAAGGTCTGGTTCATTGTGGCCAATGACATTTGGTCTTGCATGTTGCGCAGTTGAGATGATGCATACTGCATCCAGCCGTTATGATCTTGATAGATATGGCATAATGTTTCGTGCAAGCCCACGTCAATCAGATGTGATGATTGTTGCTGGCACACTAACTAATAAAATGGCAGCAGCATTGCGCAAGGTTTATGATCAAATGGCAGACCCGAAGTATGTTATTTCTATGGGAAGTTGTGCAAATGGTGGTGGTTATTACCATTACTCTTATTCAGTAGTCCGAGGCTGTGATAGAATTGTGCCAGTTGACGTGTATGTCCCTGGATGCCCACCAACCGCTGAGGCGTTGCTATATGGAATGCTATGCCTACAAAACAAAATAAAACGAACTCAGAATATAAAGCATGGGTAAAACTGCAAGGCATATACAAAAAAAGACCAAGTGTGAGTGCATTCAAAAAGATGATGGCATTATTGTAATATATTCAACTTTAGATGAAATTGAAAAGCACCTATCCTTTCTACGTGATGATGAAAAGTGTAGGTTTGAACTATTAGTTGATATTTTTGGGGTTGACTATCCAGATCGAGAAAAGCGCTTTGAGTTAGTGTACAATTTACTCAGCATTGTGTATAATATTAGAGTACACATAAAACTTCAATTATGTGAGGGCGATATGCCTCCAAGCATAGCAAAGGTATTTAGCACAGCTTCGTGGTTTGAGCGTGAAGTGTTTGATATGTATGGAATAGAATTCTCTGATCACCCTGATTTGCGTAGGATTCTAACAGACTATGGATTCAAAGGTCATCCAATGTTAAAAGATTTCCCTCTCACTGGTTATGAGGAAGTAAGATACGATATAGAGGCAAAAAAGGTTGTATATAATCCTATAGATTTGCCGCAAGATTTTCGTATGCTTGATAGCCTATCGCCTTGGGAAGGTAAAACCATAAAAGTAAATACAAAGGAGTAGCAAATGACAGTACAAAGAAAAAAAATATCTTTAATCGGTGCAGGAAATATCGGTGGAACTCTTGCCCATATGATTGCACTAAGGGAACTCGGCAATGTTGTTTTACTTGATATTAGTGATGGAATACCGCAAGGTAAAGCACTCGACATAGCAGAATCATCCCCTATTGATGGATTTAATTCTGGTTTAACTGGAACTAATCAATACAAAGATATAGAAAATTCTGATGCAATCATCATAACAGCAGGCATTGCTAGAAAACCTGGAATGAGCAGGGATGACCTCCTGCAAACCAATGCTAAAGTAATGAAGGAGGTTGGTGAAAATATTAAGAAGTATTCTCCAAATGCGTTTGTAATAGTGGTTACCAACCCTTTGGATGCCATGGTTTCAGTGGTGCATAAATTTTCAAACCTTCCAGCTAATATGGTTGTTGGAATGGCAGGAGTGCTTGATTCTTCCCGTTTCCGTTATTTTCTTGCAAGTGAATTAAATATTTCAGTTGAAGATATATCTGCTTTTGTGCTTGGAGGACATGGTGACACTATGGTACCACTCATTAATTGCACTTCTATCGCTGGCATTCCACTTACCCAAGTTATCGATATGGGTCTCATTACGCAGAAAAAAGTTGATGAAATAGTTGAACGCACTCGCAATGGCGGTAAAGAAATAGTTGATCTGCTTAAGTCTGGATCTGCATACTACGCTCCTGCATCTTCAGCTATATGCATGTTAGAGTCCTATTTAAAAGATAAAAGGCGTATATTACCATGTGCTGCTTACCTTAATGGTGAATATGGTGTAAAAGATTTGTTTATTGGTGTTCCTGTAATTATTGGAAAAAATGGAGTTGAAAAGGTCCTAGAAGTTAAGATGGATAATAGTGAACGAGAAATGTTCAATAAATCTGTGAATGCAGTGAAAGAACTATTTAGGCTCATAAGCAAATCAATGGTTTTATAGAATTTCCTTGTAGCTCAAGTTTCGTAAACAGCCTAAAAAAGTTGCTTGTGGTTATTTCTGCTACTTTGTCGGGTGACTCATTCCATAACTCTGCCAAACAATCCACAACATATTTTACCATTGCTGGTTCGTTCTTTTTTCCCCTATAAGGCTCAGGTGATAGATATGGTGCATCAGTTTCGACTAAAACACGCTCGCGTGGTACATTTTGTGCAATTCCTCTGAGTAAGCTCGCATTTTTAAAAGTAATAATTCCAGAAAATGAAATATATAACCCTAAATCCATAGATTGATAAACAAGTTCTTTAGAGGAAGCAAAACAGTGCATTACTCCACCAAAAGTGCCAGTTTTCATTTCTGATTTTAATATATCAATCATCTCATCATCAGCATTTCTAGTGTGAATAACTAAGGGCAACCCAGTTATTCTTGCTGCTTCTATGTGTGATGCAAAACTTTTTTTCTGATTGTCTTTGTTGTTAGATTTATAAAAATCTAACCCGGTTTCACCGATACTAATTACCTTTTGATTCTTAGTAAATTCAACTAATTCATCAGCATGTATACACTCACCGTTTTCTATAGCAGCATCAAGTGGATGTATACCAACAGAGAAGTAGACTTGATCGTAGGATGAAGAAATTTTTAATAATTTAGGGATATAATCAATGCTTACGCATATGTTATGCAAAATTTTTACACCATTTTGCTCTGCCCTTGAAATTACTTTTGGTATTTCATCATCAGAAAAATAAATCAAGTGGCAATGAGAATCTACTATCATGAGCTTATTATAAATTTTACTCAATAATAGAGGCTTTGATTGTAGAAGAAAACTCTTCTATCACTGTCTTATAAACTTCTTTTTTAAATGATATAGCATTGGCTACTAAATCATCTATACTTTGCCAACGCCACTCTTTGAACTCTGGATGATCAGTATAATTAATATCAATATCCTTATCCTCTCCATAAAATTTCATTAAGAACCACCTTTGCTTTTGACCAGAATATTTCCCATTCCAGCACTTTGGTATAACTTCTTCAGGCAAGTTGTAGTATATCCAATCCTTGCTTTTAGTTATAACCTTTACTTTATTAGTACCAACTTCCTCTAGCAACTCACGTAACGCTGCTTGTTCCAGTTCCTCACCATCATCAATACCTCCTTGTGGCATCTGCCAGTAAGAGTCGCTATCAAAGCGTTTTCCAATAAAGGCATGTCCTTGTCTGTTAAATAGCATTATGCCAACACAAGGACGATACTTATCTTTCTGCTCAACCACGAGTACGCTCTGTTTTTAAATGATTTGTTACAGAAGTTTTAATTAATTTTCCATTTTTTTCTTCCTTCATCTCTTCAACAATTTTCTTTGCAACTCCCTTTGCACTTAAGTTTGAGTTATCAATTTCAAGTGTACCTTCCGGTATAAATAGCCTTTTCCCTTCAATTCTTTTCATAACAAAATCCGAATCAATAATTTTATTTTTCCGGCATCTCTCCTTTGAGTGAATACGCCTTGCTAGTTCTTCGTCATTACAATGTAACACTACAGGAAGAATTTCCATATCCATTTTTTTACTTAAATTTACCACAGAGTTGTATATTCTCTGATCATAGGGGTCACCCTCTATCAATTCATTTGTAAATATATAATGTTTTGATTTTATATAGTGTTTTTCTAGTATTGCTAATACATTTTCCCTAACTGCAAAAATTTTTTCCCATAGTTCATCTGGAACTTCAGCATCCTGCAATTTAACAATATCAAATATAATATTATTGAATAGATTATTGCTTACTATTACTGCATCAATGATTTTACACAGTTCCTTTGCAGTAGTAAACTTACCACTGCCTGGAAAGCCGATTAAGTAAATGAGAGTCTTGCCCATAATGAATACTAGTAGAAAGCTATTTTCAATTATATATAAAAGTATATACATTGTACATGCTAAAAACATGATGATAAAATAGATGCAGATAATACCTTTTTAACGAACAGTCGCGTTGAAAATAGTTCATATTTAGAGATTTTGAGTGTATAATTATAAGTAAATTAAATAATTTAAGATGATGACTAATGTATCCAGTGATACAGAATCAATAAAAAGCATGATTGTAAGTATAATAGATCAAAATAAAGGTCACGATATAGTTACTCTCGATGTGCAGAATAGAACCATTATTGCAAAATATATGATTATTGCATCTGGTGATTCAAGTCGCCATGTGAAAGCGTTAGCTGAACACGTAATAAAAAGTCTCGAGCGACATGATAAAATAGATGTAGAAGGTATGGATGAAGGCAATTGGGTGATTTTGAATTTTCAAGGCATAATGGTTCACATATTCAGGTCAGAAGTAAGGGAGTATTATAAAATAGAAGAGTTATGGAACTGATTGCCTGGATAGCTGGTGCACAACTGCACAAACGTTGTAATTTTGAAGGCAACTCCTGCACAGGTGGTGTCATTCCAGTGCTTGACACTGGAATCCAGTTTTTCATGCAATTTCATCGAAAACGTTGTATAGTGTGCTTGTTTATAATTAAGTTTTCTGGATCCCAGTGTCTGGGCAATGGCTTCTCTATTAGGGTTACCTTCGGCATTAATTACAGGATAGACTGGGGTTTATAAAATGAAACACAAGTCCGAGTTTTTAAATTTTATCCAAGAAAGAAGGTGCCTATACCAATGTACAAATATTGAAGGGTTAGATCAGCTATTATCCGAAAATAATCATATAGTCGCATACATTGGGTTTGATTGCACAGCACCAAGTCTTCATGCTGGTCACCTAATTCAGATTATGATGCTCCGTCACCTGCAGAAATTTGGTTATAAGCCGATAGTCTTACTTGGAGGTGGCACAACAAAAATTGGTGACCCATCCTTCAAAGATAAAGCAAGAAGCATCTTGCCCGTAGAGAACATCAATCAAAATACATCCAGCATAAGGAGAATATTAGAGAAAATGGTGTCTTTTAATGACAGCAAGACTGGTGCAATGATAGTAAATAACGCAGATTGGTTGGATAATATAAAATACATAGATTTTTTGCGTGATATAGGAGCTTATTTTTCTGTAAATCGTATGCTAAGTTTTGATAGTGTGAAAACCAGGCTGGATAGAGAGCAAACCTTAAGCTTTCTGGAATTTAATTACATGCTATTGCAGGCTTATGATTTTGTTGAGTTGAATAAAAAGCATGGCTGTCGTCTGCAGATTGGAGGGTCAGACCAGTGGGGAAATATAGTAAACGGAATTGAGCTTGGAAAAAAGTTGAATTTACCTGAGCTGTTTGGCCTTACTGCCCCTCTTTTATTGAATGCTCAAGGGGTAAAAATGGGCAAAACTGAAAGTGGAGCAGTGTGGCTTGATGATAATATGCTAAAGCCTTACGACTACTGGCAATATTTTCGCAACGTTGATGATCAAGATGTTGGACGTTTTTTGAGATTGCTCACTGATGTGTCAATTGATGAGATCAAAAAGTTAGAATCCTTAAAAGATCAGGAAATAAATGAAGCAAAAAAAGTTTTAGCAACAGAAGTGACAAAAATATGTCATGGTAATAAAGAAGCAGAACTTGCACGATCTGCTGCAGTCTCTGCTTTTGAAAATGAAGACAGTTCACTACTTCCTGATTACATCATAAAAAAAGAGCAAGTTGCAAGCGGCATATCCTTAGTAAACCTACTGCATGACACCGGTTTTGAACCTTCAAAAGGCGCTGCAAAGCGTTTAATACAGGGCAATGGGTGCAAAGTTAATGATAATATTATAAACAATGTTAACTACATAATAAATTCTGAGAGCTTTAAAGGTCAGTCATTTATAAAATTATCTGCAGGAAAGAAACGCCATGTAAAAGTCGTGGTAGATTAGGTCTCGAAGTAAGAAAACAAATTTTATACAAGTGAGAAATTAGATAATGATGATATGAATGACTTAAATCAAATATATTTATCTAATCATAAGCCTATATCAAATCTCTTTTTAACTCTGGGTATTACTACATTTCGTGAAGCATTAAAATATGTACATAAACTGCCTTACGGACGTAATAACAATCGTATAGATTATTTATCGGTAATTAGTGAGAAATGTGGTACATGCAGCACAAAGCATGCACTTATATATGAGTTAAGTTTTGAGTGCGAAGTTGCTATGACGTTATACATAGCAGTTTTTATGATGAGTAAAGTAAACACTCCAAAAATTTCTGCAGTTCTAAATGAGTATAACTTGTTGCAAATTCCGGAAATGCACTGCTACCTTCGTTATAAAAATCGAATTATTGATATAACTTTTCCAGAAAATAGTGCCTCACTAGAACTGACAGAGGAAGAGAAAATTGAGCCCGAACATCTTGGAAACTACAAAGTAGAAAAGCATAAACAATTTATTGAGAACTGGTTGATCAATAACCCAAATATACCGTACAACATGGAGCAAATTTTCAAAATTCGAGAATTATGTATAAAGCGATTGGAAAGATAGTAGAAAGCGAAATTCTATTATATATAGCTAAAGTGGCTTAGGTTTACCTACAATTTGAAAAACAACAAATTCGTCATTCCGCTACTCGTTAGCGGAATCTATAGACCTGCTGCAAAAGGTGATTGAAAAAATAATGTGAGAGAAGTAGAAGAAGAATAAGCAGATTGAGTAAGGTAAAAAAATGAGCTTTAGTTACTATAACATGAAGAAACACCCAAGAAACTTTCGTAATATAACAGGTTTAACTATAGAGGAGTTCGAAAAGGTAGTGGAAAAAGTTAGGTCTGGGTGGGAAAGACTTGAAAAACAGAAAAAGTGCCATGGTAGAAGATCACAACTACCAACTCTAGAAGATAAGTTATTTTGCGTAATTTTGTACTATCGCACTTACATAACACATAGATTTTTAGGGTGCCTGTTCAATGTTCACAACGCAAATGTATTTAGGTTACTGAAGAAAATAGAGCCATTACTTGCCAAAAAAGTTACTATAACAAAAGATAGAAGTATGACACCAGAAAAAATACTGAAGATTCTGGCTGATGTTACAGAACAGCAAATACAGAGACCAGAAGATAGTAAAAAACGGAAGAAATCATATTCAGGAAAAAAAAGAACCAACACTATGAAAACTGAGATTGTTATCGAAGAAGGTGGAAGAATTTTATCAGTGTCAAATTCATATCGTGGTAGAATTAATGATTTTCGCATAAGGAAACAAGAAAAATATTTACCAATCGATAGCATAAAATATGCCGATTCTGGATATCAAGGTTGGCAAAAATTGCAAAGCAATGTTATAATTCCATATAAAAAGTATCGTAAAAAGCCATTAACTCCAGAGCAGAAAGAGCATAATAGAAGATTAGCATCATTTAGAATGAGAGTAGAAAATAAGATCCGTGAGATAAAGATATTTAAGATTATGTCTCATGTTTACCGCAATTTTCAGAAAAAATACAACCTGAGGTTCAATATTATTGCTGGTATTGTGAATCTTAAGCACGCCTTTTAGTTAACCTTGATTTTAGTCACCCTCCTTTCCTTCTTTTTATTGCTTGATTCTCAGCAGGTCTTATGCTGAGATACCACGAATGAATCGCGGTATGACGTAGGGAAACCTTTCTTGAGTTAGCTATAGCACTATAAAATTGTACGCAGGGCCATATAACAGTCGTGGTGGGTTAATAAATTTTTATGGAAGAAAGGATATATTAGAAAATTGAGGGCTTTATATATGAAATAAGGAGGCAAAAATGAGATTATATTATAAAGATATCAAAAATCTTCTTAAAGAATCTTACCTCTCTAGCGGAAGAGATTATTTCAACAAAGGAAAAGTACGGAACGTATCTATCAACAAATCTCACGCTAAATCAGAGGTAGTTGGATCAAGTGTATATCGGGTAAAACTAGAATACGATGGTCCATTCCTTAGTGGAAAGTGTTCCTGTCCTGCATTTGTGTATTATGGTCCGTGCAAGCATATGGCTGCAACGGGTTTTGCTTTGATTGATCTTGACAGAAAGGAGTATCGATCATCTATGTGCCCGGGATATGTTGATGAACAAACTCTCCTTGAAAGGTTTTTACTTAAAAAAACAAACAAAGAGCTCATTTCAATAATTGTTCGTCTAGGTGACCAACATCCAGAAATTTTTGAAGAACTAGAGGATGAAGAATATGAGCAATTCACTCAAAGTAAGTTTTCAAAATTCGAGAATTATGTATAAAGTGATTGGAAAGATGGTGAGATCAGGTAATCTATAGCTGATCCAAGGAAGACATCATACCGCCGCGGCGCTAACGAGTAGAAGAATGACGAGGTTATTGTCATGCCACCGCGAACCGTCATACTGCCGCAGACCGTCATACCGCAATTCATTCGCGGTATCTCATCCGCTAACACGTAGCGGGATGACGATTGTCAAGGTGTCATCCCAGTGCCCTGACTACTTGGATCCAGAAAACTTAACTTTAAATAAGTGGCTGCATAATAAAGACTAGATTCCAGCGTCACGCGCTGAAATGACACCATTTTCGGTCTCTTAAATTGCTTTAGCTACAAACATTAAGAAATTTACCAAATAAAAAAAAGGCAAAAGAAGCCCCGTGGTGCGAGTTTTGACCCTATAATAATTTAAACTGGCGCTGTAATAATGTGCTAACGCTTAAAATAAGCTCGATTTGGCTGAATGTAGAAAAAATTTAAAAGACATGCAGCCGCTATAATTTTATGTAATCCGCCCAAAAATACCCTGAGTTTTTTACTGAATTTTGTCATTGAGCCTGCAGGTCAAAAACAAGTTTTGAGTCATAAATACCCTTATTGTCATAATAAGGGGGCTGGCGGAGTTTGTAAAGGAAGTTTTTTCGTTTCTGCGGGCTACTTGAATAACGGCTACAATGTTTGTACAGCTATAGACCTGCTGAGAATCAAGCAATAAAAAGAAGGAAAGGAGGGTGACTAAAATCAAGGTTAACTAAAAGGCGTGCTTAAGATTCACAATACCAGCAATAATATTGAACCTCAGGTTGTATTTTTTCTGAAAATTGCGGTAAACATGAGACATAATCTTAAATATCTTTATCTCACGGATCTTATTTTCTACTCTCATTCTAAATGATGCTAATCTTCTATTATGCTCTTTCTGCTCTGGAGTTAATGGCTTTTTACGATACTTTTTATATGGAATTATAACATTGCTTTGCAATTTTTGCCAACCTTGATATCCAGAATCGGCATATTTTATGCTATCGATTGGTAAATATTTTTCTTGTTTCCTTATGCGAAAATCATTAATTCTACCACGATATGAATTTGACACTGATAAAATTCTTCCACCTTCTTCGATAACAATCTCAGTTTTCATAGTGTTGGTTCTTTTTTTTTCCTGAATATGATTTCTTCCGTTTTTTACTATCTTCTGGTCTCTGTATTTGCTGTTCTGTAACATCAGCCAGAATCTTCAGTATTTTTTCTGGTGTCATACTTCTATCTTTTGTTATAGTAACTTTTTTGGCAAGTAATGGCTCTATTTTCTTCAGTAACCTAAATACATTTGCGTTGTGAACATTGAACAGGCACCCTAAAAATCTATGTGTTATGTAAGTGCGATAGTACAAAATTACGCAAAATAACTTATCTTCTAGAGTTGGTAGTTGTGATCTTCTACCATGGCACTTTTTCTGTTTTTCAAGTCTTTCCCACCCAGACCTCACTTTTTCCACTACCTTTTCGAACTCCTCTATAGTTAAACCTGTTATATTACGAAAGTTTCTTGGGTGTTTCTTCATGTTATAGTAACTAAAGCTCATTTTTTTACCTTACTCAATCTGCTTATTCTTCTTCTACTTCTCTCACATTATTTTTTCAATCACCTTTTGCAGCAGGTCTTATGTACATAGTGCTGGAACCCAAAAAAAGAACCAAGTAGCTTGGCTACTTGGATGACAGAAGGTAATACAAGAAGTCTATTGGCTCTCGTATACCTTAATGAAATTTAACAAGTTTATCTATAGTTTTAGTGATAATTCTTGGAGTATCCGGAGAAACTTCTGAGCTCAGCTTATTTAACCGCTCTATAGCAAACTCGCTATTCTCATTTGTTATGAAATCACATAAAATATTTTCTATGTCCTTAGTAATACTTTCATGCTTTCTCAGAGGATGATTATGTGGATACCTACTGATGGTTTTGATACTGGAATACTCAACAAAAGCTTGATCCTTAAAGGCAAGTTGTCTTAATTTCTCTTTGAATTTTCCTTCTTCCTCTTTTGCTAAAAGGCGAGACTTTATCAGTGATTTTATAATCAAATTTATAGCTTGATGTATTTCAGAATGCACTATAACTTTAATGGTATTTTCTTCTACTATACAATCATAAATATTTTTTTCGCTCTGTAACGACTCTATTAATGCCTTGCTACTTTGTGAATTCAATCCCAAATTCTCTTCACTCATAGGAGTTATTATGAAGATGTTCTTACTCACTCTGATGTTAAATTGTGGAGAGCCTTCAGAAAAAGAAAATGCTACATTCTTAGATTCAAGTGCGTGATTGTATGCAGCAAAAAGGGTGTGTGCTATAACACTGCTGGGCACCTTCATTCCATGTTTACTCAGGTGGTTCAATACATTTTCAACCTCATGATATGTAAAGTCTGTATCTTTTAGCAATTCAACAACTTCTTTGCCGTTGTGCTGTTTATACTCTATTCTCACTTCTTCTGTAAAAAGTGTTTTAGCTGCTATATGTTTATCAAGCACTGTGAAAATCTTGATGAAATTCTCTAAATCTTGTTTGTTAACTAATTCGATACTAATTAAGTTTCTGCTAATAATTGAAATATTTTTTGTCATTTTTCCCACTAAAAAAACTCACTAAATGAATTGTATTTTTAATTCATTAAGAATTGTTTAAAGTGAGCATACTAGTTTTCATTTACGTATTACACGACAAAACAAGATAAAAAGTTACATAAAATCATCATGTGGTATAACACACTCTCCACATTCATCATTGCTGTTTGTGTAGGTTGTGACATCAGTGTGATTGTCATTATTATTTAGCATATCATCCAACTTTCCTTCTTTTTCAAGATCCATCAATTTGTCACACCCCCCAATGTGCTTATCGTTAATAAAGATCTGTGGAACTGTTCTAACGTTATACTTTGATTTTATGTCGTTAAATAGATCTGAGTTTTTGAGCACATCGATTTCTTCATATTTCACACCTTTTTTATCCAGTAACTCTTTTGCTTTTTTGCAGAATGGGCAGTGATGCTTTACATATATTATAACTTTTCCTTTAGTATTTTTCACAATTTATCTCCGTAGCTTGCTAAAATATAGTTATTATATATAAGAAACATGTAAAAACATCAAATTGTATGAAAATTATTTATAATTGTGAGCAAGGGATAGAAAATAATATAGCACTAACCTTCGGAAATTTCGATGGCATTCATTTAGGACATGAACTTGCAATTTCCACTCTAAAGAAGGTAGCACAAGAAAGAGGATTACCCTCTGCAGTTTTAACTTTTGAGCCTCACCCATCAACTGTTTTATTTGGTAGAAACAATTTTAGGTTAATAGACCAAGAACAAAAAAAGGAACTAATCAGCAGCTATGGTATAGATTACTTGTATATTATTAATTTTAGTAGAGGTTTTTCTGAGGTTAGCTGCGATGACTTTATCAGTGAGATTTTAATAGATAAATATGGCGCTAAACACATAATTGTCGGAGAAAATTGCACTTTTGGTCATAAACGATTGGGTGATATATTAACTCTAGAGAAATATTCTGAAACATATGGATACTCTTTGACTAAATTAGAGCCATTAATAATTGACGGCAAAATTTGCTCTTCTTCTTCAATCAGAGAGTATGTACAGAAAGGTGAAATAGACATTGCTAATAAATTACTTGGTAGACCTTATCAAGTTTCTGGTGTTGTGATAAAGGGTGCGTGTAGAGGTAGAGAAATAGGATTCCCAACCATAAATATTCCTATAGAAGATTGCATGATAAAACCAAAATTTGGTACATATTACGCTAAAGTGATGTTTTCTTATAATAACCCAAACTGGTTATATGGAGTAGTCAATATTGGTATGAGACCTACATTTAAGGATCTGAAAAAGCCTATAATAGAAATGCACATATTCGATTTTGATGAAGACGTATATAATCATAAAGTTAATATACAACTTTTAAAATTCATAAGGTCAGAAAAAAAATTCCATAGTATTGAGGAACTAACAAAACAGATAAATTATGATATACTTAAAATTTATAGGTTAAAGGCAAATTTATGAAAAAGTTATGCTTAATTGTTATATTAATTATAGTATTGATTGACCAAACGAGCAAATTGTACATAAACTCATTGATTGATGAGGGAGAATCAATTGAGATCGCTAGCTTTATAAAGCTAGTTGAAGTTTGGAATTCAGGCATTAGTTTTGGAATGTGTAGCACTTTACCGCATGGCGGTTTCTTTTTTTCAGCATTTTCAATACTAATAATTGGTATACTTGCATACTTGATATACAAGTCTGATGATCAGTCAACTTACCTTGGGTTTTCTCTGATGATTGGTGGAGCAATCGGAAACGTAGTTGATAGGATTTATTGGGGAGCTGTATATGATTTCATATATTTTCATATTGATGATTGGTATTGGCCAGCTTTTAATTTAGCGGATTTATCTATAGTTTGTGGAATGTTTACATTGTTATATAAGTGGTATATATACGATATGTTTATTTCTAAACAAAATGAGGAATAAAATAATTGTTTTTATATTAGGTCGAAATAATGCTTCATAAGTTTTTTAGTTTTCTTATACTACCTGCACTCTTTTTTACTTACCCAATTTCTTTGAAGGCTTTAAGCATAGAGCACGACATAAAACATGCTAAACTCAGTAACGGACTAGATGTCTATGTTGTTCCTAATCATCGGATTCCAGCCGTTTTACATGCAGTAATATACAAAGTTGGGGGAATGGATGATCCAATTGGCAAAGCAGGATTGGCTCACTACTTTGAACATTTAATGTTTGAAACTACAGGGAAGTTCACAGATATAGAAGCCACTATGAGTAGCATTGGGGCCCAGTTTAATGCGTTTACTACTAAGGAATATACCTGTTACTACGAATTAGTCCTTAAAAATGACTTACCACTGGCAATGGAAGTTGAAGCAGACAGAATGGGCAATTTTAATGTTACCCAAGATAAAATAGAAAGAGAAAAAAACATTGTACTGGAAGAGAGGAAGATGAGATTTGATAATCATCCTAACAGCTTGTTGTGGGAAGAAATGGATAGTGCATTTTACCGTACTGGCTATGGCAGGTCTGTTATTGGCTGGGAGAGCGATATCACAACTTACAATCAGGATGACATCACGAGGTTTCATGATAACTATTATCACCCCGGCAATGCAATATTACTGATTGTGGGTGATGTGGAACTTGATGAAGTAGTGAAATTAGCAGAAGAAAAATATGGCGAAATTAAAGCTAAGCCTGTAATGAGACATTACCCAAATCAGGATCCAGTGCATAATGCAGGTTTATCGGTGATTTTAGAGAGCACTGAAGTAAAAGAACCAGTTTTATATTTTCGTTATCGTGTTTCTTTATTTAAGCACACAAGTGAAACCTCTGCTGCTCATTTAGCGGTTGACATTTTAGGTGGAGGCAAATCCAGCAAACTGTATAAAGATTTGGTTTTAGATAAAGATGTGGCAGTATCAGTATCTGCTTATTACAATAGTTTAACTTTTAGTGATGGCTATATTGATATTCAGGTCATTCCAAAAAGCGGGGTTAATTTAGGCACTGTTGAAAGAGAATTAGAAAATGCTATTAATAACTTCATGCCTAAAGGAATAACGGATGAGGAGTTGCAAAGCTCGAAATATAGATACAAAGTAGCACAGTTTGATAATCTATCTGACTTAACTCATATAGCAATGTTTTATGTGCCACGCCTCGCACTTGGTATTCCACTTGATGAAATAGATATTTCATATAGCAAAATCAATGATGTCAATCTAGAGGATGTAAATAATAAAATCCGTGCTATTTTTTCTGCTAATAAATTAGTCGGTCGTTTGCTACCAAAAGGAGGTAATAATGAAGATAAGTAAACTTGTATTTCTACTTTTTTTCTGTCTAGGCTTTAATTTACAAGCAAGTGGTAACTTAAATATAGAGGAGGTCACTACCCGTAAAGGATTTAAGTTTCTATTTGTTGAAAACTATGACTTACCAAAAGTTTCGATAAATATCTCATTCAAAGATGCAGGTTATGTGTATGAAAATTCGGAAAAACAGGGACTAGGTTGGTTTACTTCTCTTATAATTCAAGAAGGGGCAGGAAAAAATGATGCCAGAGATTTTGCGAAAAAACTTGAAGATAAAGGGATTAGTTTAAATTTTATTGCTGGTTTAGAAGCATTTAGGGTTTCATTAAATACTTTGTCTGAGAATCTAGAGGATGCAATTTCGTTACTAAGCGACGCTATAATACGTCCTAAAGTTGACTCTGAAGGGTTGAATAGAGTTTTCGAGAAAGCCAAAGTTGATTTTAATAATCTTGAAAAAAATCCTTTTTTTATTGCTGAAGAAGAATTGAATACGTTATTGTTTAAAAAACACCCTTACTCAAAAAGTGTGTACGGTACTCTTGACACTATAATGAGCATTACTAGGGACGATGTTTTAACATACATAAAGCGTAATTTTGCTAAAGATAACATAGTTATCAGTGTTGCTGGTTGTGCAAAAAAAGAAGAAATTATTACGTTGTTAGATAAATATTTATCTAAATTGCCGTCAAAAAGATCAAAAGTTAGAAAAGTACCTGTGAAAAATGATTTTGGTTCTGCAGAAAGTAAGAATATTTTTATGGATATACCACAGAGTGTGATACTTTTTGCTCAAAAAGGTATAACTTATGAAGATCCTAATTATTATAACGCAAGCGTCTTAATTAATGCACTTGGCGGCATGGGGCTAAATTCAATATTAATGAAAGAATTGAGACAAAATTTGGGTATTACTTATGGTGTTTATACAAATATTATTTCCAATAAACATGGGAACATTATAGCTGGAAGTATTAATACTGATAGTTCTACTGCTGGCAAAGCTATATCAAAAGTAAAAGATACATTTAGCAGAATAAAAAAGGAGGGAATTGACGAACAATTGTTCAAGGATGCAAAAATTGGTATGGTAAATAATTTTGTCATTTTCCTGTCCAATAACACAAATACAGCAATGCTGCTTGATGATATGCAAATAAATGATCGTGATGTTAACCGTATAAATAATTATGCGAATATCATTAATGACGTTAAATCAGAGAAAGTAAACGAACTGGCAAGTTCTTTACTGGAACCCGAAAATTTATTTTTTGTTGAAGTTGGAAAAAACACTCAAGGTCAATAATTAATACTTTCTGCTATTGATCTTACTGCTTCTACATAACACTTATGCTCCTCAGCTAGAATGCGTTCTGAGAGGCTTTGAATATCATCAGCTGGTAACACTGGCACAGCAACTTGAGCAATTATGGCTCCAGCATCAATTTCAGGAGTGACGTAATGTACAGTACAGCCTGCGATTTTTACTCCTGCTTTTAGAGCTTGCTCTTGAGCATTTAGGCCCTTAAAGGACGGAAGTAGAGAGGGATGAATATTTATCACCTTGTTATTCCATTTACTGAGAAAATTAGCTTGCAGGATTCTCATAAACCCTGCAAGGCAAATTAAATCAACCTTATGTTGAACAAATATTTCGTGAATTTTATCAGCATCAAGTGGTTTATCTCTAACAATAAAAGCTGGCACTCCTGCTTGTTCTGCTATTTTTAGTCCAGCAGTTTCGCTATTATTTGTGATAGCGCACACAACTTCTGCAGGAAAATTACGATTTTGACATGCCTCTATCAAGGCCTGCATATTTGATCCCCTGCCTGAAATTAGTATCCCAAGTTTCACCTTTTTCATTTTGTGCAATTGATTTGGTGTAATAATTAATGTTAACAAAATAACTCAAAAAGTAAATCTATAGCTAAAGTGACTTAGGTTTACCAACGATTTGAAAAACAACAAATTCGTCATTCCGCTACTCGTTAGCGGAATCTATAGACCTGCTGCAAAAGGTGATTGAAAAAATAATGTGAGAGAAGTAGAAGAAGAATAAGCAGATTGAGTAAGGTAAAAAAATGAGCTTTAGTTACTATAACATGAAGAAACACCCAAGAAACTTTCGTAATATAACAGGTTTAACTATAGAGGAGTTCGAAAAGGTAGTGGAAAAAGTGAGGTCTGGGTGGGAAAGACTTGAAAAACAGAAAAAGTGCCATGGTAGAAGATCACAACTACCAACTCTAGAAGATAAGTTATTTTGCGTAATTTTGTACTATCGCACTTACATAACACATAGATTTTTAGGGTGCCTGTTCAATGTTCACAACGCAAATGTATTTAGGTTACTGAAGAAAATAGAGCCATTACTTGCCAAAAAAGTTACTATAACAAAAGATAGAAGTATGACACCAGAAAAAATACTGAAGATTCTGGCTGATGTTACAGAACAGCAAATACAGAGACCAGAAGATAGTAAAAAACGGAAGAAATCATATTCAGGAAAAAAAAGAACCAACACTATGAAAACTGAGATTGTTATCGAAGAAGGTGGAAGAATTTTATCAGTGTCAAATTCATATCGTGGTAGAATTAATGATTTTCGCATAAGGAAACAAGAAAAATATTTACCAATCGATAGCATAAAATATGCCGATTCTGGATATCAAGGTTGGCAAAAATTGCAAAGCAATGTTATAATTCCATATAAAAAGTATCGTAAAAAGCCATTAACTCCAGAGCAGAAAGAGCATAATAGAAGATTAGCATCATTTAGAATGAGAGTAGAAAATAAGATCCGTGAGATAAAGATATTTAAGATTATGTCTCATGTTTACCGCAATTTTCAGAAAAAATACAACCTGAGGTTCAATATTATTGCTGGTATTGTGAATCTTAAGCACGCCTTTTAGTTAACCTTGATTTTAGTCACCCTCCTTTCCTTCTTTTTATTGCTTGATTCTCAGCAGGTCTTATGTTGAGATACCGCGAATGAATCGCGGTATGACGTGGGGAAACCTTTCTTGGGTTAGCTATATTTCAGAGTGCTCCTGTTATGAGCTGATGTCCAACTGTCATTTTACAGCTTAGCTTGCTTAGGTAATGCAGAAATAAGAGGTGCCCAATATAAACCAGCCTAAATCAACTTTAATGTTTGGATATCGTACTATTTTACATAACATGCCGTTATGAATATATATTTTTATGATTGCGTTATCATTTATTTAACAAAGTATTAGTATAATCTATCTACTGGATTAAATGGAGAAAGTTGAATGAGTAAATTACCGAACAATGCAAAAATAGGTAAATCTCAGGTTACTCAGTGGGAGGTAATAAAAAATTGTGAATATGCTGATAATTGCTTATCAAAAATAGTAACTTTATACGTTATTAGAATAACTCAGCTATCAGATTTTTATACAAATGACGAACCTGAAATTAACACTGTTTTAGCAAGAATAAGCATGACAAGTGAAAATGTATTTTTAAACAAGGCTACTACTATTGAAGTTATGGAAGGTATTTTTCCGTATAAATTCAACAGCAAGAAGAGAAATAACATACTAAGGTTAGAAGATTTATATAATTATTTATGTTCTATTGTTAACAATAGCCTTCCAAAAGAGATGCTTGAAAGTCTTGTAAGGGAATATAAGGATGCTGTTAACTTATTTAAAGCAATTACTTAACTGAACGTAGTATTTTTAAGATTTTATTTTCTATTTCAGAAATGCCGCTTTCAAGATCTTTATCTATCAGATACATGGTAGAGAAATATGTTTTCTGCTTACTTTCAACATTGATAGTTAAAGTTCCAGGAGTGATTGTAACCGAATTGGCAAATAACGCAATGCTTTCATCATTATGCCCTTTGCATTTTCTTAGGATAATGATTGGCTCAAGCTTAGATTTGAGTCGTAGCACCTTTTTTGTTACATAAACACTTGATAAAATGATTTGGTACATTAACCATGGTATATAACTTACTAACTTATAAAACGACAGTCTACTCGTACCATTTAAAATCTGGCTAAGAGCTCTTTCAGCGTTTATCAACCTTCTAAAGATAAATAATGTGAATATAGAGGAAAACACTCCACAAAAAATAAAAAATGGCTCAAAATAACCAGACAATACAGTCCATAGAGAAAATAAAATTACAAATGATCGAGAAAAAAACTTGATTTTTTGCCTAATGTTCATGGTTTGCAGTATAACTTAAATGATTTTTTAAGGAAAGATATATTATGAATTAAGTCAAAAACTCTGTAATATATTGAAGCTTAAAGATATCTTTAGATATGGAAGTTATTGCAGAAAATAGGAAGGCAAGGTTTGAATATTTCATCTTAGAAGAATTTGAAGCGGGTACGGTCTTATTAAGCAGTGAAGTTAAATCGCTAAGAGAAAGAAAAGTAAATATTTCCGACGCCTACGTTATCGAAAAGAATAACGAAATATGGCTGCACAATATGCATATTGCAGAATATAAAGCTGCAAACCGAAAAAATCATAAACCAAAAAGGGAACGTAAACTGCTTTTACATAAAAAAGAGATAAACAAACTAATTGGTCAAATCAAAACCGCTGGGATAACTGTTGTGCCGCTTTCGATCTATTTTAATGATAAAGGATTTGCAAAAACTAAAATTGCCATTGTAAAAGGAAAAAAACTCTACGATAAGAGAGCAACCATAAAACAGAGAGAGTGGGATCGTGAAAAAAGTAGATTGTCTAAGAATAATTTATAGCAAAATATGTCTTTAAATCCAGTAATTTTCAGCATCGGTCCTGTTTCTATATATTGGTATTCCTTAGCTTACGTTTTGGGTATAGTGTCTGCATATTGGTATTTACACAAGCTAGACGACCAAAAAATATTTACTAAGAATTTTTACGATTCGTTATTAACATCCACTATTGTAGGCATTATCCTTGGAGGTAGACTTGGCTACGTATTGATATATGATCCAGTTCTTTATATAAGCAACTCTATCGAGATATTGAAGACCTGGGAAGGAGGAATGTCATTTCATGGTGGTGCTATAGGAGTTTTGCTTGCAGTAATAATTTCGTGTAAAAGACATAACATTCCTATATTTTATGCACTGGACCTAGTTTCTTGTGGAGTTCCCATAGGTTTATTTTTAGGTCGCATAGGCAATTTTATAAACGGAGAGTTATTTGGCAGAGTTACAACTATGCCATGGGGTATGGTATTTCCAGAAAGTGGTGATAATTTGCTGCGTCATCCAAGCCAACTTTATGAGGCACTTTTTGAAGGACTGCTACTTTTTGCAGTTGCAAATTTACTGTTTTTCTTGACTAGAATAAGACTGTATCACGGTGCATTAACTGGTATTGCAGTTATGTGGTATGGAATAGCACGTTTTTTCGTTGAGTTTTTTCGCGAACCAGACTATCAAATTGGCTATTTGTGGCTTGATTTAACTATGGGGCAGTTGCTTTCTATACCTGTGGTTTTGCTAGGAATGCTTGTATATCTAGGCGCATTAAATTTAAAATTTAATACGAAATCTGTTACATAGAGGAAAGGTGAGTTTAATAGAAAAATGTAGCCAGAAACCCTACATCATGCACAATTGTACGAATTTTCTGCGTTGCAGTAGAATGAATGTGAGATCCGGTGTCATTCCAGCGTGTGACGCTAGGCCATAAAACTTGCTTGACAAACTCCGCCAGCCCCCTTATTATGACAATAAGGGTATTTATGACTCAAAACTTGTTTTTGACCTGCAGGCTCAATGACAAAATTCAGTAAAAAACTCAGGGTATTTTTTGGCGGATTACATAAAATTATAGCGGCTGCATGTCTTTTAAATTTTTTCTACATTCAGCTAAACCGCGCTTAAACTAAGCGTCAGCACATTATTACAGCGCCAATTTAAAGTATTAGAAAGTCAAAACTCGCACAACGGGAGTTCTTTGCCTTTTTTTTATTTGGTAAATTTCTTAATGTTTGTAGCTAAAGCAATTTAAGAGACCGAAAATGGTGTCATTCCAGCGCGTGACGCTGGAATCTAGTCTTTATTATGCAGCCACTTATTTAAAGTTAAGTTTCCTGGATCCAAGTAGTCTGGGCACTGGGATGACACCTTGACGATTTGAAGAATCGTCATCCCGCTACTTGTTAGCGGGATCTAGAGATACCGCGGCGGTATGACGGTTCGTGGTGGCATGACGATAAACTCGTCATTCCGCTACTCGTTAGCGGAATCTGCTGAGATACCGCGGCTGTATGACGCAGAAAACCTAGCCAGCGTTAGCCATAACACAACACTTTTATACTCACCAAACCCAATGCATTACTTGCAATTAAGTTTCCTGGATCCCAGTATCAGCTACTCGGATGACATCTTTCAACATTATATCATGGACAAAATAAACTTTCTAAAATTCATTGAACTGTGCTTTCAAACGGTGGTGCCGGGGTGTGAGTATAATGATTATCAGTATATAAAAGTCATAGCAGACAGACTTGAAGCGGCAAATGTTGGCAAAATGTGTCAAGGAAGTTTTTCGTTTCTATAAGCTACTTGGCTCTCTGTTATAATGTTCGTTTGCTTGACCTAAGATCCAGGAGTATTTAAACTGAACCCTATACAGTGCTAAAAATGATAGGAAATCTAAGCGGAATAGTTGATGAAGTGCGCAGTGATCACATAATCCTGAATGTGAATGATGTTGGCTATATGGTGTATCTCTCAGCCAAAACTTTAAATGCATGTTCCATCGGAAGTAGAGTTAAATTACTTATCGAAACCTATGCAAATAACAGAGAAAATGTCGCTCAGCTATATGGTTTTATAAGCAAAGAAGAACAGCAGTGCTTGAGGTTGCTTGTTAAAGTAAGCGGTATTAGCTATAAAACTGCAATGTCAATTTTGAGTAAATTAACTCCAGAACAGCTGTTTTTGGCAATTATGAATGAAGATAAAGTAGCACTCAAGATGAGTGGACTTGGCCTGAAACTCATAAATCGAATCATCACTGAATTAAGTGGCAAAGTGAGTAAATTAGAAATAAATAACAATAATTTTCATCCAATCAATGAAGATGCCCTTTCAGCATTGATCAATCTTGGGTATGAAAAAATGAAAGCTTATGATACGATAAAAAAAATACAAGACGAATCGTCAAATCTGGACACCAAGGATATTATTCGCATGGCGCTTAAGGAGCTCTCAACATTATGAAATCAATATCGTGCGGTAAAGAATATACTGAAGATGCGCGCAATATCAACATCAGGCCTGAGCAACTTGATGATTTTGTCGGACAAAAAGACTTAATACAAAATTTAAAAGTGTTTATAAATGCTGCAAAGACGAGAACTGAAGCTTTAGATCACGTTTTATTGTATGGTCCCCCAGGACTTGGCAAAACAACTTTAGCACAAATTGTTTCTAAAGAATTAAGGGTCAGCTTCCGCGCAACTTCTGGTCCTTTACTTAGTAAAGCTGGGGACTTGGCTGCAGTGCTTACCACTTTAAATGCAAAAGATGTTCTATTTATCGACGAAATCCATAGATTAAATCGCAGCATCGAAGAAGTTTTATATACTGCTATGGAAGATTTTTGCTTGGACATATTAGTAGGTGAAGGTCCATCTACTCGCACTTTAAGGATAGATCTACCACCATTTACGTTAATCGGAGCAACTACACGGCTTGGATTACTTTCTGCGCCATTCAGAGATCGTTTTGGCATTCCCTTGCATCTTGAGTTTTATTCTTTTGAAGAACTGGTTAATATTATAAAAAGAGGCGCAAGAGTTCTTTCTACTGAAATTGAAGAAAATGCAGCACGGGAAATTGCCTGCCGTGCACGTGGCACTCCAAGAATTGCTTTGAGATTACTCAGAAGAATAAGGGATTTTGTTGAAGTGAAAGATGATAAAAAAATCACTTATGAAGTCGCTGATTCTGTATTGCTAAAATTGGGTGTAGACAAAATGGGACTCAATAAACTTGATATGCATTATCTAAGATTTTTATTCAACACCTCAGGACCTGTTGGAATTGACACCATATCTATTGCGCTATCCGAAGATGTTGGCAATATTGAAGAAACAGTAGAACCTTATTTAATCAAAATTAGTTTTGTAAAGCGCACACCAAGAGGACGCGTTCTAACCGATCAAGCAAAGGAGTATTTGAGCTTTCAACATTAAAAACTTTGCCATCATAATTTATATTGACTAATTGGCGTGGTATCTATATGCTAACATTTATACATTAAGAATAATGGAGGGTATATTTTAGGTAAGGTTAAAGAATTCCTAAAAACTATTCTATTTTTCCACAATGAGGATAAAGTTAAAACTCCTTATGTGCCTATGGTGGAGGGACTTCTTTCTGATGATACAACTTAAAACCGGATAAGAAAAAGCCAGAAGAGCATCTTACCCTTCTAAGTAAAAAGCAAAGGAGAGCGGTAATTCCGATAAAACAAAAGGACTTCCTAGCGATTTGAGCACTCAGGATATACCTAAATCAACACCAGACAAGAATAAGCGTAAATATGTCGAGTTAGAAAGCGATGAAGAATGGAATAAGTTCTTTGCATTACAGAACAACCCTTCTACCAATACCACAAACCAAAAACCTTTTTCTCCAAAGAAAGGAGAATCTCAGTATCACGGCAAAGAGATTGTAGGCAAAATTGCTGACCAAATTAAATCAGAGATATCTGAAGGTATGAAAAATAATACCATAAGGTCCATAATGATAAAAGAAGGCAAAAGGGAAGGGAATGTTGTTTACCCTTCCGTGAGAGTTGTGTTGAATGTTAGTAAAGAAGGAGTAGATATAGCTAAACTTCTGAGTGGTAATATATGTAAAAAGTACAATGTAAAAATAATTACATTTTGTCATTCTAATCAGGAAAAAAAGAGAGGGGCATGTTGCTATATTAATGATAAAGGGGAAAGAGTTTATGAAATAATTAGTGGATTATATGAAATGACTTTAAAGTGGTATGTTGATGGAAAAGAATGTAAAATTAAAATTAATATTGACGATAAGAATGGTGTAAAGCTCCTTGAAAGCAACGGTGTTACTGAAGAACAGTTACGTGCAAACAAAGAAGTAAAAGTAGGCAAGAGACGTGAACCAAAGTCTTTACATGAAGCATTAGCATCACAATTGCCACAAACACAATTACAACAAAGCTCTGAAGAAGTAAAATTTTTGGAGCAGCTTTCAACAAATGTAGAAGACTTGAGCGACGCATCACAAAAGCATCAAGTTTCTGCTGCTCAAAATAGATAAAATATTGAAAGTTCAGTATAAGTTGCTTGCATTTGTAAGTAACTTATACTTTTACAATGAGCAATGTAATACTGCCAAGAAATTTCTACGAGCGGCCGACCTTACCTGTAGCTGGAGAGTTATTGGGAAAAGTCCTCAAATTTTCTAACTTTAGTGGAATAATAACCGAAGTTGAAGCCTATATAGGAATGAATGACCCAGCTTGTCATGCAGCTAAGGGTTATACTAACCGAACCTCAGTAATGTTTGGTATGCCGGGGTTTTCGTATATATATTTTATATATGGGATGTACTATTGTCTAAATATTGTAACAGAGGCAGAAGGGTTCCCAGCAGCAGTGTTAATACGGGGATTAAAGCTTATTGAACCGCTTGAGGCAAATTTAAGTGGGCCAGGAATATTGTGCAAAAGATTAAACATTACAAAAGAACATAATAAGCAAGACCTTACTATAAGCCACAAATTTTGTGTTTATGAATCTCACCTCAAACCAGATTATATTTGCACTCCGAGAATCGGAATTAGTAAAGGCCAAGAGAAATTTTGGCGGTTTAAGATTTTCTAAACTTAAGATCTTGCGTAGACTATTTGCCAATCGGATAATCACCAGTGAAACAAGCATCGCAATATTGTGGTGTAGCATTGTTACGCACCTCTCCTTTAACAGCCTGATATAGTCCATCAATACTCAAGAAGGCTAGACTATCTACTCCTATAACTTCCTTAATTTCCTCTACAGATTTATTTGCAGCAATTAAATCTTTGCACTCTGGCGTATCTATTCCATAAAAACAAGAATGCTTAATTGGTGGGCTTGAAATTTTGAGGTGAATCTCTTTTACTCCTGCATCCTTTAGCATAACTATTATATTTGTTAACGTACTACCACGCACTATACTATCATCTATTAAAATTATGTTTTTACCTTTCAAAGTGTTCTTATTAGCATTGAATTTTAATTTTATTCTAACTTTACGTACTTCAGCGGTTGGTTGTATAAAAGTTCTTCCTATGTAATGATTACGAATTATCCCCAGTTCCATAGGTAATCCTGAATGCTTTGCATATCCAATAGCTGCAGGTATTCCAGAATCAGGTATTGGTACAACCATATTTACATTGTTTTTTGGTGGGCTCTCTTCTGCAAGTATTCTTCCTATTTCTTTTCTTATATCATATATGGACCTATTCTCCATTATGCTGTCTGGTCTCGAAAAGTAAACGTATTCAAAAATACAAAAACTTGATTTTTGCTGTGGGAAAGTAAACATTGAGGCTAGCTTACTATCCGAACTGATGGTAACTAATTCGCCTGGTTCTATTTCTCTAACAAACTCTGCATTTATTATATCAAGAGCACAAGTTTCAGATGCAAGAACGTAAGAACCGTTTAACTTTCCTAAAACAAGAGGCCTGATTCCAGATGGATCACGTACTCCAATAACTACTTCTTGATTGATTGCCACAAAAGAATAAGCACCTTGTATTTGCTTTAATGCATATATAAAACTCTCTAAAAAGCTATCTTTTTCACCGCTTGCTGTCAGATGCACTACTACTTCTGTATCAATATCTGACTGAAAAACGCACTCTTGTTTAATTAATTGTTCGCGTATCGGAGAAATATTAATTAAATTACCATTATGTGCTATGGCAAAATCCCCAAATTTGCCACTTTTGCCAAACATGGGCTGCACTCCAAATTTACTACCACTTGTTGAGTATCGAACATGACCTATTGCACAATCTCCAGGTAAGGATTTCTTTATTTCATCTATATCATCAAATACGCTGCTCACTTGACCTTGAAAGTGATAAGAGTGCAGCTTATCGTTGTTACTGGTTACTACGCCAAAAGACTCTTGACCTCTATGCTGCAAAGCGTGGAGAGCAAGTATAGAGTTAAAAGCAGCACTTTGGTTGCAACTTATGCCAAATACCCCACACTCCTCACGCATTTCATCTAGCATAAAAACTATTAAGTAAAGTTTAATTTTACTTTAGCATAGGTAAAATACAAGCATTTTTTTGTTCATCTGCTTTTATTGCCAGCAATAATCCTATGCATATCAAGCTTGCAGCAGTTGTACTTCCTCCATAGGAAAGAAATGGCAGTGGATCGCCTATCACAGGCAAGAGGCCTATTGACATTCCAATGTTTATAAAAAAATGAGCGCCAAAAAAAGCAAAAATCCCGATAGATACTAACTTAGAAAAATAATTTTTCGACCTATAAGCGATAGAGAAAATTATGCCAAGTAATGAGGTATAAAGCAAAATTAAATCCATGCTACCTAAAAAGCCCCACTCCTCACTCAGCACTGCAAAAGCAAAATCCGTACGTTTCTCCGGCAAAAATCCAAGTTGAGTTTGACTTCCGTTAACAAAGCCCTTACCAAGCAAACCTCCTGAACCAATAGCTATCTGAGATTGCTGCGCATTATAACCTATTCCAAGTGGATCCACTGATGAATCCAAAAACGACAATATCCTTTGCTTGTGATAAGGACGTAAAAAAGGCCAAATAGCCGGTACTGCAAAAATGCCAAGCGTCCCACAAATTACTAAATGAGCTCTTTTTATTACTGCTGTGAATATAATTGATGCTCCTATAAACAACATTATCACAGCTGTGCCTAAATTAGGTTGCTTTAACACCAAGAATACAGGCAAGAAAATAATTATTACCGCCTTAAGCAATCTTTTAAATTCCATCATTTTATACACACTTTGCTTATCAAAATAACGAGCAAGCGCAAGTATTAAGCCTACTTTTGCAAATTCTGATGGTTGCAAACTAATTGACCCAATTCTTATCCACCTCGTCGCACCCATTATGTGCGAGCCAAAAAAATTTACTGCTAATAGCGAAATCGCTGCTGCTATATAAAAAAAGTAGGCGTGCTTCAAATAAAAATCTAGCTCTATGAATGACATAGCTATAGCGAGTAGGAAAAATAAGGAAAATATGACTATTTGGTGAATTGCAAATGGTACCCACTTTCCTCCAGCAGAAGAGTATTGAACAGCAATGCCAACGCAAAACAGCACTATCACGTTAATGACTAATAACCAATGAATCTTCTTCAGCCTATCCACACTTATAACCTTAAAGTATAGTAAAATATGAAACAAAGATAAAAATCAAAAAACCAACTTCTCAACTACTAACCGAATTGGAGTGCTATATATTCCAGTTACTATTGTTAAAGCTGCCATAAACAATAGACAGAAAAGCATAGGAAATGGCACATCATTAATTTTGTCCGGTGTCATTCCAGCGCTTGATGCTGCACTATTTTCAAAATACATTTTCTCTACCATCTTCCACATGTATATTAGTGCAAGAAAAGAACCGGCAGCAAAAGCTATCAGGGAAATCCACGCGCGAGATTCTATAACTGCTTTCATTATATACCATTTGCTTACAAAGCCATTTGTTAGCGGCACACCGACTAATGCTAAACTAAGTAGAGTAAACGCAAGTGCTGTATAAGGCATTGATTTCTTGAGTCCCGATAAATTCTCTATTTTTGTTGTATCAAATTTGTAAGAAATACATCCTGCAGCCATGAATAAAGATGTTTTTATTATGCTGTGGTTTACTATGTGAAGAATTGCTGCAAATACACCTGTTTTTGAGTTAAAACTCAGTACTAAAATTATATAACCAATTTGGCTGACACTAGAATTAGCAAGCAGTCTTCTTATATCTTTTGCAGTTATTGCAGATATTGACCCAAATATAACAGCGCAAAGTGCGAGGATAATTATCACGTTGCTTAGTGATGGTTTAAATAAGAAGAAATTCTGATGGAAAACAGTATAGAAGATCCTAATGAAAACATATATCATCACTTTTGTCACTGTGCCTGAAAAGAATATGCTAATGAAACTTGGCGCCTCACTATATGCATTAATCAGCCACCTGCTTAATGGAAACAGTGCCATTTTAATTGAGAGACCAACAAAAATGAACAATGTGCCAAGTTTTATGATGTTGTTATCGTATAATGGAACTATTCTTTCAGCCATGTCAGACATATTGAGCGTTCCTGTCATGGAGTACAAAAGCCCAACACCAAACAAGTAAAACGTTGCCCCTATAGTACCACTAATTAGATATTTAAATGCTGCAACCAAGGCTTTTTTATCCCTTCCCATTGAAACTAATACATAAGAAGAAAGAGATGAAATTTCCAAAAAAACATAAAGATTGAATATGTCGTTTGTTACTAGAATCCCGAGCAGTCCGCTTAAGCACAGTAGAAATAGAGAGTAAAAACCAGTGATTTTGTTTTTGCTAATTTCTTTTTCGTTAATATAAAAGCTATAAAGCACGCTAATCAGCGCTATAAAATTCACCAAAGTTAGAATCAAGGAGTTTAACACGTCGATTCTTAACTCTATTCCATGCGGAGGAGCCCAATTTCCAAGTTGATAAGTTATAATCTCGCCTCTATATGTTTTTATGAGTAGTATTGATGAAATGATAAGAGTGATTGTTGTTGCAATAAAAGAAATAAACCAAGATACCTTGTGTTTCTTGGTAAGAAAGCAAAACATTGATGCAATTATTGGTATAATAACTTGTAAAATTGGTAATTGCATTAAATTGTTGTTAATATATCGTTAAAGTATTAGTATATATAATACTTTTTGTTTTAATACTCTTATGTTATCTAAAATTTGTAACGCAATAAAACGCCTATTACGAAGAGAAGATAAATTTGTAGGAAGAGATGAAAATGGAAATTCTTACTATGAATCAAGTAAAGGGAAAAGGTGGGTTATGTATAGCAGTGTTTCTGAACCTACAACAGTGCCTCCGGAATGGCATATATGGCTTCACTATACTGATAATGTAGTACCAGTTAATAATAAAAAAAGAAAAGTAAAACATACTCCTAATTTAACGGGTACAAAAGATGCATACTATCCAAACCAAAAAGTGAAAAATTACTATAAAAGCTGGAGTCCTGATAACTAAAGATGCGAAGGTCAAATATACTTGAAATAACCGCTGGATTATTTGTATTAGTTTTCACTATTTTTCTGATTTTCTTTGCTATTGATAAGCTATCTTACATAAAGAAAAACTATAAGGATTGCTATAAAATATATGGTCTTTTTGCTAACGCTAACGGTATAGAAGTTGGTGATAGTGTCAAGATCTCTGGTGTGGACGTTGGAAGCATAACTGGTGTGTCACTTGACAAAGCTACCTACATAGCACGAATCGATATGTGCGTAAGCCGAGATATAAAGTTGCCAGTTGATAGCTCAGCTCTGATCACTAGCAGTGGAGTTGTTGGCAGTAAATTTGTTAATATATCACCTGGATCAGATATTAAACTAATCTTACACGGTGGTAAAATAGAGTATACTCAAGCTGAAGCAAATATGGGTGGAATAATGGACAGAATTCTTGGTATGTTTACGAAGTGAAAATGGCAGGATTCCAAGTATATCCGTTCAGGTGAAGCCTCCTGTAGTTCTAAAGTATTTAAGGAGTTTGCCTTATTTCTTGCCTTTTCTACCCCTTGCTAACCTATAATTGGGGTTTATAGTACAGCTTAACAGTTGCAGTGCATGTCTATCAATGATAAAATGAAGATTAATTTATTTTGATATTATGATTGGTTTACTGTTTGCCGTACTGTTGTTTTTTTGTGGTAATGATGCACTTGCAAAACAGGAGCCACGTTCAATAGCTGGAGATAATCACATAAAGGTAATAAATTATAACCCACAAGCTATACATAAGTATACGGGTTTTTATGGTTATCAATCCAGCATATTGTTTGAACCAGGGGAGGTAATACAAAACCTTTCAATGGGTGATTCAACTGGTTGGCAACTCCTTCCTCAAGGTAACAGATTGTTTATTAAGCCTATAGATGATATTGCCGATACTAATGCAACTATAATTACCAATAAAAGAGTTTATTACTTTGAACTTCATGCTGAAGAAGCAACTGGACTAGATGATCCAAAATTAGCATATGAAGTAAGGTTTCTTTATCCATTATTTAGCAGTGATGAGATTTACACAACAAATAACGGCGATATCTTCGAACAAGCTAGTCATACCATTATTCCTGATATAAACGACATTGAAGTTGTAAAGAAGGGCTTAAATTTTAATTATTCCATCTCGCACGTTAAAGGCAGTCAGTCAATAATACCAATTAAGGTTTTTGATGACGGAAAATTTACATATTTACAATTCAATAAAACAAACTCTGATTTCCCGGCAGTTTTTATGGTTGATTCTGCAGGGTATGAGTCTTTAGTAAACTTCCGTACAGCTGACAACTACCTGATAATCGAAAGGGTGAGTTCAGTGTTTACCTTAAGGAATGGATCAAGTACAGTTTGCCTATTTAATGAAAACATGCCTTTCAAAAAAGGTAAGTGATTACTATCTAAAGGCTATAATGCCCGAGATATGGGTGCAAAGTTTTTTCTATGATGTTCTGTAATTCCATAAAGGCCAATAGCGTTAAGGTGCTCTTTTGTCCCATATCCTTTATTTTTATACCAATTATATTCAGGATACTTATTGTGCAATTCTTGCATAAGCCGATCTCTCGTAACTTTTGCAACGATTGAAGCTGCTGCAATTGATGTACTCAAATTATCACCATTTACTATGGATTTCACTTGCCATTTCACTTCAGGTGGTTGATTACCATCAACTAGCACATAATCTAATTCTAGGTCCAGGTCTATCAACGCACGTTTCATTGAAAGTTTTGTTGCTTGCAAGATATTGTATGAATTTATTTCTTCTACGCTTGCCATTCCTATACCAAATTTTGCAACGGATGTTATTTTTTCATATAGGACTTGCCTACATTGAGGAGTCAACTTTTTCGAGTCGTTGATTCCATCAATAATTGTATTTCTATCAATAAACACTACGGCTGCGGATATTACTGGACCAGCTAGCGGACCTCTTCCCACTTCATCCACTCCTGCTATCACTCCTGATAATTTATTTTCTAATGTAAAGTCTGGGTATTTCATAGGTTTTTATAATAAGAAAGTTATAGTAAAAACTGAACAGATAATAGAAATTATCCAAAATTTCATAACGATTACATTTTCTGACCATCCCTTCTTTTCAAAGTGATGATGTATTGGTGCCATAAGAAAAACTCTTTTTCCTTCTCCATATTTAAACTTTGTATATTTAAAATATGATATCTGAATAATCACAGATAGAGTCTCTATTACAAAGATTATTCCAATAACGGCAAAAAGCATTTCTCTTTTAATTAGGACACTAGTTAACCCTAAAGCTGCGCCTACCGACAAGCTACCAACATCACCCATAAATATTTTTGCTGGATGTGTGTTAAACCACAAAAAACTTAAAATAGCTCCTATAAATGCAATGCAGAATAAAGTAATATTCATATCTGCTTGAGTTATATATGCAATTAGCCCAAAAAAAGCAAAGGAAGTGATGACTTGAGTTGCAGCAAGGCCATCCAAACCATCTGTGAGATTCACAGCATTAGCAGAGCCGACAATTACAAATGCAGCGAATGGAACATATAGACAGCCAAAGTCGATTATTACTCCTTTAAATAGGGACATTTTTGTAAAACCTTCAGCAGAGTATAGCTTAAGTATAGACATACTAACCAGAGTTACAATAAACTGAATAAGTATTTTGGTTTTTGCACTTAAACCTCGATAGTGATTTGTCTTCAATTTTAAATAATCATCAATAAATCCAAGTAGAGCAAAAAATAGAGTTATCAATATCAGCAGCAAGATTTCTGGTGTTAACTGAGCCCAGAGTAAAATTGGTAATAAAGAAGAAATCAGTATTATTATTCCGCCCATAGGTGGTACATTCTTTTTTGTTATTAAATGACTTTCTGGTCCACATGATCTAATTGGTTGCCCATCTTTACTTATTTTTTTTAGAAGCTTTATAAAATAGGGAAAAAGAATAAATCCAAAAACAAATGAGGTAAAAAATACTTTTGTAGCTAAGATCATCTGCTTACTTAAATTGACTAAGTATCATACCACCTATAGCTAATAAAGCCAACTTCTGTCATCCTATAGCCTGACCATATTATTCCTTTTTCACTTCATTCTTTCCTAATTTGGTGCGTATAATTACAATAACTCTGGAATAGTATGAAGAGTTATATTGTCATCTTCTGCAAAACAAAATTCGCTATTTGCATCTGTCCATTTATACATTTCTTTTAGATTAATCTCAGAAGAATCATAAACACCATACTCTGCTTTTGTATGGTAATCACAATACTGAAACTTACCCTCTTTATTGAAAGAGCCAAATTCATCAATTAATGTAGCCATTTTCCTACCTTTTTTACCACTTATGAATTCGAACACGGCAACTGAATAGTGACCTGGAGAGCCTGGTTCAGGAGATTCTTCTGTAATAAAAAACGATGGTCGATGACTAAATAATTCCCAAAGATTCGGATTACATTCTTTTTTCGCACAATTTAAACTGATGAATTTATATTCATCTGAAACGTTCGAATACTGGGGATCGTATTTTTTGTATTCAAAGAATTCATTACCTAAAAAATTATAAAACGTTAATTTATAATCATCATTAAATTTAATAACTTTTAAATAGTGAAAATCTCTTGGGATAACTACCTTCTCTTGTGTAACATGATTACGCATAATCAATTGATCATCGAGCATGTAGTAACCTATTTTTGGTAAAGTAGCTATGGGCTTATCATTCAAGGCAACATTTGCTTCATAAGACCTGCTGCAAAAGGTGATTGAAAAAATAATGTGAGAGAAGTAGAAGAAGAATAAGCAGATTGAGTAAGGTAAAAAAATGAGCTTTAGTTACTATAACATGAAGAAACACCCAAGAAACTTTCGTAATATAACAGGTTTAACTATAGAGGAGTTCGAAAAGGTAGTGGAAAAAGTGAGGTCTGGGTGGGAAAGACTTGAAAAACAGAAAAAGTGCCATGGTAGAAGATCACAACTACCAACTCTAGAAGATAAGTTATTTTGCGTAATTTTGTACTATCGCACTTACATAACACATAGATTTTTAGGGTGCCTGTTCAATGTTCACAACGCAAATGTATTTAGGTTACTGAAGAAAATAGAGCCATTACTTGCCAAAAAAGTTACTATAACAAAAGATAGAAGTATGACACCAGAAAAAATACTGAAGATTCTGGCTGATGTTACAGAACAGCAAATACAGAGACCAGAAGATAGTAAAAAACGGAAGAAATCATATTCAGGAAAAAAAAGAACCAACACTATGAAAACTGAGATTGTTATCGAAGAAGGTGGAAGAATTTTATCAGTGTCAAATTCATATCGTGGTAGAATTAATGATTTTCGCATAAGGAAACAAGAAAAATATTTACCAATCGATAGCATAAAATATGCCGATTCTGGATATCAAGGTTGGCAAAAATTGCAAAGCAATGTTATAATTCCATATAAAAAGTATCGTAAAAAGCCATTAACTCCAGAGCAGAAAGAGCATAATAGAAGATTAGCATCATTTAGAATGAGAGTAGAAAATAAGATCCGTGAGATAAAGATATTTAAGATTATGTCTCATATTTACCGCAATTTTCAGAAAAAATACGACCTGAGGTTCAATATTATTGCTGGTATTGTGAATCTTAAGCACGCCTTTTAGTTAACCTTGATTTTAGTCACCCTCCTTTCCTTCTTTTTATTGCTTGATTCTCAGCAGGTCTTTAGGTTCACCGACAATCGTCATTCCGCTACTAGTTAGCGGAATCTATCCGCAACTGCATGACATGTTGCTTGGGTCAGCTATAGAATATAGATCAGAAGTGACAGAGCTTAAAAAAAGGCCTAATATAACACAAAAAGCTTTATGAAAATCAGAGTTGGAGTAATAGGCTGCTTAGGCAGAATGGGCAAGAAAATACTCAATGAATTAATTACAAATGCCGAAGTGGAAATAGCAGGTGCTGTTGCCCGTTCAGGCGGTAAGTACATAGGCTTAGATATTGGACCAATTATAGGCTGCGGTTCCAATCTAGGAATTGAAGTTACAAGTTCTATTAGTGGCATATTTGAGTCATCTGACGTTGTAATAGATTTTACAACTAAAGAATGTATGTTAGACTGCCTTAAAGCAGCTGTAAAATTTAAAACACCGCTAGTTAGTGGCACAACTGGAATAGAAGGTGTCGATTTAAAAGAGTATGCTGCTGAAGTTCCAATATTATGGTCAGCAAATATGAGTGTTGGGGTTAATGTGTTGCTGAAATTGGTAAAAAAAGCTGCTGAGCTTTTAGGTAATGAATATGACGTTGAGATTTGGGAAATGCATCATAACTTAAAAAAGGATTCACCATCTGGAACAGCTATAGAACTTGGCAAAAAAATTGCTAACGCTTCAAAAGTGGATTTTCAGTCCAATCAATATTCACATAGTGATTCAAACATAAGAAAAAAGGGGGGAATAGGTTTTGCAGTATCTCGTGGAGGTGGAGTAATAGGAGATCACAGCGTGATGTTTGTTAATTCTGATGAACGGATAGAACTAAACCACAAAGCAATTGATCGCACAACATTTGCTAGAGGAGCTGTTCAAGCAGCAGTATGGCTATATGAAAATAAAAGAGAAATTCCGGGGCTCTATTCAATGCAGGATGTGATATGAGCAATACACGTGCCTCTGTTAAAGATTTAAATCTCTGGTATGGCTCTAAGCAAGTTTTATTCGATATAAATTTGAATATTTATAAAAGAAAAGTTACTACTTTTATCGGACCATCCGGGTGCGGTAAATCAACATTTTTGCGTTGTTTTAATCGTATGAATGACTATGTACCTGGATGCAAAACTGTTGGTGAATTAGATATCGATGGGCTGGGTGATATATATTCACGCGATATGGATGTTGTGCTACTCAGAGCAAAAGTTGGCATGGTATTTCAAAAGCCAAATCCTTTTCCAAAATCAATATATGACAATGTTGCTTATGGGCCAAAACTGCATGGTATGGTGAAGGATAAGCAAAAATTGAATGAGATGGTGGAAAATAGTTTAACTAAAGTTGGCTTATGGGAAGAATTAAAAGACAGATTGCAAGATAGTGCACTCGATTTATCCGGTGGCCAACAACAGAGGCTATGCATCGCTCGCGCAATTGCAGTGAAGCCAACTATTTTATTAATGGATGAACCGTGCTCCGCTCTTGATCCAATGGCAACCAATGCAATCGAAAATCTTATACAAGAGCTGAAATTAAGGTTTACTATAATTATGGTAACTCATTCAATGAAGCAAGCTAAAAAGTTATCTGATAGTGTAATTTTCTTTCATAATGGCAGAATTGTTGAGTCTGGAAGCACTCAAGAAATATTCGAAAATGCTCTATCTCCCTTAACAAAGGAGTATATCCTGGATCATTAAATTTCTGTCATCAAAGTAGCCTGGCTACTTTAAAAAATGTATCCGTATGCCGTATCTGTCGTTCAGCATGGTATAGCTAAACTGACTTAAATTTACCGACAACCGTCATCCCGCTGCTTGTTAGCCGGATCTATAGCTAAAGTGGCTTAGGTTTACCTACAATTTGAAAAACAACAAATTCGTCATTCCGCTACTAGTTAGCGGATGAGATACCGCGAATGAATCGCGGTATGACGTAGGGAAACCTTTCTTGGGTTAGCTATAGAGATACCGCCGCGGTATGACGTACTGACTTGCACTAGCTATAGATCTAAAGTGAAACTTGAGTGAGAAATATTTAAGTAATAATTTTCCGCCACAAACAATACTTTCTTTGTTTGCTAGTGCAATAGAAGTCTAATCTACTTTCAATTCCCCAGTATGTAAACTGCGCGGTAAGGACTCTAATTCCTTTGCAGCACTTAAACTTTTATTTTTTGCATGTATACCAAGCTTATTGAATTCTCGGGCAGCAGGAAACACCCTTGCTTCAAGCGAACCAGCAGTTTTATTATAATGATCGACAGCACTTTTTAAGCTCCTGCGCAAATTATCAAAGTTTTCGCCCATTGTGCAAATGCGCTCATATAAAATATGACCTAGTTCACTGATTTTCTTTGCATTTTCAGCTATCATCTCTTGCTTCCATCCATATGCTATTGCTCTCAGCAACGCAATTAGAGTGATCGGTGTTGCAATGATCACTTTTTTTTCCACTCCAATCTCTATCAAAGCAGGCTCATATTCCAGTGCTGCGCTAAAAACCCCCTCCCCTGTTAAGAAAAGCACCACAAGTTCTGGCGTATTTTCAAATTGATTCCAATACTCCTTTTTACCCAAGTCATTTATGTGTTTTTTTATTGCCAGGGAATGATTCTTTAATTTCTCCTTTTGTATTTGCAAATCATTTTGTGATATAGCATCCATGTAAGAATCAAGCGGCACTTTAGCATCTATTATTATTTGCTTTCCAGATGGCATCTTGATTATTAAATCAGGACGCAATAAATTATCCTCGTTTTTATCAACCACTGACGGCTGAGTAAAAAAATCGCAATATTCAATCATTCCCGCCATTTCTACCACTCTCTTTAACTGCATTTCACCCCATTTTCCTCTAATGTGGGGCTTTCTCAAGGCATTAGCAAGGCTAGAAGTTTGGTTCATCAGCGCTCCAATTTGCTCCTTTAAACCTTCATAGGCCCCTACCCTCTCTTTTTCCAGCTCACGTATTTCATTATCGAATTTTTCTAATTTTTCTTTTATTGGAGTTACAACTTCGTTGATCGTTGCTTGTCTTTTTTTGAAATCACTTTCCGTTTCTTTTAATTTACTATCGATTACTTCCTTCGCTAAGTTCAGAAAATTATTGTTATTTGTCTGCAAAGCATCAAGAGAGAGCACTTTAAAAGTGTTTGTTAATCTCTCCTCTGCTTTTGTTAGTAATTCTATTTCCTTTTTCTTTTCCTCACGTTCTTTTTGCAGAGTTACTTCAAGTTCTGCTCTTTTGACCCTTAAATCAACTATTTCTTCATTCTTTGTAAGCAAACTTTGCTTTTTTTCTTGAAGTTCTTGCTCTAATTTACATAAATTACCCTCAAGGTTTGCTTTCTTTTCGCTCAGTTTTTTTACGATAATGTAGAAAAATAGTAATAGAGAAACAACCAGAGCTATAGAATTGAAAAGCATCAGAATAAAAAACTGTGTTTACAATTCTATATGATTTTTGTGTGTATAAGAAAGAAAAAAAGAGCACCTAAAGAGGTGCTCCTTTTGAAGGGTTTCTACAATGATTATGCATTAACTAATAGATCAGTACCAGTAGCTTGTTCTGCTATTGGTTGAGTAAATAATGAGTTCGGTACCACCTTGCAAAACAGCATTTCTTTTACCAAACTTGCTCTTAGCAAATAGTCGTATAATTCTCGAGAAGTGCTCAGTCTCCTTTCATCATGTGGCATTTGATACAGCACAACAACACCATTGTTGCTACCATTTTTAATTTCACTAGGACTTACTACTTTTGGTAGCGTACCATTAGTAGGAGCTTTAGACAAGGAGACAGGAGTTGATTGTTCTACTGCTGGGTCAGTAGTTAATGATCTTGGTTGTGTAACTCCATCATCTTCTGCATCAAAAAACTTCTTTGGTTCAGTAGCCACTCCCTCATTGTTAACCGTTTGTTGTGTTACGTTATTACCAGTAGTATTAGGCTTAGGTTGTTCCAACGTTGGAGCTTCGAATGCCCTGTTAGATATACTATCTACTTTAACCACTCCATCATTATTTAATTGTTCGGTAGAAGTCATAGTCCTATACCTCTTGTTTGAGTTTTGTTCTTATAACTTCCCCACAAGAACCTTGCATGCAGCTTTCCCGCACACGGCTCCACAATAATAGCATTCATAGCATTCGCTCTCATGTATATAAAGAATAGTGTATTTTTGGCTTTGGTAGTGGATTGACTAGTAAGTAATGGTTGAATTGCTCCCACTTCATACTTCTCTTTTGACTACGTCGGTTTATCCACTTAAATGCTAGCCTTGTTATCGATCGATAGAATTGACTTAAACATCGATAATTTCCGCTAATTCCGAAATAGCTATAGTGTCCTGTTAGTTTAGTTTTGAGTTTCTGCCACCATTCTTTAAGACGATCGTGATTTCGAATTCTCTTCATCCATTCTTTGATTTCTTTAATCTTTCTGGCTAGACTTGTTTTTACAGTTTTCTGTTTTATCATTAGTCTACCATTACGACTCTTTCCACAATAATGGGTAAATCCAAGAAATTTGAAGCTATTCTTTCTTCGTTTCTCTCTTTCTGCTTGATACCATTCTCTCTTGCCAAACTTTACTATTCTTGTTTTGTTTTCAGATATTTCCAATCCAAATTTTCTTAATCTTTGTTTCAGCAATTCCAAGAACTCTTTCGCATCTTCTTCCTTTTCGCAGCACACTACAAAATCGTCGCAAAACCTTATTAGCTGCATACTCACTCTGGATCTAGGTTTAAATTTCTTTTCAAACCACAAATCCAATACATAATGTAGGTATATTTTAGCTAATATTGGGCTTACTATACCGCCTTGTGGTGTACCTTGTTCGGTTGCTTCATAATGTCCAGCTTCAACTATTCCTGCCTTGAGAAACCGTTTTACTAACCACAATAAGTTGGGGTCTGTTATCCTCTCTCTCAGACATCTCATTAGCCATTTATGCTGAATATTATCATAGAACTTCTTGATATCCACTTCTACAATGTAATTAATTGGTTTGTCCATAACTGCTTTATTCAGTGTTTTGACCGCTTGATGACAGCTTCTTCCTGGTTGAAATCCATAAGAGTTGTCCAGAAAATTTGTTTCATAAATACTTTCTAGTATCTTCTTTAACATTATCTGTACCAACTTATCTTCTGTTGATGGTATTCCGAGCCCGCGTTTCTCTTTGCTCCCAGTTTTTGGTATATATACCCTTTTCACCGGTTGCGGTTGATACTGCTTTTTCTTCATGCTATCCACTAGAGTTCTAAGCTTCTCTTCAAGATTTTCTCCGTAAGTTTCCACTGTTACCTGGTCTATACCGCAAGCCTTGTTTCGTTTTAGTTCCTTATAGCACTCTGCAAGATTCTCTGCATTTATCAGATGCACTAACGATGTGAATTTCAATCGTTTATCTCGCTTCGCTCTTTCTACTATCTGGTCTAGTTTTCCTTGCATATTCCTCCAATCTCTGTTGTATTTGTATAGCAATCCTTATACCAGTTACTATATTGCTAACCGCTTCCCCTTGTATGTGGCTTTCCCACACTCTGAGTACTATCAGTTAGTCCGACTTCCTTCGTATCTTTCCCCAGTCCTCGCCTTTATTGACTTGTTCTAGAGTACCCTATTGGGAATACAAAGGATCTCCCAAGTTCACGTAAGTTCCATCTCAACACATGACACGGCCTTAGATCCCGATGGAGCAAGTGATATCTTGCCTTTTCGTTATCACTTATTTTGTCTTCCGCCTGCAAGAGAGCGTCAACCTCCATATCGTCAAAAATTTCGGGACTCAATACCTTTACTTTCGTTGCATCCTATATTGTCCGTTCTATTAGCCCTACTACACTTGTTACCTTACGTAGCATAATAGTTCGTTCCAGATTGCTGGCTAGGCTTTACCTGAGTTAGATTTTCACCAACTGTTCCTTACGCACTTCTTGGCGCACCTTACATTTTTTTCACATGCTTAATCTCTTCTTCAACAAGCACTATATTGCCATTTGCATACTTACCATCTTTACTTTTCTTTAGTATTGATTTTATACATATAGTATTAGGAAGATTATCATTATTAGTACCAGTAATGCGATATTCATTTTCACCACACTTTATATACATAAGAAGTCCACCTGGACTTGTACTTTGACTATCTTTATAATCCTTGCATTTTGCAAACTGTTCTGAAGTTAGAACTAATAACAAACCTTTACCACCAACTTTAAGGTAGTTTTCATTTGATGCTTCTTTTAGTACATCACTATCAGCATTTTTGGGATTAGGTGTCGGAAAATTTTCTGGTAGCTCCTTAGCATCTGTTTCAGATGTATTAATTACAGGTCCTTGAGGTTCATCTGGCGCTGCTGGTGGTATTGATTGATCAGGATTAACTTCATCATCTAGAGTTTTTGGTGTTGTAGTACCTTTTGATTGTGCTTGAGCAGGTTCCTGTCTCTCATTGCCTGAAGACTTCTCTTGCTGTGATGTATTTTGTTGAGTAGCATTTGCTTTACCACCAAACAACCACTTCCAACCTGATGAAATTTTTCTTGCAATCCATGAAATTCCTGTATGATCAGCAATCCACTTAAAAAAGGTTTTGAAGCTGGTGCTGCGGAAGTTTTTAGTACTTGCTCGCAACTTTCAACAATTTAATAGCACTGGTGTTTACAACCTCTCCGCCGACACGCTTAGTGACAAAAAACCTCACATAAGGTTTATTCGTATAAGGGTCTCGTAATATTCTCATTCCTCTGTTATCTACAATCTTATAAGCTTGTTTGAAATCTGCAATCGCAATTACCGGTAGCTGATTGTTTGGCACCGGTGGCATATCGGCAGATTGATATACTAGTATTCCCATTAAGGTATCTGGAGCTTCAAGCGACAAACTTGGTTGCCAGAGATATTGGCCCTCTTGAGATTTTAGCAGCCTAATGTTCTTCAACGTACTCCTGTTAATCAAAAATGACGCATTTTTGGAATAATATTCGTCCAGAGAGTAATACAACATCATTATTGAATCACTATCTAATTTTTCAGTTTTAACTTGCTCTATTTTATTATAACTGTTTCCATTTTCATAAGTTAAAATTCCTTTGGGTTGAAAAGTACCCTCACCCTTAATGAAGGCTTCGCTTTCTTCCTTACTAAAAGTCTCGGCAATCTTTTCTACCAGCCAACTCTCAACATCGACAAACGCATCATCGAGTAACTTTTATGATATCTGTGGTTGAGCATATAACTCGTAAGTCGTGATAGAAATCTTTTGGATTTTAGGCGTGTCCGTATCTTTTGCAAAATCATACTTAGATTTATTGCCATCGTCCTCATCATCTACTGTTTCACTGCTCCAACCTGCACCGGCACGGTCAAAATCTTCTATAATGTAATCCAATGTTTCAGTAGAAATTCTTTGACTGAAGCATATTTGTCGCATTGGGGACGAATCAGTTACGCGCTTGTTTATGCGTTTTACAATAGCGGAGTAACTAGATACCCTCCGATATCATTAGACCTGCTGCAAAAGGTGATTGAAAAAATAATGTGAGAGAAGTAGAAGAAGAATAAGCAGATTGAGTAAGGTAAAAAAATGAGCTTTAGTTACTATAACATGAAGAAACACCCAAGAAACTTTCGTAATATAACAGGTTTAACTATAGAGGAGTTCGAAAAGGTAGTGGAAAAAGTTAGGTCTGGGTGGGAAAGACTTGAAAAACAGAAAAAGTGCCATGGTAGAAGATCACAACTACCAACTCTAGAAGATAAGTTATTTTGCGTAATTTTGTACTATCGCACTTACATAACACATAGATTTTTAGGGTACCTGTTCAATGTGCACAACGCAAATGTATTTAGGTTACTGAAGAAAATAGAGCCATTACTTGCCAAAAAAGTTACTATAACAAAAGATAGAAGTATGACACCAGAAAAAATACTGAAGATTCTGGCTGATGTTACAGAACAGCAAATACAGAGACCAGAAGATAGTAAAAAACGGAAGAAATCATATTCAGGAAAAAAAAGAACCAACACTATGAAAACTGAGATTGTTATCGAAGAAGGTGGAAGAATTTTATCAGTGTCAAAGTCATATCGTGGTAGAATTAATGATTTTCGCATAAGGAAACAAGAAAAATATTTACCAATCGATAGCATAAAATATGCCGATTCTGGATATCAAGGTTGGCAAAAATTGCAAAGCAATGTTATAATTCCATATAAAAAGTATCGTAAAAAGCCATTAACTCCAGAGCAGAAAGAGCATAATAGAAGATTAGCATTATTTAGAATGAGAGTAGAAAATAAGATCCGTGAGATAAAGATATTTAAGATTATGTCTCATGTTTACCGCAATTTTCAGAAAAAATACAACCTGAGGTTCAATATTATTGCTGGTATTGTGAATCTTAAGCACGCCTTTTAGTTAACCTTGATTTTAGTCACCCTCCTTTCCTTCTTTTTATTGCTTGATTCGCAGCAGGTCTATTATCATCTCCACTGAGGGTTTTGTGTGATAAACCGCTTTCTATTCCCTTGCGGATATAATCAGAAAAATATTTATCGCTTGTGCTAAAATCTGTATTTACTTCTGGACGTTGAGCTGCAGTTTCGATCAAGTCTAAACGCTCTTTGCAACTATCAATGGCATTATTTACCTTGCATAGCTGCTCAATCGCTGCAGAATCAGCACGCCCTTTGCTCTCAATTTCTTTCAATTTACGATCATTTATTAATTTAAATTGCTCCCATGATGAAGCGAGTTCATTAATACGGTGAGCGATATCGGTAAGTGACATAATAGCCTCCTTTGAAAATGAAAATGGAAAATTAGTTAGCATTAGACTTCTTTTGAATTCTGCAGGCAACTATGTTGTAATTTGAAGACAGCAAATGGTATAACTATACGAACATTTGTTTTTGTTAAGGTGCCACACAACAGATGATGTCATTCCAGTCTGGAATCCAGGAATTTTAATTATAAGAAAGCACACTAATTAATAAGTATAAAAGTAGCTGGAAAATAAACATTTTTGATATGGAAAGCTGGATTCCAGATTGGAATGACACCGAAGGGACTACTCGGATGACACCGTCTTGGATGGAAAACTGGGTTCCAACGCCACGCGCTGGAATGGCATCATTTTTTATCTGTTGAAAATGTAAACAGGAAAATAGCGTGGCACTTTGTACCACGCTTAGTACTGTAAGCTTAATTCAGTAATTAAATTAGGCGAGATAAAATAAAAGATAATAACACTATATAACGTTCGTTTTTTTGTGTCAAGCACTTTTTTTTATCTGCTTCAATTAGTAAGGGATTTCAATATTAATTCTGTACTACTTGCAGTTTTTGTAATGGGTCTGCCAATGACGATATAATCAGCTCCTAAATTTATTGCTTCTCTTGGTGTTGCTGTTCTTTTTTGGTCGTCATGACCTGGATCTATACGAATTCCTGGAGTAATAATTTTCAAGTCTTCACCGCATTCTCGGCGCACTTCTTGAGCTTCCAATGCAGAACAGACTATTCCATGGAGTCCAATCTTTTTTGCAAGCTTTGCAAGCAAAATTACCTGTGATTTTACCTCTCTTGCTACTCCAAGCTCGTTTAAATCCTCATTGTTCATACTAGTTAGCATTGTTACTCCAATCAGCTTTATTTTTGTACCTTGCACCACACTTAGCGCTTCTTCAAGCATTTTTGTTCCACCGCTAATGTGCAGAGTTAACATTTCAATGCTCAGAACTTTTATTACTTCAACTGTTTTAGCTACAGTGTTTGGAATGTCATGCAATTTCAGATCTAAAAAAATTGGTACATTGCATTTTGCAACTTCTTGCACTCCAGAGAGACCATGAGCAGCAAAAAATTCTAATCCCAGCTTTACCATGCCAACTTTACCACGCAGAGTATTAGCTAGAGAAATAGCCTTATTTAAGTCTTGTGTATCCAGTGCGCATATTATTGGGTTCATTATCTTGTACAATTTTTTTTATAATAAGACTAATTGTTGTATTTTCAAGTTCTAAATTCCGGAATTGACTGCGTTTACAACGCTCTGCTCACAGTGGAATTGGTAATAGTCGGGGTGGATAAACAACTGTTAGGTAATCCATATCCAGAATCTTTCTCAGACTCATATCCAGGATCTCCTGCATGTAAAGGAAAAGATGTTTCACCTGGAAATGATGCATATACAAGATCTTCCAGCGAAGAAGCAGGCGTTTTGTCTGACAAAAGTCGTGCAATTTCTTTTTGTAACACAAACTTTAATATTTGAGTCGTGTTTAATATTGCTTTTTCATCATTATCTCCTGTTGGTCCTTCTATTTGGTCTGTTATACAGCTTATCAACAGTTGCATAAAATTTACTTGTTCTTTCTTCTCTTTCAAAAAACCTTCTTCAAGTTGTTCTATTTTAGTAGCTTGCTCCCGAAGTGAATTTTGTAACCATTTTACCTTATTATCATAATCTTTTCTTATCTCGTCTAACTCAAAAGACTGATTTTCAATTAAACCATTTGCTTCATCTAACTCTTCAAATTTCTCTTTTAATTCTTGAGATAAATTTTCCTTTTCTTTATTGATTTTTCTGATTTCACATTTTAGGTCATCTAATTTTGTATGCAACTTTTTTTCTTCCTCATATAATATATCTCTTTCTTTATAAAGTGTGTCTTCTTTCTTACGTAATATATCTCTTTCTTTATAAAATTTGTCTTCTTTCTCGTATAACTCCCTTATTTCTTTACGTAATTTTTCTACTTCCTCATTAAATTTTTTATTTTCTAATTCTTTGCATTGATTATTGTCTATTTTCCCTTTCAATTCTGTTATACGTTCTTCTTTTTCTTGTAACTGTTCACATAAACGCGAGATTTTAAGATGTAATTCTTCTTCTCGTGCAACAAGCTTATCTATTTCCTCTTTTGTTTTGTCCAATTCATTGTCTATTTCAAACGTACGATTCTTTGCTGTTTCTAATCTTTTCTCTAAAGATTCTTTTTCTTTAAGAAGAGATTCTCTCTCAACTTCTGACTCATTTACTTTCTGATCCAATTTTTTTGCTCTCTTGTCTAAATTTTGCTTTTCTCGAGTTAATTCATGTGATTGATTCTTTAATTTTCCCACTTCTTTGTTTGCAGCTTCTTCAGCTTCCTTTCCTAGAGTTATTTTCTTTTCTAACTCTTGCTCTTTCTGAGCGAATTTATTTCTCTCAACTTCCAGTTTCTTATTATTACTAATTATTTTATACGAAAGTGCAAGCACCAAAACAGATAATGTAGCTAAAGCAAGAATTAGATGAAGAAGCACATTAGAAGTTACAGTAAGCGCTAAAGATGTAAGTAACGTAAGAGTAGCTAAGGAACTAGCTACAAAATAAAATGTGTTAGCTTTGTTAAACAAATTGCTCATTACTCCCCTCCCCTCATGAACAAAACTTCAGCAGTCTTGTATATATTTATTAAAATTCTCTTATCTGTGGAGGTCCCTGCACTTACATCGTTAAGGTGTGATAGGAATTATTTGTTGCATCTCTAAAAAGCGATAAATTAGGGCTGTCGGTACTCGTATTAGGATTTTCGTGATTTAGTTGCTCTGAATTTTCTTGATTCTCATCCTCATCTTCCTTTTTAGGAGATAGAGATTTTCTAGAATATCTTCTTGGTGTGAATGTGCGAGGAAAAAGTGGTTTCGGGAAAGTTAGTCCATTAGCGAGCTTATTTTCACCTGTTCCTTCAAATTCTGATGAATGTTCACTGCTTATATCTGAAGAAATGGAATGACTAGGCTTGTCTTCCTGCCCAATTACTGCTTGCAGACGTTTAACTTTTCTTTCCAAATCAGAATTACGTCTTCTTAATTTACTGCATTCGTCATCCAAATCTTTTTCGCTACTTTTCAACTTAATGTTATTATCGCGCAACTTTTCATTTCTTTTTCTTTCTTGATCCAAAAGTTTATTTAATTCTCCGATCTTATCAAGATTTTTAGTTTTTTCCTCTTCTAATTCCTTGCATAGTTTTTCTTTTTGTTCTAAATCTACAGCTAGTTGGTACATTTTTTTTTTAGTTCACTTAACTTTTTTGTCGATAGTATTTCTTCTTCCTTTTCCTTTGCACTCTTTAATTCAGTTTGTAGAGAAGAAGTTTCGCCTTTTTCTTTTCTTAACTGCACTACTAATTCTTCTACTTTTTTTCTTAATTCTGTTTCTAATTGTATCTTTTCTTTTTCTAACATAGTTAATTGATGATTTAGAGAAGAAACCTTCTCTTTTAATTTACAAGATAAGTCATTGTATTCATGTTCTAAGTTGCTCAGTTTGTTCTCCATCTCACATAATTCACCTTGTAAATTACCTTTTTTTTCATTTAGTCTCGTATTTTCATCACGTAACTCTTCAGTATAATGAAGAGAATTTTTCTTTTCACATTCTAACTGACTTACTTTCTTATTCAATTCTTTTACTCTATCGTCTAAACCCTGCTTTTCTCGAGTTAATCTATTTAGTTGATTATTCAATTCCTCCACTTCTTTGCTTGCAGCTTCTTTTCCTAAAGCTATTTTATTTTCTAACTCTTGTACCTTACTCTCAAATTGTTGTTTTACGCTTTCTAACTCTTGCTCTTTTTCAGCAAATTTATTTTTCTCAACCTCTATTTTCTTATTATTACTAATCATCTTGCATGAAAGTGCGAGTATCAAAGTAGATAGTATAGATAAACTCAAGGCAACAGGAAGAGCTACATTAAAGGCTGCAATTGGAGATAAGAATGCAACATAAGGAGCAACAGCAAGTGTCCCAGATGCAAGCAATACCAAAGTAGCAAAAGCACCAGCTATAAGATATGGTGCATTGGTTTTACTATACAAATCCCTCATCCTCACAACTAATAATGATTATAATAGCATGGATATCAAAGGAAATAAAGCTATAAAAATCAGTATAAGTCTATATTCACTATGTATTTCCCGTCTTCAGTTTCAAGCTCAGACTGCATCCACTCTATCATTTCCGCATTGCAAACTGCTTGTAGGTCATTCTGCGCGGATTGATTCAATTTGTCCTCTCGTAGATCTGCTTTTATCACTAATTTCTTTATCAAATGCTTAACTGATACATTATTATCTGCTTTTATCTTTCTAATAATGTTTAATATCTGCATGCAATTGTCTCCCATTTCCTCTGAATATTTATCGTAGATAAGCTCTTCTTTGCTCGGCCAATTACTTTGATTGTGTACAGAATTATAACTATACAACTGGTGGTATATCTCTTCTGTAATGTAAGGCAAAAAAGGTGCAAACAACCGCAAAATAACATTTAACACATACGCCAAGCTTTGTTTTGCACTTAAGGTTGCTTCACTGCTTCCGTACGCGCGTTTTTTTACTAATTCCAAGTAGTTATCACAAAAATCCTTCCAAAAAAATTCCTCTATTACGCCCAAAGCTTTGCAGTATTCAAACTGTAATAGGTTATTCGTTGCTCTTTCTATAACTTTGTATAACTTAGACAATATCCACTTATCTATTGTTTCGTGAGCAGAATTTATGCTCATTACTTGATGCTTTTCCATGAACATGGAAACAAACTTGCTAGCGTTCCAAAGTTTTGTAACTAGGCGCTTGCCAATTTTAAATATATTTTCAGAGTAGACTGTATCAACTCCAAGCCTTGAGCTCGCTGCCCAATAGCGTACTACATCAGCTCCATAAGTTTCAAGTATTAAATAAGGAGTGATGATGTTACCTTTTGATTTACTCATCTTTTTCTTATCATCGGCTAAACACCAACCGCTGATCATAATGTTTTTCCAAGGTAAAGAATCTGCATGATAATGTGCTTTCAAAATCGTATAAAAAGCCCAAGTTCTTATTATCTCATGGCTCTGGCTGCGCAGATCTGCAGGAAATATTGTATTATAGCGATGATTTGGTAAGCTAAACTCACTGTTTACTGCCAGTGCACTTAGTTGAGGAGTAATTGAACTTGTGGCCCAGGTATCCATTACATCTTGATCTGGAATAACCTCTTCTTTGCTATAACCTTTTGGCAAATCTTTGAGTGGATCTATAGGTAGGTCCTTTATCTCAGCTAGAATAATTTTACCTTCTTCTCCCTTACGTTTGGAATACCACGCTGGAAATGGCACACCAAAATAGCGCTGTCTTGAAATGCACCAGTCCCAATTTAGCCCTTCTATCCACACTTCCATGCGTTTACGCATATTGCTTGGATGCCAATTGCATTCTTTTACTTTATCTAATACTTGAGCTTTTTGCTCTAAGGTCTTGATAAACCATTGATAAGTAGGCAATATCTCAAGTGATGCACCAGACCTTTCTGCGCACTTAACAGAATGAGAAATGCTAGTGCTTTCTATCAAAAGTCCTTTTCCACTCAAGATTTCAATCATCCTCTTTCTTGCTGCTGTAACTTTCAATCCATTGATTTCATTGTAGATTCCAGCGTCACGCGCTGGAATGACGCCGGGGTGTGGTGGAATGACGTCTTCTTTTGTCATCTGAGTAGCCCTTTCTCCTGTCATCCCAGTGCGTGACACTGGGATCCATTCTTCTATTTCCTTATTGTATGTTGGAATGACACTGGAGTGAATATCTTGCAGGTTCATCCTCCCATCCTGATCGATGATAATTTTCATCGGCAGATTATGCTTTTGCTGCCAATATAGGTCGAGCTCATCACCGAATGTAGAACACATAACAAGCCCAGTGCCTTTATCTACTTTAACCTTATCATCAGCTATTATTGGAACTTTTGTCTCTGTTATCGGTATCACGGCTGTTTTGCCAATAAGATGGGTGTAGCGCGCATCCTCTGGGTGGCAAAACACTGCAACACATGCGGGAAGTAACTCAGGTCGCGTAGTTGCAATATTGATCTGCTCATTTTCGTGAGTAGAGAAAACTATCGTATTTAAGGATGACTCAAAAACTTTATCTTCTATTTCTGCTTGCGCAATTGCGGTTTTATCAACCGGATCCCAAAGGATAGGCTGCATTTTTCTATACGCATATCCCTTATTATATAGATCAATGAATGACATTTGAGAAAGTGTCACAGCTTCCTTGCTGATCATGTGATATTCCAAACTCCAGTCATAACTAATGCCTACCGATTTAAATAGTTCCTTAAATTCTTGCTTTGATTTTTCAATAACCTCATGGCACATCTCTATAAATTTTTCTCTGCCAACTTCTTTTGCACGGGTTTTATAGGTCTGCTCAACCAATCTTTCGGTAGGAAGCCCGTTATCATCAAACCCAATTGGATAACACACATCTTTTCCCAGCATGCGCTGAAACCTTGCAATAAAGTCTGTGTGGCAATAGCTAAATATATGGCCGATATGCAATTTACCCGATATTGTTGGTGGAGGTGTGTCTATAGTGAAAGTGTTATCCTTTTCACCATTCCATTTATAAACTTTACTACCTTCCCATAATATGTTGTATTTGTCTTCAATTTCTTTAAAGCCGTATTTTTCTTTTAACATAAATATTTCCCAATTTTAAACTTCAAACTAGCAACGTCATACCGCGATTCATTCGCGGTATCTCTTAGCATAGACCCCGCTAACAAGCAGCGTGATGACGATTGTCGGTAAACCTAAATTACTTTAGCTATAGCACAATTGAGTAAATATAGCAATTTTACGCCAAAATTTTTTGTTTACAAACATAAATTTTCTATGCTATGATAAAAATATTACTTGACCTTAGGTTCTAAAGGTATTATGTAATGTTAATTATATATATTGAGGTTTAATATGAAGTCTAATAATTTAATAAGTAGCATAGATAATGGTTCTAATCTAAACAAAGATGTACAAGGAGACAAAGAAGTTGAAATAAGAAACAAGGATGAAGTAAAAGCTGCTCTAAAAACTCAGTTAACAGAGGAAGTGAAAACTCAGCTCAAAGCTGATCAAGCAACAATAACGGCTGCAAAAGATGAACTTAAAACTGAAGAGCTAAAAACTGAAGCTAAAAATGAACTAAAAGCTCAAGATGATTTCAAAAATAAAGCTAAAGGTGAACTATCAGATGAAATAAAACAAAAAGTAAGCAAGCTTGAGCAGTTAGAGCCAGGCTTAAGCGCTAAAAATACCGAAGTTAAAAGCTTAAATGAGCAATTAAAAACTAAAAATCAGGAAATAGCACAACTAAATACTGAGGATGAAAAGTTAAAAACAGACTTAAAAGATCAAAAGGATGAAGCTGAGCAGTTAAAGGAGAAAAATAAAGAACTAGAAGCTAAAAACAAAACAAAACAAGTCAATGGAGCGAAGTATACCGCTACTGTTGGTATGGGTCTTGCTGCTGGACTGATAGCATTTACTGCACTTGAACGTACAGTGAGATTAGATATGTTAGTAATGATTGGTATAGCAGTAGTATCTGCACTCGTAGTTGGTAGTATAACATATGCAGCATTACCTAGTACTCAAGTGAATGGAGCGAAAGCACAAGAAGTAAATGAGAATGGGAAAAGCAAGTAACAAAGGGAAATAACAAAGAGAAGTAACAAAGGCACTGGGATGACACCGTCATAAAGGAACCAGTGTCAGTTACTCGGATAACAAGAAGAGGGCGCTGGGATGACATCATTATAGAGTGAACCAGTGTCACACTACTAGGATGAAACCCTGACAATCGTCATCCCGCTACTTGTTAGCGGGATGACGCCTCACCATGTCATTTGAGTAGCGGACACTGGAATGGCTTTGTTGCATCGCTAGCTATGATGGATTAAAGATAAAAAAGATGGAGAATATCAGTAGCTTATTATTCTGGTGTGTATAACAAGAACGGTCAGTGAATACCTAAATTTTAACAATCTCAATTATCGCATACCATAATAAAAAAGTCAACCCACACCTTAGGTTGCAAAATCCCAAAAAGCAGCCAGAATACAATAAGCAAACATTTACGAATTGAATTTAGTGCAAACAAAGGTGTTGATATCAACCATACTCTGCAGAATCGCAATATGGTATGACTACATGCTCTTTATTGATTTGATTAACATAATCAGCAGAGAGTTTTGTTTTGCAAAAGATGTCTACAGTAACATACTGCAATTATTTGGAATTGTAGGGCTAGGCGCAATTGTAAGGCCACTTGGTGCATTCATATTTGGTCACATTGGTGACAGGTATGGAAGAAGGATAGCATTAATAATTACTATCTTGCTAATATCGATACCATCAAGTCTTATTGCATTTATTCCAAGTCACAATCAAGTAGGTATCATTTCTACTATATTGCTTCTTGCAATCCATATAACACAAGGAATTGCACTTGGTGGTGAACAAGGAAGTTCTGTTTATCTTATAGAGCATTTATCCAGTAGGAAAGAAAACTTAGGGATGTATTTTGGAATAATGGGCTTTGGTCGTTCCATTGGTATCTTGCTTTCTGCGGTGATAGTAATTATCTGCAAAAAAACTACTGATTTTTGTACCTGGGGTTGGAAATTGCCATTTATTTTCTCAGCTATTTTAGGATTAATTAGCGCGTATAGCATATACACATTGGGAGAAACTCCAGCATATGAAAAAAATCGAAAACAAAGAAATTTACCTGATTTGCCAATAATAGAGCTTATAAAGCGCCATAAGAGAGCTCTTATACTTGCTATTTTAATATCTGTACCTGTTAATGTTGCTGTTGGATTTACCATATTTCTTCGAACACTCGCAAAGGAAATAGCATCAGTGGATGTGTATGTAACGACATATATCAACGAAATTGTGCTCATTATAACCAGTGTATTAATGCCGATATCTTCAATAGCGTTTGGAATGTTGGCTGATAAAGTTGGAAAAGAGCGCACTGCAATCTTATTTATAGCAATTACAATGGCACTATGTTGTCCTGCGTTATCTATTGCATATTACTACAAAAATTACCTTATAATTATGCTTAGTGTAATGGCTCTTTCTATAATAGAAAGAGGTATAGTTCCCATAGGAATAGTTGCATCTGAACTCTTTCCCACCAATGTTAGATTTAGTGGTGTGAGCTTATCACGCAACATCTCTTATGCCTTACATGGAGGATTTACTCCTATGGTTTGTATTTGGTTGACTGTAACATTTCCTCAAACAAACCTTGCTGCTGGGCTTTATATAGTCTTCTGCTTGTTGATCAGTGTGGTAGCAATATTGCAAATAAAACCGCAAGATAAAAAATGTGATTGGTCTTAGTTTTCTCTTAAATTTATACCGTAACCTAAGTTAGGTTCTCAGTTTCTCAAAAAAATCCTTTAACAAAAAAGAGCATTCTGTTTCTAATATCCCACCATAAACTTCAGGTATATGGCTGCAAAATTGAAATATCTTAGCACCATTTTCAATTCCTCCACCTTTTGGATTATAAGCTCCAAAGTACAATCGTTTAATCCTGGCAAAGGAAATAGCTTGAGCACACATCGGACATGGTTCTAATGTTACGTATATGTCAGAATCATAAAGCGTTGAAGTTGAGAGCAACTCACATGCCTGCTTGATCGCTAACATCTCTGCATGTGCAGTTGGATCATTGGATATATTGTGTGCAGAAGAAACAACATTGCTTCCACTAACTATTACAGCACCTATGGGAACCTCATCATCTTTCTGAGCAAGTTTGGCTTGCTCTATGGCAAGCTCCATATATTGATACTTGAACACTTTCCTTTGCTAATCTTCTTTTTTTAAATTTTATTAACTGCTGCCTTAATAAATGATACAAAAAGAGGATGAGGAGAAAACGGCTTTGATTGAAACTCTGGATGAAACTGCACACCAATAAACCACGGATGACTCTCTAACTCCACTACCTCTATACATGTTCCATCTTCTGATATGCCACTGCATAGCAGCCCATTTTTTTCCAAATCATCTTTATAATCTGAATTGATTATGTATCTATGCCTGTGTCTCTCTGAAATAGTAGTGTTACTATATGCATCCATCATTTTAGAGCTTGCATTTATATTACATTTGTATGCCCCAAGTCTCATGGTTCCACCAAGATCGTCATCTTGATCGCCAGCTAACTTAACGATTGGATGTTTACAGTTATAAAATTCTTCAGAGTGTGCATCTTCAAGCTTAACAACATTACGAGCAAACTCAATAATTGCAAGCTGCATACCAAGGCAAATTCCGAAAAATGGGATATTATTTGTACGGGCATAATTTATTGCTAATATTTTACCCTCTACTCCGTCATCACCAAACCCCCCTGGGACAAGAATTGCATGAGAATTCTGTAACTTCTCCCCTATAAGCTTTTCATTTATAGGTTTTTCTTCCTTCTCTCTTGAGTTAACCCAATTTATCTTTACTTTGACTTTATTACTAATTGCACCATGATTTAATGCTTCAACTAGTGATTTATACGCATCAGGGAATTCGGTGTATTTTCCCACTATAGACACAGTAACTTCCTGTGTTGGGTGCCTTATGGAATGCACTATTTGATCCCATTCAATCAAGCTTGGTTTTGGCTCACTTAAATGAAAGTGCTCCAAAATTTGCGTATCAAGCCCACATTGGCTATACAACACCGGTAACTCATATATATGACTCACATCAGGAGCAGGTATCACATTGGACAAAGAAACATTGCAAAGCTTAGCTATTTTCTCTCTCTGATTATCGAAAATTTCTTTCTCACTGCGGCATAATATAATATCTGGTTGTAACCCCGCGGAATTTAACTCTCGAACTGAATGCTGCGTTGGTTTTGTCTTTAATTCTTGCGCTGCGGTAAGATATGGTATTAAAGTTAAGTGAATAAGGATAACTCTTTGTTTTCCTAATGTGTAGTTAACTTGGCGTATAGCCTCCAAAAATGGTTGGCTTTCAATGTCACCTACAGTTCCGCCTATTTCACATATTACAAAATCTAAACCTTCCGTACCATTAAAAATGAACGATTTGATTAAATCTGTCACATGAGGAATGACTTGCACAGTTTTGCCCAGATAATCACCACGCCTCTCTTTCTTCAACAACTCATGATATATCTTACCAGTTGTTATATTATCATCTTTTGTTGCTTTAATTCCAGTAAAACGCTCATAATGCCCAAGATCCAAATCAGTTTCAGCACCATCCTCGGTAACAAACACCTCTCCGTGCTGAGTTGGGTTCATTGTCCCAGGATCAATGTTGAGATACGGGTCAAGTTTTCTGATACGGATCTTAAAACCGTAAGCTTGAAGAAGCGCACCAACGCTTGAAGCAACTAAGCCTTTACCAAGCGATGAAACAACTCCACCTGTGACAAAGATAAATTTAGCTTCCTTCATTAATTTTCAAATGGAACAGAAGTAGGTTCACTTTCTTGCTTTTTTTCTAATATAATTTTCTCTGCAATCGATTTTTTATGTACGTCTTTTGAATATAATCCTGACAATAGCAATGTGTTTATAATAAACAATCCAGCAACAATAGCCGTTATTCTGCTGAGCGGGTTTTCAGAAGATTTCACCGGAATCATCGAATTGACTCCCTGTTGTACATTACTAAAACCACTTAACGAACTACTCCCAGGCAGCTGCAAGAGCATTAAAATTACTAACACAACAACCAATATTATTTGAAATATACTTAATACCGCTACTGACATTATAGATAGGGCTGAAAATAAAAATCTTAGCAGTACAAAGCACGTAAGTCAAGAACATCTGTCACCCAAGTAACTTGAAATCTAAGTATGTATTTACTGCCTACCTTATTTTGATTAACATATACATAAGACTTTGGGCTTAATATGCATCACATTTTAAAATACAAAGATTATGAACCAAAAATAGACGAAAGTGCTTTCATCGCAGGTGGTTCGCATATCATAGGCAAGGTTGAAATAGGAAGAGATGCAAGCATCTGGTTTAATTGTGTGGTCAGAGGGGACGTTGAATCAATAAAAATAGGTAATGGAACAAATATTCAAGATGGAACGGTAATTCATGTGGATAGAAACCCAGGTGGTGACACAATTATTGGCAGCATGGTAACAGTGGGACATTTTTGTATGTTGCATGCATGCACGGTGCATGATAAAGCGTTTATTGGTATGGGCTCTACCGTGATGGACCATGCAGTTGTGGAGTCTGAAGCTATGGTAGCTGCTGGCTCACTAGTGACACATGGAAAAGTAATAAAAAGTGGGGAAATATGGGCTGGTAGGCCAGCAAAATTCTTCAAAAAAATGTCAAATGAAGAAATTAAACATATTACACAATCAGCACAAAATTATATTATGCTAATGAAAGAATATAAAAATTAAAGTTCGCGTGAGGCTAATTTATACTACCAACCCTATTGAGGGACTGCATAGACAGATTAGAAAATTCACTAAAACTAAGGGCTCATTTACTAGCTTGTACAAACAGGTATATTGTGCTATAAAAAAGGCAGAGCAAAATTGGACTATCCTAATTGGGCTTTAACTATATCTCAACTTGATATTTTCTTTCCTGGTAGATTGAAAATTGAGTTGAGTTAAAAATGCGGTTTGACACACTTTTTTGAACATTTCCTTATTGCCTGTTTTTACAATTTTGAATTGATTCCTTAGGTTATGTAAGAGGTCTATTGAGCAAATCCAATAATATCCTTGATTTCTTTTATATTATGGGTTGCAATTTCTGCTGCTTTCTTTGTACCTTTTTTTAATATTTCATGTAAATGGAATTGGTCTTTTAAAAGATCATTCATCCCCTCACGTATGGGTGACATAACACTGATAATTAAATCAGCTAACTCTTTTTTGAAGTGTTTCATGTCATGTTTGTTCACTTCTTCACACACTTTTTCCACATTTAAATTACTAAGCAGTGAATAAATGTTTATCAAATTGCTTATTTCTGGTCGGCACTCTAAAGTAGCAAAATCAAAGCCTAGAATTGAATCTGTTTTTGCTTTTTCTATTTTTTTGACAATTAAATCATCCGTATCATCAAGGTTAATGCACGAATGTTCTGAAGGGTCAGATTTACTCATCTTGCTTGTGCCATCTCTTAAGCTCATTATCCTTGATGTGCAATCCAAAGTTAAGATTTCAGGTACGATGAAATGATCCAGCTTATAATGATTGTTAAAAGCTGATGCAATATCACGTGCAAGCTCCAAATGCTGTTTTTGATCATCACCAACAGGAACGTATTTAGTTTGATACAACAATATATCTGCAGCCATAAGTACTGGATAACTATATAATCCAAGAGAGGCTTTTTGTCTATCGCCGCCAGCTTTATCTTTAAATTGAGTCATGCGATTAAGCCAACCAATTGGTGTATAGCACCCAAGCAGCCAGCCCAGTTCTGCATGACCACTAACCGTGGACTGATTAAAAATAATGGACTTTTCTGGATCTATTCCACATGCAATATAAGCTGCTGCTGTTTTGAAAATATTACTTTTTAATTCACTTGCGGGAAGCTTATTTGCTGTGATTGCATGTAGGTCGACAATACAAAAAAGAGATTTGTATTTATCCTGTAAGTCTATCCACTGTTTGATTGCACCAAGATAATTACCTAAATGTAGTACGCCACTTGGCTGGATACCTGAAAAGACAATACTTGTCATTATACATTTACCTCATGCTAATCGCTTCCACAATCAGCAGATTTCTTAGAAAGAATAACCATTGCAGGACGGAGCAACCTATTTTTGATAGTATAACCAGTTTGTAGTACTTCTACAATGGTGCCAGGCTCTTTTTCATTGTCTTCTCTTTCCACAACAGCTTGGTGTAAATTACTATCAAAAAGCTCACCAAGTGGATCTACTTCCTCTATTCCATGTTTTTTTAGATCATTTATAATTTTTTGATAAGCTACTTTAATCCCCTCATGAACAGGATCACCGTCTTTCAAAATTTCCATTACTTTTTTTAAATTGTCGCACGAGTCGATCATATCACGTGCAAATTTTGTGACTGCATAGTCACTTGCATTGCTAATTTGCTTTTGCATTATACGTTTGACGTTTTCATTATCTGCAACAGCACGGCGTAAATGATCTTCAAGCTGAGCTGCACGTTCTTTTAATGTATTGAGATCTTCATTTAAATCATCAGTTTGCTTATGGTTATCACTTTGTTGGTCGTCACCTTTCTGCCTACTTACCATATCAGCAAACTTCTTCTTTTTCTCTTTACTGCTATCTGACATATTATTACCCTTAAGAATCTAATAAATATATAGCAATTAATTCGAAAATATCAAGCGCCAGCTACATTCGTCTTTCTATGCTCGCATTTAAAAAGTCAATTAAAGTAGTTTTATAAAAAGAATCAGAAAAAGTACTAATATCATTTTGTGCCATATTAATGTAGTGTCTAGCTTTTTCCATAGAAAGCTGAATGGCATTATGGTGATTAATATAGTGTAATGCTTGGTCAAAATTGTGTCTAGCTGAAGAAAAGCATTTTTCCCAGAATTTTTGCTCTGCTGGACTGCCCTTTTCGTATGCTATAATAGCAGGTAAGGTGACTTTACCTTCGAAAAAGTCTTTTCCGACTTGTTTTCCAGAAGTGCCTTGATTAGCAGTATAATCGAGCATATCATCAACTATTTGAAATGCCATACCAAAATTAAAACCAAAATTCTTTAGCCTCTCTGTTTCGTCATTTGTTGCACCAGATACTGTAGATGCAGCTTCACAGCATGCAGAAAATAAAGATGCTGTCTTTTCTCCAATGATATCAAAATAATTTTCCCTGACTGTGTGGGGGTCAAAACGTGTTGTCATCTGCTTTATTTCACCCTTCACAAGTAAATGCGATGCTTTAGATAAAATAGAGAGAATATTTAAATTTCCACACTCTATAAGCCATCTAAATGCTAGAGTCAACAATAGATCACCAACTAAAATGCTTGATTTATTCCCCCAAATCTTATTCGCTGTTTTAACTCCATGGCGTGCCTCACTTTCATCGAGCACATCATCATGAAGTAAAGTAGCATTGTGTATAAACTCTACCGATGCAGCAACGTTTATCCTATCCTCCCCAGAATAGTTTAGCATTTTACATATAATAAAAACTAGTTTAGGCCTTATTTTTTTTCCACCTGAACTAACAAGATGAGATATAATATCAGTAGCAAGCTTAGCACCTTCACCATTGACATTTTTGAAGATAAAGTCCTTCATAGCTGATAAATCAGAAGATACGACATCGTATAATTTACCATTATTTATTAAATCAGTATTTAGCATTTTAAAGAGACTTATGCTTCTTGTCCCTGTGCTTTCTCGTTCTCTACTTTCTTCTTTTCTGTTCTCTTTGGTTCTGTTTCTAAAGTTACTATGCCTTTTTTAATGAACCATAGTACTCTTTCAGTTGCTTGCGCGCCTACTCTTAGCCAATGTTTTAATCTATCAGCCTTCACCACAACACGATTTTTATTGTCTTTTGGTAACATTGGATCATATTGTCCTATTTTCTCAATAAAACGCCCATCTCTTGGTGCTCGTGAATCAGCCACAACTATCCTATAAAAAGGGCGTTTCTTTGCGCCAAACCTTGCCAACCTTATTTTAACTGCCATGTTAACCTTTATTCATATATTAGTCACAATTTTATACAATGAGCCGTTTTAAGTCAAATGAATTATACAACTTTTACACCTTATAATATAATTACCAGGGTGTCATTCCAGCACCGGGCACTGGAATCTAGTTTGCATCATGCAGCCACTTAGTAAGTTTCTGGGTCCAAGTTCGGAGCACTGGATGCGTTTGAGGTAAAACAGGTTCTTATAAGGATTTAATTCTTATCTGGCTATATATCATCAAGTATAGCGTGATTAACTTCGACTTTATACTTTGATTCCAGATAGCTAATTAATTGCTCTTTTAGCGATATCATCACACGTTTTCCGGTGTCAAGCGTGTTTAATTTACCATTTGATGAATGCATTTCTTTTAGAACACCTATTATAATTTCATTATTGTATTGAATAGGGTCTGTAACTGAACCAGTTGTTTTCATATTGAAAATCTCTTCTACAAAAGAAAAGGGGTAGTTTTGTTGATCCACTTCATTGCGGTGCATCTGCTGACCTTTAACTAATTCCACACCTTGAATTTCTTCCAAATCTGTTTTTTCTCTTAGTTGAACTGCAACCTCTTGCCCAATTTTAAACATTCTTTGTTTTATAAACTCACTACACCAAAGCTCTACCGCTAATGCCCTGCCTTCTTCAAAACTTTGCAATTTGGGTGGAACGATATCAATGATTTTTACACTAACAACAGCGTCCCCAACGCCCTTGAAATAACCTTTCTGATCCTTTTCTCGCGAAAAAATGAAAGAAATCAAATCACTAGAATCTCCTACGTTATTACCGCTTTGATCTTTTCCACTCGCATCTACTGGACCAATAGTTTGTATAGGTAAATTATATTCACTCAATATTTCTTCAATTTCTGAACCATTGTATATCTTATAGTTCACTTGGTTTATGAAATCATTGACTCTTTCAAAAGACTTTTGGTTAGTTAGAACTGACTTTATGTCTTTTTTTAAATCAACTAAGTCTTCATCAGAGGTTTGATGCACACTTTCCACTTTTATTATATGCCAACCAAAACTGCTTGCTAAAACTTCACTTACTTCACCTACTTTGAGAGCAAATACCTTTTCCCTCAGGTCTTCTGGTAAAAAATCCTTAGTTATATTATTTACTCTAGTTTCCTCAAGTTTTGCTTTGCCAAACTCTCCTACTATCTGTTCAAAGCTTGTTTTACCCTCCTCAAATGCTCTTCTTGCTGTCTCAGCTTCTTCTTTGGTAGAAAATATTACATTGAATACATCTCTTTGATCTTTTAGTTCCTGTTGTTCTATTATACCATCAACTTCTTCATCTGAGATCTTGATTTGATCTTCAAAATACTTTTGGCCTAGGGAAATATATTGCGCAGTTCGATACTCAGGATAATAAAAATGGGATTTATTTCTTTCGTACAAATCAAGTAAGGCTTGATCATCTGGTTCAGGAATGTTTGTAACTGCATCTTCAGTTATTTTAACAATATCAACCATTCTAGTTTGGTAGCGACTTTTGTATATCTGCTCATCAACTCTCTCGCCAAAAGTGACCGGATAATTATCTTTAAATAACGAAGTCATGAACATCATTGCAGGCAGAACTTTCTCTAACTTTGCTATATACTCTTTCTCTGTTATATGCAGGTCATTTAGCATTTCATGGAATTTATTTTTGTTAAATTCGCCTTTATCATTTTGAAAGTATTTGGTATTTTTAATATGGTTTTTTATAGACTCTTCTCCAACTGTCAACCCCAGCTCACTAATTAGGTTAAACAATAGTTTTTGCTCTATAAGTGCGTTAAGCAAATCATATTTCAGCTTTTTTACTTGTTCTCTACTCGCATCAGATCCAGAAATTTGCTTTTCATAATTTTGATATAGTGATTTATACTCATCTGACGTTATAACTTCTTTTCCAACCCTAGCTACCTCTTCTTTTTCATCATCACCTGATAAAAGGTTGCCAATTCCCATGAAGACTAATAAGCAAGCTAAAAGGACAACGGTTACTTTAGTGAAAAAATTTTTAACGTTCATTTTAAACTCAGTTAATTAATGGTTAATTATAGAATAGTGATAATTTAATTCTTGTAAACCTGTTGCTTTACTAGCAAATATATATAATATTACAACATATTAACTTAAAATTTAACTCTTTTCTTAAATAGAAACATATGTTTGACTGAGTTATACTATACCTTAAGAAGGGAAAATATTTTTTTGAATCGTTTGAAATATGCTTAAACGTAAGCGCATTTAATTAACTTAAGAGGTGGGAAGTGACAAACAAAAAGTCATTGAATGACAAAATTAATGCTTTTTTAGTTTTAATAGCTTATATTTTAGTTCTGTATAACAGTAAGGGATACTTTAAATGGGAGATGCTTTTTTGATGTCAATAGAATCTTCTAAGGGCAATAACGATAGAAATAAACAGTTTCTAATGCAAATAGCTGCTTGGTTAGTAGACAACACTGGTTTAACTTTTAATCAAATAGCACAATGCTGTAGGTTGGCCCTTGAAGAAGTACAAGACATAGCTGATGAGGAAATAGAAGTTGAAAAATATAACCCTATTATTTCTGGGGTAATTACTGAAAAAGAAATCGATGATTGCAAAAAAAATTCAAACCGTGTACCAAATTTGATTATAAAAAATATAAAAAAAAGGAGTAAAGCGATTGGTAGCATTCTTGGCTTTGCCTCTACGGCAAAGCGTAGAGATAAACCTGATGCGATTTATTATTTAGTAAAAAAATTTCCTATCTTGGATAATAACGTTATAGCTAAATTAATTAGTACAACAAATTACACAGTTGAGCAGGTAAGAGATGGATTTCATCATAACATGCAAAATATAAAACCCCAAGATCCTGTACTACTTGGCTTATGTAGTCAAGAAAATTTAGAAGCAGAAGTGGAAAAAGCAAAAGTAGAAGAAGAGAAGCAAGAAAGGTTAAAAAATATAAAGAATAGCTATTGAAAATCCTCAAATTTTTGTGCTTTGTTAACATTAAATTAACTTGACTTGCTAGTGTTTATTAGTATAATGTAAGTAAAGTACGGGGTTTAATAATAATTAAGCTTAATACGCACTAAAACTAGCTCAGCCTAATTTATTATCTTATAGTCACATTTTAGGTCAGTAAGCATCAATTAAAATTTTTGGAGGATTATGACAACAATCAATGAAGATGTTTTGGCAAAAGGAAAGGTTACAGCTCAACCTGAAAAAAGTGAGCAAATTCACAATAACGATACAGTAAAACAGATGGTCAATGAAGGTACTGAGAAAAACAGAAAAACATTAGATCTGAGCGAATTAAAAGAGAAAACAGCAGAAGAATTGTTAGAGTTAGCTGAAGAAAGAAAAATTTCAACTAACGGTAAAAGCAATGGTAGAATGCTAAAGCAGGAAATGATATTCAGTTTAATGAAGAAAATGAGCGAAGAAGGAGGCATAACCACAGGGAGTGGAATAGTGGAAATATTGCCTGATGGTTTCGGTTTCTTACGTTCAGCAAGTGCAAATTATGCTCCAAGTACCGATGATGTTTATATTTCTAACGGGCAAATAAAGAAGTTTAATTTACGTACAGGAGATATGGCATGTGGAGAAATAAGGCCACCTGGTGATAAAGAAAGATATTTTACTTTAACTAAGGTTCAAAGTATAAACTCTACTGAAGTCAGTGAATTAAGAAAGTACGTCCATTTTGATAATTTGCTTCCTCTTTATCCTGAGGAAAGCATAGTACTTGAGTGTAATAGTGGTGATGATAAAAAAGGCTTAAGCATGCGTGCTATAGATATAGTAGCTCCTCTTGGAAAAGGGCAAAGAGCGTTAGTAGTTGCTCCACCTCGCACAGGAAAAACTGTATTGCTTCAGCAAATGGCTAATTCTATAGCTATAAATCACCCTGAAATAGAATTAATAGTGTTACTTATAGATGAAAGACCTGAAGAAGTAACAGATATGATACGTTCTGTAAAAGGTGAGGTAGTGAGTTCTACGTTTGATGAGCCTGCTTACCGTCACGTACAGCTTGCTGAAATAGTAATAGAAAAAGCTAAAAGAATGGTTGAGCATAAAAAAGATGTGGTAATCCTACTTGACAATATTACTAGACTTGCACGTGCTTATAACGCTGTTATTCCTTCGTCTGGGAAAGTTCTAACTGGTGGTGTGGATTCAAATGCACTGCAGAGACCCAAGCGTTTTTTTGGAGCGGCTCGTAATATTGAAAATGGTGGTTCTTTGACAATCATCGCTACAGCTCTTATAGACACTGGTTCAAAAATGGATGAGGTTATTTTTGAAGAGTTTAAAGGTACAGGAAACGCTGAGATTATACTTGATAGAAAACTTTCTGATAAACGTATATTTCCAGCTATTGACATTACAAAATCCGGAACAAGAAAGGAAGAGCTATTAGTTGATAAGGCTATACTAAATAAAATATGGGTGTTGCGTAGAATACTCAATCCTATGGGATCTGTTGAAGCAATGGAATTTTTACGTGACAAACTACTTTTAACAAAGAGCAATGCTGACTTTTTTAACTCCATGAATCACTAAAAGTAAGCCAGTTATGATGGATATGCTGAGCAAAAAGTAAAAGATTTTATCGCTTTTATAGTTAAAATAATTGTATTTGTTCAGGCAATGGCGAACTTAGGGAGCGTTAAATAAACTATACGCGTCAAGTTAAGAAGCAAAGGTAAGAAAATTCAATGAACTTAAGGTGGATACTCTAGTCTTTCTATATCTGTCTTTCACAGAAAATTGTGACCAGTTTGTGGTAAGTTTTTTCAGGAAAATTCTCAAATTATTAATTTTGCTGCTTAACGCTAAAAACAAGTAACCGTTCACGGATTGTGAGAATGAATAAAGAACTAAGCAGTCGTAACTTTTGGAAGGGATTTTGGCCATTGAGACGTGATGTCAAAAATATCGACAACATTCTTCCACGAACCTTTCCCCACGTTCCAACCAGGTGAAAAAGCTGTTTTTACGATAGCCGTCTAATTTGCCGTTCTGCAAGGTTGTTGATTGACTTCAGGCTTTCGTAAAAACTTCCACACCATATCCTCGGCCTTAACATCTTAATGGCCATTCTCAAACCATTTACAAGCCTCGTCATTTCATGAAAAAACCCTTCTTTCGCATTAGTTGTGTAGCATCTTTTAATATTAACAAGGCCTATAATAGTGCAGCACTGCCTTACGTATTGCCAATCCAAATTCTACTTGCTGTAAAATAACACAATCTGCTACATCGCTGCTAATCTCAATCCCTCTATTTATTGGCCCTGGGTGCATAACAATCGCATCTGGTTTTGCGTATGATAGCTTTTGTGAATCAAGTCCATACAAATGAAAATATTCTTTCTCTGAAGGAACAAAACAACTATTATTCATGCGCTCTTTCTGCAGTCTTAAAAGCATGATTACATCAGCATCCTTTATACCTTCAATTAATGAATAATGGACTGAATCTACTTCAGGAAAATGCTTACAAATCAAAGTTGGTGGTGCGACCAAGCTTATTTCTGCTCCAAACATTTTTAGCAACCTTATATTTGACCTTGCAACTCTGCTGTGCAGAATATCTCCACATATCACAACTTTGAGATCCTTTATTTGCTTTTTATTACTGCTGATTACAAGATAATCTGCAAGAGCTTGAGTTGGGTGTTCACTGCTTCCATCGCCTGCGTTGATTAGCGAGCAGCTAACATTCTTAGCCAGCATATTAACAATACCGTTATTTTTTTGCCTGATTATTATATAGTCAGGATTCATTGCATTTAATGTTTTGATCATGTCTTTTAGATCTTCTCCCTTGTTAATAGAAGAAGATCTTATTGGCAAAGTTACAACATTTGCTCCAAGGCTTTTTGTTGCTATTTCAAAAGACGCAAGTGTACGCGTTGAATCTTCAAAGAATAAATTTATTACTGTCTTATTTTCCAAGATATGACTATTTGCAGCTTCTTTTTTAAGGTACTGGTTAGCCAACTTAGTTATATTTTCTACATCATCGACTGTAAGGTCTGAGATGTTTAACAAATTCCTTCTCTTGTGCATAGTTTCCTTTTCAACTACTTGAACCTATTCTACTTTCTTATTATTGTTTTTCAATAGACCTCTTGTGCAGCAATTGTTTTGGTGAAAGAACAGAAAAAGATAGTAAAGTAAAAATTAAGTTAGAAGGAAGAAAAAGTTCAGCGAGTCAAGAGTAAGGTACATTAGCATAAATCTTTCATCCCAGTGTTCAGTTGCACTGGGGATTACTTCCACTTACACTCATCCGCTATCATAACAGCCTCAAAAAGATGCTTCTCAAGTTTACTTAGAGGTAAATCACTTTGTGGATAATTTCCCCAAGACTTTAGTATATCGGAAGTTTCAACGCCTTCAATAACAGGGTATTCTTGGTTTTTCTTAGCATATAACTCTTGAGCCTGCTTGCTTACTAAAAATTCCAATAAGACTATAGCATTTTCCCTGTTTTTTGCGTTTTTTGTTACTGCTGCACCACTGATGTTTAGCATTACGCCGTGATCATTGCGATTAGGAAAAAAAGCCCCTAGCTTGTCTATAACATTCTTTTTATTTTCTGATAAAAGAATTCTTGCAAAGTAATAACTATTTACTATTGCAACATCTCCCTCACCAGCTGCTACGGCATAAATTTGATCAGTATCACCACCACTTGGTTTTCTTGCCATATTACCCACAATTCCGCTTACCCATTCTTTCGTCTTTTCAAAACCATTATTTGCAATCATAAAAGCAATTAACGATCGGTTATATGGACTTGTGGAAGAACGCACTAATATTTTTCCTTTCCATTTTTCGTTTGCTAAATCTTCATAAGTACTTAAGTCCTTAGGGTCTACTGACTCTTTATTGTAAACCAATATCCTAGTTCTTTTTGTGAGACCAAACCAATAATCTTCACTATCTCTAAATTTTGCAGGTATAGCACTTTTTAAAACCTTTGAATCCACTTGAGACAAAAGCCCTCTTTTTTTTGCTAAAATCAAATTTACTGCATCTGCAGTTAAAAATAAGTCAGCTTCACCACCATTTTCCATACGTGAAAGTAGCTGAGAATAATCATCAATGATGTAACGTACTTTAATGCCTGTATTTTTTGTAAATTCATCAAATAAAGTACGTACTAATTCTTCTTTGCGCGATGAATAGACATTCACTACTTGTGAATTGTCAGTTCCGCTGTTTTTATACAAAAAAGTAATGACTATTAATACAACTGCTATTAAGGATGTGAATATAAAGGCTTTTTTCATATTGGATAAAAAATAACTTCTTTCAGTTAAAGATACTCAAATAGCGCAATCTTAGCAAGTGTAAAATTCGTTAGATGTAGCTAATATAATTTGGATTTACCGAAGTCAATGTATGAAATAATCGAAATTGTCATTCCAGCGCGTGACGCTAGGCCATAAAACCTACTTGACAAACTTCGCCAGCCTCTTATCATGAAACTGAAGGTATTCAATTATCTTCATCTGTGCAGATTAAACAGCAAAAAAACAACGTAGTTGGCGTCTTATTTTTAATTTTTTGCACTATGTGCACCTTATCTCTTCACAACATTTCTAGGTTTTTACCTATATAAGCTGAAACGCGCTTATAAAGCGTTTAAGACAGTATAGTACGCCAATTTGCAGGATTAGAGAGTGACAACTAGCTAACACGGGGTTTCTTTTGCCTTTTTTTCTGCTTAGTAAATTTCTTAAACATTTATGACTAAAGGTTAGTTGCAATAAAAAGCAACTGAGTGGCGGTTATTAAACGTTTAAAACATAAAAAACGCCAATGTTTTAAAATAGATATTAGTCGGGGCTTCTTTTGCCTTTTTTTTCGTTTAGTAAATTTCTTAAATATTTATGGCTAAACGACAACCGTCATCCCTGTAAAGGTCAAGTATCCCGCTACTTGTTAGCGGGATCTGGAGATACCGCGGCGGTATGACGTAGGGAAATCTTACTTATTATAGCTATAGTTCTACATGAATTACAAAAGTAATATTTACTAGATCTTAATATTTTAGATCTATATTTTAATAAATAATGAGCTGTAATTAGTATGAATGATCCATTTAAAAGTGAGAACTATAAAAAAAATCTCGACTCCTTGATAGAAGCTATAAAGCTGAAAAATATTGGTGAACAATATAATAAAACAGTGAGAGATTTATCCCAGACATTAGAGAGTTTTACAGATAAGGCAGAAGATGTAGCTAAGTTTGTTATATGTAGTGACTTGAATAATTATATAGAACCGGTGAACAAAAAGCCATCAGGTTTTTTTGGAATATTCAAGGAAACATTTAATAAAATCTTAGGAAAAGATGATTCAATTCAGGATAACGATATAAGAAATTTTGCTAATGATAAATTGCCCAGTCTTGCTGAACAAATAACATTCGAATACCTAAATGTTTTAAAGAAAATTTCAGATTTAGAGCAAAGTAAAAAAAATCAGGAGGAACATAGATTGTATGGAGTGAACTTAGAGGATAGAACAGCGTCAAAGCAAGAAGAAAATCCTTTATATGAGCTACAAGCAGAAGATTCAGGCTATGGAAGTTCATTAAATGAAGAGCATGAATATGAAGACATATCAAATTATCAAGAGAAAAAGCAAAAGGAAAATCCTTTATATGAGCAGAGAGAAGATTTAGGCTATGGAAGTTCATTAAATGAAGAGCATGAATATGAAGACATATCAAATTATCAAGAGAAGAAGAGTAAAATTTTAATAGAAAATTCGCAGAGTTCAAAATCGCCCAAAGAAGAGCCAATTTATGCAACAGTTTCTAAAGAACATATAGAAGCAAAAAGAGAACGTAAGCAGAAACAACAACCTCAATCCCTCGTACTACCAAAACCACCAAGAGCACCGCAAGTGCCAAAAAAAATGTTTACTACTGGTCAAGAAGTTAGACAAGAATCGAAAGTGGTAGTCAAAGATAAACCTGCAGTACCGCCAAAGCCTAAAAATCTAAGCCGTGCTGATCAAAAAGTAAGCACAGAGCCAAAAGTAGTAGAAGTAATTCTTAAAAAATCAGCTGAAAGTAAACCTACAGTACCACTAAAATCTGAAAATCAAGACAATAGGAAATCAGCACAAAAAGCTGCTGGTAAGGCGATACCAAAAGTAGCAGCAGCTACTATGAAAGGAGGAGCTAATCGCGAGATGGGCAGTAAAGTAAAGGCATTAAAAGAAAAATTTGAGCAAAATCAAGCAAAAGGAAATGCTAATGTACGGCTTGCTGAAAGCAAAACTACCCCAGCAGCACAAGCGGATATCGGTGTGAAGAAAAAACAATCTCATTCATTTCTAACAGAGAATAAAAGATCTGCAACGAAACACATAACAGCAAAATCTGATCCAAAATCTCATGTCAGCAAAAATCCTCCTTCCACACAAGTAAGTGTTAAGGAAATGGTTGCACAAATTGAGAAAGGAAAAGGAGGAAGATAGTAACATTTGGGGATGTTTAAAAAAACATATGGTCAAGTCAAGAGATTGTGAGCAAACTTAGGAAATTATAGCTAAACTAACTTAGATTTACCGACAATTTGAAAAACCGTCATTCCGCTACTAGTTAGCGGAATCTATAGACCTGCTGCGAATCAAGCAATAAAAAGAAGGAAAGGAGGGTGACTAAAATCAAGGTTAACTAAAAGGCGTGCTTAAGATTCACAATACCAGCAATAATATTGAACCTCAGGTTGTATTTTTTCTGAAAATTGCGGTAAACATGAGACATAATCTTAAATATCTTTATCTCACGGATCTTATTTTCTACTCTCATTCTAAATGATGCTAATCTTCTATTATGCTCTTTCTGCTCTGGAGTTAATGGCTTTTTACGATACTTTTTATATGGAATTATAACATTGCTTTGCAATTTTTGCCAACCTTGATATCCAGAATCGGCATATTTTATGCTATCGATTGGTAAATATTTTTCTTGTTTCCTTATGCGAAAATCATTAATTCTACCACGATATGAATTTGACACTGATAAAATTCTTCCACCTTCTTCGATAACAATCTCAGTTTTCATAGTGTTGGTTCTTTTTTTTCCTGAATATGATTTCTTCCGTTTTTTACTATCTTCTGGTCTCTGTATTTGCTGTTCTGTAACATCAGCCAGAATCTTCAGTATTTTTTCTGGTGTCATACTTCTATCTTTTGTTATAGTAACTTTTTTGGCAAGTAATGGCTCTATTTTCTTCAGTAACCTACATACATTTGCGTTGTGCACATTGAACAGGCACCCTAAAAATCTATGTGTTATGTAAGTGCGATAGTACAAAATTACGCAAAATAACTTATCTTCTAGAGTTGGTAGTTGTGATCTTCTACCATGGCACTTTTTCTGTTTTTCAACTCTTTCCCACCCAGACCTCACTTTTTCCACTACCTTTTCGAACTCCTCTATAGTTAAACCTGTTATATTACGAAAGTTTCTTGGGTGTTTCTTCATGTTATAGTAACTAAAGCTCATTTTTTTACCTTACTCAATCTGCTTATTCTTCTTCTACTTCTCTCACATTATTTTTTCAATCACCTTTTGCAGCAGGTCTTATGCCAAGATACCGCGATTTATTCGCGGTATGACGTAGGAAAACCTTTCTTGGGTTAGCTATAGGCAGCAATTTTCTGTATTTATTTTAAATTGAAGAAAGCTCAAATGAAAGATCGTGTTTTGCTAAAAATCACAGAATGCAGTCTGGTTACTATTTAAAAGGATATGTTCAAAAAACTGTGTCAAATCAACTCATACACTTCATTACCAACTTCATGATGAAGTTCTGCAGTTGGATGGAAATAATCAAAAAAGAAATAATCCTTTAGTGTTTCTTCGCTACACCCAGGGTTATAGTGAACGTCAAGTTCCCCTTTAAATATCAACTTTAAGAGTATTTTTATATTTTCTTTAAATCCCCCAATTTGGTCTGCAATGTTCGATGTGCATGCATCTTGACAATTTAAACCTTTGCTCTTGTATTCGCTAAGCATACTTTTCATTTTAGAGTTAAGATCAAATGCTTTTATTTCAAGATTTGTACTTTTCTTCATATAATCTAAGCCATTAGCCAATTTTGCATTGAAACTCTCTGTGAGCTTCGTAGCTAGTTCCCTTGCTTCTTCATCTCTATTAAAAGCTGGTATTGAGCCAACTTCAGGTGCGTTTGCAACAACTACATGCTTAACACCATGTTCATTTAGAACCTTAAGTGCATTACATATTTCACTCACTGCTTGTTCCAACACTTCTTCCGCTTTAGTATCGTCATAAGCAGTGGCAACCATAACATCATTTCCGCCGATTATGATACAAAATAAATCTTCTTTACCTATATCTGGATGATGTTTCATTACCGCATCTAGCTGGTTAGCTAAACGAAATTTATTGAAGAAATAAGAAAAAATAGGGTCAAAAATTTCAGACGCTGTTGCACATGAAACTGCATAGTTTTAACCTTGCTGTTCGTGGTATCTACCAAAAAATGAATAACTCCACCCAGGTTTAAATTCGTCTCAATCTAAATATTTTGCTACATATTCAACAGCAGTAGGGCCATTGCTAAAAGATCCTCCTTGATAAAAAGGGTCATCAAACTTTACGCTTTTTGCAAAGGATAAGTTATTTAAAATTCCAATGATTGCGCCATTATCGGATAAACTATCACCCAGAACATAAAAATTTCTATACTTTGAATTAGAATTGTCATTTTTGTTTGTCATAATATTTACCGTAGATTAGCATGTTGTTTCATTAGATTCATAAAAAAAAATAGCGGTGCAACTTTTTTACAACCCCCATTTTAAACTTTATTGTGCATTTCCTTCATATCATACCTTTTTGAAAAAACGTTTTATTTTAAAAACGCTCTGACTTTTTCTCCACTTTTTCCGGGCAAAATCAGCTTCTTCTTAACTTGACACGTATACTTAAAAGAACCCTCTAAGTTTTCTAGCGCGGCTTGGATGTTTCAACTTGCGCAGTGCTTTTGCCTCTATTTGCCTAATTCTCTCACGTGTTACATTAAAAATTTTTCCTACTTCTTCTAAGGTATGCTCCTTCCCATCTTTACCAAGGCCAAAACGCATTCTTAGAATTCTTTCTTCCTTTGGTGTCAAAGTTGCAAGAATATTGGTTGTAATGCCACGCAAGTCAGCAAGTATTGCAGCATCCTCTGGTCTGGAGACTCGCTTATCTTCTATACAATCACCGAAGGTACTACTATCATCCTTTCCTGTTGGAGCTTCAAGACTTACTGGGTCCCTTGCTATTTTCATAACTTTGCGTATTCTTTCCAGTGGCATTGTCAGTTCTATACTTAATTCCTCTAACGTCGGCTCTCTTCCCATCTCATGATTCATTTTTCTTAATGCTCTGTTGATTTTACTGATAATTTCTACCATATGAACTGGTATTCTAACTACTTTAGACTGCTCAGGTATTGCCCTAGTGATTGATTGTCTTACCCACCAAGTGCCATAAGTTGAAAATTTATATCCACGTTTGTAATCAAACTTATCCACGGCCTTCATAAGACCAATACTGCCTTCTTGTATCAAATCAAGCAGATCAAGGCCTCTTTTTGAATACTTCTTAGCAATGGAAACTACTAGCCTTAAGTTAGCCTTAATCATCTCTTGCTTTGCTTCAGAGACTTCTCGTTCGTGTTTTTGTATTCTCCTAATTAGCTCCTTAAATTCTTGCACGTTATCTTCCTGTATATGCTGCTTAATACCGTTCAAAGTACTAGCTATATGTTCAGAGTTATCGTCTATAAACCTTAAAAATTTGTTTTTTAATTCACCTGTAAAAGAGGACTGATTTTCATTGATCTTTAAAAGACTTATCTTTTTCAATTCGTGCTTTAAAAGCACGTCATCATAAACTTTATAGAAACTTTCTCTATCGATATCGTATTTTCTAGCCTCAGCAATAAGATTAGCCTCTTCAAGCGTGATGGATCTATTTATCTTATAAAGTTCTTGTGTAATTCTGGCAACAGCAGCATCACTTAACTTAATTTGTAATGCTATATACCATATTTGACTATATAAATTCTCTAGTTCATCAGAGGAATCTTTAGAATTTTTTCTTAATACCAATGCTTCATTTGTTAAAGTAATTATCTCATCCAATGCAACTATGACCTTTGGCAATAAGTCACTTTCCATTTCAAGAATAGAAACATTTAAATTCGCTGAATTTATATCTTCATTATCACCGTCTTTCTCATCATCACTACAGTACTCAGCATCTTCAGAAACATCCTCAGAATCCTCAACATCTTCAGCACTTTCTTCACTCTCTTCTTTGGGTACCACATTAAAGTCAGAGTTATAAATTGCATCCAGATCTATAATTTCTCTCAGTAAGAGAGCTCCACTACTTAAATCATCACGCCATACTTTTATCACCTTTAATGTTACTGATGTTTCAATTATTGCACGTAACATGTTATGCTTTTCAGATTCAATTTTTCTTGCTATCTCGATTTCATCTGCCCTTGACAAAAGCTTTACAGAGCTAATGTCTTGTAAATAAATCCTCACTGGATCATCATTTTGTACTAAAGTTGCAGTAACATTTGGCGATGTGTCATCATCATCAAGTTTACTATCATCACTGTTGGAAGGAATATCTTCTTCATCTTCGCTACTTTCAAGCACATTAATTCCGGAATCCTGCAATAAAGATATAGCATCATCTATAAAATCAGACGAAAAATTTTCATCTGATAATTTATCATTTATATCATCAAAGGTGACAAAACCACCTTTTTTTATACTTTTAGTTACAAGATCTCTGATAATTTTTTTCTTATCTTCTGCATCATTAATAGTTGACATCATTACCTTTATAGTTTATAATTTTATTTCTTATTAACAAATAAACTTACAACGAGCAAGTCTATAATTTTACTTTTAACTTGTGGCTATTTGTTACTTCATATAGTTTAAGATACTGTTAATTTATGTACACTTGTCTTGATCAATTGTTCCATACTTTTCTTCCATTTTTACTGCTATGGACAATCCAACTGAAAATGTTGCAATTCCAACCACTATAGCAGTAAGCATTAAAACATGAGGTATAGGATTGCTATATGAATAAAAATTTGAAACCAATATAGGAGGCAAAGAACTTTTTATATATCCTAGAGATATGTAAAACAACAAAACAGATGCTTGGAAGACGCTTACCCCTATCATTTTCTTGATTAAATTTTTATCGTTTATAATAATATATAAACCTAGCACCATTAATACAATAATAATCGTATAATTATATAAAGTCATTGTTTTTTCCTACGAGTAAAATTCATATATATAATTAACATAGAGGAGCAGACAGTAAATGCTACACCTAATTCCACCAAAAAAATACCCAATTTTTGACCGGTTCTATTATTGGCTGACAAGATATCATAAGATAAAAAATTTTTGCCAAGTAAAGTTGTTGCAACGCCCGTTCCTCCATAAATTAAAATACCTAACACGTTAGTCAATCTAATCACAGAATAAGGTATTGCTTTTAGAGTTGTAGATACACCAAATAGCATTGAATATAATATTATCCCGGAGGCAATAATTATTCCTGCTTGAAAACCTCCACCCGGAGTGTAATCGCCGTGAAATTGTATGTATAAACCAAATAAAATGATAAAAGGTATCATCAAAAATGTTACTGCATTTAATATCGGATCTTTAATCATTTTCTTTTTCTTCTTTTAATATCAACGTTATACAAAGCGCAGCAGTAAAAACTACTATAGTTTCTCCAAACGTGTCATAACCACGAAAGCTTGCCAAAACAGCTGTCACTATATTAGGAATACCGGTAGCTTTTTCGGTATTTTCCACATAATAAGGAGCAACATGCAAGTGGATCGGAGCATTGTGGCTGCCAAAATCTGGCAATTGAATCATAAAATATGACAAACATACAGCCAGAAATAACATAAAAAAAAGCGTTATAGGGTTATGAGATAGATTTACTTTATGATTCTTTATCAAGGAGAGTGCTGCAAACGTAAAAATCGTACTGAGCCCCGCACCAACAGAAGCTTCAGTAATTGCAACATCAGGTGCATTCATAATTAAGTATATAAGCGCAATAAGTGAACTAAATACACACATTAGAACAGCACTTACGACTAAATGTCGCGAGAAGACTATAAAAACCGTAACTATTAGTAACAACAAAAGTAGCACTACATTTAATATTTCTAACACCTTAACCTTCTTTAACAGTTTTTTTCTTAACTTTATAATAAGTGCGCGCTAAAATATAGCCATTAGTTGAGCTAGCTACCCATATTATAAGAATTAATAATATTATTTTAACAGTATTGATTGAAAATCCATTCTGCAAAGCAAAACCAATTAACAATAGCGTTGCACCGCTAGAATCTGTAATACCTGCTGCATGTAACCTAGTATAGAAATCAGGAAATCTAATTACTCCCACACTTGAAATGATTACTGAACAAATGCCTAAAAATATAAGAACGGATCCTATCATAAATTATTAAAACAACATTAATCTCATTAGTGCTATAGTTGATATAAAGCTAACGCTAGCATACAACAATGCTATATCAATTAAAAAAAAATTATTCAGAATGATTGATATTGCTGTTATGAGTACAACTACTTGCGTTGAGAAATTATTGAACGCTAAAACCTTATTGTACACATCACTTGACTTAGACACTATGCGGCACAACATTACACTCATACAGAACAACAGTGTATAGATAGCAATGTGAAGCATTTAAAGACTATGTAACTTCAGTAGATTTCTAAACGGATACTTCTTCATCGCCATCTTGATCATTTATTTCATCATCTATTTCACCATCCACTTCATAATCTTGGCTTTCTTGACTTGCATCAAGATCTGTGTTAAATTGACCATCAGAAAAATTTAATAAATTCGCTAGCTTACTTGTATTACTGCTGTAAACATTATTCATATTTCCTTTCATGTACTCCTTGCATCTACCTACCAAAAGGTTAAATAGCTCATGAGTATCCACCTGTTTTTCTGCTATTTCATATAAGGAAACTATGGTGTTTTTATGGTCTTTAAACTGAACTGTTTGAACTGGATTACTTGCTCCTGTATTTAAATCATGTGTTCTTTGACTTGCCAATAGAACCAATTTGAAACGGTTACTTACCTGTTCTGTACACTTTTCTACAATAGACTCAGCCATAAGATACTACCTTAATAAGTTTTATACTATATCACAAAAAACAAGTTGTCAACTTTGTATCTATTGCGATTCAACTTCATGTTTTACTTTTTCTGCCTCAGATTTTATTTCTTGGCTTTCTGTCATCGTGATTGTTATTTCATGATCAAGTTTTTTTAGAAATCCTAACAATCGCTCTAAAGAAAAACCATCTATTTTACCATTTTTAATTTGTGATACCTTTGGCTGATCAATACCAAGTTTCTCAGCTGCAAAAGCCTGAGTCCAAGCATTTTTTTCTATAATTTTATTTATTATATAAAGCAACTTTGTTTTTATTGCCGCACTGTCTAAGTTATTTAACGATATTATTTCCATAATTCTTACACTCACATATCAATTAACTTTATTAAACATTATAACATAATATTTAATGTACCAAGATATTAATATCATATAACTTGTCAATAATTATATGATATCAAATTTAAAACTTTAAGTTGATTGTATATTAATATTTCAATCAAATTTCTAGTAATTTTAAATTACCATTTTACCATCAGCCTATCTGAAAAAATCATTTACAGAAAGAACAAGCTAAAATTACAAAGCTTGAAATACAAAAATAATTATTTTATAAATTTATCTTACATAAGAAGTTTATATCTCTATATCTTAACATAGATATTTATTTAAATTTTTAAAATTTCTATTTTAACGAGAATTCTATATATTATATTTATAATATAACTTAAATATTTGTTGCTTTTTAGCTGGAACACTATTTAGTTAGTAAGTAAAATTGTGTTGAATATGACAAAAATAAAAAAAGATGTTGCTGTTATTATGGGAAGTGAGTCAGATTACACCACTATGGTCCATACCGTCGATATGCTAAAAGCATTAGAAGTTTCACATGACATATTCATAATATCTGCACATAGAACACCAGAAAGGCTCTTCAATTTTGCTAAATCTGCACAAGAAGAAGGTTTTAAGGTTATTATAGCTGCTGCAGGAGGTGCAGCTCATTTACCTGGTATGGTTGCGTCATTAACTTGTTTACCAGTTATCGGCGTTCCTGTGCATAGTAAACAATTAAATGGGCTGGACAGTCTACTCTCTATAGTTCAAATGCCAAAGGGTGTTCCAGTTGCAACCATGTCTATAGGAGAAAATGGAGCATATAATGCTGCCATTACCGCCGTATCTATATTGTCAATTTCAAACAGTGAAATTGCAGGTAGGTTAAAAAAGTGGAGAGAGAGACAGACCAAAGAAGTAAAAGAAAAACCAGTTTCATAATAAATCTATGGCAATAATTCTTTTAGACACAAAAACCATAAACCGTATAGCAGCGGGGGAGGTGATAGAAAGGCCAGCAAGTGTAGTAAAGGAATTAGTGGAAAATGCAATAGATGCTGGAAGTTTAGAAATAGAGATCAAAATAGAAAGTGGTGGGCGTAACCTTATTATTGTGACAGATGATGGTAACGGAGTAGAAAAAAACGATTTAGAACTTGCGTTTATGCGCCATGCTACTTCAAAATTGAGCGATAGTGAGTTGATAGAAATCAAGCATCTTGGCTTTAGAGGAGAAGCTCTGCCTTCAATAGCAGCAGTAAGTAGGATAAAATTATCGTCTAAAGCAAGCGGAGCAAGTGAAGCATGGTCTATAAGTTATGAGGGTGGAGAAAAGATGGGGGAGCTAACTCCTTACTCTTTATCACAAGGGACACATATTGAAGTGCGAGATTTGTTTTTCGCTACCCCAAATAGACTAAAATTTCTAAAAACCGAAAGAGCAGAAACTCAAAGCATTGTTGATATTGTAAACAACCTAGCAATGATTAACTATCATATAGGGTTTACTCTCACTTCAGGTAATAAAAAGCTCTTAAAATACGCTAAGCAGACTTCGTTATTTCATAGATTGTGTGAAGTAGAAGAAGAATTTCAGGGCAATTCTTTGGAGGTCAATGAAGAAGAAGACGGCATCAAACTTACGGGACACATCTGTAAGCCAACCGTCAATCGTGGTAAGTCAACTCAGATCTATACATTTATTAATGGAAGGCCAATTAAAGATAATTTACTTATTGGTGCGGTTAGGTATGCATATCATGATTTTATTCCAAGCGATAGGTATCCTTTTGCAGCGTTACATTTAGAGATACCTTATGATCAAGTAGATGTAAATGTGCATCCAAATAAGTCAGAAGTAAGGTTTCAGAATAAGAAGCTCATATATGAGATAGTGACAAGAGGATTAATCAAAGCGTTGTCAAGAAGGATAGGCACCTTTGATGTCATTTCAGCTAGTGACCAGAAAACTACTAATACAATAGAGGGTTTTTTGAAAAGTTCATTATCAGATTCTTTTGATAAATCTGATGTTCAAAATGAATTTTATGAAAGAAGGCCAAGTCCTTTTGAAAATCAACTAATAAAAGAATTTGCTTCTCCAAATGAAAAAGCAAAAGGCTTATCAGAACAGTCAAAATCGTTTGATTATACCGGCATACAGAAATCCCCATCACAAGCGGAAATTATGGTTCTAGAAAAAAAGGTGTTAGAGCAAGTTGATTTGATAGAGAGCCACCCGCTCGGGTTTGCACGCTGTCAGGTCTATAATACTTACATTATTGCCGAGGTAAGAGACAAATTGATTATAGTTGATCAGCATGCAGCCCACGAGAGATTAGTATATGAATGCCTAAAACAAAAATCAAGTATAAAAAGACAAAAACTACTTCTTCCTGAAACGGTTGAAATCAAAAATCAAGCTGGAATGGAGATGATTGAAATCTATAAAGATAAGTTATTTGAAATGGGTTTTGATATTGAAACCAAATCAGAGAATAAAGTGATAGTAAAAGAAATCCCTGCAATTTTGGGAGCAATAGATGTGAAAGAGATGCTAATTAATATAGTGGGTAGATTAACGGAAATAGAAGATACATTGCCAGTAGAAGACAAAGTGAACAAGATATTGGCTACTATCGCTTGTCATGGATCAATTAGAGCAGGCAGGAAAATGAGGTTAGAGGAGATGAATGAGTTGTTAAGACAAATGGAAAAAACTCCATATTCCGGGCAATGCAACCACGGAAGACCAACTTATATAGAAATGAAATTGAGTGATATTGAAAAACTGTTTGAGCGCAGGTAATGAGGTTGCCATAAATATGTAAGTGCTCTTTCCTCGTCATCCAAGTAGCTCATAGAAACGGATTAAACAAAAAAACTTCCTTAGACCTGCTGCAAAAGGTGATTGAAAAAATAATGTGAGAGAAGTAGAAGAAGAATAAGCAGATTGAGTAAGGTAAAAAAATGAGCTTTAGTTACTATAACATGAAGAAACACCCAAGAAACTTTCGTAATATAACAGGTTTAACTATAGAGGAGTTCGAAAAGGTAGTGGAAAAAGTGAGGTCTGGGTGGGAAAGACTTGAAAAACAGAAAAAGTGCCATGGTAGAAGATCACAACTACCAACTCTAGAAGATAAGTTATTTTGCGTAATTTTGTACTATCGCACTTACATAACACATAGATTTTTAGGGTGCCTGTTCAATGTTCACAACGCAAATGTATTTAGGTTACTGAAGAAAATAGAGCCATTACTTGCCAAAAAAGTTACTATAACAAAAGATAGAAGTATGACACCAGAAAAAATACTGAAGATTCTGGCTGATGTTACAGAACAGCAAATACAGAGACCAGAAGATAGTAAAAAACGGAAGAAATCATATTCAGGAAAAAAAAGAACCAACACTATGAAAACTGAGATTGTTATCGAAGAAGGTGGAAGAATTTTATCAGTGTCAAATTCATATCGTGGTAGAATTAATGATTTTCGCATAAGGAAACAAGAAAAATATTTACCAATCGATAGCATAAAATATGCCGATTCTGGATATCAAGGTTGGCAAAAATTGCAAAGCAATGTTATAATTCCATATAAAAAGTATCGTAAAAAGCCATTAACTCCAGAGCAGAAAGAGCATAATAGAAGATTAGCATCATTTAGAATGAGAGTAGAAAATAAGATCCGTGAGATAAAGATATTTAAGATTATGTCTCATATTTACCGCAATTTTCAGAAAAAATACGACCTGAGGTTCAATATTATTGCTGGTATTGTGAATCTTAAGCACGCCTTTTAGTTAACCTTGATTTTAGTCACCCTCCTTTCCTTCTTTTTATTGCTTGATTCTCAGCAGATCTATAGATAATAGCAAAAAAACTGTAGGAGTAGTGAATTACATGAGGCATTTTGTGCCACTTCTTAGCGGAATACCTTCTGATATAACAGAAAGTCAACCAGTCTCTAGTGAAGAAATTCTTGGCGCAAGTAAAGAAGTTCCTCCCTCTGATCAACCAGATCAGAAACCACTAAAAGAAAGAACTGATAGAAGTATTGATAAAAGCAATTCACAAATTTCACAAAATCATGAAGCAACGGTAGAAGAAATACACAGTAAAGCTTTTAAAAATACAGAAGAAAGTCAACAAGTCTTTAGTAAAATTTCTGAAGATATGAGAAGAAATCAACCAGTCTCTAGTGAAGAAATTCTTAGCACAGATAAAAGAGTTTCTCTTTCTGATCAACAAGAACAAAAAGAAAGTCAACAAGTCTCTAGTGAAGAAATTCTTGGCACAGATAAAAGAGTTCCTACTTCTAATCAATCAGAGCAAAAAGTACAACAAGAAATAATTAATACCAACACTAGTGCGCCGGTTTTACAAATTCACACAGATAAAGAAATCCCTTCCTCTCATCAGCAAGAACAAAAAACACAACAAAAAGAAATACAAAAAAAATTAATTAATAATTACAAGAAAGAAGCTGTTTATGGCATAGTTGCTGTGATAGCTGCTATAGTATTCACAGCATCTGCTATAGCTGCTATCATTACTCAAGCAATTCCTTTTGCATGTCTTGCTGGAATTGCTTGAGTCGCTGCATGTGTTTGTGTATATCAATTAACGCAGAGTCATAAGAACATTAACGAACTGAAAAGTGAGTTAGAAGAAAATAGTACCCTTACTTTTCTAGAAGAAATAGGATTAAAAATGCACGGTCTTATTAATAAAGCAACCTTAAAAATTTAAGATCTTTCCTGTTTTTTCTACACCACCTCAATTTTACTTTCATAGGAGGACATATGTCATTCACAGAAATTAGATTTCCAGAAAATATATCTTATGGTTCCACTGGAGGACCGGAATTTTCCACTGACGTTGTAACAACTCATAACGGTTGTGAACAGCGCAACATCAATTGGTCTCATGCACGCACTAGATACAACATAGCTTACGGGATCAGATCAAACGAGCAGCTAACAGAACTAATAACATTTTTTCATGCACGAAAAGGTAAAGCAATAGGGTTTCGTTTTAAGGATTGGTCAGATTTTATAGCCATTAATCAAAAGATTGGTATAGGAGATAACAAAAAAACGACTTTTCAGCTAATCAAAACTTATGTAAATGGGGAAGATAAGCATATACACATGATCAAAAAGCCAGTACATGGGACAGTAAAGATTTATTTAAATGGTAAAGAAGAGAGTGAATATTCAGTAAATTATTCAACGGGAGAAATAACATTTATGAAGCCACCAGTAAAAGATGCGATAATCACTGCGAGCTTCGAATTTGATGTGCCCGTGCGCTTTGATACAGATTACTTAAACGCTTCTATTGATGACTATGGAAGCAATAGCTGGAATAACATTCCACTAGTAGAGGTGAAGTTTAATTAAGCTGCTTTAAAATTTCCTCCTGTTGCTGAGTGTGAACACTAGCATAACCACATGCAGGAGATGCAGCAGCAGGTCTTGCGATACACTTAGGTCTTTTTGCTTGAATATTGAGGTCAGATAACACCTCGTCTATCAATGGGTTGACAAAAAACCATCCCCCCATATTTTTTGGTTCTTCTTGACACCATATAATTTCAGCGTTCTTGTACTTTTCAAGTTCGCTGCTTAATTTATCGGCCGGAAACGGATAGAATTGTTCTAAACGTATCACTGCTATATCGTTTATTTTTTGTGTTTCAAGCATTTCAATTATATCGTAATAAACTTTACCACTGCATATTACAACTTTACGTATTTCATTATTTGAAACTAAACCTGTTCTACATTCTGGAATTACCGTGAGGAATTTTCCTTCAAAGTCAGATAGGTTAGAAACTGCTCTTTTATGACGCAATAGTGATTTAGGTGTAAACACTACTAAAGGCTTACGAAAGTCTCTATGCATTTGTCTGCGTAAGATATGGAAGTAATTTGCCGGAGTGGAACAATTAACTACCTGCATATTATCCTCTGCGCAGAGTTGCAAAAATCTCTCTATGCGTGCGGAGCTATGCTCAGGTCCTTGCCCTTCATAACCGTGGGGCAACAATAGAACTAGACCGCTTGATCGCAACCACTTTGTTTCTGCAGATGCGATAAACTGGTCGATCATAATTTGTGCACCATTTGCAAAATCACCAAATTGTCCTTCCCAGAGCACCAGTGAATACGGAGAATCAAGACTATATCCATATTCAAAGCCCATTACAGCATACTCTGATAAAGCGCTATCTATGACCTCAAAGTGAGCTTGCTTTTCATTTATATTGTTTAGCGGAATAAACGCTTCTTCTGTTGCCTGATCAACAAGCCTTGAATGACGGTGCGAGAAAGTCCCACGACCAGAATCTTGTCCTGATAAACGCACTCCTATTCCTTCTGTAAGCAGTGACGCAAATGCAAGACTTTCGGCAGTTGCCCAGTCTATATTGCTACCAGAATTTATGCTGTCTATTCTTCCATCGAGTATTTTTCTAACCTTATTGTTAATGTTAAAGCTACTTGGAATATTGCTATTTATATGCACACCCAATTTTTTCAACTCATCTGGCGGAACACCAGAATCCGTGTAGTATTCGCTCAAATCGTTCAGCTTTGCTCTTCTTAATTTTGACCATACTCCACCGAACCAGTCAGCTTTTTTTGGAGTGTAAGTCACTGATTCAGCAAGACTTTTATCTAATTTTGCCCTGAACTCACTGCGCAATTTATTTACCTCATCACCACTTAATACTTTCTCTGCAGTCAATTTTTCTTCATACAATGTTCCAGGAGTTTTATGTTTTGATATCAGCTTATACATAAGTGGCTGAGTGAAATTCGGTTCATCGCCTTCATTATGGCCGTATTTGCGGTAGCATATTATATCAATCACTACGTCCTTTTTGAATTTCTGCCTATATTCCATCGCCAGACTTGCAGCAAAACTCACAGCTTCCGGGTTATCTCCATTCACATGGAAAACCGGAGCTTCTATTGATTTTGCTATGTCAGTGCAATAAAAAGAGGATCGTGCGCAGCATGGGTTAGCAGTAAAACCAACTTGATTGTTTATAATAATGTGCACAATACCACCCACTTTATAACCTTCAATGTTGCTTAGGCTCAAGGTCTCGGCAACGAGACCTTGACCGATGAAAGCCGCATCACCATGAATTGATATGCCAAGCACAGACCTTATATTCTGTTTTGCTCTTATTCTTCCAGCCAAAACCGGATTTACCGCCTCAAGGTGAGATGGGTTAGGACATAAACTTAAGTGTATTTTTTTACCACCAGCAAGTGCTCGATCAGAAGAGTAACCAAGATGATATTTGACATCACCGGACACCTCAAGACCACTTGGGTGTGCGAGATTGCCTTGAAATTCAGATAGCATTGCTGCATATTCTTTGCCCATAACTTTGGTTAGAACATTGAGCCGTCCGCGGTGAGCCATGCCAAGGACTATTTCTTCAATACTAAAAGCTGCAGAATCACTAATGATTTTTTCAATTGCAACGATAGCTGATTCCCCACCTTCGATAGAAAAACGTTTATATCCAGGAAATTTCATATGGAGAAATTGCTCGAACATCTCAGATTCGATCAAGTGCCTCAGGATTTCCTTTTTATCTTGTAAACTCAGCGTATAGGTTTGATTTTCGACCTTTTCCTGCAGCCATATTCTCTCCTCATAAGAGGAGATATGCATAAATTCAAAACCGATATTCTTGCAGTAAATATCTCTGTAGATTCTAGTGTCACCCGTAGGAGAGAGATTCGAATATTTCTGATAATCTACTTCCTTATTCACATGGGGTGATAACGGATTAAGATCCGCAAAAAAATGACCGTAAGACCTGAAAAAATTTGCCAAACTAGAAACTGAATCATCCACCTTAGTTGCATTGCAGGGCTTCGCTTTGTTAATTTCTAAATTGCTTGAAAAAATTCTATACCAATCTTCCCCGATTGATTTATCGCCCTGCAGATAACGGCTATACATTTCTTCCACAAATTCTGCATTATCACCATAAAGGCAGCTTAAACTCGACATAATCACTATAAAAAGTATCAAATACTTATAAGTATAACTTAAGTTTTTTAAAAAAGAACTTTTTTTGACCTTTATAAGTTAAGCTGAGACGTTCCGAGAGCTACCAGCAGCACCTTGTCCTTGGCTATTTGTTACTTGTTCAGCATTAACTTCATCAAAATCAGGAGAAGGTTCTTTTGTTTTTGCGAAAAATGCAGCATATACAGCATTTTTAATGAAAAAACATGCAGCAAGTGCAAACACTGCTGTTGGTACATAGCACCAAGGAGATGCTATGCTAAACAAAGTAGCAGAAGCTACTATCAAGCAACAACAAGCAAGTCCTGCTTGGCTAATGAGATAACGTTTATCAACTCCACCATACTCAGCCATCAACCTTTTAACTTTATCATCGCTACCGTATGGCAAAACAAGTGTCTTAATGCAATTTATTATACCATTATTAGTAAAATATGGAGTGCGTTCTATAGACCTGCTGCAAAAGGTGATTGAAAAAATAATGTGAGAGAAGTAGAAGAAGAATAAGCAGATTGAGTAAGGTAAAAAAATGAGCTTTAGTTACTATAACATGAAGAAACACCCAAGAAACTTTCGTAATATAACAGGTTTAACTATAGAGGAGTTCGAAAAGGTAGTGGAAAAAGTGAGGTCTGGGTGGGAAAGACTTGAAAAACAGAAAAAGTGCCATGGTAGAAGATCACAACTACCAACTCTAAAAGATAAGTTATTTTGCGTAATTTTGTACTATCGCACTTACATAACACATAGATTTTTAGGGTGCCTGTTCAATGTTCACAACGCAAATGTATGTAGGTTACTGAAGAAAATAGAGCCATTACTTGCCAAAAAAGTTACTATAACAAAAGATAGAAGTATGACACCAGAAAAAATACTGAAGATTCTGGCTGATATTACAGAACAGCAAATACAGAGACCAGAAGATAGTAAAAAACGGAAGAAATCATATTCAGGAAAAAAAAGAACCAACACTATGAAAACTGAGATTGTTATCGAAGAAGGTGGAAGAATTTTATCAGTGTCAAATTCATATCGTGGTAGAATTAATGATTTTCGCATAAGGAAACAAGAAAAATATTTACCAATCGATAGCATAAAATATGCCGATTCTGGATATCAAGGTTGGCAAAAATTGCAAAGCAATGTTATAATTCCATATAAAAAGTATCGTAAAAAGCCATTAACTCCAGAGCAGAAAGAGCATAATAGAAGATTAGCATCATTTAGAATGAGAGTAGAAAATAAGATCCGTGAGATAAAGATATTTAAGATTATGTCTCATGTTTACCGCAATTTTCAGAAAAAATACAACCTGAGGTTCAATATTATTGCTGGTATTGTGAATCTTAAGCACGCCTTTTAGTTAATCTTGATTTTAGTCACCCTCCTTTCCTTCTTTTTATTGCTTGATTCTCAGCAGGTCTATAGATCCCGCTAACACGTAGCGGGATACTTGACCTTTACAGGGATGACGGTTGTCGTTTAGTTATAAATATTTAAGAAATTTACTCCTAAGAAACTCCCTTAACTAGCGCTTCTTGTTGAACTAATATGTAGCCAAATTCCTGTGCTTTTTTGATTAAATTTTTTACAACTCTCTCTTTGTAACGTGTTTCGTAATAGCTCATTCCTTTTTCCACATACTCTTGTCCATATTTCAACATTTGGTAAAAGATGCATGCTAATTTTCTTGCTGTAGAAGTAATTGCTTTTATTGCTCCTAGCCGTTTTTTTAATCTCCTACAATATGCACCCAATGCACTTTTACTATTTCCCACAGCATAAGCAGCCATTCGCAAGGCATTCGTAGCACGATTAATAACTTTACGAGTTTTTGTTCAAAATACTTTTTCTCCTGTAATCTTATTAGCAGGGCTAAGCCCTAACCATGAGGTAAAATGCCTTTCTGATCGCCATTTATTATGATTAATGCCAACTTCCGCAATAATGGTTTGTACAGTTAGTACATCAAATCCAGGAATTTTAGTGAAATCTATACCAGTTACACGATACAATTCCTCACGCAGGGTGAAATTTGGTCTGCCTCTTCTAGACTTATTTTTTTCCTTACCTAACTCTTTACTCTCATCGGACTTCGTCTCTAATGCTTTGTAATAGTTCTCTATACTTTTATCACATTCAATTATTTTTTCTTGAAAAAAATTATATGCTTCATATTCTTGCTTTAATACAAATAAATGTTCTTCTCTATAATCGCCTGTTAATGCTTTTGCTATAGTAGCCTTATCATTCTTCATATTCACACTTCTGAATTCAGCTAGTTTTTTAGGATTCCTTTCACCTTCTACTATTGCTTTAATAATTTGCATTCCTGTGACGCCAGTAATATCGCTTGTCACTTTATGTAAATGAATATTCATTTGTACTAACACCTTTTGCATGCGATTAATATGTTTAGCAGCGTTTTCAATTAAGTTTTTACGTTGCCGAACATAACCACGCAATACACACATTTGATCATCTGGCCTAAATGATCCTTGGATTAACCCATAACTATGTAGTTGTTGAAGCCATTGACAATCCTGAACATCTGACTTTCTTCCAGGTACATTTTTTACATGTCTTGCATTTGCAAGCTTTACTTCAAGTCCATATGATTCAAGTACTTGGAACAAAGTAATCCAGTATACTCCTGTTGACTCCATGGCTACTGTAGTAACTTTACATTTCTTCAGCCATTTTGCTATGTTATGGAGATCCTCTGTAAAGCAGCTAAATTTTTGTATACGCTGTTCATCACTTCCTTCTGGTACACATACATAATGTACAGCTGAACCAACATCTATTCCTGCTGCATCAGGATTCATGATCTCTAATTTACTTTTTGCTTTTTTCATAGTAACTCCCTTATTATAATTTGTAATAGGGAAACGCTTCAGCTTGGAACGGTTAGATAATACAATCTCCTAACCGAGGTAGCCTAAAAAACTCCATCAATGATTTGACCGTTCCTCCCAAAACCATGCTAAACGACGGGTACTTATGGCACCAGTGAAAATTTCGGTTATAACTTCAGAGGCGCTTCCTATACAACTATACTTAAAAACTACTAAAAACTTAAATTGAGGAGTTTCTTCCTGGTTTGACAGATTTCTTCTGTTCGGTGCTATACAGCTTATTCACAATCTCAGTTATAGCATCAGCTGTGTTATCCACTATATTAGTATTATAGAGATTAATCCATTTTTTATACTTATTGCTTGAAGGAATGCTATCTTTTACCGTATGTTGAAAGGTGATCTGACACATACCAAAACATGGATAAGAAGCTGCTAAGCCTTCAGCTACTGAATTATGGTATGCAGCACGCATGAAGAAATCAATAAAGGCAGAACTAGATTTCGATCTTTTGTGATTATCAGATGAGTTACATTCTGTAAACTGCTCCTCACATAGACTTCGCATACTGAATATTTTACGAGCTATAAAGGTTAATTTATCCATTATTTCAATATCATTAGCTCTAGCTGCAATAATTAAAAAAGCACGAGTGCAATCCACTAAGCATAAAAAAGTCTGTTGAACGTAGAACTTGAACTTCTTATAACTTAATTTGCCATTCATCAATTCAACATAAAAAGGATGTTCTTCTATTCTATCAATAAGATCAGATGATTCTTTTATAGCTATGCTACAGAATTCTTCTTCTATTACGTTATACATTTTATGAGCCTCACAATAAAAACTGAATATAATAATTATCACTAATATGGTATAATTATTATGAAAAAGCAATTATACTTCAACAATAAGCTAGTATATAAATATGAGGCTGTAAATCAAAAATTTTAGCAATCTAAAGAAATTTTACTATTACCTTCTATATTGAATTCTCTACAAAGATCAGCAGACAAGTTCATGCTTTCCCAAGAAAATCCACCGTCATTTTCTGACTCTTTACCAAAATGTCCATAACAGGCTGTACGTTTATATATAGGGCGATTAAGCGATAAATGCTTGATTATGCCTTTTGTTGATAAATCTATACTATTCTCGATAAACTCTTTAATTACTCTTTCCTCCACCGCATTCGTACCAAATGTATCAATATAGAATGAAGTAGGTTTTGATACACCAATTGCATAAGAAAGCTGCACAAGACAACGTTCAGCTAACCCTGCAAAGACAATATTTTTAGCAAGGTATCTTGCCATATAAGCTGCAGATCTATCAACTTTGGTTGCATCTTTTCCGGAAAATGCCCCTCCACCGTGTGGAATATAACCTCCATAGGTATCAACCATAATTTTTCGTCCGGTTAATCCACAATCACTAACCGGTCCACCAATAACAAATCTACCAGTTGGATTTACTAAGAGATTTTCCTCAGGACATATCCACCCTTTAGGTAAAGATGAAACTATGTAAGGATAAATTATTTCTTTTACTTTTGATTGATCCAAATCCTCAGGGTGCTGTATTGAGACAATAATACTTTCAGCACGTACCGGGAGGTTATTCTCATATGCCAAAGTGATTTGTGATTTTGCATCCGGACCAAGCTTTGCTTCTTTAACTGCGCTCATGATATTTTTCAGAATTGAGTGTGCATAAAAAATGGGTGCTGGCATAAGGTTTTCTGTCTCTGTTGTTGCATAGCCATACATTATGCCCTGATCCCCAGCACCTTGATCCAACCCTATTGCAATGTCATTTGATTGCTCATGCAGCAGTATATTTACCTTCACTTTTCTCCAGTGGAAACCATCATGCTCATAACCAATATCTTTTATTGTATTCCGTACAATACTTTCAATCCTGCTATTTTTGATGTTAGGTCCGAATACTTCCCCAGCTATAATAACGTTATCTTTGGTGACTAAAGTCTCTATTGCAGCTCGCGCAAAAGGATCAGTGAAAAGGTATTCATCAAGTATTGCATCTGAAATTTGATCTGCTACTTTATCTGGATGACCAGCCGCCACTGACTCACTGGTTACTAAATTTTTATATAAACTCATGCTTTAGGTTTCTGCTTATACAATACCAAAACCGCTATAAAAAACATAGTTAGTAATTACTAAATGGTGGGCCTGGGAAGAGTTGAACCTCCGACCTCACGCTTATCAGGCGTGCGCTCTAACCACCTGAGCTACAGACCCCTGATTTATTCAAGCTGAAGCTTTCATATTATCTGTAGGCAAGATATCAATAAAAGTCTTTTTATTTGCTGACCTTCTAAAGCTGACCCAGCCTTCTACTTTGGCAAAAATCGTATGATCTTTACCTATACCAACATTCTTCCCAGGATGGAATTTTGTGCCTCTTTGGCGCACAATTATGTTACCAGGAATAACCTTCCCATTCTTCTTTATTCCTAACCTACGACCTGCTGAATCTCTACCATTACAGGAACTACCACCTGATTTTTTAGTTGCCATATCTTACCTCTTACTTTTGAAGATTAATTTCATTGATACGAAGAACAGTTATATACTGCCTATGACCAGTCTTTCTACGGTAATTTTTTCTTCTTTTCTTCTTAAAGATTATAATTTTTTCTCCTCTACACTGCTCCAATACTTCAGCTTTAACAGTAGCATTAGATGAATAAGATAAGCCATTATTTGAAATACAAATCACCTTATTGATTTCTACCTCTTTTTTTTCTTCAACTTCTAACTTCTCTACTTTTATTATACTGCCTTCTTTTACTAAATATTGTTTTCCACCAGTCTCAATTACTGCAAACATGATAAATATAAATTATTGTTATTAACTTTAATCGTAAACGATGTCATATATGCTGTCAATATAAAAAACATGACTTAATGCTCCTTCTGAGCTACTTAAATACTTCTATAGACCTGCTGCAAAAGGTGATTGAAAAAATAATGTGAGAGAAGTAGAAGAAGAATAAGCAGATTGAGTAAGGTAAAAAAATGAGCTTTAGTTACTATAACATGAAGAAACACCCAAGAAACTTTCGTAATATAACAGGTTTAACTATAGAGGAGTTCGAAAAGGTAGTGGAAAAAGTGAGGTCTGGGTGGGAAAGACTTGAAAAACAGAAAAAGTGCCATGGTAGAAGATCACAACTACCAACTCTAGAAGATAAGTTATTTTGCATAATTTTGTACTATCGCACTTACATAACACATAGATTTTTAGGGTGCCTGTTCAATGTTCACAACGCAAATGTATTTAGGTTACTGAAGAAAATAGAGCCATTACTTGCCAAAAAAGTTACTATAACAAAAGATAGAAGTATGACACCAGAAAAAATACTGAAGATTCTGGCTGATGTTACAGAACAGCAAATACAGAGACCAGAAGATAGTAAAAAACGGAAGAAATCATATTCAGGAAAAAAAAGAACCAACACTATGAAAACTGAGATTGTTATCGAAGAAGGTGGAAGAATTTTATCAGTGTCAAATTCATATCGTGGTAGAATTAATGATTTTCGCATAAGGAAACAAGAAAAATATTTACCAATCGATAGCATAAAATATGCCGATTCTGGATATCAAGGTTGGCAAAAATTGCAAAGCAATGTTATAATTCCATATAAAAAGTATCGTAAAAAGCCATTAACTCCAGAGCAGAAAGAGCATAATAGAAGATTAGCATCATTTAGAATGAGAGTAGAAAATAAGATCCGTGAGATAAAGATATTTAAGATTATGTCTCATGTTTACCGCAATTTTCAGAAAAAATACAACCTGAGGTTCAATATTATTGCTGGTATTGTGAATCTTAAGCACGCCTTTTAGTTAACCTTGATTTTAGTCGCCCTCCTTTCCTTCTTTTTATTGCTTGATTCTCAGCAGGTCTATTGCCACCATAATACTTTCTATACTTGTAAGCATATTTCCTAGCTAACTCACTTTTTCCCACTCCTCCAAGACCACTAATAGTAGCAACCTGCGATATCACCTCTTGCCTACCCGTGCTCCTTTGTAGTGCGTCATGTAAGGCTTTTAATTCACTACTTCTACCAGTAAAAGATGCCACTGGCTCTATTATGCCAAACCAAATCGCTCCTAAAATTTCCTCTCTTATTTTTTCAGAAAACTCATTTATTTCTTCATGTGATAGAAACTTTCCCTCTCTTGCTTTCATCCAATCCAGAACTTCTACCAGAAAGCGACCATAAACGTTCTTTTTTCGATATTATTAAATTCTTTGCCTAACTCATTCTCAATGATTTCCGCTAGTTTTATCTCGTTAGGTTGATTTACTGCAAATACTAATTTATCAAAAAATTCCCTTATATTCTCTTCTAACCTGCCTTCATTTGTCATTCGCTCAAACTCACGTTGCCATACCTGATTTCTTTCCAATTTTCTTTTTGAGTTTTGATCTGATTTACCTTGAAGTTCTTTTATCTCCTTTTCCAATTCTTCTATTGCTTCTTTTACAGCACTCTTAAATGCCGGTTGCACTATTGAAATCATGTTATCGTGAGTACAAGAGAACTTGTATCTCGTACCGCCGTATTTAAAAAAAATATCACTAGTGCTTATTACTTCAACTGCAATTTCTATTCCCTTGTTTGGTCCCGAAGTTTTTACTTTCAACTTTTTTATTGTATTTTGTGTTGTACTTTGAGCTAGATCGAAACCGATATTAGTACAGATAATAAAGTCCTCTAGGTCACCATCTGCAAAATCTTGATTATTTTTAATCTTTAGGTAGGGAACAAAATATTTTGCCAAGCTAAATTCACCACTTTTATCTTTTGAAAGCAATTTGCCTACACCGATTTTTTCGCATTCATTTTGCTTATGTTTGATTTGTATAAACTTACGTATTTTTTTATTTTGCTCATCCTTAAAAACAATATCATCAAAACCCGCAGCTGATTCCATTTCTGTGGCCAAACGGAAAGAATATCCTCTATCTACTGCACATTTGAGAAGCAGCATTACCTACTTTAGTTGATAGATATCACCATAAAGAGACCGCTTTCTTCCCCAAGCAGGATAAGTTTCAGACATCCTCAGCCTCACGTAATTTTAAAAATAGTACCAACAAATGGTAAAAAAGTTATATGTCATGATATACAGATATCGTAACAAAGACCTTGGAATATCTACGAGATGTGCTGTTATGTAAATAAAAAAATGTGACTAATTACTTAATCTTTCACTCAAAATTGAATTCACAACATCAGGGCTGGCTTTTCCCTTAGTGGATTTCATGACTTCGCCGACAAAGAATCCGTATAATCTTGTTTTACCGCTTTTGTATTCTTGAACTTTATCTTGGTTGCTATTAATGATTGTGTCGATAACTTCGGATATTTGACCTTTATCGGTTATTTGCTTTAGGTCCTGCTCTTCTATGATGAGAGATGCAGGTTTGCCAGTTTCAAACATACTATCGAATACTTGTTTGCCAAGTTTAGCAGAGATTGTTCCATCAACGATAAAATCTAAGAGTTCTGACAAAGCATTTGCTTTGATTGGAGAGCTCACAATATCAATATTTGCTTTATTTAAACGACCGAAAAGCTCTACAGTTAACCAGGTGACTGCGAGCTTTGAATCATGTTTTTTTATCAATTCCTCAAAGTAATCAGCAATCGCCTTATCGGAAGTAATGACGTTTGCATCGTATTCATTGATACCTAATTCCTCAATGTATCGCAGCTTTTTTTGATCTGGCAACTCGGGCAAAGATGATTGAATTAAATCAATTTTCTCCTGGCTTACCTCAACAGGTAATAAATCAGGCTCAGGGAAGTATCTATAGTCGCTTGCATCCTCTTTGCTTCTCATCACTTTTGTTTTTCCCAAAGCGACATCAAATAATAAGGTATCTTGACTTATTTCTTCTCCACTTTCTAAAATTTCAATTTGTCTTTGTATTTCATAGTCTATAGCTTGCACAATATAACGTATCGAGTTCAGATTTTTTATTTCACAACGAGTGCCAAATGTATTACTGCCTTTTAGGCGGACAGAAACATTTGCATCACAACGAAGTGATCCCTTTTCCATATCACCATCACACGAACCAGTGTAACGCAAAATCTGCCTCAATTTTTTTATGCATTCTGCAGCTTCTGCAGATGAACGGAGATCTGGTTCTGAAACAATTTCCATTAAAGCAACTCCTGCACGATTTAAATCCACATAAGTTTTGCTTTCCTCATGAACGCTCTTTCCTGCGTCTTGCTCTAAATGAATTCTCGCAATTCTTATTTCCTTTTCATTGTCGTTGATAAATACTCTACCATTTTTAACTATTGGCTCAAAAAACTGGGTTATCTGATAACCTTGCGGTAAATCAGGATAAAAATAATTTTTCCGATCAAAGTAAGAACACTTATTAATTTCTGCAGAAAGTGCAAGACCGGTGCGTATTGCTTGCTCTATGCAGTAATAATTTAGTATTGGCAGCGTACCTGGCATTGCCGCATCAACTAGAGAAACTTGAGTGTTATGCTCAGCACCAAACTCCGTTGATGAGCTAGAAAATAGCTTCGTATTAGAAGAAACTTGAGCGTGCACCTCAAGCCCAATTACCGCTTCCCAATCCTCTTTCGTCATGTATTTTATTTAAATGATAATCTTAATATTCTGCAAAATTAACACAAAAAGTCAAAACAAAACCCACATTTTTATTTTTTGTCTTAACTTTTTAACCTATAGTAATTAAAATATGACCTTACCCAGAAAAAGTGAAGAGAAAGAAAAGGCGTTTTTTTATAATAAAAATGTTTTTTCAAAAGGAGTAGTAATGACAAAAAGAAGAGAATATACAGTTGAGTTTTAATTAGAAGCTGTGTATTAAACAGCGTAGACATTCTGCTATTAATTATTGCATTCCTGAGCAATTTGATTCATTATTCTTTTTGTAAAAAATTTTCTTGACTTTCTCTCTACTTTTTCTGGGTAAGGTCACTTTAAAGGAAGTCTAATAGATGCTACATAGAAATCCAGATGAGTTTCTAAAGTCTATTCCAAAAGATAAGCGCATAATGTGCCTTGACATGGGAGAAAAGCAAATAGGCATAGCATTTAGCGATAAAACACAGCTTATAGCCACAGCTCATAGTGTATATTATAGGAAAAATATGAGCAAAGATTTAGGTTATCTGCATAGAATATTCAAAGAAAATGAAGCTGGATCAATGGTAATAGGACTACCATTAAAAATGGACGAGCAAGAAACTAAATGGTGTAAAACCATAATCCAATTCGCAAATAAAATAATAAAAAAATATAAAGTACATATATACTTACAAGACGAAAGCTTCTCAACATCTATCGCAACTCATACACTAAAAATCACTGGAATATCAATCACAAAATCGAAAAAAATAGATGATAAAATCTCCGCATGTATTATTTTGCAACGAACGTTAGACAAGATAAATACAATCAAATAGTTTTTTCAGATCTGGAAATCTTCAAACTGAATCTCATATAAAAGTTACTCAACAAAACAAGAACCTTTCGTATAAGCATGACAAATTGCTACAGCAAGAGCATCAGCAGCATGGTGACATTTTATACTCAAATTTTTAACTATTTGCTTCACCATAAATATAATCTGATCCTTATCAGCATGGCCATTTCCGGTAATGCTTTTTTTTATATAGTTTGCATCATATTCATTCATAGTTAGCTTTGTTATTTTTAACGCTAAAATTACAACCCCTCTTGCATATCCTAAAGTTAGTGAAGATTTAGGATTTTTATTAACAAAAATTTTTTCTACTGCAGCTTCATTCGGAGAATATTGAAATATTACTTTCTTTAATTTTTCAAAAATTATATGTAAGCGTTCACCTGTACCCAATTTACCATCAGTTGATATGGTACCGCCGCCCAAAAATTCAATATTATTTTTCTCGTTCAGGCTGATAATGGCCCAACCAGTCTTGCTTATCCCTGGATCTAGACCTATTATTTTAACCACTTAATAAACGCTTAACCAATAGACAAACAAAAATAAAAACATCCAGACTACATCTACAAAGTGCCAATACCAGGAGGCAAACTCAAAGCACAAATGGTCCTGAGGTGTAAACTGGCCTTTCCGCGCTCTAAATAAACACACTGATAAAAATATTATTCCTATTATAACGTGTGCGCAGTGAAAACCGGTAATCATATAAAAATTGGATGTATAAATAAGCTTTTCTCCTGTTTCTTGTAGAGAAAAACTCGCTTCATGATACTCTATTGCTTGCACTATTATAAAAAAACCCCCAAGCAATATAGTTATGGACAGCATTTTAATCATGCTCTTTTTATCATTTTCAAGTAAAGAGTGATTTGCCCAAGTAATTGTTGTACCAGAAAGCAATAATATTAATGTATTCATGAATGGTAGTGACCACGGATCAGGTGGCAAAATTCCCTCAGGAGGCCATTCAACTTTTTTTGCAGGAGAAAACGCCTCAAATAAAAAAACTGGATCAAGCCAGGCTTTAAAGAATGAACAAAAGAACACTATAAAAAATACGACCTCCGAGAGAATAAATAAGTACATTGCAAATTTGAGTCCATGTTTTACAATGGCAGTATGACATTTATCATAAATTGCCTCCCTTATTACATCTCTCCACCAGTAGAACAGCACCCCTGATACCGCGAAGATGCCTAAAACTAAACCAAACATTCCGAAAATTTGTTTATGAAGCGCGCCAACTAATCCAAGTGCAAGAATAAGAATTGCTGCTGATATAGCAATTGGCCAAGGACTTGGGTCCACTAAATGAAAATCATGTTCTTTACTTTTCATAGCATTTTAAAAAATACTTACTAATGATACAAATTAGCTTAAAATTGTCAATGTTCCTTAGGAAATTGATTGAATCTTGAAAAATTATATGCACCATTCAAAAAATCTAACACAAATTGTGCAGTTATTCTAAACAACTCAAGCATTTTGCTCTTTTCATTTTCTCTTGCTCTGCTGCAATATCCATCAATAATATTTTCCAAAATAATGCATCCAGACTTTACTGAATCACTGTAACAAAAATAAAACCAATCCCTATATCTATTATTTTTCTTGAATCTATTTTTCATGTTATCAACGACAGTCTTGTATATAAACATGCAAGAATACAAAACCGTCATAGCCTCATAGGTATTACTATACGAGATGGATAAAAGAAAATTAGTGAAATTAAAACACTCAAGAGATTTCTTTCCACGACTTATACTGTACATAGTAAAGTAGTAGTCATATAGCACTCTATTAACAGTCACTGCTCTTTGGGCTACTTCAGTAAACGAGATAATACTACTATAATCTTCCATTCTGGATGAAGTAATTAAGGTGGTACGAATATAATCACCTAAGGGCAACGTCTTTTGTTGAGCATAGAATTTGAAGTTCTCTATATTTAGGGTGTTATTCGCCAACTTAACATTAAAAGGATGCTCAATTATATCCTTTAAAAGATTTGACCCGTAACAGCTCCTAATTATGCCACTGAACACTGTAGTTACCGATAAAGATCAAGTCAACGTAAATAATCCGCTGCTAATATTCTTTGCTAGATATATTAGAGTAATACATCTCATCCCAGAATATTACCTCAAGTTCTAATCCGTTACGAAAAACTCGAGCATCTTTTTCTTCTCCTTATTACTAGATTCTCTCCTAAGAAACTCCCTTAATTAGCTCTTCTTGTTGAACTAATATGTAGCCAAATTCCTGTGCTTTTTTGATTAAATTTTTTACAACTCTCTCTTTGTAACGTGTTTCGTAATAGCTCATTCCTTTTTCCACATACTCTTGTCCATATTTCAACATTTGGTAAAAGATGCATAGACCTGCTGCGAATCAAGCAATAAAAAGAAGGAAAGGAGGGTGACTAAAATCAAGATTAACTAAAAGGCGTGCTTAAGATTCACAATACCAGCAATAATATTGAACCTCAGGTTGTATTTTTTCTGAAAATTGCGGTAAACATGAGACATAATCTTAAATATCTTTATCTCACGGATCTTATTTTCTACTCTCATTCTAAATGATGCTAATCTTCTATTATGCTCTTTCTGCTCTGGAGTTAATGGCTTTTTACGATACTTTTTATATGGAATTATAACATTGCTTTGCAATTTTTGCCAACCTTGATATCCAGAATCGGCATATTTTATGCTATCGATTGGTAAATATTTTTCTTGTTTCCTTATGCGAAAATCATTAATTCTACCACGATATGAATTTGACACTGATAAAATTCTTCCACCTTCTTCGATAACAATCTCAGTTTTCATAGTGTTGGTTCTTTTTTTTCCTGAATATGATTTCTTCCGTTTTTTACTATCTTCTGGTCTCTGTATTTGCTGTTCTGTAATATCAGCCAGAATCTTCAGTATTTTTTCTGGTGTCATACTTCTATCTTTTGTTATAGTAACTTTTTTGGCAAGTAATGGCTCTATTTTCTTCAGTAACCTACATACATTTGCGTTGTGAACATTGAACAGGCACCCTAAAAATCTATGTGTTATGTAAGTGCGATAGTACAAAATTATGCAAAATAACTTATCTTCTAGAGTTGGTAGTTGTGATCTTCTACCATGGCACTTTTTCTGTTTTTCAACTCTTTCCCACCCAGACCTCACTTTTTCCACTACCTTTTCGAACTCCTCTATAGTTAAACCTGTTATATTACGAAAGTTTCTTGGGTGTTTCTTCATGTTATAGTAACTAAAGCTCATTTTTTTACCTTACTCAATCTGCTTATTCTTCTTCTACTTCTCTCACATTATTTTTTCAATCACCTTTTGCAGCAGGTCTTATGTTATATGGATAAACGCTGAAAACTTTGAAGATATGAAAAATTCTTTCTTGAGGTTAGCTGGGGATGATAGATTAGGCATTCCTCCCAAAGATAAGCACGGAAGGGACAAAACGATAGAAGCTATTGTTGAAGAAATATATGCTTTTTTTGCAAGAAGGGGAAGGAGAAGCCTGTTCATTTTTGATAATGCTGAGGAATATAAAGGTATTAAAAGGTTTTTACCTTCATCTTTACATCCTAGGCATAAAAAACCTTATGTTTTAATTACTTCTCGTGACTGTAAGTGGAATGTGAGAGGAGAAGGTGATATAAAAGTAATACAATTAGATGAGTTTGGTGAAGTAGAAGTTTTAGAATTTGTTAGAAAAGCTTTGAACATAGAGAACAATTTACAGGATAGGGAAATAGAAGAGCTAACAAGAGAATTACAATATTTTCCATTAGCTTTAGGACAAGCAGTTGTATATATTCAAGATCGAAATGAGGAATCAAGATTAAGGGGTGATAAGAGATTTAAAATAAGTGATTACTTAAAAGAGTATCAACAAAATGCAGGTGAATTGCTTAAGAAAGGAGTTTATGAAAATGAAGATCGTTATACTAAAACAATTTTAACAACTTGGAACATTACGATGACATATATATGCAAGGAATATGGCTTTGAAGCATTAAGCATTCTTGAAATAATGGCCTATCTTGCTCCTGACAATATACGCATCAAAGAAATTTTTTCAAAATTAATAACAGATGATAAGGAAAAGCTTTGGAATGCTGTTGAGTTACTTAATCGATATTCAATGATTAAATTAAGGGAAGGAGTAGTAAATATCCACAGGCTAGTACAGGAAGTAACAAGATTAAAATTACAAGAGAAAGGCAGAGAAGAAGATACCTTAAGAAAAGTTCTGGAATTGATAAACGGCAGTGATTTAGCAATAGATAATTTTATTCATGTTGCATCTATTTGGGAACATGCAAGTAAGCACAGTAGGGTGATTGATGATTTTTACTTTAACTCAGGTTATGATAGACAAAAATATACACCATTACATTCGCTTGCTGAGAATGGTAGTTGTGGGGCAGTTAAGTGCATTTTAATACATATGGAAGATAAACATCCAGATGAGCTTTATGAAGTCATTAATGCTCAAGACAAGTATGATAGGACCCCATTGCATTTGGCTGCCAAAAGTGGAGGATTGAACATGGTAAAATATCTCATCAACAAGGGTGCTAACATTAGTACTATGTGTAAAGGAATATTTTTTAACGGTACTCCTTTACACATAGCTGCTTTATGTGGAAGTTTTGAGGTAGTAGAGCACCTAGTCGATAAAGGTGCTGATATTGATGCTAGGGACTATTTTTACCGAACACCGTTATACTGGGCTGCTCGGAATGGAGAGTTGGACATAGTAAAATGCTGTGTGGATAAGGGTGCTAATGTTGATACTGAAGATTTATATGGTTGGACTCCGTTATACTTGGCTATTGGGCATGAAAATTTTGATATAGTAAAGTACCTAGTCAGCAAAGGTGCTAACATTAATGTTAAAGACAAAAATGGTAGAGCTATGTTACATATTGCTGCTGAAAATGGAAGATTGGAGATAATGAGGTACCTTATTAGTAAAGGTGCTGACCTTAATACTGAGGATGGAGATGGCAATATTCCGTTACATAAAGCCGTCCAGAATGGGAAATTAAATGTGATAAAATACTTCGTTGGCAAGGGTGCTGATGTTAATGCTAAAAACAGATATGACTGGACTTTGTTACATTGGGCTGCTTATAACGGCCAGTTGGATATAGTGAGATATTTAATTAATAAAAGTGCTGAGATTAATGCTAAAAGTTGGTCTAATGACACTCCGTTGCACCTAGCCGTATGTAGCGGAGTGTTGGATGCGGTAAAGTGTCTCGTTGGTAAAGGTGCTGAGGTTAATGCTAAAAGCAGGTATGGAGGCACTACATTGTGCTTAGCTGCTATGACGGGAAATGTTGATATAGCTAAGGTGCTACTAAAACACAACGCAGACATTAACACCAAAAATAATGAAGGAAGAACAGCATTGCATTATGCTGCTAATAATAATCACCAGGAGCTTGTGGAATTGCTTTTAGCTCATGGTGCATCCTATGACTACTGAAATTTTGCATTTAATTTATAGCTCCGCTTCTGTCAGGCCGTAGGATGACAGAAGTGGGCTTGAATAGCTGTAGTACTATAGCTGTTATACGCCAAAAGTAAGTATTAGATATAACAAATAGAAGAAATTAGATAGAATGTTTAAAGGGGCAAGGATATAAAGGTTTAACTTGAAATAACCTGATAAAATTTGAATCACACTTCCAAGTGCTGGCACCCACGAAAGTAATAAAGTTGCAAAAATTAGCAAATTTTTTGTAACTTTTGGCATTGTATATTCGTTTTCTAATTTGTGGTATGATTTTCGTATAGAGATTGTTATTCTACCTAAGTACCAATTAACTGTTCCACCAAGGCTTGATCCTAGTACTCCAAAAAACAACATCAGTAGTAGATTGTGATGTGATCTAAAGTACAGCATAGCTTCAAACATAAAGCCTTGGTGTATAGGCAAGATTAACGATGATAATAGGCTGTCTTTAAACAGCAGAAAGTAATCTTCCATATAAGTTTACCAAGTTGTTGTACCATCTTCATTGTCAGAAATTGTAATCCCCATTTGTTTCAACTGATCCCTTATTTTGTCTGCAGTATCGTAATTTTTATTTTTTTTTGCAATTTTTCTTAAGTCTATCAACCTTTCTATTTCTTGATGATTTACATCTACAGCAAACCACTTTTCATAACTTGACTCAAGAAGACCAATAAATCTGGCACTCTTAACAAAACTCTCAGTTAATTTAAGCTTTTCACTTTCATTACTCATTTTGTTGATTTTTCCAGCCATTTCATGCAGTATAGCTAGAGCTTCAGGAATGTTTAAGTCGTTTTTTAAAGCGTCTATAAAATCTTTAGAAATCTCTGCGTTACTTTCATCAATATTCGTTGTATCTAAACCACGTAATAACCGATAAAATTTATTTAAGGTTTCCTGTGAATCAGAAATAACGTTTTCTGTCCAATCAAGTGGTTTTCTGTAGTGAGTTTTGAGCAGTGCATAGCGTATTACTTCACCCTTTATTCCACTATCTAGCAAATCTCTTACTTTGACTATATTAAATAAGGACTTGCTCATTTTTTCTTCATTTACTGTAAGAAAGCCGTTATGTATCCAGTATTTTGCAAACATTGATCCAGCAAATGAAGACTTACTCTGTGCAATTTCATTTTCATGGTGAGGAAATTGTAAATCTATACCGCCACCATGAATATCAAAATCTTTGCCAAGATAAGCATATGACATTGCTGAGCATTCTATATGCCATCCAGGCCTGCCCTCTCCCCATGGGCTATCCCAATAACTTGAAAGTTTGTAGTCAATATCACTTGCAGGCTTCCACAGTACAAAATCTCCAGGGTGCTTTTTATTTTCATTAACTTCAACTCTGCTACCCGGAACCAATTCATCAGTTTTTTTTCCTGATAAAGCACCATATTCATGGTAAGATTCTATATTAAAATACACGTGTTTGTCAGATTCGTAAGCGTGGCCTGATTGCAGTAAATGTTCAATTAATTCTATAATATAATCTACGTTTTCCGTTGCTTTTGGCTCGTGTGTTGGCTCTTTACAATTTATGCTTTCCATATCATCATGAAAAGCTTTAATGTAATATGTGGTTATACTTTCTATGTTGCTATTTTTCTCGCTTGCTGCATTAATTATCTTATCATCAATGTCGGTTATGTTACGCACATAGGTAACTTTGCCATAAAAAAACTTAAGTAGCTGAAATAACACATCATACACAACAACAGACCGTGCATTGCCTATATGTGCTGTGTCATATACTGTTGGTCCGCAAACATACATTTTCACATGATCTTTATCGATTGGTGTAAAAAGTTCCTTTTTTTTTATTAAGGTGTTGTAAAGCCTAACCATATACGAAGCTTTTGAGAAAAGAAAATGCCCCAATGATAAGTTGTGGCCCTTTGACTACTACAACAAGAGTAAGCAATAGTCCACACAATGATATTAAAACTCCCAATATGGATAGAAACCCATCTTTACTCATAATACCAAGTGAAATAAGAGTCGTACCAATTGCAGGAATAAAGTTGGTAAGAGGTAATGGAAGAGCTATTGATAATGCACAAAGCAACATTATAAAAGCTAAAATTTTTTCGCCAGGCCCATAAAAAATAAAAGACATTCTTGGTTTCATGAACTTTTCTATTTTTTTTAATGCTGGAGAAGTTTTTTCCACCACAAGAGCTAGTGTTGAACGCTGAAAAGACCTTCTTTCCAACCAATGCGGCATCCAAGGAGAATCAAATCCAAATAGAAGCTGCAGTGAGAATAAGATTAAAGGTATAGAAAGAATAGTTGTATAACCAGGTGGAACCGGTATAGGCACCGATAGCGGCAAGGAGAAGATGATTATTAAAATACCAAAACCGCGCTCATGCAAAGCTGTTTTAATGTCAAACAAAGTTACTTTATCGCTATCATTGTTATTGGTATCTGCAACCTCTTTTAGAATATCAGAAGCTAGTTTTTTATCTTTAGTTAGTTTCTCACTTTTTTCCACAATTATCCTTTAATAAAATATTCCTCCTAAGCTAACATAGTTGTTGCTGTATTTCAATATTTGTTATTTATTTCATACCAACACTTCATCTCTTTCATTTTTTAACCTGACTAAGTTTTTAAACAGATGACATGCACTAAGGTGCATGTCACGAAGTATGAGGACGCTAACGATCTGGTTCATTAGACGATAATTTTTCTGAGTCCTTAAGCTCCTGTTTAAGGTTTTTGATGCCTTTTCCTAAATCACCCATAACTTGCGGTAATCTACCTGCACCAAACAGAACTAAAATTATTATTAAGACTAGAAACAATTGCCATGGTCCTAAACTCATTTTCACCTCCATTTAAAATATTGACCTTTAAATATTAAAACTTGACTGAAGTCAAGTAACACATAGATTATATCACCTTTATTTAATTATAAATCAAGGTTTTTTAATTATTTTATAACAATTCCAAACTAGATTGTTTTCTTGCAGCGAATAAGTGGAAACTTTTCGCTTAACTATAGAGGAGAGGAGAGCTCACTAAAAAACTTTGCTAGCGTATCATCTTTAGGCCTATGGTATATATCGCTAGAAACTCCTGATTGAATAATTTTACCATTTTTCATTACGTAGATAAAATCTGCAACTTTCAATGCTTCTTGCGGGTCATGAGTTACCATTAGCACAGGGATATTTTTACTTCTAAAAAGGGACAATATATGTTGTCTTATTCGGCATTTGAGCAGTATATCCAAATTAGAAAATGGTTCATCTAACAACACAACATCAGGGTTTTGTGCCATCACTCTTGCTATTGCAACTAATTGTTGCTGTCCTCCAGATAAGGCGTTAGGGTACATATTTTCATATTTTTCTATATTGAGTAACTTCAAGATTTCCAATGCAATTAGGTGCTTTTCTCTCTTGGAAGAGCTGCGGATAGCAAAGGTTATATTTTCTACTACTGTTTTGTGAGGAAATAATGCAGAATGCTGAAAAATCAATCCGATATTTCTATGCTCTATAGCGACTGATGCCTTATTGCTTGCAACTAACCTATCATTTATAAAAATAGTTCCAGATTTTGGATTTTCTATCCCTGCAATTAATTTCAAAATTGTTGACTTGCCACAGCCAGAATGCCCCAATAAACATGCAACACTTCCTTTTTTTACTTTAATGTTTATATTGCTTAAAGCAAAGTCGTCTTGATTGTTATAGAAATAACCAATGTTGTTAACTAGCATTAATCTTACTTAAACCATGTTATTAAATATAATAGCATTATATTCAAGAAGTACAGAAATGTTTCTTGTCGTCATAAATTGGTTATGCAAGAAATCTAGAAAAGAGAAAGATTTTTTGCTATAACTTTACATAAATGGTAGGAAACACGGGACTATAGCTCAGCAGGATAGAGCGTTGGACTCCTAATCCGAAGGTCGTGCGTTCGAATCGCACTAGTCCCACCACATTGCTTCACAAATTTCATGGAGATTTTTTTTCACAAATACACACACCTATTCCAGTTTCAAGCACTGGAATGACAAGTTCTTGGCAACCCCTACGTCATACCGCGATTCATTCGCGGTATCTCTTAGCATAAGACCTGCTGCAAAAGGTGATTGAAAAAATAATGTGAGAGAAGTAGAAGAAGAATAAGCAGATTGAGTAAGGTAAAAAAATGAGCTTTAGTTACTATAACATGAAGAAACACCCAAGAAACTTTCGTAATATAACAGGTTTAACTATAGAGGAGTTCGAAAAGGTAGTGGAAAAAGTGAGGTCTGGGTGGGAAAGACTTGAAAAACAGAAAAAGTGCCATGGTAGAAGATCACAACTACCAACTCTAAAAGATAAGTTATTTTGCGTAATTTTGTACTATCGCACTTACATAACACATAGATTTTTAGGGTGCCTGTTCAATGTGCACAACGCAAATGTATGTAGGTTACTGAAGAAAATAGAGCCATTACTTGCCAAAAAAGTTACTATAACAAAAGATAGAAGTATGACACCAGAAAAAATACTGAAGATTCTGGCTGATGTTACAGAACAGCAAATACAGAGACCAGAAGATAGTAAAAAACGGAAGAAATCATATTCAGGAAAAAAAAGAACCAACACTATGAAAACTGAGATTGTTATCGAAGAAGGTGGAAGAATTTTATCAGTGTCAAATTCATATCGTGGTAGAATTAATGATTTTCGCATAAGGAAACAAGAAAAATATTTACCAATCGATAGCATAAAATATGCCGATTCTGGATATCAAGGTTGGCAAAAATTGCAAAGCAATGTTATAATTCCATATAAAAAGTATCGTAAAAAGCCATTAACTCCAGAGCAGAAAGAGCATAATAGAAGATTAGCATCATTTAGAATGAGAGTAGAAAATAAGATCCGTGAGATAAAGATATTTAAGATTATGTCTCATGTTTACCGCAATTTTCAGAAAAAATACAACCTGAGGTTCAATATTATTGCTGGTATTGTGAATCTTAAGCACGCCTTTTAGTTAATCTTGATTTTAGTCACCCTCCTTTCCTTCTTTTTATTGCTTGATTCTCAGCAGGTCTATAGATCCCGCTAACACGTAGCGGGATACTTGACCTTTACAGGGATGACGGTTGTCGTTTAGTTATAAATATTTAAGAAATTTACTCCTAAGAAACTCCCTTAACTAGCGCTTCTTGTTGAACTAATATGTAGCCAAATTCCTGTGCTTTTTTGATTAAATTTTTTACAACTCTCTCTTTGTAACGTGTTTCGTAATAGCTCATTCCTTTTTCCACATACTCTTGTCCATATTTCAACATTTGGTAAAAGATGCATGCTAATTTTCTTGCTGTAGAAGTAATTGCTTTTATTGCTCCTAGCCGTTTTTTTAATCTCCTACAATATGCACCCAATGCACTTTTACTATTTCCCACAGCATAAGCAGCCATTCGCAAGGCATTCGTAGCACGATTAATAACTTTACGAGTTTTTGTTCAAAATACTTTTTCTCCTGTAATCTTATTAGCAGGGCTAAGCCCTAACCATGAGGTAAAATGCCTTTCTGATCGCCATTTATTATGATTAATGCCAACTTCCGCAATAATGGTTTGTACAGTTAGTACATCAAATCCAGGAATTTTAGTGAAATCTATACCAGTTACACGATACAATTCCTCACGCAGGGTGAAATTTGGTCTGCCTCTTCTAGACTTATTTTTTTCCTTACCTAACTCTTTACTCTCATCGGACTTCGTCTCTAATGCTTTGTAATAGTTCTCTATACTTTTATCACATTCAATTATTTTTTCTTGAAAAAAATTATATGCTTCATATTCTTGCTTTAATACAAATAAATGTTCTTCTCTATAATCGCCTGTTAATGCTTTTGCTATAGTAGCCTTATCATTCTTCATATTCACACTTCTGAATTCAGCTAGTTTTTTAGGATTCCTTTCACCTTCTACTATTGCTTTAATAATTTGCATTCCTGTGACGCCAGCAATATCGCTTGTCACTTTATGTAAATGAATATTCATTTGTACTAACACCTTTTGCATGCGATTAATATGTTTAGCAGCGTTTTCAATTAAGTTTTTACGTTGCCGAACATAACCACGCAATACACACATTTGATCATCTGGCCTAAATGATCCTTGGATTAACCCATAACTATGTAGTTGTTGAAGCCATTGACAATCCTGAACATCTGACTTTCTTCCAGGTACATTTTTTACATGTCTTGCATTTGCAAGCTTTACTTCAAGTCCATATGATTCAAGTACTTGGAACAAAGTAATCCAGTATACTCCTGTTGACTCCATGGCTACTGTAGTAACTTTACATTTCTTCAGCCATTTTGCTATGTTATGGAGATCCTCTGTAAAGCAGCTAAATTTTTGTATACGCTGTTCATCACTTCCTTCTGGTACACATACATAATGTACAGCTGAACCAACATCTATTCCTGCTGCATCAGGATTCATGATCTCTAATTTACTTTTTGCTTTTTTCATAGTAACTCCCTTATTATAATTTGTAATAGGGAAACGCTTCAGCTTGGAACGGTTAGATAATACAATCTCCTAACCGAGGTAGCCTAAAAAACTCCATCAATGATTTGACCGTTCCTCCCAAAACCATGCTAAACGACGGGTACTTATGGCACCAGTGAAAATTTCGGTTATAACTTCAGAGGCGCTTCCTATACAACTATACTTAAAAACTACTAAAAACTTAAATTGAGGAGTTTCTTCCTGGTTTGACAGATTTCTTCTGTTCGGTGCTATACGGAAGATAAAATCAATAGTGCAAAAAGCAAGCTAGGTACTTCCTTTAACAAAGAAGCAGTTAGAAGGGTAATAAATAAGTTAGTGGAAGATTATCTTAAAATTTTACCTACTAGCCTTGGAGTAAAAGAATCGTTGTTGTCCTATATGAGATGTATTGATATTGATGACTACAGAGGAAGAATGAATTATGAGGCAGTAAATCATAGAATTATTAGTAGAGCAGATGAGGTGATCGTAAAGAAGTCAATTGTACAAAATAATCTGAGTGATGATGTAGAAAGAGGTTTGCAGTACATAGTGGACAATATGCATGTATCTCTTCTTGCTGCAGTAGAGCAAGAGATGTTGAATGAAATAGCAGAAAGAGCAGCAAATCATAGGGAAAGAGACAGTAAGAAAAAAGACTTAGAGTTGCTGGCAGTATGCAATGGAGGAGAATTTCAAGATAAACTATCTTTACCAACGGATCTTGGTTTTTCAGAAATTGAACGGCTGTATAAGGATATGCTATCTATAAAGTTCACAGAGCTAGGGAAAAATGACTCAAGCACACTATACGATAAGTTACCTTTATTAGAGTTAGAAGAAATAAAAGAAGCCTTTCCTGTTTCTGTTACTGATGACATCTTAGGGAATATGGAAGAGAGTCTGAACAAGTATGTTGAAATAGTAAAGAAGGCGAAAAAGGATATAGTTAGTAAAGTTTTTGGAAAACAAGAAAATGTAGAAAGGTTATGTGAATTGGAGGGAGAACTAGAATTTAGTTTCATGTAATGGCTTCTTCACCCTGCTTATTATAGACAGTACCAAGAGATAAAAATGTTTGTTGAGTGCAAAAACTTTATTCATGATAGTATCGATAGTCAAAGGAATTTATCATTTCGCGAAAAACTTGAAGAGCAACTAAAAAAGCTGGATAAATCAAAGCGTGAAGAACTGGAAAGATTGCTGTTGTCTTCGGTTGATAATGAATTTCAATCATTAGCAGATAAGTTAATTGATTATAAAGATAAATTAAGAAAGAAGCCTGGAGAAAAATCTTCTGTAACAAAGGCGTTTAATCCTTCTTATTGGGTATCTTACATAAAAAGAGAGAAAAAGAGTATTGAAATGTGTGAAGAGGCTTTGCGTAAAAGCGTTGCTACAGGAGATGATGAGTTGTTCTATCGAGTAATAGAAGATATTAAGAAAGACTCTAAGTATATATGGGTGTTTCAGGTGAATGGAACGTTGTTTAACAGCGTATATAAAACTCGACATGATTCACAAAAAAGAATGTTGTCATTTAGAGAACTTGCGGAGAATTTTATTGGCAATCGTAAAAAGTACATAGCTGATCAACAAGATGAGTATAAAATAAGAAAGGCAACAGCAGAACAGCATCAAGTTAATGTGGAACTTTTTCAAAAAAAATATAGATGATCAGGTAAAGAAAAATAGATTGAGTGAAGGTAAGAGAGCAGCAGAGGCAAAAGTTGAAATGGAAAGAGCAGAAAAGAAAGCTATTGATTTACTATATGATGAAGCAGATGATCAAGACATATCAAGAAAAAGAATAAAACAAAATAAGGATATACAAAAGTTTTTAGAGTGCCAGTATACTTTTCTGGTTTTAAACGAAGGTTATACAACAAAATTTAAGAGTCTCTGTAGAGAGTACAAAAACTTAAGAAGAGAAGTAAAGGAGCCTGACTTTGAAAGATTATCAGGACTTGCAAATGAGTTTGAGAAATTAAGCAGAAGTTTTGTTGAAAGAGAGAAGGAAGAGGAAGAGTCAAGAGAGAATGTACCAGAATGTAATGACCAGAATATTGATAGACTAAAGATCAGTATAGTAATGAGGGTAGTACAAGCAAGGGATGTAGCAGAGAGAGAAAAGGACGGTAGAAAAAGAAAAAACTGAGATAGAGGAAAGAGTAAAACAACTGCAAATGCAAGCACCGAATTCTACGTATAGCACCGAACAGAAGAAATCTGTCAAACCAGGAAGAAACTCCTCAATTTAAGTTTTTAGTAGTTTTTAAGTATAGTTGTATAGGAAGCGCCTCTGAAGTTATAACCGAAATTTTCACTGGTGCCATAAGTACCCGTCGTTTAGCATGGTTTTGGGAGGAACGGTCAAATCATTGATGGAGTTTTTTAGGCTACCTCGGTTAGGAGATTGTATTATCTAACCGTTCCAAGCTGAAGCGTTTCCCTATTACAAATTATAATAAGGGAGTTACTATGAAAAAAGCAAAAAGTAAATTAGAGATCATGAATCCTGATGCAGCAGGAATAGATGTTGGTTCAGCTGTACATTATGTATGTGTACCAGAAGGAAGTGATGAACAGCGTATACAAAAATTTAGCTGCTTTACAGAGGATCTCCATAACATAGCAAAATGGCTGAAGAAATGTAAAGTTACTACAGTAGCCATGGAGTCAACAGGAGTATACTGGATTACTTTGTTCCAAGTACTTGAATCATATGGACTTGAAGTAAAGCTTGCAAATGCAAGACATGTAAAAAATGTACCTGGAAGAAAGTCAGATGTTCAGGATTGTCAATGGCTTCAACAACTACATAGTTATGGGTTAATCCAAGGATCATTTAGGCCAGATGATCAAATGTGTGTATTGCGTGGTTATGTTCGGCAACGTAAAAACTTAATTGAAAACGCTGCTAAACATATTAATCGCATGCAAAAGGTGTTAGTACAAATGAATATTCATTTACATAAAGTGACAAGCGATATTGCTGGCGTCACAGGAATGCAAATTATTAAAGCAATAGTAGAAGGTGAAAGGAATCCTAAAAAACTAGCTGAATTCAGAAGTGTGAATATGAAGAATGATAAGGCTACTATAGCAAAAGCATTAACAGGCGATTATAGAGAAGAACATTTATTTGTATTAAAGCAAGAATATGAAGCATATAATTTTTTTCAAGAAAAAATAATTGAATGTGATAAAAGTATAGAGAACTATTACAAAGCATTAGAGACGAAGTCCGATGAGAGTAAAGAGTTAGGTAAGGAAAAAAATAAGTCTAGAAGAGGCAGACCAAATTTCACCCTGCGTGAGGAATTGTATCGTGTAACTGGTATAGATTTCACTAAAATTCCTGGATTTGATGTACTAACTGTACAAACCATTATTGCGGAAGTTGGCATTAATCATAATAAATGGCGATCAGAAAGGCATTTTACCTCATGGTTAGGGCTTAGCCCTGCTAATAAGATTACAGGAGAAAAAGTATTTTGAACAAAAACTCGTAAAGTTATTAATCGTGCTACGAATGCCTTGCGAATGGCTGCTTATGCTGTGGGAAATAGTAAAAGTGCATTGGGTGCATATTGTAGGAGATTAAAAAAACGGCTAGGAGCAATAAAAGCAATTACTTCTACAGCAAGAAAATTAGCATGCATCTTTTACCAAATGTTGAAATATGGACAAGAGTATGTGGAAAAAGGAATGAGCTATTACGAAACACGTTACAAAGAGAGAGTTGTAAAAAATTTAATCAAAAAAGCACAGGAATTTGGCTACATATTAGTTCAACAAGAAGCGCTAGTTAAGGGAGTTTCTTAGGAGAATAAAAAAACGCCATACTTGAAAGTATAATGTAAGTAACTAGCCAACCACGGGGCTTCTTTTGCCTTTTTTTTTATTTGGTAAATTTCTTAAATATTTATGGCTAAACGACAACCGTCATCCCTGTAAAGGTTAAGTATCCCGCTACGTGTTAGCGGGATCTAGAGATACCGCGGCAGTATGACGTAGGACTGCTGTGATAGCACTATAGAGCAAACCAGTGTCAGCTATTTGGATGATAGACAAGAAAATGTTTATGACTAATTTTTAGATCAAACATGGAATTTCGACAAACTTAACTTTTTTGTGAGACTGTTCAGCAATAATAAATAAATTGAAAGGAAAGGTTATGGTAATAGAAAAGGAAAAGTTTTTTGAAATAATACGCAATGTGAGTGAGAGTGAAGGCTTGAATAAGGATAATTTGCTTGAAAGAATAGGGAGTGAGCTAAAAGGTGTAAACCCAGAAACATATAGCACTTATAACAATTTGAAGATAGACAAGATATTCATTATATTAGATTCAAACAAAATATTAGATTCAAACAAAACTGTAAATTGTATGTTGTTACATCTTGCTGTGGAATGTAACAGTGTACCAATAGTAAAACTCCTACTAGAAAAGAAAGCAAAAGTTGATGAACAAATGTCTGGTGATGTTAATTCTAAATTCACTGCTTTGCACATTGCTGCTTTTCATGGTCATCAAGAGATAGTTCAGCTTTTATTAGGTGCTAACGCAAATCCTTCACTAAAAGATAGTCAAGGCCAAACTCCAAGGGATATTGTCGGCGATGTAAAAGGTAAAAATGCTATAATAGAAATGTTAGAGAGAGCAACTTTGACAAGAGATAATGAGAATACGAAAGCATCAGTAATGAAAAGAGTGCGAGTATTTGAAGAACGTCTGAAAGAGAACAATAATGGAAACAATACAGACAAAGTAGATGATACATTAGAAAGAGAACAGGCTAAAAGAGATGCTGTGGAGCAAAAGTTGCAAGAGGTAGAACAAAGATTTGCCAATAATAAGAAGCCCATAGAACAGCACTATACTGTACATAGTGGTGAACAGACCTTTTTAAATAAAAGTAGTAGTGACAACAGTGGAATATGTTTTGATGCAGATAAATCTGAAGCTTTAAGCCAATTTATATTAGAAGATAGAGAAGACATTGATGCACAAGATGAAAATAGACTAAACAGTATGTGTGGTCAGCTATCTGAGGTTGTATCTAGTGCCTCTTCCCATTCCAAAACACACAATGCAACGGAAGCTCAAGAAGAAGTAGAAAAGGTTAAAAAACTTCAAGTTAAGCTCAAAAAATTACATGTTGAACTAAAGGATAAGCAGAAAAAGAATGAATCACTAAAACAAAAAATACAAGATCTAGGAAATGAAAACACAAAGCTTAAGGGTGAGTTAGAAAAAATAAAAAATCAGCATTCTAATGATTTAACTGAACATGAGACTAAGTTGAAAAAATTCAATAAAGAGAATGAATCACTAAGACAAGAAATAAAAAATCTGAAAAATGAAAACACAACACTTAAGGGTGAATTAGGCAAAACAAAAACTAAAACAAATGAAGTACCATTAGAAAAAGCGCAAAAGGAACTAGAAGAATCAAAAAGTTGCATAGCTGGACATGAGACTAAGTTGAAACAATTCAATAAAGAGAATGAATCACTAAGACAAGAAATAAAAAATCTGAAAAATGAAAACACAACACTTAAGGGTGAATTAGGCAAAACAAAAACTAAAACAAATGAAGTGTCGCTAGAAAAAGCAGGAAAAAGACAATTTTCCCCAAAAGTTGCCTATGCGAGCCTTGCAGCTATGTTAGTAGTAGGTGCTGCTCTTAGTATTGCTTCCGGATTGTCTGCTCTATTAATAGTTGCAGCTTCTGTGATATCTGCACTGATAGCCGGTGGCATTACATACACAATATCAAAACCCATCGCTGAACCAAAACCTACCACTGAATTGAAAGAAGTGGATATTCAAGGTTCAGCACAACGGCGTTTGTAAAACTTGATTTGTACAGCACCCACAGTTGTACGAACATTGCAATTTGCAGATGCAAGTAGCTGACACTGGAATCCAGCCTTGCTGTAATCTCATCAAGAACGTTGTGTTTTAACATAACACTTTTATGCTTACCAACCCAGTGTCCAATCAAAATTCTGGATCCCAGTGTCACGCACTGGGATGACAGGAAAAGGAGGCTAATCAGATGACGGGAAGGGGGTACTTGGATGACACCTATAGCTCTAGTGCATGACTAGTAAAAAGTATTTGCAAGTTACACAGTAGTGTGAATTTTTTACTTCGGTAGTTTTTCATTATCATTATAATCATAATAGTAGTTGAGTTTAATTGATATGAAAACTTTTACGAAAAATTTTAAAAATAACGAAAAAAAGCTAGAGGAGTTTAATAAGGAAATTGAAGATATAACAACTATAGCTCAAGATAAATTTGCACATGAACTTGAAAATATCGCATATGACAGTGTGCAAAAATTTCGCAGTCTGCTTGCTAAAGAGTTAAATTCCATCTTCAATAATATTCATTCTCAAAATGTTAATCTACTAAAATCCAGCCTAGTTGAATATGCTATAAGTTCAAATTTTATCAATAAAAAAGGAGAAACAGCTTTAATACGTTCTCTTCTTAATATATTCATACGATAAAGAATTTATAGCATAATCGTTGTGTCATGAAAGTAGCTCTGTACGAACATTTGTTTGCGAAGAAATATTATAGCCGGTTTTGCCTCAAACACAAAGATGTCATCCCAGTGCCCTAACTACTTGGATCCAGAAATTTTGATTAGAGATTAAGTTGGTGAGCACGAAAGTGACTAACCTTATATTAAAAATAACATCTTTGACAGTGAAAGGCTGGATTCCAGTGTCAAGCACTGCAATCATAAAGAAACCAGTGTCAGCCACTTGGATCTGGTAGACAATGTTGGTACAGAGCTTGTATCTTGTAAAAAGCATCTAATGTTTTAAGCTTAAGCATTAGATGGAGAAGGGAAGCACTCTGTCATAGGGCTTAGATATAAAATCTGTCAAGTAGATAAGAGCTCCCTTCTCAAAGGTATAGGCTGGAAGGTATCGTAGAAAGACCTAAATGGTTCTAATTCTATATCCTCAAGAATAGCCTTACTTTTCATTTTTAATGGTAACGTATGGGGTTATATATGATCAACAACTTTCTGGGAATAGATGTATCAAAAGATCGCTTTGATGTTTTTCTCTCATTTATAAGTAAAAAAGGAAAACGTGAAACTAGGAAAAGAAGCTTTAAGAACGATGATAATCGGTTTCAAGGTCTGCAGAGCTTTCTACAAAAACATAACGTAGAGCAAGTGAAAGCTTGTATGGAAGTTACTGGTTGTTATAGTGAAGCTCTGGCTGAATTTCTACACAATGCTGGACATTTTGTAAGTGTTGTAAATCCTTCTTGCATAAGATCTTATGCAAGAAGTAAGCTTGTACGACAAAAGAATGATCAGACCGATGCGGAAATTATTGCTGATTACTGACAAAGACAGGAACCAACTCGTTGGACACCACCTTCTCCTGAGTTAAAAAAATTAAAACATCTTTATCGTTGCTCGGCTGCGTTAAAAGATGAATTGACATTAGTAAATAACCACTTAGAAAAAAAAGAGAGACTGCCTAAAGAAGTTACAAATGCTTGGGAAGACCTTGCAATGAATATAGCTCAAAAAATAGAAACAATAAAAAACTCCATACGTGAACTATTAAAGCAACACAAAGAGTTGTTGGAAAATTTTCAACTTCTATTAACTATTTCAGGCATAGGAGAGGAATCAGCAATAGCTATCTTAGCTGAAGTTCCTGACATAAAAGCTTTTAGAAATGCCAGGCAATTGGCAGCATATGCTGGAGCTATACCACGAAATATAACGTCAGGTTCCTCTGTATATGCCAAGCCCAGATTAAGTAAATCAGGTTCACGAACACTACGTAAGGCAATGTATTTTCCTGCTATAGTAGTTAAAAATCACAATCCTATTATTATGACTTTTTGCAAGAGATTAAAAGAAAAAGGCAAGCATAATATGGCCATTGTGGGAGCTGCGATGCGTAAGTTACTCCATATTGTTTTTGGTGTTCTAAGGTTCAAAGAAGGCTTTTGATCCAGATCATATCAAAAACTACAGGGCAAAGCTGTTGGAGGAAGGTTTACTTAGCTGATTGTTAAAAAAAATACTTTCAATCTTATATGAAATATTGCCTTATTTTGTAATTTTCTTGTTGACTAACTAGACGGTATCTACTTGGATGACAAAATAAGGAGCGTTAGAATGACAAAAATACATTTATAAGGAGGGTTATCATGTCAACAAGATCTACTTCACCAAAAATACATGTGCAACGTAAATCTAAGCCTGAATCTTTTCCAGTTACTTTAGAAGAGGTTAAATCTTTTTTACGCATTGAGAATGATCAAGATGATAAGTTGATTTCAGATCTAATTTTTATGGCAACTGATTATGCTGAGTGGCATATGGAAAATTCACTGGTGAAACAAACATGGCAAGTTTCATATGAAGATTATGTACCTCGTAGGATCTATTTAAGCTATGGCCCTGTGAGTAAGATAGTATTGGCTACTGCAATGATGTCTAAAGGTCAAGAGAAGAGAACACTTAAGTATTATTTTAGTGATGTAGGGGGCTACGTTGAGTTTTTCAATTATTTGAATGCAATAAGAGTTGATGTTGTATACGAGGCTGGCTATGACAATATTCCTGAGCAGATAAAACTATGTATTATGCAGCATGTTTCTGCTATTTACAAAGATCGTGAATCGGGGGTAAGTAGCCATTTATCTGAAGTGAAGAAGGTGTATTCTCCATTTCGTGAACCAAAGGTTGTTTTGTAGATAAGGATGAAATATAGCTAAAGTAAATAAGACTTGCCAACGTCATACCGCGATTCATTCGCGGTATCTCTTAGCATAGATCCCGCTAACAAGTAGCGGGATGACGAGTTTGTATCACTGCTTATGTTTTAGCTATATATCTTTACGAGGATTAATCATGGAAAAAATTCAAGCTATAAACGAGTTGTACAATAGTATTTATGCAGCACCAAAAGCAAACTCTGATTTAAGGAAATATGTTACTAACATTTATAGACCTGCTGCAAAAGGTGATTGAAAAAATAATGTGAGAGAAGTAGAAGAAGAATAAGCAGATTGAGTAAGGTAAAAAAATGAGCTTTAGTTACTATAACATGAAGAAACACCCAAGAAACTTTCGTAATATAACAGGTTTAACTATAGAGGAGTTCGAAAAGGTAGTGGAAAAAGTTAGGTCTGGGTGGAAAAGAGTTGAAAAACAGAAAAAGTGCCATGGTAGAAGATCACAACTACCAACTCTAGAAGATAAGTTATTTTGCGTAATTTTGTACTATCGCACTTACATAACACATAGATTTTTAGGGTGCCTGTTCAATGTGCACAACGCAAATGTATGTAGGTTACTGAAGAAAATAGAGCCATTACTTGCCAAAAAAGTTACTATAACAAAAGATAGAAGTATGACACCAGAAAAAATACTGAAGATTCTGGCTGATGTTACAGAACAGCAAATACAGAGACCAGAAGATAGTAAAAAACGGAAGAAATCATATTCAGGAAAAAAAAGAACCAACACTATGAAAACTGAGATTGTTATCGAAGAAGGTGGAAGAATTTTATCAGTGTCAAAGTCATATCGTGGTAGAATTAATAATTTTCGCATAAGGAAACAAGAAAAATATTTACCAATCGATAGCATAAAATATGCCGATTCTGGATATCAAGGTTGGCAAAAATTGCAAAGCAATGTTATAATTCCATATAAAAAGTATCGTAAAAAGCCATTAACTCCAGAGCAGAAAGAGCATAATAGAAGATTAGCATCATTTAGAATGAGAGTAGAAAATAAGATCCGTGAGATAAAGATATTTAAGATTATGTCTCATGTTTACCGCAATTTTCAGAAAAAATACAACCTGAGGTTCAATATTATTGCTGGTATTGTGAATCTTAAGCACGCCTTTTAGTTAATCTTGATTTTAGTCACCCTCCTTTCCTTCTTTTTATTGCTTGATTCGCAGCAGGTCTATAGATGTTATCCGATAACTCTTCCCCTTTTTGCAAAGTGAATTTCTGCTTTTCGTTGTTAGTCTCGGTTAAATTGCCTATTATTGTTGATACATCACATTCATCTTTTGTGTATTGATACTTATAGCAGCTGCCATCTTCACACACTGGAAGACACTTTCCATTTTTGTCTGATATATAGATATTGTCATCTTTTATTGTAAAATAAAGTCCACCATTTTCTCCTTTGATCTTCTGTAGTACTGGATCATCTTCATCATTAAAATTGATGAAGTTTAGTACTCCGGTTAACTCACCTTTCTCATAGCTATAAAATGATAAACCTACACCAGAACTTGTACTGTCTTTTATGTATTTATGTGACATTAATACTTCCTCTCCTAATCTAAGCTCTTTTATAATATCATCCTTATTTTCACCTATAATGTCCTCTTGTTCTATAATAAGGGTCTGTTCTTTGTTACCTTTTTTTACTTTCAGAGGTGAGTTCCCTTCATATAAAACTATATTATTGTTTTCCCACTTTAATTTTAAATTATCAGTATTCTCTATTTCCACCGTACCATTATTGTGTGAATAGATAGTATACCCATTGCCATTTCTCTGTAATATGTGGTAGGAAGTTTAATCAACTTTTTATAAAGCGGATCTTTATTATCTATTCTAAATGTATTTCCCATACTATTACCTTAAACAATTAACAGCCTTCAGATCAATCGCCTTGAAACTACTTGGAGGAGTGACATCGCTCATAAAACTCCTTGGCTGCTCGTTATCTGTTGCTGTTTTCTCAATATTAACAAACCCCCTTTGTTGCTCATTGTTTTCTAATGTTCTTTCCATACGATCTTTGAAAGTAGCCAAAAATCTATCAGTTTGTTTGTAATTTGGACATGATTTTTTTGCAGATAAATATAAGAGTTTTAACAGCTCGTTACGACTTTCATCATTAAATAATGACCTATCTAGAATGGTTGACTGTAGTTTTACTGGATTAAAATTTAAGCTTTTTTTGGTATGCCGCAGTTTGAAGCTGTTTCTTCTGATAATTTTTCAAATTTTATAGCAATATCTGCTGCATCTATTATTTTTGCCACTTGATTAAGCTCTTGTATTTTATTCTCTATTTTATATTCATCTTGTTTTACAAAAGGATAAAAGAAATTTATTACTTGAGATATAAATGAAGTTGGTCTACCTACTCCACTTGTCACTGGATTGTTTAAATTTTTAGTTTCCCTCTTCTTTCTACGTGTAGTACAGATTTGGTCTGCAGGGTTTGTCTTACAAAATATATCTCTTGCTTTACTGTAGAATTCCTTTGTGTCTTGATGCAAAGCCTCTGTGTCTCGTTGCAATTGCACTACTTTATTCTTAAAAGTTTCAGCTCTTTTTGTTAAATTCACTGTTTTATCGTGTAGTTTTGTAACATTACCTTCAGCGTCTTGAGCTTCTTTGGCAGATTTTTCAGAAGCGGTTTTAGCTACCTCTGCTGCTTTCTGAGCATTCTGAATTTCAATTTTTGTTTGATTCATCTTGCGCAGAAACTGATCAGCAACTGCAGCACCTATTCCATCCATTCCTGGCAATCCAATATCACCTCTTTCTCCCTTTAGACCACGAATTCCAGGCATTCCTGGTAATCCATTTGCTCCTGGTGCTCCCACAATTCCAAGTTCACCTTTAGGACCTAACAGACCTTGAGGACCTACTGGACCTGTGTCTCCTTGGTCACCTTTTATTCCAGGCATTCCTGGCAATCCAGTATTTCCTTTTTTACCTATGTTGCCTTTAGGGCCAGCTTCTCCTTTTAGTCCATCTGCACCTGGTACTCCAATTTCACCTTTATTACCTTTAGGGCCTTGCAAACTAACTTCTCCCTTTGCACCTTGATCACCTTTTTCTCCTTGTACACCTTGCGTACCATTAAAGCCTCTTGGACCTACTGGACCTCTAAGACCAGGAGCTCCATCTGCTCCTTTAGAACCCGGGGTTCCATCTTTACCAGCTTTACCTTGCGCTCCTTCTTTACCTTGCAAACCAGATTCACCTTTCCAACCTCTCAGCCCTTTAGGACCACTACTACCTTCATTACCTTTCTCTCCCTTTGCTCCACTTGGGCCTTGTGGCCCTATATCCCCCTTTGAGCCTTTCAATCCCGGTTCTCCACGATCTCCTTTTGGACTCGTTATACTCAACCCTGGCATTCCCTTTTCTCCTTTTGGACCTTGTGGGCCACCAGCTTCTCCTTTTTTACCTTTTGGTCCTCCAGGCATTCCATCTAGTCCTGGTGAGCCAGGTGCAACTGGCTCACCCTTTTGGCTTGGATAGCCGTAACCCAAATAACCTTGATCACCCTTGTCACCTTTCTCTCCAGGCAACCCGTTTAGACCTGGATGACCTTGATCCCCCTTGGGACCTGGATACCCTTGTAGACCTGGCTCTCCCTTCTGACCTTTCCAACCTCTCAGCCCTTTGGGACCTGGCTTTCCTTTTAGTTCTGAGACTGCATAAACCCGCCTTCTTGGCCCTTTTCTCCTTTTTCTCCAGGTATGCCTGGCAGCCCATCAAGACCACGTGGTCCTAGTTCGCCTCTTTGACCTGGCAAACCTCTTGGCCCAGGAGGTCCAGGCATTGCTACCACTGACTCCATACGTAGCTGTAGATTCTCAATTTTCTTTTCTAAATCTTTAATTTTTTATGATTCATGCTAACCTCCAGACCATGTAAATAGTAGTAATAAGGGTGTGAGGAATGACTTGGTGAGTCATCCTCATAGTCATCATAGTAATCTAAGTGAAGATGCTCGTCTTGTTCAAAGCTCTCAGGTGTCAGAGCATAAAATCTCGCACATTTACCATATTCACTTAATATACATCCAACATAATTGTCGTTATTTAATCTTTTTATTCTAAAGCGGGGGTTAGTTCTTTTAAGCCCAGTGTCAGACTCATCTGTTACAAAAGTAGCATTTCTAGAGGATAACAGCAGCTTTTCATCATTAGAACTAGCAGCAATATTGTTCAATATTCCTATAGAATTATTAGAGGGATTATATATTTTGACACTCTTGTAATTGTGCGATATTAAAAAATTTTCTCCAGCGCTTATTCTAAGCCTTTTATCAGGTGAACTTTCAAGTTCTTTTAAAATAAGATTTATGTCTTCACTACTCATTATATCTTTTGGATCTATCAGGACCTTACTCTTTATTAACGGTACAAGGTTGATTGAACATTCCTCAGTATAAGAGTAAATGTACTCCTGATCTCGATATTCTATGAAATTGCTAGGTATGGAATCGAAAGTAGCAATTTTTACAGTGTTTGGATCATGGTAATAAAAGTGATAATATTGACCTGAATCATTAACCAAAGCTAGCTTATAATCACCTCCTGCTTTTTCTAGTTTTAATTGTAGTCCTTGAGATAAATTGGTTAGTACGCTGTTCATCGGATTGTGTCTAAAGTTAGATATGACAAAATGATCCCTATCGAAAACGTAAGATGTGAAGGGTAAGTTAATTCTTTCTTCGTTATTTATTTTGACAGCTACGAGCTTACTTCTACCATCACAAGCAGTATCTCCTGGTTCTAAATTAGAACGCACTTTTGCCTCCTTTGCGGTCTATACTTTAAATGTAGTTAGTTTACAAACACTAATTATTGATTAATAATGGTGATATGTAAATATAGTTATAAAATAATTGTTACACTTGAATTTCTTCCTGGTTTCTGTTGTCATCATAACATTAAAAACACTTTAAGAAAGCTGCTTAATTAAATTAACTTGGACAAGTAAATAGCAGTTTTGCAGCCTGTTTTTATGAATGAAGATAAAATGTTGTAGCCAAATGCGCTTTCAGCATTGTACTGAATTGCAATATCTCTGTGTTCTAGCTCCTCATCGCGGAATTTACTTATAGTTTCTCTTAATTCCCCATCTTCTAAATGTGAAACTTGCTCTTTGTAGTGCTCCCCTATAACTTCTTCAACTGCAGCAGTGCAAGCCATAGCAGCTTTTTTGCCCATAATGGCAGTTGCAACGCCAAGTGACACTCCTAAAACACGCCAAACTGGCAACAAAACAGTAGGACGAACTTTTTGCTCTTTGATTTTCTCATTAAAATAGTGAAAATGCTTTTTTTCCTGCTCTTCCATTTCAATTATTTCATTGATTATAGAAGATTTTTTAAGAATAAATTTTTGACCAGAATAAATGCAAATAGCTCCATATTCCCCAGCATGATTTACTCTAATTGCCTGTTGCAAGAACTGATTGTTGCTGCACCTTAAATTATTTAGATTTCTTTCTTTCTCCACAATACACCTTACCTGATACGAACAGAGCTGCTATGAGATAAATTAAATTCCATGTTGCTAAGGAAACACCTAGAATGTAATGAGGTCTGTCACAAGATGGAGAGTAATTAGGATTTAGTAGATTATTTCTGAGCTCTTCTATACTAACGTTACCACTTGCTTGCTCTGTACAACCTAAAACATCATGAAATAAGTGGAGTTCAAGACCTACATGATAAAAAGATATTACTGCACCTATGAGGTAGCTGCAAAACATTGCATAGATTAGAATTTTGTTGTCTTTAAGCATGCATACTACTGCAAGTAACCCTGCAACATAGTAAACTACCCGCTCGTATGTACATAACTTGCATGGCAGCATGTTGAAAAAATATTCTAGCACATATGCAAAAATTAGAGCAAAAGCACTTGATAGCAGAAAGATTGTAGGAATTCTGGAGTTATTACACACGACTTTAAGTAAATTATTATAAAGACCCCTGAAAGTATAAAGTAGAGTATTCATTTTGCATAGGGATTTTTATTTTTTTTCAAAAGTAATCTGACTGGCACACCATCTACGAAGAAATTTTTTCTAATATCATTAATTAAATAGCGTTTATAACTTTCATCAACACTTTCAGGTATGTTACATATCAAAGAAAAAGCTGGAGGTTTAGTACCAATTTGAGCGATATACTTCATTTTAACTGCTTTGCCTTTTACAAGCGGGTGAGAGTGCCTATCTAAAGCATCAATTAGCCACTTATTCAGTTTTGCAGTGCTGACCTTCTTGTTCAAGGATTCACTCACTTCAAGACACTTATCTATCACATCGCCGCAGCGCATGCCTTTCAATGCAGAAATTGTTACAGATGGCACTTCCAAGAATAACCGAGTCACTTCCTGTTGTTTGACAAATTTTATTAACTTACTTCTGTCATCCTTACCTATTAAATCCCACTTATTTAAAACAACAATAATCCCTTTCCCTCGCTTAATTGCAGCTTCACCAATTGATAAATCCTGCTGCTCAATACCAACTAGGGAGTCTAGCATTAAAACTACCACATGAGAGCGCTTGATTGATTCTAAGCTTTTTTCAACAAATCTTGATTCTAAGTCATCTATAACATTCGCCTTTCTGCGGATTCCTGCAGTATCAATAAGAGTAATTAGCTCCCCATTATGATCATATACAATATCTACAGAATCACGTGTGGTGCCTGGCTCTGAATTCACTATTACTCTGTTTTCTGTAAGTAGGCTGTTTAAAAAAGTTGATTTTCCGACATTTGGGCGACCGATGATTGCAATTCTAAGTTTACTGGACTCACTGCCCAATAGATCAGTGTTTTCGTTCAAATTTTCAATAACACCAGCTAATACATCATAAAGATCAACCATACCAAGATTATGTTCGGCAGAGATGTATACCGGGCCAAGAAAATCAAAAAACTGCAAATAATCAACATTTTCGGATTTATGACTCTCACATTTATTTGCTATGAGAATTACAGGTTTATTCATTTTTCTCTTTAGCCACTTTGCAAATTCTTTGTTTCGCTCATTTTGCACTTTTGCATCAACAAGAAAGAAAATGATGTTTGAATTGGATAGAGAAAATTCTATTTGTTCAATAACTTGTAGTGAAAAATTAGTTTGGTCGTTCCATCCTCCTGTATCTATAACTTTAAACTCCAAATCGCTAATTCTCCCTATTCCCTCACGTCTATCCCTTGTCACTCCTGGAATATTACTCACCACCGCTGCTTTTCTTCCCACCAATCTATTAAAAAGGGTCGATTTTCCAGCATTTGGTAGGCCTACTATAGCGATTTTTAGCATAATTCAAGGGCATGTTCTATATGAAGTAAATTATAACCGAAACTTTTCAATTTAACTATTGACTTTGTAGGTTATATCAATATTCTCAAGTCAAGATATTTTATCTTAACTTTATTATGTGAAATGAAGGAGTTATGTTAGGGCTAGAGCAAATAGAAAGTGTAGGTAATGGAAAATTAGAACAATAAGGGTCACAAAAGCGTTCATATAAAGATATAAAGCATCCAGAAAAGACGGATGAATTCTTATTAAGTAGGACATTATATAAACAAACTGAGAGAGAGAAGCGGAAAAAGATCCTAAAGCAAGTAGAAAATATAGAAGAAAAATATAAAGTGCTTTCTGATAGTCAGACTGCGGGAAAAATGGTTGACGAATTACTAGAAATTGTAAAGCTTTCATATCAGGACCAAATTATGTTTGGTATGCCGTATGGTTTGGTGCATGGTATACTATCTAATGAAGAAAAAGAACGAGCAGCAAAAGAAATATCACTGATAGGGCACTTGATAAAAAATATAGACCTAATCAAAAGACAAAATTTAAGCCTTGAAAATAGTGAAAAAGAAAAGTTGGATTCTTTTTGCTCAAAGATAACTGATTTAATTTCAACAGGAACGTATGTGAGTAAAGAAATCTTGGACTTGTGTCGCAACAATATACCAATAGATTCGGCTCTAGAAGAAAAGCGTAACAGCTACTTATTGAGCCTAGAGAAAGCTGTGTGTGACAGTATTAAAAATGACAAAAAAGAAGGAATTATAGTAGAAAGAGATAATAAATTTTATTGTGTAAAATGTCCAGAAGAAAGTGTGATCACTCCTGCAAAGTTTATGAATTCTACGGAATTTAAGGATTTAGAATATGGTGCATTGCGAATGGGAGAAGGAGATAATATAATTCGGATACGAAATGGGCAATATCATGATATGAAAGGTAGAATAAAAATGACTTTTAAACTTGGTAATGAGAAGCTCGAGATGTCTTTATTCTCTAAAAAAGCTCATGAACCTGAAAACAACGCATTAAATTTTGGCATAATAATGGTGCATATGGATGATAAAAGTTGTGAAGTTTTCTTAAAACATTATGAAACTCTAAAAAAGCAACCACGTATAGAAAAGATCATTGGTAGAGCCAAAAGTTTTGTCGAAGAGAAAAACGGAAAACAAAGTGAGCCATTTAGTGTTCTGGAAGAAGTGAGTGCATTCAAGTGCGCTCACTGTAATTATCATCTTTAGGTTAAAGTTTTAATTGTTAACATGTACATACACTGTTGCATATAGCAATAGTGTATGTGTATAGTTAATAGGGTTTGTAAACTTAATAAAGTCTACAACTAATTTGAAAACTACTTTATTGTATGCAAGACTTTGAAATACTAGAAAATCTAAAAACCAAAGCACTAGAAGCTGAAAAAGGAGGCGGTTCTAACAGAATCAATAAACAACACGAAAAAGGGAAATTAACTGCTAGAGAAAGGCTCAGTGTATTACTCGATGAAAATTCGTTTGAGGAATACGATAAATTCGTGAAGCATCACGCAGCTGATTTTGGCATGCAAAATGCTAATTTTTTAGGTGATGGAGTAGTGATTGGTCATGGTACTATTTATGGCAGAAAAGTTTTCGTTTACTCGCAAGATTTTACTGTCTTTGGTGGGTCACTTGGTGCGTCACATGCAAAAAAAATATGCAAAATTATGGATATGGCAATTAATGCCAGGGTTCCAATTATCGGACTAAATGACTCTGGTGGAGCCAGAATTCAGGAGGGAGTAAATTCCCTTGCTGGTTATGGAGAAATCTTTCAAAGAAACGTAAATGCATCGGGTGTTATACCACAAATCTCTTTAATCATGGGTCCATGTGCAGGTGGTGCAGTTTATTCCCCAGCATTAACTGACTTTACTTTCATGGTGAAAAACAGTTCATATATGTTTATAACCGGGCCAGATGTAGTAAAAAAGGTTACCTACGAAGATGTAAGTTTCGAAGACCTTGGTGGAGCAAAAATTCATACAAGCAAAACAGGAGTAGCGGATTTTGCATTCAATAATGATGTTGAAATGCTGCTAAAAATGCGTGAATTCTTTACTTTCTTACCAGCAAATAATCAAGAATCACCGAAACCTAAATCAACCTGTGATTCAGTTAATGATATTGATGAATCTTTAAATACTCTGATTCCTAGCAATCCTAATACTCCTTATGATATATATGAACTTATTGAAAAGGTGTGCGATGAGAAGAAATTCTTTGAACTAAAACCTGATTTTGCTCGTAATATTATAATTGGTTTTAGTAGGATTGGAGGAAATACTGTTGGTATTGTTGCAAATCAACCTATGCACCTTGCAGGATGTTTGGATATTGATTCTTCAAGAAAAGCTGCAAGATTTGTAAGGTTTTGTGACGCATTTAACATTCCGATTATCACACTTATTGATGTTCCGGGGTTTTTACCTGGTACAAACCAAGAATACAATAATATAATACAACACGGAGCGAAACTGCTTTACGCTTACGCTGAAGTGACTGTGCCGAAAATTAGCCTTATCACTAGAAAAGCTTATGGTGGTGCATATATCGTTATGAACTCGAAACATTTAAAAGGTGACATAAATTATGCTTGGCCGACTGCTGAAATAGCTGTAATGGGCCCTGAAAGTGCAGTTGAAATTATATTTAGGCATGAAAAAGACCAGCAAACGTTAATCAAAGAATATAAAGAGAAATTTGCTAATCCATTTTTTGCTGCATCACATGGATACATTGATGACATTATAGTGCCAAGTAAAACAAGGCATCACTTTCACAAAGCATTAGAGCTACTCAAAAACAAGAAAGTAGAAAGGATATGGAAAAAGCATGATAACCTACCTCTGTAACTTTCTTTTAAGCCTTGCTTGCAAGTTATGCAATATTATAAGTGTAATCAGTGTGCCGTTACCAAGACTCGAACTTGGGACCTCGTCATTACCAATGACGTACTCTACCACCTGAGCTACAACGGCAAGTTTATATATTATGATAATGAATAATACAAAAAGGAATAAGGAAAAAGAAGAGGAGAAAAAAAGATTAGCGAAAGCTTTAAAGCAAAATATTTTGAAAAGAAAAAAGCAGCAACAGAGTAGACAAGATGCCAGAACTACCAGAAGTAGAAGTAATCTCTAACTTTTTGCTTGATAAAATCAAAAACAAGCAAATTAGTAATGTTATAGTTAATAATTGGAATTTACGTGCCCCAATAACAAAAAATATTGATGATATGCTAAAGGGCAAAGTCATACGCAACATCAAGCGTAGAGGTAAGTATACGATCTGGAATACAGATGGTAGTATGGCTGTAATCATACATCTTGGCATGAGCGGAAAGCTTATATATGCTGACCACGATCAAGTGCGGAATAAGCACGATCACGTGGTATTTTTATTTTCCGACAATACTTCAATAATCTTTAATGATCCAAGAAGATTTGGATTAGTTATTATTTTAAGCAAAGAACAAGAAATAAATTTTTTTGATGGTTTTGGAATAGAGCCCCTCACGGATGAATTCAGTGGAGACTATTTACAGGAGTTGCTGAAAAACAAAAAAGTGAATATCAAATCAGCATTAATGGATAATAAATTAATAGTTGGCGTAGGCAATATATATGCTTCTGAAAGTTTGTTTAGAGCCCGCATATCACCACTCAGGTCAGCAAAAGACTTGACCTATAGAGAGTGCGAAAAACTTGCTGCTGAAATAAAAAATACTCTGAGTGATGCAATTGCTGCAGGCGGTTCAACACTGAAAGATTATGCACAGCCATCTGGATCTGCTGGATACTTTCAAAATAACTTTTACGTATATGGTAAAGTTCAAAAACCTTGCAAGATCTGCAACAATATCATAACACTTATACGACAAAATGGCCGTAGCACTTATTTTTGCAATACGTGCCAGAATTAAGATTTTATTTTTAGATATGACATTCTCACCTGAAAAAGATCCGTTTGATTTGTTTTCAAAGTGGTATAAAGCAGTACTTAATTCTTCATCAACTGCAATGACGCTAGCAACTTGTAGCAAAGACTGTATTCCATCTGCAAGAGTAGTATTACTAAAGGAATATAGTAAAGAAGGTTTTGTGTTTTTCACTAACGTAAACAGTAAAAAAGGGAAAGAATTGACTGAGAACCCCAAAGCTGCGTTAGTGTTTCATTGGATAGAATTTGCTAGGCAAGTACGAATTGAAGGAGATGTTAAACTTCTAAACGATGAAAGAACTGACAAATACTTCTCTTCTCGAGCGCGCGATAGTCAAATTAGCGCATGGTGCTCAAAACAATCGAGCATTCTGAAAGATTGGCAAGATTTTGAGCAAGCTATAAAATTGAAGGAGAAAGAATTTTACAATACACAAGTTTCTCGTCCTGACTTTTGGGTGGGATTTTGTGTAATCCCAAAAGTAATTGAATTTTGGCAAGAAGGTGAATATAGGAGACACATCAGATTTAGGTACACCCTTATTTGGGAAAGCAATTGGAAAGTGGAACAATTATATCCCTAGCTACATTCGTTATTGCAGACTCCTCTTAATTTACCATTGAGAATTGGATGACACCCTACTAATCCGAATTCTGGATTAAGGATAAAAAAGAGCAAAAATATCAATAACTTATAATTTTATAGCTAAAGTGGCTTAGGTTTACCGATAATTTGAAAAACAACAAATTCGTCATTCCGCTACTTGTTAGCGGAATCTATACCGCGAATGAATCGCGGTATGACGTAGGGAAACCTTTCTTGGGTTAGCTATAGAAGGTTAAGGACTGCAAATTTTTCATTGGACAGGCTTCTTATACTTTTGGTGAGGTTAAATTTTAAAGTGAAAATTTTAATAAACAGCCAATAAATAAGTTTATCAAAAAAAGAGTTAAATGTTAGGATTTTAAATAATACAGCATTCTGGACAATTTAAAATCAACCTGGGATGGAGGAAGTTAGTGGCGATTCAGACGTCACATACTCTTTCATCACAATGATAAAGAAGCTTACCTTTATCTCTGACGTATTTTAAAGGAATTTTGGGATTATTGATGTCTTTACCACCAGTATCATGCCATTTCTTTTCCCATGTAATATAATATGGTTCAAGGTCTTGCGGCGTTAATTTATATATTTCTTTTAGCTCTATTCCTTCATAAATAGCAAAAGACCTGCTGCAAAAGGTGATTGAAAAAATAATGTGAGAGAAGTAGAAGAAGAATAAGCAGATTGAGTAAGGTAAAAAAATGAGCTTTAGTTACTATAACATGAAGAAACACCCAAGAAACTTTCGTAATATAACAGGTTTAACTATAGAGGAGTTCGAAAAGGTAGTGGAAAAAGTGAGGTCTGGGTGGGAAAGAGTTGAAAAACAGAAAAAGTGCCATGGTAGAAGATCACAACTACCAACTCTAGAAGATAAGTTATTTTGCGTAATTTTGTACTATCGCACTTACATAACACATAGATTTTTAGGGTGCCTGTTCAATGTGCACAACGCAAATGTATGTAGAGACCTGCTGCAAAAGGTGATTGAAAAAATAATGTGAGAGAAGTAGAAGAAGAATAAGCAGATTGAGTAAGGTAAAAAAATGAGCTTTAGTTACTATAACATGAAGAAGCACCCAAGAAACTTTCGTAATATAACAGGTTTAACTATAGAGGAGTTCGAAAAGGTAGTGGAAAAAGTTAGGTCTGGGTGGGAAAGAGTTGAAAAACAGAAAAAGTGCCATGGTAGAAGATCACAACTACCAACTCTAGAAGATAAGTTATTTTGCGTAATTTTGTACTATCGCACTTACATAACACATAGATTTTTAGGGTGCCTGTTCAATGTTCACAACGCAAATGTATTTAGGTTACTGAAGAAAATAGAGCCATTACTTGCCAAAAAAGTTACTATAACAAAAGATAGAAGTATGACACCAGAAAAAATACTGAAGATTCTGGCTGATGTTACAGAACAGCAAATACAGAGACCAGAAGATAGTAAAAAACGGAAGAAATCATATTCAGGAAAAAAAAGAACCAACACTATGAAAACTGAGATTGTTATCGAAGAAGGTGGAAGAATTTTATCAGTGTCAAATTCATATCGTGGTAGAATTAATGATTTTCGCATAAGGAAACAAGAAAAATATTTACCAATCGATAGCATAAAATATGCCGATTCTGGATATCAAGGTTGGCAAAAATTGCAAAGCAATGTTATAATTCCATATAAAAAGTATCGTAAAAAGCCATTAACTCCAGAGCAGAAAGAGCATAATAGAAGATTAGCATCATTTAGAATGAGAGTAGAAAATAAGATCCGTGAGATAAAGATATTTAAGATTATGTCTCATGTTTACCGCAATTTTCAGAAAAAATACAACCTGAGGTTCAATATTATTGCTGGTATTGTGAATCTTAAGCACGCCTTTTAGTTAACCTTGATTTTAGTCACCCTCCTTTCCTTCTTTTTATTGCTTGATTCTCAGCAGGTCTTAGAAAAGATTGCAAAAGAGGCACCGATAATAAAGCAAGCATATGACGAATTAGACAAGTATCATTGGCTGGAAAAGGATCTGGCAGTGTATGAAGACAGAATGGATATTCTGCAAAAAGAGGAAGGTATCTTTGAACAAAAATTTGATGATGGAAAAATCGAAGGAAAGATTGAAGGAAAAATCGAAGTTGCAAAAAACTTACTTAAAGCTGTGTATCTGTTGACTTAATAGCTGAATTTACTGGTCTTTCTCAAGCTAAAATTGTACAGCTTAAGCAAGATGTTCAAAATTGATAGAAAAACAATATATTGGTGGAGGAAAAGAAGAAAAGAAACAGGAAGCATAAAACCATCTTCAGGCTATCAAAAGGGGCATAGTCATAAAATTAAAGACTTAGATAGCTTTGTCGAATTTCTAGATGAAAATCAGAGTTGAAAAGATAATTGAAAAATTTGGCAATATGTGCAAAGACAAAGTATATAACTACCTTAAAAAAGTGAACTATATGTATAAAAAAACTTTTCTCTACCAGGAAAGGGATGAAGGAAAACGAAAGGAAGTCATACAAAAGGTAGCAGAAATAAATGAAGAAAATTTAGTATTCATAGATGAATCAGGTATAGAAGACAACGAATTTTATGAATATGGATGGTCTCGAAGAGGAAAAGGGCTATTTGCAGAGAAACCAGGATACAAAGGAAGAAATAATTGGAGCCCTAAGTGAAGAGGCACCATGAGGGATATTGCAACAGTGAGCTTTTTGAAGCGTATGTTGAAAATAGGCTTATGCCAATATTAAAACCTGGCTAGGTTTGACAATGCGAGTTTTCATAAGTCTGACAAGACAAAAGAATTAATAGAAAGTGTTGGATGTAAAGTTTTATTTTTGCCGCCATACTCGTCTGATTTAAATCCAATTGAGAAGTTCTGGTTTGCCATCAAGCATGCCTTAAAAAAAGCGCTGCCAAGCTTTTGGCCTGATATCAATTCTGGTATTGATTTTGTTTTTCAGTATTCAGGTAACCCTTTCTTGGGTTAGCTATAGAAAGAGCCATGGCAAAAATGCTTGAAAATATTAATAATTATACACACAATTATTCAACCATATTTTTGAAGATAGCTAGTTTCTGTATTTATTTTAAATTGAAGAAAGCTCAAATGAAAGATCGTGTTTTGCTAAAATCACAGAATGCAGTCTGGTTACATTACTCTAGCTATACGCAACAACTTTACTTTCAACAATTTTATTAGCAATAATACGACTTTCACAATCAATATTTATTATATCAGATAGTGAATTAATATCAGTGTAACTATCAAAACTTTCCATTGTTGATTCCACTACCTCTACTATTTTTAAAAAGCCAATTCGTGACTTCAAAAATTCATTAACAGCTATTTCATTTGCAGCATTGAGCATAATACTGTTTGTTTGTGGAGCAGAAGAGTTTAACACTGCCATGCTAAGCTTTAGCGCAGGAAAACGCTTATGTTCTGGTTCTTGAAAGGTCAATTTTCCTTGCTTTGTTAAATCTAATTTACGATTTAAAGCTGATCTTTCCGGCCAAGACAAAGCATATGAAATAGGAATTGCCATGTCAGTTTCTGCAAGCACAGCAAAGTTGAACCCATCCTTATAAGTTACAATTCCATGTACTATTGACTCAGGATGCACTATTGCTTCAATTTTGTCCGGGCTGATGTTAAACAAGTTATGTGCTTCTATTATCTCTAGTGCCTTATTCATCATTGTTGCACTATCAACTGAGATTTTCCTTCCCATATTCCAAGTGGGGTGACTAAGCGCCTGATCTACCGTGATATTTCTTAATTGCTCAGAACTATAGTTTAAGAATGGTCCACCAGAAACAGTAAGTATGATCTTTTCTACGCATTTGTCGTCATTTTGCAAAACTTGAAAAATTGCGTTGTGTTCAGAGTCGATAGGGATTATTTGTACGTTTTTTTCTTTAGCTTTTTTGAGTAATAACTTTCCACCGCAAATAATGCTTTCTTTGTTTGCTAATGCAATGACTTTGGTACCGCTTTCTATAACCTCCATAACTGGCCCAAGGCCTGCAATGCCAACTATTGCAACAACTGAGAGATCAACAGGTATGGTAGCAATATTTGTAGCGCCAATTGCTATTTTTACATCTGTACCAAGTAGACTTTCTTTTAAATCTTTGTAAAACCTTTCATCAGAGATAGCAACATATTTTGCATTCAGCAGTTTTGCTTGGTGTGCCAGTAGAGCAAAGTCTGAATGGGCACTTAGTGCTTCCACTTGGTATTCTTCTTTTCTCTTTGAAAGCAAATCTACAGTCTTTTTTCCAATGCTTCCTGTTGATCCTAAAACTGAAACCTTTTTCACTAAGACAAACTCATAACAATAGCAACTTTTCTTATTAGGCCTTCTCGCATACTATTCAGCAGTTTTTAAGCGTTTAACCAAGTTCATGCCCGTGATCATTGCCAAAAGATGGTGAAGGACCAGGTGAAAAAGATTGACCATGATGATCACCTGCATCATGCATGTCTTGCAAACCATCAGCATTATGAGCCATTTCATTATTGGCATGAGGGTAATCATCTGAGTGAGGTCCCTCATCACCATGAGCCATATCCATTCCTTCTGATGGCATATCTTCCCCACCTCCACCTGAAAAATATTCTGCAAGGCCTTCAAGAAATTTTATGCCAAACATATTACCTGATTTTCCAAACAGTGTTACTAAACTACTGCCACTTACCAAACTTTCAAACACATTATTATAAGCAGCAATCGCCCCTTCATGAAAGTTGAACAACCATTTCATTCCATCCACGACTGTTGAAACAGAGTCACTATGACCAAGACCAAAACCACTTTTCTCACCAGCGGCTTCTTGGTGTTGCTGCTGCGCTTGCCATTCTGCAATATTTGGACCTTGAGCTTCACCCATAAGTTTTTACTCTCAACCTTAAGCTATTATTTTATCACAAATATTGCAAAATATCAATAGAGCTTTTGAATATAGCTAATACAAGTAATTTCTGTCATCCTATATATAGCTAAACTGACTTAGATTTACCGACAATTTGAAAAACTATCATTTTCCAGATGACAGATTTTAACAAAAACGTTGTGGTAAAACATCAAAAAATACTTCCGCCGAATGCCAAAAGTTTTAAAATAAATCCCTAAACTTGCCTAGCAGCTTATTTGTTCAGTTAATGAGCTTTTAATTATATTTGTCTTGCATAAATCAAGAAGGGACGGTGGTGTGCATTTTGGGAAAAAGTTTGAAGAGTCTGCAAATGCATCACAAATTGTTTGTATCATGTCTTTCTTGAGACTTATCCTCTCCCCAATTGTATTTACAATATGAATACCGTCCTCTATCAATTTTGCTAGTAAAGACAGATCATCTGAATTTGTTATTCCTTTTTTTCTTAAAAATTCTTCTATCTCTTCAGTTTCTGGTATTGCTGATAAGTCTTTTATTGTTAAATCTTGAATTTTTGCTAAAGATTCCGGTGTAATTTGCTCATACTTCTGTGTTACAAAAAGCTCTGTGAACTTTCTTTTCCATATTTTTTCCCACCGTTCTTCTAGAGTGGTATGCAGACCTTCTTCAAATTTAAATAACGGAAAAAAAAGGATGCTTATTACCTGTGATCTAAATATGTTACTTACATCTGAAAACAGGTTCCCTTCGAAAATAAGTAAGTTAGAAAGGTAGTGACTTAGTTTACCTTTTACTTTTAAGATAAACCAGCCATCAGCCAAATGCTTAATTTTAGTATCTTTTATAACGGGAAATACAAATTCATACCTGGATTTCATGACTTCTCCGAGCAAAAATCGAAATAAATTAACATTCTCGAAAAAAGCTCTTTTTTTCTGCTGGTCAATTTCATTGTACGAAACATAATTTGTCTGTATGCGACAAGCAATTTCTATGTACAACGAATTAAAGACGCAAAGAAGCTTGCTTTCTGTATCTTCATTTATATCGAAAACCATATCATTTTCTTGCAATGTCCACCACAAGTTAATACGATTCAATATTTCTCTTACCTTATTACCATCAAATTTTTCATCTGAAAGCACCCGTAGTACTTCATTCCGAGAATTGAATAATTTACTATTTAAAAGTGCATGAGTTGCTTCGGGATCTTTTTCAAAAGCAACTATTAGATTATCTAAAATGTTTTTATTTTTACTTTTATCATCCAAGCAATCAAAGAATGCTAAAACTTCGTCAACATTTGCACAGTTTTCATATAGCTCGGTACTGCAGATTTTTCTAAGGACTCTAATGGGGATGCCCCTGAACCTATAAAACAACCTATTGTTTGTTAACAGCAGGTGCAGATTACTTATATCAGAAGCTGTTGTTTTAAGATCAAAAATTTCCCTTAATCCCAAAAAAGTACTATAGCCATTGCATTCTAATGTATGTGGCAGAACATTGTTAATATCATCAATATGTTTTAAATTATCAATCACATTTTTATTTTCCAACATTGAAGTGAGATTATCAAACTCGCGTTCACTCATCTCTTTACGCAAAAAATGTTTGATTATTAGCATTAAACTAGATTGTCCGCCTAAGTTAGAAGGTAAATTATCAATAGACCTGCTGCAAAAGGTGATTGAAAAAATAATGTGAGAGAAGTAGAAGAAGAATAAGCAGATTGAGTAAGGTAAAAAAATGAGCTTTAGTTACTATAACATGAAGAAACACCCAAGAAACTTTCGTAATATAACAGGTTTAACTATAGAGGAGTTCGAAAAGGTAGTGGAAAAAGTTAGGTCTGGGTGGGAAAGACTTGAAAAACAGAAAAAGTGCCATGGTAGAAGATCACAACTACCAACTCTAAAAGATAAGTTATTTTGCGTAATTTTGTACTATCGCACTTACATAACACATAGATTTTTAGGGTGCCTGTTCAATGTGCACAACGCAAATGTATGTAGGTTACTGAAGAAAATAGAGCCATTACTTGCCAAAAAAGTTACTATAACAAAAGATAGAAGTATGACACCAGAAAAAATACTGAAGATTCTGGCTGATATTACAGAACAGCAAATACAGAGACCAGAAGATAGTAAAAAACGGAAGAAATCATATTCAGGAAAAAAAAGAACCAACACTATGAAAACTGAGATTGTTATCGAAGAAGGTGGAAGAATTTTATCAGTGTCAAAGTCATATCGTGGTAGAATTAATGATTTTTGCATAAGGAAACAAGAAAAATATTTACCAATCGATAGCATAAAATATGCCGATTCTGGATATCAAGGTTGGCAAAAATTGCAAAGCAATGTTATAATTCCATATAAAAAGTATCGTAAAAAGCCATTAACTCCAGAGCAGAAAGAGCATAATAGAAGATTAGCATCATTTAGCACCGAACAGAAGAAATCTGTCAAACCAGGAAGAAACTCCTCAATTTAAGTTTTTAGTAGTTTTTAAGTATAGTTGTATAGGAAGCGCCTCTGAAGTTATAACCGAAATTTTCACTGGTGCCATAAGTGCCCGTCGTTTAGCATAAGACCTGCTGAGAATCAAGCAATAAAAAGAAGGAAAGGAGGGTGACTAAAATCAAGGTTAACTAAAAGGCGTGCTTAAGATTCACAATACCAGCAATAATATTGAACCTCAGGTTGTATTTTTTCTGAAAATTGCGGTAAACATGAGACATAATCTTAAATATCTTTATCTCACGGATCTTATTTTCTACTCTCATTCTAAATGATGCTAATCTTCTATTATGCTCTTTCTGCTCTGGAGTTAATGGCTTTTTACGATACTTTTTATATGGAATTATAACATTGCTTTGCAATTTTTGCCAACCTTGATATCCAGAATCGGCATATTTTATGCTATCGATTGGTAAATATTTTTCTTGTTTCCTTATGCAAAAATCATTAATTCTACCACGATATGACTTTGACACTGATAAAATTCTTCCACCTTCTTCGATAACAATCTCAGTTTTCATAGTGTTGGTTCTTTTTTTTCCTGAATATGATTTCTTCCGTTTTTTACTATCTTCTGGTCTCTGTATTTGCTGTTCTGTAATATCAGCCAGAATCTTCAGTATTTTTTCTGGTGTCATACTTCTATCTTTTGTTATAGTAACTTTTTTGGCAAGTAATGGCTCTATTTTCTTCAGTAACCTACATACATTTGCGTTGTGCACATTGAACAGGCACCCTAAAAATCTATGTGTTATGTAAGTGCGATAGTACAAAATTACGCAAAATAACTTATCTTTTAGAGTTGGTAGTTGTGATCTTCTACCATGGCACTTTTTCTGTTTTTCAAGTCTTTCCCACCCAGACCTAACTTTTTCCACTACCTTTTCGAACTCCTCTATAGTTAAACCTGTTATATTACGAAAGTTTCTTGGGTGCTTCTTCATGTTATAGTAACTAAAGCTCATTTTTTTACCTTACTCAATCTGCTTATTCTTCTTCTACTTCTCTCACATTATTTTTTCAATCACCTTTTGCAGCAGGTCTATAGCTGTTCACAGAGCTCATCCAAATCGGGTATATGCATTTGCAAAAGCCTGCAACCACTTTGCAAAAACAGATAAATTAGATGCAAAATTACTAGAAAAATATGCTGAATTTATCACAAAAAATGACGAGGTAATAGAATACATAGTTTCACAAAAGCAAGAAGAACTAAAAGAGCTAAGAGCAGTTGAGCGCAATCTAAACGATGAAGTTCACGCAAATAAGTGTCGTTTGCATAAGGTTACAGGAAAAGCCAGGGAATATATAGAAAAACAGATAGAATTTGCAAAAAAACAATTAGAGCAAATTAGGCAAGACATAGAAGATATAATAAACTCTGATCCTGATTTGAAGGAAAAAAGCAAACTGCTAACTAGCTATAAAGGTGTTGGACGGAAAACCGCAAGTATCCTACTCATAGAGGTACCTGAACTTGGTAGGTTAGATAATAAGGAAATAGCTTGTCTAGTTGGAGTTGCACCAAAAACTAGTGAAAGTGGAAGGAAAGTGAGCAAGGCCCAAGTCATAGGTGGCAGATTTTATGCTCGAAAAGCATTATACATGTCTGCTGTGGTTGCAATGCGTCATAATAAAAAAATGAAAGTATTTTACCAGCGTTTAGTTGACTCTGGCAAAGTCGCTTTAGTTGCTGTAATGAGAAAAATCATCATTTGTTTAAATGCTATGATAAAAAACAATAATTTTTATCTTGATGTTTAAGACGGTAGATGCCATCTTTCTTCTTGGTATAAATTACTTTTATATCTCAATGTTCATACAGCTATGCACGTTTCCGCATAGTGGATGAGGTGTATTACCTCTAAGAGTATGGTTTTACATAATAATATAATATTCTGTTCATAAATCAATGTTTCAACGTACAACAAGAACATTTTCATTGTGATTAAGATTTCTAGTATGTATATTAATAAATCTTGTTCTCAACTAAGTAATGAAAGTAATAATTGTTATAATAATGTTATTGTGTAGCAGTTACACAATAGCAAGCGAGCGAATAAGTCTAGTGGATAAAAAACTATCTCAAGGATATATAGCTCCAGTGCTTAGAGAAGATAGCGTTATTTTATCAGATAAGCACGGCGCTTTATATTCCTTTGATATTGATAACTCAAAGGCTATGAATTGGAAATTACACCTCTCACATAGGAAAAAAATTGGTAACATGAGCCTATCGCATTATGAAAAAAATGTTTTCTTTATAGTGGATAACACTTTACACGCAATAGATGCAAAAACTGGCAAGATTGAGTGGGAAAAAGAATTGAGAGCTCCAGTAAGAGGGAAAGCAGCAGTAATAAATAATAAATTGGTAGTATTGACTATTGATAATTATCTGTACGTGTTTGATATAAAAGATGGCAGCTCCGTTTGGGCTTATCAAAATGGTATCAATGAGGTTCGAGGTTTGTATTCCATATCGCCAACAATTTCTAACGATAAAATAATAGCACCATTTTCAAATGGTGAGTTAATAGCTTTTAATGAAGACGGTAAAAAATTGTGGAGCCAAAAATTGGCTACAAACCTTTTGGATACACAGCTCACAGATGTAACTACTACACCGAGAGTGCTTGATGATACTTTAATAGCTACAAACAATTCTTATATTTATGGTATTGACGTGAAATCAGGAAATATTTTGTGGTCAAAGTCACTGCAAGTAAAAAGTGTATCAGACATTGAGTCATATTATAGTCCTCTTATTCCTGCAGAGAAACAAAAAGAAGGCGGAAGAATTTTTATAGTAACTGAAGATAATAAAATAATCGGCCTGGATATAAAAAATGGAGAAACAGTCTGGGCATCTGATTTAATAGAAAATACGCAATTGTTTGCTCCAATTGTGCATGCCCATACACTGTGGGTGACAAGCAATAAAGGTTCAATGCTTGCTTTTCCTGGATCTGAAAGTGCAGGAAAGGTAGTCAAAGTACCTGGTAATGTGTTTCACACTCCAGTGTTTACTCACGATAAAATATATGTAACAACTGAGGGAAATGGTGTTTATTCTTTAGAAAATAGGTTTGTTCTTTATGATTGATTATGACCTGATTGTTATAGGTGGTGGTCCAGGCGGTTATAAGTGTGCTATCGCTGCTGCAAAACTTGGATTGAAAGTTGCCTGCATAGATAAAAATAGCATTTTTGGTGGTACATGCTTGCGAGTTGGGTGCATACCTTCCAAAGCACTACTTCATTCTTCCTATCAGTATGCTCACACGAAAAATGATCTGTTGAAGCTTGGCATAAAAATTAAGGATGCAAGTTTCGATTTAAAAGAAATGCTAGGCTATAAGGACGCCAGAGTTCAGGAACTTGGAAAAGGTATAGAATATCTGTTTAACCTTCACAAAATCACTAAAATCAATGGACTTGGGAAAATTACTTCTTTTAACCAAGGTAATCTTGAAGTTTCAGTTGAAGATAAGGTGCTGAAGACAAAAAATATAGTAATTGCAACCGGTTCTGACGTTATTTCTTTGCCAGGAATTAATATCGATGAGAAAAGTATTATTTCATCAACTGGTGCATTGTCTTTAACTGAAGTACCAAAAAAACTTGTCGTAATCGGAGCCGGGGCAATAGGGATTGAAATGTCTTCTGTATGGAGGAGGCTAGGGTCTGAAGTCACTGTAGTAGAATTTTTTGACAGGATCGCTGCAGCAATGGATGGAGAATTAAGTAAGTCTCTACTTTCTAGTCTACAAAAACAAGGAATAAAATTTTTACTTAGCACTAAAGTTGAGGGAATAAAACAAAGTAGTAACTCTTTGAGTGTGAAAGTTTGCTCTGTAAAAGATAATCAAACAAACACTATAGAGGCGGATAAGGTATTGGTGGCAGCAGGACGCAAACCATGTACTGATGGTCTTGGTATTGATGAAAAAATAGAAAAAGATAATCGCGGTTTCGTTCAAGTTAACAACAGATATGAAACTAATGTGAAAGGAATATTTGCTATTGGTGATGTGATTGGTGGAGCAATGCTTGCTCATAAAGCAGAGGAAGAAGGAGTGGCAGTTGCAGAGATAATAGCAGGACAGTCACCTCACGTTGATTATGAAATTATGCCATCTGTCATTTACACTCACCCTGCGGTTTCTTCGATCGGTAAAGCCGAAGAGGAACTCAAAAATGCTGGCTATAAGTACAAAGTTGGTAAATGTCAATTTGCTGCAAACGGCAGAGCAAAAATCACTGATGATGCTGAAGGATTCGTGAAAGTGCTGACTTGTAGAAGAGCAGATACAATACTAGGTGTGCATATCATAGGAGCATACGCTGATACGCTAATCAACGAAGCAGCGGTTGCAATGGCATATGGCGCAGCAGCAGAGGATATATACAGAATTTGTCACTCTCATCCTGATATAAATGAAGCCTTTCGAGATGCGTGCATCGATGCTTTCTTTAAAAAATAATTGTGGACCTCGGTTCAATCATTGAAAAATGGTATGAGTGGCTGAGGTGCAACAGATCTTATTCACCAAACACTTTAGAGTCATACATGAGGGACTTGAAGGATCTTATAAGTTTCCTAAATACTCACATTGGTGGAGAAGTAAATGTCGGCACTTTGGAAAAATTGAGCGTACCTGAGTTAAGAAGTTGGCTTACCTCTCGTTACGCAAGAGGTGTGAATGCAAGATCTAACGCTCGTGCATTGTCAGTAATCAGAAATTTTTTCAAGTACATAAAAAACAACTACAATATAGACAATGAAGCTGTATTTTCCTTATCAAGGCCAATTCAGAGAAGAACTCTGCCCAAAGCATTATCAATACCTGATATCAAAACTTTGGTGAAAGAAATGAAATTATCTGACTTGAGCGAACCTTGGGTGGTAAAAAGAGAAATTGCAATTATCGTCCTGCTATATGGTACAGGCTTAAGAATCAGTGAAGCGTTGAACCTTAGGGTTAGTGATATTAACAATGAAAGTTTAATAGTAACAGGTAAGGGAGATAAACAAAGGCAGGTATTCATTCTTGCGGTAGTAAAAAAGTGTATACAGGAATATGTAAAAGCCTGTCCTTATCTTGGCATTAATAATGAAACACAATATCTTTTTTTGGGAGTAAGAGGAAAAAAATTGGGAAGAACTTATGTGGCTAATCGTTTGCAGAAAATAAGGAGAATATTAAATCTGCCAGAAATCTTATCTCCACATGCATTTCGTCATAGTTTTGCTACTCATTTGCTTCAGGAAGATATTGACATAAGATCAATACAACAACTGCTTGGCCATTCAAGCCTTGAGACCACTCAAGTTTACACTCACCTCAATTATCAAGATGTTTTTAATATGTATAAAAATTTTCAGCAGGGCCTGGAGAAGAAATCAAAACCTTAATTTCGTTCTAAATCACTAAGCTGAGTGCTTTTAACATCATTAAGTACTGTGTTTGCTTTATATAAACTATAACATCCTACTAAAAGAAGAACCATTGCAACTGCTGCAAAGAAAGCACTCATCTCTGGAGAATATTCTATTACTAAACATGCACCAACAGCATATACTCCAAGCAATATAAAAAATGCATAAGCATAGTTGCTTTGTTTTTTACCAGGAGAAATTGCTTGTGAAGATTTTTCGTTTTTATTACTCAGACTTTTAGTACGGAGCAGTCTATTTTCTGATGAAAGCCTATCTCTTTCTTCCCTTACTTGTTTCAAATCTCTTTCTAATTGTGAAATTTCGACAGTGTCGTTTGCTCTTCCACACACAATTCTATTAAGTCGAGTTACTTCACTATTTAGATCATTGATTTTTGTTTTTTGAGCCGATTTTTCCCGCCTTAAATCTTTTTCTAACTGTGAAATTTTGTTAATGCCTCTCGTTCTTTAGCGTACGACCCTATCCAGCTCTCGTTCTTTCAAGTTCACCTTTAAGTTCTTGTATAACTTGCTCAGAACCTACCGGTATATCATTCGTACTTGCCAAAGGTTGTAATGTATTTGCAGGAAATTTTTCATTTAGATAATTTACAATAGACTCGATTGGATTATTAACATTTCTCCATGCAGCAACAACAACGGAACGACTCATGAAGCAATTATCCTCTACCAATTCTTTTACATCCTCTAGATCTTTTCTATTAATAGTATTAGTTAATCGCTCTGTAATAGCTTGTTCAATTATTTTCTTCAACCGTGAATTTTGCTCTATAGCTTGTATTGGCTTTATTTGACTAAAATCTAGGTCTTTATGTTTTAAAAGTTTAGTCAATACTTCTTTGTTATCTTGTGTTATTCCTTGTAAACATGATTTGATAATTAAGCTAAGGGGTGTTTCTATTTCTCCATTTTGGATATTAGGGTTAAGCATTTGTTCAACAAACTCTTGTTTCTCAAACATTTGTTTAACAAACCCTGGTGAAATACCCATGTGAATGAGGTCTTGCCTAGTAAACTTTTTCTCAAGCAGCGCCTTCGCCTGGTTAATATTTCCATCAGAAAGAGCATTTAATAATTGTTCTCCTCTTTGGGCTTTTTGTATTTCTACCGTAAGGTGCGAAAAGTCTTTATCCTGTGCTTCTCCAATTTTTCTAATATATTCTTCAGGAGTATGAAAGAAACGCTCTTTATGAGAATCACGAAGACGTTCTTCAGGGAGTTGTTGGTATTCAGGTTTAATAACTAAATAACTATTTTTAACATCTATATCTAATTTAGGATGTCTAAGTAACATCCGTATAAAATTCCTATTTCCCATGCAAAAGGCTAGATGTAGAGCTGTATTGCGTTCTTTAGTTTCTTGGATATTAACATTTAAATTCTGGTGCTGTAAAAGCAACATCATCATTCTTAAGCATATAGGCTTACCATCACCTCTCATGATAATAGTCATTAATGGTGTATATCCCGCATCAAACGCATTAACATCCGCACCCTCTGCCAGAGCTTGTTTAAAAGCTTCTAGGTTTTTATCATCAATAGCTTTAAATAACTTTTCTGTTGGCGTATTAAGTGACTCTTGGGTTCTTTCTGATCCAGTCATACCTACTCTACTTCTTTCCCAAGACATACTAAACCTATCTAATAATTTACTAATGTAATTATGTAAAAGAAAAGGAAAATTGCAAGCGATTTATTCAAAATCCTAGAATTAACTACGACTCTAAAAACTTCTCTGCATCAAGTGCAGCCATGCACCCTGTTCCTGCTGCAACTACTGCCTGGCGATATACCTTATCTTGAACATCACCTGCAGCAAATACTCCTGCTTTACTAGTTAAAGTTGTTCCAGGTTTTGTAATTATGTAACCCTGTTCATCCATTTCAACAAAGCCTTTAAAAATACCTGTATTTGGTGCATGCCCAATTGCAATGAACACTCCATCCACTTCTAACTCTTGAGCTTCCGTTGATTTAACTATAATACCAGTAACTTTTTTCGGATTTTCTTCTCCAAAAATCTGCTCTACAGTATGGTTCCACATTATTTTTATCCTATCATTTTTAAAGAGTCTATCTTGCATTACTTTTTCCGCTCTCAATTTATCACGCCTGTGTATTAGTATAACTTCTTTGGCAAACCGAGTTAAAAATATCGCCTCTTCAACAGCAGTGTTTCCACCACCAACCACAGCTACAACTTTATTCCTAAAAAATGCACCATCACAAGTTGCACAAGCTGAAACTCCGTAACCTTGAAATTCCTTTTCACTCTCCAAACCAAGCCACTTCGCTTGCGCACCAGATGCAATTATAATTGCATCTGAGTAGCAGTCATTGATATTACCAGAAGATCTAAATCTATACTTGTTAGAATCCTCAAGTTGTTCAACGCTTTTTATCTCATCATCTATTATTTTTGCTCCAACCTGTTCTGCATGCAACCTCATCTGCTCCATTAGTTCTGGACCCTGTATTGAAACAAAACCAGGATAGTTTTCAACATCTGTAGTGATTGTAAGCTGACCACCAGGCTGCATTCCCGTTACTACAATTGGCTCTAAGTTTGCACGTGCTGCATATATAGCAGCAGCATAACCCGCTGCTCCAGATCCAATAATAAGAACTTTTGTACTAAATCTATAATTCTTCACTGTATGAGTTTAGATAATCAGCTACTCCTTCATCGCTTGCCTGCATTGCTGGCTTACCTTTTTTCCACCCTGCTGGACATACTTCACCATGCTCCTCATTATGTTTAATTGCATCAATGATTCTAACGAATTCATCGATATTACGCCCTAAGGGCAAATCATTTATCGATTGATGACGTACAATAAATTTATCATCAATAACAAAAGTTGCTCTCAGCGCAATTGAGTCATCATATAAGACCCCATAGTCTCTTGATATAGACTTTTTGATATCAGACACTAAAGTGTAGCTAACCTCTCCAATACCACCATCATTAACTGGAGTGTTTCGCCATTTATAATGTGAAAATTTTGAATCTACACTTATTCCTATCACTTCAATACCACGCTTTGCAAACTCATTTATTCTATTATTGAGCGATATCAATTCAGTTGGGCAAACAAAAGTAAAATCAAGTGGATAGAAAAAAAGGACAGCATACTTATTTTTTATGTGCTTACTCAGACAGAAATCATCAACAATTTCTCCGTCAGAGAGAACAGCTGAAGCAGTAAAATCGATAGCAGATTTTGTTACAAGATTCATAATTGACCTATTCTTTTAAAACAACTCTAATTTTACACTTGATGAACTTATATGCAAGTTTTCTTTAGTTTTAGCCCTATAAAAACTTCCTAAAATAGCTCTTCTTTTTTACCGATAAGATACAATCTAGTTTCACTTTATGACGGTGTCATCCCAGCGCCCCTATGATGTCATTCCAGTGCCCAGACACTGGGATTCAGGAAAGTTTGCTTGCTCACAAGCAAACTAGCATAGAAAGTGGTTACAACATTTCCGATGGATTATATGGAAAACTGGATTCCAGACTGAAATGAAACCCTACTTAACCGTCATACCGCGATTCATTCGCGGTATCTCTAGATCCCGCTAACAAGCAGCGGAATGACGAATTACTAGACCTTTATAGGGATGACGGTTGTCGTTTAGCTATAAATATTTAAGAAATTTACCAAGCGAAAAAAAAGGCAAAAAAATCCCCTAGTGGCGAGTTTTGACCCTTTAATAATTTAAATTGGCGCTATAATAATGTGCTAACGCTCAAATGAAGCGCGTTTTGGCTGAATGTAGAAAAAATTTAAAAGACATGCAGCCGCTATAATTTTATGTAATCCGCCAAAAAATATCCCGAGCTTTTTACTGAATTTTGTCATTAAATCTGCGCAGATCAAAAACAAGTTTTGAGTCAGAAATACTCTTATACCGTGGTAAGGAGGATGGCAAAATGTGTCAAGTAAGTTTTTTCGTTTCTGTGAGCTACCTGCTAATCGACAGCTAGCATTAACCACCAATATCATACCTGAAGAAGCCCCCTGGCCACTCTAAAAAATTTAATGCTGAGTACACTTTACTTTTAGCTTCTTCTACAGTGTTCCCTTTTGCTACTATATTTAGTACTCTTCCACCATCGGAAACTAAGTTACCACTTTCATCCAATTTAGTACCAGCATGAAAGACCAATATACCAGGAATGTTTTCAATTTTATCTAACCCCTTAATTACTTCTCCCTTTTGGTAATCATTTGGATAACCTTTACTTGCAACAACTACACAAACTGTAGCTTTGTTACTAAGCTCCACCATTTTGGCATTTAACTTTCCTTCTACAGTTGACAACATCAATTTTAATAAATCGCAATTTGAATCAAATCTAGGTAATATAGATTGCGTTTCTGGATCACCGAATCTAACGTTATACTCGAGAAGTTTTGGGCCATCTCTGCAAATCATTAAACCAGCAAAGAGTACTCCCTTATAAGGCGTACCCATGTTAACCAATGCTTGAGCTGTAGGGTATATTATTTTTTGGATGATTTTTTGCTCCATGTCCTTACTTATAATTGAAGGTGATGAGTACGATCCCATACCCCCAGTATTTTGGCCTTCATTATTTTCATTCACTCTCTTATAATCTTTTGCGCACCCAAGAGTTACTACTTTCAACCCATCAACAAGAGCAAAAAAGCTTACTTCTTCTCCAATTAAAAATTCTTCTATGATTATTTCTTCACCTGATTCACCAAATTCTTTCTCCACTAGCATTGAATCTATTGCTGAAAAAGCTTCGTTTTCTGCGCAACATATCATCACGCCTTTCCCTGCCGCAATTCCATTTGCTTTCACTACAAGTGGAAACTTTATTTTATTGCTACGTACAAAATCTTTAGCTAATCCTTCATCAACAAAACACTCGTACTTGGCAGTTGGTATGCCATATCGCTTGCATAGTCCTTTGGTGAAAGACTTTGATCCCTCAAGTTTTGCAGCTGCTTGACTCGGAGCAAAAACATTTATTCCCTCTGCAACTAAATCATCAGCAAGCCCATCAATTATTGGTTGTTCTGGACCAATAACAACCAACTCTATATTTTCTCTCTTGCAAAATTGTGTAACATCCACTGAATTTTGAATATTTACATCCACAAGATACCCAAGATCTTTCATAGCTTGGCAACCAGGAGTTACATATAACTCAGTCAAGATAGGAGATTTTTTTAGAGCCCAAAGTAGAGCGTGCTCACGTCCACCAGAACCTATAACCAGAACCTTCATCTTTATTTCCTCGCTTTTCTATATGTCAAAATTATTATTTGCTTATAACAGTATCATTACTCATGTATTTTTGCAACACGTTTGGTATTGCAATCGACCCGTCAGAATTTTGATAATTCTCCATTATGGCAACAATCGTTCTTCCTATAGCTAAAGCTGAGCCGTTTAAAGTGTGAACATATTTTTTTATCTTTTTATCAGTTTCTGAAGAGTATTTAGCGTTCATCCTTCTTGCTTGAAATGCACCACAATTTGAGCAGCTTGATATTTCTCTATATTTATTTTGCTCAGGTAACCATACCTCTATGTCATAAGTCCTTTGTGCAGCAAAACCCATATCACCACTACACAGTAGCATTACTCTATACGGTAATTCTAGTTTTTTTAATATCTCTTCAACAACACTCGTCATGCGCTCAAGTTCATCATTTGATTGGTCTTCAGTTGTAATACTCACCAACTCCACTTTACCAAATTGGTGTTGCCTTATCATGCCTCTCGTGTCTCGCCCTGCGCTGCCTGCTTCTTTACGAAAACACTCTGAATACGCAGTAAAACGAATAGGCAGTTCTTTTTCCTCTACTATTTTATCAGCAACCAAATTTGTTAAAAACACTTCACTTGTGGGAATCAACCTCAATTCGTCGGTAGTTAAATACGAATCGTCAGAAAATTTCGGTAGCTGACCAACATTATACATAGCTTCGTTTTTCACCAAAGCTGGGTGGTACACCTCAGTATAGCCAAATTCATTAACATGCATTTCAAGCATAAAATTTATTAGCGCTCGTCCAAGCTTAGCTAACTGTCCTTTTAATATCGCAAATCTTGATCCGGAAATTTTCGCCGCTTGTTCGAAGTCCATTAAACCTAATTTTTCTCCGAGTTCATAATGAGATTCTGGTACAAAATCAAACTGTCTTTTTCCTCCATATCTTCTCACCTCTAAATTAGAGTTCTCATCTGCGCCTATTGGCACATCTTGCGCAGGAATATTCGGCAAGTTAGATAAAATATTCACTAACTTATCCTTTTCTGCTTGTTCTTTTAAGCTAATTGCCTCTATCTCATTCGTGATGTCTTTTGACAACTCTATTTGCTCTTCACAAGGGCTCTTACTCATTTTAAGCTTCTTTATTTCCTCTGTGATTTCATTGCGCTGCCTATTTAAATCTTGCAATTTAGTGGTTAATGACCTTTTCTCGTGATCAATTTCTAATATCTCTTTTGCAGTAAACTCTCTTATCCCCGTGCTTTTCATTGCCTTTTCAAATCCTTCAGGGTTTTTGCGTATATATTCTATATCGTGCATATATTGTGCTATTACTAACATTATTACTGTACTTCAAAAGCTCTTAATATTCAATATTTTCTCATACTACTAAAATTATTATGGTTGATTTTTTTGTTAGAATTTGTTAAAATTTAATTAACTTAGCGTTCATAGGATGTAGTATGTCAGGCATTATAGAAAAATATAATCAATTTAAAGAGAGCACTTACTTTGCTGGTGGAAAATTCGTTATCTACGCTACTTGTGTATGCCTAGCAGCCACATTTGCTGTTGGCTATTTGGGGTTGATAATAGGATTCCCTCTATTGACCTTTCCACTTGCTATGCTCATCTCTAACCCCGTAGTTTGGGTTTTAATGGGAATAATTCTTACAGTAGCATACAAAATGGTTGTTGAACCTTTATTTTACTTAGCAAAGAACTATATTAATGGAAAAGGAGCAGGTCAAGGTGAGCAAAAAACTCAAGATGGAGATAGTGGTATTTTACCAGGCAGTGAACCCGATTCAAGGAACAGTAGTCGTAGAAGCTCTTTGGATAGTGGTTTGGGTGGTAAAAAGTTTCATGAAAATTTGGACACTCTTGTGCATCAAACAAATAGAAAACATTATGATCATTTGTTAACTAATAGTGACATTGAACATATTGCAAGAGTTGTGTATGGGTACTTACAAAGTGAACATAGTGATAATAATATCTATTTTCTTGCCCCTGGCTATTCTAATGGTATGAGTAAATTCACAGAAAAATGCCTTCAGGATTACAGAGACAAATTAAAACAGAATAATACATTGATATTTACATCAGTTTTTCATATCAATGGCAATCATTGGACAGCTTTGGTTATTAAACCTGATGCAGGTGATAAGAAATTTAGAGCTTATTACTGTGACTCATTTGGTAATCAATTGCCAAATAATGTGCTAAATATTTTCAAAGGAGAACTGTCAAAGGAAGAATGGTCACTAGACATAGCTAGCTCCAAAGTTAAGCAGCAAAGTGACTGGCATAATTGTGGAATATTTGCATTGGAAAACGCTCATAGGATTACGCAAATGCTCAACGAAGGTAAATCATTTGATGAAATTGACGCAGAGTTATCGGAATACAAGCCTAATCCAGAACAATTGCAAAAGAAAAGAAGAGAGTTTACAAAAGCGCTTATGGAAGATGAAAAATGGAAGGAAGATCTAGAAAACGAGCTTTTATACGATCTTCCACCAGGAACGGACACCTCTCTTACCTCAAGGGTGCAGAATACAGCTCAGAGGTTGCTATATAGTTTACAATGAAGGATTACCATTAACCTTATGCCCCTCCAAATAGGAAGTTTGACGATTGATTCTTCAGTTATTTTAGCTCCAATGTCAGGGGTAACTGATTATCCGTTTAGAAGTATTGTAAAGAAGCTAGGTGCAAGTTTGTTAGTTTCAGAGATGATTGCAAGCAGAGCTATGATTATGCAAACTCGTCAGAGTCTGCAAAAAGCAAAAGTCGATGAATTAACTGCTGTGCAGCTTGCTGGATGCGAGCCGGATGTAATGGCAGAAGCTGCAAAACTAAATGAGGATATGGGTGCAAAAATAATAGATATAAATTTCGGTTGTCCTGTTAAAAAAGTTGTAAACGGTTATGCAGGATCAGCGCTAATGCGTGATGAGAAAAAAGCCGCTGAGATAATTGAGGCCGTAGTCAAAGCAGTGAATGTGCCAGTTACGGTGAAAATGCGCACTGGATGGAACGATGAAAATCGCAATGCACCGAGACTTGCGAAAATTGCCGAGGATTTAGGAGCAAAAATGATTACTGTGCATGGAAGGACAAGAGCGCAGCTCTATAACGGTCAAGCAGATTGGAAATTCGTTAGAAATGTTAAAGAACAAGTGAAAATTCCAGTTATAGTAAATGGCGATATTAAAAACTTGAGTGATATTCAAAGTGCTCTTAAAGAATCCGGAGCAGAAGGAGTGATGATAGGTCGTGGTGCCTACGGTAAACCTTGGCTGATTAATCAAGCAATGAATTTTCTGAATGGAAGCGAAACTTCTGAGCCAACAGCTTCAGAGAGATTAAGCATCATACTCGAGCATTACGACAATATTCTTGAGTACTATGGAAATGACACAGGAATAAAGATGGCCCGCAAACACATAGGTTGGTACAGTAGCGGGCTTCAAAGCTCATCTGAATTTCGCATGAGAGTAAATAACATGACAGATAGGACAGAAGTGAAAGAAAATATTATTGGCTTTTTTGGTCAAGAGACACACTAGCTGTACTCAATTCGACTGATCATAATGTGATGCTACCACGCTCTCTTCCTCACCAGAGTGTAAATGACAATTATTATCCATAAACCATTTCTCGTCATAAGTTTCAATATCAAAATATTTTTCATATTTATCTATATTATCACAAAGTGAAAGTGCTCTGATCTTATTCATAATCAAACCTGTACCAGCAGGAATTAATCTTCCTACTATAACATTTTCTTTTAATCCACTTAAAGGATCACTCTTTCCGCAGAATGCTGCTTCTGTAAGTACTTTTGTTGTCTCTTGGAAAGAGGCAGCAGAAATAAAGGAGCTAGTTTCAAGACTTGCCCTAGTAATCCCCTGCAGAATAGGAAGATAATGAGCAGGCCGTTTGCCAGAGTTACTCATAGCATCATTTTCCCTATCAACTTCCAGCTTGTCAATGCTTTCGCCAACCAAGTACATAGTATCACCAGGATCAGTAATTTCCACTTTTTGTAGCATTTGTTTTAAGATCACCTCTAAATGCTTGTTGTCTATACGAACACCCTGCAATCTATAAACTTGCTGTATTTCAGAAATCATATAGTGCGCTAAAGCTTCTAACCCAAGCACACGTAAAATATCATGGAGATCAGGGTCACCATCCATCAATAGATTACCTTTACGTACAAAATCACCTTCATTGACTATTACATGCTTACTTCTTGATACCAAATATTCAACTGGAGAAATTTGTTCATCTACAGGTTTAATTAATATACTGCGTTTTCCTCTACGGTCTTTTTCAGAAAACGCTACATAGCCATCTATCTCACTAACAATAGCATGCTCTTTAGGACGACGTGCTTCAAATAACTCTATAACCCTCGGTAAACCACCAGTAATATCACGAGTTTTCACTGACTCTCTTGGTGTTCTTGTAATAACATCACCTGCATGAACCTTCTGGCCATTTTGTACATTGAGCACTGCACCAATTGGTATAAAATAACATGCTTCAACGCCACTTGCGAGTGTCATTACTTCACCATTATCGTCAAGCAGCACAATACGAGGACGTAAACTAGCTCCACCAGAATGCAATTTCCAGTCTTTTACTACTTTGCTTGATATTCCTGTAGATTCATCCATCACTTCAGTGATCGAAATTCCATCTTTTAAGTCCTGATAAGACACTGTACCAGTCTTCTCCGTGATAATAGGCAATGTATAAGGATCCCATTCCGCAACTTTATCGCCAATTTTTACTGACCCACTCTCATCCACATAAAGTTTAGCACCGTAAGGTACACTATGCTTCAACTTCTCACTACCAAGGCTATCAACCAACACGACTTCACAGGAACGGCTTATCACAATTTTATTTCCGTTTCTATCTATAATTATATTACTATTGTTTAACTTTATTTTAGCACTAATAGAAGCTATAATATTTGAGGATTCAACGCCTCTAGTCATTACCCCACCTATATGGAAAGTACGCATCGTTAACTGAGTACCTGGCTCTCCAACAGATTGAGCAGCTATAACACCAACTGCTTCACCTATTGAAACAATTTTACCAGCTGCAAGGTCTCTTCCATAACACAAAGAACACACACCAGGACTTATTTCACAAGTTAAAGGCGATCTAATTTTTACAGCATCAAGACCTGCAATGCTGATTTGCTTTACTTTATCCTCATCAATTAATTCCCCTGCTTTTACTAATAATTCTTTTGTCACTGGGTTATATATACCATTTGCAGATGTTCTACCCAGCACAACACTCTCTAGAGATGCAACTATAGTACTTCCTTCAACTGTAGCTCTCACAACAAGACCATTTTTTGTTTTACAGTCATGCTTTGTAACTATGCAATTTTGAGACACATCAACTAAACGACGAGTTAAGTATCCAGAGTTTGCAGTTTTAAGCGCAGTGTCAGCTAAACCTTTACGCGCACCGTGAGTAGAATTAAAGTATTCAAATACGTTCAATCCTTCACGGAAATTAGAAATTATAGGTGTTTCTATAATCTCACCAGAAGGTTTGGTCATGAGCCCTCGCATTCCTGCTAGCTGTTTCATCTGTGAAGTAGAACCCCTTGCACCAGAGTTAACCATCATATACACTGAGTTGTACTTACTATTTCCATCATATATAGATATTGCTTTTAACATATCATTAGCTATCATATCCGTACACTTAGACCATTCATCTATAACCTTGTTATACCTCTCACTTCTAGTTATTAGCCCATCTTGATATTGCATAGAGAATTTCTTAATTTCACCCCTCGCGTGATCAACATGTGTAGCTTTAGTTTCAGGTATAACCAGATCACAACGACCAAAAGAAACACCAGAAAATGTGGCATACTCAAAGCCAAGTACCATTAATTTATCAGAAAATGCCACTGTAGCACTTTGACCACAGTTACGATATACTAAATCAACTATACCAGTTATTTCCTTGACTGTTAATATCTGATTTATTAGATCGAAGCCTAGATTCTCATGCTTAGGAAAAGTTTGCCATAATATTAAACGGCCAGGAGTTGTACAAACAGTTTTATAGTGAGTTTCACCGCTGCTATTAATATACTCCATCCTATACTTTATACTAGAATGAATATGTAAAGTACCATCACTCAAAGAATGCTCAACTTCACAAAAAGCACCAAAAGATGGTAAATTATCTTCCTTAGGTTCTTGTAAAGTCAGATAATATATACCAAGTACTATATCTTTACTAGGAACTATAATCGGTCTGCCATTAGAAGGACTTAAAACGTTATTAGTGGACATCATCAACACCCTAGCTTCAAGCTGAGCTTCCAATGAAATTGGCACATGCACTGCCATTTGGTCACCATCAAAATCAGCATTAAACGCTGTACAGACAAGCGGATGAAGCTGTATTGCTTTGCCTTCAATAAGGATTGGCTCAAAAGCCTGAATACCAAGTCTATGTAGCGTAGGCGCTCTATTCAACAAAACAGGATGCTCTTTTATTACCTCTTCAAGCATATCCCAAACTTCTGGTTTTTCTGCTCTTATCAACTTACTAGCAAACTTAATAGTTGGAGCCATACCATACATCTTAAGCTTTGAGTAAACAAAAGGTTTGAATAGTTCAAGAGCCATTCTTTTTGGTAATCCACACTGATTTAGTTTCAAAGTTGGACCAACAACTATTACAGAACGTCCAGAGTAGTCTACCCTTTTTCCTAAGAGGTTCTGGCGAAAACGACCCTGTTTTCCTTTTAACATATCACTAATGGACTTTTTATATCCAACAGCACCAGCTTTGTTTACCAAAGTATTACGACGACTATTATCAAAAAGAGAATCAACTGCTTCTTGTAACATCCTTTTTTCATTACGAATCATAATCTCAGGAGGATTTAAGCTCAACAATTTCCTCAACCTGTTATTTCTATTAATAATAGTCCTATAATGATGATTCAGATCAGAAACTGCAGGACGACCACTTTCAAGCGATACCAAAGGACGCAAATCAGGTGGTAAAATAGGTATAGTTGTAAGTATCATCCACTCAGGCCTATTTCCAGATTTAATGAAGTTTTCAATAATACGCAATCTCTTTATAATTTTCTTTCTTCTTATCTCAGAAGCAACAGACTCTAATTCTAGTCTTAAATCCTTCCTAATTTCATGTAAATCAAGGCGCGTTAGCAACTCCCTTATAGCTTCAACACCTTGCATAGCTACAAAACTATCGATCCCATAGCTATCTTTAGCTTCATTATAAGCTTTTTCACTAATAATCTCACCTTTTTCAAAAGGCGAAACAAGAGGATCTATCACGATATAATTATCGCTATATAAAATATTCTCAATATCTCTGAGAGACATATCCAATAATGCTCCAATTCTTGAAGGAAGCGATTTCAAAAACCATATATGAGCAACAGGAGATGCAAGCTCTATATGACCCATCCTTTCTCTTCTTACTTTAGAAGATGTAACTTCTACTCCGCATTTTTCACATATGCGACCTCTGTGTCTTCTTTTTTTGTATTTTCCACATAAACATTCATCGTCATTGACAGGGCCAAAAACCTTAGGGCAAAATAATCCACCTTTCTCAACTTTGAACGTACGATAATTTGCAGTTGAAACATCTTCTATCTCACCACAAGATATACGCTTAATACTTTCAGGGCTAGCAATCGATATGCTAACCTCATTAAAAGGTTGTGCAATGTTAGTGTGAGATATATCTTCAATCACTACATCATTTTGCTTTAAATCTACATTTAAACATAAAGAACGTAGTTCTTTTATCATCACATTAAAGGATTCAGGAATTCCACATTCAAAATTACTGTCACCTTTTATTATCGATTCGTAAATCTTAACTCTACCATTAATATCATCAGACTTCACAGTTAACATTTCCTGCAAAGTATAAGCAGCACCATAGGCTTGTAATGCCCAACATTCCATTTCACCAAAACGCTGACCACCAAAATGAGATTTTCCTCCTAGAGGTTGTTGAGTAACCAAACTATAAGGCCCTACTGAACGCGCATGAATTTTACCATCAACCAAGTGGTGCAACTTAAGCATGTACATGTAACCAACTGTAACCTTGCGGTCGAATTTTTCACCACTGCAACCGTCATATAATACAGCTTGTCCAGAGTTATCCAAACCAGCAAGTTCAAATAATTTTGCTATTTGTTCATCTTTTGGACCCTCAAATACAGGTGCAGCAACAGGAACGCCATCACGTAATTTACGTGCAAATTCAATGAGATTATTATCACTAATATTACGAATATCATTACAGATAGATACGTTACTACCATAGCTATAAACCTCAATCAGGAAATTACGTAAATTGCTGTATGAACTTTTACAAGAGTTCAAATAGTTCTCTATTAATGCATTCAACTCGTCATTTAGTGCATTCTTATTAGGTGTATTTAAAACAGAAGCCATTATTTCATCATCATCAATATTTTCAATTTTTTTATTGTCAAGGTATGCTACTGCAAATTGTGTAAAATTATCATCGTTAAGGGACCTAATTCCCTTGCAAAAAGCACTTTTGATTTTATTGATCTCATCGAGAATATTACTTACCCTTTCCCCTAATTTTCTACAAGCCCAACCTACATGCGTTTCCAGTATTTGCCCTACATTCATTCGTGAAGGAACACCAAGAGGGTTAAGAATAACATCAACAGGAGTACCATCTTCCAAATAAGGCATATCTTCCACTGGCACAACTCGAGAGATCACACCTTTATTCCCATGTCTACCAGCCATTTTATCCCCTGGTTGCAGACTATGTTTCACAGCAATGAAAACTTTTACTGACATCGACACACCTTGAGGCAGGTCATAACCTTCATGTAATTTTTCTACTTTTCGCTTAAACTGTGCTATTGCATGTGATACTTTTTCATCAAAATCTTTTTTTAAGCTCTTAACTTGCTCAGAAATGGATTGGTTTTTTAATCCTATACCCCACCATTGCTCACGTTCAATAGAGTCAAATTTTTCTTGATCTTGAGAACCAGAATTAATAAGAAGTTTCTTCAGTTCATCATAGAAATATTCACTAGTAACATTGATTATATAATCTCGCTCTTCCTCAAAGTCATTTACCTCTTTTTGTTTAATGAGTAATGCCCTTTCATTTTCTTCAACCCCCCTGCGTGTAAAGACTTGTACATCAATTACTGTCCCTTCAACATCTGGAGATGTATATAAAGAGGAATCCGCACAATCGAATGACTTTTCACCAAAAATTGTCATTAATAACTTCGTTTCAGGAGGCAATGAAAGAGAAGGTTTAGGTGTAACTTTACCTACCAGAATATAGCCTGGACCAACTCTTGTACCAATTTTCACTATACCACTATCATCCAAGTGATATAGATTTTCTTCATTAACACCAGGTATAGCACGAGTTATTTTTTCTGATCCTAAAGGGGTATCATGTACAACACAGTCAAATTCTTCTATATGAATAGAAGTAAAGAGATCTTTTTTAACAACTTCACTAGAAATAATAATAGAGTCTTCAAAATTATAACCTTGCCAAGACATAAAAGCGACTAGCAAATTTTTACCAAGCGCCAATTCACCACTGTTAATTGCAGGACCATCAGCTATTACATCACCCTTTTTAACATAATCACCTACGCACACTAGCGGTCTTTGATTAATACAAGTATTATGGTTAGAACGCTGAAATTTCCTTAGATGATAAATATCTACGTCCAAGTAGTTAACCCTTTCTTTATCAAAAGCACGTATAACTATAGAGTTACTATCAGAACTATCAACTATGCCATCGCGTTTTGCTAAAACTACAGCACCAGAGCCAGAAGCTACAAAAGACTCCATACCAGTAGCAACCAGAGGAGCGGTAGGCTTCAATAAAGGTACGGCCTGACGTTGCATATTTGAGCCCATTAATGCTCTATTAGCATCATCATTTTCTAAAAATGGAATCAAGGAAGCCGCAACTGATATTACCTGCTTAGGAGATACGTCAATGTAACTCACCTGATCACTACTTACCATAATGAAACTACTAGCATATCTACAGTATAGCATATCATCAACAAAGCAATTATTTTCATCGAGCTTTGCGCTGGTATCAGCTATATAATATAAACCTTCATCTATGGCAGACAGATACTCAATTTGATCAGTAACAACCCTATTAACTACTTTCCTATAAGGACTTTCAATGAAACCATATTTATTAATACGCGCGTATATAGCTAAACTGTTGATTAACCCTATATTTTGCCCTTCAGGAGTCTCAATAGGGCAAATTCTTCCATAATGAGTTGGATGAACATCACGCACTTCAAATCCTGCCCGTTCTCTTGTTAAACCGCCAGGACCTAACGCGGACAACCTTCTTTTATGTGTTATTTCAGATAACGGATTAGTCTGATCCATAAATTGAGATAATTGAGAAGAATTGAAGAAATCTCTTAAGACATTAGTTAACACTTTTGGATTAATAAAATCAGATGGAGAAACTTTATCTAAACTAGAAGTGGACATAGAATCAACTATTACGCGTTCCAATTTCAACAACCCAGTTCTAAATTGATTTTCTATAAACTCTCCAACTGATCTTACTCTTCTGTTTCCTAAATGATCAATATCATCTACAGATCCTTGACCGTCACGTAACAATACTATTTTTTTTACAATTTCAATAATATCTTCATACGTTAAAACAGTTAAATCCTCATCATAATTTAATCCAAGGTAAGAGTTAAGCTTCAACCTACCAATGTTAGACAAATCATAATATTCCGGACTGAAGAAAAGATTACGGAAAAACTCCTCTACTATCTCTAAAACAGGAACTTCACCAGGACGCAAAACTCTATATATTTCATATAGCGCATCCTGATAAGACATGTTTTCGTCTAAGAAAAGCGTATTTAATATATAAGGTCCAACAGATACATTATCTATGTTCAATACTGATATTTCATCCACAGACAATAACTCAAGCTTCTTTATGTCTTCCAGCTTTATAGATTCACCAGCAGATAAAATTTTCGTAGAGCTAGCACTATCCATTAAATCTTCTGCGAGGAATAAACCACATATAGAATTAAAAGGAACCAGATACTCTTTCAATTCATTATCATATAGTTTTTTAGCTAGTCTTGAGGTAATACGAACGTTAGCTTTAAGCAGCACATTACCTTCAATATCCATTAAGTCGAAAGGCAACCTCACTCCTTTAAATTTATCAGGAACAAAAGGCACTTTCCAACCATCTTTATGTTTTACATACTTTATTTTCTCATAAAATCTATCGAGTATATCATTATTTGATAGACCTAATGCCTTTAACAAAACTGAGATTGGCAATTTTCTTTTTCTATCAACACGAAAATACAAATGGTCTTTAACATCAAATTCAATATCAAGCCAAGAACCCCTATAAGGAATAATTCTAGCAGAATAGATCAATTTACCAGAATTGTAAGTTTTTCCCTTATCGCTATCAAAAAATACACCAGGAGACCTATGCATTTGTGAGACAATAACTTTTTCTACACCATTAATGATGAAAGTGCCCTTATCAGTCATCATAGGCAACCCACAAAAGTGGACTTCCTGCTCTTCTATAGATTTTACAACGGTTGCAAGTTTAGAATGATCTCCACTCTCTTTAATCGATTTATATTCATCAAGAGAAATACCATCCTGCATAACAACAAGACGTATAGAAGCAATAACCTGAGCAGAAAAAGTTACACCACGCTTTATACACTCAGATTCATCATACTTAGGATCATCTACCCTACAACTTATAAACTCAATAGTAGCCCTACGCGAAGGATCATTTATTGGAAAGATTGTATGAAAGATAACTTCAAGTCTTTCATTACCCTTATTCTTAGGAGCAAATGAATCATACGATTCTTTTTGAACCTTAACCAAATCCAATAAAGAATCTTTTAAATCAATCGACCTAGAATAAGAAACTCTAGGAACAAAAGCACCAGAAGCGTACATATAAGAAGAATCAACCATTAAAATACCCCAAACTAATTAAAAGAGCTATATCAATATAAAATTAATACATTAAATATTATTCAAGCTCCACTTTAGTTGCTCCTGCTTCAATAAGTTTTTGCTTGATTTTTTCTGCTTCGTCTTTAGGAACATTAGCAGTTAAATCTTTAGGTAAAGATTCAACCAACTCTTTTGCTTCTTTTAAACCCAATGTAGAATTAACTTCTCTCACAGCTTTAATAACTCCTATTTTTTTACTCGCATCAATTTCTTTAATCACAACTTTATACTCAGCTTTTCCTTGAGCAGCAGGAGAAGCAGCATTATCACTAATAGGCGCCCCAGCACCAACAGCTCCACCAAGAAAAGAACCAGCAGGCAACCCTATTTTCTCTTCTAGAACTTTTACAAGTTCAGAAGCCTCTAATAGGTTTAAAGATAATATTTTATCAACCAAATCACTTGTTACATTACTCATAATTACCACCTTACTTAACAACAAATTTATTTTTTAGAACTATAATAATCCAAAACTCTCATAAGCCTTATAGAAGATGAATTAATAGACAACGCCAATCGAGCAGGAATATCATAAGATATTAAACGCATAATTTTAACACGCAATTCATCCAGAGAAGGCAACTTAGCCAGTTTATTAACATCTTCCACTGTTAACAATTCATTTATATGAGCCGCGCAAATCACAGACATTTTTTCTTTGTTAGCATTAATAAAATCAACTATTAACTTTGCAGCTTCTACTATGCCACTAGAGTATATAATAGCAACAGAACCAGAAAATTTGCCTGATAAATAAGAAAATTTACCAGTCCTTTCCAAAGCCAAGCGTGCTAGAGTGTTTTTAACTACTAATACCCCACCTTCTATAGACTTCAGGCTATTCCTCAGAGTTAATGAATCATTAGCATTTATAGATTTAAAATTTACTAATATCAAGAAATCATTATTTACAAATACGTTTATTGTGCTCTGTATAAATTCATCCTTATTTTTACGCTTCACGGTATCACTCCCTTAAATTATATCTTCCACTTTGCTTATCTTATAAGCTTCACCCATAGTTGAATTTAAAAAAACACCCTTAAAGTAAATTCCTTTCGCAGAAATAGGTTTATTATCTTTAATTACTTTAAGAAAGGCTTTTAAATTTTCTAGCAAGTCATCAATATCAAATTTAATATTTCCTAATTTACCATGAATAACACCATCTTTATCTGTTCTAAATTTTATCTGACCAGACTTAATGGTTTTAATAGCTTCTGCAATGTTAGAAGTCACAGTACCAAATTTAGGGTTAGGCATCAGCCCTTTAGCACCCAATACTTTTGCAATAGGAGTGATTTTTGCCATAAAATCAGGAGTAGTAATGCACCAATCAACATCTAATTTTCTACCTTTTTTTATTTCTTCAACTAAATCCTCTCCTCCTGCAATATCAGCACCAGCTTTTTCAGCTTCTAATAAATGTTTATCTTGAGCGAAAACAGCTACTTTAATATTCTTCCCGATACCTTTAGGCAAAACTACTGTACCACGTACCTGCTCTTCAGATTTACGTGAATCTACGCCTAAATTGACTGCAATATCAACTGATTCATTAAATTTTGCTGAAGCAGACTCAATAATCTTCTTCAAACACTGCTTAGGATTATCATTATATGTATTCATTTACCTAACCTTCCACAACTTCTATACCCATAGATTTTGCAGTGCCTACAACCATTTTCACTGCTGAATCTTCATTATCCACTTTCATATCAACCATCTTGCACTTTGCCACTTTAATTATAGCAGACATAGGTAATTTAGCCACTAATTCTTTACCAGGATTACCAGAACTTTTACTTAATTTAGCCTCCTGCTTAAGTAAATAAGCCACAGGTGGACTGCTGACAGTAAAATCATGAGAGCGATCATCCTTTATGGAAATTCGCACTGTTACTAAATCGCCTACTTTATAATTAGCGTTAGCAGCGCTAGTAACTTTATTAAAAGCTTCACAAAACTTAGGAACAGGTATACCACGTGGACCAAGTACTGAAGCAATTTTCGGTCCTGGAATTGCTTTCCCAGCTTCCATAAGTAAGTTAATCTTAGCAACTATAACACTCATAATTAATCCTCTATTTTCTCTACTTGAGCCAGATCAAGCTCTATTATTGTCGGCTTACCTAAAATTGATACTTCCACATTAATAATTTTTTTCTCATCGTTTACCATATTTACCTTACCAGTAAAATTTTGAAAAAGACCATCATTAATTTTCACTTTTTCACCTTTTTCATAACCATAACCTAACTTCTTTGTCTCTTGAGCATTATAAAGTGCATTACACATTGAGTGAATCTCATCGTCCAAAATCACCTTTGGAATATTACCATTTTTCAAAAACCCATAAACCTTAAGAGATTTTGGTATATTATTGATAAAATTCAATACTTCATCGCATAAATTCACGTATAAAAAGACATAACCAGGAAAGCATTTCCTTCGTGTAGCAATTTTCTTAGATTTCAACTCTACTTCACTTAGCTCTTCATATGGAATAAAAACTTCCTTAAAGTAACCATTAACACTCAATCTCATAGAATTTTCCAATATATGTTGGCGCACTTTCTCTTCACAATTGGAAGCAACTCTCAAGATATACCATTTATATCTATTAAATTCTTTACACTTTAAACTTATCTCATCATCTGAAATCATCTCAAAATCACCAGATTCGCCACTGCAGAATCCAGGCGTTTGATTCAAAATATTTTTGCTTTCATCACATAGATGCATATATACATACACTTCACATAACTCTTTTATATCAGACTTTGAATTACATACCGTTTGATAAGGAATAAACACTTCCTTGAAATAAACAGCATTACTTACCAATTCGCGTATATTTTGCTCATATCCATAATCAACTCTAATGATATACCATTTATATTCACATTCCATAAATAATTCCAAATAAAGCCTTAATTACGTAAAGAGACATAAAATCCACAAAACAGAAGAAAATCGAAAAGCATAATATAACAATCATCACAACAAATAGAGATGACAACACCTCCTGTTTCTTTACCCAAGCAATTCTTCGTATTTCTTGCTTTATATCATAGAAAAAAACACACAAACTTTTTAACATTTTCACCACAACATTAATGCAGGAGCGATAGGAATTGAACCTACAACCTCTGGTTTTGGAGACCAGCGCTCTACCAATTGAGCTACACTCCTATAACCCAAACTCTCACTCCAAAATTTCAGAAACAACACCAGAACCAACAGTTCTACCGCCTTCTCTTATCGCAAAACGCAATCCCTTATCCATTGCTATCGGTACTTGCAATTCTACTTCTACACTCACATTATCTCCTGGCATTACCATCTCCTTCCCATCTAGCAATTTTATGCTCCCAGTTACATCCGTTGTCCTTAAATAAAACTGTGGCTGGTAATTCGCAAAAAATGGTGTATGCCTTCCTCCTTCCTCTTTCTTTAATATATAAACCTCCGCCCTAAACTTTCTATGCGGCGTTATCGTCCCCGGTTTTGCTAATACTTGCCCTCTCTCCACTTCTTCTCTTTTTGTTCCTCTTAACAATATTCCTACATTGAGTCCTGCACTTCCCTTATCCAGCAACTTCTTAAACATTTCTACACCTGTGCATATCGTCTTTTGCGTCGCTTTCAGACCTATTATCTCTATCTCTTCTCCCGTCTTTATCTCTCCCTTCTCTATCCTTCCTGTTACCACCGTTCCTCGCCCCGATATCGAAAATACATCCTCGATTGGCAATAAAAATGGTAAATCCACAGGCCTTGGTGGAACCGCCACATACTCATCTAACTTTTCCATCAATTTATCTATTGATTTCTTTCCATATTCGCTACTGTCATCCTCCAGCGCTTTCAATGCAGACCCCACTACCACAGGCACTTCATCCCCTGGAAATCCGTATTTATTCAGCAATTCCCTCACTTCCATTTCTACCAAATCTATCATATCAGCATCAGCAACATCAGCTTTATTTATATATACCACGATATATCCAACACCTACCTGCTTCGCTAGCAATATATGCTCTCTCGTTTGTGGCATTGGCCCATCAACCCCCGACACTACCAATATCGCCGCATCCATCTGTGCTGCACCTACTATCATGTTCTTTACATAGTCAGCATGTCCAGGACAATCAACGTGTGCATAATGCCTTTTTTCCGTCTGATACTCAACATGCGCTGTTGCTATCGTTATCCCCCTTTTCCTTTCTTCTGGCGCCTTATCTATCTGATCATACGCTACAAAATTTCCATAATGCTTTGTTATCGCCGCTGTTAACGTTGTCTTCCCATGATCCACATGTCCTATTGTTCCCACATTTACATGCGGCTTTCCAAATGCTTCCACTACTGCTGTCATAATTATTACCCTTAATTATACTTTAACTCATCAACCACATATTGTGGTACTTGTTCATAATAAGAAAAATGCATACTATACTGAGCTCTTCCCTGAGATATAGAACGCAAAACATTTATATAACCAAACATATTCGTAAGAGGTACGAAAGCAAGAATTATAGTGCTACTATTATGCGTTTCCATACTTGAAACTTGCCCCCTTCTGCTATTTACATCGCCCATGATATCGCCCATATACTCTTCAGGCGTAATGATTTCAACTTTCATTATAGGTTCTAACATTTTTGGACCAGCTTTATTTGCCATCTCTTTAAAAGCACCTTTAGCAGCAAGTTCAAAAGCTAAAGGACTAGAATCAACTTCGTGGAAAGCACCATCAATAAGGGTAGCCTTAAAATCAATAACCGGAAAACCAGAGATCATGCCTCCTTCTTTTATCAACTCTAAACCATTTTGTACACCAGGAATATATTCTTTTGGAATTGCACCACCTACAATTTTACTTTCAAATTGAAACCCAGAACCAGGCTCAAGAGGTTCAAATATAATCTTTACTTTTGCAAATTGGCCAGCACCGCCGGACTGTTTTTTATGAGTATAATCAATTTCAACAGATTTAGTGATAGTTTCACGATATGCAACTTGAGGCGCACCGACGTTAGCTTCAACGTTAAACTCGCGCTTCATTCTATCAACAATAATCTCAAGATGCAGCTCACCCATGCCTTTCAATATAGTCTGTCCACTCTCCGCATTTACTGACATTCTTAAAGAAGGATCTTCTGCAACCAATCTATTTAAAGCAACACCTAATTTTTCCTGATCTGAAGTAGTTTTAGGTTCCACAGCAATTTCAATAACAGGCTCAGGAAACTCCATACGCTCTAATAATATAGGAAAATCAGGTGAACATAAAGTGTCACCAGTAATTGTTCTCTTTAATCCAACTAAGGCAACTATATCGCCAACTTTAGCTTCGTTTATATCTTCTCTGTTATTTGCATGCATAAGCAGCATTCTGCCAATTCCTTCAGTCTCATTTTTTCCCGCATTTAACACAGCGGATTTGGATTTTAACTTACCGGAATAAATACGAATAAACGTCAAGCTGCCTACAAACTTATCCGTCATCACTTTAAACGCAAGAGCAACGAATTTCTCTTTTTCTGAAGGTTTGATCTCAATTTTCTTTTCTGAATCTTTAGGATCAGTTCCAACAATTACATCAACATCAATAGGAGAAGGTAAAAAGCCAACCACACCATCTAAAAGTGGTTGTACGCCTTTATTTTTAAAAGCTGATCCACATAATACAGGAACAAATTTTCCTTTGATGGTTCCATTTCTCACGCATTTTTTCAGTAAATCTACTGGCAGATCATTAGACTCAAAGTAAGTATTCATCGCTTCATCATCCATCTCAGCTGCAGCATCTAATAAAAGATTTCGATATTCTTGAGCCTTGTCAAGCAAATCAGAAGGAATATCTTCATAAGAAAATTTAGCACCCAACGTTTCTTCTTGCCATATAATGGCTTTCATAGAAATAAGGTCAATTATACCTTTAAAATCTTTCTCACTTCCTATTGGCAACTGAATGACTAAAGGTGCTGCACCAAGCTTCGTCTTTATCATATCAACACATTGATAAAAATTTGCCCCTATTCTATCCATCTTATTAACAAAGCAGATACGAGGAACGCTATATTTATCAGCTTGACGCCAAACTGTTTCAGATTGAGGTTCAACTCCAGCAACTCCATCAAATACAGCAACTGCACCATCCAAAACCCTTAAAGATCTCTCAACTTCAATAGTGAAATCAACGTGACCTGGAGTGTCTATTATATTGACCCTATGATCATTCCAAAAACATGTTGTTGCAGCAGATGTGATTGTAATACCACGCTCTTTTTCCTGCTCCATCCAATCCATAGAAGCTACCCCATCGTGCACTTCACCAATTCTATTTTGCTTACCAGTATAAAATAAAATACGCTCTGTTGTGGTAGTCTTACCAGCATCTATGTGAGCCATTATTCCTATATTTCTGTATTTAGATATCCCAATTTCCATATCACAATTAATTAGCTAACATTAAAAACGAAGATGAGAAAATGCCTTATTAGCCTCAGCCATTTTATATTTTTCTTCGCACATCTTAAACGCACCACCGCGTTTATTATAAGCATCCAGTATTTCAGATTGTAAACAATCAACAGTGGTTTTTCCACTCTTTTTTCGAGCAGCAGAAGTTGCTTTAGCAATCCACCTTAACGCTAAAGAAATCGCTCTATCTTGTCGAACTTCAACAGGCACTTGATAAGTTGCACCACCAACGCGTCGAGAACGCACTTCTATAGAAGGAGTAACATTTCCTACCGCTGTTTCAAAAATTGATAACCCACCTTCGCCTATTTTCTTTTCAGCTAAAGACAAAGCGTCATAGATAATCTTTTCTGCAGTAGATTTTTTACCACATTTCATGATTGTATTAATGAAACGCATCAGTAAAACACTGCCATAATGCGAATCAGGACTTATTTCTCTTTTTTTTGCTTTATTCCGACGAGCCATAAACTTTAACCAGATTTCTTTACACCATATTTTGAACGAGCTTTCTTTCGATTTTGCACACCACGCAGATCAAGGGCACCTCTTATTATGTGATAACGCACACCTGGCAAATCTTTAACCCGCCCACCACGTATCAAAACAACAGAATGCTCTTGTAAATTATGACCTTCACCAGGTATATAAGCTGTCACTTCACCATACCCACTAATTTTTACTCTGGCTACTTTACGGAGTGCTGAGTTAGGCTTCCTAGGAGTTGTAGTATACACCTTAGTGCAAACACCCCTCCTTTGAGGGTTGCTTTCTCCCAAAGCTGGTACCTTTTTCTTATGGGTCAATCCTAATCTACCTTTACGTATTAATTGATTTATCGTAGGCATATGTTATAAACTCAAGCTCATTAAAATAACTAAGTTTTTAGTTATAAAATAATAAACCTCAATAGTCAATATAAAAATAAACATTACTACTCTAATAATTAAGCTCAACTGCTTTGAAAGCCATCAGTAGACTTCTTGCACTACCTCCCAAGCCACAATTGTCATTCAGTAGAAACGAAAAACTTCCTTGACAAACTCCGCCAGCCCCCTTACTATGAAAATAAGGGTATTTATGACTCAAAACTTGTTTTTGACCTGCAGGTTCAATGACAAAATTCAATAAAAAACTTAGGGTATTTTTTAGCGAATTACATAAAATTATAGCGGCTGCATGTCTTTTAAATTTTTTCTACATTCAGCCAAATCGAGCTTATTTTAAGCGTTAGCACATTATTACAGCGCCAGTTTAAATTATTATAGGGTCAAAACTCGCACCATGAGGCTTCTTTTGCCTTTTTTTCGTATAGCACCGAACAGAAGAAATCTGTCAAACCAGGAAGAAACTCCTCAATTTAAGTTTTTAGTAGTTTTTAAGTATAGTTGTATAGGAAGCGCCTCTGAAGTTATAACCGAAATTTTCACTGGTGCCATAAGTACCCGTCGTTTAGCATGGTTTTGGGAGGAACGGTCAAATCATTGATGGAGTTTTTTAGGCTACCTCGGTTAGGAGATTGTATTATCTAACCGTTCCAAGCTGAAGCGTTTCCCTATTACAAATTATAATAAGGGAGTTACTATGAAAAAAGCAAAAAGTAAATTAGAGATCATGAATCCTGATGCAGCAGGAATAGATGTTGGTTCAGCTGTACATTATGTATGTGTACCAGAAGGAAGTGATGAACAGCGTATACAAAAATTTAGCTGCTTTACAGAGGATCTCCATAACATAGCAAAATGGCTGAAGAAATGTAAAGTTACTACAGTAGCCATGGAGTCAACAGGAGTATACTGGATTACTTTGTTCCAAGTACTTGAATCATATGGACTTGAAGTAAAGCTTGCAAATGCAAGACATGTAAAAAATGTACCTGGAAGAAAGTCAGATGTTCAGGATTGTCAATGGCTTCAACAACTACATAGTTATGGGTTAATCCAAGGATCATTTAGGCCAGATGATCAAATGTGTGTATTGCGTGGTTATGTTCGGCAACGTAAAAACTTAATTGAAAACGCTGCTAAACATATTAATCGCATGCAAAAGGTGTTAGTACAAATGAATATTCATTTACATAAAGTGACAAGCGATATTACTGGCGTCACAGGAATGCAAATTATTAAAGCAATAGTAGAAGGTGAAAGGAATCCTAAAAAACTAGCTGAATTCAGAAGTGTGAATATGAAGAATGATAAGGCTACTATAGCAAAAGCATTAACAGGCGATTATAGAGAAGAACATTTATTTGTATTAAAGCAAGAATATGAAGCATATAATTTTTTTCAAGAAAAAATAATTGAATGTGATAAAAGTATAGAGAACTATTACAAAGCATTAGAGACGAAGTCCGATGAGAGTAAAGAGTTAGGTAAGGAAAAAAATAAGTCTAGAAGAGGCAGACCAAATTTCACCCTGCGTGAGGAATTGTATCGTGTAACTGGTATAGATTTCACTAAAATTCCTGGATTTGATGTACTAACTGTACAAACCATTATTGCGGAAGTTGGCATTAATCATAATAAATGGCGATCAGAAAGGCATTTTACCTCATGGTTAGGGCTTAGCCCTGCTAATAAGATTACAGGAGAAAAAGTATTTTGAACAAAAACTCGTAAAGTTATTAATCGTGCTACGAATGCCTTGCGAATGGCTGCTTATGCTGTGGGAAATAGTAAAAGTGCATTGGGTGCATATTGTAGGAGATTAAAAAAACGGCTAGGAGCAATAAAAGCAATTACTTCTACAGCAAGAAAATTAGCATGCATCTTTTACCAAATGTTGAAATATGGACAAGAGTATGTGGAAAAAGGAATGAGCTATTACGAAACACGTTACAAAGAGAGAGTTGTAAAAAATTTAATCAAAAAAGCACAGGAATTTGGCTACATATTAGTTCAACAAGAAGCGCTAGTTAAGGGAGTTTCTTAGGAGAGGAAAATGGATAAGAGATTGTGAAAAGGGTTTAGCTTTTGGCCTATGATCTCTTTAAATGACAGAATTTCACTACAAAACTTAACTTTCTTCTATGCAATTAGCTAAGTCAAGAAAGGTGAATCTATCTCTTGTTGCAAACGCAAGATCGACCACTTTACAATATTGTTCTTTATTCCAACTGAGGTGCTCTGGTAAGTGTGGAATTGATAGATCTTCAAATATTTTTTGCAGGTATTTTGCAGGTAGTAAATTTTGCTTAATTAAATTGGAAATATTAGTCCATTCTTTACAAATAATCTCTTGGATTTTTTGCTGCATAATTTGCTTCTGTTCAAAAGTTCTTACAAATTCGATATTATCAAAGCACTGAGTTATACGTTTTACATCTAAAGTGGTCGGGTTGATAATCGGGTTTTGTATTGATAATATCTTTTCCTGCAAATTAGCCATGGTAATCGTCGTAACAGCAATTTTTTCGCCATGTAGTGAGGAATGATCTCTTGTTACCATTTCCATTGCGTGAGCTATCATATGCTCTCCTTGGCTTGCAGAATAGCTGCCTTTTGATATTACCATTCCAAGTCCTGAAATTAGTAGAACTTCCATAAGTAATAGGACCACTTTTCTACTTCTTTTAGTAAGCGCCGTATACTCTCTTAGCAAAACTTGCTCCAAATCGCGAACAAGTGTAAAAGGTAATTCATTGTATTCTGTGCCAAGCAACAAATGAGATAGTAGCCAGTCAGCCTGAACTGTCGAACGGCAAATGAAATCTGCAAATCCGCTTAATGTGAGGCACAGTGGTGCATTGGTAAGTATGTCTATATCTATATATATCGCTCTTGGAAGATGTGCTTTGAACGATTTTTTGTATCCATTTACTAATATTGAAGCATTTGCGGATGTATATCCATTCATGGAAGCAGCTGTTGGAAACGATATATAATCTTTTTTCTCGAGGTAGCTTGCATATTTGCAGATGTCGTTAACGGTGCCGCTACCAAATGCAACTATTAAGTCACTGTCTTTTGCTTTGTTTCTAACTAGATTTATGGTTTCAAGAGAGGCAAGTGAAAGATTAGTACCCATGGTTGGTGTCATTCCAGCGCGTAACGCTGATTTTTTTTCCTGGATCCCAGTCTCGGAGGACTGGGATGATAAAATGTAGGGAGCATCCGAAATGATATGAGGTTTTGCAAGAGGCCTAATGGTATTGCTCGGGATAATTAAGTGAGAAATTTTATTAAATACGTTTTTGTTTAAAAGTTTTGCTGTATTTTCATCTGCAACTAGAAAGATGTCATTTCCGTGTCGTGTACATATTTTATAGATATCATCAGCAAGGTGGTAATCTGTTATTACTTCCCTTAGAAAAGTTTGTTCGGCTTGATGTAATATTTGTTTTAAATAGTGCATAGAGTGTTTACAATATAGCAATATAAGTATTTTAAGATTGACATGAAAATTGACCCTGTAGAGCTAACTAAGAAATTGATCTCTTTTGAGAGTATAACACCAAGGGACGGCGGGGCAATAGAGCATATAGCAACAATCTTCAAGAAAAGTGGCTTTGACTGTGAGATTTTAGAATTTGGTGATGATGGAACTAAAGTTAAAAATCTTTATGCGAAATATATAAATGGAGTACCAAATTTGTGCTTTGCTGGGCATGTTGATGTTGTACCACCGGGTCAGTTAAAAGATTGGGCATTTGGTCCATTTAATCCAGAAGTTAGAGATGGAATGCTATATGGAAGAGGAGCATCTGATATGAAAAGCGGAATAGCTGCATTTATTGCTGCTATGGCAAATTTAATTGCAGAAAAGTTTCAATTTAATGGTTCGATAAGTGCATTGATTACCAGTGCTGAAGAAAGCACGGAAGAATATGGAACAAAGGCAGTTTTGGAATGGATGAAAAGTAAGCAAAAAAAGATAGATTTTTGTGTAGTTGCCGAACCAACCAGTAGTGAGAAATTAGGTGATACCATAAAAATAGGCAGAAGAGGTTCTGTAACATTTGAATTAATTTGCCATGGAAAACAAGGACACGTTGCCTACCCAGACCTAGCAGATAATCCAATATATAAGGTAATATCGATATTGAGTAAGGTAAAAAATACTACTTTTGATCATGGTAATAAATATTTTCAGCCTTCACATTGCGAAGTTACTACTATCGATGTTGGAAATAATACTAGCAATCTAATACCTAGTTCAGCAACTACACGTTTTAACATTCGATATAACGATACACAAACACCTGACGGCTTATATAAGCTGATTGATGAAATATGCTCCAGTGTAACTAACGATTATAAACTTTCTATGCATAGCAGCAGGGACGTTTTCCTCTCTACTCCTGATAGAAATACTGATATTATGCTTGATGCGATAAATAAAGTTACCAGTATTGATGCTGTGCTGAGCACAAGTGGTGGCACATCTGACGCTGCGTTTATCAAAGATGTTTGTCCAGTGATTGAATTTGGTATAATCAACAAAACCGCACATCAGATAAACGAATGCGTATTAGTAAATGATATATACAAATTAACAGCTATATATAAGGAATTTATAGAAAATTATTTCAATCTCACTAATAAAATATTGAATCAGGTCAACGTAGTTAGTAATATATCTAGTGGTCCATTGTTAGCTTAGATGTAATTAGATCTCTTGCATAACTGTTGTTTGAGTAACAACTAGTATCATTCCAGCGTGTGACGTTAGAATCCAAAAACTATGAGAGCTACAAAAACCACTTAACAAACTCCTCCAGTCCCCTTATCATGAAACTGAAGCTATTGTATTTGCTTTCGCCAATCTGCAGATTAAAAGGTAAGGCTTACTTAATGTATCGGCGTCTTATGTTTAATTTTTTGCAGTATATAAATACTGTATGTCTTTACAAAACTTCATCTACATCTAGATTTTTATCTAAATAAGCTGAACGCGCTTATAAAGCGTTACAAGACATCAAAAAATGCCAATACTCGACAGAGATAGTAAAAGACTAGCTAACTCGGAGATTCTTTGTCTTTTTTTCTGCTTAGTAAATTTCTTAAACATTTGCAGCGTAGGTTAGTTGCAATTAAAAGCAGCTGAATTTCGCTTGTCAAGCGTTTAAAACATAAAAAACGCCAATATTTTAAAGCGGATAATAACCCCAGGGTTTCTTTTGCCTTTTTTTTTATTTGGTAAATTTCTTAATATTTGTAGCTAGAGACTCTCATAGACCTGCTGCAAAAGGTGATTGAAAAAATAATGTGAGAGAAGTAGAAGAAGAATAAGCAGATTGAGTAAGGTAAAAAAATGAGCTTTAGTTACTATAACATGAAGAAACACCCAAGAAACTTTCGTAATATAACAGGTTTAACTATAGAGGAGTTCGAAAAGGTAGTGGAAAAAGTGAGGTCTGGGTGGGAAAGACTTGAAAAACAGAAAAAGTGCCATGGTAGAAGATCACAACTACCAACTCTAGAAGATAAGTTATTTTGCATAATTTTGTACTATCGCACTTACATAACACATAGATTTTTAGGGTGCCTGTTCAATGTGCACAACGCAAATGTATGTAGGTTACTGAAGAAAATAGAGCCATTACTTGCCAAAAAAGTTACTATAACAAAAGATAGAAGTATGACACCAGAAAAAATACTGAAGATTCTGACTGATGTTACAGAACAGCAAATACAGAGACCAGAAGATAGTAAAAAACGGAAGAAATCATATTCAGGAAAAAAAAGAACCAACACTATGAAAACTGAGATTGTTATCGAAGAAGGTGGAAGAATTTTATCAGTGTCAAAGTCATATCGTGGTAGAATTAATGATTTTCGCATAAGGAAACAAGAAAAATATTTACCAATCGATAGCATAAAATATGCCGATTCTGGATATCAAGGTTGGCAAAAATTGCAAAGCAATGTTATAATTCCATATAAAAAGTATCGTAAAAAGCCATTAACTCCAGAGCAGAAAGAGCATAATAGAAGATTAGCATCATTTAGAATGAGAGTAGAAAATAAGATCCGTGAGATAAAGATATTTAAGATTATGTCTCATGTTTACCGCAATTTTCAGAAAAAATACAACCTGAGGTTCAATATTATTGCTGGTATTGTGAATCTTAAGCACGCCTTTTAGTTAACCTTGATTTTAGTCGCCCTCCTTTCCTTCTTTTTATTGCTTGATTCTCAGCAGGTCTCATCTTTAGCGAGCTTCAAGGTAATTGGTTGCTATTTGCGAAAATATTTGCATAATTTAAGCAACATTAATTGATAAAAATTAACTATGGAGCTTAATAAGATTGCAGCATCGATTTTACTTTCTGGGCTAATCATTATGATAGTCAGCAACGTAGTTGATATGCTGTATAGTCCAGAGGAATATAAGATTGAACACCAAACGATAGTAGCTGCTGGTAACAATGAGTCCCAGCAAAAAATCGAGCAAGTGGCGCTCGATATTGGAGCGCTCATGCAGAATGCTAGCTTTGAAAAAGGCAAGTCAGCAGCGAAGAAATGTATAGCCTGCCATAGTTTTGAGAAAGGTGGAATGAATAAAGTAGGACCAAACTTATGGAACGTAGTTGGAAACAAAAAGGCTCATCTTGGTAACTCATTCAATTACTCAAAAGCAGTGCTTGAAAGAGGTGGAAAATGGGGGTATGAGGAGCTATTTGCTTTCTTAAAGAACCCAAAAGCCTATATAAAAGGTACGCGTATGGCATTTGCAGGTATTTCCAATCCACAAGAAATTGCAGATCTAGTTAGTTATTTGCGTCAATTGAGTGATAACCCGGTTACTTTGCCAAAGTAGTATGGATTATTGTAATGATGGAAATAATGGTCACATAGCATATCGAAAGCTACAAGGAAAGAAAGCTTCTGTAGTTTTTTTCGGTGGATTTGCATCTAATATGGATGGAACTAAAGCAACTGCTATTTACAAATTTTGCCAAGAAAACGATATAGCACTTGTGCTATTTGATTATTTTGGTCATGGTCATTCAAGTGGTGATTTTATTGATTACACGATAAGTGATTGGCAAGAAAATTGTGCTAAAGTGATAAGTGAATTAACTAGTGATAAACAAATAATTATAGGTTCAAGTATGGGAGGATGGCTGATGCTGCTCATTGCCCTTCAATTTCCAGAAAAAATTGCAGCATTAATCGGCATATCGTCTGCTCCTGATTTTACTGAAGATTTGATATTCAAGCAATTGTCAGGCAAGCAAAAAGAAGAACTAGGTTCTAAAGGTGTAATAGATTTTACTTCAGAGCATTGTACATACAAAATAACTAAAAATTTGATCGAAGATGGCAGAAAGAACCTTCTTTTAAACAGAGAAGCAATAGATATAAACTGTCCTGTGCGCTTATTGCATAGCATTAATGATAAAGATGTTCCTTATCAAACTTCATTGAATTTAGCTGAAAAAATTAAGTCAACCGATGTTGAAGTATACTTGATGAAATCAGCAGAGCACAACATGTCTGACAATCACTCACTGAAAGTTTTATTTAAGACCATTAGAGAATTTTTGCCAGCAAAAACATATAGGTAACCGTTCACAGATTTCCACTTAATTCTTCAATCTCACTAATAGAAAGGCCAGTAAACTTGACAATAGTGTTGACATCAACATTATTAGCCAGCATTGCTTTTGCGACTTCAATTTTCCCTTCAATTTTCCCTTTCTCTATACCTTTTTGTATACCTTTCTCTTCAGCAAGATCAAGTCTGTATTCAAGAATGGCTTCTTCTTTCCGTAGATCCATTATTCTTTCTTCGTAAGCTACTAAATCTTTTTCGTTCCAACGAAACTTGTCTAATTCATCATATGCTAGCTTTATTATTGGCGCTTTTTCTGCTATCTCTTTTAAGTCCTCTTTTGTTGTTTCTTCTGCGTATTTAAAAAAGAAACACCACCTTTCTACTATACAGTTTCTAACTGCTCTACTTTACTTTTTGAAAATTTGGGCAATTCTATAAAGATAAATTGAAAATCTTTTAAGTAATATCCGTTAGTTTTTATATCACGTATATTATGAGTAGAGATATAATCAACTTCTTCAGGAAGTAAGTTACAATTTGATATAGCAATAAAGAAGACTTTCTTTAAATAAATAGACCTGCTGCGAATCAAGCAATAAAAAGAAGGAAAGGAGGGTGACTAAAATCAAGGTTAACTAAAAGGCGTGCTTAAGATTCACAATACCAGCGATAATATTGAACCTCAGGTTGTATTTTTTCTGAAAATTGCGGTAAACATGAGACATAATCTTAAATATCTTTATCTCACGGATCTTATTTTCTACTCTCATTCTAAATGATGCTAATCTTCTATTATGCTCTTTCTGCTCTGGAGTTAATGGCTTTTTACGATACTTTTTATATGGAATTATAACATTGCTTTGCAATTTTTGCCAACCTTGATATCCAGAATCGGCATATTTTATGCTATCGATTGGTAAATATTTTTCTTGTTTCCTTATGCGAAAATCATTAATTCTACCACGATATGAATTTGACACTGATAAAATTCTTCCACCTTCTTCGATAACAATCTCAGTTTTCATAGTGTTGGTTCTTTTTTTTCCTGAATATGATTTCTTCCGTTTTTTACTATCTTCTGGTCTCTGTATTTGCTGTTCTGTAACATCAGCCAGAATCTTCAGTATTTTTTCTGGTGTCATACTTCTATCTTTTGTTATAGTAACTTTTTTGGCAAGTAATGGCTCTATTTTCTTCAGTAACCTACATACATTTGCGTTGTGAACATTGAACAGGCACCCTAAAAATCTATGTGTTATGTAAGTGCGATAGTACAAAATTACGCAAAATAACTTATCTTCTAGAGTTGGTAGTTGTGATCTTCTACCATGGCACTTTTTCTGTTTTTCAACTCTTTCCCACCCAGACCTAACTTTTTCCACTACCTTTTCGAACTCCTCTATAGTTAAACCTGTTATATTACGAAAGTTTCTTGGGTGTTTCTTCATGTTATAGTAACTAAAGCTCATTTTTTTACCTTACTCAATCTGCTTATTCTTCTTCTACTTCTCTCACATTATTTTTTCAATCACCTTTTGCAGCAGGTCTTATGATGTCATTCCAGTCTGGAATCTAGTTCTTATTGTACATTTACTTGGTGTAGAGTTAAGTTTTCTGGATCCCAGTGTCTGGGCACTGGGATGACACCCTCTTGGATGGAAACCAGTGTCAGCTACTTTCATGACACCATGACAACCGTCATCCCGCTGCTTGTTAGCGGGATCTAGAGATACCGCGGCGGTATGACGTCTCGCTTGCAACCTATAGCCTTGTCATTCCAGTGCTTGACACTGGAATCCAGAAAACTTAACTGCAAGTAAATGCATTGGATTTGGTGAGTGTAGGCTTTAGTTAAAATGAAACACTTGCGATCAAAAACTGGATTCCAGACTGGGATGACAGGAGAAGGTACTAGCCTGACAACCGTCATCCCGCTACGTGTTAGCGGATGAGATACTGCGGCGGTATGACGGTTCGTGGCGGGATGACGATAACCTCGTCATCCCGCTGCTTGTTAGCGGCTAAGAGATACCGCGGCGGTATGACGGTTAATTATTCTGCGGTGGCATGACGATAAGGTTCCAGTATCAGCTACTTGAATGACACAGTTTTTGCTTAAACCCTTAACGTTCGTACATTTTGCTAAAAGTTCAAATATCAACATCATGCACGTTGAGTGCATTGCTATTAATAAAATCACGGCGTGGTTCAACTATATCACCCATTAATATTGAAAATATGGAATCAGCTTCTTCACAATCTTTTATTTCAACCTTCAATAAAGTTCTAGCCTCAGGATTTAACGTAGTATCCCATAGCTGATCAGCATTCATTTCACCAAGACCTTTAAATCTCTGCAGAGTTAAACCTTTTTTACCATAGTCCATTATTATTTTTGCAAGCGTACTTGGAGAAGTGATTTTTATTTCAGTTTCTTGTGACTTTAAAAATGAATCACCATTAAATAAATTACTTATACCATCAAGCAAACTTAATATGTTTTGCATATCTTTACCTTCAAGCATACTAAATGCAAATATATATTTGTCTGCCAATCCTTGAAATAATTTAGAGATGTGAATTTCTTTTTCTTCATCTTTTATTTCTACTTCCCAAGTATATTCACTGTACATTAATTTTAAATACTTTAATATCTCATCAGCCGATGATAGAGCATTCTTTTTGCTTAAAATTAGCAATGACTCTAAGAGATTTTGTGGTATTTCTCTATCATAATTTTTGCTAATATTAGAAATGCTAACGCATTTATTCAAAATAAGGCGCAAGTCGTTAAATTCTGTAGCTGTACCACTTAGTGTTAATCTTTTAACTGCTGAGTTTATTATATACTCTTCAAAAGTTTCGTTATCTTTAATATAAGTGTCTTTAGCATTCTTTGTAACTTTATAAAGGGGTGGCTGTGCTATGTATAAGTAGCCTTTTTCAATAACTTCACGCATATGTCTAAAAAAGAAAGTTAGAATCAAAGTTCTTATATGTGAACCATCAACATCTGCATCTGTCATGATGATAATTTTATGATATCTAGCTTTTTCAATATTGAAGTGTTCACTCCCTATTCCAGCACCAATTGCAGTAATTAAAGAGCCTATTTCTACAGATGAAAAAATACGATCTAAACTTACACGTTCTACGTTTAGAATTTTTCCTCTTAATGCAAGCACTGCTTGTGTTTTACGATTACGCCCCTGCTTTGCAGTACCACCTGCTGAATTACCCTCTACTATAAATAATTCCGATAACTCAGGGGCTTTTTCCTGGCAATCAGCAAGCTTTCCTGGCAGAGTTGCAATATCAATATTGTTTTTGCTTTTAACTAACTCTCGTGCTTTTCTTGCGGCTTCTCTTCCTTTTGCTGATCTGATTGCTCTTTCTACTATACTTGCTGCCAATTTGGGATCAGTTTCAAGGATTGTGCTCAATTTATCAGAAACTATGCTCTCCACAACTGTACGCGCTTCAGAACTAACTAGTTTATCTTTTGTTTGTGAAGAAAACTTAGGATCAGGCATCTTGAGAGATAAAACACAAGTTAAACCTTCTCTAACATCCTCTCCAGTTAAATTTACTTTTGCTTTCTTTAAAAACCCTTCATTAGTTGCATAGTTATTGATACATCTGGTTAAAGCGGATCTAAATCCTGCCAAATGCGTACCACCATCTCGTTGCCTTATATTATTCGTGAAGCATAACATATGTTCATAGTAGGAATCATTCCATTCCATCGATATTTCCAAGCTGATGCCAAGATCTTCTGCATCTCCTTTCATACTGGCAATTTTAGTTACATGTGTCTTATTCTTATCTAAGTACCGCACAAAATTCGCTGTACCAAAATTGTCTTTAGATTGATTGCTCTGATTGAAATGAGATTCTGTATATGGTTCATTGCGCAGATCACGTAAAGTAATGTCGATATTTGAATTTAAAAATGCTAATTCTCTTATACGACTTTCAAGCGTTGAGTAACTGAAATTAATGCCATTAAAAGTCTCTGTTGATGGCATGAATGTGACTTTAGTTCCTCTTTTGTTTGTATTTTCGTTGACTACCTTTAAAGGTTCAATAGACTCACCATCTTCAAAGCGCATAAAGTGTTCTTTCTTATTGCGCCAAATAGTTAATTCCAACCAGCTTGATAATGCATTCACAACTGAGATTCCAACACCATGTAATCCCCCAGAAACTTTATAGGTATTACTGTCAAATTTACCACCAGCATGGAGTTGAGTCATTATTACCTCTGCTGCTGATATTCCTTCTTCTTCATGAAGGTCAGTTGGAATGCCACGACCATTATCAGTTACAGATACTGAACCATCTTTATTTATGCTAACTTCAATTTTATCACAATATCCAGCTAAAGATTCATCTATTGCGTTGTCAACAACCTCATATACCATGTGGTGCAAGCCAGATCCATCGTCAGTGTCACCAATGTACATACCTGGACGTTTCCTTACAGCATCAAGACCCCTTAAGATTTTTATTGCATCGGCATTATAACTATTTTCCATTAGATTGCTTCATTTATACACGTTAATTGATGTTACATTCAGATATACTAGTTAGCAACATTTTTAAACTGATAACCCATGTTAAAAGCACAACTTTACGAATGCTTATTTTTGAAGACAGCAAATAGTGTCATTCCAATGCGTCTTCCCGGTGGAGATTAAATTATAATGCTCATGCAGTTGCGTGCTCGACTAATTAACAGAAAAATCTATAATTCAGTTTACGTATTTTCTTATCTCAGCCAAAATCTTATCAGATTGACTTTCGTCTGAATTTAAATCAGCTGCAAAGTGTGTAACATATTTTCCTCCAGGGCCAATAAGATATATTATCGAAGAATGGTTGATTTCTTCTTCTCCGTCTACTTTGCTTGCATATACTTTATATTTCGCAACTACTTCGTCTATTTTTTCTCTTTCACCAGTTAACATTTGTATTCTATGGTCAAATTTCTGCTGAAATTCTTTAAGTCTTTCCGTGCTATCGCGCTCAGGATCAACTGTGATGAAGAATGTTTGTAGCTTGTTGTTAGTTTTCTCATCTAACTTTGCAAGTGTTTCTGAAATTATCCCAAGGTTCATAGGACAAATTCTTTTACATGAGGAAAATCCAAAGAAAATCATCATGTATTTATCTTTAAAATCACTACTGCGCAGAATCTGTCCGTCCTGATTAATTAAAGAAAAATCTCCGCCTATCTTAACTTCCGCGTTGTGAATCGCTGCTGGGGCAAATATGCCTTTTTTAGTGAAATAACAATAACCTAAAAAAACAACTGCTAATGCTGCTAGCACATTAGATAACAATCTTATAAACCTTACCATTAGAATGCTCTCAGTAAAATCAAATTGTATCTTTATTGGTTAACCTATTCAATATATTTATCCCAAAGTGTATTGTTAATTTTGTCTAACAGTTTCTTATGTTCATCAATTTCTTCACTATTTGGTGAATGTTCTCTGGGAGTTAGATTACGCACTTTATGCTGAACGAATGTAGAGTTACTGTCCTGATTGCATTCATTATCAAACAGAAAGGTTTGTAACCCTCCTGTAAGTTCAACATATACCTTTGCAAGCAATTGAGCATCAACTAGTGCTCCGTGCAATTCTCTATTCTCTAGCGATATATCAAAACGCTTACATAATGCATTCAAAGAAGCAGGTGATCCTACGAATTTTTTCCTCGCAAGAGGTAATGTATCTAGCACTCTATCTGAGGAAATTAACCCAGCATTCAGTTTGCTTAACTCCATGTTAAGGAACTTAACATCGAATTCAGCGTTGTGAATTACCAAAATATCATTAGATATAAAGTCAAGAAATTCAAGTGCAACATCTGAAAATAATGGTTTATCTTCTAAAAATTCTTCACTAATACCGTGAATCTTAAACGAGTGATAAGGTATATCTCTTTCTGGGTTAAGGTACCGATGGAGCACTTTACCTGTTGGAATACGATTAATTAATTCCACACACCCTATTTCAATAATTCGATGACCAGATCCAGTGTCAAGACCTGTCGTTTCAGTGTCAAGTACTATTTCGCGCAGCTTGCTTTCCATGGTTAACTCTAAATAAAACTAATCTTACTTGTCATTTGTCTTATCGTTATTTGTCTTTTTATAGTTAATAGAAACAAGCAACCAGCTTGGGTCTGATGAATTAACATTTTTTTTGAATTGCCATACATCCTCAACTTTATTAATGGTGGATGCACTACCTGATATTATATTTTCTGAGCTATCTTTAATAAAGTTAATTTGCTCTGAAAGGAAATATACTGCAATAAACACTACATTTTTTACTAGCTTTATTTCTAAAATCTTTTTTGAAACGACAGAAACAATTATAGATTCGTACACCTCTTTACGATGTTTAATCTTCTCTACGAAGTTGTTGTATAAATCTTTATCCAAGAGAGATTTTAACTGGAACAGATTTCCTTGATTGAAATATTTTATTATTAATTCAAAAGCTATGCTTGAACCTTCTATAAAGTGGGAAATAGAAAAATCTTTGTTTTTTTTTAATATTTGTTCATAAGTAACTTTTATTGAATTTTCATCGTTGCTATCAATGTAATCCTCAATGTTTTCTACTACATCTTCTTTACTTCGGCTTACATCCAACACACTAGTTAGCTTTTTTAGATTGAGATTGGCTGACCTTCCTAAAGAATTATACAAACGTGAAAAAATGAACGCCGCTAATAAAGTATATATTACAAGCTCTATCATAGTAAATCAACTCCTTGGCATATAAAGTATCCGAACATTATTAATTATTAATGAAAATATGTTTTTCATATCAACTTATAATCAGGTTTGCTATTCGTTTATAAATGAATATATTATATAAGAAAGTATTAAATATCTCAACTTAATTAAAGGAGACATAAGAAATGCCACAACAAAAAATGAGAATTCACGGTCAATATGTTAAAGATCTATCGTTTGAGAATCCGCATTCGCCATTCCTTTCTTCAAATAAAGCTCCCGATATTAATGTAATGGTTAATATCAATTCAGCGAAATTAGAAGGAATGGAAAACAAAGAAGGAGTAAATGAAGAAAAATCTTTCCATGAAATTACTTTACATATAGAAGTCAGAGCAACGATAAAAGATGAAGGTATAAAAGATGGCGTAGCTTTCATTTGTGAGACAAAATATTGTGGCATTTTTTCAATAGAAAATTTTAAAGAGTTGAGTGAGGAAGAGGTAAGACAAGGTTTATTTATTGGCGGACCTACTTTTCTTTTCCCTTTTGCAAGAGAAATAATTGCAAGAGTTACAAGCAGTGGTGGATTTCCCCCACTAATGCTAGATCCTATAGATTTTGAAACTATGTACGAGCAGCAAAGTCAACAACAAAGAAGTAACGGTAGTAATTCCAATTTTAACTAATATGATGTAACCTGATGAATAATTCTTTAAACGCAAAAACGACTTTAAACATTGACGGGAAGTCATACAACTATTTTAGCCTAAGTAGTGCTAGTGAATTTTTAGGAATAGATGTAACTAAATTGCCCTGCTCACTTAAGGTTCTGCTTGAAAATTTATTGCGCAATGAAGATGGAGTAAACGTAAAGCTGGATGATATAAAAATACTAGCAAGTTGCGTTAATAAACACGCTAATCATGAAATTAGCTATAAGCCAGCAAGGGTGTTGATGCAAGATTTTACAGGAGTTCCTGCTGTCGTCGATTTAGCTTCTATGCGGAGTTATGTCAAGAAAAATGGAGGCGATCCAAGCAGCATAAATCCGTCTGTGCCAGTTGATCTTGTGATCGACCATTCTGTTCAAGTAGATAGTTATGGAAGTGTTTCCGCATTCAGTAAGAATGTTGAGCTAGAAGTAAAAAGAAATTTGGAGAGATATCAATTCTTAAAGTGGGGAGAATCATCCTTCACAAATTTTAGAGTAGTACCGCCTGGAACAGGGATTTGCCACCAAGTGAATCTTGAGTATTTAGCGCAAGTTGTATGTAATAAGGATGGGGTTTTGTATCCTGATACTTTGGTTGGTACGGATAGCCATACTACGATGGTTAACGGGTTATCAGTCCTTGGTTGGGGTGTTGGAGGCATAGAAGCTGAGTCTGTGATGCTTGGTCAACCAATTAGTATGGTGATTCCAGAAGTAGTTGGATTTAAATTAATTGGCAGACTGCCGGAAGGAGTAACTGCGACTGATTTAGTGCTGACGGTTACCAATATCCTAAGAACAAAGGGTGTTGTTGGTAAGTTTGTAGAATTTTATGGTGATGGTTTAGATTATTTATCTTTGGCAGATAGGGCAACTATAGCAAACATGGCCCCAGAGTATGGCGCAACTTGTGGATTTTTTCCAATTGATCAGAAAACGCTAGATTATTTAAGCTTAACCGGAAGGCCAAAAAAGCTAGTTGAGGCTTATGCGAAAGAGCAAGGATTGTGGCGTGGCAATAATGAGTTAGCATTTTTTGACACACTAGAGCTTGATTTATCAAGCGTGAAGCCAGTAATGGCTGGTCCCAAAAGACCACAAGATAAGGTTTTTCTTTCACAAGTGGCAGAGTCTTTTTCTAAATCATTTTCAGTTAACGAATCAAAGGAAAGTGATAAGCTTCAAGATGGAAGTGTAGTTATTGCAGCAATAACAAGCTGCACTAACACCTCAAATCCAAGTGTAATGATTGCTGCAGGTCTTGTAGCTCGTAATGCAATTAAACTTGGATTAAAATCAAAGCCTTGGGTTAAAACTTCTCTTGCTCCAGGGTCACAAGTTGTAACAGAATATTTAGAAAAGTCTGGATTGCAGGTAGATCTAAATGCTTTGGGTTTTAATCTAGTTGGATATGGTTGCACAACTTGCATTGGGAATTCTGGTCCACTTAATAAAGATATAGAAGATGGCATTAAAAACAAAAATTTAACTGTTGCTGCAGTTTTATCTGGTAATCGTAACTTTGAAGGAAGAATTCATCCGTTAGTCAAAGCTAATTACTTGGCATCTCCGCCACTTGTTGTTGCATATGCACTTGCTGGTACTGTGCAAACTGATTTGACAAAAGATTCAATATGCAAAGATAAGAATGGAAATGATGTCTATCTCAAAGATATATGGCCAACAAACAATGAAATCGAAGATTGTGTTAAAAATATGGTAACACGTGAGATGTTTATACAAAAGTATAAGGATGTTTTTTCTGGTGATGAACATTGGCGAAAGATAAAGTGTGAAAAAAGTGAAATCTATAATTGGGATGCAAACAGCACTTACATACAAGATCCGCCCTATTTTGATAATTTATCACCTAAAAATAATAAAGATAAAACAATCGATATAAAAGGTGCACAAATATTGGCAATGTTTGGCGATAGCGTAACCACTGATCACATTTCCCCTGCTGGAAATATTGCCTCAAGTAGTCCTGCAGGTATATATTTAAAAAATCTTGGAATTGAGCCACAGGACTTTAATTCGTATGGGTCTCGTCGTGGTAACCACAATGTAATGATGCGTGGGACTTTTGCTAACATTAGAATAAAAAATGAAATGGTAAGCATCGAAGGCGGCTATACAAAATATATTCCTTCTCAAGAAACTATGTCGATTTTTGATGCAGCAATGCGCTACAAAGAAAGTAATGTTCCTCTCATCATTGTGGCAGGAAAGGAGTATGGCACAGGTTCAAGTAGGGATTGGGCAGCAAAAGGTACTTTATTGTTGGGGATTAAAGTTGTAATTGCAGAAAGCTTTGAGCGTATACATAGATCCAACTTGGTCGGCATGGGTGTTCTTCCACTTATATTCCAAAATGGAATAACCAGAAAGATATTTGATGGTAGTGAGATAATAAGCATAAAAGGTGAAATAGTGCCAAGTGGAAATTTAGAATGTATCATCAAAAGAAAGGATAATTCTGAACAATCAATTCAACTCAAATGCTGTGTACAAACTGCAACTGAGGTTAAATACTTGATGGATGGTGGAGTATTGAGCTACATACTTCTCTTGACTTAGTAAAGTTAAGTAAGTACTAGACTTCTTTTAGCCAGCCCTGGCTCTTTTATAAATAATAATTTATTCTACGCGAAGTTATGATATAATTTTACCTTACATATAGTAAAGGTGTTTTATAGATAATTATGATTACCTCTATACAAGAACCTAACGAATTGAGAAAACGTTTACAAGGATTTTATCGTACTGATGAAAAGAATTATATACGTTATCTTGTAGAAAAAGCAGAGCTTTCATCTGATTCAAAAAGTAGAATTTATAATATTGCAAAACAAGTTATTGAAAAAATCAAACACAATAAATTAAGTATTGTAGATTCCTTTATGCAGCAATACTCGCTTTCCAATGATGAAGGAATAGCATTGATATGCCTTGCTGAATCGCTACTTAGAATACCAGATGATTATACAATAGACGAAATAATCAAAGATAAAATTGCCAATCAGGAATGGAATAAATATTTAGGGCACTCTTCTTCGTTGTTTGTCAATGCTTCCACATGGAGCTTGATGATAGGTAGCAGTATATTGAGAGATAATGAAGGCGATTCGAAGTTCTATTACGCAATTTCTAAGTTACTTAAGAATTTAGGAGAACCGATCATTCGCAAAGCAGTAAAACAAGCAATGTCTATGCTTGGTAATCATTTTGTTGTTGGAGAAACCATAGAAGAAGCTTTAAGGTATGCAAAACTAGATGACAATAGTAAGTTTTTATACTCTTTTGATATGCTTGGCGAAGCTGCTCACACAGCTGAAGATGCAGAAGAGTATTTTAATTCATACATGCACTCAATAAAAGCTATAGGTGAATCCACTGAAATAAATGATTGTTTTAAATCGCATGGAATTTCAATCAAATTGTCTGCGTTACATCCACGTTATGAATTTGGTCAATTCGATAATATAGCTGAAGAGTTGAGAGCTAAACTGCTAGAGCTTTGTCATGAAGCAAAAAAATACAACATTTCATTATGCATAGATGCAGAAGAAACAGAAAGGCTTGAAATGTCCTTAATCTTGTTTGAACAATTACGGCTTGATGAATCACTTTCTGAGTGGGAAGGGCTTGGCTTGGCTGTACAAGCATATCAAAAACGTGCTTTGTCTGTTCTTGACTTTGTAGAGGATGTTGCTATTCGATCAAATCATAAAATTATGGTCAGACTTGTAAAAGGTGCATATTGGGATTCAGAAATCAAGCGTACGCAAGAATTGGGATTAAATGATTACTCAGTATTTACAAGAAAAAGCTATACTGACGTATCTTACCTCGCGTGCGCACAGAAACTTTTGAGTAAACCAAACAGCTTTTACCCATGCTTTGGAACTCATAACGCCTATACTTTTGCTTCTATCATGGAACTTGCTGATAAAAACCACCCTGGATTTGAATTTCAACGCTTACATGGAATGGCAAAAGACTTATATGATTATGCAATGTCAGAGCTTGCAACAAATGTTAGCTGTCATGTCTACGCACCCGTTGGGGAACATAGTGACTTGTTGCCTTATCTTATAAGATGCCTTCTTGAAAATGGAGCTAATAGTTCATTTGTTAATCAAATAAATGATTCTAACGTTAAAATTGATGAGTTAATTTCAGATCCACTGGAAAAAGCTATAAATTTTAATTATGAACCTCATCCAGGCATTCCGTTACCACAAGATATTTTGGGACCAGAAAGAAAAAATTCTTTGGGAATAGATATTAGTGACTCGGTGATAGTCTCACAATTTGCAGATGATATAAAGAGCTTTAGTGAAAGAAAATGGCAAGTTGGGCCGATAATTGACGGACAGTCACTTTTTGATGATGCCAAATTTACTGAAATGGTGAATCCTGCACATTTAGAAAATGTAATTGGAGAAGTGTCAAATACACCAAGTGCTCAAGTTTTAAACGCTCTTGAAATAGCACATAATGCTTTTACTGAATGGCAGAATGTTTCAGCAGAAAAGCGCGCTAAATGCCTTGAAAAAGCTGCAGATTTGCTTGAAGAAAGGATGAAAGAGTTGATTTACATTCTGATCGTAGAAGCAGGAAAAATTTTATCTGATGCAATAGCGGAAGTAAGAGAGGCAGTGGATTTCTTACGTTACTACGCAACGATAGCAAAAAATGAACTGATCGACTGGAAAAAATTGCCAGGTCCAACGGGTGAAGATAACTTCATCTTTTTTGAAGGCAGAGGAGTTTTCCTGTGTATATCACCATGGAATTTTCCACTTGCTATCTTCATTGGGCAGGTTTCAGCTGCACTTGCAGCAGGTAATGCGGTGCTGGCAAAACCGGCAGAGCAAACGCCGATTATTGCCTACGAAGCTGTTAAGATACTACATGAAGCTGGGATACCAAAAAATGTGTTACACCTCATTCCTGGGGATGGTGGATATTTAAGCAAAATATTAGTTCCAGACAATAGAATTGCTGGAGTAGCTTTTACTGGCTCAACACAAACTGCTCAAATAATTAATAAAATGCTTGCGGATAGGGATGGTCCTATTGTACCGCTTATTGCTGAAACAGGAGGGCTCAATGCTATGATTGTTGATAGCTCCGCTCTCTTAGAGCAAGTGACTACAGATGTTGTACTTTCTGCGTTTCGCAGTGCCGGCCAACTCTGTTCTGCACTTAGAGTGCTGTTTATTCAAGAGGACATAGCAGAGAAGCAGATAAAAATGATATGTGGTGCAGCGCAAGAACTCAAGATTGGTGACCCAATACAACTTAGTACTGATATTGGTCCAATAATTGACAAAGCATCTATCGATATGCTAACTCAACATATGCAAAAAATGTCAGAGGACGAAGATTCAAATCTGTTATTTAAAGTACCCATGGATACAAATTCTCATAATGGTTATTTCTTTCCTCCATATATTTATGAGATACAAAAAATTTCGCAATTAAAGCAAGAAGTATTTGGTCCTATTTTGCATATCATACGTTTTAACAAGTCACAATTAAATGAAGTTATAAGTGATATAAACAATACAGGATATGGGCTTACATTTTCTTTGCAGAGCCGTATACAAAATCAGATCGATTTAATAAGCAAAAAAATATCAGTTGGAAATGTCTACATCAACCGTAACCAGATAGGTGCAGCAGTTGGGATACAACCATTTGGTGGTAGAGGACTATCTGGCACTGGGCCAAAAGCTGGTGGTCCTCATTATTTACAGCGTTTTTCTACAGAAAAAGTTGTAAGTGTTAACACTACAGCATTCGGTGGTAACACTACACTTATGTGTTTGGATTAATTTGCGGGCCCTAATTTTTCTCCTATCTTACCCCTAAGCTAGACGTTCGTGCAGTTATGTACACAGCGCTAAGATCCGAAAAGGACCAGCTCATGCACTGAAATAAAGCGGCTCCAAAGGAAGTCTTATCTTTAAACAAAAGAAAAAAGCTGCTATAATCTGAATAAAAGCATTATAAATGAAATGAATGTGAAAAATATCTTATTGGCGCTTTTAGTACAAACGGTATTCAGTTTGCCGCTATTTGCAGCTGATCCTGTTTTGCTCAACTGCATTGAAACTCCAGAAATATATGACCTTGATGCAAGGCCAAAAAATTTTAGCTCTTCAAACAATTTAAGAAGAAAACCTGGTTCTCCAAATAGTGCAACAGGAGAATTAATACACATAGTGGGTAGAATTACTGATATAAACTGTTTACCAATACAAAATGCTGTAGTTTCTATATGGCACGCGAATTCACGCGGCGTGAACCATTACGATGAGAATATAGAGGATAATCAACTCGATCCAAATTTTGCTGGATCAGGAAGGTTTGTAGTGAATAATCTTGGCTATTATAATTTTATTACGATAGCACCTGGTAAAATTGGTGATAGAGCTCCACATATCAACTTTCTAGTTCAACATCCAGATTTTCCAGAATTCACAACGCAAATGTTTTTTGCTGACCATAATTGCGATAATTGTGCTGATCCTGTTCTTGAAGATTTTGTTAGTAACGGGCTTGCAAGCCTTCTCATAACACCATTTACTTACAGTGATCAGGTCATAAAAACCTATACGTTTAACATTACCTTGGGCGGATATAATAAGTTCTCTAATAAAAGATAAAAAACCCTTGCATGTAAGGGAGTCCATAGTAAACTTGAGTGTTATTGTACTTAGGATGTATATGAAAAATATCTTACTGATGTTTTTGCTATGTTTTATGTACAGTTTACAATTATTTGCAACGGAGATGCCAGCAATGAAAATAACAATTTCTAAAATTTCGCCCGATTTTAAAACAATAGTAATGGGTTTATTTGAGGACAACGAAACCGTAAATGATGGCGGAGTTTTGCAAGGAAAACAGATCATAGATAATATAAAGCAATTTAGCGATTTTAATGGAAGCTTTGGTGAATTTTCTTCTACCATTTTACCAGAAGGAAAAAACGTTGTAGTTGTTGGACTTGGTAAGAAGGATGAATGGAATGAAAATAAAGAATTAAATATTGGTGGTAAAATATATTGTGAGCTAAGCAGATTAAAAATTAAGAAAGCAGCGGTTTTAATCGAAGGTAGTGCAGCAAATGTTGCATATGGTGCGTTTCTGCGTAATTTTAAGTTTGATAAGTATAAAACTAAAAAGGATGAGAAAATTACAGAGGTAGAGGAAATTACCGTATTAGTAAAAGATGAGCAATTAAGTAATGCTGAAAGATCATTTGAGCACTCAAGGCAAGAAGGTGAGAGTATATTCCTTGCGCGCTCTTTTATAACAGAGCCTCCTAACATTCTATATCCAGAATCCTATGCTGATCATATAAAAAAAGAGCTTACTAAGCTTGGCCTTGAAATCGAAGTGCTTGATAAAAAGCAGATGGAAGAGAAAAAAATGGGAGCCTTGCTTGGAGTCGCACAAGGAAGTAGTAAAGAACCAAAATTAGTAGTGATAAAATGGAATGGGGCTTCTAAAGAACAAAAGCCAATAGTTTTTGTTGGTAAAGGTATAACGTTTGACACTGGTGGAGTATCACTCAAACCTTCACGTGGTATGGAGTCAATGAAATATGACATGGCAGGCTCTGCTGCTGTAGTTGGGGTGATGCATGCTTTAGCAGGACGAAAAGCAAAAGTAAATGCAATCGGCGTGGTTGCACTTGCAGAGAATGCAGTGGGTGGTAATGCTCAAAGGCCGAGTGATGTAGTAACTTCAATGTCTGGACAGACGATAGAAGTGTTGAACACCGATGCAGAAGGAAGGCTCATACTTGCAGATGCTTTATGGTATACGCAAGACAGATTCTCACCAAAATTTATGATTGATCTTGCAACTTTAACTGGTGCTATAGTGGTTGCACTTGGAAATAACGAATATGCTGGTCTTTTTTCAAATAATGATGAATTAGCAAACCGTCTGATTGATGCAGGAAATGAAGTAAGTGAGAAGTTATGGCGTTTTCCTATGAATGAAACTTATGACAAAATTATTGATTCACCGATTGCTGATGTTCAAAACATCGCTCCTGCAGGTTCTGGTGGAGATAGCATAATGGCTGCACAGTTTTTACAGCGTTTTGTGAATGAAACTTGCTGGGCACATTTAGATATCGCAGGCACTGCTTGGCACGAAAAAGGTAATGATATTTGTCCAAGAGGAGCAGTAGGTTTTGGTGTAAGGTTACTTAATAAGTTGGTTGAAAAGTACTACGAAGTCAATGATTAAAGGTCTTTATACTGGATTTATGGCTTGACTCACAGCTACATGAACGTTTATTTTCGAGGCGCAGCAAGTAGTGTCATGAAAGTAGCTGATGCATATTTCTTTTTTTCTGGTCAAGCACTGGAATGATATCAAGGAGTAACTTTTTATTTAAACAACGATTATAATAAGAGATCTATTGAAATTTTAAAGTTATTAAATATTGACGCTATATACTTAAGTGTTAAAATAGAATGAAAAGTTTTTAGGAGTTTATATGGCAGCAGGTGGGAAAGCAAAGACAGCTAGTAAAAATAACCCTACTCAGCGTAAGAAGGCCGAGCAAAAAATGTATAAAGATAAACCGGTAAAACCTGTTAGATATATAGATCGTGACTCGCGCATGAATTATATGTCTGCTCAATATGACAACGGCAATCTGGTTGAAGATGAGGTAAGCGGCAATCCTATAAAGTGGGAAGCTGTATAATAGTTGTGGTTAAAGTTACTATTAATTCTAAGGAATGTGAAGTAGAGCATGGGCTTACTATAATTCAAGCTTGTGAAGTCGTGGGCGTTGAAATTCCACGTTTTTGTTATCATGAGCGTTTAGCAATTGCTGGTAACTGCAGAATGTGTTTAGTTGAAGTTGAGGGTGGGCCTCCAAAACCATTAGCTTCTTGTGCAATGCCAGTTGCAGAAGGGATGGTTATTCACACTGATACCCCTAAGGTTAAAAAAGCACGTGAAGGTGTGCTTGAGTTTTTGCTAATTAACCACCCGCTTGATTGCCCAATTTGCGATCAAGGTGGTGAATGCGATTTGCAAGATATCACGATGGCTTATGGCAAAGGAACCAGCAGACTTGATGAGCATAAGAGGGCTGTGCAAAAAAAACACTTCGGACCACTGATTGAGACTGCGATGAATCGATGCATTCATTGCACTCGGTGTGTTAGATTTTTGTCTGATGTTGCAGGTACAAATGAACTTGGAGGAATCGGAAGGGGAGAAAATGTAGAGATTAGCACTTACATAAAAAGGCATATTAGTTCTGAATTATCTGGAAATATCATAGATCTCTGCCCGGTAGGGGCTTTAACTTCAAAGCCTTACTCCTTTACAGCGCGTCCATGGGAGCTATCACATTGTGAGACTATAGATGTGCTAGATGCTGTGGGAAGTAGCATTAGAGTTGATTATCGTGGCCTGGAAGTTATGCGAATATTACCAAGACTGAGCGAAGAGGTAAATGAAGAATGGATATCAGATAAAACCCGCTTTGCCTATGATGGACTAAAAGTTCAGCGTCTTGATCAACCTTATGTAAAAAAAGATGGTAAATTAGCCCCAGTTGATTGGAATGAAGCATTAACTATTGCTGCAAAGAAATTAAAGAATACAAAATCAAATAAAATAGCTGCAATTGCAGGTGATTTAGCAGATTGTGAGTCTATGCTTCTACTCAAAGAAGTGATGCAGAAGCTTGGCTCGGGGAATATAGACTGCAGGCAAGATGGTGCAAAGCTTATACCAAGTAATCGCGGATCTTATGTGTTCAATACCACTACCCAGGGTATAGAGAATGCAGATTTGTGTCTGCTTATAAATACAAATCCAAGGATAGAAGCACCGATCATTAATGTAAGATTGAGAAAGAGATATTTACAGGGCAACTTTCCTATTGCAAGTGTTGGTCCTAAAATTGAATATTTGTATCATGTTGAGAAATTGGGCGATAATCCTGATGTTTTGAGTAAAATAGCAAATGGAAATCATAAGTTCTGTGAGCTGCTGGTAGCCGCCCAAAACCCTATGCTGATCATTGGTCAAGATGCATTAATAAGAGATGATTCTGAATCAATTCTAATTCTAGCTGGCAAAATTGCAGAAAAATTTAACATGGTCAGAAACAACTGGAATGGCTTTAATATGCTGCATAAAGCTGCAGCAAGAGTTGGTGGTCTGGACGTTGGGTTTGTTCCTGAAAAAGGTGGAAAAGACACTAATCAAATACTGGAGCATACAGAAGGTGGCGAGATAGAAGTCATTTATCTTCTTGGTGCAGATGAAATTGATACATCAAAATTAGAAAATACATTTGTAATTTATCAAGGTCATCACGGTGATAAGGGTGCACATGTGGCAGATGTTATCTTGCCTGGTGCTGCATATACAGAAAAATATGCAACTTATGTAAATACTGAAGGTCGAGTGCAAAGAACAAATTTAGCTGTATTTCCTCCAGGTGAAGCAAAGGAGGATTGGTTAATTATTAAAAATCTTTCACAATATTTAGACCTTTCTTTACCGTATGATAGTTTATTTGATGTTAGAAAAAAATTAGATACTATCGGTCCACAGTTTAGAAATGCCGATCAAGTGGTAAAAAACACATGGGTGCCAATTAGCAATGATGGGATAAGCTTAAGTAATACACCTTTCACTTTTAAGGAGTGTAATTTTTATATGACGGATTCAATAAGTCGCGCTTCAAAAATAATGGCAGATTGTACTAAAGCTTTTTATGAACACGCTAGTTAATATTTTATTTATTTTAGTACCGCTACTACTTTCAGTTGCGTACTTGGTATACTTTGAGCGTAAGGTTATTGGTGCAATTCAACTGAGACACGGCCCAAGTGTAGTTGGACCTTTTGGGCTATTGCAGCCATTTGCAGATGCTATTAAGCTACTGATTAAAGAGCCGATAATACCATTTAGAGCGAGCACCATACTGTTCATTATGGCTCCAATGCTTACCTTTATCTTGGCATTAATTGCCTGGGCAGTTATACCGTTTGGTGCTGAAGTAATTGTAGAAAATGGCCAGCAAGTAGTGATTCCTAAGGTTATAGCAAATATTAATGTTGGAGTGCTTTATGTGCTAGCTATATCGTCGCTGGGAGTATACGGCGTAATTATTGCAGGCTGGTCAAGCAATTCTAATTATGCATTTCTTGGCGCTATACGGTCGGCTGCTCAGATGATTTCATATGAAGTTTCAATAGGCTTAATAGTTGCTACAGTTGTTGTTACAACTGGTACGTTGAACCTTGGAGAGGTGGTGGTAGCGAAACACAATATGCCATTTTGGGTTGATTTGCTACTAATGCCTATAGGAATAATATTTTTTATTTCTTTGCTTGCAGAAACTAATCGTCACCCATTTGATTTACCAGAAGCTGAAGCAGAGCTTGTCTCTGGATATAACGTTGAATATTCATCCATGCCTTTTGCCCTCTTTTTTCTTGGAGAATATGCAAATATGATTCTAGCAAGTGCTATGATGACGATATTCTTTCTAGGAGGATGGTATCCGCCGCTGGAGTTCAGTTTACTTTACAAAATTCCAGGTTTGATTTGGTTCGTTTTGAAGATAGTTATACTTTTGTTCGTATTTATTTGGATTAGAGCAACAATACCTCGTTATCGATATGATCAGCTAATGCGCCTTGGTTGGAAAGTGTTTCTGCCAATATCGGTGCTTTGGGTGGTACTCATTTCAGGAGTGTTGCTCTTTACTGGGAATTTACCTGGGTCCAATGTTTAATTTTCCAAATACAAGATTAAGGCGCAGGCGCTCGAGCAAATGGGTTCGCAATTTAACAAGTGAAAATAGTTTATCAGTAAATGATCTGGTTCTTCCACTGTTTGTTCACGACAGAGAAGAAACAACTGAACCAATTTCTGGCTTACCAGGCGTAAAGTGTTATTCAATAGATGGATTAGTGTCTATAGTTAAGGAAGCTAAAGATTTAGGAATTAATGCTGTTGCAATTTTTCCTGTAGTTGATAGTAAACTAAAATCTGAAAACGCTGAGGGAGCATATAATTCTGACAACTTAATCTGCAAAGCAATCCGTGCTGTAAAATTAAAGGTACCTGAAATTGGTATTATTGCAGACGTTGCACTGGATCCATACACTATTCATGGCCATGACGGCATTTTAAAAGATAATCAGATGGATGTAGAAAACGATGAAACTATATCAGTACTGTGTAAGCAAGCACTTGCTTTAGCGAAGGCAGGATGTGATATAGTTGCTCCTTCTGATATGATGGATGGTAGAATAGGAAGAATCAGAAAATCATTAGATGATAATAACTTTCAAGACGTATTAATATTATCTTATGCGGTGAAATATTGCTCTAGCTTCTATGCTCCATTCAGGCAAGTCGTTGGTTCATGTGGGCTATCACATTCTATAGACAAAAGTGGTTATCAAATGGATTATAAAAATGCGCACGAAGCAATGTGCGAAATTGAAATGGATATAAATGAAGGTGCAGATTTTATTATGATTAAACCAGGTATGCCATATTTGGATATTATCAAAACAGCAAGTGATAAGTTTAATTTTCCGATTTTTGCTTACCAAGTAAGCGGTGAGTACGCAATGATAAAAGCTGCTGCAAATAATGGCTGGCTAGATTATGACAAGGTGATTTATGAATCTTTGATTGGTTTAAAACGTGCGGGTGCAAGTGCAATATTCACTTACGCTGCACTTGATATTGCAAAAAATTTAAGTGCACAAGCCCTATAAAATTACTAAATTTTTGGCGCATGTTCTTCTACTGTTGCTGCATATTACCTAAAATTTTCCAATACATGTTTTAAGTTATTGATAAGTCCGTTACAATACAGTATTATAAATAATATAAACCAAGTGTTACTTAGAGCATGGGGATTTTTTTTGAATTTTTGGGAAAGATGCTAGGTAAGGTTTTTCCTGCCAAAACATTAAGCTCTTTTTTGGGAATAGGATATTTACCAGGTTGGCAGAACTATTGGTCTTCTTTTTTAATATTATTTATTGTCGATGTTATATTGATTTTTACATATGGAGACGAATATTTACTATATAAAATGCCAAATTCAGGAATAGTTGTAGCTGCTGTTTTTACAAAATTGGCAATAGTTATGTTAGTAATGCAATTAATTGGAATATTTATTTTTCATGCTCAGGACCCTTCAGCAAACAGTGGTGAAGACATAGTAATACAAATAGCGTCAGGGCAAGTATTGACTGTAGCACTTTCAATGCCAGCAATAATGTCAATTTATTATACTATAAGTAAACTCTATGGGAGTATATGTAAGCAGATGTTTCAATGCCCATTTTGGTTTAATGATTTTATGCACTTTTTCTTTTTTCTTATGATACCTTACGTATTTTTTAATGTCGTAGAAGTGATAAAACCATGGCCAATAAGTTCAATACAACTCAGCTATAATAATGCAATGTCAATTACATTTGAGGGGATTTTTCACACATTTTATGCGGTGATTTTACTGTATTTAACAGCATTTATATTCTGCGATTTAACTATGCATGATGCAATTGTCCTAAATAAGAGCATAATTCAGTATGTGAGGGAAAGTTCAGCAGTTTTAGGTGATTATTTAAATAGTGCTGCAAAAAAAATAAATATTGAATAGTACTTATTTATTTATATATTTAGTATAAAAAGTGTGCAATTTGTGTGAATTTACAAAGTATAATAAAAGAGTTGCAAGATTTTTGGGCTGGTGAAGGGTGCGTTATACTTCACCCATACACATCTGAAGTTGGTGCTGGTACATTACATCCTGCAACAATTATGTCTGCAATTGATACAAAACCGACAAAAATTGCATATCTACAACCAGTAATTAGGCCAGCAGATGGACGCTATAGTGATAATCCTAATCGCTTGTATCAACATCACCAATATCAAGTTATAATAAAGCCATCTGGTAATAATTTACAAAACGTCTATTTAGATAGCTTAAAAGCTCTTGGCATATCTACAGAAAAATATGATATTAAGTTTGTTGAAGATGATTGGGAAAACCCAAGTGTTGGTGCATCAGGACTTGGATGGGAAGTTACATGCAATGGAATGGAAGTAACACAGCTTACTTATATACAGCAAGTTGGAGGGGTTGACTGCAAAATGATTCCTGGTGAGGTGGCATATGGGTTGGAACGTTTAGCAATGTGCATACAAGGTGTAGATAATGTTTACGATATAACTTGGAACGATAACGGTGTAACTTACGGAGATATTTTTAAACAAAGAGAATATGAATTTTCTTATCTAGCGTTAGATTATTATGATACTAAAGTGGTACAGCAGCAATTTGAAGATACGGAAAAATTATGTAAGTTCCTTATTGAAAAGGAGCTACCAATGGCAGCTTATGACCAATGTATTAAAACTAGTCACCTACTTAATCTGCTTGATGCAAGAGGTGTGCTTGGTGTCAATGAACGTACAGCGCATATTGGTAGAGTTAGAGAGCTGACAAAAAAATGTTGCGAATTGTACATGAGTAAATAGCGTATGTCGTTGCAGTTGTTATTTGAGTGCCTTTCAGAAGAAATACCACCGAGAATGCAGAATGTAGCTGCAACTCAAGTTAAGAGCTGTATTGCCAATGTTTTTAACAAAAATAATGTAAAATTTAGATCAATGGAGGTTTTTGTAACGGCACGTCGCATTACCCTATTTGTTGACAACATAAATGCTTTGGAGCTGAAGGATTCCAATAACGAAGTTAAGGGACCAAACATTAACGCACCAAAAAGTGCTATCGAAGGTTTTTTAAGAAAATATCAGAAAAATGAAGAAGATTTGCTCGTTCGAAAAGTAAATAATGAGGATTTTTACTTCATTAAAAGAGAAAGCTGCTCATTTAACATCAGAGAATTCCTCAAAAATCAACTGGAGGAAATGCTCAAAAACTTTTCTTGGTTGAAGAGCATGAGATGGGGCGAAGGAAAAGAAAGGTGGGTTAGGCCAATTAAAAACATTTTATGCATTTTAAATGACGAAATAATACCTGTGTCTTTTGCAGGGATCACAGCATCTAACACAACATATGGCCATCGATTTCTCTCAAGTGATGCGACGTTAACTATTAAAGCACCTAAAGACTATTTTGAATTGCTAGAAAAAAACAGCGTAATTCTCCAGCTGGACAAAAGAAAGCAATTTATACTAGATCAGATTAATAAATTCACAAAAGAGCAGAATTTACAACTTGAGAAAAATGATTATTTATTAAATGAATTGACAGGGCTTATAGAGTGGCCAATCGTACTGTTTGGTGAAGTGAATCAAGAAAAGTCATTTGGATTACCGAAGGAAGTAATTCTTAGTATAATTAATACGCAGCAAAAATACCTTGCTTTAAGTAATGGAAAGAGAATTTCACACTTTGTCACTGTTGTCAACGTCAACAATGGTGAAGTTGTTAAAGGACACGAAAGAATATTAGAAGCACGTCTTGCTGATGCACAATTTTTGATATCTCAGGACAAAAAGGAAGATCTGGATCATTATGTCAAAAAATTGGGTTCGATATTATTTCATGCTTTTCTTGGCAGCGTGGGGGAAAAGGTGAAGCGTATTACGGCTCTGTCAAAGTATATAGCTATATTTATTCCACATGCTTCGCTGATAAAAGTTGAACGTGCTGCATATTTGGCAAAAGCTGATTTGGCAACATCGATAGTAAGAGAGTTTCCAGAATTACAAGGAGTAATGGGTGGATATTATGCTTCTTATTTTCAAGAAGATAGAGAAATAGTGGAAGCTATAACTGAACACTATAAGCCAATCGGGCCAGAGCAGGAGTGTCCTAAATCCCCTTCAGCAATTGCTGTGTCAATTGCAGACAAAGTGGATAGCTTAGTTGGTTTAATTGCAGCAGGTGAGAAAATCTCTGGTTCGTATGATCAGTTTGGTTTGCGGAGAATGACAATTGGTATAATTAGAATAATACTTGAAAATAATTTGCATATTCCAATTAGGCTATTGATAGATAAGTCAGTATCTTTATATTCAAGGCTTCTATTTAATGAAAATACAACGTCAGCTGATAAGCCAAATAGAAAACAAATTTCAGAACTAGTATTTAGATTCTGCTTAGAAAGATTCAAGGTTATTTTAAAAAATAGAGATATAAGGCAAGATGTCGTAGATTCAATACTATATAAAATCGATATTAATGATCTGCTGACAGCAGAAAAGCAAACTGTTATATTGGATCGTTATCTTAGTACGCCAGAAGGTGAACAAATTCTAAGCACTTACAAAAGAGTTAGTAATATGATGAGCAAAGTAAGGAAAAGTGATGGCACTACTTATAGTGCATCTTACGGTAAGAGATTTTTGATTGAAAATGAAGAAATTGCGCTATCAAATTGTGCTATAACTGCTTGTAAAAACATAAAACAAGCGATAAAAAATAACCACTTTAATGCAGCGCTTGATAAGCTTACTTGCCTTACTCCATTTATCAATAAATTTATGGATAGTGTAAAGATCAACTGCAATTCTAATAAGCTAAGGAGAAATAGATTGTCTTTGCTTGCAAGTGTTGTTTCCATCTTTCATTTAGTAGCAGATTTTAACCTCATACAAGTCAAGTAATGGATAAATGTTCAAGCAATATAAAGAACAGATAAAATTATCTCCGCAGTCTTGTGGTGTGTATAAGATGATTGGAGATAAGGATAAAGTTTTATACATTGGTAAAGCAAAAAACTTGAAATCGAGATTATCTGACTACCTTAAATTCGAAAACCTTTCTGAACGAATTAGAGTTATGCTCTCACAGGTTGTTAAGGTTGAAATATTCATCACTGAGAATGAAATCGAAGCACTGCTTCTTGAAGCACAGTTAATAAAATCATTGAAACCACTTTATAATATTGTGCTCAGGGATGGAAAATTTTATCCTTATATAACAATTTCCAAGCACGATTATCCAAGAATAGCAAAATATAGAGGCAAATTTAAGAAGAATGAGTTTCATTATTATGGTCCCTTTACATCTGCCGCTGCTGTTAAGCAAACTATATTGTCATTGCAAAAAGCTTTTCTCCTAAGAGTATGTTCAGATCAATACTTTTCCTCAACAAAAAGACCATGTATTGAATATCAAATTAAGCGCTGCTCAGCACCATGCATAAACAAAATCACAAAAGACGACTACTGCCAATCAGTAAAACAGGCACGAAATACATTGCTTGGAGGAAATAAGGAAGTGAAAGAACAGTTACTTTTCACAATGAGAAAGTGCAGCAGTGAAGAAAACTATGAGCTTGCTGCTATATATAGAGATCGGGTAAAGTTTCTTGAGCAAATTCAAATACAGCACACGGATTTTTCTTTTGAAAAAGATGCAGATTTCTTCAGTATTGTACGTGAAGAGGATCTAGCATGTATTAGTGTGTTATCGTTCAGAAATAAAGACAACTACGGCAGCACTCCTTACTTTGCCGAGAACTGTGGTGATCACTCAAATGATGAAATTTTATCCACCTTTTTGGTCAATTTTTATAATTCAGCTAACATACCTCCAATACAAATTTACGTTCCAGATTCTATTGTGGATAAGGAAATTATAGAACAAACACTATATAAGGTTGCCCAAAAGCCAGTAAAAGTTCTGCATGCAAAGAATAAAAAAGAGCGTGATTTATTGAAATTTGTTTATGATAACTCTCAGCATAGCTTAGAGCAGAAGCTTATCGATTATAGAAATAACCTAGAAAAGCTTGAGGAGCTTAGCAAAACCTTCTTGTTACCAAACATTCCAAAGCGTATTGAGGTTTATGACAATAGCCATATATTTGGAAATCAACAAATTGGTGTAATGGTTGTTGCAGGGCAGGAGGGTTTTTTAAAAAGTGAGTACAGAAAATTTACTATAAAGGAAAAATTTTCAGGCGATGACTATAAAATGATGAGGGAAGTGCTAACCAGACGTTTCTCCGGCAATATAAAAGGCATAATACCTGATTTTTTACTGATTGATGGTGGACCAGGACATGTTTCCATAGTACAGAATGTACTGGAAGTATTGAATATAAACGTTCCTTTTGCTTGTATGGCAAAAGGTCCTGATCGTAACGCAGGAAATGAAACATTTTATATGCTGGGCAGGGAAGAATTCAGTCTGGCAAATGACAGCAAAGTCATGCTTTACTTACAATTGCTGCGTAATGAAGCCCACCGTTTTGCGATAACTTCACATAGAAAAAAACGCGATAAACAGTTTATAGTTTCACAATTAAGCAAAATACCCGGCATTGACAACAAAAGGAAAAAGGCGTTGATGTCTTATTTTGGTTCAGTGAAAAATATAAGCAAAGCTTCTCTGGCTGAAATTCAAAACGTACATGGAATTAGTAAAGGTTTAGCAGAAGTCATTCTTAAATACGTGAATTATAAGAGAGGAGTGCTCTTAACCTGACACATATGGCTTTTTGAATACTCCCAATGAACATATTTATAAATAAATATTTACTCTTCTTTTTTATTGTTTTTGGGTTTTTCTTGATCAACCATTTCTCCACCAATCTCTTTTATTTTTAGTATCAACGACTTTGGTACATACATGTCAATTACTTCTTCTGCTGTCACAAATAAAGCCTGATAAGAGTGTGAATTTATTATCCAATTAGGCAATATGTCTTCTGCTTTTATTTCAGAATGTTCCTCTTTTTTGCCATATTCTTTTTTGTCATATACTGTGTAGCAATATAAGTGCACAGCAAAAAATAATACATAAGAGAGCAATATTCCTTTAAGCACTCCGAGAAAGATTCCAGTAACTCTATCGATAAACCCCAACCTTATGGGTGATAATATGTACATTAGCCAGTTGTTTATTATCATGAATATAAGATTAAGTATAATAAATACAGAGATTGTAGAAAGTATGTTTAGTATAACTTTAGAATCAAAATATTTACTATAATTTGGAGTGAAAAAATCATAGTGATTAGCTGTCAGAAAAATTGATAAAAATAGAAACATTAGTGCGCATAGCTCTTTTATAAAACCTCTAGTTACCGAGATTATTACGCATAGAACAACAATGAAGATAATTAGGCTATCGAAAAGCATATTTTATATCTATATGGTTTTCAAGATATAATAGTTGTAAATAACAAGGTTGTAAAATTAATTGTATTTATGCTGCATCAATTGATCTAAATACCTAGCGATAATGTCAATTTCTAAATTCAGATAATCATTTATTTTGTTGTACTGAAAAGTTGTATTTTCCCATGTATAGGGAGTGATATTTACTGTAAATTCCTGATTAATAACTGAATTCACTGTGAGGGAAACCCCGTCTAGTGTAACGGAGCCTTTTTTTGCAACAAATTTAATTAATTCTTGTGGGCACGATAGTTTGATTTCATGAGAATCTAAATTTCGCTCAATTGTTAAAATTTTTACTATCCCATCAATATGACCCTGAACTAGGTGGCCATCGATCTTATCACTTAATCTCATTGCTTGTTCGAGATTTATTTTTTTGCCTATCTTCCACGTATTTAAGTTAGAAACCTTCATAGTTTCTTGAGACGTTTGAACTGTAAATATATCGCTCATTATATCAACAACAGTTAAACACACACCAGAGCAAGCTATTGAATCTCCTTTGTTTATAGAGGGTAAATTTTGTGTTTTGATATGGAAAATTTGATCAAAGTTGGAGTGAGTGGTAGTATCAGTTATAGTCCCGATATCCGTGATAATTCCTTTAAACATATGGTGAAAATAAGTAATTTTACCATGAAAAATTTTTTACAACAACTTATTTCTATTTTGTTATAGCTAAAGTAATTCTGGTTTACCAACGATTTAAAAAACGACAAATTCGTCATTCCGCTGCTTGTTAGTGGGATCTATGTGAGATACCGTGACGGTATGACGTAGGGCTGCTGTCATCCCGCTGCTTGTTAGCGGGATCTATCCGCGGCGGTATGACGTAGGAAAACTGAACCTGCACTAGCTATAGGCGCGAGAAAGGGGATTGTTTTCACTTACTTGCTTAACAGATTCTATAGAATATTTAGAATATATAAAGTAAGCTAAACTCAAAACACATAATGTAATCAATGTTGGTAACCCTATGTTCAATGCTAACCCAATATTTTCTCTTTTTTCTGGTGGCACTAATCCTTTTAACATTGACACTTTTCCTAATGGAAAATGCCATAAGCAAAGTGTTGATGCAGATGCTACTATTATAAATAGACAAAAATAAGCCTTTTTTGAGGAAAATACAGTTTTTAACGGTGATTTGAGTGTAATGTTAGTAGGTGGTAGAGTTTTAGCTTCATTTGTTGCTGGTGAAGGATCTTTAGATTTATTTATTGGTAAAGGGTTTGTAGATTTATGAGGAGTATTTTCATGTTGCGTAGGAGGTTGTTGTATATAAACACCTGAAACTAATTTGAGCAATTGCTCTTTTTAAAAAGAATGGAGACTGCAACTTTTTATATACTTGCTTATGTAAATACTCTTTTTGAAAAGAAGACTTGCCAGCTGGTTGTGGTATTTCTAATACTTCTGATATCTCATCTGACTCTAATATTTCATGTAATTGTTTATCTTGAAAATAAACAATATTGAATATTGAGTTAAAAACATTGCGAAATGTTTCTGGATCTTGATTTTTGTATCCATTCATCACTTCAATAAATATTTCATCGAGTTTTTTTCCCCTGCGCTCAATCTGGTTATCTAACATAGCTACTCTAGCATCATTTTGTGCTTGTTTTATGGCTAATTGTTTTTCTTTCTCTGATAGTTCTTTGGTCTGCTTCTTTGACTTCTTTTTTCTGTTAGCCTTAAAATACTCTGTGTGCGAAGTAGTTTGACCTACATTCTGTTCTGCTTCTTGAGGTATTGGATTTCCTATACTACTTGTCATCCAAGTAGCTGATACTGGGGTCCATTTTTCTTTTTTTTTCTGGATTCCAGCGTCAAGCGCTGGAATGACACCAAATGGTATATTGTTGCTCTGTATAGAAGGTTTTGGTGTTCTTAAAAGGGATAACCTTATTACATCATTAAAAAAATTGGATAAGGGAAGGAAGATTCTATATTTTGGTATATTAGCTTTTATTGCAGCAGTAACCACTGGAGCTCTACAATTTACTTTGCTTGCTACGTTAAAGCCAAACGAGCCTGTAAATGGTACAATTTATCTATTTTGTGCATTTTTTTGCTTAGTTTCACTCTGTTCTTGTCTGTCTTTATTTTCTGCTTCTTTTACTTGTAGTGTAACTTGACTCTGTTCCTCATTTTCAGTTTTTTCTGCATGTTTTAGCTTTTCATTTAAAAATGACCCTATTTGGTGCAAATTATCTAAGTTAATGTCTTTAACATTTGTTTGTAGTATTATTGTTATTCCTTGCAGAAGGATTTGAGGCAGAGCATTATTTACGAATTCTTCTACAGTTTTATCACTATTAGTTTTACAGTAGTTATTATATAATTCACTGCTTTCTTTTGGTACTTTTATGTTGACTGTAAAATTTTTTTTCCCGAGAAAGGCAGATTTTAAAAAAATCAATTAAAGATTTTATTTGAAATGGTCTTGTATTAAAGATGTCTTTACCTGTTGCTGTTAGCTCAAATGAAAATTCTTGTATATTACTTTCAATACTTCTCGAGCGAATGGTACTGATCTTAATTATTTTGCTAGAAAATGCTTTACTTATGTTTTTGGATCTTTCCTTAAAGAACTTAGGTAAATCCTCTATTTTGTACTTATTATCAGTTTCAGTGTCACTGTTGTGCATGGTTGATACAGCAAATTCATCAACGCAAAGGTAGATAAAAAAAACTAATTGGTCAATAAATTAATAATTAAAATGGGACAGTTTTTAGATTGTTGATGCTATTCAAGATTTTACTATAATTAAAGTTTAAGCCAGCGTTTCTAAGATGAATAAAGAGCTACTGAATGAAATACCTTCACTTGAAGATAAAGCGGTCTCTGAAATTGAGAATGCTTCTTCTTTACAAGATTTAGAAAAAGTCAGGCTATCATATTTGGGAAAAAAGGGTGTAATTAAAGCTTATTTTGACAACTTAAAAGAGATAGAAGACGCAGGAAAAAAGCGCAATTTAGGCGAAGTTATCAACGTTTTACGTAATAAGCTAGATCAGCTTATAATGAATAAGGAAAATATACTAAAAGCCGAAGAAGTTAACTTTAAATTGCAGAACGAGGTAGTTGATATCACGTTGCCTGCGAGGCCAGAAAAAATGGGCAAGGTCCATCCACTCAGTAAGGTTCTAAATGAAGTAAAGCTTATTTTTGCACATATGGGTTTTAAAGCAGTTGATGGCCCTGACATTGAAGATGAATTTCATGTATTTGATGCACTGAATACTCCAAGTCACCACCCTGCGCGGGAGGAGCAAGATACCTTCTACTTAAAGAATAAAATAAACGACAAAAGAATGGTGCTGCGCACTCATACCTCATCTGTGGAGATCAGAACTATGGAAAAAGCGAAAACTTTTCCGATTAAAATCGTATCTCCTGGTAGAGTATACAGAAACGACTTTGATGCAACTCACACCCCTATGTTCCATCAAATAGAGGGGTTATATGTCAATGAGAATGTCAATATGGGTCAGTTAAAATTTACTATTCATCACTTCCTTAATAAGTTTTTTGGAGATAAAGGGCTGAAGATACGTTTTCGTAATAGTTTTTTCCCTTTTACCGAGCCTTCTGCAGAAGTGGACATAAGTTATAAAGGTAGTAAATGGATAGAAGTACTGGGATGCGGTATGACGCATCCAAATGTATTTCAAAATGTTGGAATAGATCACACTAAATACAGCGGTTTTGCGTTTGGCATTGGTATAGAAAGGCTTGCAATGCTAAAATATCAAATTAGCGACTTAAGGAGCTTTTATGACAACAAAATCAGCTGGCTTGATCATTACGGTTTTCATTTTTCATCTTTAAGATAAGTGATAAGTAAAACTCATACGTTCGTTATACTTGCTGCAGGGCATGGCAGGCGGATGAATTCAGATTTGCCTAAGGTCCTACACAAAATAGGCAGTTTTTCCATGCTCCAGCATGTCGTTTACAATGCAAAACAGTTAAATCCTGAAAATATTGCTGTTGTAGTTGATCTGCCTTTAATTGAAAGACTAAAGTGCTTTAAGGATATACAGTTAATTACACAAGAATTAACACTTGGCACGGGAGATGCAGTTAAAACTGCGATGAGAAACCTGAAAGAATTGCCAGATTCGAGCATAATTATTGTGCAGTATGGAGATACCCCACTCATAAAAAGCAGCACAATAACTAAAATGGTTAGTTGCTTAGAAGGCAAGGCTCTAGTTTGCTTAGGTTTTAGGACAAGCAATAAAGAATACGGTAGGTTAATTATTGAGAATGGTTCCTTAAGAGAAATCGTAGAAGCAAAGAGTGATAAAAATAATCATGAAGAGTTTCTTGCAAATGCTGGAATAATGGTTGCATGTGCAAAGAATTTACGTAAATTGGTGGAGAAAATAGAGTGCAATAGCTCAACTCATGAATATTATTTGACCGATATAGTTTCCATTGCAGTGAAGAGTAATTTAAATGTCGGTTACGTTATTACCGGTGGAGAAGAGGCAACGGGAATAAATAACAGAAATGACCTTATAAAAGCTGAATTTTACTTTCAAGAAAACAAAAGAAAATTTTTTACCAACTCTGGAGTAACGCTTGTTGCTCCAGAGACTGTTTTCTTTTCTCTTGATACGCAAATTGCCAGAGATTCAGTTATTTACCCATATGTTTTTTTCGGTACTGGAGTGAAAATAGAGTCTGGTGCAAAAATACTGCCATTTTCGCATTTAAAAAACTGCTTAATTAAAAGTAATGCTGAGGTCGGTCCATTTACCAGAATATGCGGAAACACAACAATTGGTAATAAGGCAAAAATAGGAAATTTTGTGGAAGTGAAAACAAGTGAAGTTGGTCAAAACACTAGAATAAAACACTTAAGTTATATAGGAAATGCTAAAGTAGGGCAGAGGAGTAATATAGGAGCAGGCACTATTGTTTGTAATTATGATGGGAAAAAGAAACATAAAACGAACATAGGAAGCAATTGCTTTATTGGTGCCAATAGCTCACTCATTGCACCGCTTAATGTTCATGATGACTCTGTAATTGCGGCAGGTAGTGTTATAGTGGAAGATGTACCAGAAAAAAGCCTTGCAATAGCAAGAGAAAAGCAGGTGATTAAGAGAATAAAGTAATTCGCTGTAATTATATTATTTTTAATGCTTATATTTGTATATATGCGTATATCAATATTTGGAGGGTAAAAATGAAAAAATTACTTACCTTAGTAGCTATATTGCCTGCTGTTTCTTTGTCAGTACCATGTTTTGGAGTTGATTGGGTTAGAGATAGGATCTATACTTCTCCGTCATACAGTTCTGGCAATTTTAGTAATAGTATCGGTTATCACTACACAAACAGCGTAAAAATTTCAGTTGAGCCTATGATTTCAGTTGCAAATATTTTTAAATATAGACTGCAAGGAGGAATTTTAGCAAATTTACGTTATCATTACGAGTTTACAAACACGGATATCACTCCGTATGTCAATGTTGGTATAGATGCTGCTATCGATTTGAGTAAGTTAGAATTTGGTTTCTCATATAAAATAAGCTCTGGTCTGGACCTTCCGCTTTCTTCAAGGACAAGTGCTTTTGCTGGTTATAGTCTATTGAAAGCATTTGAAGATTATAATCATGGATTTGAGCTTGGAATAAATTATAACTTATAAAACCCCAGCTGAATAGCAACAGGTTGTACTTTTTTCAAATTGAAGCTGAATTTTGCTAGATAATTAATAAGCCATATTATGGAGTTTTAATTAGAGACCTGCCGCAAAAGCAAAGTGAGGGAGATTAAAAATGATCAAGTTTTGCTTCTGTTCAAAACAAGATTTTTTGAGAATTAATTATTGTCTGAGAAAAAGCAGATAACAAGGTGAAAAAAGATAAGACCTGCTGAGAATCAAGCAATAAAAAGAAGGAAAGGAGGGTGACTAAAATCAAGGTTAACTAAAAGGCGTGCTTAAGATTCACAATACCAGCAATAATATTGAACCTCAGGTTGTATTTTTTCTGAAAATTGCGGTAAATATGAGACATAATCTTAAATATCTTTATCTCACGGATCTTATTTTCTACTCTCATTCTAAATGATGCTAATCTTCTATTATGCTCTTTCTGCTCTGGAGTTAATGGCTTTTTACGATACTTTTTATATGGAATTATAACATTGCTTTGCAATTTTTGCCAACCTTGATATCCAGAATCGGCATATTTTATGCTATCGATTGGTAAATATTTTTCTTGTTTCCTTATGCGAAAATCATTAATTCTACCACGATATGAATTTGACACTGATAAAATTCTTCCACCTTCTTCGATAACAATCTCAGTTTTCATAGTGTTGGTTCTTTTTTTTCCTGAATATGATTTCTTCCGTTTTTTACTATCTTCTGGTCTCTGTATTTGCTGTTCTGTAACATCAGCCAGAATCTTCAGTATTTTTTCTGGTGTCATACTTCTATCTTTTGTTATAGTAACTTTTTTGGCAAGTAATGGCTCTATTTTCTTCAGTAACCTAAATACATTTGCGTTGTGCACATTGAACAGGCACCCTAAAAATCTATGTGTTATGTAAGTGCGATAGTACAAAATTACGCAAAATAACTTATCTTCTAGAGTTGGTAGTTGTGATCTTCTACCATGGCACTTTTTCTGTTTTTCAACTCTTTTCCACCCAGACCTAACTTTTTCCACTACCTTTTCGAACTCCTCTATAGTTAAACCTGTTATATTACGAAAGTTTCTTGGGTACTTCTTCATGTTATAGTAACTAAAGCTCATTTTTTTACCTTACTCAATCTGCTTATTCTTCTTCTACTTCTCTCACATTATTTTTTCAATCACCTTTTGCAGCAGGTCTATCTCTAATTTACTTTTTGCTTTTTTCATAGTAACTCCCTTATTATAATTTGTAATAGGGAAACGCTTCAGCTTGGAACGGTTAGATAATACAATCTCCTAACCGAGGTAGCCTAAAAAACTCCATCAATGATTTGACCGTTCCTCCCAAAACCATGCTAAACGACGGGCACTTATGGCACCAGTGAAAATTTCGGTTATAACTTCAGAGGCGCTTCCTATACAACTATACTTAAAAACTACTAAAAACTTAAATTGAGGAGTTTCTTCCTGGTTTGACAGATTTCTTCTGTTCAGTGCTATACGCTTAATAACCGCGATTCAGCTGCTTTTAAGCCGCAACTAATCTAAATTATAAACGTTAAGAAATTTACTGAGCGGAAAAAAAGGCAAAGAAACCCCAGGGTAGCTAGTATTCAAATTCTCCCTTGTCTATTTGACGTCTTTTACTGTCTTAAACGCTTTATAAGCGCGTTTCGGCTTGTATAGGTAGAAACCTAAAGTTTTATAAAGACATGAGGTGCACATAGTGCAAAAAATTAAGGATGATTTACGCCAAATACATTAAGTTTTTTTGTCATTAATCCACTGCAGAGATTGCGAAGATAAATAAATAGCTTCAGTTTCATGATAAGGGGGCTGGCGGAGTTTGTAAAGTAAGTTTTCGTAGCTCTCATAACTTAAAAAGCTGGATTCCAGCTTCACGCGCTGAAATGACAGATTACTGTTACCTTACCTAGATACAGAAAAAAAATCTTAATACTTAACACATTTTTCATAGTACACACCGTATGATTGATAAATAAAATAATGAATAGATTTACATAATGTTTGGAGGCTACCAATGGTCAACGACAAGATTACTTTGAACTTTGAGATAGAAAAAGGCGAACCTATAGATCGATACTACTTTTCTGCACGTATGAGGCTTACAGATGAAAGCAAAAATCTTTTGCGTGAGAAGCTTGGTAGTACAATTCAATTCGATAACCTAGATGATCACTTCAATCTTAACCATGAAAGTTTTTATATCTACTACAATAAATATAGTGAGCACAATGGTAGAAGTGAGCTATACGTTAGGGATGATAACGGTAGATATTTAACTTCCAATCTTCCACTTAATCACTATGGATTCTCAATGGAACTATCATCTGATAGGGCGTCAATAGCAGATTATGGCTTTTATCCTCTTTATGCAATTTATAACCCAAATCACTATGATAAGGCAAAGGAAAAAGTATTTGATGATCACGGTGAATTGTCACCAATTGCATCAAATATGTTAGATAATTTTTTCAGCAACACAAATAGCTTAACCACACAAGAGATATTTTTACAGTTGCAAAATGGAACTACTGAAAAAGAGGAGAAATTGATAAGAGAGAAAAGACAAGCAGAAGAAGAATTAGATCAAAAGAATGAGAAATTAAAGGAGTTCATAGAAAAAGGTGAAATTACCTTGTTTAAAGTGGTAAAAGGTAATGACGTAGGTAACGGGCGTTCAGCAGTAGTTCTACAGTTTACTGCAGAAGGTAAGGGGACAAATGAAATTACCCTTGATTCCGAAAAATTCTATATAGCAGATTATGAAGATAGTGAATTCTTGCATTGTGTTAGCTCTGATTATGACATGCTACTTGATTATGAAAATTTATTTTTCGCGCTCAATCAAAGCTTCTACTCAGACTTTGAAAGTGGGTTTTATTCAGCAGACAGCACTGATCCCTATAATTACGCTAAATATTCAAAGGAACCATATTTGAGTGGTGATCAGCTATCTGAAAAATTATCTAATGAGTTGGAGAAAGATAGTAACCAGATAGATGCAGAAGTTATGTTTAGTGATCAACCTATGAACGAAGAAGTTACAGTGAAAAGTGAAGTCAAATCTAGAAAGAAAAGGGCAGTTGATGAAGATAATGCAGAAGATACTATAGGAAACATAAATGAAACAAACGAGGTAACCGGTGCGACGCGTTTGCACTCCGCTTCTTTATCAGGGAATTTGAATGAAGTTATCGAACTTGTAGAACATAGCGCAAATATTGACGCGAAAGATAAAGCCGGACAAACACCGCTACATCATGCTATTAAATCAGGAAATACAGAAATAGCAAAATATCTTATCGATCAAGGTGCAAATCTCAATTCTCAAGATATTTATTACGAAGGAACTGATTACTCTTGTTTTAAGACACCTTTGCACTATGCCATAAAATCGGGAAACATGGAAATAGTTGAATACTTAGTGGAACATGGTGCAAATTCTAATATTCCAGATGCTCACAATCTCAGGCCGCTCGACTATGCTATAAAGAACACAGCTTTAGTAAAATATCTTGTGGACAATGGTGCAGATATTAATGTACGTAATCCAATATTCCATTTTGTTAAGCTAGATGACCTGGATATGGTGGAATATTTAGCTCAACATGGTGCAGATCTTAATGTCAAAAACACCTCTGCTCAAACACTACTACATTATGCTATTGAACTCAAACATACAGAGATAGCTAAATACTTAATAGATCACAATGTAGATATTAATACTCGAGATATTAGTTCTGGTAAATCTCCATTACATTTTGCCATGAGCATGAAAAATATAGAGGTAGCAAATTACCTAATAGAGCATGGTGCAGATGTTAATGTTAAAGATAGTTACGGTTTAGCACCTTTACACTTTGCTGTTAATTTAGGAAATCAAGAGATATTAGAATATTTAATAAAGAATAATGCAAATATTGAGGTTCGAGATAGTGAAGGCTGGACACCACTTATTCATGCAGTAAGGCATGGGCAATTGGACAAAGTAAAGTACCTGATAGAGAATGGAGCTGATGTTGATATTCGTGGTAATGAAGAATGGACGCTATTTGAGCATGCTGAACAATGGATAGATGATAGAAGAATATTAAAGGATGTAATCAATAATGGTAGAAAATATGCAGATGCTGCAAGTTGGGAAAAGACTGGAAAAGATATGCTTGATTACCTTAAGGGAGTTACAAAAAACACTATACAGGAAGAAGAATCTAACTATATAGATCAAATGCAAGCGGATGATAGCAGCAGTTATGTTGAAGATCAACCAGCTTTGCAAAGCAATCGTGATGATTATGCTGATACGAAAAAAGCTCTGCAGGAGAAATTGCATGAAGATGAAATACGCAAGCAAAGTAATGAGAAAGCTCAAAAAGATATGGAAACAAGAAAAGTCACTGTGGAAACTGACAGTAGCAATAATAAAATTGAAAAACAAGCAAAACCAATAGAAGACGAACAAGAAACTGTTATGGCAAGTGTGATAGAAAATATGGATAAAAATTCTGATAGTGAAGCAGAAGATTCTAACAGTATTGCAAATGCACAACATCCCTTAAAAATAAGGACAGGAAGTCCTCTTGAAGTGGGAAAGTATGAGGTGAAGCTGCAAGTGACATATGATGATATAAAGAATTTTTATGATACCGTACGTGGTAAATATCATGCTGGTGATGGATATAACTACGAGCAAGTAATGGTTTTATATAATGAAATTGTTAGGCCAGCATCGCAGCATTATGATAAACCATTTACCCTGCCTAAGGCATACATAACAGATGGTCATCTATTTGTTCAAAATAAAGATTTTGGAACTTTGGATGATTTTAATGAGATGTTCTATAAAAGTGATGAGTTAATGTGATGTAAAAAGCAAGATTCAATTTGGTGAACGAGAGTTAACTGACAGAGGAGATTGACGCGTATGCCTTTATCTTTAAGATTGTTTATCAAGTATGGACATCAGCTCATCCCATTCTCTTTTACCAATGTTAGTTTCTTCTCTAGTAACGTTTTTCCCTTTAATTAATTTGCGAATTGTTTCTAAACCAGCTCTTGAAATACAAGCTGACTCTAAGCAATATTCAACAAAGGCATTATAGGCCAGTGGAACCCACTTCTTTATTATATCCAGCATAACTTCTGCATAGACTCTAATTTCATATTGGGAGTGCTTATCAGCTCTAAGCTTCAAAAAATGAAAGAGGTTATGCAGATCTATTTTCCAATAAAATTGCGTATAGTAATTAAGCGTTAGATTAGTTCGGGCAATTTCTCTTGCAAGCCCCTGCTCAATAAATTTCTCATAATGAGAATATACTAAATTAGAGTCATTTGTTAGAGAATCTATTATTTCCTTTGAGGTATCCGGATCAAAAGCTTCACCGCTACCTTGTTTATTATTATCAGATTGTTTTGCAATCTGTTCTGGTTTTGGTATATAAAATTCATTGTCAAGTATTGAATATCTTGCCGAATATTCATTCACATTTGCAGTTCTATGCCTTACCCATTGCCTTGCAACAAAAATTGGAAGTTTCACGTGAAACTTAATTTCACACATTTCAAATGGAGTTGTATGATGATGTCTCATTAAATACTTTATAAGTGCTTCATCCTGACTTATCTGTTTTGTTCCCTTGCCATAAGAAACACGAGCAGCTTGAACTATAGCGCTATCAGAGCCCATATAATCCACTACTCGAATAAATCCATGGTCTAATACCTTATGTTCTTCATATAAGATTTCATCTATTTCTTTTACTGTAGTTCGTTTAGTTGCTTCATTCATAAAATATCCTCAAGATGAAATGGAAATATCAGCTCCACATGAATTGAGTTTTTCGTGCATTGCTTCATATCCTCTCCATAAATGATGCGAATTATTTATTGTAGTTTCTCCACCAGCTACCAAAGAAGCAAGTACCAAAGCTGCTGTTGACCTTAAGTCAGTGGCACACAGATTAGCTCCAGATAAGCTTTTTATTCCACTTATAGTAGCTTTGCTTTTCTCGATGCTGATATTAGCGCCTAACTTTCTCAATTCATCTGCATGTGCAAATCTGTTTTCAAAAATGTTCTCTTCAATTACTGATATCCCATCAGCGATGCACATTGCAGACATCAGTTGTGGTTGCATATCACTGGGAAAGTTAGGGTATGGATCTGTTGCAATGTTAGCAGACCTAATAGAGCAAGTTTTTCTGGAAATCATAACCCCCTCATTATATATTTCAACATTAGCCCCTATAGCCTTCAATTCATTCACAATACATCTTATATCATATAGACTTATTCCTTCTAACTCCAACTTACCACCGGTTATTATAGCAGCTAGTGCATAGGTGCCTGCTTCTATGCGATCTGGTATTATTTTATAAACACATCCATTTAATTCTTCAACTCCTGTTATTGTGATCCTTGTATCACTAATCTCAATATTAGCACCCATTTTCTTTAGGAACTCTATTAAATCAAGAACTTCCGGCTCCGTTGCAGCATTGTTTATTATTGTCACTCCTTCTGCAAGTGTTGCTGCCATTATTACATTTTCTGTTGTACCAACGCTTGTTTTCTCAAGTATAACTTCTTTTCCTTGTAGCTTTCCTTTCACTGTTGCAATTATATTACAGCCTTCAACTTCAATTTTAGCTCCCATTTCTTCTAATGCTTTGATATGCATATCAACGGGACGCTTTCCGATATTGCATCCACCAGGAAAGACTGTTGTGATTTTACCAAATCTACTGAGAATTGGACCTAGCATTAAAAGAGATGCTCGCAGCTTACTTGCAGTTTCGTGTGAAATTACGTGATTATTGATATTACTGCAATCAATTTCCAAAGTATGATTTGCTTTATAATCTTTATTGCGTATAAAATTCACTTTCGCTCCAAGACTCTCAAGCAGCTTAGACATTAGATGCACATCAATTAAATCAGGTACATTATGTAAAATTACCGAGAAGCTACTCAATAGACTTGCTGCCATTATTGGTAAAACAGCATTTTTTGAGCCATTAATCTTGATTTTTCCGACCAGAGGTTTATGGTTACTACTTACTAATATTTTGTTCATTTAATTAAGCTAGATCTTACCAAATAAGTATAGTAAATCGACAGTAAAAGGCAAATTACAGATAATATAGCTATCACAGATCATAATGTTCGTACATTTTAGCTATTCAGCAGCAAAATTGATTACACTTGTCCAAAGATGAGCGATGCATTAGTGCCACCAAAACCAAACGAATTAGAAAGTGCATATTGAATTTTATGCTCCTGAGCTTTAAACGGTACAAAATTTAAATCACATCCTTCTGAAGGTTTATGTAAATTTAAGGTTGGCGGAATAATTCCATTATTTAACGCAAGAATACTGAATATTGCTTCAACGCTCCCTGCAGCACCAAGTAAATGTCCTATAGAAGATTTAGTTGAAGAAATAGGTATTTTATAAACGTAGTCACCAAATAACTGTTTCATTGCTATTACTTCAATTTTATCTCCAAGTGGCGTTGAAGTTCCATGTGCATTGATATATCCTACTTGATTTGGATTAATTTGCGCACTTTTTAAGGCAAGCTGCATTGCCTTAAATGCGCCTCTTCCTTCTGGATGTGGTGCTGTAATGTGGTGCGCATCTCCTGTGAGTCCGTACCCAACCAGTTCAGCATGTATTTTTGCCCCCCTTTTTTTTGCATGTTCGTATTCCTCCAGCACCAATATACCTGCTCCTTCACCCATCACAAAACCATCGCGTTCTGCATCCCATGGCCTTGAAGCTTCTTCCGGTTTATCATTGAATTTAGTTGATAATGCCTTCATAGACGCAAAACCTGCAATTCCAACTCTACAAAGTGCACTTTCTGCTCCACCTGCAATCATAATATCCGCTTCACCAAGTTTTATAGTTCTTGCTGAATTTATGATTGCATGCGCACCTGTTGCACATGCGGTTACTGCTGAATCGTTTGGACCTGTAAATTCGTATTTAATAGAAATATGGCCAGATATCAAATTTATTAGACTTGCAGGGACAAAAAATGGACTGACACGTCTGGGCCCTTTTTCCTGCATGGTAATAACATTTTCCTGAATTGACGGAAGACCACCTATACCAGAGCCAATAGTTACGCCAACACGTTCTCTATCTACTTTTGAATCTTCTAAAGATGAATCTTCCACAGCTTGAATCGCTGCTGCAATGCCGTAATGAATAAAACGATCCGTTCTTTTTAGATCTTTTTCAAAAATATAACCTACAGGATTAAAGTAATTCTCAATGTTATCGGATTGCACAGGCACCTGCCCTGCAACCTTGCAAGCAAGATCAGAAGAGTCAAATCTATCTGTATTGATTGCTTTTATGCCAGACTCGCCTTTTATCAGCCTTGACCAAGTGTTGTCAAGATCTGCCGCTAGTGGAGTGATTAAACCAACACCAGTGACTACTACTCTTCTGCTCATTTAACACTAACTATTAGCCTTTTTTACTATTAATGTACTCAACTATTTGCTCCATAGTTTCCATTTTTTGTGCGTCTTCATCTGGAATTTCTATTCCGAACTCTTCTTCTGCTGCCATGATGATTTCAACTGCATCTAAACTGTCTGCACCATGCTCCGAAAGCTTTGAAGAGCTGTTGAATTTCTCTACATCCTTACTAATGTGCTCTAGTATAATCTTTTTCACTTTCTCTTCTATGTCTTCTCTAGTGCTCTTTGCTAGTTCGCTATTCACATTTCTTACCAAAAAAATAACCTATTCTTTGATGTTATAAAAAATTTTTATGTTTGCAATATCTTTTATAACTGGTAAACTACAGCAAAGTTTTCTACTGCCCTAGCTGGCTAGCGTTACGTGCTAAACAATTAACAATTCAAAAATGCTAGACGAAACAACAAAAAATTTGCTTATTGTAGAAGTAAATAAACTTTTACCAGAAAATAGCGAGAATAAGCTTATATCAGCTATGCGTTATATACTCCTTGCTCCTGCAAAACATATACGCTCCTTTTTAGTCGTAGCTTCATCGCGAGTGTTTAACGCGGAAGCTAAAAAAGTAATATCAGTTGCTGCAGCAATTGAATTTGTTCATGCTTACTCTCTAATTCACGATGATTTACCGTGCATGGACAACAGTGATACTCGCAGAAGCCAGCTAAGCTGCCATAAAAAATTTGATGAAGCAACAGCAGTGCTTGCCGGAGATGCACTACTTACTCTGGCTTTTGAGGTATTATCTTCGTTAAATGAGAAATGCTGTGAAATCATGAAAGTTCTTTCTCAGGCAATAGGAATTAGGGGAATGGTAGGAGGACAGATTTTAGATATTGGTACAGATTTTAACAAAATAAAAGAAATTCATTTGATGAAAACCGCAAAACTATTTGCAGCTTCATGTGAAATAGGTGCTATAATAGGGGATGCTACAGATAAGCAACGTAAAGCGTTATATAACTACGGGATAAACCTAGGGCTTATCTTTCAAGCTAAGGATGATATTGAAGATTACGAACAAGATAAAACAAATAATCTAATGTCTGTACTTGGTAAAAGTGAAGTAGAGGACTATATAGACGCCCTCTTTAAACAAGGCTTGGATAATTTGAGTGCGCTTTCAGGGGATACTAATTATTTATATGATTTATTGAATCAAGTAAAGAAAGATGGTTAGAAAAATTATATTACAAATGCTTATTTCCATAGTAATGATTCTCACTTTAACCTCTGCTTTTATGTTTACTATTGTCTATATAAACAAAGGTAAACTGGGAAAAAAGGACAAGCTTTATGAGATAAGTGCCACGCATGGTGGTTTGATACAGACAATAGCACATTATCTAGTGAAGCCAATACTTGAATCAGCACTCGACCGCTATATTGAAAAGCATGGGCTAACAGAATATTTAGAAGAAATGACGCAGCAAAAGGAAGAAGATTCGATAAATTTTTATGAAATTACTGAAGGCAGTGGCAGCAAGGCTTTCTGTGGCATGGAAGTCCTATTGCAAATATATAAAATTTCTAATAATAACTCAGCAACACTCCCTAGCAAAGTTTCTGATGTTACTTTGAAAATAGGTCAAGATGACCTAAAAGAAGTGGGTTTAGGGGTGATAGGTATGAAAGAAGGCGGAGAGCGTGTAGTTACTATTGCCAATGATAACAAAATGAATTTTAATTCTTATTACGTCAAACTGATCAAAGTAAAGGATAAATATCCCGACTCAGTGAATAATCTGATGGTTTTTAATGACTTAATTAACAAGACTGGAAAACAAGTAAGGTGCGGTGATGAGATATCAGTTAAATATAGCGTAAAGGAGCATAATGGGGAATATATAGTCAAAGATCAAACAGTGCAATTTAGGGTTGGCGATAAAAAAATACCACTTGCTATAGAGCTTGGAGTTGTGGGAATGAGAGCTGGTAATAAAAGAACTATTCTTTCTCCGCCTGACTTTTTGACTATTACTGACGATATGTTAATAAAAGACATAGATTATGATGAAGAAAATATCTCAATAATTGACTTAAGCTTAGATATTAAGCAAGAGGTCGCAGCACACCATTCTACTGTTGAAAAACAGCCTAAAGAATATAGCTGAAATTTTAGGTTTACTGGCTGACCTTCTGAACACTATCTATACTACTTAAAGTAGGCTTTTTGTTTTTCCTAAAGTATAAACTTAGACAAATCAAGCTGCTTCGAAATTAACTCAAGTTTATCTTTTACATACTTGCTGTCTATAATGAATTTTTCGCTATTTTTCTCAGAAGCAATGAAACTTATTTCATCTAAAAGCTTCTCCATGATAGTGTGAAGCCTTCTTGCGCCTATATTTTCCACTTGCCTATTAACTGTAAACGCTATTTCAGCTATGGTTTTTATACCATCATAAGTGAACTCAAGCGTCACATTTTCTGTTTTCATTAAAGCTATGTACTGCTTTAACAAACTAGATTCTGGTTCCTTTAATATTCTTATTAAATCCTCTTGAGTAAGTGCCTTAAGTTCTACCCTTATCGGTAATCTGCCCTGTAATTCCGGTAAGAGGTCAGATGGTTTAGACTGATGAAAAGCACCAGATGCAATAAATAATATATAGTCTGTTTTTACATGGCCATACTTAGTTGTAACAGTTGTTCCTTCAAGTAGTGGTAACAGATCGCGTTGCACTCCTTCTCTGTTTACTTCACCTTTTACTTCTGTACGCGCTGCAATTTTGTCTATTTCATCCAAAAATACTATACCGTCATTACTAACAAGATCAATGGCTTCTTTGATTATCTTATCTTCATCCATTAGCCTTTCACTTTCTTCATTAATTAATATTTCACGCGCTTCTTTTACCTTCACCGTAATAGTTTTTGTTTTTTTGCTCCCGTTAAACATCTTGCCCACTATTTCTGTTACATTCATCACACCAACTTGCCCACCTGGCATGCCTGGTATATCGAAAGTAGGTAACATACTCTTGCTCTCTCTGACGTTAATAGAAACTTCTCCGTCCTCAAACTCTTTATTCCTCAACCTTTCTCTAAAAATTTTTTTACTCTCTTCAGTTGCATTTTCGCCTACCATAGAGTTTACTATTGTTTTCTCAGCTAAAATTAAAGCCTTGTTAGCTAAGGCTTTACGGGCTTTCTCTTTAACTAAAACTATTGCTGCATCAACTAAATCGCGTATTATCGAATCAACGTCACGTCCAACGTATCCTATTTCAGTAAACTTCGTTGCCTCAATTTTTATGAACGGTGCACCGGCAAGTTTTGCTAAGCGGCGAGCTATTTCAGTTTTACCAACCCCTGTATGACCGATCATCAATATATTCTTAGGTATGATTTCATCACGCAATGGAAATGGAACCTGATTGCGACGCCAACGATTTCTGAGCGCAATAGCAACAGCACGCTTTGCATCATCCTGTCCGATTATGAATCTATCTAATTCTTTAACTATCTTCTGTGGTGACAGGTCATCTAACAAAACTTGAGTACTGTCATTAACTTGAATATCGCTGTCATTTGAATCAAAACCACTCTTAGTATCTTTATAGAGGTCATTTTTTTCATCATAGGTGTCACTACTACAAGGCCGCCCTTCTGAAAGGGTTATAGGCTGATTGGAAAAATTAGTGCACAAAGTTTTTTGCTTGGAAGACATATCACTCCTCTATCTTTTCAATAACTACATTATGATTTGTATAAACACATATATCGCCAGCTATCTTCATAGCCTTTTTTGCAATCTCTTCTATTGATATTCCTTTAATGTCAATTAAAGCTCTTGCTGCAGATAGAGCAAAATTTCCCCCAGAGCCAATAGCTGCGATTCCATCTTCAGGTTCAAGAACATCACCTGTTCCCGTAATTACTAATGAAATAGATTTATCTGCAACAATCATCATAGCCTCTAATTTTCTTAGATATTTATCCATTCTCCAGTCTTTTGCAAGTTCAACACATGCTCTCATTAATTGCCCTGGGTGCTTGTCAAGTTTAGATTCTAGTCTTTCAAAGAGAGTAAATGCATCGGCTGTTGCTCCAGCAAAACCGGCAATTACAGAATCACCAGAAAGACGCCTAACTTTTTTTGCTCCGGATTTTATAACAGTGTGGCCCAGTGAAACCTGTCCATCACCTATTACTACTACGCTTTTATCTTTTCTAATTGACAGTATAGTAGTTCCATACATTTTATTGTTATCGTGTTGAATCATTTTTCTATTACTTTAAATAAGAATCTCATTACACTTTAATCTTTAGTCAAATTTGCTAAATATGTTTAATTATAGCTTATAATATAATACCTTCCTTATAACATTTAAAGTGTAGATGCAAAACATAATTCACCCAGGTTTGGAAAAAAGTATAAATAATTGGTTTGAGGCAAAATTTAACGGCCTTACATTGCCATTTTATAGCTCTATAGATCTTAGAAACTCCAGCTACAAAATTGCCCCAGTGGACGCTAATTTATTTCCTGCAGGGTTCAACAATCTAAGTGAGACATCAAGAGCAACAGCAGCAAAACTAATAAAAAGTTATTTTGAAACAAAACAATATAAAAAGACTCTTATAATACCGGAGAATTACACACGAAATAAAATGTATATAGAAAACGTATTTGTTATAGAGAAAGTACTGCAGCTCGCAGGTTTTGAAACTAGAATTGGCCTCTTTCACAACGAAGCATATAATTTAATAGAATCATATGAAACTATCGTGAAAGAAGACTCTCTGCTAAAGACAACTTCAGGATTTGTGCCTGATGTTATTATACTGAATCGTGATATGACGAGCCACATTCCAGACACGCTAAAAGACGTAAAGCAAGATATAGTACCAAGCCCACTATACGGTTGGCATAGCAGACAGAAATTTAAGTATTTTGAAATCTATCAAGAATTAGCGTCCGAATTTTGTAGCGAATTTAAAATGGACCCATGGCTTATTTCTGTGCTTACAGAAAGCTGTAATGGAGTTGACTTTAATGATGATTCATCACTAGGAGCAGTAGCGACTAAAGTTGACCAAATATTATCTCTAGTGCAAAAAAAATATGAGGAATATGAAATAAAAACACAACCTTACGTTTTTATCAAAGCAAGCAATGGCACATATGGGATGGGCATTATAACAGCAACAAGTGGAGAGGAAATATTAAATCTCAATAAAAAAAAGCGTCATAAAATGAAAAAGATAAAAGAAGGAATAGCAATCAATAGCGTTATTATACAAGAAGGTGTACCAACCATTGACATATTTAAAAGCAGTTCTGCAGAACCGCTAATATACTATATAGGAGATACTCCAACATGTTACTTATACCGATGTAATAGCAGGAAAGATGTATATTCTAGCTTGAATGTCACTGACTGTGAGTTTCATGATGTTAGCCAGGTTGTGGAAGGTAAAATTCTGTCACTTTGGAGTATTGTTGGCAAATTAGCAGTACTAGCGTTGGCAGTAGAAATAAAATCTTTTCACCTCTAACCCTTACATTCCCACAGCGTTGCCATCGGGCAGATCATTACCATCATTACCGGGCTGAATATGGTTATGGCCAGCATTATCAAGTTCAGTGGAAGGATCATCATTGACAGGTTGTTGAAACAATTTGTCAAGCTGAACTGCCAGAAATACTGCACTATATATTATGCTAACTGTTACGCTTAAGTTGAAATTATAGATTATACCATTACCTAAGTTTATTGGTATGGTTGCAGTCTCCATTCTTTTTAATATGAAGTTTAACAAACCTAATGACAAAGTTAATGTGCTGATAATAAGGTCCTTCTTACACTTAGCAGACTTTTCAGGATCCTTATTATCTAGGTATTTTCTCCATGAATAATAGTAGCTTATAGGTTCCGAAATAAACAGAAATAGGATCGTTGATGTTAAGTGAATGTGACTTATTACGTCTACATTACCCCTAGTAAAAAAATGGATGACTTTCAACATCATCAATGCTTCTATAGACCTGCTGAGAATCAAGCAATAAAAAGAAGGAAAGGAGGGTGACTAAAATCAAGGTTAACTAAAAGGCGTGCTTAAGATTCACAATACCAGCAATAATATTGAACCTCAGGTTGTATTTTTTCTGAAAATTGCGGTAAACATGAGACATAATCTTAAATATCTTTATCTCACGGATCTTATTTTCTACTCTCATTCTAAATGATGCTAATCTTCTATTATGCTCTTTCTGCTCTGGAGTTAATGGCTTTTTACGATACTTTTTATATGGAATTATAACATTGCTTTGCAATTTTTGCCAACCTTGATATCCAGAATCGGCATATTTTATGCTATCGATTGGTAAATATTTTTCTTGTTTCCTTATGCAAAAATCATTAATTCTACCACGATATGACTTTGACACTGATAAAATTCTTCCACCTTCTTCGATAACAATCTCAGTTTTCATAGTGTTGGTTCTTTTTTTTCCTGAATATGATTTCTTCCGTTTTTTACTATCTTCTGGTCTCTGTATTTGCTGTTCTGTAACATCAGCCAGAATCTTCAGTATTTTTTCTGGTGTCATACTTCTATCTTTTGTTATAGTAACTTTTTTGGCAAGTAATGGCTCTATTTTCTTCAGTAACCTACATACATTTGCGTTGTGCACATTGAACAGGCACCCTAAAAATCTATGTGTTATGTAAGTGCGATAGTACAAAATTACGCAAAATAACTTATCTTCTAGAGTTGGTAGTTGTGATCTTCTACCATGGCACTTTTTCTGTTTTTCAACTCTTTCCCACCCAGACCTAACTTTTTCCACTACCTTTTCGAACTCCTCTATAGTTAAACCTGTTATATTACGAAAGTTTCTTGGGTGTTTCTTCATGTTATAGTAACTAAAGCTCATTTTTTTACCTTACTCAATCTGCTTATTCTTCTTCTACTTCTCTCACATTATTTTTTCAATCACCTTTTGCAGCAGATCTATATAAACATTTTAGCCTGTATCTCAGTGATTGTCAATTATTGACTTGTATCCTTATAATGTAAGGTATTGGAACTGAAATAGATTGTCCCGGCAGGTTATACTAGAATTAGTACAATAAATTGGTATGGTGGGACCATACACCTAGGACATTCTTTAACTGTTCTATTCAATAAAACCTTTACAATCTTTTGATCATAGGTTTAACTTTACGAAGTTATAATCTATAGGGCTGCAAATGAACGATTATCTCTCACTGCTAAATCCAGAACAACAATCAGCTGTAACTAACATAGATGGACCAGTTTTGATACTGGCAGGAGCCGGAACCGGAAAAACAAGAACGATTACTTCAAGAATAGCACACATAATTAGAAACGGTCACGCTTATTCTGATGAGATATTAGCAGTTACATTTACAAATAAAGCAGCAAATGAGATGGTATCAAGGGTACTTGAGCTAACGGGCACAAACATACCATGGCTTGGCACTTTCCATGCAATTGCAGCAAAAATTTTGCGCCTGCATGCAGAAATTGTAGGCTTAAACCCCAATTTTACAATTATTGGTATGGATGACCAATTACAGGTAATAAAAAACATCATGAATGAAATCAGCCCTGATTACCTATCAGAAAAATGTAAGACCATTATGAATATTATTCAGCAATGGAAAGAGAAGTGCTTATTGCCATCTGAAGTGGAAGATATTCAATCATTTAGGCCAGTGTACGTAACTGCACTCAAAGTCTATCACCAGTATCAGGAAAGGTTAAAATTCCTTAACTCTGTCGATTTTGGTGACTTATTGCTATATAACATACAACTCTTTAATCAAAAGACCGAAGTTCTGTCCTACTACCAAAAGAAGTTTAAGTATGTCATGGTAGATGAGTATCAAGATACAAATGCAATACAATATCTTTGGCTAAAATACCTTGCAAAAGAGAATTCAAATATTTGCTGTGTAGGAGATGATGACCAGTCGATATATAGTTGGCGTGGTGCAGAAGTTGAAAATATTTTGAAGTTCTCCGATGATTTTAAAAATGCAAGAACCGTTAAACTAGAGTGTAACTACAGGTCAACATCCCACATACTTGCAACTGCGTCATATGTTATCAATCACAATAAGACTCGCTTAGAAAAAAAATTGTGGACAACAAACGTTGAAGGGGAAAAGGTAAATCTAATAAAATTGTGGGACGGAAAAGCTGAAGCAAGGTTCATAAGCGAACAGATATTAAAGCGCAATAAACACAGATTTAGTGACATTGCAGTGCTGGTAAGGGCCACTTTTCAAACTAGAGTTCTCGAAGAGTATTTTATAAAATATTCAATTCTCTACAAGATTATAAGTGGCGTAAAATTCTACGAACGTCAGGAAGTCAGGGATATAATTGCATATTTAAGACTCGTTACAAACAATAACGATGACTTAGCTTTCGAAAGGATCGTAAATCGGCCAAAAAGAAGCATAGGAGCTACAACTCTAAAGAAAATATACACGACTGCTCAGGATAACAAAATTTCTTTTTTTGAGGCAGCAAAAATATTAGTTAATAGTAATCAAGTAACCGAAAGAATTAAACTCTCACTAAATGATTTTTTAAATAAAATTAAAGCTTGGGAAGAAATAGTAAGCGTAAAACCACTGCATGAATTCGTTAAAATCGTATCAAACCAATCAGGGTATATTGAAATGCTTGAAAATGAGGAGGTAACAGGCTTAGCACGAATAGAAAATGTCAAGGAGCTAATCTCATCTTTAAAAAATTTCGATAATGCCACAACTTTCTTGGAGCATATAAGTCTAGTGATGGAAGTGGATAATATGAATAACGATGACACCGTATATGTTATGACTCTTCATGCAGCCAAAGGACTTGAATTCCCGTGCGTGTTTCTACCTGGTTGGGAAGAGGGATTATTTCCTCATCAAAGATCTTTTGAAGATAAAAGTGGTAAAGCTTTAGAAGAAGAAAGGAGACTTGCATATGTTGGCATAACCAGGGCAAAGGAAAGGTTAATCATTTCATGTGCAGATAGGAGGGAAATTAACAACCAGTGGCAACCGATGCGCACTTCTCGGTTCATTAAAGAATTACCAAGAGAAAATGTTGAGGTAATCAAGAGTAACGCCTACTGTTGAAGCTATAACTGCAGATAAACATATCTTACAAATCTGAATTACTTCAACTATATGTGTAACCAGACTGCATTCTGTGATTTTTAGCAAAGCACGATCTTTCATTTGAGCTTTCTTCAATTTAAAATAAATACAGAAACTAGCTATCTTCAAAAATATGGTTGAATAATTGTTAATAATAGTGTATAATTATTAATATTTTGTTCGGTAGAAGTCATAGTCCTATACCTCTTGTTTGAGTTTTGTTCTTATAACTTCCCCACAAGAACCTTGCATGCAGCTTTCCCGCACACGGCTCCACAATAATAGCATTCATAGCATTCGCTCTCATGTATATAAAGAATAGTGTATTTTTGGCTTTGGTAGTGGATTGACTAGTAAGTAATGGTTGAATTGCTCCCACTTCATACTTCTCTTTTGACTACGTCGGTTTATCCACTTAAATGCTAGCCTTGTTATCGATCGATAGAATTGACTTAAACATCGATAATTTCCGCTAATTCCGAAATAGCTATAGTGTCCTGTTAGTTTAGTTTTGAGTTTCTGCCACCATTCTTTAAGACGATCGTGATTTCGAATTCTCTTCATCCATTCTTTGATTTCTTTAATCTTTCTGGCTAGACTTGTTTTTACAGTTTTCTGTTTTATCATTAGTCTACCATTACGACTCTTTCCACAATAATGGGTAAATCCAAGAAATTTGAAGCTATTCTTTCTTCGTTTCTCTCTTTCTGCTTGATACCATTCTCTCTTGCCAAACTTTACTATTCTTGTTTTGTTTTCAGATATTTCCAATCCAAATTTTCTTAATCTTTGTTTCAGCAATTCCAAGAACTCTTTCGCATCTTCTTCCTTTTCGCAGCACACTACAAAATCGTCGCAAAACCTTATTAGCTGCATACTCACTCTGGATCTAGGTTTAAATTTCTTTTCAAACCACAAATCCAATACATAATGTAGGTATATTTTAGCTAATATTGGGCTTACTATACCGCCTTGTGGTGTACCTTGTTCGGTTGCTTCATAATGTCCAGCTTCAACTATTCCTGCCTTGAGAAACCGTTTTACTAACCACAATAAGTTGGGGTCTGTTATCCTCTCTCTCAGACATCTCATTAGCCATTTATGCTGAATATTATCATAGAACTTCTTGATATCCACTTCTACAATGTAATTAATTGGTTTGTCCATAACTGCTTTATTCAGTGTTTTGACCGCTTGATGACAGCTTCTTCCTGGTTGAAATCCATAAGAGTTGTCCAGAAAATTTGTTTCATAAATACTTTCTAGTATCTTCTTTAACATTATCTGTACCAACTTATCTTCTGTTGATGGTATTCCGAGCCCGCGTTTCTCTTTGCTCCCAGTTTTTGGTATATATACCCTTTTCACCGGTTGCGGTTGATACTGCTTTTTCTTCATGCTATCCACTAGAGTTCTAAGCTTCTCTTCAAGATTTTCTCCGTAAGTTTCCACTGTTACCTGGTCTATACCGCAAGCCTTGTTTCGTTTTAGTTCCTTATAGCACTCTGCAAGATTCTCTGCATTTATCAGATGCACTAACGATGTGAATTTCAATCGTTTATCTCGCTTCGCTCTTTCTACTATCTGGTCTAGTTTTCCTTGCATATTCCTCCAATCTCTGTTGTATTTGTATAGCAATCCCTATACCAGTTACTATATTGCTAACCGCTTCCCCTTGTATGTGGCTTTCCCACACTCTGAGTACTATCAGTTAGTCCGACTTCCTTCGTATCTTTCCCCAGTCCTCGCCTTTATTGACTTGTTCTAGAGTACCCTATTGGGAATACAAAGGATCTCCCAAGTTCACGTAAGTTCCATCTCAACACATGACACGGCCTTAGATCCCGATGGAGCAAGTGATATCTTGCCTTTTCGTTATCACTTATTTTGTCTTCCGCCTGCAAGAGAGCGTCAACCTTCATATCGTCAAAAATTTCGGGACTCAATACCTTCACTTTCGTTGCATCCTATATTGTCCCTTCTATTAGCCCTACTACGCTTGTTACCTTACGTAGCATAATAGTTCGTTCCAGATTGCTGGCTAGGCTTTACCTGAGTTAGATTTTCACCAACTGTTCCTTACGCACTTCTTGGCGCACCTTGCATTACCTCCTGTCACCCAAGTAGCTATACTCGTAGAACATCACACCATAGGGCACAGCATAACTGTATGAACATTGTGATTTGAGTCCACCAGATCCGAGTGCTTTGACTACTTGATTGGATGCTGAGTTGGTGAGTATAAAAGTATAGCTAACGCTTTCATACCGCCGCGGTATCTCTAGATCCCGCTAACAAGTAGCGGAATGACGATTGTCAGGGTGTCATCCCAGCGCCCCTATGATGTCATCCCAGTGCCCAGACACTGGGATCCAGGAAACTTAACTCTACATCAAGTAAATGTACAATAAGAACTAGATTCCAGTGTCAAGCACTGGAATGACAAGTTCTCGGCAACCCCTACGTCATACCGCCGCGGTATCTCATCCGCTAACACGTAGAGGGATGACGATTCTTCAAATCGTCAAGGTGTCATCCCAGTGCCCTGACTACTTGGATCCAGAAAACTTAACTTTAAATAAGTGGCTGCATAATAAAGACTAGATTCCAGCGTCACGCGCTGGAATGACACCATTTTCGGTCTCTTAAATTGCTTTAGCTACAAACATTAAGAAATTTACCAAACGGAAAAAAAGGCAAAAGAAGCCCCGTGGTGCGAGTTTTGACCCTATAATAATTTAAACTGGCGCTGTAATAATGTGCTAACGCTTAAAATAAGCTCGATTTGGCTGAATGTAGAAAAAATTTAAAAGACATGCAGCCGCTATAATTTTATGTAATCCGCCAAAAAATACCCTGAGTTTTTTACTGAATTTTGTCATTGAGCCTGCAGGTCAAAAACAAGTTTTGAGTCATAAATACCCTTATTATCATAATAAGGGGGCTGGCGGAGTTTGTTAAGGAAGTTTTTCGTTTAATCCGTTTCTATGAGCTACTTGAATAACGGCTACAATGTTTGTACAATTGTGCGTAACGCGCTGCCGAACACTGGTTTTTATATGGCTATACAAGAAAAATTAAGGCTTAAAAGGAAACTTAAGCAGCTAATAGGGCCTAAGCCTTCTTAATAAAACATAAAAAGCCCCTTTACCACCATGTTTTTTCGTAGCTTGCTGGTAGTATAGAACCATATGCTGGATTTTAGTATCATTTAACCACTTATTTAAGTTATTCTTTATAGTGTCTGTTTTATTTGTTGCACTGCCGTATCCCGTAATTACCAATAAACATCTATTTCCTGCTCGATAATTTTTGATAATAAAATCTATCAATTTACAGTAAGCATCCTCTATACTATAGCCGTGCAAATCGAGCTTATCGCTTATAAAATATTTACCCCTATCAACTTTTGATTTTGTGTTTTGGTCAAGACAAAATGATGAGTTACCATTATTGGTATTAAGAAAATTCCTTTGTAAGTCGGAGGTACCTTTATCAACCATAGACTTTATATTTACTTTATGATCAACTTTCAAAGTAACTTTTCCACATTCTATTGGCTTAACATTTTTTTGCCAATCCAACTCATCGTCCGACATAAACGCATTAATCGAATTGTATAATTTTACAACAATATCCAAACATAGTAAAATGTTGCTTATTCTATAAAAACCCGATTTTCGATAATACGATGAAATCGTCAAAAACTAATGAGAATTTTTGGCTGTATGGAAAACACACCTGCACGTCAGCACTGAAGAATAAAAATAGGCGATGTATAGAACTGTTAGTAACAGAAAATTTCTATAGAGAACATGAAAAAGAAATTAGGCAATGTGTAAATAGTAAGGGCATTAAAGTTCGATTAGTAGAAAACAAAATACTTAATGACGTTTTATCTAAAGGTGCTAACCATCAAGGAATTGCTTTAAATGTTGCCCCTATTCTTTATAACTTAAGCATCGAAGAAGTAGCTGAAAGCTCAAACGACAGCTCTACTATAGTCATTTTAGATCAAGTCACTGACACGCACAATATTGGATCAATTTTAAGAACTTCAGCTTGTTTTAATGTCAACGCATTGGTTTTACCACATAATCATTCACCTGGCGAAAATGCATCTATTGCAAAAGCAGCAAGTGGAGCATTGGATATTGTTCCGCTAATATACGTTACAAATATAGTAAAAACTATGCAGTATTTAAAAAAGGTCGGCTACTGGTGTTACGGGTTTGATTGCAATGCTAAAGAAAATATAGATGAAATAAAGAGCTTTGAGAAAAAAAGAGTAATTATTTTTGGTTCTGAAGAGAAAGGAATGCGGAGGTTAGTTAAAGAAAATTGTGATTATCTTTTAAAAATACCAATGTCAAATGCAATTAACAGTTTAAATGTTTCAAATGCAGCAGCAATAGGCCTATATTCTATTTATGTTAAAACAAATGCCAGCGCATAGCTGTTTATAATAAAAATACTTGATAGAAATGTGGTTTTATATTATAATGTGTTAAATAATCGATAAAAGGAGTTATATTTATGTCTTACATGAGAAATGAACAGGATATCCGCTCTCAGGGCGTTTATTATAGCGCTGGGCTCAGAAGTTACCTCACTAAAGTATATAACTACATGGCTTTAGCTTTGGGCGTTACAGGGTTTGTTGCATTTCTAACGGTATTTTCTGGTCTTTTTCAGGTAATTCATTATAATCCTGTGCTGCGATTTGTAGTAATGCTATCTCCTTTTGCGCTGGTGTTTTACATGTATTATAAACTTCAACACTTAAGTGCTCAGTCCACAGTTACTATATTTTTTCTTTTCTCAGTATTAATGGGACTCTCCTCATCTTATATTTTTGTAATTTACACTGCAGAAAATATAGCAAGGGCGTTTTTCATTACATCGATCATGTTTGGCTCTATGGCTTTATATGGTAATACCACAAAAAGAGATCTTACAAGTATGGGATCTTTCTTGATGATGGGAGTCTTGGGGTTAATCATTGCACTCATAGTAAATTTATTCCTTAGAAGCAGTCCTCTCTATTTTGCAATATCGTTCATATCAGTAATAGTCTTTACCTTAATGACTGCATATGATGCTCAGAGAATCAAAGACGTTTATTATAGATATAATGATGGCTCAGAAGTTGCCACTACTAAATTGGCAATACTGGGTGCAACTGATCTTTATTTTAACTTTATTAACATATTTCTCAATCTACTCAGGTTACTTAACTTGTTCAATAATAGGGACTAGATGTTTTCCTTTTTAAGGAAAGGTAGTAAGAATTCTATAGTTTTCTTTTTAATATCTTTAGTCGTGTTGATGCTATGTCTTGCATATGCATCGGTGCCACTATATAGCATTTTCTGTAAAGCTACCGGGTATGGTGGCACAACAAGAAAAGTAACTAATGCAACAATAAGTGCAACTGACCAAAAAATCAGGGTCCACTTCAATGCTGATATAATGTCCGATCTACCTTGGGAATTTAAATCAGAAACTAACTACGTTGACGTAAACATAGGAGAACAAAGTTTAGCATTTTATTACACAAAAAATCTATCTGATCAGCCTTCATTTGGCATGGCAGTATATAACGTTACGCCTTTCAAAGCAGGTAAGTATTTTAATAAAGTTGCATGCTTTTGTTTTGAAGAACAAATGTTGCTACCAAAACAAAAAGCAGCTATGCCCGTATCTTTCTATATAGATCCTGAGATAATGCTTGATAGTAATACAAAAGATTTAAGTGAAATAACGCTATCATACACGTTTTTTAAGCTTAAGTAACAAACTTTTTCCTATTGTCATCCAAGGCAGCGTGAGCTATAGCTAACCTGACTTAGATTTACCGACAATTTGAAAAACGACAAATTCGTCATTCCGCTACCCGTTAGCGGAATCTATCCGCGGCGGTATGATGTGTTGCTTGGGTCAGCTATAGAAGGAGTGCGTTGTTATTTAAATAATAGTTATGCAACAGATCTATTGAATTGAGCAAGAGCTCTTATTTGCTTTTTGCGCACTGACTACTTGTGTCTCAGTGCTTGGTGTTGCTAAATCAATCAATTCCCATCCTTCATTATTTACTTCACAAGCATCCCAGTACTTAGCCAATTCCTTATTATTTTTTACAGAATCTGGCATTTTTTTGTCAGGATTTTGTTCTAATATGTAATCAATCAGCATCTTGACACATTTTATCTGACTTTCAGCTCTTTTAGCATTCTTCTTATTTGGTGAAAATTGGTCGAGGGAAAAGTTAGTAAAACCTTCTAAAATGGCACATGCTTGCTCACTAGAGGTAATGATTATTTTTCTCTCCATGAGAGCCTAAAAAAGTTCTGGAGATGATAAGAAAAAAGCTACATGTAGATAGGTAAATTCATCTCTTGGCTTAATGTCCGCTCCAGCTCTTACTAAAGCTTCTGCCACGCTAAGGTATTCAGAGTTGATAGCTATATCTAAGAGTTTTCTGGCATCTGGATCTTTGCCATCATTTTGCACACGAAATTCATGGTCAATTGCAAAATTTCCAGCTTTCCATAACTCAAATAAATCACTGCAGCTTTGACTATACTCTTTATTTGTATTAAATGTGCCTTCTTTTAATTTGTCTTTTATTAGCTCTATTACATTACATATGTTCGTATTATTGCTTATTTTCTTAAATATCTTACAAAGAGCAATATACCTATTAATATATCTATCTCTTCCACCTAACATAATTTATACTCTCTAATTGTTTAAATAGTTTATTTAAAATATAGAGATATTTGATAAAAAGTCAAGCTTGTTAATTGTGGAAACAATAACTTTGCAAAATATTAATTGTTAGATAACATAATTAAAGTTTTTATCTTACATTCATCATGGTTAGAGCTATACAAATAAAAAAAACTGGGGGAGCAGAAGTATTAGAATTTGTAGATAAGAATATAGGTGAGCCAAAAGGCGAGGAAGTCTTAATACGTCATACAAATATCGGCTTAAATCGTTATGATTTAGAGCACAGAAAAGGTACACGCAAAATTAAAAATTTACCATCAGTGCTTGGAGTGGAAGCAGTTGGGGTTATTGAAAAACTTGGTAAAAAAATCAGTGATGGATTCAAAGTTGGAGACAGAGTTGGATATTGCACAGCTCCTCCAGGGGCATATTGTGAAAAGCGCATTATACACCAGAAATATCTGATAAAAATTCCAGATGACATATCTGATGAAGTTGCTGCTGCAGTGCTGTTTAAAGGTATGACAGCTCACTATTTAGTTAATCAATCTTATAAAGTTAGGCCTGGTGCTTTCGTGCTAGTTCATGGGGCTAATGGTGGTTTAGGACAAATAATATGCCAATGGGCAAAGGATAAAAAAGGTGTAGTGATAGGTTCTGTAAGCTCTGATGAAAAAATGAAGATAGCTTTACAAAGTGGCTGCACATACGCAATAAACTACAATGATAAAGACTTCGTTTCTAAAGTTATGGAGATTACGCAAAACAGAGGAGTAGGTGCAGTGTATGACCCTATAGGTTACGCTACAAGTAAGCTTTCTTTTGAATCTTTAGGCAGGTTCGGCATATACGTTTCCTATGGGCAGATATCAGGTAACGCTCCTATTAGTTTTTCTTTACTTAGTTCACGTTCGTTATTTGCAACTGGAACCTCAATATACCATTATAAGCATGATAGATTCACATTAGTGCTTACCACAATGGAAATCTTCGAGATGATAAGAAAAAAACTTTTAACTGTACGGATCAATAAAAAATATAAATTTGATGAAATAATTCAAGCTCATCGCGATATGGAAAATAGAAAAGCGAGTGGGTTAAATATTATCAAAATCTCTTAAATAAATTAGTAATTTAAACTAACCATTCATTAAATCATATCAACTAGAACTTCACATATTTAATTCTCCTTTTGGGGAAATTAAAAGCATATAGCTAAACTGACTTAGGCTTACCAACAACCGTCATCCCGCTACTTGTTAGCGCCGCGGCGGTATGACGTCTTAGCTATAGATGCTGGTTTGTGTGCTCCCAGTAATTTCAAGAGAAGCTTAGTAGACAAGTTGTGTTTTAAACCAGATTCGGTATTTTAAACTGAACATTTTCAATAATAGCACCTGGCATAACTGAAATTTTTACACTCAGGTTTACTTTTAGGTAGTCCATTAATTCATCAACCAATATGTCAGGAGCAGAAGCACCTGCAGTGATTCCTATCTTTTCTACGCCCTGAAACCAGCTTTTATTCACACAGCTGCAATTATCAATTAAGTAGGCTCTTTTTCCTCTGGCAGTGCACAGATCTAATAAGCGGTTTGAATTTGAGCTATTTTTACTTCCTACAACTAACACCATGTCTACAATTTCAGCTAGCTTTTTAACAGCATTTTGTCTGTTTTGCGTTGCATAGCATATGTCCTTTAAATCTGGACCTGTTATGCTTGGAAACCTGAGCTTCAGGGCAACAATAATTTCACGGGTATCGTCGATGCTTAACGTGGTTTGTGTAACATAAGATAAATTATCTGGATCTTTAACTTTTAAATTGCGTACGTCCTGCACAGTTTGCACTAAAATGATAGGATTATTTACTCTTCCTCTAATTCCCTTAACTTCTGGATGGTTTTCATGCCCAATGAGAATTAATTCTTTACCACTGTTTTCATACCTTTTTGCCTCTTTATGCACTTTGCTGACTAAAGGACATGTTGCATCAATCACTTGAATACCCTTTCTTTTTGCCTTATCTTCTATATTTTTTGATACTCCGTGCGCGCTGAAGATCAGTATTCCTCCATTATCTTCAATTTCCTCGATACTGTTCACAAAAACCACTCCTTGTCTCTTAAAGTCCTCTACTATATATTTATTGTGAACAATTTCGTGTAGCACATAAACTTGGCACTTGTTTTTGTATTTTTCTAAAGTAATAGCTAATATGTCCACAGCTCTTTTTACCCCGGCACAAAAACCTCGCGGCTCAGCTAAGATAATTTCCATTTTTGTCAAATCAAGTAAATATGCAAGCATTACTTAAAAATAAGCTCCGCTCACTGTGTTTTATAGTACCATTATTTACGTTTTATATAATAATTATTTTTCGCATATTCTCTTTAACATTTGATCAACCTACTACTTCAGAAAATTTTAGAAAAGATAATACAGTATATAAACAACCTGATATTTTAGATAGAAATGGAGTGGTAATAGCAACAAATGTGCCCACAACATCACTATATACAGATGCAACCAAAGTAAAGAATCCGGAAAGTATAGCAGCACAACTGTGTTCTATTTTGAATGATCTTGAATACGAGAATTCATATAGAGTACTTACTTCAAAAAAGAAATTTGCTTGGGTAAAGCGGCACTTGACTCCAAAAGAACTGTTAGCAATAAAAAATGCCGGCGTGCCAGGAATAAACTTCTATAACGATGTAAAACGTATATATCCTCACAGTAATTTATTTTCACACGTGCTTGGTTACACTGACATAGATGGTAACGGTATTGCAGGAGTTGAGGCATATATAAGTAAAAACAAACAACATTCTGTTACCCAAGTAGCTGACACTGGGGTCCAGAAAAAAAATACGTGGATTCCAGCATTACGCGCTGGAATAACACCTTACCAGGGTATTCAACTATCCTTAGATACACGAGTGCAAAACATAGTGCATGAAGAGCTAACTAAAGCTGTAAGCAGATATCAGGCACTCGGCGGAGTAGGAATTGTTTTAAATGTGAGAAATAGTGAAGTCATCTCAATGGTCAGTCTGCCTGATTTTAACCCCAACCTACAGAATAAGGCAGAAGACGTACAAAAGTTTAATCGCACCAGTCTTGGGGTGTATGAGATGGGGTCGGTATTAAAATTCTTTACAATAGCCGCAGCGCTTGATGCAAACGTTGTAAAAATTGATGATTTATATGACGTGTCAAAGCCAATCACTATTGGGAAATATAAAATTTATGATCTTCATGAATTTAAGATTCCGGAAATCACTGTGCGAGATATATTTGTGAAATCATCCAACATTGGTGCAGCAAAAATTGCAGTTAAATTAGGTATTGAAAAACAAGTAGAATACTTTAAAGCTATGAAGCTATTTTCTCCTTTGAAAATAGAAATACCAGAAAAATCTACACCGATAATCCCGGATAAATGGAGTGAAAACACTTTAATAACAGCATCTTATGGTTATGGCATAGCTGTAACTCCTATACATCTTGCACAAACTGCAGCAGCATTAATCAACAATGGGGTATTTCATAACGCAACCTTGATGTTGAATAAGAGAAGTATAGGAGAGCAAATTATCTCAAGAAGAACTTCCAGGAAAATGAGAAAATTATTACGCGCAGCAGTAACAGATGGCACTGGCAGAAAAGCAAAAATAAAGGCATATTCAATAGGGGGAAAGACTGGATCGGCGGAAAAAGTTGTAGATGGTAAATATAGCAAAGATGCAAACATAGCGTCATTTATAGGAGTGCTAACTATGCTTGACCCAAGGTATATAGTGCTAATTGCTATTGATGAACCTCAAGGGATACACCATACCGGGGGAATAATTGCTGCGCCTATAGTAAAGAACATTATAAATAGAATAGCACCTATACTAAATGTTACACCTGAGATGTAAAATTATGATTGCTTTACTATAACTTCAAATCTATCATTGCCAAAATCCTTATTAATATACCAAGAACCATCATCTTTAGTTACAAATTCAAGACCTTTAAGATTTCTTTTCATTGTCTTTCCATTTTGACCATCGATAGCGATATTAATATCGAATGTAATAACGTCTAGATTTATCATAGCTTCTTTCCCGCTGCACGAATTTAGACTGAACTTGCCTAACATGACATCATTAAAACTCACTTCCCCTGTATAGACATCACACTGACCGTCCACACAACACGTAGTTTCAATATAGAAAAGATCTGACATATAAAACACCTTGCGTTTATAAAAAAAGAGCTAAATATATATAGCTAGTGCAGCCCTACGCCACGCCGCTAACAAGTAATAGTCGTAAACCTAGAGCACTTTAGCTATATAACCATAATACAGCTAGGAATGTAAAATTCAACAGTTAATTGTGTAAGGAAGTCTAAATTACTACATCTTAGAGGAATGGCTATTTAGTTTTTTTGTTAATCTTTTTTACCATGCTGTCAATCATATGCTTTATCCCTTGATATACAGAGTATATACTTTCGTCGCTACGCATATAAGCAGAACAGGAAAATACATTATGTTCTTCGTCTTCTATTGATAACCCTGTATCACACTTTATGTGTTCACCACCAAGCTTCTCTATCAACTGTTCTCTGTCATCTCCTATAGTTACCTTAACCTTACTTTCTTCTTTACCTATCTTGCTACTTAAAATTGAAACAATGATGGCTGGAGATATGCATATCGCTCCTATCGGCTTTTTTGTAACAAAAAATTCTGAAACTAATCTTTCAAATTCAGGCATTACTGTCACCATGTCTTTATTTTCAGCTAAGTTAGACAAATTTTTTGCAACCCCGTATCCACCAGGTACAACTAGCATGTCAAAATTTTCAGCTTTGCCTTCTTTTAAGTCATATATTTCGCCTCTTGCGATTCTTGCTGCTTCCACAAGTACATTCCTTTTTTCTTTTGTTGCCTCTTTTGTTTTATGATTCATAACTTGTGTGATATTGATATCAGGTGCAAAGCATTTAACATCCACTTCCTGCTGATCAAGCACAAGCAAACTTAAAACCGCTTCTCTTACCTCTGCACCGTCAAGGTGACCACATCCTGATAAAACCACAGCAGCTTTTAATTTTTTTTCACCCATAAAGTACCTTAATTTCATATAATCTAGATATTTTAATACAAATTCTATATTTGGAAAGAGGTTATTATATTAATTATCTCATGTTTATTATAATATAATTAATAATTAGTATATATAATTAGGCATATTTATAGTTGATGAAGTTGAATATGGCACCTACAAACAGTACGTTTTTTGACACTGACTACCCAGAACTAAGAAAAGCTATTTCAGATATAATAGAAAGCATTGCACAGTCCCCACAGGCAGAAAAAGGGAAGTTGTTTGAAGCCCTATCAGAACAAGTTAGAGGGATGAACCTCAAAGATTTAGGTTTAGCAATTAATGACCAAGGCTTGCAAAAGGAGGTAAATAAAGAATTATTTATAAAACTCATTGAAGAAGCACTTAAAGGGTTAACTTCTAAAAACGTTGACTCAAAAATAATAGAAGAGGCGTTAAAATCTGTTAATCAGCAAGCAATAAGTAATGTTATAAATAATAATAAAGGTCCGCTGGACAATCTAGTCAATTATTTTAAATCAGCATCTGCAAATAAAAAAATTGGAATAGCTTCTACCGGAATAGTATTGGGAGTAGCATTTTCTCCGCTTATTGTGCTTGCTACATTAATAGCGCTTGTAGCTATTGGAGCGCGTTATGTAGGAATAGGTATAGGAAAGGCAGAGGAAAAAATAAAAGAAGGAGCGATTGAAGCAGGAAAAGCAGTGAAAAGTTCATATAAGGATTTAATAGATAAATTACCTGAGGTTCAAAGAAGAGAAAATAATTTTGAAAAGTTAATAAGCAATTTAATGGAAAAGAATCTTGAAGCTGATGAAGGAGAAAGAACAATGCTTAGTAATGAAATAAAAATAATAAAAATGCTTCAGAATCAAGAGCAACTAGCAGCCATAGGACAGTTAATAGGGGAAGATAAGGTTGGTCTTTTGAACAATCTTATGAGCAAGGGTACTAGTACTCATGAGGAAGACATGGAGAAACTTGTAGATTTTATGAGCGAATTTCAACCTGCAATTATGGCTATTGGTAATGATGAAATAGAGGAGGTAGAAAAAATGGTTAATGAAAAAGCTCAGAAAGTGGAGCCAAGTTCTCAAATAGATAGTCCAAGTCCTGAACAAGCGAGTACAGAAGAAAATAAAACCCTCTGATGGCTTGGGGAGGGAATGGGAAAAATAGAGATCTACTCCTTTCTATCCACTTTTTTGAGCAATCCACCTCCACATCTAACACACATCTCAGTGATTATAATATCCAATTTTTGATCATGTTTTTCTACAGGTAAATCTTTACAATATTGTTTCTCATAGGCTACACCTATAAATATTTTTCCAAGCGGCCGTAATTTTTTTATCATTGTATCATACCAACCACCGCCAAAACCTAATCTATTAAAATGATCATCAAAAGCAACAACAGGAGTAATGATTGTGTTGGGAATTACATCTTCATTTGTTTCGTTCCATCCCTCAAATCTTAGCAACTGATTTTTATCAGGAATTGCTACTTTATAACCTAAATAGAGCAAATGACACATCAAAGGGACAACATTTATTTCCCCATCCATTGGAATGTAAGCCGCAATTGTTTTGCCTTTAACGTAACTTAAGTTCTGATTAAAGAGATTAATAAGGGAACTTGCCGCATAACTGGAATAACTTTCATCAATATCTTTTCTTATAGCTCTATATTGCTCTCTTATTTCCTTTTTGTGCTGTTTAATATCTTTGAACATGATCTATCCATTTCGCAGTGAGTTTTTCTTGTAAACTATTTTGCTTTAAGCGCTCACTTAAAAAATCAAAGTCAATAAATTCCATATCCTGGTCTTGATTACTGCAACTATAAACAAAACTCCTTTCTCCTGTTTCCGTATTTATATGTTGCTGAACACACTGAGCGCAGATTTCTTTCATCATACACTGCATAGGAGAATTAACTGACGATATTGCTATGTGACTTAACTTCAGATATGGCTTTAAAATTGTTTTTCTAGCTTCATTCACAGCTTTCATCATTTTATCAGAACCAATAGTGATAATTTTATCTATAGTGTTTAAATTAATACCTAATCTTCCTTGTTGATAAGAGACTATTGCATCAACTATATTACCATGAAAGGACTTATCTTGATCTCTGCTTGTTTCTATCAATCCTTCTTCACATGCCCAAACTACTGCATTTGATGCACGCTCTATCAGTGCTCGTTTAAATACATCACTTAATTTCTTATAGCCAGCAAAGTACAAAACCTTATTATTATTTTCAAGACACGCCTTCCCTATCGAAAATAATACTGCATTTCCAACTCCACCACCAATTAGCATTATATTCTTCATGTGCTATTTTAACTATATTTGTTCAAATTTTTTGAAATTTTATAGAACAAAGTAATTTTCGTACACAAAGACAGAGACAAGGACACTCTCTGACTTCAACTATACCGATAACTGACAGCTGAATTTTTATGCATATCATCTAATAACAAGTTGCTTTGTATCATAATCTTTTGTTGGTACATCTGCTGTTTAATTGCTTCTATATCCGCTGCATTACTCTTGATATCACACAACATCATTAACTTTGCAGTGCCATTTTCTCTTAATTCTACTATTTCATTCACACTTGTTTTACTAAATAAAATCTGTAAATCAGGATTTAAATCTCGCATTTTTATTTCAAACTCTTTTGCGTTTGGCAACTTAAAATCATCTGCTAATTTGTCAAAATTTAAACAATTGACCTTTTGCTCTTTAAAATTATCCAATAAACTTTCTGAACCCTCAACCACAATCTGTTTTAATTTTAAAGTGCTTTCCAGCAGTGCATAATTAAGTTGTACCTTGTCTATGACTTTTATAATAGAGTAACCTTCACTGAAACTGAATGGACCTGCTATATCGCCGGTTTCTAGTCTTTCTAAAACGCTCTTAAGTTTATCTTTGAGCTGACTTAAATTAACTGTTGCTTTACGCATCTTTATTGGAGATTCCGGGTTATTACTATCACGTAATTTTTTTACTAAATCTTCAGCTATGCCATAAACATCCTTGTCTTTTTGATCAGGAATTATAAACTCTTGGAACGTGATAAGATAATCCGGCTTTTCTGTTTGCCTTTTTACATCATCTACTTCTTTATCGCTTATATTAATAAATGGCACAATTCTTACTTCAATAATTTTGCTCCATAGTAACTGACATTTTATTTGTTTTCTTAAAATACTAAGATCTATATTATGCTTTTTTATGTATTGATCAACTTCATTAGCCTTAAGTTTAAAACTTTGTGTTAAAAATAATATGATAGCATTATCTAACTCCTCGTTGCTCAATTTTATATTCAGCCTCTGCGCTTCATTGATAATGATAATTTCGTCTATTAGCTCCCTAAGAATTTGAGGTTTTGCTTCTTTTTGATTAACACTTTGAGTGCCAAACAATGAATTTATAAAGTTGATGCGTTTTTCGATATCTAAATTTGAAATTGGCTCACCATTTACATCTGCAACAATTTCAATCTCGGTTGCAAGCAACCTAAGTGGCAACACTATCGACAGTAAAATTAGTATTTTATGCATATAAGTAAGGTTAACAACCAATTCTATAATAAATACTGAGTCAACGCTAGCCAACTTTTTAATAGCTATCTAAGCAAAGACGGAAATAAAAACCATTGCAACAAGATCAGGTACATATCTAAACAGGCTAAAAACATGCCAATATAGCGAATTCAGACCGTGCTAAAACAGTATACGGAAGGAGAGGGATTTGAACCCTCGATACGACTTTTCAATCGTATAACGGTTTAGCAAACCGCCGCCTTCAGCCGCTCGGCCACCCTTCCAAATTTAGAACCTAAAGATTATATAATACCAATACCTCTACCACCTGTCTAATGCTTTTAATTGCAATATTTACCCATTAAAAACAACAACATTTTTCCGAATAACTGTAATTCCAGGCTAAATCAACGTAAACTAATTTCTGCTTTTTTCAATGATTTTCTTTGCTTCTTCTACACCAACCCATTCTCCAACTGCTACCGTTTTTCCCTTTTCTAGATCTTTATAATGAGAAAAGAAATGAGCAATTTTATCTAATAGATTTTTAGATAAGTCAGAATAGTCCTTTATATTGTCATAATAGCTATCAACACTGGAAACAGGCACAGCTAATATCTTTTCATCTTCTCCTTTTTCATCTTTAGTGAGTAATGCGCCTATTGAACGCACCGATATTAAAACACTAGATGCTAAGGGAAATTGAGTTAGCACCAAAACATCCACAGGATCACCATCACCTGCGTAGGTATTTGGTATAAACCCATAATTGCAAGGATAAGTCATTGAGGTAGACAAAAATCTGTCAACTTGTAACAACCCAAGCTCTTTATTAAATTCATACTTTACAGGCTCAGCATTTGCACTTATTTCAATTACCACATTCACCGCATTTGGTACCGCTGTTATTTTACTTAAATCCATAAATTACCTTCTTAACTTAAGAATAAGCATTATACAATATGTACTTTTAAGTTGCTACATTTATGTAGTTCTAAGCTTGTTTTGCATGGAGCGATTCTAAATTTTCATTCGTCATTCCATTGACTGTTGAAAGTGGTGGTTTCTGTGATAATTGAAATAAAGCATATACTATTACAATAGTAAGCACCGTACCAACTATCAAGTTAGTAAGGTTGTCTTGTGGCAAAACATTTTTTATTGAGTTGAGCAATTTTTGCTCCATAAGGAAATAATCAGCAACATATAACCCAACAGATAATACAAACATACCCAAAATAAGTTTACAGACTGTGTTTTTATGATTTTTCTTGCTGAAAATGAAATTTGGCCTACATTTATTCTCTTCTTGCGGCATTGAGTAGTATATATTATCAGGGCTCGTTACTAATTGTTCAAATTCATCACTATTCTGGTTTTTTAACAGTTGTTCCAGGGTGTTTTTTGTATTTATAGGATATAATTCGAATTTACAATGCTCTTTCAAGCCTTCCTCTTGCCGATCCACATTCTCATGGTCGATTGTATATTTGATGGTTCCATCTCTACTTGATAATCCGATCATGTGTAGTTTGCCAGCTAAGAACATTATATAGCTCTCTATTAACTGATTCTCACATATCTCTAATACTTCTCTTTTTACTATTTTGTCAGGTGACAAAGGTTCTTTATAACTACCGCTCAAAGAATATAATAGAGAAAACAATAAAGCCACATCTTTATCTACCTTTATATCTTGATGAATAGAATAGTAACAGTCGATAACAAATTTATTAAAAAAAAATTTTTTATCAGATTTTTCATTTAATAATTTTTTAACGTCAGTAAGCACTTTATTTTCAAAATCTTCTTCTGTTTTAAATATTGGCTCTCTCTTTGGATTTGCTAAGATGTTAAGTAAATCTAATTTTCTTCCATCCACTACTTCATTTATATCTCTATTTAACTCAGACTCTTTAATAATGTCATATATTTTATCTATGACATCTTTAGTATTCAGGTTGTTGTTTTTACTTAGAATGTTATAAGCTTGAGCATAAATTAAAAACAGCCCTTGTAGACTAAATTTTAAGTTAAAATAGTAATCTAATTGTTCATCTTGCTTCTGTATGAATGCAGAAAGACCTATGTGATTTCTGCATTCCATACTAAGATCTAAGTTAGCATGTTGAAAGCCACCTAAAAAAATAAACAAAGTCTCTAATAAATTACCCTTACCAACAATTTTTATTAGTTCTTCAACTTCCTTAACCATTGCTGAAACCTGTAGTATAATAATTACCCTTATAGTATAAAGGATACATGGTAAAATAGCAATAAATATTATTGTACGTTTACACTCTGCATTAAAGCCTTTAGTTAAGAGCATATCCATCCACCGCCAATTACTTGCTCATCTTTATACGCTACACAGGCTTGACCTGGACTGATGCCAAAGTAATCGTCGTTTAAAATGACACAGGCTTTATTTTTTTCGTCAGCTGAATGTATTGTTGCTAAACTTCCCGCATGTGATGATCTCAGCTTCACAGTTACTTCCATACCTTCCTTTGGTTGTTCTAACCAATTTAACTCCTTGATCAATATTTTTTTTTGCATTAATGCGTTGATCGGACCTACTATAACCTCATTATTTTCTGTATTAATTTTTATCACATAAAGAGGTTCATTGTGTACGATACCCAAGCCCTTTCTTTGCCCCACTGTAAAATTTACTATGCCACTGTGCTCGCCTAGCACTTTTCCATTAACATCCACTATTTTACCTTTCTGTACAGATTGTGGAGCTAATTTAGCTATTGTTTTACTATAGCTTTCGGAAACAAAGCATATATCTTGACTGTCCGGCTTTTCAGAAATTTGTAAGCTGAAATACTTTGCTAATTTTCTTATATCACTTTTATAGAACCCACCTAGTGGAAATCGCAAAAGCTTCAACTGCTCCTTTGTTGTAGCAAATAGAAAATAGCTTTGATCTTTACTTTTATCAATGCTTCTGCACAACTTTACCTCACCATTTTTTTCTAATCTTCTCACGTAATGTCCTGTTACGAGCACATCCGCACCAAGATTTTTTGTAACTTGCAATAGATCACGAAATTTTACCGTTTGGTTACATCTCACGCATGGTATGGGAGTTTCCCCACGCATATAGGTACTCGCAAAATCCTCTATTACTTCCTTTTTGAATATTTCCTCATAGTTTAAAATATAGTGAGGAAAGCCAACACTTTCAGCCACGCGCTTAGCGTCGTAAATATCCTGTCCAGCACAACATGCACCTTTTCTTGCGTTAGCATTACCGTCGGTGCCATAGAGTTGAAGAGTCACACCTATTACCTGGTACCCAAAGTTATATAGCAGTGCTGCAGCAACAGAGCTATCAACTCCCCCGGACATTGCAACAATAGCCTTGGTCTGGTGCGGAGCTCTATCTTTTAGCAGAGGTTCAATTTTAAATTCTTTTAGCATAATCGCCTTAATTTATAAACGCAAATCTTGTGTCATTCCAACATACAACTGTGCAAACGTTTTGATTTGGGGGCAATTTACATAGTAGATGATGTCATTCCAGTGCTTGACACTGGAATCTAGTGTCTATTTATGCAAATTCATTAAAACAGCATATTTATTTGTAATCAAGTTTCCTGGATCCCAGTGTCTGGGCACTGGGATTACACCCTTTCCTGCTGGAAGTTGTCTTCAAATTACTTGGTGCGTGACACTGGGATCTCATTTATATTACATAATTCCATCAAAACAATTCGATAAACTACCTTCAAAAACAATTTAATCTTGCTTGAATAAAACATGGCCAAAATAATCCATGTTTTCAAGCACTTTTCCACTACCCAAGGCAACACAACAAAGTGGGTCATCTGCAACACGAACTGGTAATTTTGTTGTTTCACTGATAACTTTGCCCAAGTTACGCAATAATCCACCACCACCGGATAAAATTATTCCTCTATCGACTATATCAGAAGAAAGTTCAGGTGGAGTGCTTTCCAGTGCAGTCCTAATAGCAGAAATTATCTGATGTACAGGCTCTATTAAACTCTCTGCAACTTGATATTCTGATAAAAGCATTTCTTTTGGCATGCCACTCACTAAATCCCTGCCTTTAATTATCATTCCCTCTTTGTTATTTTCACCTGGCAGACTGGCTGAACCTACGTTTTTCTTAATTTTTTCAGCAGTTGTTTCACCGATTAATAACTTATGATTTTCACGAATATACGATTTTATTGCTTCATCCATAATATCGCCACCTACTCTGGCAGAACGTGAATAAACAATTCCGCCTAAAGAAATAATTGCAACTTCAGTTGTACCGCCTCCTATATCAACGATCATAGAACCCTCAGGTTCAGTAACTGGGAGCCCAGCTCCGATTGCTGCAGCCATTGGTTCTTCAATCAAAAATACTTCATTTGCACCAGCACTTTCTGCTGCATCTTGTATAGCACGCCTTTCAACTGGCGTGGATCCAGATGGAACGCATATGATAATATTAGGTTTATTAACAGTGAATTTTGTGTTTGCACTGCGTATGAAATATTTTAGCATTTCTTCCGCACTTTTAAAATCAGCAATAACTCCATCCTTTAAGGGCCTTATCGCCTCTATTTCTCCAGGCGTTTTTCCAAGCATCATTTTAGCTTTTTTACCAAAAGCATAAGGAACGTAGCTTCCTTTTTCTTTTACTCTTGCTACAACTGAAGGCTCATCAAGCACTATTCCCTGATTTTTCTGATAAACTAAAGTGTTTGCAGTACCAAGGTCTATGGCAATATCGCTAGCAAACAAACCTTTGAAAGTAAAAAGGCTATAAAACTTTCCGGTCAATTTTCGAACAAAATTCATATATAACTCAAGAAAACCATTTGTTGAGACAAATTATACTTTTCAGATAGGTAGTAAGTAACACACTCAACGTCTAAACCCTTGCCTGTTACTTTTTTTAGCAGTTCCAGGCCACACTTTGCACTGTATATATTTTGAGATAACCAGCTGATAAGCAAACTAAAATCTCCTTTTATTATAGCACTTAATGATTCATAATGATTCTTTTTAACGAAAGAGAAAATCTGCATAGCAGCAATTAAAGCAATAATTTTTATAGGAAAGTAGCCCATAACACCGCTTGCCCAATATTCATCTTGAAAATAAGTGTCCAGCTCATTTTTAGCTTTTACTGGAATTTTATAGTGTTTCATACCTTCCAGCCACACATCGTGCAGATCCTTAACTTCCAGTGTACCATTTATTATATCCTGTTCTAACCTAGTTCTCAACATAATATGAGCTAACAGACTAAATTCATCTGCGTTCTTTAAAGAAGAGGAAAGGTTTATTTCATTGAAAACCAAGTGCAAATTTTCAACACTGCTATTAGTTTTGCCTTTTATAGCAAATTTCTCTTTTATGTGTGGTTGAATGAACTCAATAAATTCTCTGGATGTTCCAATCATCCTTTCCATGAATAACCCTTGAGTTTCATACATAACATGTCTCGTAATTGGGCTACTTATAGAATTTTGCGCTAAACATTTTTGATAAATCGCATAACCACTATGCCGTAAAAGTGAAAATAAACCATAACAAAAATCAGATTCATCATAATCTATAGGGTAGTAATAAGAAGTACGAATCTCATTTAGTGCAATACCCATTTGCTGTAAACATAACGAGCCAAGTTCAATCTGCTTCTGAGTAGCAACTCTTTGTATATTAGTAACCTTATCCTTTTTCTGCTTTTCAATTATTTCATCCACATTTTCACTAAAAAATTTGCCTACCTTGGGGAATACTTCCCTTATATTCTTTTCTGTGATATCAGAGTCATAGTCAGCAAGCAGTGAGTCGTATTTTGAGCATTTTAATTGCTGCGATTTTATAGAAGCTACTTCGCGAATGAGTGTGATTAAATCAGTAAAACGTTCTTTTAGTTTTTCTAAGTTACTGGTTTCAGAATGAGATAGTTTCCATAAATTTTGGCATTCAACCTTAGCTTTGGATAAAGACTTTACTAAATCAATAGGAACAGCACTGTTGCTTTTATGTATTCTCTCTATTAACTTTAGCTGCTGAGTATTTGCACTTTTTTTGTTACCAAGAGCATCTGCTAATGATTCCTTTATTGCGTCATGAGAGATAATTTCATGTCTGATTTCTTCTAGAAGACTCATTTGTTCAACTTTGTCCTCTATATTCAATTGGCTTTGATTTAGTACTTTTAGCGTATTTTCGATATTCTTTACCCTATATAATACTTCCTCTAAAAACTTATAAGATTTCATAATTTGTTCATTGTTTTAGAAAACATCTGTTTAATATCGTAATAGATTAATAATAAAGTTAAAAGTATATTTGCTTAAAGTACAATAAAAAATTGTACTTTTTATTCCTTTATTGGATTTTTCTACTCAGAGTCCAGCATATTATAAGAAAATTAATTGTAAGGGTGTAGAAAAAGTATTTAGTATTTTATTTCTCTTGACTATATTACAATATGGAGAGATTATTAACTACTGAAATTAAAGTTACGCACTATTTTAAAATTTATGGAGGTTTAGTAATGTGGAGTAGACTGGTTATAATGTGCTGTTTTTGTTTACTACTTACTGGTGTAAGTTCTTGCCCAAAAAAAGGAGCAAATACAACAAATAAAATGAATTCTGTTGTTAAGAAGATAGGTGATAAAAGAGTTTTCTTTGGTTATGATGAATCTAGTATTACTGAAGTAAGCGCAGATGCATTACTTGACGTAATGGAGGTGTTACAAGATAACCCTGACGCGAAGGTTACTTTAACTGGTCATACTGACAACCGTGGTTCTCATGAATATAATCTTGCGCTAGGCGCTAGAAGGGCAGATGCAGCTAAAAAATTTATGGTTAGTTGTACACCCTACATAGAAAACAGAATAAAAACTGCTTCTAAGGGTGAAACTGAGCCTTTGGTTAATGTAAAAGATGATTCTAGAAATTCTAAATATGAAAAAGAGCATGCTAAAAATCGTAGAGTGGAATTTTCATTTTCTGGAATAAAGAAATAGTTTCTTGCATTAAAACCTGGATCCCAGTGTCAAGCACTGGGATGACAAAAGAGAGCAATTCCACTGCTTGTTAGCGGGATCTATATATACCACAAATAAGTCGCTGTATGACGTAGAGACTATCTTGCCATCAAGAAACATAATGAAATTAGAGTTATTATTTCAAAATATAGCTAATAGCTTTGCTTTCTATAACCAAATCGCAGTTGCAGTATCAGGTGGTGTAGATAGTATAGTCTTACTGCACTTAATGACTAACTGGGCAAAAAAAAACAAGCTTTCACTTCCTATAGCATTAACAGTAAATCATGGGTTACGTTCAGAGTCTCAAAAAGAAGCTGATTTTGTTATAAGTTATGCAAAAGAACTTGGAGCAAAGGAATCGTTCATATTAAATTGGGAGAAGCAAAATATTAAAGGTAATATTCAATTACAGGCACGAAAAGCACGATATAAGTTACTAGCAGAGTGGTGTAAAAACAATAATGTTAAATGTTTGCTCGTTGCTCATCACAAAGATGATCAAGCAGAAACGTTCTTATTAAGATTGGAGCGAGGTAGTGGCGTAGATGGATTATCATCAATGGATTACAAATCTTTCTTAAATGGTATTTATATATTTAGGCCATTGTTAAATTTTAGTCGTAGTGAAATAGAAAAGTACGCTAAGCTTCACCGGTTAAAATGGATCGAAGATAGAAGCAACTATAACTTAAAATACAGGCGAACTTTATACCGTAGCTTACTTAAAGCAAGTGACAATCAAGAGATTTTAACAGAGCGAATATGCCTCACAGCCCTTCATATGAAAAGAGCTGCAAAAGCGTTGATGCACTACACACGCCTTGCATTTAATGACTGTGTTAATGTTCATGATCTTGGTTATATTGAAATTAAACTAAGTGAATTTTATCAATTGCCAGAGGAAATAGCCTTGAGGCTTCTTCTTTACTCTATAATGGCAATTGCCAGTAAACATTATAAACCAAGGTACAATAGCCTTATTGCAATATTTAATAAAATATTGCAAAAGGATAGTAATGTTAACTGTACACTTTCTGGGTGCAAAATAAGAAAATATGGAGAAAATATCTTAATAATTAGAGAATCGTCAAAGATACAAGAAATTACCGTAAACCTACCTTTAAATGAACCTACTCAATGGGATAACAGATTTAGCTGCACAATACTCGGAAATCAAGAGTGTTCAGTTATCATCGCTCCATTAAAAAAAACACAAAAAGTTCCTGAATTTCTGAAGGATTACAACTGCTGCCCTGAAGTTTTCTACTCTTTGCCTACAGTACAAAAAGATGGAAAGGTGCTTGCTGCTTATCCTAGTACATGTCAAAGTAATCAGAAAATCGATAATAATGGAGTTAAGTGTATTATTACTAACATATTGTACGAAAATCTGATAAGCTCAATTCTTTCAGGTGAAAATTAAATGACTCGGTGGAAATTCCTTAAAATTGCTCTCTTATGTCTGGCAATTGCTGCTACCATTTTTGCAATTTATATGCTGTTTTTTCAAGGTGAAGGTCTAACTACTATATCTTTTTCAGAATTTTCAGACAGATTAGAAAGTAACGATATAAAAAGTGTTGTTATAGATATAAATGAAAATAGTATTGTAGGTAAGCTTAAGGATGGATCAAGTTTTAAGTTAGTCAGTATTATATCTAATGATCTCATAAAAATTTTACGCGACAAAAGGGTTTACATCCTCTTTTCAACAGAAGCCATAAATGCAGATGTCATTTTAGGTAGCATTTCCATTATAATATTTCTAGGTGTGCTAGTATTTGGCTGGGTGATATACAAAAAAAATTTTAGCATTAGCTTAGACGATAAATTAATTACAGAAGAAGAGAAATTAAAATTTAGTGATGTTGCAATCTCCGATAAGGTAAAGAAATCATTAGAAATAATTTGCAATTTCATAAAAAATAGAAAAAATTTTGAATAATTCAATTGTAATATACCAACAGGCTACATTTTATACGGTCCCCCCGGAAATGGTAAAACCCTCCTTATTCATGCAATTGCAGGCGAAGTTAATATTCCGTGTTATAGTGTTTCAGCGTCTGAGTTTTCTAAATCATTAATGGGTGCTGGTCCAGCTTACATTCGTGATCTTTTCGAAAAATTAAGAAAAATTCTCCTTGCATACTCTTTATAGATGAAATAGATGCCGTTAGTAGACGAAATAATTCAGAAACTTCTGCTAGTAATAATGAAGAGAGGCGGATGATCACTCAGTTATTGAGTGAACTGGATGGGATAAAATCTAGAAAAGATGTAATAGTAATTGGTGCAACAAATCATTTGCCTCATATAGATGAAGCACTCTTGAGACCTGGGCGCCTAGGTGAGTGCATTCATATTTCTCTACCTGGAGAAAAGGAGCGTGAGAAAATATTGAATATCAACTTAAAGAATATACAAATAGCACCAGACGTAAATCTGGAAGAAATTGCAAGCCGCATTTCTGATTATTCAGGAGCTTATTTATCTAATTTGGCAAAAAAAGTAAAATATAATGCTATAAACAGAAGCCATGAAGGCGCTATTCCTACTATTACTATGGATGATTTTAATCGTGAATTTAATAGTGTAAGCGCAGAACCGGTAGCTCGCCAGCATAATATGCAGAATAATTTCCAACAATGTACATAAAGTCATCTTATTAACAAATTACTTTGTCCAACAAGGTTTTCCTATATATTAGACCTTGCAACTATTTTCCCATAAAAGAAAGCACATGGAGCAGTAGCTACCCGCTTTTTCAAGTTTACAACTGCTGCCCTGAAGTTTTCTATTCTTTGCCTACAGTACAAAAAGATGGAAAGGTGCTTGCTTATCCTGATGTAAATTATAACGAAAAAAAATACCAATGACGATAAGGTTCAATGCATTATTAATAGCACGATAAAACAAAATTTGGTAAGCTTGATTAGTACTTAGTTAGAAATAGAAATGAAAAAATTTTTAGAAGGCTTATTGATCTGGTTAGTAATTATTGTTCTTATTTCAGTTGCTTATATTCAGTTCAGCGGAAATGTAGGTAGAAGTAAAACAACCATACCTTTTTCGGAATTTTTAACTAGACTAGAAGACAATGATGTAGAAAATATTGTCATAAAAAACCAGAGCATTGAGGGCAAGTTTAGGGATGGTTCAAGTTTCAACTCAAGCGGTGTTATATATAGCGACCTAATAAAAAATTTACATGATAGAAAAGTGAGATTCTCCTTTTCAACTGGAGATTCTGCCATTAGCGCAATTGGTGGATTACTTATCTCATGGGTCCCAACATTTATCTTTATTGGCTTTTTGCTATTCTTTCTTAAACAAACACAAGCGGGGGGCAACAGAACTATAAGCTTTGGCAAGTCAAGGGCTAGACTCATGACTAGTGGGAAAAAAGTAACATTTGATGATGTTGCCGGAATTGATGAAGCAAAAGAAGAGCTAGTAGAAATCGTTGATTTCCTTAAACAAAGGCAAAAATTTCAAATATTAGGTGGAAAAATACCAAAAGGGTGCCTTTTAATTGGCTCTCCTGGAACTGGTAAAACTTTACTTGCTCGTGCAATTGCAGGAGAAGCTAATGTGCCATTCTTTAGCATTTCTGGATCTGATTTTGTTGAGATGTTTGTTGGTGTTGGTGCGAGCCGTGTTCGTGATATGTTTGATCAAGGCAAGAAAAATGCTCCTTGTATAATTTTTATAGATGAGATAGATGCGGTGGGTAGACATCGTGGCATTGGTCTTGGTGGTGGTAATGACGAAAGAGAACAAACATTAAATCAGTTATTAGTTGAGATGGATGGCTTTGAGTCTAATGAGGGCGTAATAATAATTGCTGCGACTAACCGTCCGGATGTCTTAGATCCAGCACTGCTTAGGCCTGGTCGTTTTGACCGGCAGATTACTATTTCTTTACCCGATATAAATGGGCGCGAGAAAATATTAAATACGCATATAAAGAAAATATCAATGGCCCCTGATGTAAATGTGAAAACAGTTGCAAGAGGAACACCTGGTTTTTCAGGGGCTGATTTAGCAAATTTAGTGAACGAATCTGCGCTTATTGCTGCAAGAAGAAACAAGAAGATTGTTACCATGGATGATTTCGAATATGCACGTGATAAAGTGATGATGGGTGTGGAAAGGCGATCTCTCATTATGACAGAAGAGGAAAAGAGACTGACTGCATACCATGAAGCTGGCCATGCGATGATTGCTGTTAATATGCCTGCTTCTGATCCTATACACAAAGCAACAATTATTCCACGCGGTAGGGCACTCGGTTTAGTTATGAGACTACCAGAAACAGATAGAGTGTCCCTCACAAGAGAAAAAATGCTAGCAGATATAACTGTTGCAATGGGTGGACGTGTGGCAGAAGAGCTAATTTTTGGCTATGATAAAGTCACAAGCGGCGCATCTTCAGATATAAAACTAGCATCAGATTTATCACGTTCTATGGTAACAAAATGGGGAATGAGCGACAAAATAGGTCCGATCTATCACAATCGCGAACAAACTATGCATGGTTCTGAGATAATTTCTGAAGATACGTTAAAACTTATAGATGAAGAAGTGAAGAAAGTTGTGTCTTCTTGCTATGAAAAAGCGAAAGACATTTTGACCAAGCATAAGAAAGGCTTAGATCTCATTGCCGAAAATCTACTGGAGTTTGAAACTTTAACAGGAGATGAAATAAAGGACATATTAAGCGGAAAAAAAATTGTTAGAGAGGAAAATGAGAAGAATGAGAAAATAAAAAAATCCTCTCTCTATTAGATCTGACCCTAGCTTAAAATGCTAATCAGCTAACGCTGCAATAAAACATTCAGAATTGTAACTTTCAATATAAATTGTATTAGAATATTCATAATGTTGCATTTTCATCACGATAATGCTATCATTCAGTTAGTATTACTGTTTAATGAGGTATGAGTAATGGTTGATGTAGCTTCTATTGGTGTAAATGCAGTTATTGATCATAAGTATAAAAAAAGAGCGCAATTAACTTTATTAGGGCTATTTCTTGTTGTATCAGCAGCAACTGCTGTCTGGTTTATCTTTCCTGTATCACAAAATGTACTAGTGCCATTTTTGCTCCCAGCCGTATTCTTGTTCTTTACTCTATCTATGGGTTATTACATGTTCATATTTAATTGTGAAGAAAAATCTTTTGTAAAGAATGTTCTTGGTATGGTTGAACCAGCTGAATCAGTAAAGAGAGTGCATTGCCAAGAAAATATTAAATCCTTATTAGCAGAAGTGAGAAGTACTACGAGAGATAGGTTTTGCAACGTGCTTGTTAATCTTTGTTTTGAAGATCGTAGTAAAGCACACAAACTTGCATTATATGTGAAAGAAATTGATGATATTGTGTCTTCAATAAAAAATAAAGACCTCTTAGACCATTTTGATCAATTTTTTACTATTACTGAAGTAAGTAATAAAAAAAATAGAAGTGAATTAATGAACCTCACAAGGGCATATAAGATAATAAGTGAAGAAGATCCAGACAAAATACAGGATTTTTTAGCTACTCAAACAAAAAGTTATTCATGTGAAATAATGTTACCTAAAATTAATAATTTTCTATCACAAGTTAAAGGTTCGGTTTAAATTAGTAGAGGTTAAATAAATATAGTTAAGTCTTTGCAATAGTGATTTTATCAATAATCTTAGTGTGTACTTGATTATCATTTTTTGTTTCAATTTCAGTGATGACATGGCACCTACCGGGCTCTTTTATGGCGATTTCTTTAAACCCTTTTCCAACTTTATTATAAAAATTAACATCCATTTCTTCATATTTATTCTTGTCTTTCGCTCTACTTAACCCAACTTTAACATCAATATCTAGAATAAATGTAATATCTGGATATCTAACTCCAGCCAACCTGTGCAAATCTTCTATTAGTTTTAAATCAACTCCAAACCCATATCCTTGGTATGCAATGGTTGAATCAATAAACCGATCACAAATCACTATTTTCCCTTCTGCAAGAGCTGGTAATATTAATTTTTTCATATGTTCGTGCCTCATCGAGATAAGTAGCAAGAGTTCAGAAATAGGATCAATATTATTTGTTAACAACACTCCTCTTATTTTTTCTGCAAAATCAGTGCCACCTGGTTCTCGAGTCGACACTACATTATTTTCGCCGTGAATTTGCTTAAAATGATTTGCAAGTAGCTTAGATTGTGTTGTTTTACCAGAGCCGTCTATTCCTTCGAAAGTTATGAACATAAGTTTTATAATACTAAAAAAGAATATGCAAACAGTATACATAGAAACCGTTTGACATTTAAATAATAAGACCGTAAATTACATACGGTATAATAATAGTCTATGGTTGCTCTGAATACTCCTAAAGTCGATTTTAGTTTTACTGCAAAAGATTTTAATCTTTTGGGAGCAGATAATAAATACTATACATTAAGTGACTGTTGTGGAAAAAACGGTCTTATTGTAATGTTTATATGCAATCACTGTCCTTACGTTCAGTCAATTATTAGCAATCTGGTAAGCGATGTTGATCAATTGAAAAAAGATTATCAGGTAAACACCGTTGCAATAATGTCAAATGATGTAAATGAATATCCAGAAGATTCCTTTGAAAATATGATTAATTTTGCCAAGGAAAATAAGTTTACATTTCCATATTTAATTGATAGTACACAGAAAATAGCTAAAGAATACGGGGCTGTTTGCACTCCTGACTTTTTTGGCTTTAATTCCAATTTAAACCTTTGCTATCGTGGACGTTTTAATGACACAAAAAAAGAAAAGGTTCAAAGCTATGAAGTAGGAAGTAGTGACTTATTTCAAGCTATGAAATTTATTGCAGAAACTGGTAATTCTCCAATTGACCAAAAATCAAGTATTGGCTGCTCAATTAAATGGTCTAATTCCACAGGTTAAATATCATGCACAGTGGATCTCAGCATTTGTTTGATATTATAATTTTACTTTCTGCTGCTGTGTTTATAGTCATAGCGTTCTGGAAAATGAATATTAGTCCAGTGCTCGGTTACTTCGTTGCAGGTGCAGTTATTGGTTCTCATGGATTTAATCTGATACACTCAGCTGAAGCAATGGATAATCTTGCAGAATTTGGTGTAGTTTTCCTATTATTCATTATAGGCCTTGAATTGACATTTGAACGCCTGATCGCTATGCGTATTCATGTATTTGGGTTCGGTTCTCTTCAAGTTATAGTTACCATGGTAGCAATATGGTGCATCGCTCTTGCTTTCGGAGTGAATACGAATATAGCAACAGTTATTGGTGGTGGGCTTGCGCTATCCTCAACAGCAATAGTGTTGCAGGTTCTGCAAGAAAAAGGTTCTCAAGCAAGTCAGGTTGGTAGGTTGTCAATAGCAGTACTATTAATGCAAGATTTTGCAGTGGTACCATTAATAGTATTGGTACCTTTACTTGCTGGCAATTCTGAGCACAGCCTGATAAGCTCATTGGCAGGTTCATTGGTGCAAGCAGCTATTGCATTAGTGCTGATATTTATAACTGGTAGATTATTGCTTAGACCTTTATTTTCGGTTATTGCTAAAATGGAAAGCAATGAGGTCTTTATATCAACAACGCTTTTAATAGTATTAGGAGCAGCATTTATTACTGAGCAATTCCATTTATCGTTGGCATTAGGTGCATTTGTCGCTGGATTGTTAGTTGCAGAAACAGAATACAGACACTCAGTAGAACACGCAGTATTGCCATTTAAAGATTTGTTTCTTGGCTTATTTTTCATGACTGTTGGTATGTCTATCAATACCGAACTTTTACTCAATAAGTTACCACTAATTACTTTATTATCGATTATCCTTATCGTTTTAAAAACATCTATCATATATATATTGTGTAGATTTTTTGGGTTTAAGAGTGCACCTGCTATACAAGCTGGGTTACTGCTTTCACAAGGCGGTGAATTTGCGTTTATTTTATTTCGCTTAGCAGATGAGCTAAATGTGCTACCAAGTGAAATCGCTCAAGTACTTATGATGGTAACTACAGTAACCATGGCTTTCACTCCTCTTTTATCGGGGCTTGGAGATTGGATAGCAAACTCATTTAGCACTGAGAAAACAATATTAGATGATGAAGCTGTTGAAACAGATACACAAGATCTTTATAACCATGTAATAGTTGCTGGATTTGGTAGAGTGGGGTATATGGTAACAAAAATGCTTACTGCAGAGCATTTAAGTTACGTTGTTGTAGATATTCAATCAAAAATAGTCAAAGAAGGAAAAAGTGATAGTTTTCCTATATATCTTGGAGATGTTACAAGATGTGAAATTTTAAAATCAGTAGGAATAGAAAGAGCTCAAGCTCTCGTTATTTCAATAAAGAATGAAGTTACTATAAAAAAAGTTGTTTCATTAGTTGCTGCAAATTTTCCGCATGTAAATATTGTAATACGCTTACCAGATCTGAGTAATGTGGAGGTTTATAGAGATCTAGGAGCTAGTAAAATTATTCCTGAAACATCTGAGATAGGATTGCAGCTAGGTGGAGCTGCACTGAGCCTCAGTGCTATTAGCGAAAGTGGAGTTACGTCTTTAAAAAGTAGATTTAGAAAAGGCAATTACAGTATGTTAAAAGACCTTGGTAGTGATAAAGATGAATGACTACTTCTCTAATTTTATGTACAGAAAGCTTCAAGCTTTATTGAGGTTTTGCCTATAGTAAATTACGCACATAATCAACCAAGTTAAGGAAAGTGCAAACCAAGTGATTGCATATTCCAAATGCTTCATTGGCCGTATAGCTAATTTGCTGCCAAAATTGTTCGGCCACAATATACACTTCTCTAGCTTAATACCTAACTCATTGGAAATTTCTTCTGTACTCAGGGTAAACCATGTATTCGAAGCAGTATCGTTCTTGATAAACCAATTTTTGCTTTTATTGCTATCGCAATATAAAGTTCCATCTGCAACTACTTTTTTAATTTTTACTTTTTCCTCTTTTTTTTCTTTAACTATTCCTTTGTTCACTAACATATAATGTCCAGTAGCAATCAGCATAGGAGATAATACATAATAGCCGTTTTGCCCTGCAAAAACATATAGTTCTATGCCACTTAGAATCCCACCAATCTTGACATGCCTATAGTTAAATTTTTCAAGGTCGTTATTGGGCAACAGATGAACAACATGAAGATTCATATTTTTGATAATATTATTCTTCCAGTTCAATCTGAATACTTGCCATAATCCTAATAAAAAAAGGAGCAAACAAGGTACAATTAAAATAAATACTATCTTTTTTAACACTCTATATTTGTGTTCTTAAATAGTTTTCAACACCCATTAGTTCAATAAGATCGATCTGCTTCTCAATCCAATGGAAGTGCTCTTCTTCATTTTTTAACATCTCTTCTAATAACATTACACTAACAAAATCTTTTTCTTTCTCAGCGATAGAAATCGTTTCTTTGATATCCTTAATACCTTTTCCCTCTAATTTCAAATTAGCTTCTAAGATTTTTTGTATTGTATCTTTTGTAAATTTTCCATCATACTTTGAGATTCCATTTGTATCTTGAAAATTTGGGACTCCTTTAAATAACAAAATTCTTTCTGCCAACTTGTTCGCATGTTCAAGTTCTTCGTTAAGCTCATTTTTTACCTTTTCTGCAAGTCTATTAATTCCATTGTTTTTGAGAACCGCAAAATGCAAAAGATACTCGCGTACAGAAGTCAGCTCATTGGTCAATAATTTATTCAAACATTTTACTATCTCTTCATTCATAATCTTCCCTGAGTTCAATTTATCAGCATAATTTATATGATAACGATAGTTATAGCAACTCATTTAATAGTTCCTTTGATAACAACCGTATTAAATAGGATGTCGTGGTATGTCTGTTTTTTTTTAGAGAAGCAAGCAACTAGATACCAATAGAGGGTGAGCAGCATTATAATTGCTCCCAGTACGATTAAGGCATTTACTAACGCGTTTTGTTCTTGGAAAAGCTCGATGAGGATAGCTATTATGTTCCTTAATAGAAAAAGAAAAAACTGAGAAATGCTTCTATCAAATGCTAAACTCAAATCTATTTTAGAACCGTCCAAACTTATGGTATGTATGTTCATTGATTGCTGACCAGGAGTTGCTTGGGCCTTTGAAGATATAAAATATGTGAAGTAACTGCAATCTACATACATATATGATAGATGTGAAATTAACGGAAAATTCTTTAACAATAGTCTGATTAATGAAGTTGGAATTAATAAAATTGCTACATCTATTAAATATGCGCAAAAGCGCCTTTGTATACTGGCAATCTCTGTAACAGTGGTCATTACCTATCTTCTAAATACTTTATTATAAAATCTGTAAGTTTATCAAAATGTTGAAAACATAACAAATCTTTATAACCGCTTATTGATTGACCGTATATAATAGGTAAACAATTGGCATTTTGTGCACACAGAACATCTGTGATGCTATCACCAACAAAAACACATTTTCTCTATTTATAGGTAACGTACTCTCTTCTAGTGCAAATAGCAGTGGGGTTGCAGATGGTTTATCTTCTGCAGTATCGCATGACCCAACTACTCTTTCAAAGTAAGAATCTAGTTTAAAATAGGCAAATTTTTTACGTAAATTAGTATTTTTCTTATTACTTACTATTGCTAGATAAATATTGTGGCTTTTCAGTGTCTGCAACATTTTCTCTACTCCTTGATTCAGAGCAATGTTTTGCAATAGTGCATCATCTAAATATTGTTGATATATCTGATTTGCTTTTTTCCACTGATCGCCAAATAAATTGACCATATAGCTCTTTCTCGACTCATGGGAATTTCTATCGGCAGCTTTATTACTATACCCCATTGAGTTTATGATATGCTTAATAGCATTAAAAATGTTATCTTGAGTGTCAACTAAGGTATTATCCCAATCGAATACTACTGCTAATTGACTATCCTTCATCTCTTATATGGTTATACATTTCAACTTAATAAGTAAATAGCATTTTAATAAAAAAATATAAATAGAACGCTAGACCTGCTGCAAAAGGTGATTGAAAAAATAATGTGAGAGAAGTAGAAGAAGAATAAGCAGATTGAGTAAGGTAAAAAAATGAGCTTTAGTTACTATAACATGAAGAAGTACCCAAGAAACTTTCGTAATATAACAGGTTTAACTATAGAGGAGTTCGAAAAGGTAGTGGAAAAAGTTAGGTCTGGGTGGAAAAGAGTTGAAAAACAGAAAAAGTGCCATGGTAGAAGATCACAACTACCAACTCTAGAAGATAAGTTATTTTGCGTAATTTTGTACTATCGCACTTACATAACACATAGATTTTTAGGGTGCCTGTTCAATGTTCACAACGCAAATGTATTTAGGTTACTGAAGAAAATAGAGCCATTACTTGCCAAAAAAGTTACTATAACAAAAGATAGAAGTATGACACCAGAAAAAATACTGAAGATTCTGGCTGATGTTACAGAACAGCAAATACAGAGACCAGAAGATAGTAAAAAACGGAAGAAATCATATTCAGGAAAAAAAAGAACCAACACTATGAAAACTGAGATTGTTATCGAAGAAGGTGGAAGAATTTTATCAGTGTCAAAGTCATATCGTGGTAGAATTAATGATTTTTGCATAAGGAAACAAGAAAAATATTTACCAATCGATAGCATAAAATATGCCGATTCTGGATATCAAGGTTGGCAAAAATTGCAAAGCAATGTTATAATTCCATATAAAAAGTATCGTAAAAAGCCATTAACTCCAGAGCAGAAAGAGCATAATAGAAGATTAGCATCATTTAGAATGAGAGTAGAAAATAAGATCCGTGAGATAAAGATATTTAAGATTATGTCTCATGTTTACCGCAATTTTCAGAAAAAATACAACCTGAGGTTCAATATTATTGCTGGTATTGTGAATCTTAAGCACGCCTTTTAGTTAACCTTGATTTTAGTCACCCTCCTTTCCTTCTTTTTATTGCTTGATTCTCAGCAGGTCTGCTCTTGATAAACACTCTTTACCACAAGTTATGTTAACTGTTTTTTATATAATTAGCTAATATACTGGTTATATGATATGTTTTAATAGGTAGCAGGTATGGCGCAGACATCTAAAGAAAGTGTTGAAAAAAAGTTTAAAGATGTTTTTGAACGTTCTCCAGGTGCTTTTCCAGAAGGCACCTCATTAGAAGAGAAGGTTAATTATATTGCAAAAGGAACCAAGGCTCTAAAAGCTGTAAAAAGTAAGGAGCTTGAGAATAAAATGGAAAATATTGCAAAGTTAAACAAAGAACTTGAAAAACGACAAAGACAGAACGACGAAGAAATAGATAAACTTAGACGATCAACACAAGAGTTAAGGAAAGAGTTTGGTATAAGTAAAAGAAGTAGATCAGGTGCAATACTGCAAGAAGCTAGGCAAGATACGCAACTATCAAGGATTGAAGGGTTGCGTGATAATAAAGAATTTCAAGAAGTGACTAACACTCCAAGAAAAACTACAACAACAGTTAAAGACCTTGAACATAATACACAAAAAAAGACTACTGAAGCTTCTGTGCAAACAGATACACAGCAATCAAAGCACGATTCACAAATCGTTAGTCCCTCAGTGAGCAAGAGTTCTGTAAAAGAGAAGCTCAACACTGAGCCGGACAAAAAAGATAACACACCTCAACCACAAGAAAATCAAAAAGAAGAAGGGTTTTTGAGTCTTCTGAAGCGCTTTGTTAAGAAAATATTAGAAAAACTTTTAGGTGAGGATGAAAAGAGTGTGGAAAATGCTCGTGGCATAAAAGAAGATGCTCAAAGAGATACGTCAAATAACGAAGAGCAACAAAAGAGTAAGCACTTTGATAAAATTTTAAATCAGGACCAAAGTATAAGCAAGGGCTTAGAGCAAGCAACACAACTTGAAAACCCAACGATAACACCTGTTAATACTCCTGAAGTAAATACAGGTCGTGAAAGGTGATCCGCTTTCAAGCTTCATTATACCGCCACGAACCATCATACCGCCGCGGGATCTAGAGATACCGCTAACAAGCAGCGGGATGACGATTGTCAGGGTGTCATCCCAGTGCCCTGACTACTTGGATCCAGAAAACTTAACTTTAAATAAGTGGCTGCATAATAAAGACTAGATTCCAGCGTCACGCGCTGGAATGACAACATTTTCGGTCTCTTAAATTGCTTTAGCTACAAACATTAAGAAATTTACCAAATAAAAAAAAAGGCAAAAGAAGCCCCGTAGTTGGCTAGTTACTTACATTATACTTTCAAGTATGGCGTTTTTTTATTCTCCTAAGAAACTCCCTTAACTAGCGCTTCTTGTTGAACTAATATGTAGCCAAATTCCTGTGCTTTTTTGATTAAATTTTTTACAACTCTCTCTTTGTAACGTGTTTCGTAATAGCTCATTCCTTTTTCCACATACTCTTGTCCATATTTCAACATTTGGTAAAAGATGCATGCTAATTTTCTTGCTGTAGAAGTAATTGCTTTTATTGCTCCTAGCCGTTTTTTTAATCTCCTACAATATGCACCCAATGCACTTTTACTATTTCCCACAGCATAAGCAGCCATTCGCAAGGCATTCGTAGCACGATTAATAACTTTACGAGTTTTTGTTCAAAATACTTTTTCTCCTGTAATCTTATTAGCAGGGCTAAGCCCTAACCATGAGGTAAAATGCCTTTCTGATCGCCATTTATTATGATTAATGCCAACTTCCGCAATAATGGTTTGTACAGTTAGTACATCAAATCCAGGAATTTTAGTGAAATCTATACCAGTTACACGATACAATTCCTCACGCAGGGTGAAATTTGGTCTGCCTCTTCTAGACTTATTTTTTTCCTTACCTAACTCTTTACTCTCATCGGACTTCGTCTCTAATGCTTTGTAATAGTTCTCTATACTTTTATCACATTCAATTATTTTTTCTTGAAAAAAATTATATGCTTCATATTCTTGCTTTAATACAAATAAATGTTCTTCTCTATAATCGCCTGTTAATGCTTTTGCTATAGTAGCCTTATCATTCTTCATATTCACACTTCTGAATTCAGCTAGTTTTTTAGGATTCCTTTCACCTTCTACTATTGCTTTAATAATTTGCATTCCTGTGACGCCAGCAATATCGCTTGTCACTTTATGTAAATGAATATTCATTTGTACTAACACCTTTTGCATGCGATTAATATGTTTAGCAGCGTTTTCAATTAAGTTTTTACGTTGCCGAACATAACCACGCAATACACACATTTGATCATCTGGCCTAAATGATCCTTGGATTAACCCATAACTATGTAGTTGTTGAAGCCATTGACAATCCTGAACATCTGACTTTCTTCCAGGTACATTTTTTACATGTCTTGCATTTGCAAGCTTTACTTCAAGTCCATATGATTCAAGTACTTGGAACAAAGTAATCCAGTATACTCCTGTTGACTCCATGGCTACTGTAGTAACTTTACATTTCTTCAGCCATTTTGCTATGTTATGGAGATCCTCTGTAAAGCAGCTAAATTTTTGTATACGCTGTTCATCACTTCCTTCTGGTACACATACATAATGTACAGCTGAACCAACATCTATTCCTGCTGCATCAGGATTCATGATCTCTAATTTACTTTTTGCTTTTTTCATAGTAACTCCCTTATTATAATTTGTAATAGGGAAACGCTTCAGCTTGGAACGGTTAGATAATACAATCTCCTAACCGAGGTAGCCTAAAAAACTCCATCAATGATTTGACCGTTCCTCCCAAAACCATGCTAAACGACGGGTACTTATGGCACCAGTGAAAATTTCGGTTATAACTTCAGAGGCGCTTCCTATACAACTATACTTAAAAACTACTAAAAACTTAAATTGAGGAGTTTCTTCCTGGTTTGACAGATTTCTTCTGTTCGGTGCTAAACTGTACACCTAAGTGAATATACAACTGAACGTAACCAATTCCAAGTAGCTGACACTGGGTCGCACTACTTCACCAATAGCACTATCTTGCTAAACATAGTTTAGTTCGAGTGGCTGAGGAGGGACTTGAACCCCCGACCAAGAGATTATGATCCTCCTGCTCTACCAACTGAGCTACTCAGCCTAATTGAAAACCTTGCTATATATGTGACCTACATGCTTTGTATAATATTTCAAATCAAACAAAGATTCAAGTTTTTCCGAGTTAATAACCTTAAGTAAAGGTTTATCTTGTTTCAATTCGGCCAGAAAATCACTGTTGTTTTGTTTCACTTTCATTGCATTGCTCTGAACAATTTTATACGCCTCTTCCCTCGCCAAACCACTATTTACTAACTCAAGCAATACACGCTGTGAGAAAACTAAACCTTTTGAAGAATTTAAGTTCTTTTCAATGTTTTCCTTATTGATTACCAATTTATCTATCAAATCTGTTAATCGCACTAAAGCAAAATCCATTGTTATACAAGCATGAGGAGCAATGCATCTTTCCACAGACGAGTGTGATATATCACGTTCGTGCCACAATGCAACATTTTCTAACGCAGGAAAAACATAACTGCGTATTAAACGTGAGAGTCCCGTCAGATTTTCACTTAAAATAGGATTACATTTGTGTGGCATAGCAGAGCTTCCCTTCTGCCCAATGGAAAAATGCTCAGAAATTTCGCCGATTTCAGTTCTTTGCAAATGACGAATTTCAATTGCAATATTTTCTATTGAGCTTGCAATCACTCCCAAAACCGAAAAGAACATGGCATGTCTATCACGAGGAATGACTTGAGACGATATGGTTTCAGGTATGAGTCCCATTTCTTTCGCTACATACTCTTCAACAAACGGATCAACATTTGCAAAATTACCTACTGCACCTGATATTTTACAAATTGAGATCTCTTTTTGTGCGCTAATTAATCTCTGATAATTGCGTTTAAATTCAGCATAAAATCTAGCAAATTTTAATCCAAGAGTTGTTGGTTCTGCATGCATTCCATGACTGCGCCCAACACAAACAATATCTTTATAGTCCTCAGCTTTTTTTTTCAATACTGCAAGTAAATTTTTTAGATTCCCGAGTAAAATATCACATGACTCTTTCAACTGCACCGCAAGGCATGTATCCAAAACATCAGAACTTGTCATTCCATAGTGGAGATAACGAACATCAACTCCCGCTTTTTCAGCAACATATGTCAGAAAAGCTATAACATCATGTTTTACAATGGATTCAATTTCGTTGATACGTTCAATATCAAATTCAATAGCACCAGAGAGCTTCTGAGCAACACTATTTGGAATCACTCCTAACTCTGCTTGAGCTTCACACGCTAATTTTTCTATTTTAAGCCATATATTAAATTTATTATTTTCCTCCCAAATGGAAGACATTTCTTTTTGGCTATAGCGCGGGATCATTAAATGAACTCCGTCTTATCTTTGAACATGCTAGATCCCAGTGTCACGCACTGGGATGACAGAAAAAAAAGGCACTGGAATGACAGGAATAGTTGATATATTTTATTCACTGCTATTTGTTATTTGTATCTTCTTGCTCCACTGCTTCACCTTCTTGTTGCTCAGACTTATGATTTTGCAACTTTACTTGCCTTAATTCATGCGCATCTGTTGCGGATTTCACGACGTATATAGTAACTGGCACTATTACTTCACTATGCAACTCTATGTTTACTTGGTACTCGCCCAAGTTTTTGATGCTTATTCCACCAAAAGATAAACTACGGTGATCTATCGCATGTCCTTCTTGTAGTAAAACTTTCGCAATTTCACGTGTTGTTATAGAACCAAAAATTTTACCATCCTCTGAAGCTTGCTTTATCAATACCACAAACTTATCATGTAGTGATAATGCAAGCTCTTTTGCTACATTTAATCTTTTTATATTCTCTTCTTCCAGTAATAAACGTTGCTCCTCTAGCTTTGTTAAATTTTCCTTGGTAGCTTTCACCGCTTTTCTTTGTGGAAAAAGAAAATTACGTGCATAACCTGGTTTAACTTTGACAACTTCACCAAGCTTACCTAAAGTCCTTATATTTTCCTTTAAAATTATCAACATAAATTACCTAAACTTTTTTAGTACAGTAAGGAACAAGAGCTAAAAAACGTGCCCTTATGACTGCTAAGCGTAACTTCCTTTGTTTTTTTGCACATACGCCTGTTAACCTTCTAGGTAATATCCTACCATAGTCAGAGGTAAACTTGGATAATAAATCTGTATTCTTATAATCTATGTCTTCATCTTTAGACGCAGCAAGAGGGCAAACTTTAGAACGCCTAAAGCCAGTCCTATTATTTACAGATACGTAAGAATTATTAAAACTATTTCGTCTTTTCATCATTATGCGTTTTGCTCCTCAATTTGTTTATTCATCATATAAGATTTACCTTCAAAAAATTTATCAACCTGCACAAACAAGTGGCGAATAACGTTCTCATTAAGTTTCATTCTACGCACAAATTCATCCAGAATGTTTGCAGTAGAACTTATGCACATTATACAATAATGACCGCTCTTCATCTTATTTATTGGATATGCAAAATCCAAAAGACCCCAATGTTCATACTTGATTAATCCTGATGCTTCAATGTTTTCCAAAAGCATTTCCAATGCTTTGCTCGATTGAGTTGGACCGTTTATTCTAAAATCTTTCAAAATATCTTGAAAAATCTTTATTAGATGTTCTGAAATATTTCTCTTCAAAGCATTTACTGCATTATGGATAAACGCACTTTTAGTAATTTGCTCACTGCCCCCTAGAAATTTTATAAAATCTTGCATTATTCCTAAATCTTTTAGGTCATCTTTCAACTCTTTATCGACCTTTGACTTCACTTCTTTTAAATTTGAAAGATCTTCTTCCAATTCAATCCATAAAATTTTTGCAAAATTTTCCAAGAGATCAGAGTAATCAATTAAACTTTCTTGTATGTTCTTAGCACGCACTTCTAACTCTTGTTTTGTAAGCTTGTCATTTCCTTTTTTTAGAATATCCCTGATTTGCTGGAACATAACATCTGTTTTAATATTTTTCAACAAGATAGCTAGCTCTTGGACCATCTCCTCTACTTCTTGCTGTAACAATCCTTGTTGTGCTATAAAAGTAAATTCATAAAGATTCACTATATATTCCTTTAATACCGATTAAATACTTCATTATATAAAGCTTTTTTATATAAGCAAGTTATTTGTATTAATTTCTACGCCTTTAATCCAGCTTAAGTTAGATATTTCATAAATAACTTGAGGAGCAATTGAGTATGCACCTGGTAATAAGATGCTCACTTTATGTTTTTCGAGAAGAAGTTTTAGCATTATTTTGGTTCTGCCTTCATCTTTCAATATTGTGTTTAATTCCATAGCGGCTTTTTGCGAATCCGTGCACTCAGTGGTGAGAACTAATTCCTTTATTGTAGAAGTGATTCCTTTTGTAAACTCAGATATATCCTTGCCTGCTAATCTTGTCGTATTTTCCGAAGCTTCAAGATCAATTATCACAAATGTTCCTGGTGAAAATAAATCTCTTTTTTCTTCTATTATTTCATTATTATAAAATGCTATTTCAGAAACGTTATGGGGATCAGAAAGTGTGAGTATAACAAACCTTCCACGCTCTGAAGTTCTCATACGTGCATTTAATATTACCCCAGCAGTTTTTGCTGTTCTATTTTCTCCGATAAACCCAATATTTAACTTTTCCAGAAGAATTCTAAATTTTTCAAGTGGATGATTAGTTAAATAAAATCCTAGTGAAAATAACTCATGCTCTAATTTTTCCTCTTCATCAAAATTTTCCACATTCTCAAATTTCGGTTTGAGGACATCAAGACTACCAAACAAAGCAGCTTGACTTGATTCCCTATCCTGTTTGTTTTTATTTGCAAAGTAAATCAGCATGTCCATTGACTCATATAGCTGCTTTCTGTTCTTATGCACGCTATCGAATGCCCCGGACTTAATTAGGCTTTCTAGCGCCCTCTTATTTATTATATGACCTGAATTTTGAATGAATTCCCATATGTCCTTATAAGCGCTTGAACGTGTGTTCACTATTCCTTCTGCTATAGAAAAACCAACATTCCTAAAGGCAGCAATACCATAACGTATGCACTCACCCTCTATTGAGAATTCAGCTTGAGACTTGTTTATATCAGGTGGAAGAATGGTAACGCCACTAAACTTTGCTGCATGATAAAATAAATTCAGTTTATCTCTATCATCAATATTCAGATTCATTAGTGCTGTAAAAAATTCTAATGGATAATTAGCTTTAAGGTAAGCCGTTTGATAAGATATAACAGCATATGCAGCTGCGTGAGATTTATTAAATCCATAACCAGCAAATTTTGCAACAAGGTCAAAGATATAACTTGCCCTGTCATAATCAACGCCATTCTTTGTTGCCCCTTGGATGAAAAGTTCACGTTGTTTATCCATCTCTTCCTTAATTTTCTTACCCATGGCACGTCTCAGCAGATCTGCTTCCGCTAAGCTATACCCGGAAAGAATACGGGCTATTTCCATCACCTGCTCCTGGTAGATTATTACCCCAAATGTTTCTTTTAACACTCCTTCAAGTAACGGATGAATATAATCTGGCTTTTCAAGTCCATGCTTTCTTGCAACATAAGTTGGAATGTTATCCATAGGTCCTGGACGATAAAGGGAAATTAAAGCGATAATATCTTCAATACAATCTGGCTTTAATTTGATTAAAGCTTCTCTCATTCCCGAACTTTCAAGCTGGAACACTCCAATTGAATCACCGCTAGAGAGCATCTCATAGGTTTTTTGATCATTCAAAGGAACTGAAGAAATATCGATCTTTTTTTCATCACGATTAATTAAACGACATACATGATCTATTAGTGTTAGCGTACCAAGTCCAAGAAAATCAAATTTTATTAACCCAGCTTTCTCCACATATTTCATGCTGTATTGAGTGATTGGCAGAGCCGAATTTGGATCGTAGTACACAGGAACAAAATTTTCCAACTTTTGATCACATATTACAATTCCAGCAGCATGAGTTGAAACGTGACGATATATTCCTTCGAGCTTTAGTGATATATCAAGAAGCTTTGCAATTACCTCATCACTATCTCGTTCTTTCTGCAGGTTTTGATCAAGCTCTATCGCTTGCGATAAAGTTACAGGATTTACTGGATTAAATGGAACCATTTTAGATATTTTATCCACTTGAGAGTAAGGCATTTGCAATACTCTACCAACATCACGTAATACTGCCCTTGCTTGCAATTTTCCAAAAGTGATTATTTGAGCAACATAACCGTACTTTTTCTGAACATAATCAATAACCAGGTCCCTTTTCTCTTGGCAGAAATCGATATCAAAGTCAGGCATCGATACACGATCAGGATTCAAAAATCTTTCAAATATTAGGCCAAACTTTATTGGGTCAAGGTCTGTAATCTGTAAGCCCCAAGCAACAATTGATCCAGCACCAGAGCCTCTTCCTGGACCAACTGGAATGCCATTTGCTTTGCTCCAACGAATGAAATCAGAAACTATCAAAAAGTAGCCAGCGTAGTTCATCGAAGTTATTACGCTTAGTTCGTAATTCAGCCGATCGTAGTATTGTTTAAGGTCTATATCTGTCTCATTCGCAATGCGGAATTCTAATCCTGCAGCTGCCTGCTCCCTCAGTTCTTCATTCTCAGTTTTATTCTCTCGACAAGGAAATTTAGGCAAGATAGGTTGCCTGCTTCTTGGCATGTAAGAGCACCGCTTAGCTATCACTAAAGTGTTATGAATTGCTTCGGGAATGTCGCTGAACAGTTCCTCCATTTCTGCCACAGATTTGAAGTAATGCTCGGTAGTTAACTTCTTTCTGTTATTCTCCAGGGCATAACTTCCCTCCGATATGCACGTTAATATGTCATAAGCCTCATAATCAGACCTATTTGGAAAAAACACATCGTTCGTTGCAACCAGTGGTACATTGCGCTGATAAGCAAAATCTATTAAAGCTTCTTCAAGCTCTAGCTCTTTATTCAGCCCATGACGCTGCAATTCAACATATAAATGACCATCGAATACTGAAAGCAGTTTTTCAATCGTTTCTTTATCTTGTCCCAATAATAGTTGAGCCAAACATCCACCGGTTAAAGCGATCAGACCCATACTTAAATTCAATAGCTCATCAAAATCAACGTAAGGAATATCGCTGTTATTCTTGCGCTTTTTAAAAGACTCACTCACCAAAGTGACTAAATTAGTGTACCCTTGCTCATTTTTTGCAAGCAATAATATAGGTAAATTTTGTTCTGAATGTTTAACTATAATATTGCATCCTATTATTAGCTGTATTCCCCTACTTGCTGCATATTCTGAAAATTCGAGCGAGCCAAACAAGTTGCCTGAATCAGTAATTGCAACCGCTGGCATTTTGTTCTGCAAACAAAAGCTAATCAGCTCCTCAATTTTAATCGAGCTTTCAAGCAGCGAATAAACACTATGAACACGTAAGTGTATGAACATAAAAAACTTTAGATCAACAAAAAAGGATAACATTAATTTACTCATGAGAACATAATTTTCATGAGAACAAAAGCCTATAAGATTTCTCAAATCTAAGGTTAAGATACAAAAAACTTCCTTTAAAAACTCCGCCAGCCCCCTTATCATGACGTCCAGTACAATGTTGCAAATTAAAAATCTCTCCATCATAGGCTGGTTCTTCGATCCTAAATGCCACTTCTACCTGGTCATAACCAATCTGAATTCGTTCTACTAATGCTTTAATGATGCCACGCTTAGTTTGCCAATCTAGCTGTTCTAAGTTCAATTTTATACTGGAATAAAGACTCTTTATACTGTTGATGATAAGGTTCATTCCCTTTTCTATTGCCTTTTGGTCAACTACCTTCCTTTTCTCTTCTTCTAGCTCTTTTAAGCGTTCCTTCATTCTCTTCATTGTCTGTTTAAATTCTTCCTCACTTATATATCCTTTATCTCCTTCATTTTCTTGACTATAATAATCTTCCATTAATTTTTCGATACCTTGTTTTATTTGATTTTCTCTTCTTGCAAACTTTTTATCTGATGATTCATCATTTTTATTTTCTGCAATTCTACGTTGATACTCATTTTTTATCATCTCTGGGTTTTTTAGTAAATTTTTCACCTTTTCCCATATAGCTGTTTCTAACATATCTGTACGGACCAATTTATTAGTACACTTCTCCCTACCATCAGTAATACGTATAGTACTAATACAGCGATAATAGCCAAACTTTTTTCCCTCAACTCCACATTGTGCACCACTATACGCATATCCACAGTTTTGACACACAACTAGACCTTGTAGTAGATATTTCTTTTTTCCTCCCTCTCTCTGCATCCTTGCTCTTTTTCTATTTTCATCCAGTTGCTTTTGTACTTTATTAAATAACCCTTCATCAACTATTTTTGGTACTGGTATATAAATCCAGCTATCCTCATCTGTGCGACAGATAGAAACCTTTTGTTTATTTCTTTCTCTTCTTTCAACCCTCTTTAATTTACCAAACGCTGCTTGTCCTTTATATGCTGGATTTCTTAATACCTTCCAAATTATTATTGGACACCACACCTTCTTTCCAGTTCTTGTTCTAATTGACCTATCTCTTAGTCTACGTATCACTTCCCTTATTCTTATTCTCTCTTGCCCTACCCACATGAATAGCTGCTTTACTATTTTTGCTTCCTCTTCATTTATTTCAAACTTTGTCTTTTCTCTATCTACATGCTTTATACGATTATAACCAAAAGGTGCAATGCCAATTACACTTACACAGCCTTTTTTTGCTCTATGGAGTTTTCCCCTACGACTACGTTCCATAATCTTTGTACACTCATATTCTGCTACTAATCCTTGCATTCCCAATAACAATTTAGACTCTGGATTATTTTCACTCTTATGATTTAAGAATATTACTTCTACTACTGCTTTTTCAAATTCATCAAGTAATATCATTTGATGTGCAGATTTTCTTGATAATCGGTCAGGTGAATGAATATAAATTTTATCAATTTGATCTTCTCCTACTTTATCACGTAATGCATCTAAACCTTCACGTTCTAAACTCTACCCACTAAGCCCATCATCCTTAAATTCATACTCATTCAATAACTCATGCTTGTCTGCAGAAATTCTATGCTTGAGCTCGGCAATTTGACTCTCTATTGTATTGTTCTGCGCTTGACTCTTCGATGAAACTCTTGCATATAAGGCCACTGTTGTCATTTTTCTTTATCTCCTTTTCATTGTTTCTTTTTACCGCATACATTAGTAACAGCTCATAGGCATCTGCTAGATGTTGTTCCGCTAATTCATCTGGCTCGTATCGACAAGTTAATGTTCTTTTTCTCATAGTTTCTCCTGCAAATGTTTTCATAGTTCAGGAGCCTTACTACTCCCTTTTTCCATAAATCCATTACTCTTGCGAAAAAGACGCAACTGTTAACCTTTATTTCTCTCAGCTTTTATGCAAAATTTTAGAAACACATAGCTTCATCCGCTATCTTTCATCAATTAAGCTCTCTCCCAAATCATCAAGCTCCTTTTTCCCTCTAATCTTCCCTTTTTCCCATAATTACCTCTTTCTTAGCCACAGCCCTTCTAAATTTTTAAAAATCACTCATCCACAAGCTCTTCTTTTACACCTGCTGCTGATACGACCCTTATTTTTTCTATAGACCTGCTGCGAATCAAGCAATAAAAAGAAGGAAAGGAGGGTGACTAAAATCAAGGTTAACTAAAAGGCGTGCTTAAGATTCACAATACCAGCAATAATATTGAACCTCAGGTTGTATTTTTTCTGAAAATTGCGGTAAACATGAGACATAATCTTAAATATCTTTATCTCACGGATCTTATTTTCTACTCTCATTCTAAATGATGCTAATCTTCTATTATGCTCTTTCTGCTCTGGAGTTAATGGCTTTTTACGATACTTTTTATATGGAATTATAACATTGCTTTGCAATTTTTGCCAACCTTGATATCCAGAATCGGCATATTTTATGCTATCGATTGGTAAATATTTTTCTTGTTTCCTTATGCGAAAATCATTAATTCTACCACGATATGAATTTGACACTGATAAAATTCTTCCACCTTCTTCGATAACAATCTCAGTTTTCATAGTGTTGGTTCTTTTTTTTCCTGAATATGATTTCTTCCGTTTTTTACTATCTTCTGGTCTCTGTATTTGCTGTTCTGTAATATCAGCCAGAATCTTCAGTATTTTTTCTGGTGTCATACTTCTATCTTTTGTTATAGTAACTTTTTTGGCAAGTAATGGCTCTATTTTCTTCAGTAACCTACATACATTTGCGTTGTGCACATTGAACAGGCACCCTAAAAATCTATGTGTTATGTAAGTGCGATAGTACAAAATTACGCAAAATAACTTATCTTTTAGAGTTGGTAGTTGTGATCTTCTACCATGGCACTTTTTCTGTTTTTCAACTCTTTCCCACCCAGACCTCACTTTTTCCACTACCTTTTCGAACTCCTCTATAGTTAAACCTGTTATATTACGAAAGTTTCTTGGGTGCTTCTTCATGTTATAGTAACTAAAGCTCATTTTTTTACCTTACTCAATCTGCTTATTCTTCTTCTACTTCTCTCACATTATTTTTTCAATCACCTTTTGCAGCAGGTCTTATGAACTACCTCTGTTTATTTGCGATTTTTACGTTCTCTAACACTTCTTTTATCTCTTTATTATTTCTCGCATAATCCATTGGGGTTTTGCCAAATTTATCCTTTTGCTCTATATTTGCTCCGGCTTTTACTAGCTCTTCTACTATTTTTACCTCACTTACCATGCATGCCAGGTGTAACGCGGCAAATTTGCTACTTCGTTCCACTGCGTTTACCTCTACTCCTGCCTTTATCAGCTCTTTTGTATTTTCTACACGTTGCCCCATTACTGCTAAGTGCAGTGGTCTATATTGTCCTGCATCTGCCACATTTATATCTGCTCCTTTTTTGATTAATAACCTCACTTTTTTTGGATCTGGCATCCCTACTGCATAATGCAACATCGTCCTCCCTTTTGTGTCTTTTTTATTAATATTTTCTATTGAGTTATCTAATACTTCTTTCCACGACTTATTAAATTCTTCTCTTTCTTTCTTACTAAATTTTACCATAACGTTCCTCAGCTATTAATGCAATATAAAGTGGCTCCAATTTGGCTCACTTTAGCGCTTAGTAAATCTTGTTTGTTTACTAGCTACTTTTTCACTTAGGGCTGTTTTGGCATAAAAAGCAAGTTTTTTTTTACAAAATATACACATTTTTTTCGCATATCATATTAAGATATAAATCTATACACTTAATTTGTTAAAAAATAGCATCTATCTCCTTTAGTTGTAATTCATTTACGTTTCTCCATTATCTCCTCTATTGCCTCTTTTGCCCTATCGTACATTTCTGGTATTTCTTTCATATTCACACCTTTCTTTTCTATAAAACTTGCTACCCTTTTATAAACTTTAGCATAGTGTAGTGGGCTACACTCAAACCTATCTATTGCATTAATATCTCCTTCTTGCCTTCATTAACTCTTCTATTGTTCCTTTCCTGCCTGCTAAACAGGCTAAGTGTAGTGGTACTGCTTTATTGTTCGACTTTGCATTTACCTCGGCTCCTTTCTCTATCAGTGCTTTCACATTCTTTCTATTTCCTAAAAATGCTGCTAGGTGCAGGGGTGTTTCTCCTCTGTCATTTTTAGCATCTATCTCTGCTCCATGTTCTATTAATAACTTTATTGCTCTTTCGTCTGACAATTGCGCCGCGTAGTGCAATATCATACAACCCTTCTCTATTTTTTCATTAATGTTTTCAAACGAGCTCTCTGCTAATATTTCTAGCAGCTTACCAAAACCCTCTCTTGCTTCTTTCCTTGACATAATATACCTCAAATTTTTTTGAAATTTTTTAACTAAGCTCATCTTTTTGAGCTCCCTTCTTACCACATTTTGCTTAAGTCTGCCTCCACCACTTCATCAATCATTTCGTTCACTTTGCACATTATCTTGCTTGCTAAATTTTTACACTCTTCCCTTATTAGCCCCTTATCTCTCTTTCTTATTTCTTTTATCTCTATTATTTTTAATTCTGGTAAATAGCTTCTATCCAACATATATGCTATTTTTTCCACTAACTCCTCTATTTCATAGCATGTCACTTCTCTACTTTTTGTTATTCCACCTTGTTCTGCCAGGAATTTCCTTGCCTTTTCATTCTCCCCATTATCCCATAGGCAATACCTTTCACTCTCCCATATATAATACACTGGTGTTGCACCATATTTATCCATTTGATTAACTGCAGCTCCTGCTTTTACTAGCTCTTTTATTATTGCAATTCCTGCTCCTAGCTTACATGCAGAGTGCTATAGACCTGCTGCAAAAGGTGATTGAAAAAATAATGTGAGAGAAGTAGAAGAAGAATAAGCAGATTGAGTAAGGTAAAAAAATGAGCTTTAGTTACTATAACATGAAGAAACACCCAAGAAACTTTCGTAATATAACAGGTTTAACTATAGAGGAGTTCGAAAAGGTAGTGGAAAAAGTGAGGTCTGGGTGGGAAAGAGTTGAAAAACAGAAAAAGTGCCATGGTAGAAGATCACAACTACCAACTCTAGAAGATAAGTTATTTTGCGTAATTTTGTACTATCGCACTTACATAACACATAGATTTTTAGGGTGCCTGTTCAATGTTCACAACGCAAATGTATTTAGGTTACTGAAGAAAATAGAGCCATTACTTGCCAAAAAAGTTACTATAACAAAAGATAGAAGTATGACACCAGAAAAAATACTGAAGATTCTGGCTGATGTTACAGAACAGCAAATACAGAGACCAGAAGATAGTAAAAAACGGAAGAAATCATATTCAGGAAAAAAAAGAACCAACACTATGAAAACTGAGATTGTTATCGAAGAAGGTGGAAGAATTTTATCAGTGTCAAATTCATATCGTGGTAGAATTAATGATTTTCGCATAAGGAAACAAGAAAAATATTTACCAATCGATAGCATAAAATATGCCGATTCTGGATATCAAGGTTGGCAAAAATTGCAAAGCAATGTTATAATTCCATATAAAAAGTATCGTAAAAAGCCATTAACTCCAGAGCAGAAAGAGCATAATAGAAGATTAGCATCATTTAGAATGAGAGTAGAAAATAAGATCCGTGAGATAAAGATATTTAAGATTATGTCTCATATTTACCGCAATTTTCAGAAAAAATACAACCTGAGGTTCAATATTATTGCTGGTATTGTGAATCTTAAGCACGCCTTTTAGTTAACCTTGATTTTAGTCACCCCCTCCTTTCCTTCTTTTTATTGCTTGATTCGCAGCAGGTCTATAGGGGCACTGGGATGACAAAAAAAGGAGCGCTGACCATTTTCGGTCTCTTAAGTTACTTTAGCCATAAATACTTAAGAAATTTACTAAACGAAAAAAAAGGCAAAAGAAGCCCCATGGTGCGAGTTTTGACCCTCTGATAATTTAAACTGGCGCTGTAATAATGTGCTAACGCTTAAATTAAGCGCGATTTGGCTGAATGTAGAAAAATTTTAAAAGACATGCAGCCGCTATAATTTTATGTAATCCGCCAAAAAATACCCTAAGTTTTTTACTGAATTTTGTCATTGAGCCTGCAGGTCAAAAACAAGTTTTGAGTTATAAATACCCTTATTGTCATAATAAGGGGACTGGCGGAGTTTGTCAAGCAAGTTTTTTCGTTTCTATGTTGTCAGCTACCTGAATATTGATCATACGGGTTCTATCTGTTATATATAATCTTTTTGAATACGAAGAAAACTGATGAATGAGTATGATATTACGGTTATAGGTAGCGGTCCTGGTGGTTATATAGCAGCAATTAGGTCGGCACAGCTTGGGTTTAAAACTGCAATTGTAGAAAAAGAAAAAAATTTAGGCGGTATATGCTTAAATTGGGGATGTATACCAACAAAATCACTACTTAGAGCATCTGAGATTTATAGGCTAATAAAAAGATCAAAAGAGTTTGGTATAGAAGTAAAGGGAGCGAGTTTTGATATACAATCAATAGTGAAATACTCAAGAAACGTTGTTGATAAATTGTCAAGCGGTGTTGCATATTTGATGAAAAAAAATAACATCAAAGTTCATCAAGGCTTTGGTAAACTTGCAGGCAATAGTACTATAAAAGTTGCTGGCGATAAGGAAGAACAAGAAATTGTTTCCAAGCATATCATTTTAGCAACAGGAGTGAGGGCGCGGAATCTGCCTGAAATAGAGGCAGATGGAGATTTAATATGGAATGCGCAGCATGCTATGATGCCGGGCAAATTACCAAAATCACTACTAATTATAGGGTCTGGTGCAATTGGAATAGAATTTGCAAGTTTTTATAGTACTTTGGGAGTTGATGTAACAATCATAGAGATAAAGAGCACTATTTTGCCGCTGGAGGATAAAGACATTTCAGGCCTAGCAGAAGAAATATTCACAAAACAGGGGATAAAAATATATACAAACAGTAGCGTAAAAGCTCTTACTAAAAGTAAAGACTCTGCTCAAGTGCTACTAAGTAGTGGCGAGAGCAAAGAATTTGATAGGGTGATTGTTGCGGTTGGAATTCAAGCAAATATTGAAAATATAGGTTTAGAAAATACAAAAATTAAATTAAGCCCTTCTGGTTTTATTGAAATGAATGAATGGTATGAAACTAGTGAATCAAATGTGTATGCAATAGGTGATGTAGCTGGCCCACCATGTTTAGCACATAAAGCGAGCCATGAAGCTTTGATCTGCGTTGAAAAGATTGCTGGTAAAAGTGCTCATGCGTTAAAAAAAGAATGCATACCAAATTGCACTTATTCTCATCCACAAATAGCGAGCATCGGCCTTACTGAGGAACAGGCAATAAAAGGTGGGTATGATGTAAAAATAGGAAAATTTCACTCTAACTTTAATGGTAAGTCTATTGCACTCAGTGAAACTGAAGGGTTAGTGAAAACAATTATAGACAAAAAGACAGGCGAACTTCTGGGTAGCCACATGATAGGTGCAGAAGTAACGGAGTTAATTAGCAATTTTGCTCTTGCAAAGCAACTAGAAGGAACAGACTTCGACATAAAATCTACGATTTTTCCTCATCCAACCATTTCAGAGATGATACACGAATCAGTGCTTGCTGCAGATGATGAGTCGTTAAATAGTTGAACTAACGTTCCATCGTTTTAGAGTTGTCAATGTCTTGGGTAGTAGTTTGATTAGGCACTTTAATTTTAATAGATTGATTACCACCAGCATCAGAATTCTGTAACTCTTCTTTCAATCCCTTAGCTGCTTCTTTGACTTCAAGCTTTGCCTTTGGATGAAGATCTTCTGGGTCTTTTCCTTTAGTATCCAAACCTTGTTGTAGATTAGTGCTTTTCATTTTATTATGCTGCTCGTGCTGAGGTAAGTCAACAACCGAATTGAAAAGAATTTTTATTATATTTTTTAGCAGTTCTAAAAAACCTCCGCTTCTGCCTTCTCTTTGTTCTTGAGATTTATTTTTCTCATTAGGTTCTTTTTTGCTATTAGTTTCAGGCATTTTTAACTCAACTATCATAAAGCTTAATAAAATTCTACGTGCAAATTATTAAATAACAGTTAACAATCTAGGATTCATTATTTACAGATGGATATTATTTTAGCAACAGGTGGCACAGGTGGGCATATCTTTCCGGCCATAGCCTTAGCAAAAGCACTAAAGACACAAGGATACAATTGCATATTATTCACTGATAAAAAAACAAATAAAAATATCGACATAGAAAGCTATATTTTACCATTACGTAGACCAAGCGGCAACAAATTTAAGTTTTTCCTTTTATTAATGTATAGTTGTGTGCTAACAATATATAAAATCAGAAAATTGAAGCCAAGATTAGTAATTGGTTTTGGTAGCTATGCTTCTTTTCCAACTCTTCTTGCAGCAAGGGTTCTTTCTATACCTATAATTTTACATGAACAAAATACAGTTTTAGGAAGAGTAAATAGATTCTTTTTCAAGAGTGCAAAATTAATTGCAACCAGCTTTCCGGAGACTAAATATGCAGAAGGTAATAAATGTATTTTTACAGGAAATTTTATTGATATAAAAGCACAGAGCCATTCTAGTACTGAGAAAGCCCTAAACATATTAGTCATAGCAGGTAGCCAAGGTGCAAATTTTTTTGATGATGTAGTAAGCAGCGTAATTTGTAATTTGCCTATTAAAATGAAAAAGAAAATTAGAGTGACGCAGCAATGTACGAAGAAAAATGTAAACAAGGTCAAGAGTCTATACAAAAGTGAAAAGATCGATTGTGAATTGAGTGAATTTTTTGATGATATGGAAAATAGATTGGCCAATGCTCACTTGGTAATTAGCAGAGCAGGAGCAACTTCAATAGCAGAGATCACTCTTGCTAGGCGCGCTGCTATATACATTCCTTACCCTGACTCAAAAGATAATCACCAATTTTATAACGCAAAATATATTGAAGATTCGGGAGCAGCTGTAATAGTTGAGCAGAATAGTGAAGCAAAAAAAAATCTAACAGAGGTACTATTTGATCTATTAAATAATTCTCAAAAATTGCGTGATATGACCAATAATACAAAAAAAACAGGGATAAAGAGTGGGACTACTGAGTTTGTTAAGGTAATTGTTCACAGGTTTAGTTGATGGCTGCTTGCTTTTTCTTCAAACACATCCCAAAGATCTTTTTCTAGCGATATATTATATAATTTATTGATATAAACCACTCCCGTGGGTGAAGTTGTGTTAATTTCGAGCAGGAAGTCATCTATAATATCAATACCAACAAATATTAGCCCCCTTTTCTTTAATTCAGGACCAATTTTGTTACATATTTCATTGTCTCTATCGTTCATTTGAGCGGGCTCAAAACTTGCTCCAAGTCGCATATTTGTTCTGATCTCTCCACTGATTTTTGGAACTCGTTTCATTACTCCAATTGGTTGACCATAAAGTAGCAATATTCTTTTATCTTTATCTATGTTTTTACAAAATGATTGTGTAATCACAGGGCATTCGTATTTTGCTGTCATGAGATCCACTACCACTTGAATGCTGTTTTCATCTCGTATTCTTATTACATCGTTTCCTCCATAACTATACAACGGCTTCAGAATAATATCTTGATAGTTGTAGTAGAAATCTCTAATCATCGATATATTTTCAGTGATCAAAATCGGCGGAATTAGCTCTGGAAATAATGAAGTTATCAATTTTTCAGGACAATTTCTTATTTCTGTTGGATTGTTAATTACCAATGCGCTAGTTTTTTCTAAGATATAGGTTGTTGTAATGTAGCGCATATCAAAGGGTGGATCCTGTCTGATAAATATGATGTCCATTTCATTCAAGTTGATTGCTACATCCTCTTTAGAGATAAAACTAAAATCATCAACGCTGACTTTCTGAGCAAGAGCAATTGGATGGTTTAGCTTTAGTGCTAAATTGTTAGGAGCATAGACAAAAACTTCGTGCTTCCTCCTTTGTGCTTCCTTTATTAGCACGAATGTAGTGTCAGTTTCAAAATTTATATTTTCATCCATCTGAAAGGCAACTTTCATTTATGTTCTCTACCTATTGTCACAACTGTACAAATGTTATAATTTGAAGGCGATTTTTGCCTAATGGCGTAATTTACTGTACCTATATCGTACATAACTTACAACTTGTTTTACTCCCTTTACTTTTCTTGCAATTGATATTACAGCTTTTAATTCCGCTTTATTTTGGGCTATACCCATCAAATAAACAACTCTATCAACCGTATTAACGCTATAATTAATTGATTTAATATTTCTTTTCCCCAGAAGTCTTGTTCTTATTTCCGCTGTTATCATGCCATCTACAGTAGTGTCTAGCATGGAAGCTATTTGAATCGGTATTACTCTTATTTCATTTATCACTTCTTTAATTTCTTTTTGCTGCCAAGCTATTTTTTCTGCTGTAAGTTGTTTTTCAGGGGTGTCAACACTTCCAATGAGCAATACTCTTCCTTCACTTACTTTAACTTTTATGGATGAAAATAGCCCATGTTTTAAGAGCCCCTTATTAATTCTGATGACCATAGTCGTATCATCAATGATATTTCCCAAGGATTTGTCCTGCATTGTTATTGCTGTCGCTGTAGCCACCACACCACCTATTATAAGGGTTGTGCAACCACTTTGTGTAATCAAAAAAATTGCAAGTAAGAAACTTGTTATTAATCTCATTATTGATTTTCAGGATTTAGAGCTTTCATTAAGAAATGTTAATAAGCTTTTTTGATTGTGTAAATACTATAAATTAAGTAAGACTTTAAACCTTGAATATTTTTAATGGAATACCTATAATAGGGTACTGAAAATTTCTTGCGGATATGGCGGAATTGGTAGACGTGCCAGGTTTAGGTCCTGGTGAGCTTGCTCGTGGGGGTTCAAGTCCCTCTATCCGCACTTTAAAGTCATGTAACTTAGGTTTTAAGGGAAAATTTATAATCACTGAATACACTTTTGTTTGTATAAAAACCTGTTCTTAAGGATTGTGTTTAACTTAAATTCTGGTAAAATGACTCTATTAAGATATGAATTAAAATGTTAATAAATGAATTATGATGTCTAATAATATACCTCAAAATACAGTCGAAGTAAGTAGCGTATATACCTACAAAGAGCTTAGTATAGATAAACTAAAGTATGAGTATGAAATCACAGTTGATAGTGATTATATAAAACAAAAGGTAAATTCCAGGTTGCAAGAGATAGCAGAAAATGCAAAATCACCTGGATTTAGGGCTGGAAAGATGCCCTATGACCTTGTTGTTGCAAATTATAAAAACGAAGCTTTGGAATATGTGATAAATAATACAATTAATTATTGCTCAAGTAATTTGATGAAAAAAATTGAAGTCAAGTCTCACATTTATCCTAAGGTTGATGTTATATCATTACCAGATCTGGGCAAAGAAAATGAGGAGGGCAATTTTGTATACAAGCTATCTTTTGAGTCGATGCCTGAAGTACCGATGATAGATCTTGACAAAATAAACTTAAAGAAGATTGAAGCAAAGATTGAAGAGGAAGATATAAAAGAATTTATTGATTCTATTAAAACAAAGTTCCCCAATTTCGCCTCTGTTGATGATGCTTCTTATCAAGCGAAAGATGGGGATAAATTGATAATTGATTTTGAAGGGCGGATTAGGAATAAGCTCTTTCAGGGTGGAAGTAGCAAAAATTTTGCCGTTAATTTAGGGTCTGGCACATTTATTAATGGTTTTGAAGATCAATTAACTGGTATGAAAAAGGGAGAAACAAAGGACTTTAAGTTGCAATTTCCTGAAAATTACCAAGCCATTTCCCTTGCAGGACAGGAAGTTGATTTTTCTGTGCGAGTTAATGAGATTCAAATTGCCAAAGATTTTGAAAATGATGATGAAATAGCTAGGAGTATTGGTTTTAAAGATTATTCTTTGCTAATAAGTCATGCAAAAAAAATGATTGGTGATCAGTGCACCGAAATGAGAAATCTCTTAATTAAAAAGGAGCTATTTGATTATTTGGATGCTAATTATAGTTTTGATTTACCCACAGACATAGTAAAACAGGAGCAACAAAGAATGGAAGGAGAACTGGGTGCTCAAAATAATTCTTGTAAAGAAGCTGAAAAACGTGTAAAGCTTGCTATGTTATTTATGAAATTTAGTGCAGAACATAAAATATCATTAACTCAAAATGATGTTTTGAATGTTATTGTAAATCAATATGTCAGTAAGGATGTACCGTTTGACAGAGTACTTAAGCATTTTGAATCAAATAAACAATTTCAAGAATTAGTTAGAGGGCAAGCGCTTGAGTATAAAGTGACAGATTATATAATAGAAAAAGTTGGTAAAGAAGAGCAGATTATTTCTGTGAAAGAATTAAAGGAATTGTTTGGTAATATTTAATAGGAAAAGGTATGACTCTTATACCAATTGTAGTTGAACAAACTAGTCGCGGTGAGCGCGCTTATGACATATATTCAAGACTAGTGAAAGAAAGAATAATTTTCGTAACAGGTCCTATTGAGGACAACATGGCCAGTGTAATAGTAGCACAGCTTTTATTTTTAGAATCGGAAAATCCCGATAAAGACATTTGTATGTACATCAACTCACCAGGTGGTGTTGTAACTGCTGGTTTGTCGATCTACGATACAATGCAGTATATAAACCCAGACGTTTCAACTTTATGTATAGGTCAAGCTGCGTCTATGGGTTCCTTATTGCTTGCATCTGGTACAAAAGGTAAGCGCTACTCTCTACCTCATTCAAGAATTATGATACATCAGCCATCTGGTGGTTATCATGGTCAAGCAACTGATATAGAGATACATGCTAATGAAATTTTGCGAGTTAAGAAAAAACTAAATCAAATTTATGAAAAACATACTGAAAATTCACTGAAGAAAATTGAAGGAATGATGGAAAGAGATAAATTCATGGATCCTGAAGAAGCAAGGAAAATTGGCTTAATTGACAGGGTGATAGCTGAGCGTACAGATATTGAAATTGAAAATATTAAAGTTAAACAAAAGGTGGGTTAATGGATAACAATAATGATTTACACTACTGTTCTTTTTGCGACAAGGCGCAAGATGAAGTAGATAAATTGATTACTAACTCCTCGGATGGTTTAAAGGTGTTTATTTGTAATGAGTGCATAGAATTATCCCATAAAGCAATAAGTCAAAAGAAAGATAGATCTTTTAATTCAGATCGTATATCTGATATGAAGCTATTACTAAAGAAACCTGAGGATATAAAAAATTTTCTCAGCAAGCATGTTGTAGGTCAAGAACACGCGCAACACGTTTTATCTGTAGCTATGTATAACCATTGTCAATCCATGGTACAATTTCATGCTATAAGTGATATTGAAATCGAGAAGTCAAATATAATGCTTATTGGTCCCACTGGTTCTGGTAAGACTTTGCTAGCCAAAACACTTGCTAAAGTTTCAGATGTGCCATTTGCTATGGCTGATGCGACAACTTTAACTGAGGCAGGTTATGTGGGTGATGATGTAGAAAGCGTGTTGTCGCGTTTATTACAAGCTGCAAATTATGACGTTGCAAAAGCACAGCGTGGTATAGTGTTTATAGATGAAATAGACAAGATTACAAGAAAATCTGAAAGCACTTCAATAACCCGTGACGTTTCAGGTGAAGGGGTCCAGCAAGCTCTGCTTAAGATTATGGAGGGTACAGTTGCTTATGTTCCGCCACAAGGAGGGCGAAAACACCCACAACAAGAGTTTATACAAGTGGATACTAGTAACATACTATTTATTTGTGGAGGAGCTTTTGAAGGCCTCGATAAGATTATTGAAGCGAGAAAAAAGGGAACGTCAGTTGGCTTTGGAGCAGATATAAGTCAGTCTAAAGAGCAAAAGAAAAAGAATGCTTTACATGATGTTCAACCTGAAGATTTAATCAAATTCGGTTTAATACCCGAATTTGTAGGGCGGGTTCCAATAACTGCTGTTTTAGATGAGTTGGATCATGAAGATTTAATACATGTGTTGACAGAGCCAAGGAATGCACTAATAAAACAGTACAAAGCATTGCTTGCGTTTAGCAAAGTAAACCTTGAGTTTTCAGATGAAGCAATATCAGCTATTGCTAAAAAGGCTATAAGCTATAAAACAGGTGCAAGAATGTTACGTGCTATCTTGGAGTCACTTTTGCTTGACGTTATGTATACAGCTGGAAACGGAGATTTTGAAGGTAGCACTATAGTAATCACTAAGAAAATGGTAGAATTAGGAAAAGCAACGGTTAATCATAATAATAATGGCAATGTTATAACGGTTAATGATTAATTTGAGGCATATATTATGAACATTGAACGTGCTGTGAGCTCTAGTTTTACTGCATTGCCAGTATTACCTTTAAGAGATGTAGTAATTTTTCCAAATATAATGGTGCCTTTATTCATAGGCAGAGAAAAATCTGTTAATGCACTAGAATATGCAACAAGTAGTAGTAGTCACCAAAATGAGATTTTTCTTGTAGCACAGAAAGATGGCTCTGTTGATAATCCGGAGCCAGAAGATCTTTATAAAGTAGGTGTGTTAGCAAACATTATACAACCATTAATAAAATTGCCTGACAATGCAGTAAAAGTTATAATCCAGGGGATAAGAAGGGGAAGAGTTGTAGAATATATTAGCTCTCATACTTTATTACAAGCCAGGGTAGAGTTAGACAATCATTATAAAGAAGATGAAGACAATATTGATTTAGAAGCTTTAAGGCGATCTGTTATAGACGCGTTCGATAGCTGGTGTAAGCTAAACAAGAAAAATCAGCCTGAAGTTGCCATTAACCCCATTGATCAAATCAAAGAAGTTGATCAACTTGTAGACACGGTAGCTTCACATTTAAATATAAAAGTATCGGATAAACAAAGCATACTTGAGGCTTATGACCCAAAAGAGCGTTTAAAAAAAGCTTTTGCTTTTATTGAGGGAGAAATAAGTATTTTGAACGCACAAAACCGTTTATATAAGACAATTAAATCGCAAGTTGAAAGCACTCAGAAAGTTTACTACCTTAACGAGCAATTGAAAGCTATACAGAAAGAATTAGACGAATTTGAGAATGGTGATGAAGGGAATATACTCAATGAATTTGAAAAAAAGATAAATGAAACAAAGCTTTCTCAGGAAGCAAGAGAGAAAGCTATAACTGATTTGAAGAGATACAAGAAAATGAATCCCATTTCTCCTGAAGCTACAGTTATATCTAGTTACTTGCATTGGTTACTTGATTTGCCGTGGGGAAAGTACAAAGATGCAAAAATTAACTTAAATGCAGCTAAGAAAATCTTAGATGAAAATCATTATGGCATAGAGAAAGTAAAAGATAGGATAATAGAATTTTTAGCAGTATTAAAAAGAGTAAAAGAGATAAAAGGTCCTATACTTTGCTTGGTTGGACCGCCAGGTGTTGGTAAAACTTCTTTAGCTAAGTCTATGGCAGGAGCAGTAGGAAGAGATTTTGTTCGCATAGCTCTTGGTGGTGTGCGTGATGAGTCCGAGATACGAGGGCATAGGAAAACTTATATTGGCTCAATGCCTGGTAAAATTATTCAACATATGAAAAAAGCTAATTCATGCAACCCGCTTTTTCTGCTTGATGAAATAGATAAGATGGGTTCTGATTCGCGTGGCGATCCTGCATCTGCATTACTTGAGGTTTTAGATACTGAGCACAATAAACACTTTACGGATCATTACTTGGAAGTTGAGTTTGATCTTTCAAGTGTAATGTTTGTAGCTACGGCAAACAGCTTAAATTTGCCACATCCTTTGCGTGATAGGATGGAAATTATACAATTGTCCGGGTATACTGAAGATGAAAAAATCAGTATTGCTACACACCACCTTATTCCGAAGTTAAAGAAGGAGCATGGTTTATATCAGAAGGAATGGGACATAACTAATGAGGCGTTATACAAGTTGATACGTTTATATACACGTGAAAGTGGTGTGCGAAGTATGGAAAGGGAGCTTGCAAAGCTCATGAGAAAGGCAGTTAAAGAAATATTGACTGATAAAAATAAGAAAATATCCGTAGGGGTTGACAATTTACAAGATTATTTAGGGGTACGTAAATATACCTTTGGTATTGCAGAAAATGAGAGTTTAGTGGGAGTAGTAACTGGGCTTGCCTATACTGAAACAGGTGGTGATATTTTGATGATAGAATCAGTCCTAATTCCGGGCAAGGGAGAAATAAAATACACAGGAAAGCTTGGAGAGGTTATGCAAGAATCTATAAAAGCTGCGTATAGTTATATTCGATCAAATTGTTTGTTTTTTGGTATAAAGCCCGAAAAATTCCAAAATAATGATATACATTTGCATGTACCTGAGGGTGCTGTACCAAAAGATGGCCCTTCTGCTGGCGGCGCGGTATGTACGTCTATTGTTTCTCTTATGACAAATATACCAGTTAACAAAAATGTTGCTATGACAGGCGAAGTGACATTGCGTGGTAGAGTTTTAGCTATTGGGGGCTTGAGAGAAAAATTGCTTGCAGCGCTCAGAGGATCAATCAAAACTGTGATTATACCAAGTGAAAATGAGAAAGATATGCAAGAGATTCCTGCAAGCATCAAAGAGGGGATCAACGTAGTTTTTGCTAAGAATATTGATGAAGTTATGAAAGTTGCTTTAATGCACCCTACTACTCCAATTGATGGTGATGATAATCAAAATAGTATACCTTCCTCTATAGAAAATAAAGATGATACTTTTCCTATGTCGGAAACATTGAAGCATTAGATTAAGAAGATATTATACAATCTCCATTTCTCTTTTGTCCGGCAAAAATCCACCAACTTGTGCATCCCACAGAGTTTTATACATTCCATTTTTATCAAGAAGTTCCTGATGCGTGCCATCTTCTACAATCTTGCCTTGATCAAACACTAAAATGCGATCCATATGCAAAAGCGTAAGACCTGCTGCGAATCAAGCAATAAAAAGAAGGAAAGGAGGGTGACTAAAATCAAGATTAACTAAAAGGCGTGCTTAAGATTCACAATACCAGCAATAATATTGAACCTCAGGTTGTATTTTTTCTGAAAATTGCGGTAAACATGAGACATAATCTTAAATATCTTTATCTCACGGATCTTATTTTCTACTCTCATTCTCCTAAGAAACTCCCTTAACTAGCGCTTCTTGTTGAACTAATATGTAGCCAAATTCCTGTGCTTTTTTGATTAAATTTTTTACAACTCTCTCTTTGTAACGTGTTTCGTAATAGCTCATTCCTTTTTCCACATACTCTTGTCCATATTTCAACATTTGGTAAAAGATGCATGCTAATTTTCTTGCTGTAGAAGTAATTGCTTTTATTGCTCCTAGCCGTTTTTTTAATCTCCTACAATATGCACCCAATGCACTTTTACTATTTCCCACAGCATAAGCAGCCATTCGCAAGGCATTCGTAGCACGATTAATAACTTTACGAGTTTTTGTTCAAAATACTTTTTCTCCTGTAATCTTATTAGCAGGGCTAAGCCCTAACCATGAGGTAAAATGCCTTTCTGATCGCCATTTATTATGATTAATGCCAACTTCCGCAATAATGGTTTGTACAGTTAGTACATCAAATCCAGGAATTTTAGTGAAATCTATACCAGTTACACGATACAATTCCTCACGCAGGGTGAAATTTGGTCTGCCTCTTCTAGACTTATTTTTTTCCTTACCTAACTCTTTACTCTCATCGGACTTCGTCTCTAATGCTTTGTAATAGTTCTCTATACTTTTATCACATTCAATTATTTTTTCTTGAAAAAAATTATATGCTTCATATTCTTGCTTTAATACAAATAAATGTTCTTCTCTATAATCGCCTGTTAATGCTTTTGCTATAGTAGCCTTATCATTCTTCATATTCACACTTCTGAATTCAGCTAGTTTTTTAGGATTCCTTTCACCTTCTACTATTGCTTTAATAATTTGCATTCCTGTGATGCCAGTAATATCGCTTGTCACTTTATGTAAATGAATATTCATTTGTACTAACACCTTTTGCATGCGATTAATATGTTTAGCAGCGTTTTCAATTAAGTTTTTACGTTGCCGAACATAACCACGCAATACACACATTTGATCATCTGGCCTAAATGATCCTTGGATTAACCCATAACTATGTAGTTGTTGAAGCCATTGACAATCCTGAACATCTGACTTTCTTCCAGGTACATTTTTTACATGTCTTGCATTTGCAAGCTTTACTTCAAGTCCATATGATTCAAGTACTTGGAACAAAGTAATCCAGTATACTCCTGTTGACTCCATGGCTACTGTAGTAACTTTACATTTCTTCAGCCATTTTGCTATGTTATGGAGATCCTCTGTAAAGCAGCTAAATTTTTGTATACGCTGTTCATCACTTCCTTCTGGTACACATACATAATGTACAGCTGAACCAACATCTATTCCTGCTGCATCAGGATTCATGATCTCTAATTTACTTTTTGCTTTTTTCATAGTAACTCCCTTATTATAATTTGTAATAGGGAAACGCTTCAGCTTGGAACGGTTAGATAATACAATCTCCTAACCGAGGTAGCCTAAAAAACTCCATCAATGATTTGACCGTTCCTCCCAAAACCATGCTAAACGACGGGCACTTATGGCACCAGTGAAAATTTCGGTTATAACTTCAGAGGCGCTTCCTATACAACTATACTTAAAAACTACTAAAAACTTAAATTGAGGAGTTTCTTCCTGGTTTGACAGATTTCTTCTGTTCAGTGCTATACGCTTAATAACCGCGATTCAGCTGCTTTTAAGCCGCAACTAATCTAAATTATAAACGTTAAGAAATTTACTGAGCGGAAAAAAAGGCAAAGAAACCCCAGGGTAGCTAGTATTCAAATTCTCCCTTGTCTATTTGACGTCTTTTACTGTCTTAAACGCTTTATAAGCGCGTTTCGGCTTGTATAGGTAGAAACCTAAAGTTTTATAAAGACATGAGGTGCACATAGTGCAAAAAATTAAGGATGATTTACGCCAAATACATTAAGTTTTTTTGTCATTAATCCACTGCAGAGATTGCGAAGATAAATAAATAGCTTCAGTTTCATGATAAGGGGGCTGGCGGAGTTTGTAAGGGAATTTTTATGCAAGAGATCCCATAAATTGGATGTCATAATATGGCGGCTACATTAATTTTGGCGTGCGTGACCTTGAAAGATTGCAGTGCAATACTTAGATTATTAGGGTAGTAGGCAAATAATGGAGCTCAAAATGCATAACATACAAGGAACTGAAAATTTAAAATTTGACGCTGAAGTAGGGAAAGTACTGAATATAGTGATTCATTCACTTTATACTAATAAGGACATTTTTCTGCGTGAGTTAATATCAAATGCATCGGATGCATGTGATAAATTGCGCTATGAATCTCAATCTAATTCAAATTTGCTAGATTCAAGTGATGAGTTGAAAATCACTATTAGCTCCAATAAAGATAAGAACGAGCTATATATCACTGATAATGGCATCGGAATGAACAGACAAGATTTAATAGATAACCTTGGTACAATTGCAAGCTCTGGTACGCAAAAGTTCTTAGATGCGATTAAAAATAGCAAGGATTCAAGCCAAGCTGTGGAGCTGATTGGGAAGTTTGGTGTTGGTTTTTACTCAAGCTTTATGGTTGCATCAGAAGTAATAGTAGAATCAAGAAAAGCTGGAGAGGAGGAGTCTTGGGTCTGGAAATCCAAGGGAGATGGAGAGTATTCAATAAGTAAACTAGATAATCAAATTTCTCGTGGAACTAAAATTACACTCATTATGCATCCTGAAGAGAATGAGTTTTTAGATAAATTTCGTATTGAAAACATTGTCACTACTTACTCTGATCACATAAATTTTCCTGTTGAATTCATAAATGAAGAAGGAAAAAGTGAAAAGTTAAACAGTAAGGCTGCAATTTGGACTAAGCCAAAAAATGATGTTACTCAAGAGGAACACAATGATTTTTTCCGCAGTGTTGCTCACGTTGGCGGGGAGCCTTGGATGATATTGCATAATAAAAATGAAGGTGCAATAGAATATACAAATTTGCTTTATGTTCCCTCTATTAAACCTTTTGATTTATTTCATCCAGATAGACGTTGCTCTGTTAAGTTATATGTAAATAAAGTATTTATCACTGAAGATAACGTACAGATCATACCGCAGTATTTACGTTTCTTGAAAGGTATTGTTGATTCACCGGACTTGCCTCTTAATATCAGCAGAGAAACGCTGCAGAATAATCGTGTTGTTGAGCAAATCAGAAAATCCTTAACTAAACGCGCGATATCAGAGCTTGGTAAAAAGGCAAAAGAGAATTTAGAGGAATATACAAAATTCTGGACCAATTTTGGTGCAGTATTAAAAGAGGGTCTTTGTGAAGCTATGCCAACTGATGAGAGAGAGGCCCTGCTCTCGATTTGCAGATTTCATAGTACTGGTGATGAGAAATTAGTCAGTATTGATGACTACATAAGCAGAATGAAGCCTGAGCAGGAACATATCTATTATCTCACCGGGAATAGCCTCGATTCAGTGAAAAACAGTCCGCAACTTGAGGGATTCGTCAGTAAAGGACTAGAAGTGCTCCTATTTGTTGATCCAGTTGATGATTTCTGGACCAGTGTAATTCATGAATATAAAGATCAAAAATTCAAGTCTGTGACTCGCGCTGATGTTGATCTGGAAAAATTCTCTTCAGAAGAAGATAAAAAAGATGAAGAAAATAAGCAAGATGAAGAAAAGACTGAAGAAAATACGGACTCTATACTGCAATATTTCACCAAGGTTCTTGGCAATTCAGTGAAAAGCGTGAAAATCTCAAAAAAACTGACTGACAGCCCTGTATGTCTAGCAGTTGATGAAGGTGCTATGGATCTTCGCATGGAGCGTTTTTTGCGTGAACAAAAGCAGCTAAATTACCGCACGCCAAAGGTGCTGGAAATTAACACTAAACATCCTGTAATAAAAAGTATAATGAAATCTCACGCTGAAAATGGTGAAAACCCAACATTGGAAGACATGATTCATTTATTATTTTACCAAGCTTGTATAGTGGAAGGTGAAGAGATGGATGATGTAAGTCTGTTTGCTAAGAGAGTTAATAATTTGCTTGGCAAGATTGTTGTTTAGTGCTATACTTTGGTTAAGTTGTTTTAGTAGGGGGAAAACATGACTTGGAGTTTACTTGGTGGGCTCATGCCACCAGCAGTAGATGCTACAAAAGAAAATAAAGTTAAAAGTATTAAAAATTCTGGGGATTCAGGTAATTATTCAGAGGCTGAAGAAGAACAAAATACCAACAGAGCGACTAGATTAGAATTTAAGTTAACGCAATCTTTGCTCAGTAAGGTAAAGGCAAATGAGAATAGCGCTGATGCTAATTCTGGCAAGCAAGCTTATATTGACTTACCTAGAATGAATTTTATAATCAATGGTAAAACCATAAGTAAAGATTTTGTTGGCCAGTTGTGTGATAGGTATAATCAAGAGCTTCAAAGTAATAAACGCCAAGTTGCAAAGCATGTTTTAATAGAAATGTTTAAGCATGCTGAGGCAGAAGTTCCAGGTGATCATATACTGAAAGAGTTAATTACTAATTGCAATCAAGCCGGGTATGACGGCTCTTTGCTCATGCAGCTCTTTCCTATATTTTTTAAGCATAACCTAAAATTGCCTGACGCTAACGATAGAAAGATAAGTATTATATGTAATAGCCAAGATTACCTAAATATTCAGTATTATCCAAATATGCCTGTTAAGGAACGTGATACAAATAGGGAAATATGCAGGCTTGATTCTATTTCAGAGTTCACGCTTAAATCTCAGAATGGTAAGGTAGAGTATGAAGAAGGTAAAGTAACACTTACCATTCCCGAGCAATTAAAGAATTATCAAGCCGAAGATAAAAGTTTACTAGATGATATCAATGAGTATTTTAAAGATGCTGATAATGCAGTTGTTGAGTCTCTTGAGGCTACATTTAGTGAAGGGCCTAAGTCATTTGTTATAGATCAAGAAAGTTTAAATAGTGATGAAGGATTGTCGCTTGTCATAGTTCCTGAAAGTTCAGTCTATGATTTAGGTGATATGGCAAAATTAGTGAAAGAAGCAATAGATAATAAAAATGTTGATGCCTTGAATACTTATATAGATGTTGTTCAAGCTGGTGTTACTCGTGTGCCACCTGAAGAAGGTTTATTAGTAGTAGAAAAAATATTAGAAATAATAAGTAACTTTACCAAGGAGCAAGGTAAGGCATGGAGCTGTTATCCTACTGCACCTATTGTAAGCAATGTATACGCTATAACAGAGTGGTTACAAGGCTACATTTCTTATGAAGATTATAATAAGGCTATAAACCTTGAAAAAGTATTGAACTCTATTATTACACGTTTATCTAATAATGAGAAAAGTAGTGGTAGTAAAACAGCATTATCCAAAGAAAATAGCAATACCGTAAATAGTACAGAAATTTCAACGCAGGAATCTGTAACAGCAAATAATTGTAAGGGAAATAAAGAGAATAAACAACAAACCCCGTACAAGGTTATAATTCCCACAAAGTACAAAAGTGTTTCTAATATAATTCCAATTGCAGCAAGTAACAATCAATCAGAAAATCCAGGACTTGAAAATTCTGGCAGTCAACAACCACAAGAAAATGTGGACAGACGAGAAAATATTATGAACAATGAAAAGGCTTCAATAGAGGAAGCTATAGGTAATGATTATAGGAGGGGTAAAATGGGTAAAAATAGTGCTAAAAAACGTAAAGAGAGAATAAAACGATCTAAAGAAGAAAAAAAGAAAAATGAACAAGAAAAAGAAGTGCAATTTAGAGAACTATATGTTGGTAAAAATGATGGCTCAAAGGTAATCACTGAAGTTGATAGTAGTAAGAAGAAACAAGCTCCTGGTCAACTTGCTGGATATGTAGAACAAACAGGTGGTCTAGGTTCTTCGAATGATAATAATCCTTTAGATAATGGCACAAATAGTGAGAAGAATTCTACGTTTAAAACTGATGAACAAGATACAAAACCAGCACCAATACTAGAACCAGTGCCTTCAGTAGCTAGCGAAAACTCTGAACAAGAAGATGGTACTCAAACTACCACCAGGCAGCAAGAACCGAATCCAATTCCAACACCTACGCCGGCGCCAACGCCGAATCTAGCACCAACATCGAATCCAATTCCAACACTTACGCCGGCGCCAACACCACAACCAACACCGGCACTGAAGCCAACACTAATACCTTCAGTAGCTAACAACAAATCTGAGCAGGTGAATGATACTCAAACCAATGGCAAGCTGCCTAATAATAGAGGAAATGGAAGTATTACTGCAACACAAAATACGCAAAAGAGTAATTGGCCTACCGTAGCTACATGGACGTTCGCAGTAGCTGGAATACTTGCAGGGGCTGCTGCAACGGCTGCATATTTTGCTTTTAGTGTTAGCTTGCTGACAACAGGAATAATAGCAGGTGTTGGAGTTTGTTGTTTAGTTGCTGCTGTAATCATATATTGCTGTAACAGATCTTCAAGTTCACTTGAGGGTAGTAATGTTGAACCTGTAGCTAACGGAAAGCTTGTTGAACAACAGTAAGTTGAAGAATAAATATTGTAGTTTACCATTTAATAATTTATTATAATTATATTAATTATTAGCGAATAAAAACTTGGTAAACTACGAAGAAATATTCTTAAATAAAATCAAAGATATAAAAGATGAGGGGCGCTACCGTGAATTTACGCACTTTGCGTCATTGCCAGGTAGGCTCCCTCACATTATGGACTACGAAAGAAATAGGGAAGTAATTGTTTGGTGCAGTAATAACTATTTGGGAATGTCACAGAATGAGAGTGTTATTGCTGCTATTCAAAATTCATCTGTTGGCGCTGGAGGAACAAGAAATATATCTGGTACAACAAAAGAGGTTGTCGAACTGGAAAAATCCCTAGCTTGTTTACATAAAAAAGAGGCTGCTTTAACTTTTGCTTGTGGCTACCTTGCTAACCAGACTACACTTAGCACTTTATCGTCTATTATCCCAAATGTAGTAATTTTTTCAGACGAGAAGAACCATTCTTCAATGATAGAAGGCATAAAATTAGGAAAAAGACCAAAACATATATTTAAACACAATGATGTTGATCACTTAGAGCAGTTGTTAAAGTCCGTAGACACAAAAACACCAAAGATAATAGCACTTGAATCCGTATATTCAATGGATGGCGATATAGCGCCGCTTGAAGCGATATGCGATCTTGCAGATCAACATAATGCAATCATCTATTTGGACGAGGTGCACGCAGTTGGCATGTATGGTTCACATGGTGGCGGAATTGCAGAAAGAGAAGGCCTGATGGATAGAATAACCGTCATTCAAGGTACACTATCGAAGGCTTTTGGAGTGATGGGTGGGTATATAGCGTCTTCAAAGAGCTTGGTAGATGTAATAAGAAGTTCCGCTCCAGGATTTATTTTCACCACTGCTATGTCGCCTGTTTTAGCAGCGGCAGCAAAGGCAAGCGTTGAATACCTAAAATCGAGCAACATTGAAAGGGAAAAGCAAAAGCAAGTCGTTGAAAAAGTAAAAAACTCACTGAGAAATACAGGAATTAACTTCATTCCAACAGAAACTCATATAATTCCAATAATAATTGGCGACCCAGAGTTATCCAAAGGAGCATCAAAATTATTATTTAATGAGCATGGAATATACGTTCAACATATAAATTATCCAACAGTGCCAAGAGGAACTGAGCGTTTCCGTATTACCCCTACACCTTATCATACTGATGAAATGATAGAACATTTAACAGAATCTCTTGTAAAAGTTTTCGAAAAGTTGTCTATCTCTGTAGCCTGTTTATCCTAATTTAATATCGCCAGCAATAATCAATCCGTTGTCTTCCGTTAACCTTCCACCGCTTTCTTGCAGAAAAAGTCTACCGAGCAAGGCTTTATATTTGTTAATTCCAGAGTAAACTGCTCCTCTGTGCCTTCCTGCTGCAAGGTACGCAAAGCCTAAAATTGTTGAACCGATGGAGCGTACATTACTATTGCCAGGCAGCAATTTATTTAATAAATTACCACTTACATCTATTAGACCCCCTTCACGGCTTTTCACCCGCATTTTTATATGACGAGATCTAAAATCCTCAAGAAAAGCACCTTTCTTTTCTTCTGCCCAAAAAGTTTCTCTAAGAGCCGGAGCATCAATTACAGCTGCCACAACTTTATTTTTATGAATGAGACAGACTGATACTGCAAAATAAACCATGCAACTAGAAAAGTTCTCCCTGCCCTCTATAGGCATAATAAACCAAGTGTAACCGTTATCTTTTATTTCTTGGTCAGTATCATCTTCGGAAATAAACCCATAGTCTCGTTTGTAGTCGTGCAAGCAATCGTATATGGTTTGCTTGGATTTTGAATAAGTTTTATTAATGAAGTCTGCTGATTTAACATTAGAAATTTGCAATTCATTAAAATCGCGCATAAGCTGCCTGGAAGCACTACGCACAGAATCAAGCATCACATTAATTCGTGGTGATGAGATGGACATTCTTCCTTTTACTCTTTCACTCTTTCATAATAGCTGTCATCTGGAGTATATATTACAATTTTATCCTCTTCTTTTATAAACTGAGGCACGTTAACGCGCATTCCGTTTTCTAAAATTGCAGGCTTATAAGAAGTAGTAGCAGTTTGTCCTTTAATAACAGACTCTGTTTCTTTCACAGCAAGTGTAACATAATCAGGCACATGCGCAGAAATTATTTTGTCTTGATAAGTTACTATTTTAACTTTCATATTATCCTGTAGATAAATCTTTTTTTCTCCCAATAAGTCCAAATTTATAGTGATTTGCTCGTAATTACTTGGATGCATAAGATTTACAATGTTTCCTTCAGTGAAAAGGTAAACATACTCCTCTTCATCTAAAATTGCCCTTCTGATTGTTGCATCAGAGCGAAATCTTTCATAGTGTTTTGCTCCGGTTTTGATGTTTTTCATTTCGGCTTGTATGTATGCACCACCTTTACCAGGTTGAGTATGCATAATACCTACAACCAAAAATAATCCGCCGTTATGTTCTAACACCTGACCTGGTCTGATATCGTTAGCTCTTTCTGCCATAATTACATTTTCAGTTCGATCTTACAATTATAAATAGCTTTATATAAATATCAAAGTCTTTATTAGTCAATAAATTCTGGCATATTGAGCACCATATACCTCTCCTTCATGTTTATGTGCGGAAACATTTCTTTGGTAAAAGACAGCATAATGCATTTTTTTGTGCTGATAACTAAAATTTCTAATATATCCCCTGAGCCGAAATTATACACAGATTTTACATTGCCATATAATTCATTACTTTCCAGCCTTACTTCCATATCTACAAGGTCACTTTGATAAAATTCATTCTCATCATTTAGCTTCGGTAGCTTGCTTCTTTCTATATACAGCTTCTTATTCCTTAAAAGCTCTGCTTCATTACGGGAATTTACTCCGCTGATTGTAGCTATTACTAGATTATCACCTATGACGGATACTAAGTCTATTTTATAATTCTCATCACCACTTATTAGCTCACCATATAAGGAGATATTTTCAGGTTTTTCGGTAAAAGTTTTTAATTTAACAGCTCCTTTAATTCCGTGAGGAGAAGTAATCATTCCGAGGCATACCAGATTGTCGTTCATATTAAGATGATAACTAATGTTGGATTTTTTGTCTATAAGGCATAAAATACCTAAAAATGTTTGTTGTAATTCTATCAATACAATGTATTATGGAATACATTGTATTGATAGTGGGAAGATATGAGTCAATGTATTACTAATCAAATAAAAGAGCTTATCCCTCATTTAAAGGAAGTTAATAGTAAGCTACAAGGTGAATCTATAAAGCTCTTCAGTGACAAAGAATCTATAATAGTAGAACGTCGTAAACCTGTTGTTGAAGAGATGCTAAAGCATCTAGAAAGTTCTTCCATCACTAACTGTAATACTATGATTGATGCAGAAACTGGGTTTGGCAAGACTTATGATATTGGATTGTGGAGTCATGCGCTAGCTCAAGCAGGATATCACCATTTAGTTGCAGTGCCAAATGGTAATTTAGTTGAACAAGCTAAGAAAATGATAGATGGTGCATTTACTGTAGATGTTAAAACACCTAAAACTGTGCAAGAAATTAAAGATGCGCTGAAAGTCACTGAACCTACAACAATTATAGTAACACATGATCTGCTTTTACAGCAAGAGAATGATCGAAAATTTGAAGAGCAAAACGGTGAAAAGCCTAAATTGTGGGTTAATGTTGATGAAGCAGATAGCATTAACAAGCAGCAGGCCTTTGAAAATATGTGCAAACTTGATGCGGAATATCCTACGACTTACCTAACCGCAACACCAAAGAAAAGGATCTTAAACAGATGTGGAAAAATTATCAGTCCTACAAGATCAAGTAGACGCTGCATTGCAGACACTATCAAAACAGTAAATGTTATTGCAAAAACTAATGAAAGAGAAAAATTCAATCGAGCATTCGTGGTGAATGTTGCTGCTACCATAATACCTTTAATTACATTATTCCCTATTATAAATAGTAATGTTGCTGCAATAATTGGTCTAACTTCAGATTATTGGCTGTATTCCGCTTTAATTGAGAATCTATATTATATAGTTTCTATATTTATACTTAGTATAGTAATGTTGCCAATTTGGTGGGCGTTGACCAAAATAACTGGAGTAGAATCAAAAGAACTGCTCCTTAGGTTTGCTGCTAACGTGCGCAGCTTATTCACTAGGGAAAGATCTAGTCCAGCTCATGAATATGTTGAAGAATGTGAAGAAGTTTTTAATTACAATAAACTTGTTGACTCTAATGATCTGCTGAAATCTGTGAGATGGAACATACAAAGTCCGGTTGGGGAAAATGCTCTTATTCTAGTTAATGATGTGAATAGCATAATTAACCTTAGCTTTGCGTTGCAAGGTAAGAATAATTTGGTATATGAAGATGGTACGCGTTATGAAGTTTATAATGAATTTCAGCCTGAAGGAATGTCGTACCAAGATTACAGACTCAAATTACGTCAATCAAACTTTATAAACTGCGTTAAAAAGCAACACCCTAGTCTAACGGAAGAACAGATATCTAAATTGAAAGACAAGGTAGATTTTAGCAATACTGCTAAGTATCTAGAATACAGAGTAATGCACTCAATGATTGATCTTACACTTTCGTATTTAGTGGAATGCGATAACACCGCTTTGGATAAACAAAGAAGGGAAGATTTAGATAAATTAATAAAAGATATTAAAAATAAGGTTAGTACTGCTAATGATAGCAGCATTACAGATTTTCTAAAGAAAAAAGGTTTTAGTGAGCAATTCGCTAGGGATGAGCTTTTACCACAGATAAAGACAGTAATTAAAGCATTGAGTAAAAACAATGATAAACAACGCAGTCTAATAGTTGATAACTGGCACTTAAGCAAGGAGTTACATAGTTTCATAGAACAACAGGGGGATGTACTACATAACCTAAACTACTTCTGCGAAAAAAACAAATGTATTTTTGCAGGACTTGGAAAAAATGATCTGGGTATTGAGACAAATAAACCTTTTTTTAAAATAACACGTAATGACGCAGGTAAATATGGAGCTGACTATTGTAATTATGACCAAGGCGATTTAAATACACTAGCTAAATATGCGTTGACAACAATTATAGACGAGTCAAAAAGTCGTGGTTTCGATAGTGAGTATAATCATGTTGCATCAATATTTACAGATTCAACTAGTCAGTTCAACAATCCAGCAGAAGCTTTGCAGAATTTGGGAAGAAATAGAGAATACAATCCTAACAGGCAACCTTGGTTTTTTGCTGCTGGAGGTGAAAAAATTGAGTTATTTGTAGATAAAGTTTTAGCAAAATTAAAAAGCGCACCGCAGGATTTTTGTCAAAAGGTTTTATTTCCAGCCACTGATAGGTACAATAAACTAATAAAAAATAGAATGGGAATAGAGCTTGGAGAAAAAATAGAGATCTATATTAGCGAAAACATGGGTGCACTAGGAAATATCGATGACGCAGCTCTGAAAAAATTTTCAAAGGATTTGATAAAAGAGGTGTATGAAAAAGTACATGATATAAATGATTTTGACGTAGGAAAGACAGAAGAAGATTTACGTAAGATTTTAAAAAGCACAGAAAAATATCTTTGTTCATATGAAGACAGAATTAAAAACAACGGTAAATTATCTTACACACGCTCAGTTCTATTTTCTGTGGGAAGTGCTATTGTAAAGTCCATGTATTATCTATGGGCAGGATTTGACTATTTAGTCTTTTTAGCTAAAGCGTATAATGTAGGTAAGTCTGAAAATGCTGATGCAAAGGCATATGTGCACATAATCAGAAACTGCTACTTTGAAAGTAGTGTGAAGGCTAAAAATGTATTAGGTCATGTATTAAAAATTGCCGAAGAAAATGACGATAGTTTTACACAAAATAGTTTGTACGAAGACAATGGAGATAGGTGTAAAGAAAAAATCATCTCATACTTTCAATCTAAACAATATATATATGCATTAGATAAAACGATTTCTCGCATTGAAAATGAGCATTTAGCAACAGTTTTGAAAGCCGTAGGTTGCAGAGATGATGCTAATAAAATAGCACAAGAAATTAAAGACTTTTTGTACGATTTAAAGAATTTAAGCTGCGCAGACTTTAGAAAAAAGCATTATTGTGGATGTTCATATAAAATGAGCAATTTATACAAGATCAATAATCAAATTAGTATGGTAATTGATGAAGTTATAGATTGCCATAAATGGCGTCATGGAGTAATTTCAGAGCGGGACAATCTTTTGAGAGGTTTTTTTCCAGAGTTGGAAGAAAATTTTGGTTTAGAATTTAAATTAAAAACTAACCATAATATTTTTAAAGTAAAAGTTAACAATAACTTTTCTGAATTGTATCGCAAGAACTGGAAAGAACATTCTAGACAAAGGATGGTCTTGGGTACAGCTATGCTATTCATCGGACTTATAGTTTCAGCGAAGCTTATATATGAAATATCATTAGGCCATACTATGCTATTGCCATCACTTTGCGGTTTCATAGCATTTGGACCGCTAGCATTTTTGTGTGGTGCATTATTATGTGGAATAACGACCTATTTAGTGAAAGGGACATTTTTTCTTTTTGGAATACCAATCCTGTTAGAGGAATTATCGAAATGCGTTTTTAGAAACGATTTAGTACAGGATTTATCAGAAATGACATTATCATTTGGTAATAGCGTTTTCTTCCAGGCTCGAAAAAGCATCTTACAATCATTTATATTTGAGGATGCAACAAAGTTTGACTCACTAAGTGATATAAATGGACTTACATTGATAAAAGAGCAAGATAAGGTAAAATGCATGAATGAAGTAGCTACTACTATAATTTCGGTACAAACAACAGTTGGTAAACAGCCAGATCTTACGTGTGTATTTGCTTGATTTCACTAGAAGATTTCTCAGATAAATATTGAGTCAAAATCTCGATGCCTTCATCAATCTCTTTTTCAGTGATAATTAGTGGAGGTAAAATTCTCACAACGTTATCTGATGTTACCCCAACAGTAAGCAAGCCGCGATAACTTAGCTCTTCTGCAAACTTTTTATTGTTTGCTTTCACCTTTATTCCAAGCATTAACCCTTTCCCTCTCACTTCTTCTATTATTGGAAATTTACTTGCTAAGTCTTCTAATTTATTTTTTAAATACTTACCTCTAATTTCAACATTTTTCAAAAAGCCAGGACTGAGCAATTCTTCAAGCACAGCATTACCTACTGAGGTTGCAAGCGGATTGCCACCAAAAGTGGAACCGTGCATACCGACCGCCATATACTTAGCAGCCCTTTCAGTTGCAAGACAAGCCCCTAGCGGAAAGCCTCCTCCTATTCCCTTTGCAAGAGCACATATATCAGGTTCCACTCCTATATGTTCGTATGCGAATAATTTTCCTGTCCTACCAGCACCGCATTGTACGCAATCAAAAAATAACAATATGTCATTTTCATCACACAGCTTTCTTAGTTCTTTCATAAAGACTTCATTCATTACTTTAATACCACCTTGCCCTTGTATTGGTTCTATTAATATAACGCCTATACCACTTGAAATTGCTTTCTTTGCACTCTCAATATTGGGCTCGATATTATCACACCAATCAATACAGGGACTCAGTAATTCAGAAAATTTCTGTTTATCGTTTGCAGCACAAGTTAGGAAGGTTCTTCCATGAAATGCACCATGGAATGTTAAAATTCTGTGACGGTTTTTATTGCCTTTTCCGTTTTGATAGACCCTAGCAATCTTAAGCCCACATTCTACTGCCTCTGATCCAGAATTTGAGAAAAATACAGTGTCAGCGAAACTGTTGTTTATTAATTTTTCTGCAAAATTATTGGCAGCAGGTATATTATAGGTATTTGATATATGCCATAATTCTTCTCCTTGCAATTTTAGAGCACTAATTAATCGCGAATTGGTGTGACCTAAGCTACTAACGGCTATTCCAGAGTGAAAATCTACGTAGCGCTTACCGTCAATATCATACAAGTAAATACCTTTACCATAAGAAAAATTTATGTTAACAGGCAAATAAACTGGCAAAATAGGAGAAATTGTCATAAAATATTATATGCTAAATTTTATTATTAATAACATAAAAACCGTTGTTTCACAATAAGAAGGATATGTATAAGCTAGGTAAATCAATGTTTTCTGCGCTGGAGAAAAACAAATACACAAAAGTTATTGCATTACTCTCATCGATCTTTATGATTTTATTCAGTGTGATATATTGTAATTATTTACTAAGGAGTAATTTCCTTTCTTCTTACCGTGATTCAAGTGTAAACTTAAAAAGTATACTGGAAAATGGCATAATAAAAAAATACCATTATTTACTAATAGAAAAGCATCACATTAAATACAAAAATTTTGACTACATAAACCAACTGGTAAAACTGCGTGCTGAATTATTACAATCAGTGAGCAAAGTAAAGGATTTCAGCTTAATACTGTATGATCAAAACAGCAGAATAATATTCAGTAATTTTAACACTCAAGATTATGATTATGAACAGTTACTTACAAACGATAAAATTGATGAACTATTAAGTAACCAAGAAATATTTTATACTACAGGAAATACATTAACTTCTATTTTTCCTATATTCCATGAAAATAGCGTTAAACCGTCGTTTTTTTTGAAGATTCTTCGAAACTACAATAATTCTTATGTTATAGCATATGGCCTATTTTTAACATTTTTGGGCTTATTATTAATAATTTTAATATTAATAATGTTCTATTTGCACTTTTCTAATACCCAAATGCTAGCCAAGCAACATAAAACTAACATTGAATTACAGCAGATAAAAGAGGCATTAGAGCAAGAAAATGCAAATAAGCTAAAATTTTTTGCAAGCGTTACACATGAATTACGCACACCTCTTAATGCTATTATTGGATTTGCGGAGTTGATCAAAAATGAAACTTTAGGTTCAATGGATAACTCTCAATACAAGGAGTATGCAGACGATATATATAATGCAGGAACACACTTACTTACCTTAATTAATGATGTGTTAGATTTTTCAAAAGCTGAATCAAGTAGTTTAACAGTAGAAAAAGTGAAGTTTAACCTGAACAAAATAATAGATTCATGCGTAAATATGCTATTACCTAAATTAAAAGAAGCCGGGATTAATTTAAAAAAAGAGACGACTAATAAACAATTATTAGTCATTGCAGATCCTAAGAGAATGAAACAAGTTATAATAAATTTATTATCAAACTCAATCAAGTTTACTCCCAAAGATGGTTTAATAAGAATGGTGATAAAAGAAAATATAGAAAAAACCTTATTAACTATTGAGTTTCATGACAATGGAATAGGAATAATGCAGCAGGATATATATAAAGTTATGTCTGTTTTTGGCCAAGCAGATTCGGGATATAGAAATGAAGGTACGGGCATCGGATTACCGCTAAGCAAGAAATTAGTAGAGTTAATGGGTGGAACTTTCGACATTAAAAGTGAAGCAAAACTTGGTACTACGATAACATTGAACTTCTTTTATGAAGAACAAACATGTGAAGATTCGATTGATTTTTAATAGGATCTATTTGATATGGTCTTGAAAACCACACTTTATCAAAAGCAGCAAGCCGAGAAGGTAGATACCGTCTGGCTAGTCAACAAGAAAATTATAAAAATTGAATCTCAAGCTATATTGTAAAATCAAAAAATACTTCTAACTGTGTAGCGGTATACAGATTATAGCTAGTGGATATGTTGATAAGTAAATTAGTTATACCAATTCCCGCTATACAAGTAACGGATAGACAATAATGGAAAAAAAGCCATACTGGAGTAAGTAAAATAGCGAGGTTTAAATGGCATTAAGATCAAAATTATTGGATGAAAAAGTGAGCAAAAGAAATGCTGAAGAAAGTAAGAAATAATGCATATGTTGCAAAAAAACTAAATGCTGTAATTGCAGCAAAAAAGCATAGTATAACAGCCGTAGCAAAAATATGTTGCATTTCAAGAAAGGCACTTACTGCATGACCTAAAATTTGGCAGAGAAGAAAAATTATTTGCTCCACCTCAACGCCGTAGAAAAACTATATTGAACCAAAGCCAACTTGAACAAGTTGAAGCATGGATACAAGAAAATCCCAACATTACCATTAAAGAAACGAGAATAAGAATTCAGGAAAAGTTTGGTTTAGCAAGTCTACAGTACACCGTAATATGCAAAGAATGAAATTCTCATATATCACACCAAGACCAGTGCATAACGGACAAGATAAAAGTAAACAAGAGGAGTTTAAAAAAAATCTTAATGAAACTATAGTATTTTCTAAAACGAATGATAAACGTCTAAAATGGTATTACCAACTAAAAGGTGTAAGTCTGTACATTAGACCTGCTGCAAAAGGTGATTGAAAAAATAATGTGAGAGAAGTAGAAGAAGAATAAGCAGATTGAGTAAGGTAAAAAAATGAGCTTTAGTTACTATAACATGAAGAAGTACCCAAGAAACTTTCGTAATATAACAGGTTTAACTATAGAGGAGTTCGAAAAGGTAGTGGAAAAAGTTAGGTCTGGGTGGAAAAGAGTTGAAAAACAGAAAAAGTGCCATGGTAGAAGATCACAACTACCAACTCTAGAAGATAAGTTATTTTGCGTAATTTTGTACTATCGCACTTACATAACACATAGATTTTTAGGGTGCCTGTTCAATGTTCACAACGCAAATGTATTTAGGTTACTGAAGAAAATAGAGCCATTACTTGCCAAAAAAGTTACTATAACAAAAGATAGAAGTATGACACCAGAAAAAATACTGAAGATTCTGGCTGATGTTACAGAACAGCAAATACAGAGACCAGAAGATAGTAAAAAACGGAAGAAATCATATTCAGGAAAAAAAAGAACCAACACTATGAAAACTGAGATTGTTATCGAAGAAGGTGGAAGAATTTTATCAGTGTCAAATTCATATCGTGGTAGAATTAATGATTTTCGCATAAGGAAACAAGAAAAATATTTACCAATCGATAGCATAAAATATGCCGATTCTGGATATCAAGGTTGGCAAAAATTGCAAAGCAATGTTATAATTCCATATAAAAAGTATCGTAAAAAGCCATTAACTCCAGAGCAGAAAGAGCATAATAGAAGATTAGCATCATTTAGAATGAGAGTAGAAAATAAGATCCGTGAGATAAAGATATTTAAGATTATGTCTCATATTTACCGCAATTTTCAGAAAAAATACAACCTGAGGTTCAATATTATTGCTGGTATTGTGAATCTTAAGCACGCCTTTTAGTTAACCTTGATTTTAGTCACCCTCCTTTCCTTCTTTTTATTGCTTGATTCTCAGCAGGTCTATTGATGCATTAGAGGTCTGAGGCGACTTTTGATGGTGTGCCAACAATGCTCTATCGGATTTAGATCAGGTGAATATGTTGGAAGATAAAGCAAATGACAGCCAAAAGACTCTATTAATGACTTTGTTTTGGGAGTTTTATGGAATGTAGCATTATCCATAACTATGGTTGTATCACGCTGTAATTGTGGAAGTAATCTTCGCTCTAACCATACATTATTACACCCTCCTTTGAAGGTCATTGGTGCAATAAACTTCTTTTCAATCCATCCACCTATTATACTCACTCTTTCCCGCTTTTTTCCTGGAACATCAGCATATATTTTTCTCCTCTTGGAGCTCATGCATATTCTCGGTATAGTCTATTATCAACTCCTGCTTCATCTATATATAAAATGCTACAGTGGTCTATTTTTGAGACTTTATCGATAAATTGCTGCCTATCTTCTTGATTGCGCTCTTGATAGAATGTGACTTTTTTTTAAGGTTATTTTTAGCTGTTTTAACCTATACCAAATTGCACTTATTCCAAAGCCAAGGTTTTGTTTCATTTCTGCTAGTGTGTGATCTGGGTGTTTTTTAACATAGTCTGCAAGTATTTTTGGGTCTATTTTCCGAATAAAACCAGTACTTTTTACCGCTTTGAGACCTTGGCCAGTAGCTTTCTTTTTTAGCCATCTATATAGTGTCTATCTCAAAAACCTCTGCAACTTCAACCTTTGACTTTCCTTTTTCTACCAAAGACACTGCTTTTTCCCTTAAATCTACACTATATACCATCGCTTCCCCTACTTTAAAAAAATATATTATACCTTTATCATTCGCTTTTGAAAATACTATAGTTTGCTTATGAGCAACCTGGATCCCAGCGTCAGCTACTCGGATGATAAAAGGAAGGAATATCGGAGTGACAAGAAAGGGGTCATAGTGTGCTAGACTTTATACCTTTTGCATTCAAACTCACACAAATCATGAATTATACACGTTTCACACGAAGGCTTTTGCGCTTTGCAAACATATCTACCATGCAAAACTAGCCAGTGATGAGCACAAAGCAGGTATTCTTTTGGAACTACATTTAAAAGAGATTGCTCTGTTTTAAACACATCTTTTTCTCTCACAAGTCCAAGTCTATTGCTTACTCTAAAAACATGAGTATCAACTGCCAATGTTGAAATACCAAGTCCTGAATTTAAGAACACATTAGCGCTCTTTCTCCCAACCCCTGGTAAAGATACCAAATCATCGAAATCAGTAGGCACTTCGCTATTGTACCGCTCAATCAATATTTTGCTGAGCCCGATTATGTTTTTTGCTTTGGAATTATATAAACCAATACTGCTTATGCATTTTCTCAGCTCATTTTGCCCAAAACTCAGCATCTTTTCTGGCGTATCAGCGATATTAAATAGTTCTCTTGTAATTTTATTAACGCTTACATCGGTTGTCCGTGCTGATAAAACTATCGCAACTAGTAGTGTAAAATGATTGGTATAATTTAGCTCTATTTTTGGCGCAGGATTTGATTGTTGAAACTTTTTAAATATTAGTTCTATTTTTTTTGAATCCATTTCATTTATCACACCTCTTTTAAAGAATTAAGAAAAGAACCCCTCTTTCCCATCATATAAATACAACTTATCCATTCTCACCACGTCAAAGCTATTTTCTTCGAGTTTGATTAGCAAGTTATTTACATCACTATTTGTAATAGCTTGCTTTTCATTATTTGCGATAAACCTACAGGTTATTTGATCGCTTGAAGATTTTGAGCTTCTTGGCCAAATTGCCAGTCCTTTTGAGTATATTGCTATCATTTGCAGATTATTTAATCCTACTATTTGATCAAAATTGCTGGATTTGTCCCAAGCAAGCGTTATATCACTACCCACTAGCTTTTTAACTTTGTAATCTTGTTCATAATTGTCTTGTACTTTATTTATTTTACTATCTGAACCACTGCTAATTATAAGCTCAGGTAATGTTGCAGGTTTCTTTCCTAGATTATCTATAACAGCTTCTGCAAATTCTTTTGTACCAACTTTCTGTTTACTTCTTTTCTCCTTATACAAATCAGCAGTGTGTATTCCATCCCCTAAAGTCTTCAGCCATGCATCGTAGATTAGTTTTGCAGTACCCACTTGACCTATGTAAATTAGCATATGCACTGCAGCATTTAAAAGACCAGAAGGATTAGCTATGTTTTTTCCTGCAATATCAGGAGCAGAACCATGAACCGCTTCAAACATCGCATATTCATTACCTATATTGCTACTTCCTGCAAGCCCTACAGAACCTGAGGTTTGTGCCACTATGTCTGATAATATGTCGCCATATAGATTTTCAGTTACTATAACATCGAAATTCTCCGGTTCTGTAGCAACCCGTGCCATTCCAATATCAACTATATAATGTTCTGCCTTTATGTCCTGGTATTCCTTTGCAATGCGATCAAACGCTGCATGGAAAGTTCCGTCAGTCATTTTCATTATGTTGTCTTTAGTCAGGCAAGTTACTTTTTTTCTGTTGTGTTTTTTCGCGTATTCAAAAGCATATCTGCATATCTTCTCTGAGCCAGATCTAGTAATAATTTTAGTGCATTGGTAAGAATCACCAGTGAGCCTATGCTCTATTCCGGTGTAAACGTCCTCTTCATTTTCGCGTATCACTACGATATCAAACTTATCGAATTTATTTTCTATAACAGGATGATATGAAATACACGGCCTGATGTTTGCATATAACCCTAGATTTTTTCTGAGTGCAACGTTCAAGCTTTTGTGTCCTTTACCTTGAGGAGTGGTTGTCGGAGATTTGAGTAATATCTTTGTCCTTTCGATAGATTCCCAACCACTTGGAGAAATTCCGTGAGACCATTCCTTACTATAAACACGCTCACCTATTTCAATAATATCCATTGAGATCTTCGCTTCCGCTTTGCGCAATATCGACAGCACCGCTTCCATAATTTCTGGTCCGATACCATCACCATATGCAACTGTGATTGGTGTTGACATAACTTCCCTAACTGTAAATGATTTAATGTTAATTCAAATAATAGAGTGACACAAGTAGCTAGTATTGCACAAATTAGTATATTTACGATTATTTAATAACGTGCTTTTATAGTATATAATGACATTATGAAATATAGGTAGGGTTATGAATACTGAAATAAATGTTAAAGTAAATTACGTAGGGTTTACAAGGCGTACTGTAACAGCAATACTTGACCAAATAATATTTTTCTTTCCTTCATTCATCTTATACATTGCATTGTTGGGCAATAATGAGGTTAATAATTTTCTTGACGAAATTGAACAGTTAACATCTCCTTATACAATCTTTACATCAGTGCTGTGTACAGTATTAGAAATATTAATGATAACAAGACTGGGAGGTACGCCAGGACAACTGTTGTGTGGTATGTATATCAAAGATGCAGACACATTTAAAAATACTACTCTTATGCAAGCAGCAATAAGGTGTATTTCTGAGACACTTTTCTTGATTATTTCTTTTTTGCTGACTCACTATGTTTCTCAGTGGTTTATAATTTTACCAATTTTAGTTTTAATATTTGCGATATTCGACCGGCGCAAGCAGACTTTTTATGATAAAATTGCAAAAACAGTAGTAATAGACTATAAACCTAGTTGATATTTTTCTTTATAGGCAGTGTATGGATAAAAACGTAAACTACTCAACAATGACAAGGCGTATTCTAGCATTTATAGTTGATTGTATTTTATTTATCGCAATACCATTTGCTTTAATGGCGGTAGGTTTCTCACTTACACACGTAATACAAGGGATCATGGGTGCAATAATTGTAATCACCACGATTGTATTTTCTTTATTTTTAATGATACCATGTATATTTCATATATTCATGCTAGTAAAATTTGGCGGCACTCTAGGGCACTTGTTATTTAGCATGCGTGTAAGAGACAAAGATACACTTGAGCAGATCACTCTAATACAAGCAATAAAAAGAACCATCGCTTTTTTCATAATTTACTGTATATCGCTTTATAATCCTATTTTACTTTTAGCTATACTAATCCTAGTTTTAGTATGTGCAGTAGATGATGAACATAAACAAGCTTTTCATGACAAAATTGCAAACACGGTAGTGATAGATTATAAACCTAGTTGATATTTTTCTTTAGTTGTTACCACCAAGGGTGTTATTCCAGCGCGTGAAGTTAGTTAGAATCCAAAAACCATGAGAGCTACAAAAAATTACTTTACAAACTCCGCCAGCCCCCTTATCATGAAACTGAAGCTATTTATTTATCTTCGCAATCTCTGCAGTGGATTAATGACAAAAAAACTTAATGTATTTGGCGTAAATCATCCTTAATTTTTTGCACTATGTGCACCTCATGTCTTTATAAAACTTTAGGTTTCTACCTATACAAGCCGAAACGCGCTTATAAAGCGTTTAAGACAGTAAAAGACGTCAAATAGACAAGGGAGAATTTGAATACTAGCTACCCTGGGGTTTCTTTGCCTTTTTTTCCGCTCAGTAAATTTCTTAACGTTTATAATTTAGATTAGTTGCGGCTTAAAAGCAGCTGAATCGCGGTTATTAAGCGTATAGCACTGAACAGAAGAAATCTGTCAAACCAGGAAGAAACTCCTCAATTTAAGTTTTTAGTAGTTTTTAAGTATAGTTGTATAGGAAGCGCCTCTGAAGTTATAACCGAAATTTTCACTGGTGCCATAAGTGCCCGTCGTTTAGCATGGTTTTGGGAGGAACGGTCAAATCATTGATGGAGTTTTTTAGGCTACCTCGGTTAGGAGATTGTATTATCTAACCGTTCCAAGCTGAAGCGTTTCCCTATTACAAATTATAATAAGGGAGTTACTATGAAAAAAGCAAAAAGTAAATTAGAGATCATGAATCCTGATGCAGCAGGAATAGATGTTGGTTCAGCTGTACATTATGTATGTGTACCAGAAGGAAGTGATGAACAGCGTATACAAAAATTTAGCTGCTTTACAGAGGATCTCCATAACATAGCAAAATGGCTGAAGAAATGTAAAGTTACTACAGTAGCCATGGAGTCAACAGGAGTATACTGGATTACTTTGTTCCAAGTACTTGAATCATATGGACTTGAAGTAAAGCTTGCAAATGCAAGACATGTAAAAAATGTACCTGGAAGAAAGTCAGATGTTCAGGATTGTCAATGGCTTCAACAACTACATAGTTATGGGTTAATCCAAGGATCATTTAGGCCAGATGATCAAATGTGTGTATTGCGTGGTTATGTTCGGCAACGTAAAAACTTAATTGAAAACGCTGCTAAACATATTAATCGCATGCAAAAGGTGTTAGTACAAATGAATATTCATTTACATAAAGTGACAAGCGATATTACTGGCATCACAGGAATGCAAATTATTAAAGCAATAGTAGAAGGTGAAAGGAATCCTAAAAAACTAGCTGAATTCAGAAGTGTGAATATGAAGAATGATAAGGCTACTATAGCAAAAGCATTAACAGGCGATTATAGAGAAGAACATTTATTTGTATTAAAGCAAGAATATGAAGCATATAATTTTTTTCAAGAAAAAATAATTGAATGTGATAAAAGTATAGAGAACTATTACAAAGCATTAGAGACGAAGTCCGATGAGAGTAAAGAGTTAGGTAAGGAAAAAAATAAGTCTAGAAGAGGCAGACCAAATTTCACCCTGCGTGAGGAATTGTATCGTGTAACTGGTATAGATTTCACTAAAATTCCTGGATTTGATGTACTAACTGTACAAACCATTATTGCGGAAGTTGGCATTAATCATAATAAATGGCGATCAGAAAGGCATTTTACCTCATGGTTAGGGCTTAGCCCTGCTAATAAGATTACAGGAGAAAAAGTATTTTGAACAAAAACTCGTAAAGTTATTAATCGTGCTACGAATGCCTTGCGAATGGCTGCTTATGCTGTGGGAAATAGTAAAAGTGCATTGGGTGCATATTGTAGGAGATTAAAAAAACGGCTAGGAGCAATAAAAGCAATTACTTCTACAGCAAGAAAATTAGCATGCATCTTTTACCAAATGTTGAAATATGGACAAGAGTATGTGGAAAAAGGAATGAGCTATTACGAAACACGTTACAAAGAGAGAGTTGTAAAAAATTTAATCAAAAAAGCACAGGAATTTGGCTACATATTAGTTCAACAAGAAGCGCTAGTTAAGGGAGTTTCTTAGGAGAATGAGAGTAGAAAATAAGATCCGTGAGATAAAGATATTTAAGATTATGTCTCATGTTTACCGCAATTTTCAGAAAAAATACAACCTGAGGTTCAATATTATTGCTGGTATTGTGAATCTTAAGCACGCCTTTTAGTTAATCTTGATTTTAGTCACCCTCCTTTCCTTCTTTTTATTGCTTGATTCGCAGCAGGTCTTATGTTGTCAGCTACTTGCATGACGCCACTTGCCACCTGTTAATTACAACGTTCGTACAGATGTATGCTTGACATAGGATCCAGAAAATTTAGTTATATATAGGAAAATCTGAGTTGACTAGACCAACTCACGTTCAGCAAAAAAGAAAGCTATCTCCTTACGAGCATTTTCTAGACTATCCGAGCCGTGAACTCTATTTTCACTAATGTTATCAGCAAAATCACCCCTGATTGTACCTTTATCTGCCTGCTTTGGATCGGTAGCTCCCATGATTTGTCTGTATTTACTTACTGCATTTTCACCAACTAAAACTTGAACTATCACAGGACCAGAAGTCATAAACTCTACCAATTCCCCAAAAAAAGACCTATCTTTATGAATTTCATAAAACAGCTCTGCTTGTTTTTTTGTCAGTAACATCATTTTTTGTGCTATAATTTTGAGCCCAGAGCTTTCAATGTATGAATTTATCTTGCCTGTAATATTATTTTTTACTGCATCAGGTTTTAATATCGAAAGTGTTCTCTCAATTGCCATATTATTTCCTTATATAAAATAGTATATTTATAGATTTATTTTATTGTAAATTTTGATTTGATAAAAGCAGTTTTTTATTTATAGTTAAGGATAAACCATCAAGGAGGTATTGTATGGGTAAATGTTGTAAAAATAACACTACCAAACAAGCTGAATCTACTGCTAAAAAATTGGTCAATAACTTGAAATCGTCAATTTTTTGTGGAACAAAAGGGTTTTTAACTTTTAATTTGGCTTTTTTAAGTTATTTAGAATATGGTATGTGTGGCTATATTCTACAAAAGCAAGAAAAAAGTAACGATCAATACACGGAGCTAAAAAAAGGTGCTGCTTTTACAATGAAAAGAAACACTATTCCATTTCTTGAAATGACAATCATAGCACCGCTTGTTTGTTTTGCACTGCCAGCTATGCTAGGCAGTATGAGCCTCATGCAATGCGCACTTTTATGTGCTGCCTTAATGATTGCCACATGTTTTATTGTCAGAACTTTTCATCTGCGTGAGAAGTTAATGGAAAAAATCACTAACCATAGTAGAAAAGAAATAGACGCGGAATTTAAGAAAAATACTATAAAATTTCCTATCTTTGATCAAAATAGAAAACACACCGAGTATAATTCGCCTAACTCAGGGCGACCAATGGATGAAACAAGTAGCACCTCTCTTTTCGTTGAAGTTTCACTTTTTCCCCTAAAGGTTCTTTTGAAGGTCCTGCAAAGTTGTATAATGCTATCTTTAGCTGCTGTTGAACTTCTTGAAACGGTACCAAGTCTTTTTGTCGATACATTTTTCGATTGGAGCTTCACATCCACCAAGAGTAACCTGCAGAGATCAGGCCATTTATTGTATGCCAGTGTGAGAATTTAGTGCCTATAACTAAATTTGATGAGTGTGTAGCTAATTTTATAGGCACCCCAGAAGTAACTTGTTGTAAGTAGTGCGTAGATGAAAAAGGCTGTCATTTTATTTAACCTTGGTGGACCTGATTCACTGAATGCAGTCCGTCCTTTTTTATTTAACCTTTTTTATGACAGAAGAATAATCAGTTTACCAAACCCTTTTCGGTTTCTTTTAGCAAAGTTTATATCCGCAAAACGAGAAAATACTGCACAAGAAATATATGAGCAAATTGGAGGTAAATCACCAATTTTGGATAATACGAAAGCACAAGCTAATGCTTTAGAACTAAAATTAAATGAAGATAGAAACCATGTACACAAGGTATTCATTTGCATGCGCTATTGGCATCCATTTGCTGACAAAGTTGTTAAAAGTGTAAAACAGTTTGATCCTGATGAAGTAATTTTGCTGCCACTATACCCTCAATATTCAACTACCACAACTTTGTCATCCATCGAAAATTGGCAAAAAAATGCTAAAAAGCATGGCCTAAAATGCAATACAAAAATAATTCATCATTATTATGACAATGAAAACTTTATTGAGGCTCATGCTAACTTGATAGCCAAGTACTACAAATTAGCCAGCAGGATTGGTAAGCCAAAAGTCCTATTTTCAGCTCATAGCTTGCCCCTTAGCGTTATTAAAAAAGGCGACCCTTACGCTTCACAGGTAGAAAGAAGCGTAGAGTTAATAGTAGAAAAGTTAGCTATCAATAACTTAGATTGGTCAATATGTTATCAGAGTAAGATTGGTCCTGTAAAATGGCTAGAGCCAAGCACTGAAAGTGAGCTATCACGTACAAAAGCTGATGGTGTACCTGTAGTTTTATCACCTATATCTTTTGTTTCTGAGCATTCAGAAACTCTAGTTGAACTTGATATAGAATATAAAGCAATTATCAAGGATGGATATTATTTTCGCGTACCAACTCTCAGTATTGATTCCTTGTTTATAAAATGCTTAGCCGATTTATGCATAAATCACCCTTAAAGTCCTGATTTATAGGGCTTTCCTTCAAGAGACCTGCTGCGAATCAAGCAATAAAAAGAAGGAAAGGAGGGTGACTAAAATCAAGATTAACTAAAAGGCGTGCTTAAGATTCACAATACCAGCAATAATATTGAACCTCAGGTTGTATTTTTTCTGAAAATTGCGGTAAACATGAGACATAATCTTAAATATCTTTATCTCACGGATCTTATTTTCTACTCTCATTCTAAATGATGCTAATCTTCTATTATGCTCTTTCTGCTCTGGAGTTAATGGCTTTTTACGATACTTTTTATATGGAATTATAACATTGCTTTGCAATTTTTGCCAACCTTGATATCCAGAATCGGCATATTTTATGCTATCGATTGGTAAATATTTTTCTTGTTTCCTTATGCAAAAATCATTAATTCTACCACGATATGACTTTGACACTGATAAAATTCTTCCACCTTCTTCGATAACAATCTCAGTTTTCATAGTGTTGGTTCTTTTTTTTCCTGAATATGATTTCTTCCGTTTTTTACTATCTTCTGGTCTCTGTATTTGCTGTTCTGTAATATCAGCCAGAATCTTCAGTATTTTTTCTGGTGTCATACTTCTATCTTTTGTTATAGTAACTTTTTTGGCAAGTAATGGCTCTATTTTCTTCAGTAACCTACATACATTTGCGTTGTGCACATTGAACAGGCACCCTAAAAATCTATGTGTTATGTAAGTGCGATAGTACAAAATTACGCAAAATAACTTATCTTTTAGAGTTGGTAGTTGTGATCTTCTACCATGGCACTTTTTCTGTTTTTCAACTCTTTCCCACCCAGACCTCACTTTTTCCACTACCTTTTCGAACTCCTCTATAGTTAAACCTGTTATATTACGAAAGTTTCTTGGGTGTTTCTTCATGTTATAGTAACTAAAGCTCATTTTTTTACCTTACTCAATCTGCTTATTCTTCTTCTACTTCTCTCACATTATTTTTTCAATCACCTTTTGCAGCAGGTCTTATGCTCTATCGGATTTAGATCAGGTGAATATGTTGGAAGATAAAGCAAATGACGGCCAAAAGACTCTATTAATGACTTTGTTTTGGGAGTTTTATGGAATGTAGCATTATCCATAACTATGGTTGTATCACGCTGTAATTGTGGAAGTAATCTTCGCTCTAACCATACATTATTACACCCTCCTTTGAAGGTCATTGGTGCAATAAACTTCTTTTCAATCCATCCACCTATTATACTCACTCTTTCCCGCTTTTTTCCTGGAACATCAGCATATATTTTTCTCCTCTTGGAGCTCATGCATATTCTCGGTATAGTCTATTATCAACTCCTGCTTCATCTATATATAAAATGCTACAGTGGTCTATTTTTGAGACTTTATCGATAAATTGCTGCCTATCTTCTTGATTGCGCTCTTGATAGAATGTGACTTTTTTTTAAGGTTATTTTTAGCTGTTTTAACCTATACCAAATTGCACTTATTCCAAAGCCAAGGTTTTGTTTCATTTCTGCTAGTGTGTGATCTGGGTGTTTTTTAACATAGTCTGCAAGTATTTTTGGGTCTATTTTCCGAATAAAACCAGTACTTTTTACCGCTTTGAGACCTTGGCCAGTAGCTTTCTTTTTTAGCCATCTATATAGTGTCTATCTCAAAAACCTCTGCAACTTCAACCTTTGACTTTCCTTTTTCTACCAAAGACACTGCTTTTTCCCTTAAATCTACACTATATACCATCGCTTCCCCTACTTTAAAAAAATATATTATACCTTTATCATTCGCTTTTGAAAATACTATAGTTTGCAGTTTGCTTTTTTCCTTCAAATCAGGGTCAGAGTTTATTATGCCTTCTATATCTTTCCTAATTTGCTCTGATTGCTCTTTTGCAAATTCTATCTGTTTTTCTATATATTCTCTGGCTTTTCCTGTGGCATTCTGCAAGCGGCACTTGTTTGCATATCGCTTAAATTGCGCTCAATTTCTCTTAGCTCTTTTAATTCTTCTTGCTTTTGTGAAACCATACACTCTTTTACCCCATCGTTTTTTGCGATGAATTCAGCATATTTTTCCAACAGTTTTGCATCTAATTTATCGGTTTTTGCAAAGTGATTGCAGGCTTTTGCAAATGCATATGCCCGATTTGGGTGAGCTCTATGAACAGCTATGTTATACAACTTTATTACAAGTTTCTCATAACCTCCTGTTTACACATAACTTAACAAATACGTTAGCCATTTTTGACTTTATAAACTCAGATATAGCTGTCTCTACATTTTCTATACGCTGATGTTTATTGTTGATTGAGATATCAAGTGTTTCTTTTGAAACATCAATACCCATAAAAACTGTTCTAGCCATTTTTGTACCTATAAATATAATCAAATAATAATGCAAATGCTGTACAGGATTGTGATTCGATCTTTTAGATCCCCTACCGTTCGTACTACATTTTTTCTAGCTAGGAGTGTACTAAGATTCCACCCAATCAATCCAGTTAACAGCTTGCTCATTATAGTCTTGCGACTTTGATTTAATATACAATCCAGGAAATTTATTAAGTTGGTAAGCATAAAAGTAGCCGTTTTATGTTAAAATACAACGTTTTGATGATTATGAAAAAGCTGGATTCCAGACTGGAATGACACCATTTGTTGTAAACTCACTTTTTCTTGATTTTTTGGTTTATCTTGTCTACCTATTTTGCCATTCTGCTGAACGGATACATCCGAGTAGCACATCCTTTACTTTGTGGGTATACTTTTTTTGACATGTGATTATATCTTTTTTAATATAAAGGATATATACTTATGCATTATATATTTTTTTGTATGAGGAGTTATATGAAAATGAAGAGATTATGCGTTTTGGCTGTGTTGCTTACTTGATCTCTAGCAGGTGCAGCTAATAATAGTGCAAGTCAGTCAGAAGATCAGTACTATGCAGGTTTAAACTTTGGTGCTGGATGGGGTGGTGGCTTTGTGATGAAACCTAGCGTTGTTTTTGGTTATCATCATGACAAAAACTCTAAGTTTGAACTTGAGGTTCTTGCTAACATGAGTGATATTGCTAATAAGGGTACAAGGAAAATAGGGGCTAGCTTATTGGCAAATTATCGTTATTACCCTGACCTTGATATTGATCCCGTTAAACTATATGTCAGTGGAGGTTTAGGAGGATACTTACAAGTAATACCTTTTGGCTTTGGTGAAGGTGGTGAAAGCAAAGATTCAAAACCTAAAGATCCAGGAGCTACCACTACTCTGAGTGCAGGTGAGGTTACTGGAGCTGCTGCAGAGGAGGCATCTGTAGTAGATAGAATACTGGGTTCTATTTCCTATAAACTGAAGGTCGGTGTTGATTATGAAATTGCTCCACAGATAGTTGGTGCAGTTGGTATTGCTTCAGGCGGGCAACTAAGTGGTATAAAAGCATTACAAATACCAGATGCAACTCTGGAGGTAGGAATACGTTATAATTTTTAATGCTGCTAAATTGTAACTTAGTTCATAAAGGTAGAGACAATGTTGAGGATGAAATAAACAGCATTGAAAAAATCTGGAAATATATGAGATACTTTTCGAATATGGTTTTGAATGCTAACTATAGATAAAAAAAATAACAAGAAAAAGGGTAAACTCCAGTATTTGTAACCGTTCACGGATTGTGAGAATGAATAAGGAACTAGGTCCAAAGTGTGATGGTATGGATTTAGTATAAATAATTCAGGATGCTTGTGTCCACTGGTTACATATAAATTCATAAGGTTTTGAGAGTTTTGAGTCTTTTTGCGTAATTGTAAGCCATAACAAAGTTGTAAAGGTGTAACCATAATTCCTCCTTCGATGGCAATTTCTTATATATCATACCATCACACTTTGGAACTGTACACCTAAGCACTCCGTTCAACAAGCTAGAACTGCTATATTTGAATACATAGAAATTTTTACAAAAAACAGCGTAGGCATTCTGCTATTAATTATTGCATTCCTGAACATTGTGATTCATCATTCTTTTTGTAAAAAACTTTCTTAACTTTCTCTCCACTTTTTCTGGGTAAGGTCACAGAATTTTTTACTGGAAATCTTAATTTTGTCTTAGCAATAAATCAACTTAAGGTCATAATATCTTGACATTTATTTAATGTTGCTATATAATAGCTATGTATATTTTGTGTACTATAGCAATAAAATCACCCTGTAATAGGTGTATTGGACCCGAGGGCAGTACTCGGCGCCTCCACCATATTTTTAATTTATATGGGGGCGAATAAGGATCGACATGCATAGTAAAGATGGTAGTTTTGCTCGGTTAGACACCACCGCTAAGAGTTCATAATTTAAATGCAAACGATAATTTTGCTGCTGAAGACAATGATGCAATAGCTGCTTAATTTAAGCACTATAACTTCATTGCTATAAGCACGGTTCAGGGAACACCGGGTAACAGAAGTTCCCCAAAAATTTACGTATGTGGAAGTTATATGGAGCAAACAGATTACAAAAAATTGCTTAATTCTGCCAAGTTTCAAGTTATCAAAAAGACTTTAGATGTTATATCAGGTAATGGTTTTATCCCTCATTTAGAAATATTATTTTTCACATATTTTAATGGTGTGACCATGCCAGATCGTTTGAAAAAGTCATACCCCACTCAAATGCTTATTATATTATATCATCGATTCTATGATTTAAAAGTTTCTGAGGATAAATTTAGCGTCAGTTTGAGTTTTCAAGGAAAACAAGAGCGAATTACTATACCGTTTTTTGCTATTAGTGAGTTTCGTGATAAAATTTCAGGAGATGTTTTAATATTTGACAAAATCAGTATCGATTCTGATAAAGAATACAAAAGTGAAAAATGTACTGAAAAATTATCAAACGGTAGTATTATAGTATTATATCCATAGATCAACTGCGTGATGAGTAATTGCTCATCTTTGTAAACAAAAAATATTAATAGAAAAAAGTGGTCTAACTTAAGTAATAGAATAGAGGAATACTATCGTAGACAAATATGCTAAATCTTTAATTGTTTATTAACGCAGGTGGCAAAATTTTTCTTACATATCATCAACTTTCTTTATTGAAAAATTCAGAAAAATGTTGTATAATTGTTAGTAGACTTTGGTAAAACATATTGCAGATTCAGGAATTAGTATAACCTTCGATCCAAAAACTTCACATAACCTTGCTAAGTTAGCTGAAATCACCAAGGAATCCGTTCAAGAACTAGCAAAAAGGTTAGTCATAGAAGGAATCGAGTGCAAAGTAGAAGATATTGCGTTATATAAAGCTGTTAAGGAATGTGAGGATGTAGACTGGAGCACAGTGCTATCTGAAAGGGCAAGGACATAAACTGGAATACGATATTGTCTACTCAAAAAACTTTACTGAAAGAGATTTTCTAAATCTTCCAAAAACGATAAATGAGCGGCTTACAACTGACCCAATTAAATTTGGTAAACCATTACGTGGCAGACTAAAAGGATATAGAAGAATAAGAGTTAGTGATTACCGAGTTATTTATACTGTAAATATTGCAAAACATAAGGTGTTTGTTGCCACAGCAGGACACAGAGAAGACGTCTATAATAAAATGCCTTTAGACTTACTGCTATAAACAATATATATTTTTATACAGCACTCCTTCCTCCTACCTTAGGTGCAGCTCAAAAAATGAAGTTTTTTTTGGTTCAGCAAAAATAACATTTTGAGTTTAAAAAGGGTAGAATTCCTAAATACTTGTCTTTTATATATCTTTCGTGTAATAGATATGTATGCATCCAATAATATATCTACTCAACACGTTACTTGATCTTTATAGCTTCATTCTAATATGTTGGGTTGTCTTAAACTGGCTGGTTAAACTTAATATGGTAAACATATATAATGAAACTGTCAGTAGCATAATGCACATCTTGAACCAATTGACATATCCACCACTAAAGATTATTAGAAGATATATACCACCGTTCAATGGATTAGATTTATCTATAATGATATTGCTAATAACAATTCACTTTGTAAAATATACAGTAGCTTACTACTTTAGGTAGATGTTAAAAAAATATCTAAAATCAGCAATATATCTATCCCTTTTAATATATGTATATATATCAGTTTTTAGCTACAACTATAAAGATCCTTCCTTAAACACGGCTACAAATAAGGAAGTGACAAATTTAGGTGGAATAGTAGGTTCATATTTAGCTGATATATTGGTTCAATTTCTTGGATTAACTAGTGTTACAATAGCTACAGCCATAGTTTACTTGTTGATCTTCAGGCCAGCAAAAATACTGCTGAAAATTCTCTATTTAATATTAATCAATTTAGGGGTATGTGCTATATTACCACAACTTTCGCTAGGCATCACTGCAAGGTACAGACACAGTGGAATAATAGGGAATGCACTCGTTAATAACTGCCCATTTTATGTATTTGTGATAGTAACATCAATAGGTCTTGTAGGATCGGTTGGTTGGAAGAGAGCAATTTACTCTCTATTCTTCTTATGTAAAAAAATAGCTTGCTTATTTGTAAATGTTCCATTCTTCAGATCACATAAAACTGCTGAATATTCAGTTGCACCATTAGTAGTAGAAGAAAAACATAGAACTAAAATCACTACTAAACAACAACCAAAAGAAAGACAGAAAAAAGCTACCGAAGAAATTTTTAAACCTTCCAGTGAGTTCGAGTTTCCAAGCATTCATTTACTTTCTAAAGCAGAGGAGTCTTTGCAGAGAAAGCAGCTGAATGAAATGGAGAGCAATAAAAATTTATCTCTGCTGGAACAAGTCCTGAATGATTTTGGCGTGCAAGGAAAAATTATCAGTGTATGCTATGGGCCGGTTGTGACTTTATACAAACTTGAACCACAAGCTGGTACGAAATCTGCAAGAGTAATTGGCCTTGCAGATGACATTGCACGTTCGATGAGTGCACTCTCTGCACGTATTTCAATAATTCGTGGGCAAAATGCTATGGGAATAGAGTTGCCGAACAAGGAACGAGAAATTGTAATGCTGCGTGATTTGCTTGAATCACCAGAATACCAGAATGCAAACTTAAATCTCTCAATTGCGCTTGGCAAAGAAATAAGTGGAAAACCAGTTATTGCAGATCTGACTAAAATGCCCCACTTGCTCGTTGCTGGAACCACAGGGTCGGGTAAATCAGTTGCGATTAACACTATGATTCTTTCGCTCGTTTATCGATTAAGTCCTGATGAATGTAAGATGATAATGATCGACCCAAAAATGCTTGAGCTTTCAATATATGATGCAATACCGCACCTAATGACACCAGTAGTAACAGAGCCAAAAAAGGCTGTTATCGCTCTTAAGTGGATAGTGAAAGAAATGGAAAATCGCTATCGCATGATGTCGTATTTAAATGTACGCAATGTAATAAACTATAACCAAAAAATCACAGAAGCAATGAATAGTGGAATAGAATTGGAGCGCGTTGTGCAGATTGGCTTTAACTCAACAACAGGCAAACCTTTGTTTGAAAAAATACCAATCAAGATGGAGACATTTCCGTATATTGTAGTGATCGTGGATGAAATGGCAGATTTGATGCTTGTTGCCGGCAAAGAGATAGAGTGCTCTATTCAACGTTTAGCTCAGATGGCTCGCGCTGCAGGAATACACATCATAATGGCAACACAACGCCCATCTGTGGATGTGATCACAGGTGTGATAAAGGCGAACTTTCCAACGAGAATCAGTTTTGCTGTTACTTCTAAGATAGATAGCCGTACAATACTTGGCGAACAAGGAGCTGAACAATTGCTCGGTATGGGTGATATGCTCTATATGGCCTCTGGTGGTAAGATCATTCGAGTTCACGGCCCATTTGTAAGTGATAATGAGGTGCAAGATATAGTTGATCATCTAAAAATGCAAGGTGAGCCAAATTATATGGAGGAAATCACCAAAGAAGATGAAAATTCTTCTGTGGAATCAGAAGGTGAAGCAGAGGATGAAGAAAACGACCTCTACAATCAAGCAGTGGCCATCATTCAAAGAGATCAAAAAGTTTCAACCAGTTACATTCAGCGACAACTTAGAATAGGCTATAACAGAGCTGCAAATATTGTTGAAAGAATGGAAAAAGAAGGAATTGTCAGCTCTCCAAATTACTCAGGAAAGAGAGAGATATTGGTTGAATAACAGGGCTTCTTTCTTAACTTAAGTTTCTACACCCTCAAAAAGCAAGTCAAACAAAATTATTAAAAGATCAATACATAATAACAGTTGATTTAATACTAATTTAAGTACTAAGAACGTACAATAGTAATATATTAATTAGGGGGTAAAAATGTCAACAAATTGGCTTCATGATTTGTTATTCGGTTCTAATGAATCGACAATAAAAGCACTAGAAAAACTTCAACAGATGGATGCTGAGCAGTTTCAAAAGGCATTCAGTGCACTAGAAAAATTGCAAAAAGGTCAACAGATCAATGCTGATCAACTTCAAATTGCATTTAGCAGGTTAGAGGAATTGCAGGCAGCTCAAAAGATCGATGCTGGACGGTTCGAAAGTATACAAAAGTATTTAGACGGTTTGCAAGAAAGACTCGCAGACGTGGAAGAAAAAGTGGAAACACTCACAGAAACAGTAGCAGATCAAGAAAAAATACTACTAATTTGTACCATAGCCACTGCTGTTGCTGTAACAGCGATAACTTGTTTTGTTGCATTCTTCATCCATCAGGGAGTTAAGCTTGATAAGGAAAAGAAAAACGACTTATCTAAAGATATGCCAGACACAAAACTTAATGATGAAGTTGATACTCAAGCGCAACAGAATAGCTTACACACTCTAGACTAAGCTGCATAACACTCTTCTTGAGGAGGTGTTACGCAACTTGTAACATCTTACTCTTCTCTCAGCCTATGTAGGTTTTTTGATAGCAAACATATCACTTTTTAGAAAAATATTTGTAACATATTATTGTAAAGTTAGTAAAGATTCTGGTTTACTTAAAGTTTGTTAATTGCTATCTTTTAAAACACGATATTTACTATAGCACCATATGCTTAGGATTTTTTCTAAAGTTTTATTTATATTAATGTTTTTGGTTTCTAGCTTTTTTACTGTGCATAGTGCTGAAGCTAAATCTAAGCTCAGTAAGAGATACATACCTCCTGGTAACCCTGGTGGTGCAAACTTTCATACAGATAAGGATTTTGCTGAGTCATATAAACTGTATGAGAAGCGTAGGGAATTGCTCAAGAAAAAAAAGTCACAAGATCGAGCTATAAATAAAGAAGATCTAATCAAAAAATTAAAAGAGAGAAAAATTGCTAGTCTTGATAATGAGCCAAATGAAATGGAAGCGTGCATAGTCGACGATGAAGAGAGCGCTATGATAAATCAGCATGGTATTAATATCACACGTTTAAAGGGTGCTGTATTTATAGATCAAGAGCCAGTTTCCCAGTATGAAAGCAAGCAGCATGAACAAGAAGAGAAGAAAGTTACTTCAACACGAGAAAAAAAAGTTTCTCCTATAAATATCACTATAAAAGAAACTCCTTCAAGAAGAACGTGCTCACATGATTCTATTGCTAATTTGGATAACGTAAATGCTTATAGTTTGAATGGTTCAAGTTCATTTGGCAGCGTAGCTGACACAGTAAAATAGTATCACAATATTGGCCATTAATAATATGCTAGATAAAGACCTGATATTGAATGACGATGCATATGAATTATCGCCAATTTCCAGGCACAAAACTCATGTTGTAGAAGTTGGAAAAGTAAAGATAGGCGGAAATAATCCTGTAGTTGTACAATCTATGGCGCTTGGTGTGCATATAGATTCTGATAATATAAAAAAAAGTAGCGCAAAACATTATGCAAAAGAAATAACAGAACTAGCGCGCGCAGGTTCAGAGTTAGTACGGATTGCTTTGAATTCAGAGGAAGTAGCAAGGGCAATACCTTATATAGTAGAAGAGATAAATAAAGAAGGTTTTGACGGTAAAATATTGGTAGGCTGCGGTCAATATGAGCTAGATAAATTAGTTCAAGATTATCCAGACAACATCAAAATGCTGGGTAAAATTAGAATCAATCCAGGCAATATAGGCTTTGGCGACAAACGTGATGAGAAATTTGAAAGGGTGATAGAGTATGCAATAATGCACGATCTTCCTGTTAGAATTGGGGTAAATTGGGGTAGTCTTGATAAATACCTTTTACAAAAACTGATGGATGAAAACTCTTCGCTTAGTAATGCAAGGCCTTCTGATGTTATACTGCGCAAAGCACTTGTAATGTCTGCTCTTGATAGTGCAAAAAAAGCTGAAGAAATTGGTCTAAATTCAAACAAAATAATCATTTCATGTAAAGTTAGCAAAGTACAAGATTTAATTTTAGTTTATATGGCACTTGCAAAATCTTCCAATTATGCGCTGCATTTGGGTTTAACTGAGGCTGGTATGGGCAATAAAGGTGTGGTAAATACCGCAGCAGGGCTTACTTATTTATTGCAAAATGGCATTGGAGATACCATACGGGCTTCTTTGACTCAACGTCCTGGTGAATCGCGTACTAATGAAGTGGTGGTGTGTCAGGAAATATTGCAGTCTATAGGCTTGCGACACTTTAACCCTCAGATTAATTCATGTCCTGGTTGTGGGCGCACGAGTAGCGATCGTTTTCGTATATTAACTGAAGAAGTGAATGGCTATATAAAAACTCATATGCCGATATGGAAGAAAAAAAATCCAGGTGTAGAGCATATGAACATTGCTGTTATGGGATGCATAGTAAATGGTCCTGGAGAAAGCAAACACGCAAATTTGGGAATCAGCTTGCCTGGATATGGAGAAAAACCTGTTTCAGCAGTCTACAAAGACGGCAAGTATTTCAAAACTTTACAAGGTGATAATGTCTCTGAAGAATTTAAGGCAATTATTGATAATTATGTGAAGGAGCATTACACATAACCTTTCACGGTTAATTAATAGATAAATCGCAAATAAAAAAGAAAATTAAACCTTGTTTTTCTTTTTTCGCTATTAATATATTTATAACACAATTGAGTTTAAATAGTTGGTATGAAAAGCTTTTTACGAAATTTCTTGCACTATCTTCTGTCATCCCAGTGCTTGACACTGGGATCCATATCTTTTTTTCTCTGGTCACACGCTGGAATGACACCCAGGACGTGGTGTAATAGTTGTACAAGAATCCTACTAACTTTACTATTAATTCTATTTCCACTTTTAGCATCATCTATAAGCATTGAGGACATCGAAGAAAATTGCGATTACGAATATTACCCTAAATTAGATTCTTCTTCTGCTGATGAGTACCACGTTATAAAGCAAAATTATTATAGATACGGTGAGGAATTAAAAATACTAGCAGATGAGAGGATAAAGGAGATCACTTTAGGCACTAGTGATAAATAATTGTAACCGTTCACTGTTAGACTGCATTCTGTGATTTTTAGCAAAACACGATCTTTCATTTGAGCTTTCTTCAATTTAAAGTAAATACAGAAAATTGCTGCCTATAGCTGAACTGACCTTACCCAGAAAAAGTGGAGAGAAAGTTAAGACGTTTTTGTCATGAGAATGATGCATCAAATTGTGCAGGAATGCAATAATTAATATTAGAATGTTTTTTATGGATAAGAGATATTGATAACCTTGCGAAGTATATTGTGACCCTTGATCGCTATGTAACAGCAGATTTTTATCGGGTTTGCGCTTATTAACGGCCATCAATAAAGAGTCAATAACCAATTGTTTATTTATTGAACTGCTCATTAACTACCATGTGTGAATATAGATCCTGCCAAATATAGCCATCCTTTTTTGGTTTTTATATAAGTAATCCCATATTTTATTTGGTTGATCGACAATAAAGTTTTGGTCTAATATATTGAGAGCTACGACTCTATTGTCCGTTTGTTGCTTCTTAGTTTTAAATTTTCTTCTCAATATAGCCCGAATACCATTTTTCTGCATAATAATTTGCACTGTTTTCAAGTTGCAACTTTTACCCAAAGCCTTCAATTCAGCATGAATTTTAGGAGCTCCATATCTACATTTAGAAGCTTTTTTTGAATATCTGCTTTTATTTGCTGATTCTCTACTGCTTATTTTCCTTGTAGTCCACTTATAGTAGTAACTAGCAGATACATTCAAAATCCTACATAATTCCTGCACTTTATAGTGTTTACTATGCTCTTTTATGAAAAAATATTTTACTCTTTTTGACTGGCCAGGGCTTTTTTTAAATGTCTCTTTCTCTTGTTACTTTTGCTAACTCTTTCTGTAAATCAAATCTCTCTTTTTCATAAGGAGCCTTTGCCTGGAAATGCGTATAGGCCTGCTGCAAAAGGTGATTGAAAAAATAATGTGAGAGAAGTAGAAGAAGAATAAGCAGATTGAGTAAGGTAAAAAAATGAGCTTTAGTTACTATAACATGAAGAAACACCCAAGAAACTTTCGTAGTATAACAGGTTTAACTATAGAGGAGTTCGAAAAGGTAGTGGAAAAAGTGAGGTCTGGGTGGGAAAGACTTGAAAAACAGAAAAAGTGCCATGGTAGAAGATCACAACTACCAACTCTAGAAGATAAGTTATTTTGCGTAATTTTGTACTATCGCACTTACATAACACATAGATTTTTAGGGTGCCTGTTCAATGTGCACAACGCAAATGTATGTAGGTTACTGAAGAAAATAGAGCCATTACTTGCCAAAAAAGTTACTATAACAAAAGATAGAAGTATGACACCAGAAAAAATACTGAAGATTCTGGCTGATGTTACAGAACAGCAAATACAGAGACCAGAAGATAGTAAAAAACGGAAGAAATCATATTCAGGAAAAAAAAGAACCAACACTATGAAAACTGAGATTGTTATCGAAGAAGGTGGAAGAATTTTATCAGTGTCAAATTCATATCGTGGTAGAATTAATGATTTTCGCATAAGGAAACAAGAAAAATATTTACCAATCGATAGCATAAAATATGCCGATTCTGGATATCAAGGTTGGCAAAAATTGCAAAGCAATGTTATAATTCCATATAAAAAGTATCGTAAAAAGCCATTAACTCCAGAGCAGAAAGAGCATAATAGAAGATTAGCATCATTTAGAATGAGAGTAGAAAATAAGATCCGTGAGATAAAGATATTTAAGATTATGTCTCATGTTTACCGCAATTTTCAGAAAAAATACAACCTGAGGTTCAATATTATTGCTGGTATTGTGAATCTTAAGCACGCCTTTTAGTTAACCTTGATTTTAGTCACCCTCCTTTCCTTCTTTTTATTGCTTGATTCGCAGCAGGTCTTATGCTTCTGACATTTTTCCATCATATTTTCTTACCCATTTACTTAACATACTGCCATCTATGCCTAGATCTTTTGCTATTTTTGTACTTCTGTTTCTTTAACCAGCTTAACAGCTTCTAATTTGAATCCTGCTGTATATTCCCTTCTATTTGCCATATTTTGAAAAAACGTTTTATTTTACTCCAAAAACGTCTTAACTTTCTCTCTACTTTTTCTGGGTAAGGTCACACTTGACTACTTGGATCTAGTATGATTTAATTAACCAAGAAGTAGACATGAAAAATTATGTAGTGAACCAGTTTGCATGACGCTAAGAAGGAAAATATGGATAGAAAAACGAGAATAGAATCAGACAGCTTAGGGGAAGTAAAAGTACCAAGTGAACATTACTGGGGAGCGCAGACTCAACGTTCTTTAGAAAATTTTAAGATTGGCACAGAAAAAATGCCAGAGCCTCTGATTAAAGCATTAGCAATAGTAAAACTTGCAGCAGCACGTGTTAACATGAAGCACGGTGCTATAGATAATAAGGTAGGGGACGCAATCTGCGCAGCCGCAAGGGAAGTAATAGATGGCAAATTTAATAATGAATTTCCGCTTTTTGTTTGGCAAACCGGATCCGGAACGCAGACTAATATGAATATGAATGAAGTGATCAGCAATCGCGCAATAGAGATTTTAGGTGGTAATTTGGGTAGTAAATCTCCGATACATCCAAACGACCATGTGAATTATGGTCAGTCATCAAATGACACCTTTCCAACAGCAATGCATATAGCAGCAGCAAAGCAAATAAACTGCTTGCTTATTCCAAATCTTGAAAAATTGCATAAGGTGCTGGATAATAAGGTTCAGGAATTTAAAAATATAATAAAAGTAGGACGTACTCACTTACAAGATGCAACGCCCCTAACACTGGGACAGGAGTTTTCTGGCTATGCAGCCCAGATTAAAAAGGGGATAGAGAGAGTAAAATCAACTTTAAGTGGTATATACGAGCTTGCACAAGGTGGCACTGCGGTTGGCACAGGACTCAATACTAAAAAGGGTTTTGCTGAAGATTTTTCAAGCAAAGTTGCAGAAATTACTAATCTTCCATTTACTTCAGCAGGCAATAAATTTGAAGCGCTAGCAGCAAACGATGCTTTAGTTGAGCTCAGTGGAACACTCAATACAGTAGCAGTCAGTTTAATGAAAATTGCAAATGATATAAGGTTGCTTGGTTCTGGTCCAAGATGCGGAATTGGGGAAATAATGTTACCGGAAAATGAGCCTGGTTCTTCAATTATGCCAGGTAAAGTGAATCCAACTCAGTGTGAAGCAGTAACTATGGTGTGCACTCAAGTTATGGGAAATCATGTTACTGTGACCATTAGTGGTTCAAACGGTCATTTTGAATTGAATGTGTTTAAGCCAGTGATAATTTACAATGTTTTGCAGTCTATAAGACTTTTAGCTGATGCAAGTTTAAATTTTACAGAAAAATGTGTAGTTGGTATTAAGGCAAATGAAGAGAGGATAAAAGATTTACTGAATCAGTCGTTAATGTTGGTCACTATATTAAATACGCATATAGGGTATGACAATGCAGCAAAAATAGCGAAGCTTGCTTATAAAGAAAATATCACTCTAAAAAAAGCAGCAGCAAAACTTCAACTGCTCACTGAGGAGGAGTTTGAAAGGATAGTGAAACCAGAAGAAATGGTGAATTATTTGTAACCGTTGGGAGTGTTAAATAAACCATACGCGTCAAGTTAAGAGGTATCCGTTCAGCCAATGGCGTCAACTTAAGAGCCTCCATTAGCAAACTCTCCTAAAAACATGATGGCGTTTGGGCTTATCTACCTTATTGTAGCTGCCCTGGTCGAATTTTAACTTTAGCACGCATGCTTGCTCTATCAAAAAGGGCTTGAAAGTTTTTTGGCGCAATAAGTACTTGATAGAGTTTCTGCCTCATTACACCAAATAAACCTGAAAAATTTAAACGATACTCAGTAATTTGATCTGGGTTCCAAGGCCCTTGTGCATCACACATATGAAGCGATAATATATTACACATAACTAAGTTCGCTCAAAATTCTTGTAATACAGCCTCTAGGTGTATGGTCCCATAATTCCTCCTTTGATGGTATTGTTTTCTCATATTTTATCATACCATCACACTCTGGAACTGCACACCAGGAATTATCCTATTGAATTCTATAGACCTGCTGAGAATCAAGCAATAAAAAGAAGGAAAGGAGGGTGACTAAAATCAAGGTTAACTAAAAGGCGTGCTTAAGATTCACAATACCAGCAATAATATTGAACCTCAGGTTGTATTTTTTCTGAAAATTGCGGTAAATATGTGACATAATCTTAAATATCTTTATCTCACGGATCTTATTTTCTACTCTCATTCTAAATGATGCTAATCTTCTATTATGCTCTTTCTGCTCTGGAGTTAATGGCTTTTTACGATACTTTTTATATGGAATTATAACATTGCTTTGCAATTTTTGCCAACCTTGATATCCAGAATCGGCATATTTTATGCTATCGATTGGTAAATATTTTTCTTGTTTCCTTATGCGAAAATCATTAATTCTACCACGATATGACTTTGACACTGATAAAATTCTTCCACCTTCTTCGATAACAATCTCAGTTTTCATAGTGTTGGTTCTTTTTTTTTCCTGAATATGATTTCTTCCGTTTTTTACTATCTTCTGGTCTCTGTATTTGCTGTTCTGTAACATCAGCCAGAATCTTCAGTATTTTTTCTGGTGTTATACTTCTATCTTTTGTTATAGTAACTTTTTTGGCAAGTAATGGCTCTATTTTCTTCAGTAACCTACATACATTTGCGTTGTGAACATTGAACAGGCACCCTAAAAATCTATGTGTTATGTAAGTGCGATAGTACAAAATTACGCAAAATAACTTATCTTTTAGAGTTGGTAGTTGTGATCTTCTACCATGGCACTTTTTCTGTTTTTCAAGTCTTTCCCACCCAGACCTCACTTTTTCCACTACCTTTTCGAACTCCTCTATAGTTAAACCTGTTATACTACGAAAGTTTCTTGGGTGTTTCTTCATGTTATAGTAACTAAAGCTCATTTTTTTACCTTACTCAATCTGCTTATTCTTCTTCTACTTCTCTCACATTATTTTTTCAATCACCTTTTGCAGCAGGTCTGTAGCCAACCAGAACATGGTGATGTTCAGAACAATAGTCAGCAGTCTAGTAACCAAGATGAAAATAACGTTACTTCAAAGAGTTCGCAAAAGAGTAAGTTGCCTGCTATAGCTGCTTCTGCACTAGGAATAGCTGGAGTTATTTCAGGGATAACTATTGCGGTTTATTTAGAAATGTTAGCAGTAGGGGGTAGCAGTTGCGGTTTGTTATCTAGCTGTTGCAGCGATTATATACCTCTGTAGTGGACTTTCAAGCTCACTTGATAAAAAGCAAAGTAGCTGCGAAGCAATCAATAATCAATGGACATTATCTACGTAGTAGATATTGAGAACCAAAATAACCTGAGCTTCTCTCTGATTTTTCTGGGTAAGACAGTTTGCTATTTTTTGCTATCGCTTTTTTTATCATTATTACTAACCACAGTAATGGCATACGCACATAACTCTGAGAAAGAGACTCCATTTTCTTGAGATAGTTTATATAATTTTTGTAGACTTTCTTTTACTTTATTAGGGATATTCCCTCCACGTTCTTTTACAAGCCAGGAATCTTGATGATGAATTGGATGAGCATCACTTTTTGGATTTCCTATATATATTGCAAAAGGTGAACTTTGTCCTTTGAAGTCACATTGTACAGTAAATTTTTTTATAGATTCAGCCATCTAAAGACCTCTACTTTTCTTTTTGGTCGATTTTATAGCAGGTGAAAGAGGTGGTTTCTTTATAAAATCTTGTTTATTGACAACACTTTCTTTACCTTCCAAAGCTCGGCGAACATCAGCTCTGCTTAATTGCGACTCTTTTGCTACCTTCATTCCATACTTTGCCATAATATTAGCATATGCTAGTACTTTTTTTACCAATTCTAGATCACCATCTAGCATTTGAACTAGCACTTGAAACACTTCCGCTAAAGTTAGTCCATCAGCATTTATAACCTTGTTTTCTATAAAATTGACAGCTTCTTCAAATTTGTATTCAATACTATCATCTTGAGGTATAAGGGCAACATAATCGGTGTTTTTGTCGTCCATAACTGAAGCACTATTACTCACAAACTTAAGTTTATACTATATATATAAATACTCTACTATTTTATATTATGGTACGCTATAGTTAAACATTTATTAATAACATGCTCACTTATATACACGAATTAATTGACAAAAGTCAAGGATCAATATCCATCAGTGATTTCATGAATGCCGTTTTGTACCATGAAAAATACGGCTATTATACGAGTAGATTACCACTTGGTAAGGATGGTGATTTTACTACTGCACCTGAGATCAGCCAATTATTTGGTGAAGTAATTGCAGTTTGGATAATGCATACATGGGAAAAATTAGGAAAGCCATCAAAATTTTCTCTAGTTGAACTTGGGCCAGGCAAAGGAACACTCATTCACGATATAATAAGAGTCACTAAAAAATACAGCAGCTTTTTTAATTCAATGTTGATCCACTTAGTTGAAATAAGCCCTACTTTACGGAAGATACAAAAGGAAAAATTAAAAGGCTTAGGTGTTAATTGGCACAAAGATATTGACAACCTACCAGAACAACCAACCATTTTTTTAGCAAATGAGTTCTTTGACGCTCTTCCGATAGATCAGTTTGTATATCGTGATGAGGGGTGGTATGAAAATAGGGTGACAAAACAAGGCGGTAACGGTCTCAAAATTGTGCAAACTGCTCAACCAGACTGGACTCCAGCATCAAGCACACAGCTATACGAACGTTGTGATACAAGGGTAATTCCCACCAAGAATGATGTCATCCCAGTGCCCAGACACTGGGATCCAGAAAACTTAATTGTAAATGAGCACACTGAGCAGTTGTATAATAAACACTGGATTCCAGCGTCATTCACTGGAATGACACCACCTGCTAATCAAATTACCTGTAAATTGCAACGTTCGTACAATTATGCATCAAGCGCTGGAACGGCAAATGGAAAACTTTTTAATGGTGCAGTGGTTGAAATATGTTCAACTGGGGTTGAAATATTAAAAGAACTTGAGAAGAAGATACATAATAATAAAGGAGCTGCTTTGATTATAGATTACGGTTATGTATACCCCGCATATAAGAGCACTTTGCAATCGATAAAACAACATAAGTATGCTAATTTTCTTGAGAATGTTGGTAATAGTGATATTACTGCACTTGTGAACTTTCAAGCATTAAAAGATTCATTAAAACACGTAGATTGCGAGATTTTAACTCAAAGAGAATTTTTATATCTTTTTGGCATAAAAGAAAGAACCCAGGCTTTAATGAAAAGCGCAAGTGATGAACAAAAGAATAGGATCTTTAGTGAATTCTTAAGGTTGACTGAAAATATGGGCACTCTTTTTAAAGCAATGCTATTGATAGCATTGCTAACATAATTTATGTTATTGGGAATGTTGTAACAAAATTAGGTATATTGGTACATACCTAAGTGGGGTAAAAGGAGGCTGACATAGCGGGTTTTATACTATTCTAGAAGTAATATGCGGAAAAGGGGGGATTCGAACCCCCGACATATTTTCATATGTGCACGCTTTCCAAGCGTGTGCTTTAGACCACTCAGCCACCTTTCCATGCATATTCATAATATTGAAAATTGTGCTGCTAAACAATATAAAAACCTGGTATATAGGGTTCACCACGAAAATTTACAGTATTGTTAAACTTGCTTCTGCAAGTTGGAAATGTTTTATCGCAACCTGCGAGTATTGAATATTTATCTCCAGCAAAAATTTGGTATGAAGGCGAAGTAAACAATGTAACTACTCTATTTTTATATTCTTTTACTATACCTTCAAACGCTGTTGAGCCAAAGAATTTCACTACTCCGTGCTTATAATATTCATCACTCTCAGTTAAATTCGTGTCTTCAAATCTTCTTTCGTCTATTACTTTAGTGATTGTACTTATTTTACTAAATTTTTTAGTATCGGCTTTACATTTATCATCGCAAAATTGTGCTCTGCATGCAGGAGAGTATAATTCTGCTATGCTTCTCTCAAGCTTTGCTGAGAGCCCTCTAATTTCAACAATAAATCTTCCACTACTTAATGTTACTTTACCAAAAGTTCCTGAATGTAGATTCATTGTTCCCTGGGTCAAGTCTTTATAATTCACAAGAAATATTTCAATATTTGCAAAGTCGTACTTTCCTGATAAAACATCTTTTTCTTTAATATGAACACTATTTAATATCCCTTCAATTTCTAGATTATCAGTTTTTAAATCGCTGTTTAATATTATACTACTGGCTGTAAATCCACTTGAAGATTTATAGAGTATATTATCAATATTTAAATCTTCATCATAGTCAGTGAATCCCATTACCTCTCCACCTGCGAGCTTTAATTTCCAGCACGTAGCGGTGGTAAGTAATTCTCCAGCTAAATGATTTTTTAGTGTGGTTTGCATAGGGGCCTACTGTTTAATTGATTGAATTTGAAAGTAGCTATACGGCTAGTAGATAAGCCAGTGTGTTCTTTTCCCGTCATCTGAGTAGCTATAGAGTGTCATCCCAGTATAACCATAGGGTGTCATTCCAGTAACCATAGGGTGTCATCCCAGTGCATGACACTGGGATCTAATTTTACCTGACTATGTTATCATATAAATCTACCCAATTTGGATTTTCTTTTTCGATCAAATCAGTCTTCCATTTTCTTTTCCAACTTTTTAACAGTCTTTCTCTATTAAGAGCTGAATTTATATCTTGAAATTCTTCAAAATGAACTAATTTATGTACATTGTATTTTGATGTAAAGCCAGAAATAACTTTACTCTTATTTTCCCAGATTCGTTTAATCAGATTTGATGTTATACCTGTATATAAAGTTCGATTATTCTTGCTTGCAAGTATGTAAACGTAATAATTTTGCATATAACTTAGATCCCAGTGCCACGCACTGGGATGACAGGAGAGAGGACACCATATGTTTATTTGATTGACAAATAAACACTGAACATCAACAGACAAGAATACACCACAATTAACTGTGGTGTACATGTTGGTTAGAAAGAAAACTTCACACCAGTAAGAAGGAGAATTCCTTGGTTAGAAGGTGCCTCTTTGTTACTACCTACTTTTGTAATCTTATTATCTGCGTTTTGTTTCTCGTTAGTCATAAAATAATGGAGAGCTGCGTAAGGAACAAATTTGCTCTTACTGCAAGCAGGAGAAAGATCATATTGAACGCCAAGTGCACCATCATGAAGCATATCTCCATCATTCATTCTGCTACCAAAGTACGTCAAACTTGTGTAGATATTCTCATATTGATAGCCAGCTCCTACAGTCCAATACATGGTGTCTATACTATCTTCACCAAATTGAGCTTTCAGCCCTTTCACTCTCTTGTCATCATCAGTAGTACCTTTACCATCAATTTCCTTATAGGTATCACCAACTAATTTTTTAATACCCTTCCGTTGACCAGATTTGCCCAAGTATGCAAAAGAGGCAGCAAATTTTACGCCTTGATCTTCATTAATCTTATAATCAGCGCTTACACCCAAATTAACACCCATAAGGTCATTGTACTCCACATATTCTTTATTTAGTTTTTTCGCTTGACCATACTCACCAACTGCAGAAGTTTTAACTTTCACCTTGTGTTTATCAAAGTCATATTCATATGATACGCCAGCACTTACTATGTGCTCATAGTCTGGACCGACATGTTTTATGTCATCACCATCCTTTACAACAAATAAACTACTATCATAGCGAGGTGAATAGCTAACACCAAACCTTGCGCCCATATAATTTGGTGAGTAGTAAGCAACTCTAAATGGCAGTGTAGTCATAAAGCCTTTGTTATATTTCCCTGCCATGCGGAAAGAGAATCTTTCACTTTCACTCGAAAAACTTTCAGTGTAAAGACGTGGTGTTACATAAAATGGAAAGCTTGCAGCGCTTCCTTCTAAGTTCACTTTTCTGAACCAGTCACTATCTGCAGCTCCGTCAACAGTTGCAATTCTTGTTGCATCAAGTCTCATCAGAGCCTCAGGACCAAATTGGTAACCAAGCTTCACGTCACCATATTTTGAATTTAAAAATACGTGTGTACTTCTGCCTTTTGCAGCATAAACACCCTGTGAAGCTCCCTTACCTCCGGTCACTGGAACATGAAACTGCACATCAGCACCATAGAGAAGACCTAAATCTTCATTTTTGTTTTCAGCTCTTAAGTGCAATATTGCATCAGCAATCATACCCATATCATTGCTATAGTCAATGATATTTCCTATTTCAGGGAATATTGGATTTGCTCCTTTTGCTGTATCCTCAGTAAAATGATGATAATCTATAGATTTGTCTGGCATAACGTGATAACGTTTATAATCTTCATCACTTGGTCCAGCTTTACCATAACCTTGAGCATCAACAACACCGCCAAAAGTTATTCTTAAATTACTTTGCCCTTGATTAGTGTCGATAATATCAACTCCACCAGCTGAAACAACAGGATTTGCCTTAACTTTTTCCTCTGTATTTTTGTTAACAACTTTTACATCTTTCTTTACATCTTTAGCTTTAATTTTAGCATTCTTAGTTTTAGGAGCCTTAGTTTTTGAAACTTTACCTTTTTCTATATTAGAATTCTTAGCATTTAGAGCTTTCGTTTTTGAATTCTCTATAAGCTTTGCTTTTTTCTCATTTGCTAGCCTGATCTCCTCTTTTTTCTTCTGCTCGGCTGCTAATCTTAGCTCCTCTTTTTTCTTAAGCTCTTCAGCTTTTTTTCTTGGATCAGCATTACATATTCTGTCCATCTTTTCTTTCAGTTTTTTATTTGATGTTTTCATCACTTCTGTTTTTCCAGAAGTTTTTGTGCTCTCTTGCTTTTTCATTTCCTTCATACTCTCATCGGGAAAGTCAGCTGCAAAACTGCTGAAAGAACATAAAGTTAATAAAGAAACTAGAGCGGTTCTAGTATAAATAGATTTTTTCATGAAGTGCCCCCAAAAAATTTCGAAATCATTGTCTTAAATGTAAATATATAAAAATGTTGAAAATTCAACTTAAAGCAATCTTATAGCGAAAACAAAAGTAAAGTGCAACAACTTAAAAACAACTTTTTTAATATGCCTAACGTTTATATTAACCAAAATTTAGCACAAAGGTTAATATTTTTTGCTTGCTAGTGCATTATAACTCTACTATTTATTCTATGGAAGTAAAATTTTTTTATTCTAACAATAGTAATTGAAAGGAAAAGAAACTATAGCTATGTTAAAAAAATAAATTATGAAAAATACTATTGACAATAATATCAATCTACATTATAGTTAAATAAATTGTTTAGCTGATAGTAGATTGAGGTAGTTATGGATTTTAGTTTTTTACGCAATTGATTTACCACAAATACTAGTGTAGGTGATGTAAGCTCAAAGTTAGACAATGCTGAACAATCAAACTCTTCTTTAATAGGGAACAACATAGAAAAAGACGATGCATTTGAGATTATTGAAGATTACGAATTTATAAACCCTCGCGACCCAAATGAAATACATTCTTTACCTTCTTCTCACCAGATAGATGAAAGTATTGTAGAAATTGCAGTGTTTAATAAAGAGAAATTATTAGAAATGAGTAATTTCTCTAAAATAAGCTATGGTGATGACGACGATAAGTTAAGTGAAAAAAGATGCAACACCTTAGCTGAAGAAGTATACAAAACTGGATTTGAAGTTACTACGGAAGGTTATGAAATTATTCCATCCCCTGAAAAAATGTATAAAACTAGAGCTGAACTTACTAAAGAAAGTTATGAAATCATTCCATTTGGTAATAGCTTTGAAAAAGATGCTGGTCATATTTTCATAAAAGGTAAAGAAATAACAATAGCTTACCATGGTACTTCGCTTAAAACATGGTTTATGGGGCTTAAATGATCTAATCACTGATCTAAATGCATCTTTTACTACCTCGGAACTTTTATCTAAAGGTGGAAGAATTCATCGTGGTTTTTATAACTCATTTACGGATTCATGGCCTAATCTTTATGGCATTTTAAAATCTCACGCTGAGAAACAAGGATCAGAAATCAAAGATTTTAGAATTAATCTTACAGTTCACAGCATGGGAGGGGCGATTTCTAAGATAGCTGCTTTATGTCTTAATAAAACAGAAAGAGCTGAAGATATTCATGTTGCAACTTTTGGTGATCCAAGAGTTTTTGACCTTACTGCTAGTAAATTTTATAATGACGTTCTTCAAGAAAAAACCATTAGAGTAACTCAACATAGACAAGATCCAGTGCCAGCAGTATCACCTGGTCTTTTGGTTATGCTCATGTAGGTGCACAATTAAGAATATCAGCACCGGAAGGATATTCTTTTCATAAAATAGATGGTTATCATAAAGCTGTTAAAGTAATGGATGAAAGTGATTTCAAGTCAAATAATAACGTATCTCTCTTTTACTATCCCGTTAGGGCATTAAGTCAAATTAACTCTGCAGTTTTAGGTAATGCTCAACATTATGCTGCAAAATTAGGAAGTTATATTCTCGGTGGAACAAATTTTTTTGAGGAAGTAAAAAAGGAATATCAAGATAATAAATTAAAAAATTCTTCTCAGGGTGAACAAGTAGAAGTTGAGCAGATAGCGCATGAAAATTCCTCATCTATTCAGATTGAACAAGCAGAAGTTGTGCAAAGCAAGATAGCACATGAGAATTACTTGTCTACTGCAAGGAGTTTATAACTATTACTATGGAACAATTATTAGATTGCTCCATAACATCTATTCATTTAAATTCAATATAAAAATTTCCACCACAAGTTATTTGCCATTCTTCTTTAAATTTCTTTAGGTATTCTTTTTTTTCGCACTCTACAAGCAGCTCTTCCACGCTTTTGTTGTAGCTTTCAGTAGTAATCCTTCCCTGATGATGCATGAACCTTAAGTAAATCAAATAAGTATTAATTACATCCGTTTCGCAATAATCTCGAATCTCTTGTATTTTGCCACTATCGTATAAGCCCATAACTTGTGACCCATCAACTCCAATCTTGCCAGGAAGGTTAAATGCTGCACAAACTTCGTTCATTTTTACTCTCGCAGAAGCTCCAAAATCAGAGAGAGATTCAAGCAAATCACAATGCCAATCACTACTATATCTTTGATTATAGCTATTCCACTTATCGCCAGCTTTATGAAAATATTCCGCTTGAATGCCATGGACCATAGCACGATACTTCAGCACTGGTATATCAAAAGTGCGTCCGTTGAACGAAACTAGTCTTGGCTTTTTTTCTGATATGTAGTTAAAAAATCCTTTCACTAGCTCCTTTTCACTGGAATTTAGTGTGCCTCCAGATCTTATTTCTTGCAGTGTGAACACCTCATAACCGCTCTGGTGGCTTATATTGCAAAGTAAAAAACTAATAACTACAATTTGGTGGAAGGGCTGACGCAGAAAAGAGTTCTGCCCGTTTGTTATTTCCAGGTGGTATTTTGTTAATGCATCCCTTTTCTCTTCCACACTGCTATTGTCATCAATATTCAGCAAATTCTTGCAGGAATTTATATCCGGTATAGTTTCAATATCAAATACTAACAAAGAATTAAGCATTGCCTATATACTCCTCAGGACGGTCGATCCAAGGTCGCACTTTTACGAACAAAAAGAGGTGAACCTTGCACTCAAATAATTTTTCTAGTTCAGCACGTGCTTCGATATTAATTTTTTTAATATTACTGCCATCTTTCCCTAGGACTATTTTTTTATGACTATCTTTCAACACGAATATGATCTGTTTGATGACTAAACTCTTATCTTTTTTTTCCTCAAATTGTTCAGTTATAACAGATGTAGAGTATGGCAATTCTTCACGCAAGTTCAAGAATAATTTTTCTCTCGTAATTTCTGCTGATAAAAAATTTGTCGAGGAATCGGTTATTTGATCTTCTTCATAAAACCAAGGGCTCACCGGTGCAACTTCAGACAAGTAATTCATCAAATCAGAAAGTCCATCATTCTTTAATGCTGATATCGTAAACACCTTTTCAAATTTATAAAACAAATTCAGATGTTCATGAGCCATCTTGAGTTCTGGCCTTTTTACCAAATCAGTTTTATTGATAACCAAAATGCATCTGCCTTTTGTGCGCTGCAGCCGCGTAAATATAGTCTTAATTCTTTCTATATTTTTCAAATAATTGCTTACATCAACAAGTAACAAAGTGATGTCATCACCCTTGATTGCTGACCATGCAGATTTGACTAAAGCTTTTTCAAGTTTTGTTTCTGCTGAGAAAATTCCTGGGGAGTCAGTAAAGACAATTTGTGTGTTGTTGCATGTTGCAATACCCCTTATTTGCGTCCTTGTTGTTTGCACTTTGGGTGTAACAATTGCAATTTTCTTGCCTATGATGCTGTTAATTAATGTAGACTTCCCAGCATTTGGTAAGCCAGCTATGGTTACAAATAAGCACTTTTGTTCTTTCACAAAGGAAATTATAAAGAAAACTGGATGCCAGTGTCAAGCGACTTGGATATCATTCTCCTGTCATCCAAGTAGCTGACACTGGTTCACTCTATAATGGTATCATTCCAGCACCCTCTTCTTGTCATGAAAGTAGCTGACACTGGAATCCAGAAAACTTAACTTTAAATGAGCATACCAGGTGAATGTACAATAAGAACTTGGTGTACAGTCCCAGAGTGTGATAGTATGATAAAATGTGAGAAAAAATACCATCAAAGGAGGAATTATGGGACAAGTATTACATGGGTGTGCCAAAACAACAGAGACGATTCGTAGAGCAATACAAAATAGTAAAGAGAGCATAGCAAAACTCTCAAAGTATTATAACCTTAATCCAAAAACTATTATTAAGTGGAGAAAACGCTCATTCACTAAAGACGCTGATATGGGTCCAAAACATCCAAGATCAACTGTTCTAACTTTAGAAGAAGAAGCAATAATCGTCGCATTTCGGAAGCATACACTTCTACCATTAGATGATTGCCTTTATGCCTTGCAGTCTACAATTCCGCACTTAACTCGTTCTAGCCTGCATCGCTGTTTACAAAGACATAACATTAGCAAACTGCCAGATGTTGATGGTGAAGCTAAACCAAAAAAGAAATTTAAGAAATATCCTATAGGCTATTTCCATATTGATATTGCAGAAGTCAGAACAGAGGAGGGAAAACTATATCTATTTGTTGCTATAGATAGAACATCCAAATTCACCTATATTGAGTTACATAAAAGTGCTACAAAACCCATAGCTGCTGAGTTTTTACGTAATTTGATTAAAATTCTACCGTATAAAATCCACACTGTTTTGACAGACAACGGTATACAATTTACCAACCAGAAACGCCATAAATACGCTTTCCAACACATATTTGATAGAGTTTGTGAAGAACATAATATTGAACATCGTCTAACAAAAATCAGCCATCCTTAGACAAATGGGCAAGTTGAACGTATGAACAAAACTTTAAAAAATGCTACTGTTAAAAAATACTACTACCAATCACATCAGCAACTCACAAAGCATCTTTATGACTTTGTCATGGCTTACAATTATGCAAAGAGACTCAAAACTCTTAATGGTCTTACTCCTTTTGAATTTACATGTTCTCAGTGGACAAAATCTCCTGAATTGTTTATACTAAATCCTTACCATCACACTCTGGGACCATACATACCCCCTTATTGTCATAATATAATAAGGGGGCTGGCGAAATGTGTCAAGGGATTTTTGACGAAATGATTTTGAAAGTAAAGAGCGGGAGAAGGGGTTCGAACCCTCGACCTCAACCTTGGCAAGGTTGCGCTCTACCAACTGAGCTACTCCCGCAGTTAAATTAACCTAAATTTACTTAATTATAGGCATATACAGCGATTTGTAAACCCCGTGTACACGAAAAATGTGAGAGCCCATAAATTTGCGTGGTTCCTTCTATGATCTTTTCGTATACTTAAGGCTCATTTTTGATTATCATAGGTTTTCAATTGTGCCAAAAAATGTATTAACTTTATGGGAATATTTTTATATAAAGACGACTTGCCAGCTAGTTCAATACCAGATGATATAAGGTCTATAGCTGTTGATACCGAGGCAATGGGGCTACTTCATAGCAGAGATAGATTATGCCTTGTGCAGCTCTCTTTTAATGATGGCAACGTTCACTTAGTTCAACTTAAGAACGATTACACAGCGCCAAATTTGAGAAAAATATTAGAGGATAAAAATATAACTAAAATATTTCACTTCGCGCGATTTGATCTGAGCATAATACATTATTACTTGAAAACTTGGGCACTTCCGTGCTATTGCACAAAAATAGCTTCACGGTTAGTTCGCACTTACACAGATAATCATAGCTTAAAAGAACTGTGCTTAGAACTACTTGATACCAAATTAAATAAGCAACAGCAATCTTCTGATTGGGGAAATGAAAATTTGACAGACAAACAAAAAAATTATGCTGCATCTGATGTTTTGTATCTCCATAAGATAAAGGAAAAGCTAGATTTAATGTTGGAGCGTGAAAATAGAAAAGAATTGGCCCAAAAGTGCTTTGAATTTCTTCCTACTCGCATTGAGTTAGACTTAATGGGTTGGGAAAACGTGGATATCTTTAATCATCAGATATAACCATTTGTGAGAAGTTTTTTGTTTGTGCAAGACACTTTAGGGCAATTTTTCAGAAGAATTTAGTTGATTAACTTTTGATTGATGCGCTATATTTTACAAGCAATCGTTCTAAGTTTAGGTATTTTATGAGTGATGACATTATATCAGTAAATGATCAAAATTTCAAATCTGAAGTCACTGACTATAAAGGGTTTGTTCTGATAGACTTTTGGGCAGAATGGTGTGGGCCATGTAAAAGTCTAATGCCGCGTATTGAACAGTTGGCTAAAGACAGAAAAGGCAAGATTAAGATCTGCAAGTTCGACATAGATGAAGGGACTGAAGTGCCAAGTAAGTATGGAGTGCAATCTATACCCACTTTAATCATATTTCAAGATGGTAAGGAAATTGCACGCAAAATTGGTGCAACAAATGATTTGCTAAGTTGGGTTGATAGTGAAATAAGCTAATAGACAAATTTGCTTTTGTGTGTATTATAAATATTGATAAAAGGGATTGTAGCTCAGTCGGTTAGAGCAGTTCGCTCATAACGAATTGGTCGTAGGTTCGAGTCCTACCAATCCCACCATTGTGTTGATCTTAGCATGATCGTAACAATGAGAAAACTATAGTATATGAATTATATGTTGATATAATAGAGGAAATAATGGAATTTACTAAATCTTTTAATAATAAGTTAGATGAGTTGCACTTACTAAATCATCCATTCTACCAATCATGGAATACAGGAAGCTTAAGCTTGCAAGCTTTACAAACCTATGCTAAAGAATATTATCACCACGTTGCTGCGTTTCCTCGTTATATCAGTGGTATACATTTTTTGTGCCCAGATCTAAAAATGCAGCAGGTTTTGCTTGGTAATTTGATAGAAGAAGAACAAGGTGATGAAAATCACCCAGAGTTATGGAAACGTTTTGCTGAAGGGCTTGGTGTAACACGGTCTGATCTCCATAAGGATGCACAGATTAAAGAGACACAGGAGTTAGTTGATGGTTACTTTGATATTGTACGATCAGACTTTGCTTCCGGTTTGGGTGCACTTTATGCTTATAAACGTCAAACTCCAGAGGTTTCTAAGTCTAAAATTGAAGGTTTTAAAAAACACTATTCAATAAGTGATGAGCGTTCTCTTCAATTTTTTACGGTTCATATGCATGCTGATGAATGGCATTCTGAGGAATGTGCAAATCTTATTGCAGACTTAAGCGAAGAAGAGCAAGAGAAAGCCATGCAAGGCGCTAAAAAAGGAGCAAAACTCTTGTGGGGTTTTCTTGACGGGATGATGAACGCTAGTGTGTGTCATTAATTGTAAGTAGATTAAACTCAGTGATATTAAAATGCAATTTAATCTTCTTATATCTGACCTGCGGCTTTGGGTTCATTTAGGATGTAGTGCAGAAGAGAAGTTTCATTCTCAATTAGTTAGTGTTAATATTGATTTTACCTTTAAATCCCCCCTTTAGGACTTACAACTGACCGGCTTGAGGATACTATATGCTACTTGGAGGTAGTTCAGAGTATTCAATCTCTCGTTCAAAGCAAGCAATTCAATTTAATCGAGCACTTAACCCATGATATATACAGAGCCATTAATAATCTTTTGGTGCAAAAAAAACATATTATTTCTTCCATAAGAGTGACTACTCACAAAGTTGCACCACCCGTTTCCGGTGTGCATGGAGGTGTTCTCTTTACTTATTGTAATACATTACAAGAACAGGAAGGTAACTAATGATCTATATTTCTATTGGCTCAAATACAGGAAATCGCTTTTCCCATTTACAAAGGGCTGCTCAGTTACTAAAGGAACGCTATTTTAAAGATTTAAAGTCTTCGATCATTCTAGAAACTAAGGCCATTTTACCAAACGGTGCTCCACCTGAGTGGGATAAGCCATTTCTCAACATGATTGTCTATGGAAGTTGTTCTTCTTCTCCCGAAGAGCTATTAAAAGGTCTAAAACAAATTGAGTGTGATATTGGCCGTCCGCAGGTCTATGAAAAGTGGGCACCTCGCGTTATTGATTTGGATATTTTGTTATGGGATGATCTAACGCTCGATACACCCTACCTTAGAATTCCTCACCCAGAATTGATAAACAGACCATTTTTGCTTCACTTGATGGCAATGCTGAACCCTATGGATAATACTCCAATAATCAACAAGACGTTCGGTACTGTTGCTTATGATATCCCTAACATTCAAGATTGTTTTTTAAAGAGTTTTACGCTTTCACCAGAGCTTGTAGGTATTGTCAATATTACTCCTGATTCATTTTCAGATGGTGGTCTTTATTATGATTCAGATCAAGCAACCAAGCAGGCACTGCGGCTGTTATCAGATGGTGCAAGCATAGTTGAACTTGGTGCTCAATCAACAAGACCTGGATCTTTAATGCAGATCCCAGAGGAAGAGTATGCACGTCTAAAGCCAGTACTTGATAATCTTAGCGATTATATGAAAGCTGGCGATATTAAAGTTAGCATTGATAGTTTCTGGCCAGATGTTATTTTGAATGTTTTAAAACACTACAAAATTACCTGGGTAAACGATCAGAAGGAAGCTCTGGATAATAATACCTTAAAAGCAATTGCTAGTAATGGTTGCAGCATCGTTATTATGCATTCACTTTCAATACCACCACATAGAGACAACATTATTCCAGACGACACTGACCCAATTGATATCATAAATAATTGGTCAGAGAAGAGCATTAGCAGGTTACTTACCCTAGGTTTTGATCAAAGCTCGATAATTATTGATCCTGGTATTGGTTTTGGAAAATCTCTATATCAGAATATCTGGCTTTTACGCAATATAGAAGCATTGCGAAGTTTTGGCTGCAAAGTTCTGGTTGGTCATTCTAGAAAGTCATTTATTTCTTCTTTTTCTACAGAACCTGTCTTTAACCGAGATTTAGAAACAATTGCTTTATCATCTGCATTGCACAACAAGGTTGATTTCCTTCGAGTGCATAATGTGCGTGATCACATGCGATTTTTTGTAGCTCAAGCTGCTTTACAGGAATGAAGATTATCGGAATTATGGCTGTTGATCCCAAGGGGGTGATTGGAATAAATAATGGATTGCCCTGGCATTATCCAAGTGAATTAGATCGTTTTCGTCAAGTGACTGACAAACAAGTTATTGTGATGGGAAGAAAAACATTTGAAACAATACCACAAAACATATTAAAGCCTATTGTTTTTTTTCGTAACAAATTAAGTCCTTGTTTTAATAAAGGCATAGAATGCACTATTGTTTCTTCTATGCAAGAGTTCTTGTCAATCCAAGGTAATTGGAGTTACCCTCAAATCTTCATGATTGGTGTAGCACAAATAGCGCACCTTTTTTTGGAGTATGATCTAATTTCAGAGTTTATCATAACAGAAATTCACAGACCTTATGAAGGTGATGTATATTTCAACTTAACACTTCTTGATAGATGGAATAAAACTATTCTTACCAAAACAAAAGACTATACTATATGCAAGCTAACACGTTAATATGCATATTGAAGCAATTTATACCCACCGCATTGAATGTGGAGAAGTATTAGAGCAAGTTCTTGATTGCTATGTTTCAGAGTTGCTAAGAGAGGAAGTTGTTCTTGCTATCACATCAAAAATCATTTCTATTTGTCAAAAACAAGTGGTTTGCAAAACTGCTTGTTCTAAAGAAGAGCTAATCAAAAGAGAAGCTGATGCAATTGTTGATGTGGACCACAATCCTCATAGTATCTGTTTAACGATTAAAGATAATATCTTAATTCCATCTGCTGGCATTGATGAACCAAATGGTAATGAAATGTATATTTTATACCCAAAGGATGTTCAGAAAACAGCTCTATCAATATGGAACTATCTCAAGACAAAACACTGCATAAAACATCTTGGTATTTTGATTACAGATAGTAATGTAACACCTATGCGTCGTGGGGTTACGGGCGTTGCTCTTGGTTGGTGTGGATTTGAACCACTTTATTCCTATATAGGCAAGCCAGATCTTTATAATCAATCACTGCAAGTAACACAAGTCAATCTTCTTGATGCACTGGCAATATCTGCTGTTTTAGTTATGGGAGAAGGGGCAGAGCAAACACTAATGGCAATAATTAGTGGTGCACCAAAGGTTCACTTTCTTACTCGTCCGCCAACTACAAAAGAAGAAAAAAGTGTTAAGATATCTATAGACCTGCTGCGAATCAAGCAATAAAAAGAAGGAAAGGAGGGTGACTAAAATCAAGGTTAACTAAAAGGTGTGCTTAAGATTCACAATACCAGCAATAATATTGAACCTCAGGTCGTATTTTTTCTGAAAATTGCGGTAAATATGAGACATAATCTTAAATATCTTTATCTCACGGATCTTATTTTCTACTCTCATTCTAAATGATGCTAATCTTCTATTATGCTCTTTCTGCTCTGGAGTTAATGGCTTTTTACGATACTTTTTATATGGAATTATAACATTGCTTTGCAATTTTTGCCAACCTTGATATCCAGAATCGGCATATTTTATGCTATCGATTGGTAAATATTTTTCTTGTTTCCTTATGCGAAAATCATTAATTCTACCACGATATGAATTTGACACTGATAAAATTCTTCCACCTTCTTCGATAACAATCTCAGTTTTCATAGTGTTGGTTCTTTTTTTTCCTGAATATGATTTCTTCCGTTTTTTACTATCTTCTGGTCTCTGTATTTGCTGTTCTGTAACATCAGCCAGAATCTTCAGTATTTTTTCTGGTGTCATACTTCTATCTTTTGTTATAGTAACTTTTTTGGCAAGTAATGGCTCTATTTTCTTCAGTAACCTACATACATTTGCGTTGTGCACATTGAACAGGCACCCTAAAAATCTATGTGTTATGTAAGTGCGATAGTACAAAATTACGCAAAATAACTTATCTTCTAGAGTTGGTAGTTGTGATCTTCTACCATGGCACTTTTTCTGTTTTTCAACTCTTTCCCACCCAGACCTCACTTTTTCCACTACCTTTTCGAACTCCTCTATAGTTAAACCTGTTATATTACGAAAGTTTCTTGGGTGTTTCTTCATGTTATAGTAACTAAAGCTCATTTTTTTACCTTACTCAATCTGCTTATTCTTCTTCTACTTCTCTCACATTATTTTTTCAATCATCTTTTGCAGCAGGTCTTATGAAAAAAGATCTTTACTCTCCTCTCCTCATGGGAGCCCGTTGGTTAAAGAGAAACTTAAAAAATTTACTATTTCTTCATAAGGAGAAGTAGTTAAAGGAATTTACTCTATTTCTCCCTCTTTTTTTATTATTTTTAATCTATAGTTAACGTAAAAGAGATATGCAAAAACTCTATTGATCCATAGTCTGCAAATTATTAATAACACTTACTTTAAAGAACCTTACTTTACGCTGATCTTTGAGCGCTCTTTTGTGGTATTTTGTAAGAGTATAACTTGTGAAATCGTCTCCCCTATAGATTAAAGAGTTACACTGCTTTATATGTGATGCTATCCACTCTGCATAGTCCTGATGATCGGTTGCAATGAATATTTCCCCTGTTATAAGTATTTTTTTTGCTAATAAATTTAAAAATTCCGTATTAATTAATCGTCTTTTATTGTGACTTCTTTTTGGCCATGGATCTGGAAAGAGGATAAAGAATCTTTCAACACTGTTGTCAGGAAAATTTGCAATCAATTCTCTTGCATCTTCTGTCCATATTAAAATGTTTTTTATGTTTTGTATTTCTATGTTTGTTAGCAAGCGAGAAACCCCCTTTAAGTAGGGCTCACATCCTATAAATAATAGATCAGGTTCATTGAGCACCTGGTAAAGCATACTTTCACCGTTGCCAAAGCCTATTTCTACCCATATTCTTTTTCGTGAATTTACAATCTTCTCTATAGATTCCTTGCTGTTTTGAATAGAATATTTTTCCAATATTTCATCAATATCCGTTTTTAACCTGGACCTTCTGGAGAACGATCTAATCCACTTGCTATTCTTAAATAGCATATTCTTGATACATATATAATTTTCTCACTATATTTTATATAGCTTAAACAATTCTCGAAATGAATTAACGAAAAATTACTTGTCAATAATTATTAATATTATATAATATATGAGTTCTAATAAAGTTTAAATTAAAGGTCACATTGCATGAATAATAATGATCCAGTTGTAAATCTACCGGTTACTATCAGAAAGCTATCATCAAACAAGTTTATAGAAGAGATATGTCAAGGCCAATTTGAGGATCAAGATAATGTCTTGTTTGAAGATTCTTTTGTTAACAAAATTAAAGAAGGAGATGTGGTAGAAGGTGTAATTACAAGAATAAACCCTAACGACGTTGTGGTTGATATTGGTTTAAAGTCTGACGGGAGAATTCTGATCAAGGAACTCGGTTGTAATGATGAGATCATTATTGGCTCGAAAATTAGAGTTTATGTGGAAAGAATTGAAGATTATCATGGTAATGTTGTTCTTAGCCGTGAAAAAGCAATTAGAGACGAGAAATGGAATAAGTTGGAAGAAGATACAGTTACAAGAGCTGAAGTAAGCGGAGTTATTAAACGCTCAATTAAATGTGGTTTTATTGTTGATCTTGGTGACGGAATAAGCGCTTTTTTACCGCTGAGTCATGTGGATTTGAAGCAAGTAAAAGACGCGAAGCACCTTATTGAAACTGAACAAAAGTTCATCGTGCTTAAAATGGATAAGAAGCAAGGTAATATTGTAGTATCAAGAAAGCTGGTGTTAGAAAAATTGCACGCTGGTGAAAAAATTAAATTTTTAGAATCTTTAAATGAAGGCGATATAATAGAAGGAAAAATAAAAAGCATCACTCATTACGGTGTATTTATCGGTATTCATGAATCAGATGTAGTGGGAGTTATAGATGGATTGCTACATATTACAGATATCTCTTGGAGTAGAGTGAGTCATCCATCTGCAGTTTTTGCTTGTGGCCAGACTATAAAAGTTAAAATTATAAAAATAGATAAGGAAAATGCTAAAATTTCCTTAGGTGTGAAGCAGCTAGAAGATAGCCCTTGGCAAGATGCAGAGTCAAAATATCCAGTTGATAGTGTGCATAAGGGTTATGTAACAAGCATAGAAGATTATGGATTGTTTGTTGAGCTTAGACCTGGAATTGAAGGTTTAGTGCACTCGTCAGAAATAACTTGGGTTAAGAGTAATTTACCAGTTAGTAGTCTCGTAACAAGGGGACAAGAAGTATATGTAAAAATTCTCAGTATTGACATTGCTAAGAGTAGGATGAGTTTAAGCATGAAAAGGTGTGTAGACAACCCTTGGCAAGTATTTATCAATAAATATCCTCCTGGTTCTATTGTTTCTGGTGAAGTGAAGAATAATACCGGCTCATATGTATCTGTTGCTTTCAATGATTCTGAAATAGATGAGAACGTAGAAGGGATAATATATGTGAAAGATTTAAGTTGGTCTAAAAATAGCTCAGATGAGATAAAGAAGTATAATGTAGGTGATAAAATAGAAGCAAAAGTAATAAGGGCTAACGTGAATCGGGCAAGAATTTATCTTGGAATAAAACAAATAGAGTATGATCCTCTTGAAGAACTGATAAAGAAAGTTAAGGTAGGCGATAAAATACAGGTTATTGTAGGTAAGAGAGAAGATAATGGACTAGTCGTTGAAGTTGAGAACGATGTAACCCTTCTAATAGATCAAGAGCATTTACCGGAAAATAAAAAGTTCTCTATATCAGAAAAAATAGAAGTTGAAGTATTGGGTGTTGAAGAATATAACATAGTATTATCTGCTAAGTGATAAGGTTTACTTATTTTGGCTTCATATAAATGGCAACAAAGTCTGATATAATAGCGAGGGTAGCAAAAAGACATCCTTTTTTAGATAAGATTGTTATAGCAGCTATAGTTGATAGATTTTTTGGGATACTTTCAAGCACATTGAAGCATCATAATAGAGTTGAAATTAGGGGGTTTGGTTCTTTTTCAGTTAGAAGTTATAACTTGAAAGAAACAAGCCATTTAATGTTACAGAAGTTTACAAAGAATCAATACTTTAAAACATACTTTCGTAGCAGTAAAAAATTATCTGATTTGATAAATGAATAAAAATTTATACCATAAATAAGATGAAAGTAGGGGTTTGAGTTTATACTGTACGATAGAAATTTTTAGCACCATATGCAAGTAGTAGAAATAGTTATACGTAATAACACATACAAAATATCTTGCGAAAGTGGGAAGAAGAACCATTTATTACATCTTGCTAATAGTTTTGACAAGCTAGTTGGTTCTGTATCTCAAAAAACTGGAGGTAAGGGTTCGGATGCATTAAATTTCTTACTTGCAGCGCTAATTCTTGAGGATAAAATTTTAGAATTAACAAAGCGGTTGGATGAAGCAAATCAAGAGCGCGAAAAGTATAGAAACGAGAAAAGAATAGACTATATTGAGGTACTAGATAAGGTAAATAAGATTATCACTAATCTTGAGTGCATAAAGGATTAGCTTCAATAAAGCAAGCAATTAAATTGACTATCTGACTATTTAAGCCAGGAGGGAGGTTTGTCTTACGAGTTATGTAACAATATAATTCGTAATCATCAAGATCAACTATTTTTTCGTATTCGATTAGTTCGCTCAAGGAAAATTTATCAAGATATTTCAATGCGAAATGCCCTAAAAGTATATCGGTTTCTTTGCAACCCCTATGCCAGCTTCTATACATCAATTTTCTTCTGAGTAGTGAGGTATCTGTCATTACAATTAAACTTTTTTTTAATTTAAAAGTTAAACTAAATACTTGTCAAGCGAGGCGCGTTTTAATATACTTAACATTTGTTTAAGATCTAAATACACAGGTGGAGTTAATTTCGAATTTCATTCATCAGTTTGGCAATGGAATATATTGTTTTTTGTCATTTGCCTTAATCATTTCTGTTATAGTGTTTGTGCATGAATATGGGCATTATGTTGTTGCCAAAGCATGCAAAGTTAAAGTTGAATCTTTTTCTATAGGTTTTGGTCCTGAAATTTTTGGTTTTAACGATAAGTCTGGAACTAGATGGAAACTAAGCGCTGTTCCATTGGGTGGTTATGTTAAAATGTTAGGGGATACTAATGCAGCAAGTGTCCCAGCTGATCAAAAAGAATTAACTGAAGAAGAAAAGTTGTATTCATTTCATACAAAACCGCGGTATAAAAAAGCAGCAGTGGTTTTTGCAGGACCTTTTGCAAATATGATACTTGCTGTTATAGCTTTTACAATATTTTTTAGCACGGCAGGTTATTACCGCACTCCACCGGTGATTAGGGATGTAATTGAAGGAAGTGCAGCCAAACAAGCTGGCCTATTACCAGGTGACACCATTACACAAATCAATGAACATAAAATAAAATACTTTGAAGATATTTCACGTGTGATAATGTCGAACCCCAAGACGAGAATAGAAATTAAATATAGCAGAAATAATGAGGAGCGTAGAACTAGCCTGACTCCATTGACAATTGAGAGTAGAGATGTTTTTGGCAACATAATAGAAAGAGAAACTATAGGGATTATTTCAGTCAATACATTAAAGCAGTCATCTTTTCTTGGGGCTGTGAGCTTATCAGTAAGTGAAACTTACCACACTATGTGCTTAACGATCAAAGCTATCTTTCAAATTATCGTTGGTAAGAGAAGTGCAAGTGAAATAGGTGGACCAATAAAAATTGCAAAATATTCAGGGCAATCAGCCAAAAAAGGATTTATTATGGTTGTGTATCTCATGGCAATTATTTCAGCTAATTTAGCTGCGATTAACTTGCTACCAATTCCGCTACTGGATGGTGGGCATTTATTTCGTTATATTATAGAAGCAGTTATACGTAGAGATTTAAGTTTGAAATATCAAAAATATGAGGCTAACTTTGGTGCTTTCATTTTGTTCTTGCTGATGGCAATTGCAATTTCGAATGATATTAGGAGTCTTTTTTAAAATAAATATGAAAAAGCTATTTTACATACTAATAGTAATTTTTATCTCCTTTCCCGCTCTACTTGTTGCTTTAGAAAATAAGGAAAAAGTACAGATAAAAGATATCAAATGCATTGGCAATGAGCGAGTAAGCAATAAAACAATAGGGTTTTATATAAAGTTAGAACCTGGTAGCTATGTAGACGACGATGATATAGATTCGATTATAAAAGGTTTATATAAAACAAAGTTGTTTGCTAGTGTTAACGCTTATATCGATGATAAAAAAAATTTAGTAGTAAAAATTCAAGAAAATCCACTAATTAACAAGATAATATTAAAGGGTAATAAATTATTTAACAGCAAAGAGCTGCTAAATAATGTAATTCAATCAAAATCGCTAACTATTTTCACTGAAACAAAATTGCAAAACGATTTAATGAATTTAATCACTACTTATAGAAATAACGGTAAGGTTGGTGTTAACGTTGCATATGAGCTGAATAAGCTTGATAGTAATAGGGTCAATCTAATTTTTAAAATAAAAGAAGGTAAAACCTCTAAAATTAAGGATATAAGATTTATAGGTAACAAAAACTTTTCTGAAAACGAGCTAGAGCAAGCTATTAAAGTGCATAGTAATGACATATTTAGTAAGTTATTTAGAGCCATGTTTAGGGGCGGAACTCGTTATTCACCACAATATTTATTGATTAACACAGAATTGCTCGATCGTTTTTATTCGTCTAAGGGATATATTCAAAATAATATTCAACCGACTGTTGAGGTTGATAATAACAATCAGATAGAATTGACTTTTTTGATTGACGAAGGACAGCAATATTTGTTTGGAAATAATGAGGTTAATATTGAAACTGAAATTCAGGATTTAAGCCTAAAAGAAGAAATATTGGACTTTATAACAGAGGAAAACGATAAGATATTTAATAGAGTTAAAATTAATAATACAGTAGAAAAAATAAACAAGTATTTAAATGAGAAAGGATATATATTTGCAAAAGTTAATCCAGAGTATGCACAACGTGACAATGTTGTAGATGTGACCTACAGAGTGCTGCCGGGTAAAAAAATTTATATAAATCAAATTACAATTGATGGTAACGATCGCACTTTAGATAAGGTGATCAGAAGTAAGCTAAGTATAGCAGAAGGTGATGCGTACAATATATCTGAGATTCAAAAATCACGTAAAAAACTAATGAGTAGTGATTTTTTTGAAACAGTGAAAGTAAATAGTTACGCAGTTAATGACAATGCAGTAAATCTTGACTTAAATGTTAAAGAAAAAAGAACTGCCTCATTATCTTTAGCAGGAGGTATGTCCTTTCCTGGCGGAGCATTTGTAAAAACTGATTTCACAGATCGTAATTTATTTGGTAGTGGTAAAGAGCTCTCTTTTGCTCTTGAAAAAAATAAATATTCACTTTCTACTAATGTAGAGGTTGTTGAAAATAATTTTAACGATTCTGATACATCACTAGGTGTGAGCGTATTTTATGAAAAACAAGATAAACCACACACTAGCTTCGACAGTTGTGACATGGGATTTTCAACAAAATTATCATACAAAGTTATAGAAAACTTAACTAATTCCATTCGCTACTCTTACAAGTATAACCGTATACACATGGATAATAAGGGTGGAAAAGACAATGACATCTCTGATATAATAAAGGGGCAAGGAGGTGAACATCAGATTTCATCAGTAGGATACACATTGGCATATAATAAACTGGATAATCTTTATGCTCCAAAAGAAGGATATTTATTGCGTATAAGTCAGGATATTTCAGGATTGGGAGGGAATGTAAACTTCCTAAAATCTGAGTTCTTGTCTTTTTACACGCATCCTATATTAAGTGAAATTGACGATAGCATAATACTGCGCTTTAAGATGGCGGCAGGTCATATTTTTTCTTATACCGATGAAGATTTAAACATTGGCCAGCACTTTTTTAAAGGGGGTAATGAGATTAGAGGGTTTGATCTTTCTGGTATCGGACCAAGAGCAATAGACAACAATAAAAGCTCGTTAGGAGGCAAAACTTATTTTAATTTAACACAGCAAGTAGATTTCCCATTACCAAAACTATATGACTATTCTGGTATCAAAGGCTCATTATTTGTTGACTATGCAACACTTTTTGGCTTAGATGATAAAAATGAGAAATATAAAGATCCATATAATGATAGTAAGCTTATAAGAGTGTCACCAGGTTTTGGCTTTTCAATGCCTTCTCCTTTTGGTAGACTTAGATTAGATTTTGGGTTTCCTTTAGTAAAGGAATCTTATGATATAATACCATCACCAAATGTTAAATTTTCTATTGAAGCGGGGATTTGAATGAAATATATACAGTTATTTATATCAGTTATTGCCTTAATTATTTCCTTGTTTGTGGGGTATAAGTTTGCAGGATATCAACCTCAGAACACAAAGGCTGCCATTATTGATAGTGATAAAGTTATCAATGAATCTCTTGCTCTGCAAAACATACAACAACAAATAAAGGAGCAGAATTCTAGATTACAACAAGAATTTGAAAGTGAGTTAGAAAAACTTAAGCCATCAAAAGAAGAATTTGAACTTTTGTCAGAAGAAGCAAAAAAGGAAAAGACAGAACAGTTTAATAAGCATACTGTAAATGCTAGAGATGCTTACGCTAAAAAAATGTTGTATTTAGAAGAAAGTTATAGAGATGCAGTAGAGAGTGTTTTTAACAAGATAAAAGAAGTTGCTAAAAAAACGGCAGAAAAAGACAACATAGATTTGGTACTATTTATTTCAAAAAAGAACCAAGTTTTATACTCTATGGATGAAGTTGATTTATCGGATATGGTATTAAACAATATAAACAAGGAAATACCTGAATTTGCTTTAAAAGGCATTGAGTAGGCTTATGCAATTTAATATCAGTGATATTATAAAAATACTACCACATTCTTATCCGTTTCTCTTAGTAGATAGGGTTATAGAGTGTGATCCTGGTAAAAGTATAAAAGCAATCAAAAATGTGACTTTCAATGAGCCATTTTTTATTGGTCATTTCCCTGGTCATCCAATAATGCCAGGAGTCTTGATAATTGAATCTCTAGCTCAAGCATCTGCTATATGTGTTCTTGGTAAAGAAAGTCAAGGTACAATAGAAAACAAAGCTATTTACTTTATGTCTATTGAAAATGCAAAATTCAGAAAGCCAGTCACTCCAGGGGACACACTGATTCTGCAAGCTAATGTTAAAAACGCACGTTTAAGTGCATGTAAATTTGAGTGTATTGCGTGTGTTGGTGAAGAAAAGGTTGCAGAAGCAACGATTTTAGCTATGCTACAAAATACGTAATATACAAAAGACAGTGTGCATAATGTATAATGCAGCTTAATATCTCATTTTCAAATTTATATACTCGCAGTGGATTAATAAAATTGGATGAGACATTTTTGAATTATATTAAATCATGTGATGAAAGCCTGTTTTGTTCATTAATTGAAGCAAGGGAAAATCAGATTGGTGATAGCCAGTTAATAATAGACCTCTCATATTTATTTGACGAGTTCATTGCAAAACTTTTCAACATTGAAAAAGAAATAGAAGAGCTAAAGAAAAAACACAATGACTTTGCTGTGATATATAAATGCAAAAGGTTATTTGTCCAACGCTACGCATTGAAGAAATACATTAATGTGGCGAATATAGATATTACTAACAAACTAAGTCATTTTCTCACTTTGCCAACAACAGAAAAAAATTTTGCCGAGCAGGTGATGAATTGGTTTGAAGATAAAGAAAATCACAAAGAAGAAATAGAACTTGCGGCACAATATGCAGTGTGGAGAGTAAAAAATAAACAGAGTATATTATTTAGTATTCATAAAAAAATCGACCACGAAAACCTCATTCCATTTTCTAAAAAAGAAGTGGACAAAGTTGAAGTGCTGTATTCAAATGAAGTAAAAAGACGATATGGTTTTGATCTAACAAGCAAAAAGGTGAGTTTGAACAAAGCATTAGATAACGCTCACTACTGCATATTCTGTCATAAGCAAAATAAGGACAGCTGCTCAAAGGGGCTAATTAATAACGACAATACTTTTAAACAGTCCCCACTAAAAGTTGAGCTGCATGGCTGTCCACTAGAACAGAAAATATCAGAAATGAATCTGGTGAAAAGCGAAGGTTACAGCATAGCAAGCCTTGCAATTGTGATGATAGATAACCCATTATGTGCGGCTACTGGGCACAGAATATGCAATGACTGCATGAACTCGTGCATATATCAGAAACAAGAACCCGTGAATGTGCCAATGATTGAAACAAGGATTTTGGATGATGTGCTTAGTTTACCGTACGGATTTGAAATATATTCTCTGCTCAGCCGTTGGAATCCTTTAAATTTTCAGCGTTCATTGCCAAGAGAAAACACCGGAGAAAACGTTCTAGTTGTAGGCCTTGGTCCTGCTGGTTTTAATTTAGCTCATCATTTGTTGAATGATGGGCATAACGTTATCGCCATTGATGGACTAAGGATTGAACCTTTAATCGATAATTTCCAGCTAATTAAAGATTTTGAACACGAAAAATTGAGTGAACGCACGGCAGGTGGGTTTGGTGGAGTGGCAGAATATGGCATTACTTCTAGGTGGGATAAAAATTACTTAAAGATTATTAGATTACTGCTGGAAAGACGTGAGAATTTCGCACTTTATGGGGGCATTCGTTTTGGTGGCACGATTAATGTTGATGATACTTTCAACTTGGGTTTTGATCACATCGCACTAGCACTTGGCTCTGGCAAGCAACGAATGATCAAAATAAAGAATATACTAGCTCGTGGAGTGCGTATGGCATCTGACTTTCTTATGTCGTTACAACTGACTGGCGCTCTTAAATTTGATTCTATAGCAAATCTGCAAGTTCGTATGCCGATAGTTGTCATAGGTGCGGGGCTTACTGCGATTGACACTGCCACTGAAGCTTTAGCGTATTATCCAATTCAAGCAGAAAAATTTCTTCTTCGTTATGAGATATTAGTTGATAAGTATGGAAAGGACTGTGTTGAAAAGGATTGGACAGAGGAAGAGCGCGAAATTGCGAATGAGTTTATATCGCACGCACAATTGATCCGAGAAAAGCAAAAGTTAGCAAAAAAAGAGAGTAAAGAAATAAAAATATTAGAGTTAATGCAGAGTTTGGGGGGAGTGAAAGTTGTATATAGAAAAGAGCTAAAAGATTCGCCAAGTTATCGATTAAATAGCGAAGAGGTGCAAAATGCACTTTCAGAAGGGATTTACTTTATTGAAAACTTAGAGCCAGTTGAAGTTGTGACGGATAAATATAATCATGCTGAATCAATAAAACTAATAGACATAAAATCCGGCGAAATCAGATTCATGAAAGCACGTTCTATTTTTATAGCAGCAGGTACTGAGCCAAATACAGTTATTGCAACAGAAGATAAAAAGCATTTTAAATTAAGCAATGGGTATTTTACTCATTTGAATTCATCAGGAAAAGAAATAGATCCAATATTTTCTCCTAAGATGCAGAATAAAGACAGAATATTAGTATATAAGCAAGGCAATAAAACAATTAGCTTTTTTGGTGATCTTCATCCTTCGTATAGCGGCAGCGTCGTGAAAGCTATGGCAAGCGCTAAGAATGGTTACCCTATCATTTCTCAGCTTTTGAATAGAGTTAATAGCTTCATTTCTGCCACTCCAGCTAGAATCTCGGAGTCATATGCACAATTGTATGAATGTTGTAATGTAAGAGTAACTTTCACCAAAAAAGATGTCATTCCAGTGCCCAGACACTGGGATCCAGAAAACTTAATTTTGAATGAGTACACCAGATGGTTGTATAGTCAGAACTGGATTCCAGTGTCAGCTACTTGCATGACACCACCTGCTATGCGAATTACCTACAAATTGCAGCATTTGTACACTAAAGCGTCACGCGCTGGAATAATATCAGAACACCTGGCTAACAAAGAATTTTTCAATAAAATCAAAGAGCAATTCACTGCAAAGGTTATAAAAGTTCAATATTTAACAGACAAAGTTGTGGAAATAGTGATCAAAGCACCACTTGCGGCAAAGAATTTTAAACCTGGACAATTCTTTAGGTTGCAAAATTTTGAAACCAATAGCAGAAAAGCCAATAATACAAACCTTGCTATGGAAGGTATAGCCGTAACCGGCACTGAAGTAGACAAAAAAAAAGGAATTATTTCCACTATTGTGCTTGAAACTGGCGGTTCCACTAATTTATGTAAATGTTTTAAAGAAGGTGAACAAGTAATTCTTATGGGTCCAACTGGCAGCCCTACTGAGGTTTACTAAGTCTGGATATTAAAGTGATGCCAAATTTTATTTCAAAAAGTAAATAATTTACTAACGCTCGTGCACAAATTAAAAATAAATTATGCACTAGTGTAGCATTGTGAATTAAGAATGCTATATTAAAGCTTACCTCACTATTAAAGCTATCGGTCAGATTAGATTAAAAACCTAATCTGACCGGTTTCTCTATAACCCTCTAAACTCTGATATAATTATATAATAATTAGTTTAATTAGTGGTTAATATGCAAATTGATTTTATTCATATATTGAGATAGCATAAACCATATTGGTTTAAATTATTGTGCAACTTTATAAATCGTCACTGTTACTTCTACTGACTGTATTAATAGTTATAGTCCTAAAATTACCTGAAAATTTGAGCATTGCAGTAAATTGGTCTCTCCCAATTCTGGATTTTGATTTATCTTTTCGTATCATACTAATATCTTTTTTATCAGCTGCATTTTTAGCTGTTCTACCAGCACAAAATTTGACTTTTTCAGAGATGCTATCTTTTGCTGCTTACACTATTAGTTCACTTTATGCAGTTTTATCTGAACATATGATATTGGTTATAATATTCTGTGAATTAATGACCGTCAGTGCATTTTTTACTATCGCAGCTGGCGGTAGAGATAGTGGACCTGCAATAAGGTACGCTTGTGTACACTTTTTTGTTGGGGTTATATTAACAGCAGGATTGGCACTGCAAAGTACTAACCTGATAATTTTAGGTTTATTGATAAACTGCGCTTGTTTCCCTTTTTCGTTTTGGGTTGTTGATGCATATCCTGCTGCATCGCTACATGGCACTACATATCTCTCTTTATTTACCACTAAAGTCTCTTTTTTAGTGATGCTTTTACACACTTATAACCTATGGCAAGATTGTACTGAAATATTAGCGCTTGTAGGCGCCATCACTGCAATTTACAGCATTATATTTGCTTCTCTTGAGCAAAATATTCGTAGATTTTTATGCTATAATATTGTAGGACAAATGGGCTTGCTGATTATTGCAGGAGGTTTACTCAGCCCTTCGGAAAAGGCAATACCAATTTTGATACTGCATATAATCTTCTCTCTTGTTTATCAATTATTATTGTTTGTGGTCAGCAATTCGATTATTTCACGAACAAAAACAATTAGTTTTAATGGAGTAGGTAAACTGATGTCAGTGGAAGGCATGTGTGCTATAATCGCAATACTTACAATGGCTGCATTTCCTGGAACCGCTGGATTTATCAGTAAATCATATATCACAGCTGAAATTGAAATGAACACTGTTGCCTTAAAAGGGTATAAAAATTTATATAAGGTTCTAAATTTGCTGCTTCATTTAAGCGTGGGGCTAAAGTTTCTTTATTACTTATTTATTGCAAAAAGTAAGTCAAAACCTTTAGCAGAGAGGGGGGGCAAAATGACTATGATCATTTTAGCATTTATATGTGTAATCACTGGCAATCCTTACTTACCTATTTACAATAAATCTTCGATTTTCGATCTTGTGTACAACACAAAAAATATTTTGTCGCAATTTAATTTGTTATTATGTACCACTTTATTGTTTATTCCTTTACGCAAGTTATTTTACCCGAGAATAAATTTTAAAATGGATGTTGATTGGACTTTTAGAGCTTTCATACCCTATATTGTCTTGCTGTTCAATCAGTTAGTCTCTAAAACTAGAGAAATGTTTGCCAGCATAGTGCAAAACTTGACTAATTCACTTGCTGGTTTATACTTTAATAATATTACTAAACTTAAAGAAGTGCTGGATTATAACTCAGTGAGTTTTGTTTCAGCTTCTTCTCTCTTTTTAATGAGTATTCTACTAACGCTATTATGTTTAAATCGTTAACTGAAAGTTTAAATTCTGTATTTAGTAAACTGAGAGGAAAGTCAATCATTTCTGAAGATGATTTTAATCTTGCCATGCGTGAAATACGTATAGCTTTAATTGAAGCTGACGTTTCACTTGAAGTTGCGAAAAAATTCATCAATGACATTAAAGATAAAGTGATTGGGGAAAAAGTCATAAAAAGTGTTTCTCCAGCACAAATGATAATTAAAATTGTGCAGGATAATTTAGTTGCAGTTCTCGGATCAGAGAAAAGTGACTTAAATCTAGCAGTTAAACCCCCTGCTGTGATTATGATGGTGGGCTTACAAGGTGCAGGTAAAACAACTACCTCAGGAAAGCTTGCTTTAAAGCTAAAAAAGCAAAAGAAAAAAGTGATGCTTGCCTCTTTAGACATTTATAGGCCGGCTGCCCAGAAACAACTTGAGGTGCTGGGTAAACAAATAGACGTACAAACTTTATCTATAGTAATAAATGAGGGGCCTATTGCAATTACAAAAAGGGCACTGGCAACAGCAAAGAACGATAATTGTGATGTATTAATACTAGATACCGCAGGCAGGCTTCATATTGACAATGATATGATGAATGAGTTGAAAGCCGTAAAGGAAATAGCTTCACCTGCAGAAGTTATTTTAGTAGCCGACGCAATGATAGGCCAGGATGCGGTCAACATTGCCAAATCATTCAATGAGGCAATAGGTGTAACCGGCATTATTCTTACCCGTATTGATGGTGATGCACGTGGTGGTGCTGCTCTTTCTATGAAAATGATCGCCGATTGTCCAATTAAATTTATTGCTTGTGGTGAAAAATTAAGTGACCTCGATGATTTTTACCCCGATAGAATTGCAAAAAGGATACTTAGCATGGGTGATGTTGTCTCATTGGTTGAAAAAGCTGCTGAGATTGTTGGTCAGGAAGAAATTGATAAGTTACAAAAGAAAGTAAAAAAGGGTAAATTCGACCTAAACGACCTAGTGGGAATGTTAAAAACTCTCAATAAAATGGATGGTATTAGCAACATAATGAAATTCATTCCTAGTTCATTCACAAAAAAGCTAAGTAGCAGTGTGCCAGATGACAATAAAGTGAAAAAATATATAGCTATCATAAACTCAATGACTGAAAAAGAAAGGCAAAATCCAGATATTTTAAATGGCAAAAGAAGACTTAGAATTTCTCAGGGGTCCGGAACAAGTGTAACTGAAGTTAATCTTCTGATTAAGCAGTATAATCAAATGAGCTCTGTGGTAAATAAGTTCAGTAAAGTTGACCATAGTAAACTCAAAGAATCTGATTTGATGGATATGCTAAGCAGAAAGTAAGTCAGCAGGTAGTGGAATTAGACGATTGTCAGTAAACCTTTAGCTATATCAAAAGTGGCTTAGGTCTCGCAAAAAAATTTACAGCTTCTTGCTAGCCAAGAAATTTATTATTAATTTTAGGAAATACTATAGGGAGAGTAGACCGGCGGACCTTCCCCGCCAGCCTCTCGCAGAACTGTGCATGAACCTCTCGACTCACGCAGCTCCCATTATTCGGCCCTTGCTACTAATTATAGCATAATCAAGGACTCTGTTTTAATCAATTGCTCATCCCATTTCTGGTTGACAAATAACTAAACTAAATCCCTTCGCTCCATCTTCATTACAGAGACTTCTTCACTACTACGCGCCCCTGTTTTCCGCATCGGTACTCTCACCCTTGGAGTTTAGCTCCTTGGATTTCTCCCTTATCATCAAAACGACAGGTTCCCGCAGTTCCACGCAATAGCCCAAAATAGATTCACGCCACCTCTATGCCGGACGCTACCTATCCAGTAAACAAGCTCCCGATAGATTTATCCCAGGTTAGGTTAGACACCTGGTTTTGACGTCGTCTAGTTCCTTTCGACACTTTATCAGTGGTTCATTTGCATTCGTCTCTCTATTTCACACATGACACATAATTGCGCCTTTTCCATAACGCTTACTACCTTGGCTCTTTACCAAAGCAGCTTATGGTTGTTTGAAGCCTGCTCTTGTAAACCGGCTCCGAGGGGCCCACCCTCATCTATTGCGTAGCTTTTGCACTTAGTTTGCTCTTACTTGAACATTCTTTGTGTCTCTACGGCACACCTAACCCAAGAAAGGTTTACCTATGTCATACCGCCACGGTATCTCAGCATAGATTCCGCTAACGAGTAGCGGAATGACGAATTTGTTGTTTTTCAAATTGTAGGTAAACCTAAGCCACTTTAGCTATATACTTTCCAACCTGTTTTCACTCCTAATCTTTTCTTATTGATTTACAGCAGGTTCTTTGTTACAGTTCGTAGTTATGCAAAGAAACCTAAAGCCTTATGAGTTTATTTACAGTCAGTGATTTACATAATTTGGGACTGTATAGCTGAGTATTGTATATGATAATATTGATAACAAACGATGATGGCTTTAGAAGTGAAGGAATAGAATTACTCAAAGAGATTGCACGGAATTTTGCGTCAGAAATATGGATAGTGGCACCAGATACTGATAGAAGCGGGGCTGCAAGATCTCTTGATTATCCAGTGAAACAATCTATTGGAATAAACCAACATAGTGAAAGGGAATTTAGTGTGTCTGGTACTCCTGCAGATTGTGTCATTATTGCGCTAAATAAAGTTATGAATAAAAAACCAGACTTAATATTGTCCGGAGTAAATATTGGATCAAATGTCGGGGACGATATTTGTTATTCAGGAACAATTGGTGCTGTAATGGAAGGTGCTGCAAGGTCTATACCTTCTATTGCGCTGAGCCAAGTTTATCATGATAAAATAGACTGGCACAATACAAAGGTTTTTGCACCAAAGGTTATTGCCAAGCTAGTTAAGGTTGGTTGGCCTAAAAACATAGTGATGAGTGTAAATTTTCCTGCTACGGAAAAAGTAAAAGGAGTAGAATTTGCTGAACAAGGTGAATATAACATTGATGGGGATTTAACTTTTACTGAAAATTCGAATGGCTTTTTTAGCTTAAATTGGTCTCGAGAGCACTCAGGCAGTGGTAGTGTAAATAAAATAAAAGAAGGATTTATTACTATCACACCAGTAAAATTAGATTTTACAGATTATGATACATTGAATGCTATGAAAAATTCTTGTGCAGACGAATTTTCTTCTATAGCTGACTAAGAAAAACATTTGCATTGCTCCTAATTGATGTTTTCTATTGTGTTATCGCGAGCAATTATTTTTTCTTCACCTGTATCCATGTTTTTAATCTTTAAAGTTTTACTACTCAATTCTTCATCGCCAAAGATTAAAGCAGCTTTAGCATTTGCTTGATTTGCTTTTTTCATTCGGTTTTTAAGTGCTCCGCTATATTCGTAGACTACATATAAACCATTTCTGCGCAATTCATTCGCAAGTGTTAGAGCATGTTCATCAGCCTCTCTGCCGATCGGAATTAGGTAAATAGGTCGCTCTTCTTTCGGAGAATAATTGATTAACTCCATTATGCGTTCAATACCTCCTGCAAATCCTATCGCTGGAGTGTGTTTTCCACCTACTGAAGATACTAGATTATCGTATCTTCCACCGGCAAAAACTGCCCCTTGTGCACCTAAATCTTCTGTGACAAATTCAAATACTGTGTGACAATAATAGTCTAGACCTCGAACTAATTTGCTATTTACAGTGTAAGGTATGCCAAGAGCTTGCAGTCCATTTAACACCTGGTCAAAGAAATATGAAGATTCTTTTGTATAGTGATCACTGATTTTAGGCGCATCAGAAATTATTGATTTATCTTTCTCATCCTTAGAATCCAGTATTCTGAGTGGATTTTTGATCAACCTATTTTTGCTATCTTCTGATAGATCGTTTTGATACTTTGTAAAGTATAAGATCAAAGCTTCTCTATACTTAGTTATTGTTTCACTATCACCTAAAGAGTTGATTTCCAGCTTTACATTTTTATTGATGCTAAATTCAGTTAGTAAGTGCTGAGCGAGTGATATCAATTCAACATCGGCTTTTGAATCTTCTACACCAAAAACCTCAAAATTTATCTGATGAAATTGCCTCTGTCTTCCCTTTTGCGGTCTTTCGTAACGAAATGCAGGCCCTGTTGAAAATAATTTTATCGGCGTTTGCAGTTTTTTTTCAATTAATAGCCTAACAATCGCTGCAGTGAACTCAGGACGTAAAGTTATGCTCTTTCCCCCTTTATCATTAAAGGTGTACATCTCTTTAGTGATGATGTCTGAGCTATCACCTAAAGTCTTTGTGAAAACTTCCGTATATTCAAATATCGGAGTTTGAGCAGGCAAAAAGCCATATAGACTTGAGATTCTGCTTGTTGTTTGCTCTATGTGTTTAAACTTGTACCATTCATCAAACAGGAGATCTTTTGTTCCTCTAACCGTTTGATTAGTCATAGTGTGGTCTCTATACCTGCAACCTCTGGTATGTGGTAGCTCAGCATATTCTGCACTCCTTGCTTTAAAGTAATTGCAGCACTTGGGCATCCAGAGCAAGCTCCTTGTAACTCAACATAAACTATCCCGTCTTTATAGCCATGAAATTTGATATCGCCACCATCTTGAGCAACTGCAGGTTTGATATAACTTTCCATCAATTCTTTTATTCTATTTACAATTTCTATATCATTTTTATCAAAAAATTCTTCATACGGTATATTATTATCATTTACTCCTTCTTTATCTAGTGCTTTTCCACCTGAAGTAAAGTGATCCATGATTGTAGTTAAAATTTCTACTTTTAATGTATCCCAATTAATTCCACCCAATTTTGTTACTGAAATAAAATCATGACCAAAAAACACTCTTACCACATGTTCTATTTGAAAAAGATTTGCTGCTAACTTGGAGTTTTTTATTTCATCTGCATTTGAAAAATCAGCCGTTTCTCCTTCGTTTAGAATTGCAAATCCAGGGAGAAATTTCAGTGTGTTTGGATTTGGTGTTTCTTCAATCTGGATGAACATGTTATTTACCATGACAATTATAATTGTTACTATTTAATCATAAAATGATAAAAAAATATACATGTCATTCATCTTTTTTCTTTTTTTAGTATTCATAGTAATTACATTTGTCTTGCCTAGCGTTGTTGTATTTTTTCTTTTCCTGACAAAAAAAAATAACATAAGTTTCATGATGAACTCTATATTGAGTAAGTTTTTGAACGAATTTAATAGCAGTAGAAGTTATACTGAAAATTACACTGGTGATAACATGTCCAAAGATGAAGCATTAAAGATACTGGGGCTGAATCCTGAGGCAAGTCAAAATGAAATTAATAAAGCATATCAAAATTTAATGAAATTAGTTCACCCAGATAAGGGAGGCTCAGAGTATTTTGCACAGAAATTAAATGCGGCACGTGATAGGTTGCTGAAGAGGTAGTAATTAATATCGCTTTAAACTTTTTATTTGTGTGTAAAGGATAAGTTGCTACAATAAAACGAGTTAAAGATAGAGAAAGCTTTAAGTTATGCAGAAAAAAAAAACAACGATAGAAGAGGAAAAAGGCATATTAGGGTGGATAGAATATAGATTGCCTATATTTTCTTTTTTGAAACACACTGCTTCTTACCAAGTGCCAAAAAACTTAAATTATGTTTGGAACTTTGGCTCTTTGGCTGGTATAGCGCTAATTTTACAAATAATAACAGGTATATTTCTTGCTATGCACTACACTCCGCATGTTGATTATGCGTTTAATAGTGTAGAGCGCATAATGCGAGATGTGAATTATGGGTGGTTAATACGCTACACTCACGCTGTTGGAGCATCGCTCTTCTTTATGGTAGTCTATGTTCATATAATGCGTGGGTTATATTACGGATCTTACAAGAGGCCACGAGAGATGGTGTGGTTTGTTGGTATATTTATATTTTTTGCAATGATGGCAACTGCCTTTATGGGATATGTATTGCCTTGGGGACAAATGAGTTTCTGGGGTGCAACAGTTATAACCAATTTATTTTCTGCTATACCTTTAGTTGGCAATAAAATAGTTATATGGTTATGGGGTGGTTTTTCAGTGGATAACCCAACACTTAACCGTTTTTTCGCTCTGCATTATCTTCTGCCTTTTGTTATTATTGCTTTAGCTATGCTTCATGTGATAGCTCTGCATAGGTTTGGCTCTGGTAACCCAAGTGGAGTGGAGGTAAAATCAGATAAGGATACCATTCCTCTCTATCCTTATTATATAGTCAAGGATTGCATAACTTTTGGTCTGTTTTTTGTAGTTTTGTTTGCATTTGTTTTCTATGCTCCTAATTATCTTGGACATCCAGACAATTATATAGAAGCTGATTCTATGGTCACTCCGGTACATATAGTGCCAGAGTGGTACTTTTTACCTTTTTATGCAATGCTACGTTCAATTCCAGATAAACTTACTGGTGTGCTTACCATGTTTGCGTCTATTTTAGTTTGGTTTTTGTTACCTTGGCTTGATAAATCAAAAGTTAAAAGTGGTGCTTATCGCCCAGTGTTCAAAAAAAATTTTTGGGTTTTCGCAATAAATTTTGCACTTCTTGCCTGGCTTGGAGGACAAGAGGTGAAAGAGCCTTACATCACTATGAGTAGGCTATCCACTCTTTATTATTTTGCATATTTTGTAATAATTTTACCACTGCTTAGTAAATATGAAAAGCCAAAAGAACCACCAAAAACCTTAAGTGATTCTGTGCCGGAGATGAAGTAATGCTGACGAGAAGTATGTTAGCTATACTTTGCATATTGTTTTTTGTTAATTTTGTGTATGCAGAAGAATTCAAGCCATCACCAAATAAAAAAATGGACTGGAAATTTGATGGAATTACCGGATCTTTCGATAGAGAGTCAATTCAACGAGGCTATAAAGTGTATAAAGAAGTCTGTGCTGTTTGTCATTCAATGAATAGGATAGCATTTCGTAATTTGCAAGATGTTGGTTTTTCTGAAGAAGATATAAAACAGATTGCAGCTTCTTATCAAGTTAAAGATGGTCCGAATGATTTGGGTGAAATGTTCGATAGACCTGGAGTACCTTCGGATTATTTTATTGCACCTTTTGATACAAAAGAAGCAGCTGCAGCAAGCAATAATGGTGCAGTTCCACCAGACTTATCGTTAATTATTAAAGCAAGGCATGATGGTGCAAATTATGTCTATTCACTGTTAACAGGCTATCAAAACGGCGAGCACGATGAAAATGATTTATACTTCAACCCTTACTTTTCAACAGGCAGGTTAGCTATGGCACCACCACTTTCTGCAGGAATGGTGGAATATGATGGTGCAAGACAAGCCACAGTTGAAAATATGGCGTATGATGTGATAAATTTTTTACAATGGGCAGCAGAGCCAGAATTAGAGCGCCGGCATAAACTTGGATTAAAAGTAGTGGCGTATTTTATAATTTTAACAGTGTTTTTTGTATTCACTAACAATAGAATTTGGAGCAAGCTCTATAAAAAGAAGTGATAGTCAATTTTGCCTCAAATACAATGGTTGTCATCCAAGTAGCTAACACTGGTTCCTTTATGACGGCAGTGCCCAGAGGTGTCATGCAAGAAGTCTAATACTCATAGGGATCATCTTTCAAGCATATATTGAAATATTTCATTAGCTATAGCAACATCTTGGCGCGGAGCTTTGCCGTGTTCTATAAACACAGAGATTGCGTAGCGCGGGTTATGGTAAGGACCATAAGCGATAAATAACTTATGACTTTCACCCTTAGAGTTTATCTCTGGTGTACCGGTTTTGCCGGCAATTTGTATGCCGCTTAGCCCTTTTCTATAGTTAGAATTCACCACGTCAAACATAGCTTTTCGAATTATGCTAAAATGCTCATAATCTACATCAATGTCAGGGAAATTTTGCACTGTATTACTCATTTCAATGTGGGGAATTACCTCTTTTCCTGTTGCAATCCTCGCTGCAAGAACTGCAAGCTGCAGTGGTGTTGTAAGCAAATACCCTTGTCCTATAACTAAGTTGATAGTGTCACCTAAATACCACTGCGAATATAGTTTTCGTGCGCGCCAATCTCTATCGGGCAACAATCCCGGAGCTTCTTCCTTAAACGTTCCAATCAGTGACCCACCGCCAATACCAAATTTTCTGGCCATTTCCACCAGAGAGTCTACACTTATTTTTTTTCCTATGTTATAAAAGTAAGTGTTGCATGATAATGCCATTGCCTCATTTAAAGATACATACCCATGGACTTTGCTTTTCAGGCAACGAAATTTCCGCTCACCTATTTTCATATAGCCCTTACACGAGAATTTCTCTTCTGGTGTTATTATCCCGTCTTTTAAACCCGCAAGCGCAACTATTACTTTAAATATTGAACCAGGTGGAATTTGATACGACAATGCACGATTCACAAGTGGTAATGAAGGAGCATTCAAGCTTTCCCAAGTCTCATTTGATAGTCTGTTTGCAAAAAGATTATTATCGTAAGAAGGTGAATTATATAGTGCTAAAATTTCTCCGTTACTTACATCAATTACCACTGCGGAGCCTTGGTGATCTTTAAATACCTTTGCGATTTTCTCTTGCAGATTAATATCAATTGTTAGCTGTACATCTTGTCCGTCTTGTTGTGGTATGCTTGATAATTCTTTTATGACGCGTTTTTTAGAATTTATTTCCTGCTCAGATTTTCCTGACTTGCCTTTCAATATATGATCATATGTATATTCAATACCGCTGATTCCTACTTCGTTTATGCCTTGCTGTCTTTTTGTATATCCGATTACATGAGAACATATTGAACCAAACGGGTAATAACGTTTATAAAGAGCAGTTACTTTTGTTTCTGACGATCTTGCTATTTTAGACTCGACTTCTGATAATGTTTGCAAATCGACCTCCTCACCAGAAGTTTTTTGCCCATCAAACAGAACAACATACGAAATTTTGTTTACCGCAAGTTCAGTGCTATTCCTATCTAAAATTTTGCCCCGCTGAGGCATAATAGTAGCGACTCTTATTCTATTACTATTAGATAGTGCTTCGTACTTTTGTCTGTTTCGTATTTGTAAATTATATAACCGATAGCTAAAAATAGCGGAAATGGTAAGCTGAATACTACCTAATATGAATGCTCTGCGGTTAAAGACTTTGTTTTTTGTCCACATAACATTCCTTCAAAACGCACTTTTTCCCCCTCTTTTATTGTTACACTTCTGGCTTTTACCGTATTACAAACCCTTTCCTCCCACTCACTTAAGGTAACAAACTTGTAACCCGATTTTTTTAGTATTTTAATAATATGAGGTAAAGCTTCAATTGTGTTTGATCTGTTATTGTGATCATGAAACAGTATAACTGCCCCATTATGTACATTACTTAAAACTCTTTCAACTAAAGCTTCTGGTTTATCACCTTGCCAATCTAGCGAATCAACTGTCCATAATATCGAATACATATCCAATTTATTAGTATTTTCAATCAGATTATCGTCATGACATCCATATGGCGGGCGAAACCATTTTACATCTTGTTTTATTGCATTTTTAATTGCTGTATTTGTCTTTTCCAATTCTTGCAATTGTTCCTTACTTGAAAGTGATGTCAACTTCCTATGCGACCAAGAGTGATTGCCTAACTCATGACCTGCTTCATGGATTTTCTTTACTATCTCATATGTTTTTTTATTTATACGTTCACCAAGCACAAAAAACGTTGCTTTTGCTTCATAGCTTTCCAGAACATTAATAATATCGTTTACTCTATTGTTGGAAGGCCCATCATCAAACGTAAGCGCAACAAACTTATCGTCGTTATTCAACAATTTTTTTATATTACTTAAATTTCTATATGATAGATCCAGATTACAATTGAGCCCACAGTATGGTAAATTAAAATTACAATCACCACAGAAAACCGCGCTTGAGTATAGCAAAAGAAAAGTTATTATCCTTATAAACATTTTATAATCAGCAAAGTGATAGGATACTATGCACTTTTTTGCTAAGTTAAGCCATCTTTAATTGCTGTAGCCTTTACCTCATCACTTCTTTAATACATTATATTAATAATTTTATATAATATATTATGATTGCAAATATAAATACCGTTGCGCTTCAGGGAATTAGCACAGTAAATGTCAATGCACAAATTCATATGGCAAATGGTATTCCAGCTTTTAATATTGTTGGATTGCCGTATAAAACTGTTGCGGAATCCAAAGAGCGCATCAGAGCAGCGTTAAATTCAATCAATCTACTACACCTCCAAAAAGAATTACAGTTAATCTCTCCACTGCGGATTTGCTGAAAGAAGGCAGTCATTATGACTTGGCTATCGCCATTGGACTTGTATCTTGTAAAAAGCATCTAATGTTTTAAGCTTAAGCATTAGATGGAGAAGGGAAGCACTCTGTCATAGGGCTTAGATATAAAATCTGTCAAGTAGATAAGAGCTCCCTTCTCAAAGGTATAGGCTGGAAGGTATCGTAGAAAGACCTAAATGGTTCTAATTCTATATCCTCAAGAATAGCCTTACTTTTCATTTTTAATGGTAACGTATGGGGTTATATATGATCAACAACTTTCTGGGAATAGATGTATCAAAAGATCGCTTTGATGTTTTTCTCTCATTTATAAGTAAAAAAGGAAAACGTGAAACTAGGAAAAGAAGCTTTAAGAACGATGATAATCGGTTTCAAGGTCTGCAGAGCTTTCTACAAAAACATAACGTAGAGCAAGTGAAAGCTTGTATGGAAGTTACTGGTTGTTATAGTGAAGCTCTGGCTGAATTTCTACACAATGCTGGACATTTTGTAAGTGTTGTAAATCCTTCTTGCATAAGATCTTATGCAAGAAGTAAGCTTGTACGACAAAAGAATGATCAGACCGATGCGGAAATTATTGCTGATTACTGACAAAGATAGGAACCAACTCGTTGGACACCACCTTCTCCTGAGTTAAAAAAATTAAAACATCTTTATCGTTGCTCGGCTGCGTTAAAAGATGAATTGACATTAGTAAATAACCACTTAGAAAAAAAAGAGAGACTGCCTAAAGAAGTTACAAATGCTTGGGAAGACCTTGCAATGAATATAGCTCAAAAAATAGAAACAATAAAAAACTCCATACGTGAACTATTAAAGCAACACAAAGAGTTGTTGGAAAATTTTCAACTTCTATTAACTATTTCAGGCATAGGAGAGGAATCAGCAATAGCTATCTTAGCTGAAGTTCCTGACATAAAAGCTTTTAGAAATGCCAGGCAATTGGCAGCATATGCTGGAGCTATACCACGAAATATAACGTCAGGTTCCTCTGTATATGCAAGCCCAGATTAAGTAAATCAGGTTCACGAACACTACGTAAGGCAATGTATTTTCCTGCTATAGTAGTTAAAAATCACAATCCTATTATTATGACTTTTTGCAAGAGATTAAAAGAAAAAGGCAAGCATAATATGGCCATTGTGGGAGCTGCGATGCGTAAGTTACTCCATATTGTTTTTGGTGTTCTAAGGTTCAAAGAAGGCTTTTGATCCAGATCATATCAAAAACTACAGGGTAAAGCTGTTGGAGGAAGGTTTACTTAGCTGATTGTTAAAAAAAATACTTTCAATCTTATATGAAATATTGCCTTATTTTGTAATTTTCTTGTTGACTAACTAGACGGTATCTGCTTTTTCCTTGATCCTAAGTTCCTGCATTGGCAGTCTGTTTTCATCAATACTCGTGCCATCTTCAAGTACTGCAGGTATTATGACTTTCTCAAATTGCCGTTCTGATTTTTTCTCTAAATAACCAAATATGTCATAAACACTGATCCTTTGACCAATCACTAAAAATGGCGTATCAGCAGTATTACGGCTTGAAGTTATGCATTGTTCAAACTTTTGACAGGCACTGATCAGCGATACCCGACTATAAGCGCAACTAGCATCATGTAAATCATCAATAGACCTGCTGCGAATCAAGCAATAAAAAGAAGGAAAGGAGGGTGACTAAAATCAAGGTTAACTAAAAGGCGTGCTTAAGATTCACAATACCAGCAATAATATTGAACCTCAGGTTGTATTTTTTCTGAAAATTGCGGTAAATATGAGACATAATCTTAAATATCTTTATCTCACGGATCTTATTTTCTACTCTCATTCTAAATGATGCTAATCTTCTATTATGCTCTTTCTGCTCTGGAGTTAATGGCTTTTTACGATACTTTTTATATGGAATTATAACATTGCTTTGCAATTTTTGCCAACCTTGATATCCAGAATCGGCATATTTTATGCTATCGATTGGTAAATATTTTTCTTGTTTCCTTATGCGAAAATCATTAATTCTACCACGATATGACTTTGACACTGATAAAATTCTTCCACCTTCTTCGATAACAATCTCAGTTTTCATAGTGTTGGTTCTTTTTTTTCCTGAATATGATTTCTTCCGTTTTTTACTATCTTCTGGTCTCTGTATTTGCTGTTCTGTAACATCAGCCAGAATCTTCAGTATTTTTTCTGGTGTCATACTTCTATCTTTTGTTATAGTAACTTTTTTGGCAAGTAATGGCTCTATTTTCTTCAGTAACCTACATACATTTGCGTTGTGCACATTGAACAGGCACCCTAAAAATCTATGTGTTATGTAAGTGCGATAGTACAAAATTACGCAAAATAACTTATCTTCTAGAGTTGGTAGTTGTGATCTTCTACCATGGCACTTTTTCTGTTTTTCAACTCTTTTCCACCCAGACCTAACTTTTTCCACTACCTTTTCGAACTCCTCTATAGTTAAACCTGTTATATTACGAAAGTTTCTTGGGTACTTCTTCATGTTATAGTAACTAAAGCTCATTTTTTTACCTTACTCAATCTGCTTATTCTTCTTCTACTTCTCTCACATTATTTTTTCAATCACCTTTTGCAGCAGGTCTAAGGATAATGTAACCACCGTACTTCCGACCTTCATCAAAATCAAGAGAACTATCCCCAGCTCCTGTACTTGTTACATGCCCTGATATTGAAAAGCCATTAACAAAACCTCCTTCTTTAGTCCTTATTACTCGCGTACTTTTACGACCAACTATTTTCACGTTTGGAAAAACCAGGCGGTAAAATGAAGATTCAAGTACAATATGTAGTTCATTAATTTTTTCACGCATCAAATCCCTCTGGTGCGTGATATACATAAATTTTGCTCTTGGATTATTGCCGATGGCAAACGCTACATGAAATATAAAACCCAGTGTTGTCTTAGCGCACCTTGGTGGTATGTTCCACCATTTACTGTGTGCTTTTTCAAACACCAGCGATTAATGCTGCTAAACAGCATCCACAGATAGTTTTTGCTGCCATCCTCTCTCTTTAAATTTAATCTGATATTAAACACTCGCAGCATGACTTGAAATGCAAAAAAACCAAAGTCTTTGCGGCATAAAATGATGTCTTCTTGAGTTAACATTCTTCATTCTTTAAGCTAATTGTAATATATACTATGTTGACGCAGGTGCACAAAATTTTTCTTACATATCAGTAACTTTCCTTATTGAAAAATTCAGAAAAATGTTGTAAAATAATTACAGTAGTAGAATTTGGTAAAACGTATGGCAGATTGAGGAATTAACATTAGCGAAAAAGTTTTAAAGGATCTTACTCGCTTGGCTAAAGTGAAAAACCAATCAGTTCAAGAGCTAGCAGAGGGGTTTATACAAGAAGCAATTGAATATGAGGAAGATATAGCGATAGTCAAACTCGCTATCCAATGTGACACCCGAAATGCAAAATTCATCAGGTATGAAGACTTCAACTGGGGATAAGTACTTAATCTGTTATGAGGAAAATGTAGTTCACGAAGATATTCCAAGTCTTCCTAAGGCAATATGGTCAAGGATAAAAGAAATCGTAAAAGAGCGCCTTACAGTTTCTCCTGAGAAAGCAGGAGATCCCTTGCTTGGTGAGTTTAAAGGATATCGTAGAATATGAACAGGTGATTACCGCTTGGTTTATAGGATCAGTAAACTAGAACGTATAGTAATAATTACTGCAATAGAGTATAGAGAATATATTTACAAAGATTAAAACACTCTATAAACATATATATATTTTTATACACCACTCCTTCCTTTCTTTATTGAAAAATTAAAAAAAATGTTGTAGTTGGCTATATTGCAGCCTTACCCGCAGCCTGACCAAAATGACCCAACATTTGATTCATAGCTACCCAGCGATCATTTAAAGATTTTCCGTAAGAAGTGTAACCACCACCTAGATTTTGACCAATTTGTGCACCAAGCCCATTTGCTCCGATAAGACTTTGCAACCCTCCTAAAGATGAGCTGATAAAATCATTCAAGCCACGCGACGCAAGTTCAGAGTTTAAACTTGCAACTTTAGATAAACCATAAGACCTGCTGAGAATCAAGCAATAAAAAGAAGGAAAGGAGGGTGACTAAAATCAAGGTTAACTAAAAGGCGTGCTTAAGATTCACAATACCAGCAATAATATTGAACCTCAGGTTGTATTTTTTCTGAAAATTGCGGTAAATATGAGACATAATCTTAAATATCTTTATCTCACGGATCTTATTTTCTACTCTCATTCTAAATGATGCTAATCTTCTATTATGCTCTTTCTGCTCTGGAGTTAATGGCTTTTTACGATACTTTTTATATGGAATTATAACATTGCTTTGCAATTTTTGCCAACCTTGATATCCAGAATCGGCATATTTTATGCTATCGATTGGTAAATATTTTTCTTGTTTCCTTATGCAAAAATCATTAATTCTACCACGATATGACTTTGACACTGATAAAATTCTTCCACCTTCTTCGATAACAATCTCAGTTTTCATAGTGTTGGTTCTTTTTTTTCCTGAATATGATTTCTTCCGTTTTTTACTATCTTCTGGTCTCTGTATTTGCTGTTCTGTAATATCAGCCAGAATCTTCAGTATTTTTTCTGGTGTCATACTTCTATCTTTTGTTATAGTAACTTTTTTGGCAAGTAATGGCTCTATTTTCTTCAGTAACCTACATACATTTGCGTTGTGCACATTGAACAGGCACCCTAAAAATCTATGTGTTATGTAAGTGCGATAGTACAAAATTACGCAAAATAACTTATCTTCTAGAGTTGGTAGTTGTGATCTTCTACCATGGCACTTTTTCTGTTTTTCAACTCTTTCCCACCCAGACCTCACTTTTTCCACTACCTTTTCGAACTCCTCTATAGTTAAACCTGTTATATTACGAAAGTTTCTTGGGTGTTTCTTCATGTTATAGTAACTAAAGCTCATTTTTTTACCTTACTCAATCTGCTTATTCTTCTTCTACTTCTCTCACATTATTTTTTCAATCACCTTTTGCAGCAGGTCTGTAGCTTGATTGATCAAGCCCACTTGCTCTTAATTGGTTGCCAATCATTTGATTGCTAATAAACTGCTGGTAAGGATTGCCTTGATATTGCGATGCTATTTGATTAATAAATCCTCTTGGACCATCTTTTCCTAAGCCCCCAAGACTATCCATGAATTTATTGTACCGACATACAATTCTTTTTGTACTCCGATATTATCCTCAAATTGGCGATTAGCTTTAGAACTACCAAAAAGAAAGTCAAATAAATCTCCTAATACCAATTCCCGCTATACAAGTAACGGATAGACAATAATGGAAAAAAAGCCATACTGGAGTAAGTAAAATAGCGAGGTTTAAATGGCATTAAGATCAAAATTATTGGATGAAAAAGTGAGCAAAAGAAATGCTGAAGAAAGTAAGAAATAATGCATATGTTGCAAAAAAACTAAATGCTGTAATTGCAGCAAAAAAGCATAGTATAACAGCCGTAGCAAAAATATGTTGCATTTCAAGAAAGGCACTTACTGCATGACCTAAAATTTGGCAGAGAAGAAAAATTATTTGCTCCACCTCAACGCCGTAGAAAAACTATATTGAACCAAAGCCAACTTGAACAAGTTGAAGCATGGATACAAGAAAATCCCAACATTACCATTAAAGAAACGAGAATAAGAATTCAGGAAAAGTTTGGTTTAGCAAGTCTACAGTACACCGTAATATGCAAAGAATGAAATTCTCATATATCACACCAAGACCAGTGCATAACGGACAAGATAAAAGTAAACAAGAGGAGTTTAAAAAAAAATCTTAATGAAACTATTGTCATGTATCCTGAAAAAGAGCTGTTTTTCTTCGATGAATTGCGGTTTGGCACACATTCAAAGATTGGACACGGGTGGTTTAAAAAAGGCATTAGGACACAGGTTAAGGTAAAACTACTATAAGGACTATCTTGTACGTTGGGATCATCTCCCTGATCTAACAAGCATTGGACTAGTGGTGCACATGCAGCACTTTTCCTGCATTGAATGGCAATGTGCAGTAGAGTTGTTTCTACTTCATAACCATCATCTAATTTGAATCTGAAGTTTGGATTAAATTCACTACTTTCCCATTCTTCATATACATTATTAAGTTCTTCTCTCAGCTAATTTTTTATTTCATCATAAATCTCAATAGAATCACCCTTACCAGAATCAATGGTGTCACTTATTCTTGCTAATATATTGTCAAACTTTTTTAATTGAGATTTATCTTGTGGTGCCATATTACCAACCTCTAGAATAAAATTATTTAATTGTACAATAAAGCTAAAGGAAGTCAAGTCCAGCACTTATTCAGGAAACAATAGCTTAAAAAGAGACTTAGTGTTAAATTTCTAATAGATTACTTATAAAAATAAATCTTATGGAAAGCAGAGCTAAGGCTTGGTTCATTTGGCTGATCAGTAACTTGGTTGTTATATTCAGCAATATTCAGATAGTTTATACTTTTATAAGTGTGAATCTTGAAAAAGAACTTGGACTTACAATCGCGCAAGTTGCACTGGCTAATTCAGCATATACTTGGACTTTTGCCATCTTACAATTTTTTAGTGGGGCAACGTTTAATGTTTTTTCCAGTAAAAAAATTTATTTTTTCTCATTATCAACTATGATCTTGGGGTTTTTTGTCCTTATTAATAGTGACAATTTTTCCCATTTGATTTTGTCTCAAGTGTTGATTGCAACTGGAGCATCATTTGGTTTTATTGGTGCTGCTCATACAAGTAGCATATGTTTTTCCGCTGCTCAATTTGGACTAATGTTTTCACTAGTGCAGACAATTTCAAGCCTTTCTGCACTGATAATTCAAATATTGTTCTCTAGCTTGCTTGCCGAAGGTGCAGATTGGAAGAATATGATTGTATGCATAATACTATTTGGTGTGTTGATATTTGTACTTACACTCTTTTGTCCAAACACACTTCCAGAAAGCAGTTCAGAAGAATGCACAATACAAAACTCTATAAGAACAGTAATGTGCTCTGTACTCACAGTGCTAAAATTAAGAGATATCTGGATAACTTCAGTGGTGGGTGCTATTACTTTTGGAACATTTTTAGCACTTAACACCCTGTGGGCTCCAAGGTTACTGGGCAACTCAGAACTCAATACAATGGAGTCAGGTATAGCAACTGCAATACTATGGCTTGGTCTTGCAGTTGGTGCTCCAATTGCAGATCGAATCTCAAACTTATTTAAAAATAGGAAATATGTAATTTCTGCTTTTGCTTTATTGCAAGGCGTCTCAATTATTATTTTACTATGCAGCCATTTAACAGTCCACGTTGTGTACTTTTGTATGTTAATGTTCGGGTTTTTTGCGGGAGGACATATGCTTAATTTTACTGTCGGCAGCGAGATTGTGAAACGAAAATACATTAGCACATCATCATCCATTATCAATGGGTTTATGTTTATTGTCAGCGGAATTATAGTGTCAATGCTAGCACTTTTTACAGATCATCAAATGGCGCTTTTTGCAATATTTGTAATGTTGGCAGCTGCTAGTATTTTAAATTATGCTACAGAAGAGACATACCCTAAAAAATAAAGTAGCTGAATCTCGAGTCGATTGCTATATTATATTTACGTATTGTAATATTTATCAATAATGGATCACGTTACAACAAAAGACACAACAGTAACTAAGGCAACGATAGCTGAAAATATAAACCAAGAAATAGGATTATCAAAGGAAGACTCTGCTTCGATAATAGATGATATATTGAACGAAATAAAGACAAGCTTGGCAAAGGATGGAATAGTAAAAATATCGTCATTTGGAACATTCTTGGTTAAGAAAAAGAAGGAAAGACCAGGAAATATACCAAATACATCAGAGAAAGTGATGATTCAGGCAAGAAATTCAATTTCTTTTAGGCCTTCAAAAATTATAAAAAAATTAATCAACAATTAATGAATAAGAAAAAATTATTTTATACGATTGGGGAAGTAGCTGAAGAGCTACATTTGGAACAGCATGTTTTAAGATTTTGGGAAGGTCAATTTCATCAAATTAAGCCTACAAAGCGTAAAGGAAGAAGGCTATATGATCTTAAATGTATAGAGGCCATAAAGAAAGTAAAATACATGCTATATGATAAAGGATATACAATAAAAGGAGTGCAAAAAGAATTTGGTAATGATATAAAAGTCACAAAGAATTTGTTGCAAGAACTTACCGATTTGAGGGATTATTTAACTAGTAAAATAAATAACGAGGAAAGTAACGAACAGGCGTGAAACACTACGTCTCGCTAAAATTTTGGAGTTTTGTGAGAGTTGATATATCTAAAATGTGGCATATAGCTTCATTTCTTATATTATTAGCAATATTAATAGGCTGTGGCCTGCAAAAACCTGCACTTGTGCTGCTTAAAGGCGAAGAATTTTACGGAAAAAGAGAGCTGGAATATACAAGAGAGTACCATTTAATTAGGGAGCCTTTAATAAAAAAAGAAAATAGAAAAGCCATCATAAACAGGATATACAAAGATAACAATAATGCACAAAACGTGGGGGTAAATTGCAAATTTGTAATGCCAGTTAAAGGTACAGTTATTTCAGCTACCTCTTCTGATGAAATGTGTAAGGATGGCATAAAAATTGCTGCTCAAAATGGAACGAATGTAGTTGCCTCTGCACCCGGCAAAGTGGTATATGTAGGCAAAGGGCTGAGATGGTATGGAAATTTAATTATAGTAGAACACAAAGATAATTACATGACTGTGTACTCCTATTTAAAAAACATACATGTTGAAATTGGTGATAAAGTAAAGCAAGGTCAAGTGATTGGATCTGCAGGTAAATCAAGCACACAAGATAAAGATCCACAGATGTGTTTCACAATACGGCATAATGGCCAAGCGGTTGATCCTTTGATGCATGTGAACTGTAATTGAATTTGGATTTATATGAAATATGATTTTAAAAGTGTTGAAAAATTTTATCAAGATAAATGGGATTTTTCTGTAAGCAAGAATAGTGAACAAGAGAAATGTTACGTATTGGAGATGTTTCCATATCCATCAGGTAAAATTCATATGGGGCACTTACGTAACTATGCAATAGGGGATGTGATAGCGCGTTACAAGAGAGCTCGTGGATTTGAGGTTTTGCATCCAATTGGCTGGGATGCGTTTGGATTACCAGCTGAAAATGCAGCAAGGGACAATAATATTAGCCCTGAAACATGGACAAAAGAGAATATAGATAATATGCGTACACAGTTGAAATCTATAGGTCTTTCTTATAATTGGGAGCGTGAACTCTCCACATGTGAGCCTGATTACTACAAACACGAACAAAAATTTTTCCTGGATTTTTTAAAGCATGGGCTTGCCTATCGAAAAGAGTCATGGGTTAACTGGGATCCAGTGGACCAAACAGTGCTTGCAAATGAACAGGTGGTTGATGGAAAAGGGTGGCGATCAGGTGCAGTTGTTGAAAAACGTAAGTTTTCCCAATGGTTTTTAAAGATTACTGATTTCGCTGAAGACTTACTCAAGTGCCTGCAAAGTTTGAAAAATTGGCCAGAAAAAGTCAAAACAATGCAGGAGCGTTGGATAGGAAAATCTGAAGGAGCAACTATAGAGTTTGAAGTAGTTGGCTTAAATAAGAAATTGAAGGTTTTTACAACTTATTCTCATACTTTATTTGGAGCTTCTTTTTTTGCAGTGGCAGCAGAGCACCCTATTGTACAGGATTTAAAAAATAAAGAAATACAGGACTTTATCGATAACATAAAAACAAATGGGGAGAATGATGAAAAAATAGGAGTTTACACCGGATTAAACGTCAAGCATCCATTTCTTGATAAGGAATTGCCGCTTTACATAGCAAATTTTGTGTTGATGGAATATGGAGAAGGCGCGATTTTTGGTTGCCCTGCACATGATCAGCGTGATTTTGAATTTGCACAGAAATATGATTTGCCGATTATTCCCGTAGTTCGTGAAGAGGGTGCACAAACTATAGAGACCTTGAAGGTCGTTAATGGGATAATGTTTAACTCTGAGTTCTTAAACGGATTAACGGTAAGTAGAGCAAAGGAAGTAATCATTAAAAAGCTCAAAGAAAAAGGGATAGGTGAGAAAACAACAAACTATCGTTTACATGATTGGGGAATTTCGAGACAACGTTATTGGGGATGCCCTATACCTATAATATATTGTAAAGATTGTGGAACTGTGCAAGTGCCAGAAAAAGACCTTCCTGTGGTTCTACCTGCAGATGTAGAATTTACAAGTGGTGGCAATCCGCTGGATAAGCACCCAACTTGGAAGTTCGTTGATTGCCCAAAATGTGGAAAGCAAGCAGAGCGTGAAACTGATACATTCGACACCTTTTTTGAGTCTTCCTGGTATTTTGCTGCATTCTGTAGTGAAGATAAATCAATAGACAAAGATGCATGTAATCGTTTTATGCCTGTTGATTATTATATAGGTGGGATAGAACATGCAATTCTGCATTTGCTTTACTCACGATTTTTCTGCCGTGCTTTAACCAAATGTGGCTATTTTGCTATTAAAGAGCCTTTCTCTACTTTAATCACTCAAGGAATGGTCTGCCATGCAACTTATAAAGACGAAAATGGTAAGAGGCTATTTCCCGCAGAAGCAAAAGAGTTGATTGTACAAGGAGCTAAGGTTCAAGTGGGCAAAGTTGAAAAAATGAGCAAGTCGAAAAAGAACACAGTTGATCCAAATTTTATCATAGAAAAGTATGGTGCTGATACTGCTCGCTTGTTTGTGTTGTCCGACACTCCTCCAGAAAAAGATATGGAATGGTCCGATGATGGCGTGGAAGGTTGTTCTCGTTATGTAAATAAATTGTGGCGTATGGTCATGCAGCTGAGACCTGTAAATATACACTATGATAATGAAAGTATTACGGGTGGACTTCTAGAGTACAGAAAAAAAATTCATAAACTCTTACACGGACTTACAGATGACTTGGAAAACTGCAGATTCAACTGTATAGTGGCAAAATTTCGTGAGATGACGAATTTAATAGCTGAAATAGACGTAAAAACTGGAAAATCTCTTATTGATGAAGGTATATGTATATTAATCAGAGTAATCGAACCATTCATACCACATCTAGCTGAAAGCCTATGGCAAGAAATAGGAGGTGAAGGTATACAACCTTGGCCAAAAGCTGATGAATCATTATTAGTTGACGATACGGTAACTATAGCAGTGCAAATCAATGGAAAATTACGCACAACAATAAAGGCAGCAATTAACTTACCTCAAGAAGAATTGAAGAAAATAGCGATAGACTCTGTGTCCAGTAAGATCGATCAAAGCAAAGTTCGCACTGTATATGCTGTACCAAATAAGATAGTAAATATAGTTATATAAAAAATCCGAGTGTATCTGTTCAGGCAATGGCGTCAACTTAAGGGAAAATATCAGTGATAGTGTATAAAATTTCTCTCTAAAATTTTTACCATTAAATTACCCAAAAGCTGCAATAAACAGCACTAGACCTGCTGCAAAAGGTGATTGAAAAAATAATGTGAGAGAAGTAGAAGAAGAATAAGCAGATTGAGTAAGGTAAAAAAATGAGCTTTAGTTACTATAACATGAAGAAACACCCAAGAAACTTTCGTAGTATAACAGGTTTAACTATAGAGGAGTTCGAAAAGGTAGTGGAAAAAGTGAGGTCTGGGTGGGAAAGACTTGAAAAACAGAAAAAGTGCCATGGTAGAAGATCACAACTACCAACTCTAGAAGATAAGTTATTTTGCGTAATTTTGTACTATCGCACTTACATAACACATAGATTTTTAGGGTGCCTGTTCAATGTTCACAACGCAAATGTATTTAGGTTACTGAAGAAAATAGAGCCATTACTTGCCAAAAAAGTTACTATAACAAAAGATAGAAGTATGACACCAGAAAAAATACTGAAGATTCTGGCTGATGTTACAGAACAGCAAATACAGAGACCAGAAGATAGTAAAAAACGGAAGAAATCATATTCAGGAAAAAAAAGAACCAACACTATGAAAACTGAGATTGTTATCGAAGAAGGTGGAAGAATTTTATCAGTGTCAAAGTCATATCGTGGTAGAATTAATGATTTTCGCATAAGGAAACAAGAAAAATATTTACCAATCGATAGCATAAAATATGCCGATTCTGGATATCAAGGTTGGCAAAAATTGCAAAGCAATGTTATAATTCCATATAAAAAGTATCGTAAAAAGCCATTAACTCCAGAGCAGAAAGAGCATAATAGAAGATTAGCATCATTTAGAATGAGAGTAGAAAATAAGATCCGTAAGATAAAGATATTTAAGATTATGTCTCATATTTACCGCAATTTTCAGAAAAAATACGACCTGAGGTTCAATATTATTGCTGGTATTGTGAATCTTAAGCACACCTTTTAGTTAACCTTGATTTTAGTCACCCTCCTTTCCTTCTTTTTATTGCTTGATTCGCAGCAGGTCTACTTTTGTTTCTGTTTTATAGTATTTTCAAAAGCGAATGATAAAGGTATAATATATTTTTTTAAAGTAGGGGAAGCGATGGTATATAGTGTAGATTTAAGGGAAAAAGCAGTGTCTTTGGTAGAAAAAGGAAAGTCAAAGGTTGAAGTTGCAGAGGTTTTTGAGATAGACACTATATAGATGGCTAAAAAAGAAAGCTACTGGCCAAGGTCTCAAAGCGGTAAAAAGTACTGGTTTTATTCGGAAAATAGACCCAAAAATACTTGCAGACTATGTTAAAAAACACCCAGATCACACACTAGCAGAAATGAAACAAAACCTTGGCTTTGGAATAAGTGCAATTTGGTATAGGTTAAAACAGCTAAAAATAACCTTAAAAAAAAGTCACATTCTATCAAGAGCGCAATCAAGAAGATAGGCAGCAATTTATCGATAAAGTCTCAAAAATAGACCACTGTAGCATTTTATATATAGATGAAGCAGGAGTTGATAATAGACTATACCGAGAATATGCATGAGCTCCAAGAGGAGAAAAATATATGCTGATGTTCCAGGAAAAAAGCGGGAAAGAGTGAGTATAATAGGTGGATGGATTGAAAAGAAGTTTATTGCACCAATGACCTTCAAAGGAGGGTGTAATAATGTATGGTTAGAGCGAAGATTACTTCCACAATTACAGCGTGATACAACCATAGTTATGGATAATGCTACATTCCATAAAACTCCCAAAACAAAGTCATTAATAGAGTCTTTTGGCTGTCATTTGCTTTATCTTCCAACATATTCACCTGATCTAAATCCGATAGAGCATTGTTGGCACACCATCAAAAGTCGCCTCAGACCTCTAATGCATCAATGTACAGACTTACACCTTTTAGTTGGTAATACTATTTTAGACGTTTATCATTCGTTTTAGAAAATACTATAGAATCCAGAAAAAAACATGCCTAGACGAGCTATTTGAATGACATTAGTTGTTAGTTATGCAGCTTTCATAACAGCTTCACTATTACAACATTTGTTTACTGTTATGTCTGTAAGATACCCTACTATACCACCTAATGCTGCACCTGCAATTCCTAATAATACAGCAGTTGCAATTACTCCGATAGCAATAATCTCAGGTATAATTCCTATTACAACTAGTGTAGCTCCTACAGAACCAAATAATAATGCTAAGCCTATAACTCTTGGGGAAATTCCTGAAGCTTGTTTTTGTGGAGAATGATGATTCTTATTATCTGTTATAGGTGGCTGAGCACTTTGCTTTTCCACTGTATGTAAGTTATTGTTAGTTGCTTTTTCTTTGTGTTCATTAAATAATTTTACAAGCTTACTTTTCTTTTTTGAGTCTGCCCAATATGATGCACTGGCGTTTGACTCCCCCTTTTCTACTTGACCACAAAATTTAGGGTCAGCGTCTGCCTTCAATAGTAATTTTGCAATTTCAATATCATGATCAGTTTCCACACTATCACTGTAAGCAATAAATTGTAACATCCTACTTTTTTGCCTATTAGATGCATACGGTAAAAGCATTTCTACTGTACTCTGACTATATTTTTTAATATTGCCGATAATTAACTTTTCTTCTACATAATCTACATCAATTTCAGCACCGTGTTCAAACAGTACCTTAACAACATCATTTTTGCTTTCTTTTAGAGCATAATACAGCGGTGTATATTCAGATACACTACGTGTATTAGGATCTGCTCCATGCTTTAGAAGCATACTTATGACATCAAGATTACCTAGATCACATGCAATATGTAAAGGGGTGCCAATACCTTCTATCAAAATATTAACATCTATTGCGTTAAGTTGTGAGCATAGCTCGACACTGTTATTGTAAGCTGATATTGAATTGTTAGCGCTATACTTTGATAAAACTTCTTCAAGTAGCTCTATCCAACCTGATTCAAAATTGCTGCAGGAATTTTTTACAATGTAGTGCAATATTGACTTCCCAGTCCATAAATCAAAAGGTCTGGTTTGTGAATTGATATTTTTGACTTTTTCTAACAAAATTTTTGTCTTGGCTAGATCTTTATCATCAAGAGCCTTAAATAAATCAACCTCTTCTTCACTTAGATGTGAGCCGTAGCGTTCTCTACGAAGTTCTTTTGCCCTGTTTTCAAAATATTCAGCCAAGTTGTTAATCCAATCATCATTAGGCTGTTGGCTAATGAATTCTTCAGTCATCTCGCCTATTGATATTTTATATGCTACTGATATTTCTTTAAACTTTTCTGTTGCTGTCTTTTGCTCTTCTTGGCTTTTATCTGACCATTTGTCGGGATGCCATTTCAATGCAAGCTCGTGATATGCCTTCTTAATCTCTTCTGTGCTTGCACTCTCTGACAATCCTAATACTTTGAATGCCTCTTTACGTGTTTTTGGAATCATACTCACTCCCACAATCAAATTAATTTAGTATAATGCTATATCAGTTCAACCAATCAATCCACAAAAATCAAACGAATATTTTCAAAACAGTGCTAAACTTAGGCTGCTATGACAAGAACAGTTGATGTATTACTACCACTTCCAATTGATCAGTTATTTTCATATGCAGTTGAAGAAAATACTGAAGTTTCAGTTGGAGATTACGTAGTGGTGCCATTTGGCAAAAAACGCTTGATCGGAATAGTTTGGAAATATAGTGACAAGAGTGGTCGAGCATTAAAATTTATTGAGCAAAAAATCGATTTACCAAATATTAGACCAAAATTGATCACATTTGCAGAGTGGGTTGCACAATACAATGTAATGCCTATTGGTATGCTTGCCAAAGTGATAATGGGAGGAATGTTAAAAGTAAACCAAATAGATAAATTGGTTTGTGTTGAACAAAAGCAGGAAATAAGTGAAATAAGTTGCCAATTAAACCCTGAACAGCAGATAGCTAGCGATAAAATAATAAGTAGTTTGAATGAGTATTCAGTGACTTTGCTTGACGGTGAGACAGGATCTGGAAAAACGGAAGTTTACTTATCCGCAATTGCAAAATTGGTAGAAACTGTAAACAGTGCACAAATTTTAATCCTCTTGCCTGAAATTGTTTTAACTTCACAATTGGTAAATCGTGTTCGCGGTCAGATATCAAAAAACTTAGTTGAATGGCACTCAAGGCTCACTCCAAAAACTCGCCGGAATAATTGGCTCAATATAGCAAGTGGAAATGCGCAGATAATTATTGGTGCACGGTCAGCGCTTTTTTTGCCTTATAAAAACCTAAAATTGATTATCATTGATGAAGAGCACGACTCATCTTTTAAACAAGAACAGGGAATTATATATAATGCTCGAGATATGGCGATAATCTTAGCCAAATTTGAAAATATTCCGATTATTTTATCATCAGCAACTCCATTGCTTGAAACGATTCATCATGTTAAAAGCGGGAATTACAATCATGTAAAGCTAACCAAGCGATTCGGTGGTGCAGAATTGCCACTCATTAAAGTAGTAGATATGAGGAACAACAAGCAATGGATCTCCTCTGAGCTTTTTGAAAGCATCAAACAAACCATAGAGAAAAAACAGCAGGTTATGCTCTTTTTAAACCGCCGAGGGTATGCACAACTGGCAGTTTGTAAAAAGTGTGGATATAAAATTTCCTGCTTAAATTGTGCTGTTTGGCTTACATATCACAAGAAAAAAAATGCTCTTTTGTGCCATCATTGCTCTTATCAATTAAAACTCCCAGAAAAATGCTCTGATTGCCAGAGTGAACAGTCATTTTCCCTTTATGGCGTAGGAATTGAAAGGTTACTTGAAGAAATGGTGAAATTAATACCAAACGCGAAAACTGCGATGATAAGCAGCGATCAAAAGTCGGTTAGTAACGTAATTGACTTGGTACTGAAAGAAGAGGTGAACATTATAATCGGCACACAAATAATTGCTAAGGGGCATAATTTCCCCAAATTAACTTTGGTTGGAGTAATAAATGCAGATTTGAGTCTCGAAAATTCTGATTTAAGAGCAGCGGAAAAGACGTATCAATTATTACACCAAGTTGCAGGCAGATCAGGAAGGTTTAATGAAAAAGGAATGGTAATAGTGCAAACCAACAACCCTGAAAGTTCAATAATAAAAGCATTGCTGCATCAAAAAAGGGACTCATTTTATGAAATTGAACTTAAGTCAAGACGTGAAGCCAAAATGCCACCATTTAACAGATTAATAGCGCTTATAATTTTTGGTAAGAATCAGATTGCGACACAAAAAGCAGCGAATGAAATAGTAAAATCTCTTTTCTGTCATCCAAGTAGCTCAACTACTTGTATTCAGGAAAAAAATGTAGGTGCAGACAAAAAGGAATTTGAAATTCTTGGTCCATCACAAGCAGCAATAAATTTCTTAAATAATAAGTATCGGTATAGGGTGTTGCTAAAAATACACAATAAGCACAGTCTATCTATACAAAAGAAGCTGAAATGTTGGATTAAAAATTGTAACTTGAATTCGAGTATTGCAGTGATAATAGATGTTGATCCTGTGAGTTTTTTTTAACGAGTTTATTGTATCCGTTAAGCCTTCTTGCCAATTACCACAACATTCTCACTGGGAAAAAAATAATCAGGTACAACCATATTTTTTGGTGCAGGACCCCCAATTACTCGGCCTGATGTGTCATAATATGAACCGTGGCAAGGGCAGAACCAACCGTTACCATCTTTTGTAGCGTGATCAATCGGCACACACCCAAGATGTGTACATATTCCAAGCATAATTAACCATTCGTCTTTTCCTTCGTATACTCTCTGCTCATCTAATTGAGGATCCCTCAAGCTCTTCACATTCACATCTCTTGCAGCCTCAATTTCTTGCTTTGTGCGTCTACGAATGAATACTGGCTTACCTTGCCACTTTACTTTTACTCCGTGTCCTTCCTGAATTCCAGACAAATTCACCTCCACTGTGGAAGTTGCTAAAACTTCAGCAGAAGGATTCATAGACTTAACCAGTGGCCAAAGTCCACTTGCAGCTCCTATACCTGCTATAGCGCATGTAGTTAATGTTATAAAATCTCTCCTACTCTTATTTTTAGTAAGATCTTTAACGGGAGGTGTTTTTTTATCCTCTTTGTTTGCCAGTGGTTTTTTATTTTTAGTTAAATTTTTGTCCATTGATCTTTACTTAGCCATAAGTATATATTTTAAATTAAATACTGCGTATTAATCAACAAAAACTTGCGCTTTTTGTTTAACCTGTACTACAGTTGAGAAGAGATAGAGTTTTCAACTTCAGAAATACTATCTTCAGTGGAATCAGGATCTTCAATTTTCGCTACTGACACCACCTTTTCTCTACTCTCTGTTTTAAACAGAGTGACTCCTTGAGTGCTACGTCCTGCAATTCTGATATCATTTACTGAAATACGAATTAACTTTCCTTTATCTGTAATAAGCATGATATTATCACCCTGCTCAACTGGAAAACTAGCAACAACATTACCGTTTCTGTTGGTAGTAAGAATATTGGTGATACCAACACCACCCCTGTTAGTTATTCTATACTCATACGCAGAAGTTCTTTTACCAAAGCCATTTTCGGTAATAGTTAATATAAACTCCTCATTCACTGCAAGTTTTAAGAACAATTCGTTATCTATTCCTAAATCATTCAAAGTCTTTTCCAATTTAGAATCAATGGAGTTATTAATTGCAGTCCCCAGTCTTTTTGCAAGTGGAACTTTTAAGTAAAGTTCTTTTGTTTCTGTTGCTACACCTATCCCATTTAATATGGTCATGGATATCACGCTGTCATTCTTTGCAAGTTTGATACCTCTTACGCCATCTGAATTGCGACTTTTAAATTGACGCACATCACTTACAACAAATCTGATACTTTTGCCGAATCTTGTTGAAAGAAAAACATGATCAATTTCATTGCATACTTTAACTGATATTAACTTATCTCCTTCATCGAGCTTGATTGCTATTTTTCCATTGCTTGGAATATAGTGAAAATCCGCTAAAGAGTTGCGCCTTATGTTCCCATGAGCAGTAGCAAAAACTATGTTTTGATTTTCGTCATTTTCACTTGGTAATGGCATTATATTAGTTATAGTTTCACCATCGCTAAGCGGGAATATATTAACAAGTGCTCTTCCACGTGCAGTTGGCTCTGCAAGAGGTAACTTATAAACTTTTAATCTATAAACTCGGCCAATATTAGAAAAGAATAAAAGGCTAGTGTGGGTATTCCCAACAAATAATTTTGTGGTTACATCCTCTTCTTTTAATCCTTGTCCTAACTTTCCTTTTCCACCACGACGCTGAGTTCTATAATGAGAAAGCTTCACACGCTTGATATAACCATTCATAGTTACGGTTATCACCATATCCTCTTGTGGAATTAGATCTTCAGCTTCAATGTCCGTATCTGATTCCTCTATTGAAGTTTTTCGCGGCACAGCAAATCTGTTCTTTATTTCTTGTAGATTGTTTTTTATTTCTTTCATCAACTTCTCTCCTGAGCCAAGAAAAGCGATATATTCTTTTATCAGGTTGATCATTGAACTTAGCTCAGCTTCTAATTTGTCTTTTTCAAGGCCTGTTAAACGTTGCAATTTCATGTCAAGAATAGCTTTCGTTTGCAGCTCAGTTAATCTATACACTCCGTCTTTCAAAAAGCTTGTGCTGTCTGAGATTAATCCAATAATTGTGTTTATCTCAGCTGAAGTTTTCCATTCTTTATTTAAAAGTTCTCTACTTGCTTCCGCAGGATCTTTTGCACCACGGATGATTTTTATCACTTCATCTATGCTCAAGACCGCAATGTAGAGCCCTATATATATATGAGCTTTTTCCCTCGTTTTTCTTAGACGAAATTCTGTTCTCCTGATTAATACTTCTTTTCTAAAATCAACAAAAGCAGCTATGATTTCTTTTAATGACATCAAAGCAGGCCTGTTGTTGTTGAGGACTAAAGTGTTAACACTAAAACTACTTCTTAGTGGAGTTAGTCCCAATATTTGATTAAGTATAAAACTTGCTTCAGCATTTCTTCTGAGGTCAATTACTATTCTAATGCCAGACTTATCAGACTCATCCCTAATTTCTGTTATGCCATCAATTCTTTTTTCTTTTACAAGCTCACCTATCTTCTCAATTAATTTTACTTTATTTACCTGGTAAGGTATTTCATCAATCACTATTGCTTGCCTACCTTGTGGCAGGTCTTCCATGTGAGTCTTGCCTTGCACAACAATTGATCCACGACCCGTTGCAAATGCTGATCTTATTCCAGACCTTCCAAGAATCGTTCCCCCAGTTGGGAAATCCGGCCCTGGCATCACTTCAAGTAACTCATCCAAAGTAACTTCAGGATTATCTATATATAACATACAAGCATCTATTATTTCTCCAAGGTTGTGAGAAGGAATATTGGTTGCCATACCAACTGCAACACCGCTTGCACCATTTACCAATAGATTCGGAAATTCTGCAGGCAGTACAACAGGCTCTGTTTCATTTCCATCATAGTTTGGCCTAAAATCAACTGTATCTTCGTCAATATCATTTAGTAGGAAGTGCGACACTTTGTGAAGCCTTGATTCTGTATATCGCATCGAAGCGGGTGGATCTCCGTCTATCGAACCAAAGTTACCTTGTCCATCAACAAGCGGTAAAAGAAGAGAGAAATCTTGGGCCATTCTAACCAAGGAATCGTAAATAGCTGCATCACCATGTGGGTGATATTTCCCCATTACATCCCCTACTATACGAGCCGCCTTTTTATATGGCTTACCAGCATCGTATCCAGCCCTTGACATTGCATATAATATGCGCCTATGAACAGGTTTAAATCCATCTCGCACGTCAGGTATAGCCCGGCTTATGATAACGCTCATTGCGTAGGAGAGATAAGAATCTTCCAGCTCTTTTACTATTGAGATTGGTACTATATTATCCTGCATTTTCTATATTTTGATTGAAGTAATTAATAATATTAACATTCAGTTAAACAAATGGGCAATGACAGACTTGAACTGCCGACCTCCTCGGTGTAAACGAGATGCTCTACCAGCTGAGCTAATTGCCCCTTTAGATGTAATTCTATAGCTCAATATTATTATTGTAAACAAAAATAGCGATAAATTAGATTTAGGTAAGCTATAAGCTTTTATGAAATCTTTGGGTGCGTGCTGTGGAGTTTTATAAATTTTAGTCTTGCTGTCACTTTGTATAAAGGTATTTTTTCACTCACATCTTTCGAAGTTGTAGCCATGTTCAACAACTTTAAGTAGAATATTGTAGCATTTTTAAAATCTGAAAGTTTATCTAGAATAACAGCTAAATTATAGGTATAAAAAATATTGTTTTCATCAAGGGAAATAGCAGTTGTCATATACTCTTTACCTTTTACATAATCCTCCTTTTTCATATAAATCAGACCTAAATTTGCTAATAAAGGAGCATAATTTTTATGTATATCATACAATTTCAACATTTCACTCAACGCCAGATCAGGATCATATTGTGAGATTATCGTCAGAAAATTTTTTAATATGTAAGGGTTACTAGGGTATTCTTTTAACAGTTTTGTGTAAATCTCTACAGCTTTTTTGTATTCTTTATTAGCATAATAAATATTTCCCAATCCAATTAAAGCATTTTTATGATAAGGAAACTTTGTGATGATCTGATTAAGGAGAGAAATAGCTGTTTCATTATCTCCTGACTCAAAGGAATCTTTTGCTTTTTTTAAAGTAGAGTATATGTCAAAACTCTTGCCAGAATTCTGCGCAATTTTGATATTAAATTTGTCACTTTTTCTCTCAATAACATCAAGATCTTTATACTTTTTATCAGTTTTTATATGCTTGACAACACTATCAAAGGCCTTCTGTATCTCCAAATTTTCACTAGCATAGGTAACAGAAGACCTCCATAAAATCACAACGCAAATTAACATGCAGACAAACATAGATCCTAGTGTTGTGGCATTGGCTGCAGCGTGTAACCAGTAAACCTTATTTCTTTGAGCTATGCGTAACACATTACAAATTCATAAATGCTAAATTACCTATCTCATACAATAATAAAGATATTATTAATTAGCGGGACGAACATGCTGCGTAGAATGCACTTATCTTTTGTCTTCCATATTTCACTCTATTAGACTTCTTGCATAACCCAAACTTAAGTAGAAAAAAGGCAAATAGTTATTATAGCTCTAAGTTTATCGACGATAAGAACCGTCATTCAAGTAGCTCCTCCCTGCCATCTAAGTAGCCTTCTTCTCCTGTCATCCCAGCACCTTCTTCCTGTTATCTGAGTAGCTGACACTGTACGAACATTGTCTATCAGGAAGGTGTCATGCAAGTAGCTGACACTGGTTCTTTTATGACGGTGTCATTCTAGTCTGGAATCCAAGAAACTTAATTGCAAGTAATGCATTGGGTTTGGTGAGTATGGGTTTTGCGTTATAGAATGAAGCACTTTTGGTGAATTTGTAAAGAAAACTGGATTCAGACTGGAATGACAAGTTCTCGGCAACCCCTACGTCATACCGCCGCGGTATCTCATCCGCTAACACGTAGCGGGATGACGATTGTCAAGGTGTCATCCCAGTGCCCTGACTACTTGGATCCAGAAAACTTAACTTTAAATAAGTGGCTGCATAATAAAGACTAGATTCCAGCGTCACGCGCTGGAATGACACCATTTTCGGTCTCTTAAATTGCTTTAGCTACAAACATTAAGAAATTTACCAAATAAAAAAAAGGCAAAAGAAACCCCGTTGGTGGTTGGCTATTTACTATGTACTAAAATATCGGCGTTTTTTTATTCTAAAACGCTTGATTAAGAGCGATTTAGCTGCTTTTAACTTGCAACTAACCTAAATTATAAACGTTAAGAAATTTACTGAGCGGAAAAAAAGGCAAAGAAACCCCAGGGTAGCTAGTATTCAAATTCTCCCTTGTCTATTTGACGTCTTTTACTGCCTTAAACGCTTTATAAGCGCGTTTCGGGTTGTATAGGTAGAAACCTAAAGTTTTATAAAGACATGAGGTGCACATAGTGCAAAAAATTAAGCATGATTTACGCCAAATAGATTAAGTTTTTTTATCATTAATCCACTGCAGAGATTGCGAAGATAAATAAATAGCTTCAGTGTTATGATAAGGGGACTGGCAAAGCTTGTCAAGGAAGTTTTTTGTTTCTACTGAATGACAGTTGTGGCTTGGGAGGTAGTGCAAGAAGTCTATTTCCACAAAAATGCTTCAATTTATCTTAACATTTTGTCAACTACCTTTATAGGAATGACAATTTAAAAGGGCATTTTTACATATTCCATATGGCTGCCAGTTGCACCCCTCACATACGTAATCAAATTTCTTTAAAGACATTTTCTCTCTAATCTTTTTTACCGCCTCATTCCAAGTTAAAGTCTCGCCAATTTTTATTCCTAAAATTCCCATATGCCTTCTATCTAGCTCTAAAACTTTAGCTTTTGTGGTGCATTTACCTTGTTTAATCTGGTTTGGGCAAGCACTACAAATACTATCAAGATTGCCGACTACTTCGATTTGAGTATTAGGATCACTAATTACTTTGCTTGCTATCTTTTTATAATTTTCTACAAAACCCTGAGAATACCTATATCCCCGAAACGCGAGGGTGCACATGAAATGATGAGGGCGGAATTTTATCATTTTTTCAAATATTGCAAAGCTGCTACAAGTAGAAAAATTTTTACCAAACCAGGAAGGATAAATGGTAAAACACCCACCATTATTGCTTGTCCCAGAACCAAGTAAACAGCAAGCCAACTAACACCACAAATAAAGATTACAACTGTACCAGCCAGACAACTTAAAGAATTACAAACAAATGATTTATATTTAGAGTTCAGTAATTCATTTACTTTGCTCATTACCATAACAGCAGCTAAACAGCCAATTAAATATCCACCTGTGGGTCCGAGAAAAATGTGATAACCACCAGAAAAATTCGCAAAAACAGGAAATCCTGCTGCACCAAGTGATAGATATGTAAGCAGAGAATAGAATGCTGTTCTGCGGTTAAATTTAAGCCCAATAAGCATTACTCCTAAAGTTTGCAATGTGATAGGCACAGGCTGCAATGGTACGCTTATTTGAGCCATCAAGAATAAAAGTAAAACGCAAGACAATATTTCAGCCAGTGTTGATCTGCTGCTAGATTGTGTTATAAACATACCTTCCCAATAAAAATAACTTATTAAATGTAATATATGTGTATAAGAGGTTTTGCAATTTAAATTTTGCTCATATTGTGCTACAATGAATTATTTATGCACTATTAAATTAAAAATGATGAGTAAACAAGATCTATTATCGTTGATGAAAGCAAGACACAGCGGACGTTCATACGATACTACAAGAGCAATATCTCAGGAAGACATGGATATTTTAATGGAAGCTGTAAGGCTGACTCCCTCATGTTTTGGTGATGAACCTTGGAGATATGTGATATGCAACAAACAGAACAATCAAAGCGCATGGGAAAAGCTGCTAAATTGTCTTGATGAATCTAATCAAAAATGGGCAAAAGATGCACAAGTGTTAATCATATCTTTAAGTGCTAAAAACTTCCGTAAACGAGGTAAAGGAGAAAATCTTTGGGCTAGTCATGATACTGGTGCAGCAAATTATGCACTTATGCTACAGGCTGCATCTGTGAACTTAATGGCTCATCAAATGGGTGGATTTGATAGAGATAAAATAGTAGAAAGATTCAACATATCCGATGATTTTAATGTAATGTCAGTGATAGCGGTTGGTTACGAAGAAGAGGGCGCTGAAACAAGTAAGAAAAAAAGAAGACCAATAGAAGAAATATTTTTTTATGATGAGTGGCCAAGGTCCTAAAAATTTTATCAAGATGCACGGTACTGGCAATAATTTTGTTATCATAGACTCACGTTCAACAAACAATTTAGACTGGAACTATAGACAAATTGCTGATCAAAGCAGTTGTGATCAAGTGATAATTATAACAATGTCTAATGCTGCAGACTGCTTTATACATATCTATAATGCTGATGGTAGTCAAGCTGAAATGTGCGGAAACGCAGCACGCTGTGTTGGATATTTGATAATGTCAGAAAAAGGTACTGAGTATATCACTATTGAGCTGGTAAACAAACGCATTTTAGAGTGTTTTAAAGTTGGTGATAAATCCATAAAGGTTAACATGGGTAAACCTTTGCTAAAATGGCATGAAATTCCCTTGTCTACTGAGTGTGACACTCTTCACTTACCTATAGAGCTTGAAATGCTAAAAGATCCTGTTGCAGTAAATATTGGTAACCCTCATATAGTTTTTTTTGTTGATAACATAAGTGAAATACCATTGCGAAATTTAGGACCAAAGCTAGAAAATCACGTACTATTTCCTCAGAAAATTAATATTAGTATTGCACAAGTTGAAAAGTCTGGAGAAATAGCTTTAAGAGTTTGGGAAAGAGGTACAGGCATTACTGCATCATGCGGTAGTGCAGCCTGTGCAGCACTTGTTGCATCCACACTACGTGGATATCTGACTGCCCAACAGACTTCAGTAGATTTACCAGGAGGTAAGTTATTAATCGAATGGGCAAATAACGTATTCATGACCGGTGATATAGGATTTTTGTGATAATTGTTTTCACAATGCAAAACTACTTTACAAACTCCGCCAGCCCCCTTATCATGAAACTGAAGCTATTTATTTATCTTCGCAATCTCTGCAGTGGATTAATGACAAAAAAACTTAATGTATTTGGCGTAAATCATCCTTAATTTTTTGCACTATGTGCACCTCATGTCTTTATAAAACTTTAGGTTTCTACCTATACAAGCCGAAACGCGCTTATAAAGCGTTTAAGACAGTAAAAGACGTCAAATAGACAAGGGAGAATTTGAATACTAGCTACCCTGGGGTTTCTTTGCCTTTTTTTCCGCTCAGTAAATTTCTTAACGTTTATAATTTAGATTAGTTGCGGCTTAAAAGCAGCTGAATCGCGGTTATTAAGCGTATAGCACTGAACAGAAGAAATCTGTCAAACCAGGAAGAAACTCCTCAATTTAAGTTTTTAGTAGTTTTTAAGTATAGTTGTATAGGAAGCGCCTCTGAAGTTATAACCGAAATTTTCACTGGTGCCATAAGTGCCCGTCGTTTAGCATGGTTTTGGGAGGAACGGTCAAATCATTGATGGAGTTTTTTAGGCTACCTCGGTTAGGAGATTGTATTATCTAACCGTTCCAAGCTGAAGCGTTTCCCTATTACAAATTATAATAAGGGAGTTACTATGAAAAAAGCAAAAAGTAAATTAGAGATCATGAATCCTGATGCAGCAGGAATAGATGTTGGTTCAGATGTACATTATGTATGTGTACCAGAAGGAAGTGATGAACAGCGTATACAAAAATTTAGCTGCTTTACAGAGGATCTCCATAACATAGCAAAATGGCTGAAGAAATGTAAAGTTACTACAGTAGCCATGGAGTCAACAGGAGTATACTGGATTACTTTGTTCCAAGTACTTGAATCATATGGACTTGAAGTAAAGCTTGCAAATGCAAGACATGTAAAAAATGTACCTGGAAGAAAGTCAGATGTTCAGGATTGTCAATGGCTTCAACAACTACATAGTTATGGGTTAATCCAAGGATCATTTAGGCCAGATGATCAAATGTGTGTATTGCGTGGTTATGTTCGGCAACGTAAAAACTTAATTGAAAACGCTGCTAAACATATTAATCGCATGCAAAAGGTGTTAGTACAAATGAATATTCATTTACATAAAGTGACAAGCGATATTGCTGGCGTCACAGGAATGCAAATTATTAAAGCAATAGTAGAAGGTGAAAGGAATCCTAAAAAACTAGCTGAATTCAGAAGTGTGAATATGAAGAATGATAAGGCTACTATAGCAAAAGCATTAACAGGCGATTATAGAGAAGAACATTTATTTGTATTAAAGCAAGAATATGAAGCATATAATTTTTTTCAAGAAAAAATAATTGAATGTGATAAAAGTATAGAGAACTATTACAAAGCATTAGAGACGAAGTCCGATGAGAGTAAAGAGTTAGGTAAGGAAAAAAATAAGTCTAGAAGAGGCAGACCAAATTTCACCCTGCGTGAGGAATTGTATCGTGTAACTGGTATAGATTTCACTAAAATTCCTGGATTTGATGTACTAACTGTACAAACCATTATTGCGGAAGTTGGCATTAATCATAATAAATGGCGATCAGAAAGGCATTTTACCTCATGGTTAGGGCTTAGCCCTGCTAATAAGATTACAGGAGAAAAAGTATTTTGAACAAAAACTCGTAAAGTTATTAATCGTGCTACGAATGCCTTGCGAATGGCTGCTTATGCTGTGGGAAATAGTAAAAGTGCATTGGGTGCATATTGTAGGAGATTAAAAAAACGGCTAGGAGCAATAAAAGCAATTACTTCTACAGCAAGAAAATTAGCATGCATCTTTTACCAAATGTTGAAATATGGACAAGAGTATGTGGAAAAAGGAATGAGCTATTACGAAACACGTTACAAAGAGAGAGTTGTAAAAAATTTAATCAAAAAAGCACAGGAATTTGGCTACATATTAGTTCAACAAGAAGCGCTAGTTAAGGGAGTTTCTTAGGAGAATAAAAAAACGCCATACTTGAAAGTATAATGTAAGTAACTAGCCAACTACGGGGCTTCTTTTACCTTTTTTTCATTTGGTAAATTTCTTAATGTTTGTAGCTAAACGACAACCGTCATCCCGCTGCTTGTTAGCGGATGAGATACCGTGAATAAATCACGGTATGACGTAGGACTGCTGTCATTCTAGTGTCAGCTACTTTCATGACATCATTATAAAGTGTCACGCGCTGGGATGACAAAGAAAGAGCATAAGGCATTGTGTTTTACGTTGTGCATTTTATTAACCGACACTATAAACAACATCCTTACAATTATGAGATTGGACTACAACTTGCTCAAGCGTTAAGCTGTTGCGTTTAGCGTCTTTACTGTGGTTTTCTCCAAGAACCTCTGTTCTTTCTTGTTTTATTTCTTCAATGAATTTCTTGTTAACGCTTTCAGTGTCAATCTTTTCCTGAGAATATATAAGGTTAGTGCAATTTGTTTTTCTATAATAATGCACGCCAAGACATATAATTGATAATGCAAGTATACCAGAACCTATAAGTAATGATAATCCTATGTTATTAGTCAAAGGGTTTTGGTAAAATTTTTGTATATTATTAACACCACCTTCCGCATACAGCAATAAAGGAAGTGTTATATTTGCAGCAACTACACCGGTCAGTAATGCAGTAAATAGTGGCCTATTGTTAATTACTGATTCTATTTTATTAGTTCTACTAACTACTTTTTCGTCAATGTTAATGAAGTTGTTTTTAGCTTCCCAAGCATTAAGTACAAAATTTGAATGAGTGCCATTGCTATATTCCAGTCTTACAGATTTTATAGCTTTATTTTTTGGCTGATGCTCCAACACATCAGCTAAAATTTCATTCGCATCTTCTTTTTGAATATGATGTTCTTCAGTATTTCTAAACTGTTTTATTGCAAAAAATATTGGACTAATTGCGAGCAACGCAGCAAGTGCAATAACTGGTATAGTGATATATTTTGGGCTGTTTGTAAAAAATGCAATAAATTTTGCTTTATCTTGTAAATATACTAAAGCTGCAGATGTGCTGAGTATAATAGCAGTGGCAGTAAAAATTATAAAGCCCTTCTGCTGCATGGCATATTTTGCTCTTGGCAAGAATCTGTTTGTTTTTTCACCTATTGTACTGTTATCACTTTTTTCATCAGGAATTAATGGCTGTCGGCTATTATATGATGGTAAAGTAGTTGAAGACGTATCTAAACTATTGCTGTGTTGACTTGATTTTTCATAAAAATTTTTCTCACTTTCTTTCTTATCCCAAGGTGGATCAAATACTGTTCCTTCAGAAACTGATCTTTTCATTCCTGGGCTTTGATCATCTATTCCACTATCTAAACTCTTTTTCGAAGATTTTGTATCTGGGTTTATAGTTGCACAAATAGGTTCTTCTGGTTCATTACCAGATGATCCTCCTAAACCTAAACTTGCTGTTTGTGATGCCCAATCATGAGTCTCACCTTTTGTTTCTTCTAGGGAAGGAGGTGGTACTTCAGTACTAAGATCAAACAAATTTTCGTCTTCTTTGTCTTGTAAACCTGGAGCTTTTGGCAAAATCGGTGGTGCTATATTCAGCATATCTGAGATAGTTTTTTCTGCTTCCCCAGGCGATGGTGGAGCTTTTTTGCCATCTTCATCTATTGGTATATAGGAAGTTAATGTGACTTTACCCTTATCTGTGTTTACTGATCCATGCATATTTGCTCCAAAATTAATTACTATGTTGTGTTGATTACGCTATAGTTATTAAGATGTAGTAAATACCAGTTTACGGATAATTATGAAAAATTTAGTATAGAAATTGCCTATCAAAGATTCTTTCATTGAGTGAGTCGTCTTTGTCAAAAAGCAGAGTGGTTGTGTTCTCATGGTCTTTTTGTATTTTTATCTGTGATATATTATGAAACTCTTTGTAATCTGATACTACAAGCGCTGGACGATTTTTTGTGTCGTTAATGTCAATTTGCACTACCCTATCATTTGAAATTAACGCTCCATTCCAATGCCTTGGGTCATAGCTATTAATAGAGGTTAATGCAAGTAAGTTTGAATTGAGTGGTAAAATTGGACCGCCGGCAGAGAAGTTATATGCAGTGCTGCCTGTAGGGGTGGACAATATTATTCCATCTCCTCTGAATTTTTCTACTTTTAGCTTATCATTAATAGTAATATTCATTTCTACTATTTGGTTTGCTTTTCTAAAAACGTATACTTCGTTTACTGCTATGTAATGATACCTCTCGCCACTTGTATCTGTGGCTTCCATTTTTAGCAAAGTTAACTGAGTTGAAGTTGCGTGCTCTATATGATCAATTAAATCTTCACTGCGGCTAAAGCATTTATTCATCAAAAACCCAACATTGCCAGTGTTTACTCCGTATACGTGTGTGTCTTTGTTTTCTATAACGTAATTATGCAAGGTGCGTAGCATAAAGCCATCACCGCCAACAACTATCAATAGATCGATTTCGGACTTATTTTCTTCTGTTATATTGATAAAATTAAGTTTCTTTAATAGTTTAGATACTTCCTGCGATTTTGGTGATTGAGAAGCAACATAGCCTATATTTTTGTATTTATGCATGCTTCAGTAAACTCTCTAAAACTTAAAGAGGAGGAAAATTAGAAAATGCTTCCATATTTATCGTTAAACTTAGCTAATTTGCTAGTTTTACTTGCTGACCCGCTTTTCAAACTTCCAGTCCATGCAGGGTGAGTGAGAGGATCCCTATCAAGTTTTATCTTATCACCTTCCTTTCCATAAGTGGAACGAGTTTCAAACTCTTGACCATCTGTCATGACTATAGTAACCTTATGATAATCAATTTCTGCCATTGTTGCTTATAAACTTTTAGTCAGTTAATATTCTAGTGAACTTAATTCGCTAAGTCAATCATTATTCTAAAATATTGACAAAAAATAAATAAAGTAGTATATTTAATAAGGGATAAATAATAACTATCATGATTTTTGCTTTCCCTGGTCAGGGCTCTCAGTTTGTAGGAATGGGAAAGAGCTTATATAGTGAGTTTTCCGTTGCAAGACAAGTATTTAATGAAGTGGATAGCATATTGGGTAGAAAGCTGTCTCATTTAATCTTCAACGGTCCTATTGAAGAATTAACCATTACAGAAAACGCTCAGCCAGCTATAATGGCAGTGTCAATCGCGACGCTACGTGTTATCGAGCATGTGTTTGGTGAATCTCTTTTTTCTGGTCATAATGTTAAATATGTTTGTGGGCATTCAGTCGGTGAATATACAGCGCTATGTGCTGCAGGGGCATTGACTCTTGATTCTGCAATCAAGCTGCTGAAAGTTCGCAGCGAAGCAATGCATGAAGCTTCTTTGAAATGTGAAGGGGGAATGGTTGCATTGCTTGGAGCGGAGCTAAACGAAGTGGAAGATGTTTTAAAATCAGTCCAGATTGATAGAGTTTGTGAAATTGCAAATGATAACGGTGGTGGGCAAATAGTTATAAGTGGTACTAGAGAGGGTCTTGAAATATTACCCGATTTGCTCAAGAACTTGAACATCAAGAGATTAGTTAAGTTACAGGTTAGTGGACCTTTTCACTCATCTCTTATGAAACCTGCTGATGAAAAAGTTTTGGAATTTTTGGAGGGTATTAAAATAACCCATCCTATAGTTCCTTTGATATCAAATGTTACAGCTAAAGAGGAGAATGATCCCAAAGTTATAAAAGCTTTACTTGCTAAACAAGTCATAAGCAGAGTGAAATGGAGAGAAATGGTTTTGTATATGGCAAGCCGTGGCATTAACAAATTTGTTGAAATTGGCCCTAATAAAGTTTTATCTAATCTAGTTAAAAGAATTGACCAATCTATCAGTACAAAAAGTATAGGTAATATTGGTGATATTGACGGCTTCTTTAATGAATCATTAATATTGACAGCAAAGAATTTAAAAGTAAAAGCGTATAGCTAGCATAAAGTAAAAATTGGGCTATTTATTTGCTTTTATTATTGATAGCAGCAAAATGTCAAACATCGACACTAAAGAATATGATCTAACGTTAGGTGATACCACAGTTAAGCTTTTTATTAAAAGTAGCGATACAAGTGGAATCAATTTTATCAATGTGCATCAAAATGAAGTGACTTCAAAAGAAGCTGGCGAGCATATAATCCAGCAGTTTGGTGGAAGAATGCTGTACATTACCCATGGTGATGGTACCCCACGCAATGTAGAATTTTACTGAAATGGTGAGCGGTATGAATTCGATCCCAATCGCATGTTTGATGATGTAGGTGCAGAAGCTAGCTTAAGAGAGTTTGGCAATTTTTCAGAAGATGCTTTGAGAATCATTAGAAACTTTGCGGAAAAAATTTTAGACTTTTTGCTTCCTAATCAGGATCATATTATTGCTCTACATAATAACTATAACTCTCCTAGTTATTCATTCAAAAGCTATTTTTCTCCACCACTTTCTCATGATGTACTAAAGATTTATCCAGAAGTATGTCCAAAAAGCGGAACGGGTGAGTTTTTCTATACGACAGTTGAAAATTGGTTTGATGCTTTAAAACAGAAAGAAATTTTTAATATAGTATTGCAAAATAACAAAGCAGTTGAAGATGATGGTTCTTTATCTGTATATGCAGGAGAAAACAATATTCGATACTCTAATGTAGAAGCTGAACATAATCATTTAGAGCAGCAAATAGATATGCTATCTGCTATGCACAGTGTTTTGTTTCCTAATGCGAACCAACCCTTAACAGTAGAGTTATAGTAGCATAAGGTGTACTATACAATCAACGAACTACCTGTCATTTCATCAGGTTTCTTAATTCCAAGTAGCTGTAAAATAGTAGGGGCAATATCAGATAACCTTCCGTCTCTTAGTTTTAGATTATTGCAAGACACAATAAATGGCACTTTATTTAGAGTGTGTGCTGTATGAGGTGTATTATTTTTTTCATCGAACATACATTCCACATTACCATGGTCTGCAGTAACAATTAATGCAGTGTTGCTTGACTTTTTAACAGCACTCAGCACTTTCGCAAGACAATCATCTACAGCTAGCACAGCTTTCTCGGCTGCTTTTATATTACCTGTATGCCCTACCATATCAGGATTAGCATAATTTACAACTATCAGTGCGAATTCTTGGGAGTGAATTTTTTCTACAAGCTTTTCTGTGAGCTTGAAGGCTGACATTTCGGGCTGCAAATCATAAGTTTGAACTTTTGGTGAGGGAATTAGTATTCTTTCTTCACCAGAGAAAGGTTCTTCTTTTCCACAATTGAAAAAGAAAGTCACATGAGCGTATTTTTCGGTTTCGGCGATGCGTAATTGTTGCAATTTATTGTCTTCTATTGTTTGTCCTAAAGTGTTAGCAAAAGATATAGGAGGAAAAATATAAGGAATTTTGAGATCTTCTTTATATTTCATCATGCTTAAAATTGAAGAGAGTTTTACTATTTCAGTATGGTTTGTTTTACTAAGCAAAATACTTGCTAATTGTATCATTCGATCAGCACGAAAGTTAGCCAACAGCACTCCATCTTCTGGTTTTATACCTTGATAGTCACCTATTACTGCGGGCCTGACAAACTCATCAGTTATGTTATTTTGATAATTTTCATCAATCAACGATACTGCATTATCATGACGAGGTGCCTTTGCAAATGCGATAGCCTCATAAGCTTCAATTGTTCTCTCCCACCTGTTATCACGGTCCATAGCATAGTAACGCCCAGAAACAGTAGCAATTCTTATGTCATTTCCCTTTATACTCTTTATAAATTCTTGAATGCATTTTTTTCCTGAATTTGGTAATGTGTCTCTGCCATCTAAAAATGCATGTATCACCACTTTGATTCCATGCTGTGATATTTTATTTGCTAAAGTCGAAATATGCTTTTGATGCGAATGAACACCGCCATCTGACACTAATCCCATTATATGGCATACTCCGTTCTTACTTTTTAGATTACTAATAAAACTTTGTAGATTTACATTGTTTTCTATTGTTCCAATCTCTTGATTAATGCGCTGAAGGCTTTGCATTACTACTCTACCACTGCCAATATTCATATGGCCAACTTCTGAATTACCTATTTGACCACCAGGTAACCCAACATCATTTCCACAGGCGGACAAACTGCATTTTGGATAATTAGAGCTAATATATTGCCAACAGGGTGGATTTGCGTTGCTAATAGCATTATATTTACTGCTTTCTACTCCATTTCCCCAGCCATCTAGTATGCATAAAACAACTAATTTAATGCCCATATAAGATTAACACTAGAATTTCACAGAGAAGAGCTCCCCGGGCCGGATTCGAACCAGCGACCAATTGGTTAACAGCCAACTGCTCTACCACTGAGCTACCGAGGAATAAACCGTCTTTAATTTATCACGTTGAACGTTGATTGTAAACGTTTTTTGTATACTTTGTAAGAGCCTGTTCATAATCTTTTCAGAAGCAAAGTAGTGAAAGCCAGAACGACCATTTTTAGGCTAGTATTGAGTTTTCGCTCACAATTTTTCCACAATCTTCCACATTTTTCTAACCAAGCAAAAGATTTCTCAACAACCCATCTTTTTGGCAATACAGCAAAGGAATGCAATTCACTTCGCTTTATTACTTCAACAGTTGCACCAATAATATCTTTTATTTGAGTTGCAAAATTCTCTCCTGTATAGCCCGCATCAACCAGTATATTTTTAACTCCAGAAAGGTTTTCTTTTGCATTGTTGACCATTCTCACAGCACTGCTGCGGTCAGTTGTTCCTGCAGTTGTTACATAAATTGCATGTGGTAAACCTTGAGTATCAACTGCGATATGGCCCTGAGATTTTTTTACCAGCGTCATAGCCTTTTTCTTCAGCAGTATCTGCGTTCTTTACACTCTGAGCATCAATTATGCAAAAGCTGTTTCCGACCATTGTTTTGTCGCAACTATTTTTTTTAACACGCGCTCCAAAACACTTTCTTTACTTCCGTTTGGTTTTTCACTCCATTTTTTAAAATAATCATAACAATTGCGCCATTTTGGAAACTCTTTTGGTAGCATCCTCCACTGACAACCGCTTTTCAGGATGTATAATACTCCACAAAACACATCATACAAATCAAGTTTTCTTGGTTTTGTTTTTTTTCTACAGGACTCTAGATCTGGTAAAATAATCTCAAATCTTTCCCGACTTATGTTACTTGGGTATAAACTCCTCATATATCCTAATTTATATACATTATCTCTTAGTTTATTCCTTTCTTGAGATTATGTACAGGTTCTTAGCTATATTTCTAGCTGTAACTATAAATGTATGGATTTTTTATCGTGCCATGTTATAATTAACGTCTTGCTAAAAATTAAATATTGATGAATGAACTAAAAAAGTTAAGTATTACACAAATGCATGACGGGCTCAAAAAAAGGAGTTTTTCCGCTGTTGAACTCGTGGAGGCGCACATCAGTGCGGTTGAAAATGAGAAATTAAATGCATTTATAACAAAAACCCCAGAGATAGCAATGAAAGCTGCTAAAGCTGCAGATGAACATTTCTCTAGGCAAAAAGATGATTTAATCTCGCCGCTCATGGGTATACCAGTTGGTATCAAAGATCTATTCTGTACAAAAGGAATAAAAACAACAGCATGCTCAAAAATGCTGGAAAATTTCGTTCCGACTTACGAATCTACGGTGTCTGACTTGCTTTTAAAAAGTGGAGCAGCCATGCTCGGTAAGCTTAATATGGATGAATTTGCTATGGGTTCTGCGAACACAAACAGCTATTTTGGCCCTGTTGAAAATGTGTGGATTAGAAAAAGTGATGGGGAAAAAGTTGTTCCTGGTGGATCATCTGGTGGATCTGCAGCATCGGTTGCTGGATTTTTATGCGCTGGAGCGTTAGGAAGCGACACCGGTGGATCTGTACGCCAACCAGCAGCTTATTGTGGAGTAGTTGGAATAAAGCCAACTTATGGAAGATGCTCGCGTTTTGGTATGATTGCATTTGCGAGTTCTCTGGATCAAGCAGGAGTCATTACTCGTTCTGTCTCTGATTCAGCATTAATGCTGGAAGCAATTTGTGGCTATGATAAAAAAGATTCAATATCGAGCGAAAAGCCAGTGCCTAAATTTTCTAGCTTTATAAATGGTGATGTCAAGGGTAAGTGTATTGGTATACCAAAAGAATATAGGATGGATGGAATTTCAGAGGAAATAGTTCATAATTGGGAAAGAGTTGCTTCCTATTTAAAAGAAAATGGCGCTGAAGTTGTTGACATTACTCTGCCACATACTAAATATGCAATACCGGTCTATTATTTAATCTGTTCTGCTGAAACTTCATCCAATCTTGCTCGTTACGATGGTGTGCGTTATGGATTAAGGGTTGATGCTGATACCCTTGAAGAAATGTATTCACTAACAAGAGCAGAAGGTTTTGGTAAAGAGGTGAAAAGAAGAATTTTAATTGGCGCTTATGCGCTTTCTTCAGGTCATTATAATGAATATTACGAAAAAGCGCAGTGCATTAGAGCATTAATCAGAAATGATTTTATAAAAGCGTTTGAAAAAATAGATTACATACTTGTGCCATCTGCTCCAACAGAAGCTTTTGGCTTAAATGAAAAGCCAGATCCGCTAATTATGTGCATCAATGATGTGTTTACCGTGCCAGCAAGTCTTGCAGGATTGCCTGCTATTTCTGTTCCTGTTGGGCTTTCCAATGAGGGTTTACCACTTGCCTTGCAAGTGATTGGAAATTATTATGACGAAGCTGGAATATTAAATGTGGCAAGTGTGATAGAGCAAAATTGCGGCAGAATAATTAGACCTCTTGCATAATCTATTTTCTGATAGTAATTTTTGCATTAAAATTTGCTTATGCTCATCAACGTACTCTATGGTTCCATTTTTAGATGAATAGCAAAAACAGGGCATATTAATCTGTTTACAAAATTTTCGTGTAACAGTTCACACTTAATTAAACAAACTAAATTCTGTAATTTTGGAATGTTGAAAAATTTACCTTACGTTGTCATTCCAGCGCATAACGCTGAAATCTGGATTTATAGAAACGGCTTAAACGAAAAAACTTGCTTGACATCCTTCGCCAGCCCCCTTATTATGACAATAAGGGTATTTATGACTCAAAACTTGTTTTTGACCTGCAGGCTCAATGACAAAATTCAGTAAAAAACTCAGGGTATTTATTGGCAGATTACATAAAATTATAGCGGCTGCATGTCTTTTAAATTTTTTCTACATTCAGCCAAAACGCGCTTAAACTAAGCGTCAGCATATTATTACAGCACCAGTTTAAATTATTATAGGGTCAAAACTCGCACCACGGGGCTTCTTTTGCCTTTTTTTTCGTTTGGTAGATTTCTTAATGTTTGTAGCTAAAGCAATTTAAGAGACCGAAAATGGTGTCATTCCAGCGCGTGACGCTGGAATCTAGTCTTTATTATGCAGCCACTTATTTAAAGTTAAGTTTTCTGGATCCAAGTAGTCTGGACACTGGGATGACACCCTCTTGGATGGAAACCAGTGTCAGCTACTTTCATGACACCATGACAACCGTCATTCCGCTGCTTGTTAGCGGATGAGATACCGCAGCAGTATGACGGTTCGTGGCGGTATGACGATAACCTCGTCATACCGCTACTTGTTAGCGGCTAAGAGATACCGCGGCGGTATGACGTAGAGTGTATTAGTCCTTAGAAGCGGTTATTTTGCTATAAATTGCTGTAATGGCATCATCTATTTTATTGCTATCATAGCCTGTTTGTGCAAGTTCAGCATTCCCACCACAGTTCTTTTCAACTGCTATTGATATTAGTTCTTTTGCGCTAATCTTATTGATTAAGTCTTTACTTACTTTAATAATCAAGACTGTTTTATCTTTTTCTGTTGCCGTGAAAGCTATTACCGTTTTTGGTTTTTGTTGCTGCAAAACAAACTCTCTTATTACATTTGCTGGAATATCAGTGAAAGTGTGGCTTATAAAATTTATTCCATTTATTTCAGTGCTTTTTATATTCTCTGCACTCACAAGCTTTTTATATAGGTTTCTTATTTTGGTTTCGGATTTTTTGTGTTCTTGACTTAAAACACTTAATCTGCTTGTTATTTCACTTACTGGCACTTTTACGAATTCTGCAACTTTTTTTAAGTTAATTTCATTATCACGTACATAATTGATTGCTTCCTGACCAGTTAAAGCTTCAATTCTCCTCACTCCAAAAGCAACAGAACTTTCTGTTACTATCTTAAATAAACCGATTTCTCCAGTATGTTCAACGTGCGTTCCACCACATAGCTCTTTCGAATCTCCAATATTTACAACTCTAACCTGATCACCATATTTTTCACCAAACAACGCCATGGCTCCTTCGTCTATTGCCTGATTCATGCTTTGAATTTTTGTAGATGCAGAAAGATTTTCTCTGATTAGAGAGTTTACCATATCCTCTACCCAGAATAACTGATCTTGAGTCACTTGAGTGTTATGGCTGAAGTCGAATCTTAGTCTATCTGGTGCAACTAGGGAACCTTTTTGAGTGACATGATCACCCAAGATTTTCCTCAATGCAAAGTGCAGAAGATGCGTAGCAGAATGATTTCTTCTTAAGGTTTGCCTTCTTTCCTTGTCGATGCTTGCTGTAACTACATCACCTTTACAAATTGAGCCGAATTTAACTATGCATCTGTGCAAACATAGGTCATTAATCTTATTGGTATTTTCCACTATAACCATACTTCCAGCAATGCGATCTGTCGTCATTCCAGCGCGTGACCACGTGTTTTCTTCTTTCTCGATCCCAGTGTCCGCTACTTGGATGACAGAAGGGACAATGAAACTTCCAGTATCCCCCACCTGTCCACCTGACTCGCCATAAAAAGGTGTTTTATCAAGTATAATGGTTATCTTTTCTCCCTCCTTTGCAGAATCAATTACTTCATTTTTAGAGGAAACTATAGCTAGTATTTTCGCATCACTTACTTCATTGAACTCATAACCAACAAATTTTGTTTTGCCAAATTTATTGATCAAATCAAACCATACTTGCTCAACAGATTTTTCACCAGATCCAGCCCATTTAGCACGTGCTCTCTCTTTTTGTTCTCCCATTGCATCATCAAAACCCTTCTGGTCAAAATTTATTTTTTTCTCTTTTAAAACATCAAGTGTAATATCCAAAGGAAACCCATAGGTGTCATATAGCTTAAATGCTGATTCTCCAGGTAAAGTATCGCCCGATTTTAAATCTGTAGTGAATTTCTCCAGAAGATTGATACCTTTCATCAAAGTATCTTTAAAGTTTTCTTCCTCTGATTTTAACGTCGTTTCTATTAAGCTTTTGGCTCTGACTAATTCAGGATAAACATCTCCCATATAAGCCGAACTCGTGCTATCTATCAGCGCCGGAAAAATGCGATGGAGTAGAGAATCATTATATCCAAGCAGGTGGATATAACGCGCGGCTCTCCTAATTAATCTGCGTAATACGTAATTCCTGCCCTCATTTCCAGGAAGCACTCCTTCTGCGATGAGAAATGCAGCCGCGCGAAGATGATCTGCTACGATCTTATGCGCTATTTTATTTTCCGTTCTTCCACAGTACTCTTGAGATTTATTGATCAGAGCAGAAAATAGATCAATATCATAGTTATTATGGACATTTTGCATTACAGTAGCTATTCTCTCAAGACCCATTCCAGTATCGATGCATTTTTTTGGCAATTTGTGTAAATTACCTTCTTCATCTTTGTTAAACTCCATGAATACCAGATTCCAGATTTCAACAATTCTATCGTCGTCTTGTAAATTAGGACTCCCATGGTCATAAAAAATTTCAGAACATGGACCGCATGGACCAGTGCTTCCCGTACTCCAAAAGTTATCATCCGTTGTAATTCTTATGATTTTATCACTTGAAAAGCCACTTATCTTACGCCAAATCTCGTACGTCTCATCATCAGTATGGTAGACGGTTATGGATAGTCTGTTTTTATCAAGAGATAACTCCTTAGTGATAAATTTCCACGCAAATTCTATCGCAGTTTCCTTAAAGTAATCACCGAAGCTAAAATTTCCGAGCATTTCAAAAAATGTGTGATGCCGAGTTGTATAGCCAACATTTTCAAGATCGTTGTGTTTACCGCCTGCTCTTAGGCACTTTTGACTTGAAACAGCACGTTTCATTTCAGTTTTTTGAGCACCAGTAAAAATATTTTTAAACTGCACCATACCAGCATTTGTGAACATGAGCGTTGGGTCATGTTCTGGAATCAAAGGAGAAGAAGAAACCTGCTCGTGGTCATTACTTAAAAAAAATTTTATAAATCTTTCTCTGATTTCACTTAACTTCATTATTTTTATTGAGATTATTCATGAATAATAAGCTGCAATGGAAATAAAATCAATTACAATATCACCACTCTCTAGATCTCAGAACTTCTAGTGATATGCACCTTGTGGTAAGGAAAAATCAATATATTCACGATAAATTCACCTCATATCTGTGTTTTATATGTGGAAATTAGAATGGAAATTTATGTAGGCAAAGAAAAAAGAATAGCAAATGTGGTAACTCAACACTGGAGTGACATAAAAGGACCAGACAGAGATTGGCCAGAAAGGCACGAAATAGACACTGCAGAAATAATGGAGTCATGGCAGCATTGTTTTATCATTGAAGTCAAGGATCAAGGTTATATTTGTGAAAATGCAGGAGAAAAGGCTGTTGAATTCTATGGTTTTGAGAAAAAGACGCGCATTGATAATAAGTATGCAATTGATGCACCATTTTTGCGACTATATAAAATAGATGCAGTTATTGATAAACTTGATGCTGTAATAGAGAGTAAATGCCCAATCAATGAAGAGGAAGAAAGTGAAAGTGTTAAAATGAGGCAAGTATTGTTGCCACTTGGGAATAAAGAAGGTATAACACACATATTGGGCGTAATTACTTTTAAACTCCTTTAATATACAATTTTAATTTGATTCTTTAATAAAATTATTTATACTAATGCTTAATTACTATTAAAGAACTCAATAGTAGTGTTTGTAAATTTATTTGGAATATGAAGAGAATAAAATTAAAAACCAAATCTTCTGTTAAAAAGCGCTTTCACCTTACAGCTAAGGGTAAAGTCATTTCTACTCAGTCAGGCAAAAGGCATGGCATGGTAAAGAGAAGTAAATCTAATATTCGTAATCAGCGCGGTACAACGATTCTTGGTAAATCTGACTCGCGTATAGTTAAGCTTTATATGCCTTATGGTATTTAACAAAATGGAGGTAAAATAAAATGGCTCGGGTAAAACGTGGAGTCACTACTCACGCTCGTCATAAAAAAATATTGAAACTGGCAAAGGGTTATAGAGGACGTGCAAAAAGCTGTTATAGAATTGCATTACAAAGAGTTGAAAAAGCACTGCAATATGCTTACAGAGACAGAAGAACCCGTAAACGTGATTTTCGTAGCTTATGGATAATACGTATTAATGCAGCAGCAAGAGAGCATGGGCTTACTTATGGTAGGTTTATGCATGGTCTTACACTTGCCGGCATTGATTTAAATAGAAAAATTCTTGCTGAGATGGCCGTTAATTATAAGGATGATTTTGCCAAATTAGTAGAAGCTGTAAGTGGTAAATTAGCGGAGAATTCTTAAAGCAAAAACACTTGAAAACATGAGAATTATTTTCATGGGATCACCAGGATTTGCTGTTAATTCTCTGAGCTTGTTACTGAAATCAAAGAGCAAAGTGGTAGCAGTATACACCAAGGCTCCAAAACCTTCAGGACGTGGACAGAAGCCAACGAAATCTCCAGTACATGTTATCGCTGAAGAAAGTAACATAGAGGTATGTACTTCTATCTCTCTAAAGTTTTTGGCAGAGCAAGAAAAATTTAGAAATTTCAAACCAGACGTTGCAGTTGTTGCTGCGTATGGATTGATACTTCCAAGAAAAATTTTGAATATTCCTAAATATGGTTGTATTAATATTCATCCTTCATTACTACCAAGGTGGCGTGGTGCAGCTCCGATACAGCACACAATTTTAGCAGGAGATCAAGAAACCGGGGTTAGCATTATGCAATTGGATGAAGGATTAGATTCCGGCCCTATTTTAAAACAAAAAAAATTTCTTATCGAAAAGAACGATAACTACAAGACATTGCATGATAAATTGTCTGAATTAGGCAGTGATTTACTGCTGAAAGTGCTAAACGAAATTGAAAAACAGGTTCCCTTAAAACAGAACGATAATGATGCATGTTACGCTGACAAAGTGGAAGACTATAAAATTTATGCAAGTGATGCTTGTGAGGTTGCTTATAGAAAGGTTAAAGCGTTTTACCCAAAAGCGTTCATCAAGATAGAGAATAAACGTATCAGGATACTTGATGCTGACTTTGAAGCTCTCGCTTCAGAACAAGGTAAGATTGTTAACGATAATATGCACATAAGTTTAAAAGGTGGCACTTTAATTCCTAAAGTTGTACAAATGGAAGGGAGAAATCCTTGCAGTATTGAAGATTTTATTCGTGGCTTAAAATCAAGCATGGTAAAAAAATTTATAGAATAGACTGCTTTAAATTAGTGTAGAAATGTAATAGCTAAATTTCCTTTTCATAAGACCTGCTGCAAAAGGTGATTGAAAAAATAATGTGAGAGAAGTAGAAGAAGAATAAGCAGATTGAGTAAGGTAAAAAAATGAGCTTTAGTTACTATAACATGAAGAAACACCCAAGAAACTTTCGTAATATAACAGGTTTAACTATAGAGGAGTTCGAAAAGGTAGTGGAAAAAGTGAGGTCTGGGTGGGAAAGAGTTGAAAAACAGAAAAAGTGCCATGGTAGAAGATCACAACTACCAACTCTAGAAGATAAGTTATTTTGCGTAATTTTGTACTATCGCACTTACATAACACATAGATTTTTAGGGTGCCTGTTCAATGTGCACAACGCAAATGTATGTAGGTTACTGAAGAAAATAGAGCCATTACTTGCTAAAAAAGTTACTATAACAAAAGATAGAAGTATGACACCAGAAAAAATACTGAAGATTCTGGCTGATGTTACAGAACAGCAAATACAGAGACCAGAAGATAGTAAAAAACGGAAGAAATCATATTCAGGAAAAAAAAAGAACCAACACTATGAAAACTGAGATTGTTATCGAAGAAGGTGGAAGAATTTTATCAGTGTCAAAGTCATATCGTGGTAGAATTAATGATTTTCGCATAAGGAAACAAGAAAAATATTTACCAATCGATAGCATAAAATATGCCGATTCTGGATATCAAGGTTGGCAAAAATTGCAAAGCAATGTTATAATTCCATATAAAAAGTATCGTAAAAAGCCATTAACTCCAGAGCAGAAAGAGCATAATAGAAGATTAGCATCATTTAGAATGAGAGTAGAAAATAAGATCCGTGAGATAAAGATATTTAAGATTATGTTTCATGTTTACCGCAATTTTCAGAAAAAATACAACCTGAGGTTCAATATTATTGCTGGTATTGTGAATCTTAAGCACGCCTTTTAGTTAATCTTGATTTTAGTCACCCTCCTTTCCTTCTTTTTATTGCTTGATTCGCAGCAGGTCTATAGTTAGAGTATAGCATTCTAGCTATTTCAGATGCTATAGGTCAGCATGAATAGCAATCTTCTTGAATTTTGGTATTCGAAACGTATAAGGTGTAACCTTCATTTTTTAGATCAGGTTTTCCTGTTGCACCCATAGGATTTATGAATAATATTTTCTTCTCCTTCTGGAAAAGATAGAGAACAGTAAAATGGCATCTACCGTCTTAAACATCAAGATAAAAATTATTGTTTTTTATCATAGCATTTAAACAAATGATGATTTTTCTCATTACAGCAACTAAAGCGACTTTGCCAGAGTCAACTAAACGCTGGTAAAATACTTTCATTTTTTTATTATGACGCATTGCAACCACAGCAGACATGTATAATGCTTTTCGAGCATAAAATCTGCCACCTATGACTTGGGCCTTGCTCACTTTCCTTCCACTTTCACTAGTTTTTGGTGCAACTCCAACTAGACAAGCTATTTCCTTATTATCTAACCTACCAAGTTCAGGTACCTCTATGAGTAGGATACTTGCGGTTTTCCGTCCAACACCTTTATAGCTAGTTAGCAGTTTGCTTTTTTCCTTCAAATCAGGATCAGAGTTTATTATATCTTCTATGTCTTGCCTAATTTGCTCTAATTGTTTTTTTGCAAATTCTATCTGTTTTTCTATATATTCCCTGGCTTTTCCTGTAACCTTATGCAAACGACACTTATTTGCGTGAACTTCATCGTTTAGATTGCGCTCAACTGCTCTTAGCTCTTTTAGTTCTTCTTGCTTTTGTGAAACTATGTATTCTATTACCTCGTCATTTTTTGTGATAAATTCAGCATATTTTTCTAGTAATTTTGCATCTAATTTATCTGTTTTTGCAAAGTGGTTGCAGGCTTTTGCAAATGCATATACCCGATTTGGGTGAGCTCTGTGAACAGCTATGTTATGTTCCCGTAACAACTTTATGACAAGTTTTTCATAACCACCTGTTGATTCTACTACACACAACCTAACAAATATGTTAACTATTTTTGACTTTATAAACTCAGATATAGCTCTTTCTACATTTTCTATACGCTGATGTTTATTGTCGATTGAGATATCAAGTGTTTCTTTTGAAACATCAATACCAATGAAAACTGTTCTAGCCATTTTTGTACCTATAAATATAATCAAATAATAATGTAAATGCTGTACAGGATTGTGATTCGATCTTTTAGATCCCCCTACCGTTCGTACTCCATTTTTTAGATGTATGGTCCCAGAGTGTGATGGTAAGGATTTAGTATAAACAATTCAGGAGATTTTGTCCACTGAGAACATGTAAATTCAAAAGGAGTAAGACCATTAAGAGTTTTGAGTCTCTTTGCATAATTGTAAGCCATGACAAAGTCATAAAGATGCTTTGTGAGTTGCTGATGTGATTGGTAGTAGTATTTTTTAACAGTAGCATTTTTTAAAGTTTTGTTCATACGTTCAACTTGCCCATTTGTCTAAGGATGGCTGATTTTTGTTAGACGATGTTCAATATTATGTTCTTCACAAACTCTATCAAATATGTGTTGGAAAGCGTATTTATGGCGTTTCTGGTTGGTAAATTGTATACCGTTGTCTGTCAAAACAGTGTGGATTTTATACGGTAGAATTTTAATCAAATTACGTAAAAACTCAGCAGCTATGGGTTTTGTAGCACTTTTATGTAACTCAATATAGGTGAATTTGGATGTTCTATCTATAGCAACAAATAGATATAGTTTTCCCTCCTCTGTTCTGACTTCTGCAATATCAATATGGAAATAGCCTATAGGATATTTCTTAAATTTCTTTTTTGGTTTAGCTTCACCATCAACATCTGGCAGTTTGCTAATGTTATGTCTTTGTAAACAGCGATGCAGGCTAGAACGAGTTAAGTGCGGAATTGTAGACTGCAAGGCATAAAGGCAATCATCTAATGGTAGAAGTGTATGCTTCCGAAATGCGACGATTATTGCTTCTTCTTCTAAAGTTAGAACAGTTGATCTTGGATGTTTTGGACCCATATCAGCGTCTTTAGTGAATGAGCGTTTTCTCCACTTAATAATAGTTTTTGGATTAAGGTTATAATACTTTGAGAGTTTTGCTATGCTCTCTTTACTATTTTGTATTGCTCTACGAATCGTCTCTGTTGTTTTGGCACACCCATGTAATACTTGTCCCATAATTCCTCCTTTGATGGTATTTTTTTCTCACATTTTATCATACTATCACACTCTGGGACTGTACAGCTAGGAGTGTACTTAGATGCCTACGATTTCTATCAATCAATCCAATTGACAGTATCACTCCTTGCTCATTATAGCCTTGCGGCTTTGATTTAATATACAATCCACTGTTATGAATGTAGATTATGCTTTTTTCACAGCAATCATGATCTCTCATCCCTTCATTCATATCTTTAAGTTCATCGGATAAGTTTGGACTACCTGAAATAAGCATTATGGGCTTATTAGGTGACTTTTCTCCTAATAGAGGGTACAAAGATCCACAAAATTAGGACTGATCATACCAATGACGCTTATTATGGCAAAAGTAAAACTCATCACAACTTTCCCTGATTGACTTCTCTGAGACAGACTGTAGTAAATCGCATATTTTGTTTCTTTTCTCATTTGAGTTTCCTGACATATTTACTTCTTAGATTGTTAAAGATATAATTTGATTATTACATATATTTGTAAATAAATCAAGCATATCGTTAATAAAGATTGACAAAGTGCTTAGAGTCAAAGTGACATATGGTCTTGTGTAAATTGTGTGATTCGTAGACAATGTCTATTAATCACACAATTAATCTCAATATTTCATTTATAGAGGTTTTCGATCTCGTCTTTTCATCCACTTTTTTTACTATAACTGCACAATAGGTTGAAATGTTATTTTTAGATGGAATAGACCCTGGTACCACTACAGAATAAGGTGGCACTTCGCCATAAAATACCTCGCTAGTTTCTCTATCAATAATCTTTGTTGATGCTCCAATAAACACACCCATGCCAAGGACTGATCCTTCTCTCACTACCACACCCTCGGCTACCTCGCTACGTGCTCCAATAAAGCAATTATCTTCTATAATGACAGGTGAAGCTTGAATAGGCTCAAGGACTCCACCTATTCCTACTCCACCGGAAATATGGCAGTTTTTTCCTATTTGCGCACAGCTACCAATCGTTGACCAGGTATCTATCATTGTTCCTGAATCAACATATGCACCAACGTTGATAAAACTTGGCATTAGAACAACATTTGTACCTATATAAGCGGATCGGCGGACAAAACACCCAGGAACTGCTCTAATTTTTAACTGGCGAAATTTCTCCTCATTCCATTCACTAAATTTGTTACCGATCTTGTCAAACCAGCAATTGGTATTGTCTATTATTTTGTTTTCTTCAGTGAGAAAATGTAATAATATTGCCTGCTTTATCCACTTATGTACTACCCATTCTCCATTTGATAGCTTTTCTGCTACTCTAATTTTGCCACTATCAAGGAGCTCAATTACCTCTTTAATTGCTATTCTTGCTGTTTCCTTTAGGTTACAGTCATTAAATTTTTCTCTATTTTTCCAAATATTTTCTATCTCACTTTGTGTTTTTTTTAGTTGCAAACCTTCCATTTGTTATATATATTAATATTAAATTTATAGCTCTGTATCATTTGAGCTTGTTACTACTTTATATATAAGTGCTATGAAAATACAATGTAATAGTTGTACTAAAACTTACTTAGTATCTTCTGAGCAAATTGGTGCATTTGGAAGAAAGGTAAAGTGTACGAACTGCAATCATATATGGCATGAACATCTAGAAGAAGCGTCAAACAAATCGCACTCTGCTAATATACAGGAAAAAAAAATTAGTGGAAGGAATTTTTTACAAAATCTAGCATTTACCACTCTAGCTTTTGCAACAGCTACAGGGTTATGCGTCGTAATTGCTAATGGCATCTTTCCTAGAGAGATGAACAAAGCATACAAAACGATCAGTTCATATAAGGATTCAATAAGCTATAAATTAGGGTACAAAAAAGAACAAACAGAAAATCCAAATGTAAAAAAACTTGTTGTAAATAAGTTTTATCAAGACTACCTTTTTTTATCTAATTTAAGATCTAGTTAAATAGGCATAAACCATCGCCGATATCGGTATCCAGTTCCTATAGCTACTCAAATGATGCAAATAGTATTAGGGTGACAGAGTTTTAAAAATAAGTTATTTTTTAGTAAAAAACAGCTCATGAGTATTAAAATTGCACCTTCTATACTTTCAGCAGACTTTGCAAAATTAGGAGAAGAAGTAAGAAAAATTAGCGATTTAGGTGTAGATTACATACACATAGACGTTATGGATGGGAATTTCGTTCCAAATATTACAATTGGTCCTAGCGTTGTCTCTGCAATACGTAAATATAGCAATCTTCCTTTTGATGTGCATTTAATGGTCAAATCTCCTGGTAACCACATTGAAAGCTTTATAAATGCTGGTGCTGATATTATCACTGTACATGCAGAAGCAGAGATACACCTTGAGAGGTTGATAAGAAGGATAAAGTCATACAAAAATGTAAACGACGCAAAAAAACCGATTCAAGCTGGAGTCTCAATTGTTCCTTCAACTTCCCCAAGTGTGCTTGAATACATAATACATGAGCTAGATATTGTGCTGATTATGACAGTCAACCCTGGCTTTGGAGGGCAGGAATTTATTCATTCACAGTTGAACAAGATATCTACTATAAAAAAAATGATACAGGAGCGTAATCTTAAAACACAAATTTCAGTAGATGGTGGAATTAACTTTTCTAACGCAGCTGATATAATAAAAGCAGGTGCTGATATTTTAGTTGCGGGATCGGCGATATTCAAGGCTGAAGATATTAAGAAGGCCGTAAATGATCTTAAAATCCATCGTGGTAATCCTATATAGCTAGTGCAGCCATACGTCATACCGCGATTCATTCGCGGTATCTCAGCCGCTAACACGTAGCGGAATGTTGGCAAACCTAAGATCTTTAGCTAGTTAACACAAATTATTTCTATTATCTACCAATTTGAAAAAGTCTCTGGTCCAAGTAGTCAAGCTACTTGGATGACAAGAGGTAACGCAAGAAGTTTACTCTTAATAAAAGCCTGATGATGAATCATTATTACCAAATTTCGGCCTATTTCTGTTGCTGAAACCAGAACGAGGACGAGAAGGCTTCTTATGGTAACTTCCTCCAGGTTTTCTATTAAATGAATTATTGTAATAATTATCCCTGTCATTTGGACCATCTTTCCTTTCCTCGTTGTAAAGCTCACCTTCAAAAAACTCTCCCGTCTCTTGATCAACTCGACGTCTTGACAACTTTGGACATCCACCTTTTTCGAAGTCAATTACTAGTGCTTTGAAAGTATCATCTTGTTTAAGTATGCTCTCTATAGAATCTATGTGTTCATTAGCTACTTCACTTATGTGCATTTTTCCTTTTCTGCCATTAAGAAATTCAAGCTCTACAATAGACTTCTCTATTTTTACAACTTTGACATCAACTATAGAACCTTGTTCTAGTTCTGTTATTGAATCAATCATCATACTCTTTGCAATCTCAGCTTCAGTGCCACTCGTGGCAAAAACAGAAACTTTACCATCATCTCTTATTTCAATTTTTGCATTACTTCTTTCACACACACTGCGTATATTTTTTCCTTTAGCACCAATAGCTGCAGAAATTTTGTCTTTATCTATGTAAAATGATAACATCCTTGGTGCATGGTCTTTGACGTCATCACTGTGTTCTGAAATCACTGCATTCATTTTTTCTAAAATATGTAATCTTCCAGCTTTTGCCTGTTCTAAAGATTTTTCAACAATTTCAAAGCTTATACCAGGAATTTTCATGTCCATTTGCAGTGCCGTAATTCCTTCACTAGTTCCTGCTACTTTAAAGTCCATATCACCAAGATAATCTTCATCACCTAATATATCGGAAAGTATTACATACTCGTCTTTATCTTTAATAAGGCCCATAGCAATTCCAGCAACAGGGGCCTTTATTGGTACACCCGTATCCATTAAAGCAAGAGAAGTCCCGCAAACTGTTGCCATAGAAGAAGAACCATCAGATTCCATAATTTCAGATACTACTCTTATTGTATAAGGGAATTCAGATTTATCAGGTAAAACAGGGTGAATTGCTTTCCAAGCAAGTTTACCATGACCGATTTCTCTCCTTCCTGGTGCACGTATAGCAGAAGCCTCTCCAACAGCAAATGGAGGGAAATTATAATGCAGCATGAAATGCTCACGTCTATCTCCTTCAATATCATCCACAATTTGCTCATCTTGAGTAGTACCAAGAGCAGTAACAACCAATGCCTGAGTGTTGCCTCTTGTAAACAGCGCAGAACCGTGAGTTCTGGACAGAATATCAACTTCAACTTCTATCTGACGTATCTCATCATGCTTACGACCGTCTATCCTTACACCTTTCTTCCTAATTATTTCACGTACTAAAGATCTTTCAAAGTTTTTTACTGCATACGTAATTAACTTTTCATCTTTTCCAGTCTCTTTAAGAGTATTCAATATATTCTCTCTGACCGCTTCTAGAGCTTGAACTCGCTCTTGTTTTACTGTTTGCGAATATGCTTTTTCAAAATCTTTACCGTATTTTTCGAGCTCTTGTGTTATATCTGATGTATCAACAGGAGCAAAGCTTTCAGGCTTATTGCTAACTGTATCAGCAAACTCTTTTATGAGCTTAATGACAGGTTTAAGGTGTTCATGGCCAAATTTTATTGCATTAAAAACATTTTCTTCAGAGAGCTCTTTCACTTCTGACTCAACCATTAAAATCGAATTTTCATCACCAGACAAAAACAGATCCAAGCTGCTTGCTTTCATCTCTTGAACAGAAGGGTTGAGTATATAGTTATTATTTTCATCACAACCAACTATCACTCCAGCTATAGTAAAGTGAAAAGGAACACCAGAAATCGCAAGAGCTGCAACAGCACCAATCAATGCTGGCACTTCAGGAGGATTGACTGTATCATAAGTTAATAGATTACACACCACACTAATTTCATCATGAAATCCTTCTGGAAAGAGTGGCCTTACACTCCTATCTATTACTCTTGAGATTAAAGTTTCTCTATCAGATGGCTTGCCTTCTCTTTTAAAAAAACCACCAGGGATCTTACCCATGGCATAGCTTTTTGCGATAAACTGCACATTTAAAGGTAGGAAATCAACGCTTTCTTCCTTCTTTTTACTTACAACAGTTACTAAAACAGAAGTATCACCGTAATTTACAACTACTGAACCATGAGCTTGGCGTGCTATTTTTCCTGTTTCTAAAGATAAGGCACGACCACCACACTCTATAGATTTTTTTATAATTTTAAACATACTAAATTCCTCGATTATTTTCTAATGCCTAACTTCTCTATTAATTCCTGGTAGGCTTCATTACCAAATTTACGCTTTATATAATTTAAGTGCTTGCGTCTTCTACCTATCAATATAAGTAAACCACGCTTAGAGTGATGGTCATGCTTGTGCACTTTAAAATGCTCAGTTAAGTTACTGATCCTCTCGGTCAAAATTGCACATTGTACAAAAGATGAACCTGTATCATCTTCTTTAATTGCATATATATTTATCAAACTCTTTTTCTTTTCGGATGTTATCGACATCTAAACCTCATTTAAAATATTAAAAACACGAATAGGTTTCACACAACCATAAATAAAACTGCAGATTGCAATAGGTACACTACCCACTATCGTACAACAAATATCATAATTCTTTAAATTACGCAAGTTATTTAATACAATTTCCTGACCTTTTCTGATTTTCCCCGCATCTTCTGGGGAAATTTCAACTTTGAACATCGATCTTAAAGCCGATTCAATGGGAATGATGAAACTTTTTGCATTACTCCCTGTACCTTCTATTACTCCAGTATCACCTTTTGTTATCGGAGAGTAAGTTATTGTGTTTCTTTCAGCGAGCTGTTCAATTGTCACTGATTCGTTTTCTCTAAAGTCACCTACCATAGTTCTTCTTAATTTCGTAATGTGTCCAAAACAATTTAATGCAATGCCAAGATCCCGAGCAATTGATCTCACATATACACCACTACCGCACATCATAGAAAAATCTGCACTATTATTTATGGTGTCCACAGATATCAATTTCAGCTCATGTATTTTGACTTGTCGGGGTTTTATATTTACCTTTTGCCCACTTCTTGCCAATTTATACGCCCTTGCTCCTTTGATTTTTATTGCTGAAAATTGAGGAGGAGTCTGCTTGATCTCACCAATAAAATTTTCAATTGCACAATTTATTTGATTATATTCGGGTTTTATATCGCTAGTTCTAATGATATCACCACCCAAATCATCCGTTGTTCTTTGTTCGCCCCATTTTATTGTAAAATCGTATGCCTTTAAGTCACAAGATAAATACGGTATAGTTTTTGTTGCCTCGCCAAGAGCAATTGGCAACACACCTGAAGCTAAAGGATCAAGTGTTCCCAGATGACCAGCTTTCTTAATTCCAAAGATCTTTTTAACTTGGGTTACAGCTTGTGCAGAACTAATTCCTATTGGTTTATCAAGATTCAGCCAGCCGTGTATCATATGTGAATTATATACAGCTGATGACAGTTTAGGAAGCAGCTTGAAATATATACTTCAAATGATAATGTAAAAAATGGCTTGACCAACATGCATTATTAACATAAGACCTGCTGCGAATCAAGCAATAAAAAGAAGGAAAGGAGGGTGACTAAAATCAAGATTAACTAAAAGGCGTGCTTAAGATTCACAATACCAGCAATAATATTGAACCTCAGGTTGTATTTTTTCTGAAAATTGCGGTAAACATGAAACATAATCTTAAATATCTTTATCTCACGGATCTTATTTTCTACTCTCATTCTAAATGATGCTAATCTTCTATTATGCTCTTTCTGCTCTGGAGTTAATGGCTTTTTACGATACTTTTTATATGGAATTATAACATTGCTTTGCAATTTTTGCCAACCTTGATATCCAGAATCGGCATATTTTATGCTATCGATTGGTAAATATTTTTCTTGTTTCCTTATGCGAAAATCATTAATTCTACCACGATATGACTTTGACACTGATAAAATTCTTCCACCTTCTTCGATAACAATCTCAGTTTTCATAGTGTTGGTTCTTTTTTTTTCCTGAATATGATTTCTTCCGTTTTTTACTATCTTCTGGTCTCTGTATTTGCTGTTCTGTAACATCAGCCAGAATCTTCAGTATTTTTTCTGGTGTCATACTTCTATCTTTTGTTATAGTAACTTTTTTAGCAAGTAATGGCTCTATTTTCTTCAGTAACCTACATACATTTGCGTTGTGCACATTGAACAGGCACCCTAAAAATCTATGTGTTATGTAAGTGCGATAGTACAAAATTACGCAAAATAACTTATCTTCTAGAGTTGGTAGTTGTGATCTTCTACCATGGCACTTTTTCTGTTTTTCAACTCTTTCCCACCCAGACCTCACTTTTTCCACTACCTTTTCGAACTCCTCTATAGTTAAACCTGTTATATTACGAAAGTTTCTTGGGTGTTTCTTCATGTTATAGTAACTAAAGCTCATTTTTTTACCTTACTCAATCTGCTTATTCTTCTTCTACTTCTCTCACATTATTTTTTCAATCACCTTTTGCAGCAGGTCTTATGCTTGCTAAGCGCTTTATAGGATTGCTGCCTGATTTGACCGAACAGGAGATGATTGATGTTAATATTATTTCCAGCATAACAAAAACTGGTAATGAAATATTCAAAGTAACTCGTCCCTTTCGTGAACCTCATCATTCATGCTCTATGCCAGCAATGATAGGGGGAGGAAAGAATGCAAAACCTGGAGAAATCACTATGGCTCACAATGGCGTGTTATTCCTTGATGAGCTACCTGAATTTCCAAGACTTGTGCTTGATTCTCTGTGCCAACCACTTGAAGATAGAAAAGTTACCGTTGCAAGGGCAAATGCTCACATAACCTACCCTGCCAATTTTCAACTTATAGCTGCAATGAATCCCTGCAGGTGCGGTTATTTAGGTGATGCAAGTAGATCGTGCAACAAAGCTCCAAAGTGTGGCACAGATTACAAAAACAAAATATCAGGACCATTGCTTGATAGAATAGACATATGCATTGAAATGCCAAACGTTAGCATACTCTCTCCTGAAATCTCTGTGGAGGGAGAAAGTACTAAAATCATAAGAGAAAGAGTGATAGCAGCAAGAAAAGTTCAAACTGAGCGCTATAGTGAATTAAATATTCGTTGCAATTCAGAAGTAAGCGGTGAAGCATTTAATAAATTTACTGAACCAGATCAGACAGGGTTAGAATTGCTAAAATACGTACTGAAAGAAAATTATATTTCCAATCGAGGCTACACACGTGTATTAAAAGTTGCAAGAACCATTGCAGATCTTGCAAAAAGTGAAGAAGTGAAAAGAGCACACATTGCTGAAGCACTGAATTACAGAATAAGGGTATATTAAAAAATTAGTTTACTTGACAGATAATTTATTTCACTGTATACTCGCCTTAATGAAATTTTAATATTCTATTTAAGGAGTAGAGTTATGACATTAACGAATTATGAATATAAAGATGGGGATGGCGTTTTTCATGCTATTTCAGGGGGATATAAACAAGCTGGTAATGAACACTGGGGAGTTAAAGATGCTGCTGGTGGGTTTGGTAAGTATATTAAGGATAATAAGTTAAGAACAGCATTATTTCCGGTTGCAGTGGCAAGTGTTGTCTTTACAGCAATGCATATGAAAGCAGGCTTTGTTAGTGCAGCAGAAGCTTCTGGGTTTCTTGCTAAGACTGCCAGCTACTTTGTTGGGACAAATCAAGCAATAGCTGCTTCATTACCTGGATTTATCGGAACAGGTGTTGCTGGTCAGATAGTTGCAGGTGCCATAATGGCAATTGCTGCAGCTGCTGTTCTTTATGGAACATATCAAGTTGCCTTAAAATTAAAAGATGTTGCGGTTGAAGCATGGAAAGGAGAAGGAAAAACTATATAATAACTTCAACAAAACAAAAAGGGATAGGTTTCTGTCCCTTTTTATAAACATTTTTTATTTTTTTGAAGTAATATCATCCAAAAATCTAGTAATTATAAAATAGCACTTATTAGTATAAATATTAAGAATAAGCAAATCCCGTTTACTGTTTACACCTATAGAAGTGAAAAGTATTTGCATATTATTAAAAAAGCGGTAACTTACTATCAAGTGAATTCGCTAAATTTGAGTAATTTAAATGTCTATTGATCTTAGTCTGCCGGAGTTACCTATATTACACCCAAGGATTACCGTTGTAGGAGTGGGTGGTGCTGGTGGAAATGCTGTGAATAACATGATCCAATCTAATTTGCAAGGAGTGAATTTTGTTGTCGCAAATACCGACGCTCAAGCACTAGAAAAGTCGTTATGTGATAAAAAAATTCAGCTTGGCATTAATTTAACTAAGGGTCTTGGTGCTGGTGCTTTGCCTGATGTTGGCAAAGGTGCAGCAGAAGAATCAATCGATGAAATTATGGAGCATATAAAAGATAGTCATATGCTTTTCATCACAGCAGGAATGGGCGGTGGTACTGGAACCGGTGCAGCACCGGTAATTGCAAAAGCAGCCAGAGAAGCAAGAGCCGCAGTTAAGGATAGAGCGCCAAAAGAAAAAAAGATATTGACTGTTGGAGTTGTAACTAAACCGTTCGGTTTTGAAGGTGTGCGCCGTATGCGCATTGCAGAGCTTGGACTTGAAGAACTGCAAAAATACGTGGATACACTTATTGTCATTCCAAATCAGAATTTATTTAGAATTGCAAATGAAAAAACTACATTTTCTGATGCATTTAAACTTGCTGATAATGTTCTGCATATTGGCATCAGAGGAGTAACTGACTTGATGGTTATGCCAGGGCTTATTAATCTTGACTTCGCTGATATAGAAACAGTAATGAGCGAGATGGGCAAAGCGATGATTGGCACCGGAGAGGCAGAAGGAGAAGATAGAGCAATTAGTGCTGCGGAAGCTGCAATATCCAATCCATTGCTTGACAATGTATCAATGAAAGGTGCGCAAGGAATATTAATTAACATTACTGGTGGCGGAGATATGACTCTGTTTGAAGTTGATGCTGCAGCCAATAGAGTTCGTGAAGAAGTAGATGAAAATGCAAATATAATATTTGGTGCTACTTTTGATCAAGCGATGGAGGGAAGAGTTAGAGTTTCTGTTCTTGCAACTGGCATTGATGGTCGCAATAATAAATCAGAAACTTCACCTATAAGTCAGAGCGAAGACTCAGAGAAAGAGAAATTTAAGTGGCCCTATAGTCACAGTGAAAGTACGCAAGACAAAACACTGGAAACAAAACCAGCTGAACAGGTAAGCGAAGGAGCTAAATGGGGCAGCAATGTTTATGATATACCGGCTTATTTAAGAAGAAAAAAATAATGCAACTTTGGCTACTCAAGTCAGAGCCAAGTGAATATTCATGGCAAAAAATGGAAAAGGAGCAGGTAGTTGAGTGGGATGGCGTGCGCAATTATCAAGCTCAAAATTACATGAAAATTATGAAAGTAAGCGATCTTGCGTTTTTTTATCATACAGGTAAAGAGAAAGCAATACTTGGAATCGTTGAAGTATTTAAAGAGTATTATCATGTTAATGATCCCAAGTTCGGATTAGTGAATGTAAAGTTTTTGAAACCTTTAAATAACCAAGTAACGTTAAATAATATAAAACAAAACCCACTTTTGAAAAATATGGCTATATTAAAACAACCACGTTTATCAATTGCCCCAGTTTCGGAAATTGAATGGAATGAAATAATAAGTATGAGTGATGTGTAATACCCTGTCATCCCAGTGCTTGACACTGGAATCTATAGTTCTCCTTTTCTGGTCACGCACACAACTGTACAAATGTTGCGATTTGAAAGTAGTCTCTGCTAGGAAGGATAATAAAAACTGGATTCCAGTGTCAGCTACTTGCATGACACCCTTACTGGTGCGTTACTCATGTTAGAAGTAAATGTTCTTGATGAGAGATGGCGCAGCATTACAGATGATCCAGAGGGTTTTGTATTAAATATTATAAACACTTCTCTAAAAGAATTAAAAATAGACCACTATAAACCAAATATATCAATAGCTCTGGCTGATGATGACTTGCTACATCAACTTAATTTAAAATTTAGAGAAATGGATAAGCCAACTAACGTACTATCATTTCCGTGTGAACAATTGTCTAATGAGTGCGATTTAGGAGACATAGCAATTTCAATAGACACAATAAAAAGAGAATCGCATGAGCATTGTATACCCATTCTTGCTCACATTGCACACATGTTAGTGCATGGATTATTGCATTTACTTGGTTATGATCACCAAAAAAAAGATGAAGAAATTATAATGCAAAATCTAGAAAGAGAGATTTTAGCTTCGCTTGGCTACAATATGTGCGCGATTTAAAAGGAATTTAATAAAAATATAGTAGATGATAATAAAATATGTTATCTACAAAGGGTTTTAGCTATAAACAATAAAAGGTAAGTGATATGGTTCAGTTTTCTTTGCCAAAGAATTCTAAAATTAATCAAAAGGGCAAAATTTATCCTATTCCTGCTAGAGCAAAAAACATCAGAAGATTTCAAATTTACCGTTGGTCTGCTGATTACGAGAAAAACCCTAGAATAGACACATTTTTTATTGATATGGATAGTTGTGGCCCTATGGTACTTGATGCATTAATAAAAATAAAGGATGAAATAGATTCGACTTTAACTTTCAGACGTTCTTGTAGAGAAGGCATATGTGGATCTTGTGCCATGAATATTGACGGAACCAATACTCTTGCATGTACTAGATCTATACACGATATAAAAGGTGATGTAAAAATATATCCATTACCTCACATGTATGTGATAAAGGACCTAGTCTCGGACTTGAGCCAATTTTATGAGCAATACAAATCAATTAAACCTTGGTTACAAGCAGATAAGCCTGCCCTACCAAATAAAGAATACTCTCAATCTCCTGAAGATAGAAAAAAATTAGATGGCTTGTCCGACTGTATATTATGTGCTTGCTGTTCGACTGGTTGCCCAAGCTACTGGTGGAATAGTGATAAATTTTTAGGACCAGCAATACTATTACAAGCCTACAGATGGATTGCTGACAGCCGTGATAATAAGACAGGTGAAAGACTTGATGTTTTAAACGACCCATTCAAGTTGTATCGTTGTCATACAATAATGAATTGCACAAAAACTTGTCCTAAAGGACTTAATCCAGCAAGAGCAATAGCGAAAGTAAAACAGCTCATGGTAGAGAAAGAAGGAGTTTAAGTATCATCTTTTGCATTCTTCGTAAGAGAACAGCAAACCTTCCGAAGCGTAGGGTATTGTTAATACCCTGAACGCTTTTCCATTCGTGAAATGCATCGTATCATCATACGATGCAAATAATTTTTTGAATAACTCATGTCTTTGGTTACTAATAGTTTGAAAATCCTCTTTTTCTAAAAGCTTTTTAGATTCGAAGAGGTAAAGCATAACTTCATGATAAGTTGGGTAAGATGCCAAAAATTTTGGGTCAAATTGAAAGGTTTTTATGAAAGCATTATTATAAAATTTTAGCTTTTGATTCTTACTATATATTACTATAGCAACCGGCAACCTCTCAAGCAAATTTTTCTGTGTAGCTAAATAACTGTTTAATTCAGTATATAATTTCTCTGCATCACTAACATCTTTCCCATACATTACTATGCTACCAGAACCTTGTATTGGAATTTTAACAAAATCGAAAACCTTAGGTTCGTTCTTGTAAGTTATGACATGCCTTCCTGGTTTTGTTCTATGAGCGCTACTGGTAATAGCAAATTTCTTAGAGCCATCTACATATTTATCATAAAACAAATTATAAAATTCTACCTTTCTATTCTTGTTATATTTTAGTATTGGAAATGGTAAAGAGTTGAAAACATTTTTATAGCTCTCCACTTCTTGTGTAAGCTTACTATTTTCTAGCTCAAGTCCGTGAGCTTTTATTTTACAGTCTGAGACATTCCTTATCCATAACAGCACACCAATCACATTGTTAGAATCATCTATTATGCTTCTACCATAACATATGCAATAAACCTCACTGTCTTTTGACTTTAAATCTAGAGTAAAAGATTTATTTATTTCCTTTGCCTCAGCAAAATTTTTAATTAAACTTTCTGATTGCTCAAAAAAATTCACAAATTCATTAAATGAGTAAAAAACAGTATTAAGCAAAATTAGTAAGTTGGGAGAGAACTTTTCTATACGCTTTTTTGCATCCCAAATATAAAACCCATCATTCACAGTATCAATTAAATTATTTATGATAACATTTCGATGTTGTAAGTTCTTAATCTTATTACTAATTTTTAATTTAGAATAAGAGAGAAAGAATAATATTAGAATCAATATTAAAACCACTTCATACAAAAAAAACATAGCACTTCTAAAACAGATGTAAAAACTTGTAACCGCTCAGAATTATGCTGAAGAGTTATATAAGTAAAGATTGCCTAACATCTGAAAGCCCAATCTCTTATAAAGGTTTACAGAAGGTTTCATACAATGTGCTACCATATATTTGCATTCAAGCTGTTTAGCTATCTTTATTCTTTCTAAAACCATTTGGGTACCTATTCCACGATTCCTGTAAATTGGTAAAACTCCATCACTATAAAAACCAGCTACACTGTCTTGAACATAAAGACCGCATGTCCCAATAATTTCACTATTTAGTGTTACAAGAAAAAATCTTAATCTTGAGTTTTTATTATCATAATTTGATAATCCGCAAAAAAATGTGCTGACAATTCCGACGCCATGATAAAAAATTTTAGAAGTGTGTAAATCTAACTGTTCTAAGAGGTCGCTACCATTTACAGCATTTAACCTCAAGTTTGGAATAACATCAGCAGGTAAAAAGTAATTTTCCATATTAAGTAAAGCTTTTTTTAGTGTGCTAACGTGTTTTATTTCACACTTTTCTAAAATATCTCTTATTTTCATATGTGAATTTATTACCCATGTTGCTTCTATATCTCTTGTTCTGAGATAATCTAGAGTTTTTTGTATAGAAAGCTCGGTACATTGATCTCCACAGAACACAAAATTAAATAATGACTCACTAGTACCATTTATTGTAAATGTAACGTTATCAAATTCATCGTGTACTTCCCACTCAGATAAATTCGCTGTGTACAGTATATAATCCTTTAAATTTTGAACAATTAAGCTTGAATAATAAATTTTTTTATCCTGCATACATCAACAATAAACAATAAAAGGCTCCTATAAGAACACAGGCTAAAATTGCAGCTATAATGTCATCTAGCATAACACCTAAAGGACCTTTGGTATTTTTATCGATCAAATTTATAGGCCACGTTTTTATTATATCAAAAAACCTAAAAGAAAAAAAGCACAACAACAATAAAGAGCAATTCATCTCTTGGCTTAACAATATCGAAACTAAAAGTATTGTCAGCAATTGACCAACTACTTCGTCAATTACTACCTCTTTTGGATCACATGAAGTCTTGTAGTGTTTTATATAATTGCCTATAGACCATAGCCCAATCAAAAATAAAAAAAAATAATTGCTGCACCTAAAATTCTGTCACTCAGTATCACAGGAACAATTGGATAAGAAGCTAAGCTGCCTACGGTACCTGGCATTTTTTTTACTGTGCCAGACAGCCACCATGTTGATATCAATTTATATAAAAATTTCACAATACACCAAAGTACAAAACTAATTTACAAGAACAGAAATAGTATCCTCTATAGAGGCGCTTTCATACAATAATCTATAGACCGCTTCACATATAGGCATTTTTATCTTTAGCTTTCTTGCTAAATTAAATATGGGCTCAGCAGTGCTAAAACCTTCAATCACTAACTTGCCTTCTGACAAAATCTGCTGAACATTAAAGCCATTGTCACTATTACCTATTTTAAACCCAAAAGATAGGTTTCTTGAATTCAAGGATGTGCATGTCATAATTAGGTCACCCAGACATGCCGGTCCAAGTAGTGTATTTATATCCACATTACCGTTACCAACTTTTGCTGAGTATAAAGCCTTAATTTCGCTTACACTTTTCGTAATCAATTCTGCATGAGCATTAAACCCAAGTTTACTACCCAGAACAATCCCACACGCTATAGCAAAAACATTCTTTAACGCTGCACAAACCTGTATCCCTATAACATCGCTACTAAGGCGTAATTTAACATTTTCTTGCTGTAGTTCTGATACTAGCTTTGAACCCAATATGTTATTTCGGCATGCAAGAACCATTGAATAGGGTAATTTTCTTGCAACTTCTACAGCAAAACTAGGGCCTGAAAAAATAGCAATAGGATTGTTAGGTAAAACTTCATTTACTATTTCACTAGGTAATTTTAATGTAGACTTTTCTATTCCCTTACAAGCTAAAATTATTGCTACATCTTTTTTCAGATTACAATTATGCAATTGCTGACATACCTCCCTCAGAGATTGAGTGGGAACAGCGAGGATTGTTACTGAAGCATTAATTGTGTCTTCAATAGCCAATTTTACTGACACATTATCAGAAATTCGACAACCGGGTAGCTTGTCACTTTCTCTTTTTCCGTTGATTGATTCAAATGTAGTTTCATTGCGAGTCCACAAAATCACATCTTTCTTACTACCTAATGAAATTGCGATTGCTGTACCCCATGCACCAGCACCTAAAATTGATATTGCCACACAATATTCCTGAAAGTATTACTTATACTTTAAAACAGTAGGATAAGTAAATTAAAAATATAACACAGACATATAGAATAGTTAAATATTTATTAACCGAAGTATTCTTTTAATAATAGTAACTTTAATTCAATATTTACTAAAAATATTATTACTACCATGGTATATCTATTATATTTTAGATCTATTTATATAACTTTGGAACAATATATTTACTATTAATTAATAAGTGTAATTTTGATCATTTGTTAATAAAAATTTGATTTATTACTTTCCTTAGTTATATATATTACTAAAATTATAAATTATTTATGGGGTGTAAAATATGCGTATATTATTAATCGAAGATGATCAAGTAAGTGCAAAGACTGTGGTTAATGCCTTAACTTCTGATGGACACTTCTGTGACGTTGTTACTTCTGCACAAGATTATAACAATAATATGGTTTCCTCAAACGGAGATTACTATGACCTAGTTATTTTAGATATACACTTGCCTGGTGATATTGACGGATATGATATATTGTTAAGACTAAGAAGTGCAAAAATCAAAGTTCCTGTCTTAATACTTTCATGTATATCCGCTGTCAATCACAAAGCTAAAGGGCTTGGGTATGGTGCCGATGATTACTTAACCAAGCCATTTCATAAAAGCGAGTTATTAGCTCGAATTAAGGCCATAGTACGTCGTACTAAAGGCCATCCTGAATCGGTGATAAAGATTGGTAATATAAATATCAATTTTGATCACAGGATTGTTGAGGTGAAAGGTAAAACGGTTCACCTTACTAATAAAGAGTATTCTATGATAGAATTGCTAGCACTGCGTAAAGGAACAGTACTAACAAAAGAAATGTTCTTAAATCATCTTTACAATGGCTTGGATGAACCTTCAGATAACAAGATAGTTGATGTTTTCATGTGCAAATTACGTAAGAAACTTGAAAGTGCAAATGATGGAAAAAGCCACATAGAAACCGTTTGGGGCAGAGGGTATGTTCTGAAAGAGTATATTGATGATGAAGAATATTCTAATGTTAATGTAGGCGAAAGTAGTGATGGCTATCAAGCAGAACAAGTGAAGGACAACGCATGAAATGCCTACACTTAAATATAGCATGGCTTATATCGCACGTATCATGTGACGCCTAGGTGAAATATAAGCCGGGTTCTGTTTATGTAGCTATTTATCTGGAGTAAATGTTACCATTTACCTCATGCGATTTACCCGAGTAGATATGAGAAAAACATAAAATCTACTTCTATTTAATCTTGCTCCTAGTGTTGGTTACTTGACTACCAATATTGCCATTGCCATGGTGTGCTCTTACCACACCTTTTCACCCTTACCTAAAATATTTTAGGCGGTAATTTTCTGTAGCCCTATAACTGGAGTTGCCTCCGGCGGGCGTTACCCGTCACTATTTTTCCTTGGAGCCCGGACTTTCCTCTGCTATGTTTATCACACAACAGCAGCTACTTATTTCACCCAGGAATTATACTTTAACATGAAAATCACAAAAGCAAAAGATAATTTCCTAACAGTCTACATATTAAAAACATTCAGACAAATAGCTAAAGTTGATATTCCGGCACATCATCGCTATCCCAAGATAAGCTTTTTTCACTTTTAGACTCCGCTTCAGTTAGTCAAGAGCCTGGTCCACCGCTTGAAGACGACGAGCTACTTCTTGCTCGACTACTACTTTCTACTGATATACTGTTTAGCATTGTTTCAGATTGATACGTAGTTTGTATAGATATGTTATTATCACTGCTTGTTCTGCTATGGGTGAAAAAAATTTCTTCCTTAGACCTGCTGCAAAAGGTGATTGAAAAAATAATGTGAGAGAAGTAGAAGAAGAATAAGCAGATTGAGTAAGGTAAAAAAATGAGCTTTAGTTACTATAACATGAAGAAACACCCAAGAAACTTTCGTAGTATAACAGGTTTAACTATAGAGGAGTTCGAAAAGGTAGTGGAAAAAGTGAGGTCTGGGTGGGAAAGAGTTGAAAAACAGAAAAAGTGCCATGGTAGAAGATCACAACTACCAACTCTAGAAGATAAGTTATTTTGCGTAATTTTGTACTATCGCACTTACATAACACATAGATTTTTAGGGTGCCTGTTCAATGTGCACAACGCAAATGTATGTAGGTTACTGAAGAAAATAGAGCCATTACTTGCTAAAAAAGTTACTATAACAAAAGATAGAAGTATGACACCAGAAAAAATACTGAAGATTCTGGCTGATGTTACAGAACAGCAAATACAGAGACCAGAAGATAGTAAAAAACGGAAGAAATCATATTCAGGAAAAAAAAAGAACCAACACTATGAAAACTGAGATTGTTATCGAAGAAGGTGGAAGAATTTTATCAGTGTCAAAGTCATATCGTGGTAGAATTAATGATTTTCGCATAAGGAAACAAGAAAAATATTTACCAATCGATAGCATAAAATATGCCGATTCTGGATATCAAGGTTGGCAAAAATTGCAAAGCAATGTTATAATTCCATATAAAAAGTATCGTAAAAAGCCATTAACTCCAGAGCAGAAAGAGCATAATAGAAGATTAGCATCATTTAGAATGAGAGTAGAAAATAAGATCCGTGAGATAAAGATATTTAAGATTATGTTTCATGTTTACCGCAATTTTCAGAAAAAATACAACCTGAGGTTCAATATTATTGCTGGTATTGTGAATCTTAAGCACGCCTTTTAGTTAATCTTGATTTTAGTCACCCTCCTTTCCTTCTTTTTATTGCTTGATTCGCAGCAGGTCTTATCTTTGTGTCTCTACGGCACACCTAACCCAAGAAAGGTTTACCTGAAGGATAGAATAGGTTATAATGGCATATTAAAGAGATGAAAAATGCCAAGCCCATATAGTGAAGACCTCAGAGAACGAGTTCTCAAAGCAGTTGATGAAAAAACAATGACGATAAAAAGAATTAGTGAAATATTTAAACTGAATATAAAAACAATATATTTATGGAGGAAAAGGAAAAAAGAAACAGGAAACATAAAGCCATCTTCAGGCTATCAAAAAGGTGACTGAGCCTCACCGGTGGCAGGGGTGGTTAATCTGGGTCACGAGGTCTTCTTCCTACACTCCATGTAAGAGCAGAAAGTGCCTCAAAGAAGTACCAACCTGCCACCTATCCACTCTGAGAAGTTATTATCTTCTCTTGCTTTCAACCAAGTAATACTTATTCATATCATCTGGGTAAGGTCAGTTTATAAAACTTAATTTGTACGCTTTACTCACCCCTAGTAATTCTGATATAGTTACCTTAGTTAAAGTCTATAAAAGTTTATAAATGGCAACCTTAAGTGTAAGAGAAGCTTTATGCACAGCGATCAGAGAAGAAATGCAAAACGACCCTGACGTGTTGATCATCGGTGAAGAAGTTGCAGAGTATGATGGTGCCTATAAAGTAACAAAAGGATTACTGAAAGAGTTTGGAGAAAATAGAGTGGTTGATACGCCTATTACCGAACATGGATTTGCTGGCCTTGCTGTTGGAGCAGCATTCGCTGGATTAAAGCCAATTGTCGAATTTATGACTTTTAATTTTTCTATGCAGGCTATCGACCAAATCGTGAATTCTGCAGCAAAAACAAATTATATGTCAGGTGGACAACTTGGATGCCCCATAGTATTTCGTGGGCCAAATGGTGCTGCAGCAAGAGTTGCTGCACAACACTCTCAATGCTTTGCATCTTGGTATTCGCATATACCGGGATTAAAAGTGATAGCACCTTACTTTGCCTCCGATTGCAGAGGTCTGCTTAAAGCTGCAATTCGTGACCTGAGTCCGGTAATATTTCTAGAAAACGAAATAGCTTACGGACATGAACATGAAGTTTCTGACTCTGAGCTGTCAAATAAAGATTATCTACTTGAGATAGGCAAGGCTGCTGTTATACGGGAAGGAAAGGATGTAACTATCACTGCTTTCTCACTGAAATTAATGGATGCTTTAAACGCAGCAGATTTACTTTCAGGTAAAGGTATAGAAGCTGAAGTTATTGACCTCAGAACCTTAAGACCACTTGACACTCAAACTGTTATTAACTCTATTCAGAAGACTAATAGGTTAGTTAGTGTAGAAGAAGGATGGCCATTTGCAGGAATAGGAGCAGAGCTGTCAGCCGTTGTTATGGAACAAGGATTTGACTACCTTGATGCTCCAGTTATGCGCGTAACTGGCAAGGACATCCCCTTACCTTACGCTGCAAACCTAGAAAAAAAAGCATTACCGCAAGTGGAAGATATAGTTGAAGCCGTGCATCAGGTCTGCTTTAGAAAAAAATAACCCTATTGGTTCTTTTTTGTGTCTCCTGTCCCACATTGGTCCATCAAGGAAGTATTTCCAGTTCTGCCTAGACCACCCATTACTTTTGTCACAATAGTTTTAGCACCGAAAAATACAGCACAAAATATACCGAGTGCAAAAAGAGCTGTCCATGGCATTCTACCAAATATCGCAAGCAAAGCTGCACCTATTATCACTACGGTCATAAGCGGTCCGCCTATTCCCCAAACGTAGCCAATAATATTAAATATTACTTGAGCAGTTGTATCAGCATTAGTGTCAGCGGCAGTACTCCCAACATGAGAAAAAGAAATAAATAATACTATAAAAAGAATATTAAAAACTTTCCTAGGGTTCATCCCTATACCTTAAATTTAGATATTGCAATTATACCTAAAATACTATAATTTTTTAGTAAAACTAGCATAAAGATTGAATAACAAACAGTGCCACAAAAGTAGTTGACACACAACTGCACGAACATTGTAATATGGTACAACGTTACAACGATGTCATGAAAGTAGCTGACACATAACTGTACGAACATTGAGATATAAGAGTAATTGTACCAAGAAAAAAGATGTCATCCGAGTAGCTTGACTACTTGGATCCAGGAAAAAGGAGGGTGTTATGCAAATAGCTGGCACTGGTTTCCATCCAAGACGGTGTCATCCGAGTAGCCCCTTCGGTGTCATTCCAGTGCTTGACGCTGGAATCCAGATTGGATACTGAGTTGGTGAGTATAAAAGTGTTGTGTTATGGCTAACGCTGACTCTACGTCATACCGCGATTCATTCGCGGTATCTCTTAGCATAAGACCTGCTGAGAATCAAGCAATAAAAAGAAGGAAAGGAGGGTGACTAAAATCAAGGTTAACTAAAAGGCGTGCTTAAGATTCACAATACCAGCAATAATATTGAACCTCAGGTTGTATTTTTTCTGAAAATTGCGGTAAACATGAGACATAATCTTAAATATCTTTATCTCACGGATCTTATTTTCTACTCTCATTCTAAATGATGCTAATCTTCTATTATGCTCTTTCTGCTCTGGAGTTAATGGCTTTTTACGATACTTTTTATATGGAATTATAACATTGCTTTGCAATTTTTGCCAACCTTGATATCCAGAATCGGCATATTTTATGCTATCGATTGGTAAATATTTTTCTTGTTTCCTTATGCGAAAATCATTAATTCTACCACGATATGACTTTGACACTGATAAAATTCTTCCACCTTCTTCGATAACAATCTCAGTTTTCATAGTGTTGGTTCTTTTTTTTCCTGAATATGATTTCTTCCGTTTTTTACTATCTTCTGGTCTCTGTATTTGCTGTTCTGTAACATCAGCCAGAATCTTCAGTATTTTTTCTGGTGTTATACTTCTATCTTTTGTTATAGTAACTTTTTTGGCAAGTAATGGCTGCTCATTTTTTTACCTTACTCAATCTGCTTATTCTTCTTCTACTTCTCTCACATTATTTTTTCAATCACCTTTTGCAGCAGGTCTATAGATCCCGCTAACAAGCAGCGGGATGACGAGCTTATCGTCATCCCGCCGCGAACCGTCATACCGCCGCGGTATCTCATCCGCTAACACGTAGCGGGATGACGATTCTTCAAATCGTCAAGGTGTCATCCCAGTGCCCTGACTACTTGGATCCAGAAAACTTAACTTTAAATAAGTGGCTGCATAATAAAGACTAGATTCCAGCGTCACGCGCTGGAATGACACCATTTTCGGTCTCTTAAATTGCTTTAGCTACAAACATTAAGAAATTTACCAGGGAGAAAAAAAAGGCAAAGAACTCCCGTGGTGCAAGTTTTGACTCTCTAATACTTTAAATTGGCGCTGTAATAATGTGCTGACGCTTAGTTTAAGCGCGGTTTGGCTGAATGTAAAAAAAATTTAAAAGACATGCAGCCGCTATAATTTTATGTAATCCGCCAAAAAATACCCTAAGTTTTTTACTGAATTTTGTCATTGAGCCTGCAGGTCAAAAACAAGTTTTGAGTCATAAATACCCTTATTATCATAATAAGGGGGCTGGCGGAGGGTGTCAAGTAAGTTTTTTCGTTTCTAACGGTTGTTGCCAAAAACTATACAAGAAGTCTTTTAAGATCAATTACTTATCTTCAAAGCTTGAATAAAAGCATTCTGTGGAATATTTACGTTCCCTATAGAATGCAACCTTTTTTTACCCTTCTTTTGCTTTTCAAGTAGTTTCATTCTTCGCGTTACATCTCCACCATAGAGTTTAGCTGTTACATCTTTTCTATATGGATTAATCGTTTCTCTGGCAATAATTTTCCCTCCCACTGCCGCTTGAATCGCGATTTTATATTGCTGACGTGGTATTAGATCCTTCAAGCGTGCGCATATTTCACGCCCCCTTTTTTCTGCTCTGCTTTTGTGAGCGATACAAGCCAGTGCATCTACGGGCTCTCCATTAATTAAAAAGCTTAATTTATCTATTTGGCTTACCAGATAGCTGGAAATTTCCCAATCCAAACTTGCATACCCCTTGGAAATTGATTTTAATCGATCATAAAAGTCAAAAACAACTTCAGACAGTGGTAACTTATATCTTAACAATGCTGTTGTTGTGTTACCAATGTAAGATAAATCTTCCTGTTCTCCCCTCCTCTCTTCACATAATGATAGAATCTCACCTAAATATTGGTCAGGAACCATTATGGTTGCAGTAATCCACGGCTCTTCTACCATTTCAATCTTTGTTGGATCTGGCATGTCACTAGGATTATGAATGCTAAGAACTTCACCACCTTGCGTTGTAACCTTATATATAACACTCGGTGCAGTTGCTGTTAGATCTAAATCAAATTCTCTCTCGAGCCTTTCTTGAATAACTTCAAGATGCAACATTCCCAAAAAACCACAACGAAATCCATAGCCTAGCGCATTTGAAGTTTCTGCTTCAAAAGTAAAACTTGCATCATTCAAATGCAATTTTTCCAGTGCTTCTCTTAAATATTTAAAGTCGTCCGTTTTATTAGGAAAAATACTACAAAATACCACAGGGTGCACTTCTTTAAAACCAGGCAATGCCTCGCTGCACGGTCTTTTCTCTTCAGTAATAGTGTCTCCCACTCTACAGTCTGCAACTTCCTTCATTGAAGCAGTGATAAAACCAACTTCACCTGCTGAGAGTTCACCTGTCATTACTTTTTTAGGAGTAAAAATACCGATATTGTCCACTTGGTATGTAGAGTTATTAGACATCATAACAATCTTCATGCCCTTTTTTAGCACTCCATTTTTAATTCGTACTAAAATTACTACTCCCAAATAAGTGTCATACCAACTATCAACTAAAATTGCCTGTAGTGGAGCATTCACATCACCTTGAGGAGCTGGAAGTTTTGTCACTATAGCTTCTAATACATCCCTTATTCCAAGACCAGTCTTGGCTGATATTAAAACTGACTCACTTGCGTCAATGCCAATTACTTCCTCAACCTGGAGTTTTACCTTTTCTGGATCTGCAGCAGGGAGATCAACTTTATTGAGTACAACTATTATTTCATGATTGTTGTCAATTGCCTTGTATACATTTGCAAGAGTCTGAGCTTCAACACCTTGACTGCTATCTACCACTAAAAGTGAACCTTCACATGCTGCTAGACTTCGACTTACCTCGTAAGAAAAGTCAACGTGACCTGGGGTGTCCATGAGATTTAGGCAATATTGATTACCGTCGTTTGCCTTATAATTGAGTTTTACCGTCTGTGCTTTAATTGTAATGCCACGTTCACGCTCTATATCCATTGAATCGAGTATTTGATTGATCATTTCTCTTGCTTCAAGGCCGTTACATTTCTCTATTAAACGGTCAGCAAGCGTTGACTTACCGTGGTCTATATGTGCTATTATTGCAAAATTTCTTATGTTGTTCATTTATGGCCTACTATACTTAATTAGTAAAACTATTTTACATTTTAAGTGTTGTGAGGGCAATTATTTATTAAGAGACTATTTACTCCTTCAACATAGACGACACTTTTTTCGAGCAGGAAATCACTTTATTAACCATATAGTTTTCATGATTGTTATCTATTTTAGGCAACTCATACAGATAATTCACCATCATTCCAGCCGACTGACTAATACCCTTTTCAGAAGTATCCGCCATCCAGTTTAATTGTTTTATTGATGCGCCATTGCTTAAATGAAAATGTGCCACCGGATCATAAGCATTTCCATTACTATTATTCACTTTTAGTAAATAATATGTACACAGTTTAAGCATGCATTGTTTAGTTTCATTTGTACATTCAACGTTAGTTTTTAATTGCTCTGCACTTTCTAAAATTTCTGCACTAGATTGTTTTATATTTAGTTTGCCCAATAAAGTGACATCTTGGTTTAGATTGTTTTTTAGCCATTTCGTAAAGCCAGGTATTGGAGAAAGAGTTGCGTATGTTTTTATACTTTTAAACTCTTGCGATAGCTTTTCTACAACCCTTTTGATCAAAAAATTACCAAGGCTGATTCCAGATAACCCTGCTTGAGTATTTGATATTGAGTAGAATATAGCAGTGTTTGCACTACTTGGATCACTTGAAGGTACTGATTCATCTAAAAGGTGTTGAATGCTATCTGCAATCTTATTCACCAATGCAACCTCTACAAAAATTAGAGGTTCGTTTGGTATTTTGTAATGAAAGAAAGCAAAACAGAGACGATCAGAATCTAGTCTATTTTTTAAGTCATCCCAAGAGGAAATTTTATGCACAGCTTCATATTTTATAAGTTTTTCTAGCAATGATGCAGGTGAATCCCAGGTGATTTGACGAAGATCGAGTAGATCAACATCAACCCAAGTATAGAGTATATTTTTTAATTCATTCTCTAGTGGATTCAAGCTTCTATATTGGTTCTTTAGCTTAAGCATATCAGAACGCATATCAACAATAAACTTGAGGCCTTCTGGTAGAGAAATAAATTGCTTCAATATTTTAGAACGCGGTGATTCAAGAATTTTTATTAAATCCTGTTCAAATTTATAGTTTAACTTGGGATCTTGATTTTCCTTGTACTCTTTTATTTTCTCATCTATTTCTTCTTTATGTAGACTAAATTTTTCTGCCAGGGTTTGCAGAAATTTTATTTTACCTTTCTCTGATAAGCTTAAGTACAAATTACCAAGAGATACAGCATTCTTACGTGCTGAAACCTTCCCTCCCTTTGGATTTAAGCACTCGTTCATCTTCAAGACTAAACTATCGATATCGCGACTGTTGCTTAAATCAGGACCGATGTTACCAATCCACGATCTTACAGCATCTGCCACTTCACCTAGTATTTTAAAAAAGCTTTTTACCGCTTTTTTGTCTTCAACTTTCACTATATCAGTTTTTACCAATGATTCTTTTGTCATAGATTTCCTTTATTATACATGGCTAATGCAAGTCAGGTTTTCCTACGTCATACCGCCGCGGTATCTCTAGATCCCGCTAACAAGCAGCGTGATGACGAATTTGTCGTTTGTCAAATCGTCGGTAAACCCAAGTTATTTTAGCTACATATAGCTTAAGTTAAATGAAAATTTTAGCTACATAGCAGGTACTATTAATGAATTATTAATAATTCATTAATACAATAGACTTCTTGCACTACCTCCCAAGCCACAACTGTCATTCAGTAGAAACAAAAAACTTCCTTAACAAACTCCGCCAGCCCCCTTATTATGATAATAAGGGTATTTATGACTCAAAACTTGTTTTTGACCTGCAGGCTCAATGACAAAATTCAGTAAAAAACTCAGGGTATTTTTTGGCGGATTACATAAAATTATAGCGGCTGCATGTCTTTTAAATTTTTTCTACATTCAGCCAAATCGAGCTTATTTTAAGCGTTAGCACATTATTACAGCGCCAGTTTAAATTATTATAGGGTCAAAACTCGCACCACGGGGCTTCTTTTGCCTTTTTTTCCGTTTGGTAAATTTCTTAATGTTTGTAGCTAAAGCAATTTAAGAGACCGAAAATGGTGTCATTCCAGCGCGTGACGCTGGAATCTAGTCTTTATTATGCAGCCACTTATTTAAAGTTAAGTTTTCTGGATCCAAGTAGTCAGGGCACTGGGATGACACCTTGACGATTTGAAGAATCGTCATCCCTCTACGTGTTAGCGGATGAGATACCGCGGCGGTATGACGTAGGGGTTGCCGAGAACTTGTCATTCCAGTGCTTGACACTGGAATGACACGTCATAAAGGAACCAGTGTCAGCTACTCGGATGATACCTTTTTTCTACTTAGTTTGGGTTATGCAAGAAGTCTATTTACTTCTTAACTTGACGCACATGATGTCTTGCAGCATCATCTACTGCTTCTAAATAAACCATCGCCAAACATATACCACTGTGTACTTCTATAGATAACTTATTGCCTAAACTTCGATTAAAGCAAGAATTCTTTCCTGGAAAAGCAAGGTTGCTAAGATGCAGTTCCCATTTTAATCCTTTGGTTGATATTTGAGCTCTCGGTATACCAAGTAAAGATATTTTAGTATTTTTTGGCAAAGAAAAAAAATGGGTAATACCTTTTTGTAAAGTGTAACCTACCATGGGAGGTGAAGGTGTGTAAAAGATACTGCCCGTACTTAGAAAAATGTTAATATTCTGTAGTATGTGATCAATTGCTCCTCCAGTAATACCCGTTACTATTGATGGCAATAACTTTACTGTTTTTAAGTGAGCCATTGCTTTAGAAAAGTCGCAATAATCTTGATCAGGTAGATATATCGTATTCAAATTAGCACGTAAATCCAGATTTACGCTATCCAAATCTCCTACTACAAGATCAGGTTTTACGCCAATTGATAGAAGCTTGTTTGCTCCTCCATCTACAGCAATAATAGGTATATCTCGTTTAAAAAACGATGAGCTCGGTATTTCTCCATTTAGCACTACAATAGAACGATATTGTTGTTGTGTACTGCAGTGTAGCACATGATCATGGTGCAGGTTTTGCATCGTAGTAACATTTTTGAATAATTGATATTATGCTAATCACTAATCCAGCAATATTGCTAAGCACCACAAAAATTGAGCTCTGGTAAAGACCATAGCCAATCCAAGACAATGAACAAATAAGATAGTTTACTAACATTAGCATCGATACATCACGAGTAACTTTAGTGATATATGCTTTATATACTTGAGGTGATAATCCAATTAGAGATGCAATTAACGCAATGAAGCCGAAGCATTCTTCAATATTTATATACATACATTTTCCTACGCTTGCTTTAACAATATCAGGTTCAAAGGGTTGTACCTTATATACTCTCAGCTTTTCTAGAGCACCCCTAATGCGTGTAATTTATAACATCATTTAGTCTATTAATCAAGAAATTAACAGTGACTTGCATTCATGAAACCCAATCGGCTTCTATGCTAATTATTATCCAAACTAATCGTTGGTTGTGCATCTTGCTCAGAGATTAGGGCAACAAACAAATTATTTATCAATTGAACCTTTTGCTTGCCATCTAATTGTAAGCTTTTGTTTTTTTCAAAATGAGCTATTACTTCCTCGACAATTCCTATTGCATTTTGCACTATATGCCTTCTTGCCGAAGTGATAGCATGTGATTGTTGACGCCTTAACATTGCTTGTGCAATCTCGGAAGAATACGCCAAATGCGATATTCTTGCTTCTGTAATCTCAATTCCTGCAATATCTAATCTTTGTTGTAACATTGACCGCAATTCATCTGAAATTTTATCAGAATTTTTACGTAAAGATTCCTCATCGCTTTCGCTATCATACGGATAATTGCTTGCTAATTCTCTTATTACTGAGTCACTTTGTACAAAAACAAATTCGTGATAGTTGTTAACATTATAATACGCCTTTGCAGGGCTGTTTACTCTCCAAACAATTACTGCAGAAATCTCTATTGGACTTCCATTTGCATCATTCACTTTTATTTTTTCTGTGTTGATATTTTGAAATTTTAGGGAAACTATATATTTGCTTGAAAAGGGAAGCGTTACACATATTCCAGACTTAAAATAAGTTCCAATATAATGACCAAAAAACTCTATCACTCTTGCTTCATTAGGGTCATTAATAAAAAATCCTTGAAGAAAAGTCAAAATTGAAACAGCAGCAACTCCAAGCGCAATTGTGCTGTCATATGCCAAAAAAAGCAGCGATAAAATTAATCCTAGCGCTATTAGTACAGGAAAAAACCGGAGTTGACTTAAATTTCTATCGTTTATCGTATTCTTATCCATATTGTCTTTAAACTTCTTTTTCACTTGAACCCTCTCTGTTGATCGTTTTATTTATCTTATTTACAAATAGTTTAAACTCTCTTAATTCATGATCAGGCAATTTTACTTCAGTTTTATGCGCTATCGTAAGCGGATCGATGTGTTTGCCGTTATATATAACTTCGTAATGTAAATGGGGTCCTGTTGCAACACCAGTGCTACCAACATAGGCGATGACCTGCCCCTGCTTTACTTTAGAGCCTAACTTTATATCGCCACTAAATCTACTTATATGCGCATAACAGGTTGAATATTCATTTTTGTGTTTTATTTTGATGTAATTTCCATAGCCACCATTCTTTCCTATATATTCTACCACACCCTCCGCAGCAGAGTATATGGGAGTGCCAAGCTTAGCTGCATAATCCACTCCTTTGTGAAAAACAATTTTACCGCGAACAGGATGCTTTCTATTGCCAAATTTTGAGGATATGCGATAATCTCCATTTAAAGGATTTGCAAAAATTTCGCCATTTTTTAAGCTTATTCCTTCTTTATTAAAATACCTTTCTTTGCCATCTTGCGATTTATAATGATATAAACTAATAGCTTTCTTGTTTATTGTCAGTGAAGCATATAAAATCTTTTCTTCAGTCTTCTGATTACTGAGCGATCTCTCAAAAAGAACCTCCAATTTACTCTTCGGCACAATGTCTTTTTTAAAATCAACACCAAAATCTTTATATATGTTGATCAATTTTACCACTGTATTTGGCGCCAACCCTTGCTCAATTCCCGTGGCAAAAAAAGAAGATTTTATGGTGCTGGATATTAAAAAAGTCTCTTTACTGTTATCTGGAGTCTTAAGGACGTGTATATTAAATATTGGTAAAATATAAAGTAGTATAAATATAATCAGCTTCATCATTTAAACAGCATCAACAAAAGTAAAATTACCTTCAACATACTGTACATCATCATTATCTTCTAATTCTTCAACCAATGTGGATAATTTATCGATCAACTCTTTATCGCTAATTTCAACTAGATCCTTTGGTTGCCACGAAAGACGAGCAAGTTCTGGTTCTCCGAATTTTGCATAAAAGGCATCGCGTACTTTACCAAAATCTTTTATTTCACAAGTTATAACGTGTAATCCTTCTTTGTCATTTTCCTCAACATTCAATACTTCTAACTCGATCCCATAATTAAATAAATCATCAAAATTCACACCTTCTGCTTTATAGACGATTAAGCCTACATGATCGAAAAGGTAACTAACACTTCCTGTTTCTCCCAAGTTTCCACCCTTGCGAGAAAATATATAACGTACCTCAGAAGCAGTACGGTTGCGGTTATTAGTCAAGGCATGGACAATAAGTGCAGTGCCAGAAGGCCCATGACCTTCATATTGGATTTCCTCATAATTTTCTCCAGCAACGTTACCAGTTGCATTTTTTATTGCTGTTTCTATTTTATCTTTTGGTAGATTTTCCTTGCGTGCAGCAAATATAGCAGAGCGAAGGCGCGGGTTGAGTTCGGGATCGGGCAGCCCTTGCTTTGCAGCAACTGTTATTTCTCTAATCAGCTTCGTAAATTTTTGAGAGCGCTTTGCATCCTGAGTGCCTTTCCGATGTTTTATATTTGAAAATTGTGAATGACCAGCCATATTCAAATAGTTAAAAACCTAATTATATATCAAAGCATAGAAAAAACTAAAGCAAATTTTCAAGCCTCCGGCTTGGCATCTTGCAGGTTTTCTGCTAATAGCATACTTTCATACTGTTCAGCTTCTAAGTCAAGGCCAATAGCTGAATGGGCTGCTATTAAATAGTTAATAGACTTAGAAAAATATTTAGAATCCTTATAGCTTGCTATATTCTGGAAACGCTTAATTGCTGCTAAATATTCACCACGCCTCAGGTAAAATTTACCGATAGAATACTCTTTTATTGATATATGTTCTGTGATTAATTTTGCTTTTTCCTTGATTTCATCTATATATTCGCTGTCTGGGAAAAGGTTAATGTACTCTGTAGCCAGCTCTAAAGTTTTATATGCAGTTTGCTGTCCAAGTTGCACTTTATTAATTTGCATGTAACAAGATAATACTCTTAAGTAGTATACATATGGTAAATCTTCACCATTTGAATAAACATATATATAATCATCCATATCACTTGCAGCACTGCTATAGTTACCCATGTTATAATGAGACACACCAGATAATAATTTTGCTTTCCTTGCCCAATAAGAGAAAGGGTACAAATCTTCTATCTTGTGAAATGCCCTAATAGCTTGTTTATATTTTTTCTGGTCAAAAAGTTCAACTGCTTCCTCATATAGTTCAGCTTCAGTTTTTTCAAGATCATCCGCATACGATTGTGTAAAGGAGCAAATTAGGAAAATAAAGCACGTGATTAAAGTCTTATACATAAGATTTTTTTCGATCAAAATAAAGTATAGACCTAAATATTACTTAAATAAATAAATTTCTTAGGCAATAGCCGGCCCTTCCTCTTTATAACTACGGTCAGAACTACCTGCATTCCTCGATTTACCTTGTCCTTCCACTTTTGGATCTTTCAGCGTTTTGCTGTAGGAATGTGTAGTTAATATCTGTACAACCATAAAAAGTGCAATACCTATCAAGCCTAAAGTAGGCCCAACAGGAGGATTTAAGGACGATGCTAATGCCATTAACATTATCCTTCTTATTAAAAATATAGAAGAACCAGCAAGCGCCAATCCGGCTACAGACATATTGCTAGTTTTCTTGCTAGATTTTTCATCAAGATTAGATTTTTCTGTTTCCTTTTTCTTATTTTTTTCATGCTCATCAATATAAGAAACAAGAGTTACAAGAAAAGCAATTGCATTGGCAAGAAATAAAATTGCATCCTCTGCTGCTTCAAGTGAAGATGTTTCAACCATTATCATAACTACAATAATTAGTGCAGTTGGTATAGCCTCAATATAGATCAAACACTGACCTATATCAGAAATATTGTGCTCTTTTTCCTTTACTTCCTCTCCATTTTCAATATTCTCCAACCCTCGTTCTTTTTATGCTATTTTCCTATTATTGTAAATTAAATATAGCGTACAAATAAGAGATAGGACCATAGAAGGTAATATAGTGTGGCTTAGCGCGCCACTTATCACGCCAAGTAATACCTGATCGCTACATGTTTTTTCCAGTTCAATCGCCATCAGCAATGCAAATGGGACCATTGTTGCCAATGATACACATTGTCTATATAGCTCTCTTTTTTTTAGTGTTAATAGCTCTTGTTCTAGCTTCTTCTTTTTTTCTGCTTCTCCTACTTTTAGCATTAATAACTCCTGTTCGAGTTTCTTCTTTTTTTCCGCTTCTTCTTTTAGTGTTAATGACTCTTGTTCTGACCTTTCTTTTTTGACTTCCTTATCAACTGTCAGCCAAAAATCTCCAGGAGAAAACGTAGTCTTAGGGTTACTAGTCATATAGATCACGTTGATTTATGAACTAATATATTATACAGGATTTTAACTATTCAGTCAACATTATAAAAATGTTAACCACTTTTGTATATTAACTGTTTCTCAAGAAATTCAGTCAACCTGTTTGATGCCGGCTAGGATATAATTATAGCCTGACCACATAGTTATAATAGCTGCAACCCATAAACAAATTGCACCTATATATTGAGTTGTGTCGTAATCGTTCATTATTAGCGCTACTACAGCAACCATCTGCAAAAATGTTTTAATTTTGCCAGCTTTGCTTACAGGTAGACTAACATTTATAGCTATAAAGAACTCCCGTAAACCCGAAACTAATATTTCCCTACAGATGATGATAATCGATGGTACTATTGTAAAATCATTTATCTTCTGCTTATAAACTAGCATAATTATCGTTGAAACCACTATTAATTTATCAGCAATTGGATCAAATAGCTTGCCAAACTTTGATTGGACTTTCCACGCACGCGCCAAGTAACCATCAAAAAAATCCGTAATGCACGCAAACACAAAGATTGATATTGTTATCAGGCCTGCATATTTATTTTCTATATAAAAACTTAATATTATTGCTGGTATTGCAAGTGCACGAGAAATTGTAAGCAAATTAGGCACGTTTTTCTTAAGCATGTAATATCATCTTACGTAATAGGTAAACTTATACAGAAGTACAACAGAGTTCACAAGCTAATAGTTTACAATTGAACATTTATAAAAACTCCATATACTTAAAAATTACAAGCTTAAAATATAAGAATGAACGATGATTTAGATAATACCACAAAACAAGAGGCACTTAAGTATCACAGTAGAGGTGGTAACCCTGGTAAAATTTCAATCATGCCAACAAAACCTTTATCTACCCAGTATGATTTGTCACTTGCTTATTCTCCTGGCGTTGCAGCTCCGTGCCTTGAAATAGCTAAAAATCCTGAGTTTGTTTATGATTATACGGCAAAAAGCAATTTTGTAGCTGTCATTTCAAATGGCACTGCAGTGCTTGGGCTTGGTAATATCGGTCCTCTTGCTGCAAAACCTGTCATGGAAGGCAAAGCTGTTTTATTTAAGCGTTTTGCTGATATTGATGCAGTTGATATAGAAGTTGGTACAGAAAATATAGAAGATTTTATCAATGCAGTAAGGTACCTTGGGCCAAGTTGGGGGGGGATAAATTTAGAGGATATAAGATCTCCCGATTGTTTTATAATAGAGAAACGTCTGAATGAACTGATGGATATTCCAGTGTTCCATGATGACCAGCATGGAACTGCAGTAGTTGTTGCAGCTGGTATAGAAAATGCTCTTGATATTGTCGGAAAGAAATTAGAGGACGTTAAGATCATTATGAATGGAGCTGGAGCAGCCGGTATTGCATGTTTAGAAATACTAAAGTCCATGGGCGCTAAAAATATAGTGCTGTGTGATAAACAAGGAGTAATATACAAAGGTAGAAACGAGGACATGAATGAGTGGAAAGAAAAATATGCAATTGATACTTCCGAACGTTCTCTACTTGATACAATAAAAGGCGCTGATGTATTCATCGGATTATCTGCAAAAGATGTGTTAAATGAAGAGATGTTAAAGAGTATGGGCAAAGACCCGATTATTTTCGCTCTCGCCAACCCCGATCCAGAAGTAAGGCCTGAGTTTGCAAAATCTGTGAGGCCAGATGCAATAATCGCAACTGGCAGGTCAGATTACAACAATCAAGTCAACAACGTAATGGGATTTCCTTATATATTCAGAGGAGCGCTTGATGTACATGCAACAACAATAAATGATGAGATGAAAATTGCAGCTGCAGATGCAATAGCAAAGCTTGCCCGTGAGCCAGTGTCTGACGAGATATCTGTAGCCTATGGCGGTCGTAAAATGAGCTATGGACGTGAATATATAATACCTACTCCATTTGACCCAAGATTAATTTCTATAGTATCTCCTTCTGTTGCAAAAGCCGCAGTTGATTCAGGTATTGCAAGAAAGGCAATACAAGATTGGAGTAAATATGAAAATCAATTGAAATCTCGCCTTGCTAGTGCACTTAACACGCTGAATCTACTGTCTTCACAATATTAATAACCATATAATCAATAATTCAATTGCACCCAGTCGTTTTAGATTTATAATGAAAGTATTGTAATTTAAAGCAAATCAATGACTATTGCAATTCACGAATTAGAAAGGATCATCAAACAATCGTTCCCCGACGATGATATAAAGGTTCATGACCTTGCTGGAGATGATGATCATTATCATTTAAAAATAACCTCCAAGCGCTTTCTTGGAAAGACAAAAATAGAACAGCATAAAATGGTATATAAAGCTCTGGAAGGTCAGTCTATACACGCCTTGCAACTGGAAACTAATACTTAAAAATAAGGTGAATTTATGAGCAGTTTTGAACAAATAAAAAAAGATATAGCGGAAAATGATGTGGTGTTGTACATGAAAGGCACTTCTGATTTTCCTCAATGCGGATTCTCTGGACTCGTCGTGTCAATCCTAAAAAAATTGAACGTGAAGTTTAAGTATATTAACGTGTTGGAGAATGATGAAATACGTGAATCTATAAAAAAGTTTTCTGATTGGCCAACAATTCCACAATTATATATAAAGGAAGAGTTTATCGGTGGTTGCGACATCACTCGCGAGATGTACGAAAAAGGCGAACTGCAAAATTTATTGAAGGAAAAAAAAATTATTGCGGAATAAGTACCAAGAAACCAGTGCCCAGACGCTGGGATTGGTATAACGTAGTATAAGCTATGAAAAAGGATCTTATGTCTTAAACCTTATCACCAGGCTTAACAAATAGGTGGCCCAATACTATTAACTTTATGGGTTTACCTTCGTTATTTGCTACTATCCAAACCCCATCGCTCTCATGATCAACAATTTCTATTGGTACAAATATTACATAATTATTGTCATCAACAATCTTTATTCCAAGAGCACCCTCGTCACTTAAGCTCAGGGCTGAAGAAGGAACTTTATATGCAAATCTTTCGCCTGAAGGTAGTCTTACGTTGGCAGTTAGTCCCTGCAAGGATATCATTTTATTATTAATTACCTTTACCTCTACCCTATAAGACCCAGTTTTAGGCTCAGCAATTTTACTAATAAAACTTACTTCACCTGCCAATTCTTTTCCGTCCAGTAAACCAATTTGAGCTGTGCTGCCTAGCTCTATTTTATTTACTTCATTTTCCGAAACGTATAACACTACAAGAATTTGATCGAAATCAACCACGTCAGCTATTTTTTGCCCAGCATTAACAAAATCCCCTTCGTTTGCATTGATTTTATCAATATAACCATCTATAGGAGATTTGACTGCAGTATTTTCTAAATCCAATTCTAGCCTTTTTAGGTCAGCTTTTGCACTTTGTAACGCAGTAAAAGCTGCTTCTACTTGTATTTGTGCTCCATAGCCTGTTTTATTCAGTTTGTGAGAGGAATCATACTCAATTTCACGCTGCTTTAATAAAGCTTTGGCTTTCTGAGCTTGCTCAATTCTGCCATAATCTTCTATCTTTAACACTACATCATCTCTTTTTACCTTTTCACCATCAGGTAAATAAATAGCAATAATCTTACCACTTATTTTTGAGACAAGGCTAGCTCTATGTAAGGGATTTACTGTACCAGAAAAATTTAAATATATAGTGCGGTTTTGCGGCGCACATTCTTGAGTTTTTACTGAAAAGCTACTAGTTGCATTATCACTATGAACCGCCTGATCTTTTTTTAAAAATGCACTGCTGATAAAAAACAGTAGAATAAAAGCAATACTAGAAATGATGATTACTTTATTTCTCATCTTTAAACAATAGAATTTATTGACTAATTTTGTTAGAAACAACTGCATAAATTTTCGAATCAGAAATGTAAGTATAATACATGCACCATTGTCACTCCATAAATAGTTTTATATGAGAACAAACACAAGAGTATGTCATTTTCCTACAATAAGTAAGTTTTTTATTACTAAGATGCAATTTTTAATTAAATAAAAATGTAAAATTGCAAATAAAGTTGTACATAAGACTGGATTTTAAAAAATTTCCATAGAATCATATTATGGAAATAAGAATATAAAATTATTGTAACAAAACTAAATATATTAGCATATATTTAAATAGGGTAAGGTCAGTTTTAATGCTCCATTAAACGGATACCCAATTGTTCAACACTATCAATTTCAATTTGTAAAGTGTCCTTTATAAATTCATTAGCCTGTCCTATGTTCATTAAAACTCTATATTTATTGGAATTTGGCATAAACTTTTTATAACAGCTCTACTTTCCAATAAACTCCATTTGCATTTCTTGTATATTACTTTCTATTTGCTCTATTTGTTCTATCAACCTTTCCTCTAAGTCAAGATTACCGCTCAGCCTCGCTTCGGTTCTTTCTTTTCGTAACGCATTTAATTCTTTTAGTAACACTATATTATTCCACATAATTTCTGCAGATTTTCTCTCGTTCAGTTGGCTATTTAGTACACTAGTTTTTTTAAATACATACTTTATAACGTCAAACTGTTTCAATTCTTGTAACAAAGCCTCTTTAACAAGTTTGCTTTTGTTACTTATTACATCAATTACACGCTGTTGTAATCTTTTCATCTCATTAGTAAATTCAAAATGAGAAAATTGCTCAAAAAATATAGGACGGTTCAAGATTTCAGGAAATTCTACGGCTATACGCAAAATTATGGCCTGATTTTGCTCTGCCTCAATTAGCTCTGGAGATTTGTTATGAAGATACTCACCTTTTGTTGCTCTAGTTTTACTATTAAAAATCTGTTTTTTGAAGCTACTTCTTAGTTCACTAGCCTTATTGTAAAAATAATCTCTATAATACCTTCTAATACTGCTGTTGCTAATAGTATTTACATATTCCATGAACTTGTGCTCAAGAATTGAATATTTTTCCGGAGCAAGTTTTTCATAATTTTGCAAGTTGCTATCGATTATGTGATGCCATAAATATTCAGAATGCAGTTTTGTTGAATGGTCAAGAGCAGTCAACACGTCTTCTTTCTTGTATGCCAGTTCGTTACATATATCGTATGGATCTTTATTACTCGGCAAAGTCACAAACTTTAACGTGTATCCAGGCTCTAATATTGGCAGAGCAACTTCTGCAACTCGGGTAGCAGCATGACGTCCAGCACTATCGCCATCCATACAGATGGAGATTTCTTTAGCAAATCTCCATAGATTTTTTATCTGTTCTGCAGAAATTGCGGTACCAAGTGGAGCAACTGCATTACTAATTCCCGCTTGATGTAGCGCTATAGTGTCCATATATCCTTCAACAACAAATATGTACTTTTTTTTACGTATTTCGCTTAAAGCAAAGTTTAATCCGTATAAATTCTCCCTCTTCTTGAAGAGCTGACTCTCTGGGCTATTTAAATATTTTGGCTGTTGCTCAGAACTCAGCGCACGTCCGCCAAAACCAATAACTCCTCCTGCAATGTTATATATAGGAAATATCAGCCGGTCATAAAAATAACCATGAAAATTTTTGTTTACTAATCCAATATCAATTAAAATTTTGTCTTCAATACCTGAAGAGTTTAAATACTCTTTCAAACCAGAGCTTGGTGCATAACCTATCTTAAATTTATCTATGATTTCAGGTAAAATCTTGCGCTGTTTTAAATAATCTACAACACCCTGATTTTTTTGTGCAAACCAATTTGCAGCTAAATCAAGCGCTAAAAATAGTTTATTGTCCCCTTTTGTAATACTAAGACTTTTGGGCAGTTCAACACCTGTAACCGATGCTAATCTTTCCAATGCTTCTTTAAAGCTTAATCCTTCAGTTTGTGAAATAAATTCAAATGCATCACCACTAGCTGAACAACCAAAACAGTAATATAACCCCTTAGTATTGCTCACCGAAAAAGATGGGGTTTTTTCGTTATGAAATGGACAGAGCCCAACAAAACTATCTCCTCTTTTTATTAGCCTGACTTTTTTACCTACTATGTCAGATAATAACAATTTTGACTTTATAATATCTATATGATCCATCTTGTTAAATTAGTAGTAGGATAAAAATTATATAGAATTTATACACATCTGACTCGAAATTTATTTTGAGCTTTCAAAAGGTACTGAATGACTTGACAGAAAGTTCAAAATAAATTACCCATGTAAAATGTCCTTATTTCTTATATGTTAGATATAGTATCAATTGCTTCAGATCATGCTGGTTATGAATTAAAATCAGAAATAAAATCCTACCTGGAAACCCTGGGTTACATAGTGGTAGATCAAGGCTGCACTGCTCAGCAAAAGTGCGTGGATTATCCAGGCTATGCTGTTAAAGTTGTAGAAGATATAACAAGCAAAAAAGCAAATTATGGGATATTAATTTGTAGTACAGGTTTGGGCATGAGTACTGTGGCAAATCGTTTTGAAGGAATCTACGCTGCTTTATGCAATAGTGTTGAGATCGCAAAATTAGCTCGCGAGCATGGCAACGCAAATGTACTGTGTCTTGGTGCAGGATTTACTGCAAGTGGATTAGCAAAAGATATAATCAAACAATTCCTCGAAACAGAATTTTCAAAAGAAAGCAGACATAAAAAACGTCTTGATAAACTCAGCAATATAATCTCTAAGAAAAAAAAAACAAAAACTTATAACGAAGATGAAATATCAAAATTCGCTAAAATGGCAGGCCAGTGGTGGGATGAGAACGGCAAATTCAAACCATTGCACATGATGAATCCTGTGAGAGTATCTTACATTATCGAGAAAATAAAAGAGTTAAAAAAATGCGATTTAAAGGAATTATCATTGCTTGATGTTGGTTGTGGTGGTGGTATTTTGTCAGAGTCAATTGCACGTGTTGGTATTAACGTTGTAGGAATAGATGTGTGTAAGGAAAATATAAAAGTGGCACAATCACATGCGAAAAAAGTAGGGCTTAATATAGAATACATGCACACCAGCATTGAAGAGTTAAGCAATGACAAGAAGTACGACGTGGTTCTGTTGATGGAAGTAGTTGAACATGTGGATAATTTAGAGTTTTTCATGAAAAAAGCAATAGAACTGCTTAAACCAGAAGGGCTAATCTTTATATCCACAATAAATAGAACTATTAAATCCTTTTGCCTTGCAATAATTGGTGCAGAGTACATATTAAACTGGCTGCCAAAAGGTACGCATAACTGGAATAAATTTCTCAAACCGTCAGAAATTGCAAATCACTTAAGAGAAAATAATGTAACGCTGCAAAACATGGCTGGCATGGAGTACAACGTAATAAAACGCGAGTGGAATTTAACTAAAGGCGTGGATGTTAATTATATACTTTGTGGGGAACTCTGTTGTAAATAGTCAGATTCAGTGCATAGTAGATCTTTAATATAACAATGTTTTTTTATATAAAGTATTACTTCATTTCCACACTCTTGAAGGATTATTAGTACAACCTCCTTGATTAGTGATCATAGAGCCAGGAGGGCAACAAACATATTGTCCCTTATTATGTTTGTCAGGAGATATACCACACTGTTTACCCACAAGTTCATGCCCAGTAGCAGCAACACACTTTCCATTCTCCAAGGTTTGACCTTTAAAAAGACAACAAACTTCCCTTCCTGTTATCGCTTTTGTAATTTGGGGACCACCAAAAAACACTGCAACGAACATACCCAGTGAGAAAAGCGCAGGCCAAGGCATTTTGCCAAATATTGCAAGCAAGCTTGAACCAATTATTACCACTGTAATCATTGGTCCACCTATTCCATGAACGTAACCTATTACATTACACATTACATCTGTTGCTCCATCAGCGTGTGCATCAAATGCATAGAAAACTATAAATAGAATTACAAGAAAATTTCCCATTGTTCTTTCAATAATCATGCCTGATTGTTTCTTGTTTTTATAAAATTTCAGTAAATAGCTTTTTTCAAAAATTATGCTTAACCCAATCAATATTTATTTATTACTGCCTTTTTAATACTATAATTAACTCAGTTGATTTTTATCAAAATGCTAAACCATGGATCGATTTGAGAACTTTTACATCACCACGCCAATATATTACGTAAACGACAAGCCGCATGTCGGTCATGCATATACTTCTCTCTTGTGTGACGTGGTGGCAAGGTTCATGAAACTAGCTGGGGAAAATGTCAAATTTACCACCGGTACAGATGAACATGGACAAAAAATAGAAAAAGCAGCTAAAGCAAAGGAAATGCAGCCAAAAGAATTTACAGATGAAGTGAGTGTTTCATTTAAAGAATTAGCTAAGTTCATGAATTTTGAGTATGACGATTTTATTCGCACTACGGAGGAACGTCATGAAAAAGCAGTGGTAGCTTTATGGAATAGGCTTGAAGAGAGAGGACAAATATATTTGGATTCCTATTCGGGTTGGTATTCAGTTCGTGATGAAGCATTTTATCAGGAATCAGAGCTGATAGATGGCAAAGCACCAACAGGTGCTGAGGTTGAATGGGTAAAAGAAGAGAGCTACTTTTTTCGCTTATCAAACTGGCAAGACAAATTACTTGAGCTATATGAAGGTCAACCAAATTTTATCTTTCCTGAGAGCAGAAAAAATGAAGTGGTATCGTTTGTAAGATCAGGGCTCATTGACCTCTCAATCTCTCGCACTAGTTTTAACTGGGGAATAAAAGTACCAGGTAATGACAAACACGTAATCTATGTTTGGATAGATGCATTAACCAATTATCTTACATCAATAGGTTTCCCTAGTACTGAGGGTGAGGAATATAAAAGATTTTGGGCAGAATCAGAAATACAGATTCCAGCGTCACGCGCTGCAAACCTAGCTGACAGCTCTTTCAACGTTCATGTAATTGGTAAAGACATATTGCGCTTTCACGCTGTATATTGGCCAGCGATTCTCCTTGCAGCGGATTTGCCACTACCAAAACAAATTGCAGTTCATGGTTGGTGGCTAAACGAAGGAGAAAAAATATCCAAGTCCCTTGGTAATGTGATAGATCCAATTGGCCTCGCTCAAGAGTTTGGTGTTGATCAACTACGCTATTTTCTCCTTCGAGAAGCAAGTTTTGGCCAGGATGGCAACTTTAGTAAGAAAAACATGATCAGCCGCATAAACTCAGAACTTGCAAACAACATAGGCAATTTAGTACAAAGAACAATTTCATTTTTGCACAAGCAATGTTCTGGAATTGTACCAACAATCGATCAAAGCCTACTTAAAGGTGAAGAAAGTCTTCCAGGTTGCAAAGCTATACTCGATCAGGTGATGAATCACCTATCAAAGTATGAGTTTAACCAGATTATACTTCTAATTATCAACATCTCTTCTGAAGCCAATGCTTATATAGACAAAAGTGCACCCTGGACATTAAGCAAAACTGATAGAGAACGCATGAATTTAGTAATCTACAAATTACTGGAATATATAAGAATAATAGGCATTTTATTGCAGCCAATCGTTCCCAAATCAGCGGAAATGATACTTAATCAATTGCAAATTCCAAAAGAGCAACGTGATTTAAAATCTCTGTGCAACGCATGCGTAAGCTCAGGCATTACACTACCTAAACCTACGCCGGTTTTTTTGAGGGTTGATATTTGAGTAGAGAGCATATAATATGCCCTCTACTATTTTGTTTTAAAGTAACGGGCTGGTTATACTAGAATCAGTAACAAACGATTTAGTTATGTTAACATCATCAAGCGATGCTGATACAGGAGTGGTAGCATAACTATAAAAACAGAAGGCAAATAACCCATAGCTTTTGTTGCTTGACTAGTAAGCCAATTAGCTGTGCTTACTACTTGATTAAAATAACCACTAACTTTAGTTTCTTCTTTTTCAGCCGGCTGACTTTCTGGGCTAGAAATCTCAGGATCTTTTTCACCACCAGATTCTGCATCATAAAATACATCCTGATCCTCAGAAAGACTCATTAAATACCTTTTAGCAGCATCAATACTTAAATGATCAGGTTGCTTAGGAACGTCGTTATCAATATTTAAATAATCCAAACTATTAGCTCGTTGCTTTTGCTCACTGGAAGAAACTGCAAGATCTAAGTAATCCAAACGAGTTAGTTCTTGCGTACTAGGTTTAGATCCATCTTCACGCTTAAACTGCTCTTCCGGACTAGAAACCTTAGTACCATAAAGTCTACTGTACAAGCTGCTTCCAACGCTGTTAAGTGCTCCTTTTGTATACTCAACTGATGTACCATAAACATTTTTTAATTTATTTCCAGCACTATTAAATTTCCCTTTTACATACTCAACTGATGTGCCATAAGCATTTTTCGCACTACCTACGACATTTTTTAAGTCATTCGCAACATCACTACGGCGCTGCTTAATAGTACTATGAACGCGCCCACTACTGTAGGCTTCTGCTACATATGCAAATACTTCTTGAGATGCTTCTTTGATATTCTTCATTGCTTGCGGAACAAAAGTTTTCTTGTGTTTAAGTTCTTCTATTTCTTTTTTTTGATTATCAATCTCCTCATTTTTTTTATTAATTTCAATTTTTTGCTTAGAATTTTCCTCCTCTTTAGCTTTTACTTCCGCTTCTTTTTTAGTCAGTTGGTCATTTTGTCCAGAAATTGTTTGCTTTTGAGCCTGTACTTTATCTTCTTCTTTAGCTAGTTGAGCATCTTTTTTAGATATTTCTTCTACTTTCTCAGCCAGTTGAACATCTTTCTCAGAAATAGTTTTGTTCTTACTAATTGCTTTATGCGAAAGTGCAATAGTTACAACAGAAAATACAGCACAACCAATAATAAATGGCAGGCCAACACTTAATGCTGCAACTGGAGCTAAGAAACCAATATAAGGAGCTACAGCAAACACTCCAGATGCTAATAAAGTTAGAGTAGCCAGAGCACCAGCTACAAGATAAGGTACATTAGTTTTACTAAATATATTTCTCATTGTGTACCCCAACTAAAGTAATCAATTTATTATTAAAGATTGTAGCACAAACAAAAAGATATGTCAATAAGGATAGATATTGACAAAAGATCACTGAAGGCTATGAACTATGCCTCTCCGTGTAATCTTTAAATGCACCTCTGTTAGAGTCAAAATATAGCTTTACACTGCCAATTGGCCCATTTCTCTGCTTTGCAATAACGAGCTCTGCAATGTTTCTAATTTTTTCCATTTTCTCTTGCCATTCCCGATGTTTATTGTTTCCTTCATTTGGCTGCTTTCTTAATTCATAGTATTCTTCTCTATAGAGGAACATCACTATATCTGCGTCTTGCTCTATGCTTCCTGAATCACGTAAATCAGAAAGTTGTGGTCTTTTATCATCCCTCTGCTCAACAGAACGAGAGAGCTGAGATAGTGCAACAACGGGAATATTCAGCTCTTTTGCAATTGCTTTCAAACCCTGCGTCACTTCCGAGATTTCTTGTACTCTATTTTCATTACTTCTTTTTGTTGTTCCTCTGATTAGCTGCAAATAATCAATGAATACCACTTCTACATTATATAATTGATAAAGCAAGCGTATTCTGGTGCGAAGGGCACTAATTGATAGCGCAGGGGTGTCATCTATGATGAAAGGCAGTTCAGATAATTCTGTACTAGCATTGATAAATTCATGCAATTCAAAATCACTAATTCTCCCGGTTAATGCCTTATAATAACTAATCCCTGAATCTATAGTGATCAGCCTTGCGGTTAATTGTTCTGCTGACATTTCAAGTGAGAAAAACGCTACATAGTGTTGTTTATCTGCTCTTTTTTGCAACATCTTACAAGCATTAAGTGCGATGTTTAGCGCCAGTGCTGTTTTACCCATAGAAGGCCTTGCAGCTAAAATTAATAAATCAGATTTTTGTAGGCCACCAAGAAGCTGATTTAGATCTTGAAGTCCGGTTGTAACGCCCAGCGCTTCTGGATTATTTTTCAGTGTGCTGATCTTCTCAACTACGTCTTTAATTGAACTTGCAAGTTTTATATATGTTTTCTCACCTTGTTTTTTTACTGCTAAGTTGAACAATTTTGTCATTGCTTGTTCAATTTGCGCCTGTGCAGGATTTTCAATATCGTAGTTGTAGCTATCACCAACTATTTCTTGCCCGAGCTTAATTAAACATCTCCTTAAGTAAGTATCACGGATTATTCTAGTCAAACTATAGATATCGAGTGCAATACTTGCCTTTGCTGCAAGCTTTGCTAAGTACTCTACCCCACCACACTCGGTAAACGCTTGGTCGTTCTCAAAAAACATTTTGAGGCTTAGTTCATTGGCAACTATACCGTGTTTCCTGGTTTTGGATATCTGCGTAAAAATACTTTGATGTAATGGATCATAGAAATTTTCTGCTGTGATTGTGTCTTCAACTGCATCACAGATTCTATTATCACGAATCATTGCACCAATAAGCATCTGTTCAGCTTCTAAATTATGCGGTAATTTACATATTTCCTTATCTACACTTCTTGAACTGAGGAGACTAGCTAATTCATTCATTTTAAGTTTTGAGAGTAACTGTTGATTATTGTAGAATATTTAGTCCTCATTTGAAAGACATATAAAATTTGACTAATTCCGTGTTGCCTATAGCATTAAAACTTAATGCCCCTGTGGTGGAATGGTAGACACGGTAGACTCAAAATCTGTTGCTTGCAAAAGCATGCTGGTTCAAGTCCGGCCAGGGGCACGTTAAATATTGGAAAGTATATATATGTTACATAAATTTTTTAATCGTTTATTTTCTATTTTTTCTTCTATAAATGTTATTCAAAAGGTAAAGAAAGATGAAAATGGGATATGTTATGTAACAGGACTTAGGCGCTATATATCAGTATTGCTTGATTTGATTATTATCGTTTTGTTCTTGCAGTTTTGCAGCCAAGCCTTAAATAAGCTCTTTATGAACTCAGAGGATAGCAAAATATTAAGTCAAATTGCTGCAAAATACCAAATGCAAGCGCCACTGTCTGCAGAAGAAAAGACAACGCAGAGTAGACTTGTAAAATTACAAATCCTAAATCAAATAGTCCAATGCATTATGCTCTTTTGCTATGTAACATATATGTGGGTAAGGTTTGCTGCCACACCTGGAAAACTATTACTTGGGCTTAGAGTTGTGGATGCACAAACTTTCGAAAAGATGACCCTAAGACAAGCAACAAAGAGATTTTTTTCCTTTATATTGTCAGCTGCACCATTATTCTTGGGCTTTTTATGGTCAAATTTCAACAAACGCTGTCAAACTTGGCACGACAAGATCGCAGGCACAGTGGTTGTCATGAGTAAAAGCCTTAGAAGGCAGAACTAAAAACTAAAGAGCTCAAATGAAAGAAGGTAAACTCTAAAGTATACATTTAGTAGCGCTTTCTATGAGAGAAATCGTATTATCTATTCCATAAAGCTTTATGAAAGATCCCATTCTTGGACCGTTTTTTTGGCCAAGTAACGTTTCATATAATAGCTGAAACCAGTCACGTAAGTTGGTATAATCATATTTTTTTCCAATAGAAAATACCTGAGATTGAATTTCTTCAGCAGTAACAGTTGTAGATAGAGAATGTAAAGTGTCCTTCAAATCTAGTAACGCTTCTTTCTCTTTTGCATTTGGAGTTTTATATGATTTTGTTGGTTTGATAAAATCGTGGTAATACTTTACTGCAAAGTCTGAAAGTCTATCAAGCATTTTATTATTTTCTGGTGTGACGTTCGGTGCATAAGAGGATATAAAACCCCATAGGATCTCTTTGTTTTCAGCATTACAAGCCGTCGCTAGGTTTAAAAGTAGTGAGAAATTTATGCCTGAAGTTTCTATATTGGGAACATTGCCCTGGTGGATATGCCAGGCAGGGTTACATAACCTTGCTTCTGATGGCAATTTTGTCGTTAAAGCTTGCTTGCGCTCCTTAAATACATTCGAGTATTCTGCGGTGCTCACCTGCACTTCTCCTAGAAATTTCTCATTATAACCAGGTTCTGTATGAAATTTACTATTTGTGTTTTCCCCGTTGTTCTCGTTGTAACGTCTTACAAATTCTAAATATTCATCAGTTGATTTTGGTATCACATCAAAATATAAACGTTTAGCTTTTTTAAGGCTCTGAAAAATGTACAATGCTAAACTCTCTGTTGGTGCGTAAGTTAACCACTCTTCAATTGAAATGCCATTTCCTCTTGATTTTGATATTTTCTTTCCTTCTTTATCAAGGAAAAACTCGTAGCAAAACAGAAGTGGTGGCTTTTCTCCAAGTATTTCACATATTTGACTTGAAAGCACAGCAGATGGAATTAAATCTTTTCCGTGAGCTTCATAATTTACTCCCAATGCGGCCCACCTCATTCCCCAATCAGGTTTCCATTGCAGTTTACATTTTCCTTTTGTCACTGGAACTTCTATTTTTTCCCCGTTTGGGTCTTCATACGTGATTGTTCCTTTATCTGTATTTGTTTCAATTACTGGAACTTGTAAAACTTGGGAAGTTTTTGGGCATATCGGCAAGAATGGACTGTAAGTCTGCTGCCTTTCTTCCCGAAATGATGGAAGCATTACGTCCATCACTTTATCATAATTTTTCAGCAGGAGTAAAAGTTTTTCATCGTAAATGCCAGATTTATAATACTCTGTTGCACTCCTAAATTCGTATTCAAATTCAAACAAATCAAGAAATTTACACAACAACAAATTCATGTGATGACCATAACTCTCATGAGTGCCAAATGGATCGGGTATCATAGTCAATGGTTTATTTAAGTGCTCCCTTAGCATCTCTTGATTTGGCACATTATCTGGTATTTTTCGCAAACCATCCATATCATCTGAAACTGCAATGATTTTGGTTTTTATACCAGGAGCTATTTTTTTTAATGCATTTACAACAACTGTAGTGCGGAAAACCTCTCCAAAGGTTCCTATGTGGGGTAAACCAGAGGGTCCATAACCAGTTTCAAATATTATTTCTGTTTTATTAGGAAACTCTTGCAATATTTTTTCTGCTTCTTGAAATGGCCAACTTGTCATTATCTGAGTTAAATTATTAATCAATGTATCTTAACTTAAAGTGCTACTAGTTTCAATGGATTTTTAATATAATGATATAGTATTAGTGTTAGAGCTATTATTAGAAGGTTAAAGATATGTCCACAGGTAGTATACAAACAGATCAATTATTTAAAGGTCTTACAAGACCTGCAATGCTCTTTGGTGTGAGTTATATGTTTGCAATATTAAACGTCCTGATTTGCCTGCTAATTTTCATTAATTCAAATGATTTGAGAGTGATTCTCTTAATGTTACCAGGTATACATGGACTTGGCTATATAGCTTCTGCAAAAGAACCGTTGTTTATTGAATTATTTATGGTAAAATTAGGAAAGTGCTCGAAATGTTTAAATCGTTTTTATCATGGAGCCAATTCTTATGATATTGCTTAATGTTATGTGATGCTGAGGTTTAGGGCTATTCAATCAAAGAGTAAATCTACTCTGAGCAGGGAAGTTCACGCTGCTGAATTTATTCCTTATTCTTGCTATTGGAATAGCACAACCTTGATGACAAAAGAAAATTGGTTGGTTAAGGTTATAAAATTAAGTGGCTTTGCATTTGAAACCGCCGATGACGAGGATTTAGTAATACAAAATAATATCAGGAATCAGATGCTCAGAAGCATTTCATCTCCGGCATTTAGTTTGTATTTTCATACTATCAGACGTAAAAAAAATATTTTTTCTGATGAATTTGCAAGTCAAGATTTGCCGAATTTTTTCGCTAATCACGTAAATCTAAAATGGAGAGAAAAACACGCAACAAGGCAATCATTTATTAATGACCTATACATTACGATTATCCGTAGAGCAGACACAAAAGGAGTAGAATTTTTGTCATATCTACTAAAAAAATTCGGACATGTAACTTCAAAACATGCTTGGGAAAGTGATATGCGTGCTACGTATGAAGATTTAGAGGAAACGACAAATCGTGTAGTGACAAGCCTTAGAAATTATTCGCCTAAAATTCTTGGAGTAAAAGAAACTCCAGATGGTTTGTTCTGCGAAATAATGGAGTTTCTATCTAGAATCGTAAATTGTGGCTTCGTTACAAATACGCTTTTTCCGCTAAGAACTGAAATATCAAGATACTTACCAGTACATAGGTTATTCTTTGGCCGTAAGATGATACAGGTTGTGACTCATAATGAGAGTAAATATGCTGGAGTAGTTAGTATCAAAGAATATGGAAATCATACTTCTGCAGGAATGCTTGATTCGTTTTTACAACTTCCTTACGAGTTTATAATTACGCAATCTTTTCAATTTATAAACAGGCAAATGGCGATTGGAAAAATGCAGATACAGCAAAATCGAATGATACAGTCTGCAGATAAAGCTATTTCTCAAATAGCAGAAATTTCTCAAGCGCTTGATGACGCAATGAGTGGTAAGATTGCATTTGGTCAACATCACCTGACTATTTTATGTATAGAAAAAAGTCCTAAATCATTGGATAACGCTCTGTCGTTGGTAGAATCAGAGCTTTCTAATTGCGGTGTTTACCCTGTCCGTGAGAGAGTTAACCTTGAACCAGCATTTTGGGCGCAAATTCCTGGTAATTTCGATTATATAGTGAGAAAAGCTACAATAAGTAGTCTTAATTTGGCTGGATTTGCATCTCAACATAATTATCCTACTGGTAATAAATTCAATAACCACTGGGGAGATGCCGTTACAGTTTTCGACACGACATCTGGTACTCCATTTTTTTTTAACTTTCATATAAGGGATGTTGGACACACTATGATAATTGGCCCAACTGGTGCTGGTAAAACTGTTTTAATGAATTTCTTATGTGCTCAAGCGATAAAATTTTCTCCAAGGATATTCTTTTTTGACAAAGATCGCGGTGCAGAGATTTTCTTAAGAGCACTTGGTGGTATCTATACTGTAATAGAACCAAGAACTAAAACAAATTTTAATCCTTTGCAACTTGATGACACCTCTGATAATAGAACATTTTTAATGGAGTGGATAAAGTCTTTAATTTCGGTATATAATGATAAATTTACTTCAGAAGATATTGCACGAATTAATGATGCAATTGAAGGAAATTTTAAATTAAGAAAAGAAGACAGGTTCTTGAGAAACCTTGTACCGTTTTTAGGACTTGCAGGTCCTGATACTCTAGCTGGGGCAATATCTATGTGGCATGATAATGGTTCTCATGCTGCAATATTTGACAATAAAGAAGATTTGCTAGATTTTTCACGAGCAAGAGTATTTGGTTTTGAGATGGCTAGCTTGCTCAAAGATCCTGTTGCCCTTGGACCAGTATTGATTTATTTATTTCATAGGATTAGTATATCTCTTGATGGCACTCCATCTATTATCGTTCTTGATGAGGCATGGGCATTAATAGATAATCCAGTTTTTGCACCCAAGATAAAAGACTGGTTGAAGGTACTGAGAAAACTAAATGCTTTTGTGATTTTTGCTACTCAGAGTGTTGAGGATGCAAGTAAAAGTGCTATTAGCGATACGCTTGTACAACAAACAGCGACACAGATTTTTTTACCAAATCTGAAAGCTACTAGTGTCTATCGGGATGTTTTTATGTTAACTGAACGTGAGTATATATTAATTAAACATACAGATCCAAGTACTAGATTCTTTTTGGTGAAACAAGGAGTCAATGCTGTGGTAGCTAGAATAGACTTAAAAGACTTAGATGATATAATCAACGTATTATCTGGACGTGCAGAAAGTGTCATACTGTTACATGATATATTAAAAGAAGTTGGGGATAACCCAAAAGTATGGTTGCCTATATTTTATCAGAAGGTGAAAAATGTTTAAGACTAAGCTGTCATTGCTATTAATTGCAATATTTTTACTAAATATAGACTTTTTACTCTCATATCCAGTACTTGCAGATGAAGTAAGTGGTACTGACAAGACAGAATTTGTTAGTAGATTTAATTCTACTGGCAACTTTAGCCGTGCCTCTAACCCTGATTGTGGGGCGTTTAAAACAGCTGCAGCACTTGCTGGAATAGCGATTGCTGTTGGTACAATATTTACTGGCATTGTTTTGATCGTCTCTTCTTATGGTTTATTTACTGCTTTTGTTATTGTTGGAATGATAGCTGCAATTGTTGGAGTCTGGAAAGCAATAGGGGGGCTTGTTGTTTGTGAACATAGTTTTGTTAAACACCCAGTTGCGCGTGGTCATGATGGAAAATACAAAAATTTTAAATTAGAAGACACACGTTATAGTGGCTGTACCAATAAAAATTACCAAACAGAAGATGAATATTTTTCTTGTTTGCAAGATAAAGCTCGGGAAGACGTGAACAAAAAAGACTATGAAGGGAAAAGAGCAGAAAAAGAAGCCTTAAATTCTAACGTTCAGGAGAGTACAGAAAGTTATTACTGGCCAAAAAACGGTGTGCAATACAGTGAATATATAGAAGTATGTCATCGAAATCCTTTAACTTTTGGTAACCTTGATCCTTTTACAGATATACAATTTGATATTAGGGAGAAAGACACTGGATATGAAGGTGGGTCATGGTCACCGAGGGTTGATGGTGAGCTGAAATGTAAAGTTCTCAAAGCAGGACAGAGCGAACCCATACATGGAGCTACATTCAAAGCAGTGAGAAAAATGGGCAGATTGTGTGTGGAGTTAGCAAGTGTGAGAATGCTTGGTATCGAAATGACTCCTTGGCCGCAAGGGGTTGATATGGGGTGCACGGAATTGCCGCCTGATCCACTTGCTCCTATGTGTGAAGAATCTGTGATGAAATTCAAAAATAAAGATGGTACGGGTGAATATAGAGTTGATTCTAACGACCATAAAGATAAAGATTACAAAACTCTGATAAAAGACAAGGAAAAAGACGGAAAAATTTTTGTAGGTTACGACAATAAAGGCTGTTTTAGCTCATATGTTTCTGAAGCTTGTTATAACCAGGCTGGAAGTAAATCATTAGCTCCTATTCCCATAACTTCTATGATAGTGCAATGCATTAAGGAATCGTTAGATAATTTAGTGGCAGGTATTGATTCAAATAGCAACTCACTTAAGGACGAAAATGGACATGATAAGGGCAGTTTCTTGTCTGTAGCACAAGAAAAGCTGAAAAACACCGTAACTGCTGTTTTAGTTTTAGCTTTAATACTGTTCTCTATAAAAGCCATGTCTGGTGGAGTGCGTAGCCCACAAGAAATGTATATGTTGATTATTAAATTCGCTTTAGTGATTTACTTCACAACGGGCAGCACCATGTCTCATTATTATAGAGAATTAACTCGTCTCTCAAATGGTTTGTCAGAGATAGTGCTAAAAGCGTCATCTGAAAGTAAAGGCATATGTAATTATAAAGCAGGTACAGATTATGAATATACTCGTGCAGGAAAGAAGGTATCTTACAGTTATCTTGCACCTTGGGATAGGCTTGATTGTAGAATTTTATTTTATTTAGGTGCCCCTTTAGATGGAATTGGTGGCAAAATTGGTGATGGAGGTGTTGCAACGTTAGCAGTCTTGCTTGGTGCTGCTCCTGTATTGTTAGTTGCAGGTTCGGTAATCGGTATTATTTTTGCTGGTGGACAGATTTTAATAGCTCTTGTTGCTATATTTATGGCCATTCTGATGATGATGGTTATTTTGTGGCTGTGCTATGTATTTATTTTATCTCTAGTTGCTTTAAGTGTAATCATCATTTTATCACCTTTGTTCATTCCTATGGTTTTATTCCAACACACTAAAGGATATTTTGACGGCTGGGTGAAAGAGTTGATTACCTATAGTTTATACCCGGTTATCCTTTTTGCGTTTTTGTCCTTTATGTTCATAGCATGTGATAAAATCTATTTTAAAAATTTAAATTTTGAACTGGACAAGTCATATAAAAATAAACAACCGGACAAGTCATATGAAAAGAAACAAGCAGAAATCTCATATAGTAAGAAAAAACAGTGGTTTAAATTGAAAGATGGGGAATGTGATAAAAATGAAGCTACTCTTGCATGTATGATGCAAAATTATAGCTTTAAAAAGAGCAGCATACTTGGTCTATTCGACTTTACATACATGGAGTTTGGCAGCCCTCTCATCGGAGAATTATTAAAATTGTGTTTAGTATTATTCCTCTTTTACCACTTTTTAAACATTCTTCCTAACATGGCTGCCGAACTTGCTGGTAACCATAGAGCATCACTCGGTTCTGGTAGTACACCTGGACAAATGGTGGGCAAAGCTTTATCTGCTGCCAAAGCTGCTGCTGGAGGTGTTGGTCAAGCTGCTGCTGCGGCTGTCAAGAAGGCAAGAGATACTGGTGGAGGAGGTGGAGATAGTGGTAAAGGTTCCAGCGAAAAGATTAACTAAGGTGGCGGTGATGCTAGTTAAGGTAAGTAACAGATGCTTAAACGTTTAAGTAACCAAAACTTGGGTAAGCTATGCATAAGTTTTGTGATGCTTTTTTTATTGTCTGGATGCGGGGAGTATCACTGTATTAAGCCAGAAAATTTATCAGGTTTGCGTGAAAAACTAGATATAGTGTCAACAGAGCAGAAGTGGGTTGATTCTGGTGTTTACATCTCAGATGGGATAAAAAGCGTAACAGAGATTAATATAGTGCCTAATAAGGTTAATTTTTGTCCTAAGCAGTATGCAGATTTTGCAATTGGGCCTGGGAGAAATGACGTTATATTACCATTTGCACTTAAAAAAGGCGATACGATAAGCTTTAGTGTAATTGGTAGTAAAGTGTGTCAAGATAAAGAGGATGATACAAAAATCAGGTACGTGAAAATCGATGAAAAGTGCAGCGAACAAGAAGAGAAGTATTTTGCACATGTTTTAAATCGAGAAGGATGTCAGGATGGAATATGTCCTAATAAATATATAATAGGCGATGCGCAATGGTTGAATGGGCAAGAGTACTGGTTTTCGAAGTTAGATAAAGATGAAAGGAGAGAGGAGATTAAAAATGTCATCAATTCTATAAAACAAGAAGGGGGAAATATAGACTGCAGGGGGCTTTCAAGTGATCAGAAAAGCAAAATAGATACGCGCATTTTGAATTTACTCTGCGGACGTATATGTAAAATTCCTTCCGACAGCGGAAACAAAGGTTGCGCATATATTGAATACAATAGTATAGAAGGTGAGATATTCAATGCTTTAAATTCTAGTGGTGAATCTGTTATTGCTGAAACTATTAGTAACGTATTAAAGGAAAAACAGGTAAAAACTGACATTACACTATTACGTGTTCACATGGATGGTGAAGATTTTGAATACATTCCAACAGGTGGCATATGTACTAACTGTGATTATAAGATAGAAAAATACCATCGAACACCAAGTTTAACTTTTAGTTTATGTAGTAGAAATGACGAGCACTGCTACGATAGAAATGACAAAGGTGGTTTCAACATAAGAGTAACAAAGAACCATAGCCTAAAAAATAACTTGTATATACGCGTCTCTGACAAACTTCCTGAGCATAACCCTGATGAAACACAGGGAGATATATCTGTTGATATTAGCCAAGTTCATGATACTGAGTACATGGAAGGCTTAAAAGAAAAGTTAAAAGAAAAAAAAGGCACCATATATTATGGAATAAGAGACCATGGCTGCGATTACAAAAATGAAGGTCAGTTTAGCATTAACCTAACAACTAAAGAGCCACCTACAAGAACTTTTAGTGCAATCTATAATTTTTTTGACGAAAAAGTAAAAACTGCATTTTTTGGTTCCAGCTATAAAGACTCCAACGCGATTCACTCTGATACTAGTCCTGTAAAGCATCTTTACGAAAGTTTTGTAAAATCAAGCAAAACAAACACCATTAGATCTACGATAATATCGCTGTTAGTATTATACATAATCTTATATACGCTTTACTACTTTTTTGGATTAACTCATATTTCTATATATGAGTTTCTAATTATATGCGTAAAGATAGGAGTTATTACCCAGCTGCTGCAGGACAACAGTTGGAATTTTTTTTATAACAATGCATTTTCTATTTTTATTAACACCCCAAAACAGTTAATAGAAATAGCAAATTTCAGAGGCACTACTTCAAATGTTTTTGAGTTTCTTGATTTGCCGTTAAATAGATTTCTGTCATCGCATTCAGTATTGTTAATAGTATCTCTTATATTTTCTGGCCCTTTGGGCATTGTATCTTTTTGCTTGGTGATTTGGGGTTTAATCACAGTGAGCTTATCTATTTTTAATGCCTTATTTTCTTTTATTACATCTATAGCAATAGTTGCGTTATTGCTTTCTTTAACACCTATTTTTATTATTTGTCTTTTATTTGCGTATACTAGGCAGATGTTTCACAACTGGGTTAAAAATTTAGCAAGATTTGCGATTCATCCAGTAGTGCTTTTAATTTTTATATCACTGATAAGTCAGGTTATGGATTATATCATATATTCAGTATTTGATTTTGAAGTCTGCTCTACGTGTATACTTAGTATTAACCTAAAGATTTTTAACCCTTGTATCTTCTATGGTTATGCTTCCAAATATACACCTAATATTACCGCTATGATGGCTTTTGTTATTTTGGGACACGCTATGGAAGCTTTAGTTGAAGCTTCTTCGAAAATATCTGACTCGTTGTTTGGTGTTTATGTGCAAAACGAACCTGGAAAAGAATATCAACAAAGCTTAATGGGAACAGTAGGGTTAGATGAACAAAGCGTTCAAAGAAGAGGAGCAGAAGGCGGAAGAGGAGGAGGTGCTTCTCAACATTCAGGTGCATCAAGACCTCAAATACCGCAAAGGGCTCAAGGACCTCAAGGACCTAAGATACCAGGGGGCTCATAATGATAAGTAAAAGATCACTATTATTGATACTGTGTCTTGCAATCACTGGTTGTACTATGGATTGTGTTGAGCCTGGGTTACAGAGCAGAAACACCAGCGTTAATGTGGATGTTCCAGTTCATAAAGCAGATGAAGGAGTTAAAATTCATTGGGTTGATTCTGGTCAGATAATTAGCAAGGGTGAGGAAATCAAATTCACCCTTGATGGATCAGTAAATTTTTGCCCTTTTAAAGAAGACAAAAATCCAAGGAAAGTACTTGTGCCAGCTAGCTTTTGTGCTGATGGCTCAGAACCAAATTATAGTAAAGCTGCAAATATTAACGATGTGCCTAATAATTATGGCGTTGATGAAAAAGGCGTAAATGAAAACGAATTGTGCGGCGGTAAAGGATTTGGCAGCAATAGACGTTATGTAGACACTGGAATAAAAGTAAATCGTGGTGATAAGTTAAGCTTCAGCTTAGTTCCCAGAAAAATAACAATTGATTATGACAATCCAGGAGGGAAAGGTATCAGCTTTGATGACAATTGTTATAGAGCTGAAGAAGGAGTTGAAAAAGTGTCAGCAAGTGAAATATTGAATGTTAGCAAGCAAGAGGGAGAGGAATTTTTTTGTGAGGGCAAGGATGGAAAGAGAAATAAAATAAAATTTTTACCTCTTGATAAAACAAAAGCAAAGGAAAGCAAAGTGCTAGTTGGCAATGGGTATACCCCATATGATAATAAGGTACATTTTAATAAAGGTTATATTCAAGACAACGAACCATGGAGATATGGTTCACTACTTGATTTACGCCGCACTAAAACAGGATTGGAACAACTATGCGACGGAAAAAACTGCGATTTTAACGAGGTGAAAAAGTATAGCTCTTATGAGCTTAACTGTTACTATCAGAACATATGTTATACTAAAGAAGGTATATGTAATTGGAGTTTAGGTGAAAGAAACAAACGGAATTGTGTCTCTTCTATAAGGTATAAAAGATATGATAAAGACAATAAATGTGACATGTATTCTCACCTTAAAGAGGTTGAAGATAGACTTGAGAAGGTTAAGAAAAATAAAGGGGATCCCAAGCAGATTAACATTATTGATTTTGCATCAAACACTGAAGAAGATATTTCCTGGGCCGAAGCTCTTGTTGCAAAAGTTGGTGATCTTGGTGATCAAGATACTGCTAAAGGTATTCAATGTCTTCCAAAGGAAAGGGGTGCAAAAGGGGATAATGTGTGTTCACAAATTAGTGATAATTTTGAACATTTTTCCTTGAAATTAAATCATGACTATCCAATAGGAAGTGTAACACCTGGTAGCAGTGTGATGCTTGCCATTGCATATTATGGTCACTATGAAGCTAATAGGGGTGGGTACCATGTTAAAGTCACTAGATCATGTGAATACATTAATGGCGAAAAATTATATGTATATTTAGGTGATGAGCCACCTAAAGATTTGCATAGTGTGGGAACTAATGATTTCAAAGTGGTAGGAGTGAGAGAAAGAGTAAACGGAAAAGATGAGTACACCATATTAGATGTAATAAGCGGAAAACACTTTCAGAACGAAGAATCTAAGAAGATATATTTTGGTATTGATGTAAGCAACGTAGAGAGAGATGACATTACAGACAATGGCAAATATTACGAAAACAATAAGTATAGTGTAACTTTATTTGTCAAAAGAAAAATTAATGATTTTATTTCATCAAATATAAACGAGATATTTGGTTTTATGAAAAAAGAAGTAATTGGGGACAGCGTTAAAGATTCATACAAAGGATATGCAAGAGGTCTTCTTCAAGGAGTAAGAGCTTTGCTTACTCTATACGTTATATTTACTGTCGTTGGCTATATGCTTGGAACAATACAGCTAAGTAAATTTGATTTCATTGTAAGAATGTTCAAGATAGCATTTATAGCTTTTGCCTTTAGCGATAGAAGCTGGGAGCTTTTTGGTACAACTTTATCCAGACTTTTTATAGATGGTAGCACTTGTTTAGTTGATAGCTTTTCTGGCTATATAGGGAAAGGGGAGAGAAAATTTGCATTCTTAGACTTGACAGCAGGAGTATTATTCACAGCAGAAACTTGGTTAAAGTTTTTATCGTTGATGCTCTCTGGTCCTTTTGGCTTTATTGCATTTTTGGCAATACTCTACGCTACTTTTGCGTTTTTAAAATGCATTATTAGCGCTACGTTTAAATATGTAATATCTACTGTTCTAGTAGCGTTTTTACTGTCATTAACACCTTTGTTTATCGTGTTTATTTTATTTCAACAGACTAAACCCTTGTTTGATAACTGGATAAAAACGCTGGCTCACGTTGCAGTACAACCAGTTATTTTATTTTCATCTTTATCTCTTTTAAATCAGTTGATGTATTCAGTTCTATACAATCTCACAAATTTTTCTGCATGCTATCAATGTTTAATTAGCGTAAATTTCTTATCGTATGATCTGTGCTTGATGAAATCAATACTGCCTCTTGGATACAGTCCTGGCACTAATGTTGATGTTGCATTAAGTACCGGGGAAAGGGCTGGTGGGCACTTTGCAGCGTTGCCCATAGATCTGATCCAAGCATTTATGTACTTAATTATTGCTAGTGCAATGGAATCTTTTGTTTCTATATCGGAAGCTATGGCACAAGCACTATTCAGCTCTGGTTGGGGAGTTGCTGACAGTGTTGGTAACGTTGCCAAAAGCGCATCGCAATCTATACTGTCGGCTGTTGGCCTTGATAATAAGACCCAAGGTATGATACAGAACATTAGGCAACAAGTGGGTAAAGATCGGACGGAAGTTGACGTGAAGGATAATTCCATGGGCTCTAAATCTGAAATACCAGAACAATCAGGTAAGCAAGAAGGTCCTGATAAAAAGGAGAGGGGGAGCTCTAAACCTGAAGCACCAAAACAATCAGGTCAGCAAAAAAATCCTGACGAAACAATAAGAAGTGATCCTAGTGATAAAGCTAAAAACAAGGAAGGAAATGGAGAGAAGTAAGATATGAATGATGTTATGGAGTAACTAATTAAAAAGATATTTTAAGTAAAGTTTTAGAAATTTATTTCTATATTTGGAAAAAGTTTAGATATGCAATCACGCTTAGGCAAATGTTGGTTTAGGGTATTACTTCTTGCAGCTTATGTGCTGATCACAGGTTGTAGTAAGAACGATATGCCTTTTCCAAGGTGCATATCTGCTGACTATTTTGGTCCTGAACCTATTGCAGTAAGCGCTCATTTTTCAAGCGACCACGATGCGTTTATTCCAGAAGATAGAGAAGTTATTGATCCTGAAACTGGCGAAATTAATTCTGGTTTTCACCATAACCAAGTGGTGAAGTGGAAGGATACTGGACTCGAAACTAATGGAGATAGTTTAAAAGTGCGAGTTAATGGTGCATGGACATCTTGGGGTAATAACAATAAGAAAAAATCTGGAGGTAATTATAATTTGCAAAGTTTGGAGCAATTAAGATACGCAACGAAATTTGAAGGCAAGTCAGGTGATAATAGTCTACCTGACTTTCACTTAGTTTGTAATGATTATAAACCTAGGATACAAAAATTTTCAAGTAATCATAATGCAAGTTGCACTGTGAATTGTAAGTGCATTAATGAAGATAATAGCGCAAATACAGTATCACGTGGTGCTCCATGTTGGTTTACCAACGGTCATGGTGCTTACCTTTTGTTTCAAAGACCTGGTGACGATAATCCTAACAAAGATTTGAAATCTATGCGTAATCCTTCATCTCCTACTGTACATCTAGGTTATAACTCCACAGCTGAGGGCGACAATGGACTTTTTACTTTAGACAGAGATAGCACTAAATTAAAGGACGAAAATTGTGATGCATTGGAGTTAAAAAAGGGATGGAAAATATATGTAAAAATATTAGATAGATATTACTTAGATAATGTAGGTGGCTACTCTTTTGAGTTCTTAAGTGGAGTGCAGCAGCCAAGTAGTTTTGGGTTTTTTGATTACATTTATAACTATCTAAAATGTGCATTATTGATTAACGAAAATTGCAAAGAACATTTTAATAGCAATGATCCTGCAGTTGCACAAGCTATGTTCAAAAACATAGCTGAAAAAAGTACGAGCTTTCACAATTTTGTTCTTTCCTTGCTTGTTCTATTTGTAGTGATTTCATCGCTTCTTTATCTTTTTGGTATGATACGAGAAACTAAGCACGATATGCTCATCAGAATGATGAAAATCACTCTAGTAATAGTGCTTATATCTCCTGGAAGTTTTAGATTTTTCTATGATCATTTTCTTGTTTTATTTGTCAAAGGTCTTGAACAATTGATAAGCATAATTACTAATTTTGCTCCCAACATGAACACCGGAGGTAATTCAAACGTTGCTCAAGGAGATGAAGCTGCCCGTATTAAATTGTTCAGCTTCATGGAGGATATGTTCAATAAGTTTTTTGCTTATTCTGTTTGGAAAAAGTTTGCAGCGTTTTTACATTACCAAATGTGGGCAAGCTTACTTATGATAGCAGCAATTTTCATAGGGATAGTTTTATATTTCTTGCTGTGCTTATATGCTTACATAATATTTCTCTCTGGTTTTATGGGTATAGCTTTTCTTATAGCTATCATGCCATTGTTCCTGATCTCTATTTTATTTTCACCGCTGAAAAGTCTGTTTGAAGGTTGGATAAAATTCTGCATCAGCTTTTGTTTACAGTCGATTATGATATTTGCTCTCTTGTCATTACTGGCTTCCATTATAATGAATACCTTTTATAGGCAGTTAGGTTTTACTGTATGCTACAATAAATGTTTTGAGGTAAGGTTATGTGCTCCAAAATGGGTGTTTGGCGGTTTTTGTATCGTTGATAAGCAGTACTTTGGTTGGACCCCAGGGCAAATTTTCGTACCTTACACTCTTGGAGAAGCTTCTCCGCTGAACGTAGATAAGAACATAGAAGGTATAGAAAAGATAAGCAGAGAAGGTGGTACAATAAAATTTACTGGCGGTGCTGGGTATATCCCTCTTCCACCGGATTACATTGAAAAAGGTTTTCGTTATATAGATTACCCTTTCTTTAACCCAATTCCTGGTACTAAAAAGAATCCAGCAGACCACTATATTGCGGAAAGTGATATGATAGTTAGTAATGGCTGTAGTGCAAAAGATCTAGTACGCTTAACAAATAGTTTATCACATGCAGTGGACAAGACTGATATCTTATTGCTGATTAATAGTATAGATAGAGGAATAGATATAGACAGTAAAATAAGAGAATTTTACTGCAGGTCAGTAGATGAGAAATGCAGCAATTATCGGGAGATGATGAATGATTATAGAAATGGTATCATAAGACCAGATCTCAAAAGAGAGATAAAGTCTTTGGTGCAGGATGTTATTAGACGAGAGCCACATTGCCAATTACAGGATTTGCACAAATTATATAGGGATCCCAACAGTGAATACTGTCAGAAATGTAAAGATTGTGAGGATTGCAAAAATTATCAAGAAAATAGTGATTACCAAAGGGTGCAAGACATACAGAAAGGTTATTTAATCAATGCAGGGGAAATCTTTATATTATTCTTGCTTTCATTTTTAATGTTCTCTTTACGCGAGTTCGTACAACAAATGGGCTCAAGTATAGCTGGTGGTGGATTCAGCGTTTACAATATATCTAAAATGTATGAAGCATCGCCTTTGGTTGGCATAATGGAAGAATTAAAACGGCGTTATTGGCAAGACGCAATTGGTGGAAAACTAGAATCTTTAGGTAATTGGGCTACTCATTTACCGGATAGATTAGCCGGAGGTACAGCTAATCTGCTGGGGAGAATACCAAGAGTTGGAGGAGTGCTAAAATACGCTATTGATGTGCCACGTAAATTTGTAGGTACTACTATTGAAGCAACGAAGTTTGCAACATCGCCTGAAAATGATATTGACAAGCTTGAGGAAAAAATTTACAGGGCATTTGGAGTTGATAAAGAAGATATTACACATAGAAGGATTGGTAAATATTTAGATTATTATAAAGGATATGTAGGGTCACATTTGGGCTATACAATAGAAGATGCTATGAAGTTTACTTGGGAGCATGGCCTTGATTCTATAGGAGTTAGCCACCGTACAGGAGAAAAAGATGGTTACCAAGGTAATCTGCTCTGTAGAGCAAAATCGCATAGGCGAGATTTCTTAGAAAAACTTCATGATTACACTATCGGACGTAAGAGAGAACCAGAAAAAGACAAGCTTGATCAACCACTAAAGGAAGATAAGTCTGATCAATCAAATGAATTAGCACGAGAGTTAGGCACAGAAAAATACACTAATACTCCGGAAGCTATAGAAAAACGTGCTGAAAGAGCTAGAAGAAAAAAAGAAAGAGATCGAGAAGGCGAAAATTACGACACCTCATTACTTTTTGGAGAAGATACAGAACGTGAGAATAATGAAAGGGGTGATAATGACGAAGAATCATAACTTTAAAGGATTAAATTATTATGGTCTGCAGCAAGACGGTGATGGTAATATAAAGTTAAATGACTACGATGACATTTTAAATGCGCGTAGGGCAAGAGTAGATCTACTATTAGACAACACACCAGACAACAATATCGACCTCACTAAATTAAATAAAGCTTTGAGTGAGAAATTTGTAGATAATCATAGTTTATTGTCTGAATTTGATAAGGAAGACAAAGAGATTGCACAAGAAAGGCTTAAGGTGTTTAGTATTTTAGAAAGCCTTGAAGACCTTAAAAGCGTGAAAAGTGAAGATCTATTAGAGATTAGTTTATTACTGTCGGATCTTAGCTTCATAGAGAGAAATGTTGTACTAAATACCGATCAGAATTCTGATCTCGCAGAATTTAAAAGTCTATTTATCGAAAAAAAGGCATCTGGCGAAGAGTATAGTGATGAAGAATGTAAAAGCTTTCTCGATAACATAGATAAAATTAATACTATAATTAAGCTGGAGTTAGAAAGCAGAATTGAAGGGATAAATCATGATGAAAGAAATGATTATGGTGGTTTACAAGATGAGATTGGTCAAGCAATTAATGCAGTAAGCAAATCAGAAAAAAATAACGGATGAGTTTTGTGTTTGTGTTTTTCTTACAAGCGACTCGATAGCTTCTCTCTATTAAACTGCTAAAGCCATATTGACATTAATCATATAGTATAAATAATTAGTTATTTTGGAGCTTATTTAGTATGCTACGCATCATTGCAGGCAAATATCGCGGAAGAAAAATAACTACAGGTAAGCATTTAGCTGCACGGCCAACTATGAGTGTTGTCCGAGAAGCAATATTTAGTATACTTTCCTCAAGAAAACCTATTTATAACTTGAATGTACTTGATTTATTCTGCGGAAGTGGCTCTTTTTCATTTGAAGCACTTTCTCGCAGCGCTAAACATGCATTCATGTTGGATTCAGATTATTACAATTTGCAACTGCCTAAAAAAACAGCAGAAGATTTTGGAATTACGAACAATGTCACGCTAATTTGTTGCAGTGCTAACAAATTGCCACAACCTATTTCAAAGTGCGATGTAGTTTTTATAGACCCACCTTACAATAGCAATCTAGTTGAATCAACGTTGAATGGACTAGCTCACTCAGGCTGGTTAAGTGATGATGCATTGATAATTCTAGAGATTAGGAAAAACGAAGGTTTTGAGTGCAATAAAAACTTTAGTATAATCTTGGAACGTACCTATGGTATAGCAAGAATAATTTTTCTTTCTCTATTAACTTAAACTTGCATATACTCTTCATTGATGGGTTTCAGTTCTATTTTCTCCAAGCTTGTGAAGATACCACTTACTCTGTACTTCTCTAGATCAAATTTTTTATTAAATTCACCTTCCAACAAATATTTATGTGCTTTTTCGATAAACTGCTTCACCTCTTCTTTGTAGTTTGTTCCATTATTGTTATCCTGACGGTGAATAAAATGTTCTTTGTAATCAGTATGAATATTCTTATTCTCGCAAGGTATTGCAGGATCATGTGCAAGCACTATATTTCTTCTTAGCCTTTTTGTGGTGGATTGATCTTCAAGTTTACCAACAAGTTGTATTTCCTGTGGAATCACAGTATCGCCTTTCCTGCCAGCAATTAAGACAGGGCATTTTGTATCCTCTACAATTTTTCGTGGATTAAAATCTAATTCACATCTCCCAAACCAACGATTCAAGAGCATTGAGGGAAGCCATTTCACTAAGCTCTTAGGAGAATCTCTGACTGTCTCCTTAAGTGAGCTATAAGAGTTACTATGAATTAGCGTTAAATAAATCCCTTGCTTTTGAAACCTTTTTAAAACTTCTGCTGCAACTCCTCCTCCAAGAGAATTAGTATCCAAAATTATATCGTTTGGATGCACACCTTGTACAAGCAACATGTTTACCATTGCCATTCCAGCTTGAACTAACTTTTCACCGTTTGTTAGAAAATTATATAGCGCTACAATTTTCTTTCTTTCCAAGAGGAACTCTACAATATCTTCTATATCTTTATTTTCTCCTAACTCTTGATCGTGAGCTTTTGCATTTATTGCTGGATTTTCACCTGTGAGTTCTTTTTTATAACACTTTATCCACTCAGGGCTGACTTCACTTTCCAAAAAGCTTTTAATTCTGTGTACTACAAATCTCTTCTTAATAAAGTCAAAAAACATCCATAAGCAAACTACAGCAAAGCACACAGTAGCCAAAATTGATAGCACTACTGATGCAAAAGCTAACCCTGTAAGCACCTTTTTTGATTTTTGATTCTGGTATGCCAAGTATAACGATACAATAGAAGCAGTAGACAATATAGCAGAACATAACCATAGTGATACTATTCTCCTTTTGAATTTTTTTTCTTCAGCATTTAATTCTTTTTGAAAGAATTCTGAATTAACAATTCTAGAGAAATAGGGATAGTCAAAATAATGCTTAACTAACTTACTTTCTTGCCCCTTAGGTGCATCTTTACCAAGAGCATTAACCTTAATACACCCAAGTACTCCAAAAAAGTTTATCACGTGTTTTGCATTTTCTTCTGGCCTGATATTACCATTGGTGTAATAAATAACTTTCATTTTATTGTTAATAAATATTAAGCTATTTTAACATAAAGATCAAAAAAAAATCAAGATAGTTTTAGAATATAAATATGAATAACCAGTATGATGAAAAGCTTATAAGAAATTTCTTATGATTCCTTTTAAGCGAGTTTTGAATTTTTGAAATGTCATGACATTGTTAATACGGTTATCAAGAAACGATAAAGTATCCGCAAAATCTTCTGAATAATCATTGATAAAAAAAAGTATCGTACTTAAGCACACTCCAGCTAATATTGCTCTTTTTGTATAGTAGTTAAAATCTGTTGATTGATCATGAATGCCATACCAAATCGCGCTAATAGTTCTGTATAAAAGTTTACTAGAAAAATATGTATTTTTTGGTGATACAGAGAATAATAAAACATTTTTTAAAAGTTCTCTATAATTCGGTAGCTTAGCGTAGTTTGAAAGGCGTATTTGAATAGCTAACTTTATTCGTTCTCGTACCCTCATAACCTCTAAATTAGAATTTCTTAGTTCAGCCTCCATTGAGCTATTTAAGTTTTCTGCTATGTGCTCCAAAGCACTATATATTCCATTCTGAAATTTGCAAAAGCTATTAGCTAGATTAAGGTCTGTGCACACCTTTAATAGGGTTTCATCGCTTATCCCTTCAAATGGAATAACCCTAATTAGCTTATCTATTATTAACTTTATTTCATCTTGTTCCACGCAACATTATACTAAACAGCATGTGTGATTGTACCTGAGATTTTCAAACATTCTACAAAATGCTTCGCCGCGTTCCTCGAAATTTTTCCATTGATCAAAAGAAGCACACGTGGGAGAAAGTAATATTGTTACTTCTTCTTCGCTATTTATGGCCTCTTCAAAAGCTAGTTTAAGTGCGTTTTTCAAATTGCAACATTTCACGAAATCTACTTTATTCTCCATAGTATTTGCAAAGGCTTCGGTTGATTCCCCAATAAGAAAAGCTTTTCTAATCCTTGTGAAATGCTTGCTTAATGATTCTATTCCACCTTTTTTGCTTCTTCCACCAACGATCCAATTTATGTTTTCATAAGATAAGATCGCCTTTTCGCTCGACTTGGCATTAGTTGCTTTGCTATCGTTCACGAAAAACACATTTCTTATTTTGCCAAGCAGTTCATTCCTATGCCTCAGTCCTGAAAAGGACTTGATTCCATTGATAATAGTGTTGCTATCTATTTTAAGCAGCTTACATACGGCATATGCGGCTGCTATGTTTTCTGCGTTGGATATTAGGTTTATTTTCACGTCGCTTACTGATAAGCTATGATTCTCTAGTTTTAACGAGATCTTCTGGATCCCAGTGCCCCTTTTGTCATCCAAGTAGCTGACACTGGGATCCAGATAATTTCGATCTATACCAGTAATCTGTTCACTATAATCAAGCAAATTGTTACCTGCCAATGATATTAGATCTCTTGCACCACCCTCTGTCATCTGAGTAGTTGGCAATGGTTTTTCTTTTCTGGATTCCAGCGTCACGCGCTGGAATGACACCGGGGAATATGTTACTGAAATTGGAATTTTGTTTCCAGTAAATTTGTTGAATATATCAGCAGTAATCTCATTGTCACATCCTATCACAGCAATCTCACTACCGTTTATCAGTTTTAATTTAGTTGCTATGTAATTCTCCATACTTCCATGCCTATCTATGTGATCTGGTGTAATATTGAGCAGTGCTGAAATGTCCACGTTAATTTTATTCATCAGCTCCAATTGAAAAGAGGAAAATTCAATTACATAAATTTCTGCATCTCTTTCTAGATCCAAAACAGTAACACCTAAATTTCCGCCAATAGCCACTTTTTTCCCTGCAGATTTTAATATGTGCCCTATTAGTGATGTAGTGGTTGATTTACCATTTGTTCCTGTGACGCCTATTACCTTCTGGTTTGTAGTTTTAGCTTCAAGAAATAGCTCAATGTCTGATTTTATTTTGCAATCAAAGCTTCTTGCAAGTTTTACTATCCAATGTGGCTCTGTTGGCACTCCAGGGCTTAAAACCAATGCACTGATCTCATGCCAATTATATTCCTTGGGATGAATAAAATTACATTTTTTATACATCATTTTTGCGTTTGCTATTTGCTCTTCATGATCATCCCATGCATATACTCTTGCACCACTCTTTATCAGAGCGTTAATGACGGATAAACCAGTTTTACCAAGACCAAAAACCGCGACGTTTTGATTTTTGTATTTGTTTAGTTGCACTGCTAGATAACTTATGCGAACCATTTTATAAAGATATCGTACAAACTACAACAGACTTCTTGCATAGGTTACAACTGTCATTCAGTAGAAACGAAAAACTTACTTGACACCCTCCGCCAGCCCCCTTATTATGATAATAAGGGTATTTATGACTCAAAACTTGTTTTTGACCTGCAGGCTCAATGACAAAATTCAGTAAAAAACTTAGGGTATTTTTTGGCGGATTACATAAAATTATAGCGGCTGCATGTCTTTTAAATTTTTTCTACATTCAGCCAAACCGCGCTTAAACTAAGCGTCAGCACATTATTACAGCGCCAATTTAAAGTATTAGAGAGTCAAAACTTGCACCACGGGAGTTCTTTGCCTTTTTTTTCTCCCTGGTAAATTTCTTAATGTTTGTAGCTAAAGCAATTTAAGAGACCGAAAATGGTGTCATTCCAGCGCGTGACGCTGGAATCTAGTCTTTATTATGCAGCCACTTATTTAAAGTTAAGTTTTCTGGATCCAAGTAGTCAGGGCACTGGGATGACACCTTGACGATTTGAAGAATCGTCATCCCGCTACGTGTTAGCGGGATCTAGAGATACCGTGACGGTATGACGAGGGAGAACAGTTGCTACGTGTTAGCGGATGAGATACCGCGGCGGTATGACGTAGAAGCTATACTTTTATACTCACCAACTCAGTATCCAATCTGGATCCAAGTAGTCAGCTACTTGAATGACAAGAAAGGAGTACTTGGATGACAAGAAATAGGCACTGGAATTGCAAAGAGTTTGCAAATGTTAATTGTTACCTGTAGAATACAGAGAAATTAGTAAGAATTTTAATAGGGAAATAATATGCCATCTGTTACTTTTGTTTTACCTGATGGGAGTAAGAAAAGCTATGAAGCTGCAGAGGGAGAAACTCTGCTTAATTTAGCCCACAGAAGTGATCTAGATTTGCTTGAAGGTGCATGTGAAGGTTCTCTTGCTTGCTCTACATGCCACGTGATTGTTGATCCAGAATTTTATGATGCTGTAGAAACGCATAATCCCATATCTGATGAGGAAAATGATATGTTAGACCTAGCTTTCGGCTTAACAGAGACGTCGAGGCTTGGATGCCAAATAAAAATCACAAAAGATATCGACGGTTTGTGTGTAACCATACCAAAGGGTACAAGAAATATATCATTAGATAAACAGGGGAATCATGCGTAAGGTTTTTATCTATATTATCCTCTCTTTACTTTTGTTTATTCCTGTAGCGTATAGTGGTTTTTGGTATTTTTCTGCATGTAAGGTAAAAAATCTTTTAGCTGAAACAATACTATACATTAACGACGAAAAGTTCGATATTTCACATGATTTTAGTGGATTTCCTTCTAACCTAATTTTCCGTGTGACAAACCCAAAATTTTCCAATGAGCAATTAACCATCTCATCTGATGCTTTATTGATAAAAAATAGATTGTTTGATAAATCAGTATATATCTACATACCAAGCAATGGAGTCAACATTGCTGTTCATGGTGATGAGAAAAAGAATATAAAATGCCACACAAACGATAGCAGCCACTTTGTTGTTAGACTAAATGATTTACCATCTTCATTGCAATTCAACAGAAATAGTACCGTGATAGACTATATAGATACACTTCGTTACGAAGATTATGGATTAAAATGTGATGTTTCAGAAAATCAGCAAAGTGTTATAACTGAAGTGAATGATAAAAGCAATTACATTCAATTTCACCTCGATAAAGAACCAAGTGGAAATACTAAACTAGGATTTGATTTTTATACTTATCGGTATAAAAATACTGCAAGTCCTGAAAGTTACCTTAGTATCGACACTAAATTTGATTACGAATTTGTAAACCACATCTCAGCTTCCAGAGTTAATTTCAACATAGAGAAATTTTTAATTCAAAGTAATAATTTTTCTCTTGCTGCAGATGGTGGAATGCAAAATTATAATTTGGTTACGTCTTCATTTAAAGACAAAATCAACGTGGCTATATCAAATTATAAAGAATTAATCTCGTTTATGATTGGTGACTCAAAAACTTCAGATGCGTTTGAAAAATTAATGTCTTCCTTATCAGAAAAAACAACTGATGACAGCGTTCGATTTTCAATAAAGTACGATGATGATGTAGAGTCAAGCTTTATTGGAAAGTTATCCACCACTGATTTTATGAACCAACTCAGTAAAATAACCCAATTAACCAAGGATGAGAGCAGTAGTTAGTTTACTTTTCATATTGATATTTCACTCAGGCGTAAACGCTTTTACTCTGGATAATAAACTCAGAGATAAAAGCATGGAAAAACGAGCAACCAGTTTATTTGAAATAATAAGGTGTCCAATATGTTCTGGCGAATCATTGTCTGAATCTGGATCTCAGATTGCGTATGATATGCGAGAAGCAATTCGTAAAAAAATCAATTATGGATACACAGATGAAGAGATAATCTCAGAGTTAAAAAATTCTTACGGCAATTCAATTATAACTACCCCACCTAGCACTTACATTTTGTGGTTTATTCCACTCACAACTCTGCTTATTGGGTGTTTTCTAATACAAAGATACATCAATACAACCTCTTAAACCTTTTATATATAGCTAAAGTAACTTAGGTTTACCGCTAACCGCCATCCCGCTGCTTGTTAGCGGGATCTAGAGATACCGCGAATGAATCGCGGTATGACGTACTGACTTGCATTAGCTATAACTCTTTGGTTTTCACTTTTCTTTTAACCTTGCAATGATATTTTCTTTGCCGATAAAAATTAATAATTTAGCGAGCTCTGGTCCTTTTTCTGTTCCTGTTAAAGCTGAACGCAACTGCATAAATAAGTCTTTTGCCTTTATATCCACTGTCTGTCGAATAGCTTTTACCCACTCTGATAATGTGTTTTCGTTACAGTCGCCTTGAGGCAATGCATTGAACGCAATTTTTATAAGCTCCTTATCAAGAATCACAGGCTCTATATCAGATTTGCATATTTTCCACCACTTGGCCACCTCAGAAAACCTTTCTATATTGTTCCTTATAAAATACCAAAACTCTGAGGAGCCCACTCCAATTTGATTTAAACGTTCTTGTACAATTTCAAATGACATTTGTTGCAGCACTTTGCTATTTAGCTTGTATACTTCACTCAAGCTGAATTGTGCAGATACTGAGCTAAATTTTTTAATATCAAATGAGTCAATTAAAGACTGTATGTCAACATGAGCTTCTATCGGATCAGATGTTCCAAGTTTTGCTAAATAGCTAGTTAGCGCCATTGGTTCAGTCTCATCTTCTCTTATGGACTTGATATCCAGCCCGCCTTTCCGTTTCGATATCTTGCTATCATCAAAATGTAGTAGAGAAAGGTGAGTAAATATAGGGATTTTCGCTTTTAATGCTTTAATCATTTGGATCTGAACTGCGGTATTAGTTACATGATCTTCCCCACGTACAACATGGGTTACATTAAAGTCAACGTCATCAATAACAGAAGGTAGCATGTATGTATAAATTCCATCTTCTCTTTTTACCACAGGATCGCTGATGTGACTTGTTGCAATATTTATTTCACCTTTAACTTCATCATTCCATTTAACAACTTCATTTCTATCCAATTTAAACCTGAAATGTGGTCTTCGTCCTTCTTGCTCATAATGGATTTTCTCTTGCTCAGTTAGAAGCAATGCACTTCTGTCATAAACAGGAGGAAGTCCTTGTTTTAATTGCAACTTTCGTTTAATTTCTAACTCTTCTCTTGTTTCATAGCATGCATAAATATGCCCTTCTTTTATTAACTGCAAGAACACCTCGTTATAGCGCTCAAAGCGCTCTGATTGCTTAAAACTTGCATCCCAATCGATACCAATCCATTTTAGGTCTTCTATGATATTATTTATATATTTGACATCTGAACGCTGAAGGTCAGTATCATCAAAACGGAGTAAAAATTTTCCATTTTGATTACATATGTACATCCAACAAACCAAAGCAGTCCGTACGTTTCCTACGTGGAGATAGCCAGTTGGGCTTGGAGCGAATCTTGTTAACATTTAAATAGTAATATTGTAAAATAATAACTTATTTACTCTAATTTATTTTAATTTTATATAAATATACGGCTAAAGCAAGTGAGATCTGCTAATATAATTGAGCAAGAGAAGAATAAGTATGGCTATAGCATTGTGGCACCTTTGATATTTGATGGATTAAGACCATATGATAAATTCAAGAAAATTCACAACTTGACGACAAAGGCTAATGTAGCATTATATTGATATCATGACTAACTTAGAAAAGATGAGAGAAAAACTGCAAGATCAAATAAATTATCATAATGTTTTGTATCACCAAAAAAATAAGCCAGAAATAAGTGATTCTGAATATGATGAACTGAAGAAAAAGTTAGCTGAAATAGAGGCACAATTTCCAGAAATTTATGCAACACAAGATAGTGTTGGTGCTCCACCTGATGAGAGGTTTTCTAAGGTGGAACATCAAGAACCTATGCTTTCTCTTGAGAATGCTTATGACGAACAAGATGTAGAGAAATTTTTGTCTAAAATAAAGAGGTTTTTAATTGAGGACAAAATAGAGATATTATGTGAGCCAAAAATTGATGGGTTGTCGTTTTCTGCAATTTATGAGGATGGGAGATTTGTTAAAGCTGCAACTCGAGGTGACGGTTTTTTAGGGGAAGATGTCACTCACAATGTTGCAACAATAAAAGGCTTTCCTAAGTTTTTGCAAGGTGTGCAAGGTAGATTGGAAGTAAGAGGTGAAATATACATCAGTAACAGCGACTTTTTAAAGTTAAATGAAAACGATGAATTTGCCAATCCTCGAAATGCAGCTGCTGGTTCTCTAAAGCAATTGGATGTAAACATTACAGCAAGTAGACCACTTAGATATTTTGCTTATTCTTTGATTGGTGGAGCAGAGAAAAGTCAAAGTGAAATACTAAATAAGCTTGAGGCACTTGGTTTTTGCGTAAATGAGCATCAGTCCTTAACGAGTAGTTTGGATGGAATGCTGAAGTTCTATAACGAGGCCTATAATTGTCGCTATAACTTGGATTATGATATTGATGGAATAGTCTATAAAGTAAATGATTTGGTACTACAAAATCGTCTAGGGAATACTCACAAAGCACCGCGCTCAGCACTTGCATACAAGTTTTCTGCAGTTTATGCAAAAACAAAGTTAAATAAGATATTTATACAGGTGGGCAGAACAGGGGTTTTAACTCCAGTTGCAGATTTAGTGCCAGTCAATATTGGTGGGGTGCTAGTTAGTAGAGCAAGTCTGCATAACCAAGATGAGATAAAACGTAAAGACATAAGAGAGGGAGATATTGTAACAATCAAAAGGGCAGGAGATGTAATTCCCCAGATCATTGAAGTGAACAGAGATTCTCGTCTTCCAAATACACCTGAATTTGTGTTTCCTGGAGTATGCCATGAATGTGGTAGTAAAGTACGTCAGGTTGAGGGAGAGGCGGCAGTAAGATGTCCTGAGGAATTTGCCTGTAAAGCTCAAATAATAGAAAAACTAAAGCATTTTGTATCGAAAAATGCATTTGACATTGTTGGCCTTGGTGATAAGCAGATAGAGTTTTTTTACGACCTTGATCTGATAAAACAAATCCATGATATTTTTACTTTAGAAGAAAAATTGGATGAATTTAATCTGGAAGGACAGTCTGGCTGGGGCGAGAAATCTATAGCTAATTTGTTAAATTCTATACAAAGCAGAAGGGTAATAACTCTAGATAGGTTTATATTTTCTTTAGGTATTAGATTTATTGGCCAAGTTGCAGCAGAATTGCTTGCAGATTATTATGTTTCTTATTATAATTGGTATAATTCGATGATTGAACTGTCATCAGATAATACTGAGCTAGTCGGTATAGACGGCATAGGAAAAAAAGGGGCTGAATCTTTGGAATCATTTTTTTCTAAGGAACATAACATCAAAATGTTAAATGATCTTACTGCTTGTCTTCAAATTCTTCCTGTGAGCTCCAACTCTAGTGACTCTGTTTTAAATAATAAAATTATAGTGTTTACTGGTAAGCTACTTGCTATGAGTAGAGGAGAGGCAAAAGTAAGAGCCAAAACTCTAGGAGGAAAGGTCAGCTCACATCTTTCTGCTAAAACTGACTACCTAATTGCAGGAGAAAAACCAGGATCCAAATATAAAAAGGCAGTGGAATTAGGTGTAGAAATTTTAGATGAAGACCAGTGGCATAAAGTGATAAGTTCGGGAGTGTTCAAATGACACTTGGATTGTATATTAAATCAAAGTTGCAAGACTATAATGAGCAAGCTGTTAATTGGATTGATTGGGTAGGGTCATTACCACAAAAAAACTCCTTTCTTTCTCTCCATTTTTTCTGGGTAAGGTCATGGTGCTGGTACAGGTCCTATAGTTGACCCAAGTAACACGTCATACCGCGATTTATTCGCAGTATCTCAGCATAGATTCCGCTAACAAGTAGCGGAATGACGAATTTTTGTTTTTCAAATTATCGGTAAACCTAATCCACTTTAGCTATAGATCTGACATGTCTTATAGCTTAAGATATTAAAATTGTATAGACTAAAGTGCGCTCAAAGTCAATTAAAAACCCTCAGTTATATAATTGACATTGGTTGCAACATTATGTAACAATAAAGGATTATATCAATAAAGAGGGAATTTATGCCTAATCAAAAAAAGTTTGCATCATATGCAGTAATAACCATAGGGTCTTATATCTTGTAAAAAGCATCTAATGTTTTAAGCTTAAGCATTAGATGGAGAAGGGAAGCACTCTGTCATAGGGCTTAGATATAAAATCTGTCAAGTAGATAAGAGCTCCCTTCTCAAAGGTATAGGCTGGAAGGTATCGTAGAAAGACCTAAATGGTTCTAATTCTATATCCTCAAGAATAGCCTTACTTTTCATTTTTAATGGTAACGTATGGGGTTATATATGATCAACAACTTTCTGGGAATAGATGTATCAAAAGATCGCTTTGATGTTTTTCTCTCATTTATAAGTAAAAAAGGAAAACGTGAAACTAGGAAAAGAAGCTTTAAGAACGATGATAATCGGTTTCAAGGTCTGCAGAGCTTTCTACAAAAACATAACGTAGAGCAAGTGAAAGCTTGTATGGAAGTTACTGGTTGTTATAGTGAAGCTCTGGCTGAATTTCTACACAATGCTGGACATTTTGTAAGTGTTGTAAATCCTTCTTGCATAAGATCTTATGCAAGAAGTAAGCTTGTACGACAAAAGAATGATCAGACCGATGCGGAAATTATTGCTGATTACTGACAAAGACAGGAACCAACTCGTTGGACACCACCTTCTCCTGAGTTAAAAAAATTAAAACATCTTTATCGTTGCTCGGCTGCGTTAAAAGATGAATTGACATTAGTAAATAACCACTTAGAAAAAAAAGAGAGACTGCCTAAAGAAGTTACAAATGCTTGGGAAGACCTTGCAATGAATATAGCTCAAAAAATAGAAACAATAAAAAACTCCATACGTGAACTATTAAAGCAACACAAAGAGTTGTTGGAAAATTTTCAACTTCTATTAACTATTTCAGGCATAGGAGAGGAATCAGCAATAGCTATCTTAGCTGAAGTTCCTGACATAAAAGCTTTTAGAAATGCCAGGCAATTGGCAGCATATGCTGGAGCTATACCACGAAATATAACGTCAGGTTCCTCTGTATATGCCAAGCCCAGATTAAGTAAATCAGGTTCACGAACACTACGTAAGGCAATGTATTTTCCTGCTATAGTAGTTAAAAATCACAATCCTATTATTATGACTTTTTGCAAGAGATTAAAAGAAAAAGGCAAGCATAATATGGCCATTGTGGGAGCTGCGATGCGTAAGTTACTCCATATTGTTTTTGGTGTTCTAAGGTTCAAAGAAGGCTTTTGATCCAGATCATATCAAAAACTACAGGGCAAAGCTGTTGGAGGAAGGTTTACTTAGCTGATTGTTAAAAAAAATACTTTCAATCTTATATGAAATATTGCCTTATTTTGTAATTTTCTTGTTGACTAACTAGACGGTATCTATAGGGCTTATAGCTAATACCATAGCTCTTACTATGCATCATTCTAGTTTATCACCTCTTATTGTAGGGGGAATGATTGGCTCTATGATCCCACTAATTGGGCTTATAATTTCTGGCATTGTGTCACTTAATAAAGAGTTTTTAAAAAAAAATCTAGATAAACAAGAACATATTAAACTTATTGATAACATGAGTGAGCGTGTTGTACCTTTGATAGCAAGTGCTGTTGTTTTGTTTTGGAGTTGGAGCAGGCTTAGTTGCTCTTGGTGTCACATCACCTATAGCTATAAGTGTTGTAACTCTAATAGCACACGGAGTTGTTGTGGAACTTGTGAGTAAAATAACTGAACGCTTTTCTTCTCCACCAACACCACCAAGTGGCTTGGTTGACAGCGGTGTGAAAGTTAATGGTGCTAGTGCAGGTTGTGTTCCTAGCCCTAGTCATTAGTCAGTTCTTTCCATCCAAGAATCATTTTATTGGCTTGCCTTAATATCTCAACAGAAGGCAAGTCTTCTGTGCTGAGTGGTAGGCGGACAGTTTGATGTTCTATAAGACCAATATCATGCAAAAGTGCTTTAGTGGGTATTGGGTTACTGGCAATAAATAGAGCTTTGCAAGCTTGTTGCCAGATATCTGTTGAACTTTTCATGTCATTTCCTGTCATTTGAGGAGTTGTTTTTTTTCTAGTTACGTGCTGGAATGACAGTAGGCATTGCTTAACATATTCATGTGCTACATGTGGCCAAACATTGGAAGCAACGGAAACCAGACCAGCCGCACCATAAGCGGCCATATCGGATATCATATTATCATCTCCGCAAAAGACCTCAATATTTGGAGCAACTTTCTTATACTGAGCTAAAGTATCAACGGTGCCACTTGAATCTTTGATAGCCCAAAATTTTTCGTGGCTGGATAAGTTGCGTACAGTTTCAGCGTGAAGACTCACTCCTGCTCTCGATGGAATATTGTAAAACATAGCCGGCACATGTGCTTTCTCAAGCAGCTTTTCAAACCATAAAGTCTGCCCCATAATTCCGGGCTTTGCATAAATGGGAGTTGTCATTAGATAGCCATGAATAGGCATACCCTTGCAGAAATCAAGCCATTCAAGAGTTTGATATAGATTCACTCCTGGTACACCAATTATAATTTTCGTATTTAATTTTAGCTTACATACAAATTCAACTAATGTACGCTTTTCAGAATCAGTAAGCGATAGGCCTTCACCTGTGCTACCCAGTAACACTACGCCATTTTCAGCTTCAGCTTGTATTGTAAGTAAACGCTGCAAACTGCGGTAATCTATGTCATCCCCATTGCAATTAAAAAGAGTAACACAAGCAGTCCATAAAAATGTAAATTTCAATTTAAATTGTTAAAATGGTATTTCATCGTCGATTAGTTCATCTTTTATATCGTTGTCAAAACTTTCGTGCTTATTTTTTTGTTCTGTTTCATTTTGCTTGTATTCACTTGGCTTGTAATCGGAATTTGGTCGCGAATCCAAGAGAGTAAGAGCGCTATTAAAATTATATAGAACCACCTCTGTTGTGTATCTTTCACTACCGTTTTGGTCAGTCCATTTTCTAGTTCTCAAAGAACCTTCAACATAAACTTTACTGCCTTTGCGTGCAAAATCTTTGACGATTTTTACTAATCCTTCACTAAAAATTACAATATTATGCCATTCTGTCTTTTCAGAGCGCATACCGGAAAGTTTGTCAGTCCAACTTTCAGACGTGGCTATTGAAAAACTTGCCATCTCTTTTCCATTTTGTGTAGTCCTAATTTCAGGATCTTTTCCTAAATTACCAACTAATATGACTTTGTTTATGGTACCACCAGACATAATTATGCTCTAAATAAATCCCTTTATTATCTTATGTGAAAGTACTATTGTCAAATTTAATTAAAAGTGCGCTTGGAGGGATTCGAACCCACGGCCTTTGCCTCCGGAGGGCAATGCTCTATCCAACTGAGCTACAAGCGCATATATAGCTACCTACCCGCGGTATCTATGTTGAGATCCCGCTAACGAGCAGCGGGATGACGGTTTTTCAAATTGTCGGTAAACCTAAGTCACTTTGGCTATATACTAAATTATTTAATAGATAAGCTATCCAAGTCAAATTTTTGTTTTGGATAAAGCGTAAACATAACACTCCCATGTCCAAGATATACATTTTGAGAATCATTCGCATGCTTTTTTATTACTTTTTGATCTACGGTCCATACAAAAGTCACATAATTTTCAGTGACTGAGTGCACCTTTAAGTCCTTAGTATTTATAAACAGCTTTCCATTTACCCATATTTTCCATGTACCGGAAGAAAGATATAAAATTGAGTCTAAACTTACTACCTTACAGTTGAAATTATCTGATACCTCCTCTTTTGCAGCTCTTGAAGACCGTAAATTGAACTTTTCCATTTCATTGACTATTCTATTAACTGGCTCTTCATCAAAAAAAATGCTTTTTACGTTACTATATTGTGACAAAACGTCAAAGTCACTTTCCACTGCTTCTCTTATTATATCGTCCCGATCTGTATAGCTTAGTTTTTGATTGTTAATAAAGAAACACTCTTTTGCACGCAAATTTGCTATATCAATAAAATCATCGATTTCTTGATTGCCAACTTTAAGAATACTTTCAAAATATCTTTTTTCTATCATCATTCCATACTGAGAATGATGACAAACCATTTCATCATCACCTTGTTTTTCTATATATACGCATAAATTTCCACTATTTAATCCTAATATTTTATGTTCAATAAAATCTTCATTGCCAATATATTGTCGGCAAGAATACTCCTTACAAATTTCTATGCTTTCTATGATATCTTCACAACTGCAATATGCATTAACATTGGAAATGAGTAGCGTAAAAATAAAAAACAGCTTTATGTTCATCACCTTATCTACTTAATATAGTATACCAATAAAAGACTATATTAACTCTCACTATCTCTATCATATTACCATTCAAAATTTGATTCATAGTTGCAGCATCAATATTTCTCTGCTTGTTTAAAATAAGAGATTTGATCATAACATAACCGGGCAAATTTGGAATGGACTGTAGAAATAAAAAAATATGCTTATCGCTTATTGAACTTAAATTTAGGACCACTTCACTTTTTATTACTTTTGTGCGTTCACTTTTGTTGTGGAGCTCAACTTCTTCGGGTATAGAAATTGATATTTCAGGTTCTAATATATAGTACTTTTTATATAACCTGCTAAGCTCGAAATTTAAATTTGCAATGTATCTGCTACTGTGTAAATTTGAAGAAGAAATTTTTTTCCATAAATCTAGGTTTTTATTTAGAACAACTTCCTTTTTTTGAATTCCAATAATCTGTAAATTAATAGAACGTATTTTATCAATCGCAATTTGGTTTTTATTATAAACCTTTTCGTTATAGATAACAACATATGTTAATAACCCTATTAATCCAACAGATAATAACAAATACGATATAAACTGAATTGTAGCTTTTCTTTTTAATTGAGAGATAGTCATTAATCTACATTGCCTCTCCTATTTCAACATCAATAGATGGATTTTGCCCTTTAGCAGCAGGTAAGTTAGAAATATTAATGTCATAGGTACGAAAATTATCGTTTAAATTTTTTCGTAGTTTCTCGTATTGATAGGAAATATTTTTACCGGATCGAAAATTAAACCTTAAAGTTGTGGTAATATAACTTTTTGCCTCATCATAATTCCATTCAAATGATCGAAGCTCTATACCTGGTACTTTTAACTTTTCTACATACTTAACTTGTGTAAGAGGAGAGTATTCTATTTTTGATAAAATATTATTGATATTAATAAAATCATAAATTTCATCTATTTTTTTTACATTATAGCTTTGGCTAAGTTTTGTTAATTGGTTATTTAAGGTGCTCTGCTTTGCGGATAAATTATCAGCGAAACTGAAGTTTGAATACAAATTTAGCAAACAAAGGGCGTTAATTACAACTAAAACCAAAGCAAAGTATAGAAAAATTTGAGGAGAGTTTAAATAAAGATAATTGAATAGATAAAATTCTTTAGTTTCCTTTGTATTAAAAATAGCTGCTAATTTATTCTTAAAGCTGTGAAACAAAATTATGGTATCGCAAAAGTTATCTTTTTCACTTATAGCTAGTTCTGCTCCTAATAGTTTGCCTAACTCATATGGAGTTAATATGTTCACACTGTTCTCTGAAAAATTTATGACTGATAAACTAGCTTTAATATCTTCTGACACTATGATGCAAAGGTCGATAGGGTTATTTTTTTCAAACCCAAACTTAGTTAAGGATCGAATAGTATCTTGCAATTCCTGATATATTCCACCAGCAATAATTCCTGGTAAATTATCATTAGTAAATGGTACTAAACGCGTAAATATCATTTTATTCTCTTTAAAAACCACTTGTCTATAGCCTCCCGTTTTAGTTGCAGCAACTATAATTTTCCAATTATTAGGATCTTTATGTAGAATCTTTTTTGTTATATTACTTATTTCTATAGGAAACATTAATATTCCCTTAAAGTTGGAGCCTATCTCAATAAACACATTCAACCAATATTCTACTAAATGCTTTGCTTTTGATGAAACAAGAAGATAGCACCAGTTTTGATTGAATTTGTTTGGCTTCTCAACCAAAAAAACTGAACTTATGTCATTATTACGAGAAAAATGCTCCATCTTTGTTTTTGCTGATAGATAGGCACTAATCTTGTTTGCCCTTGTAATAAACTGTAGCGAGTAATTTTGATCTGCATGATTAAGCACTAGGTATAAAGGTGCTTTTTTATCTGACGAAAGACATGAAATTAAATCGGAAACTGCTTTATCGTTTTTGCCCTTAACAAAATACCTTTTATTTAAAGTATTATTTTTAAAATATAGTAACATTATGCCTTCTTCTCCAATAGAAAGCATAAACTTACTTTTGGATTTTGAACTAAACATATTAACAAAACGTATACTTATCTAGAATTAAAAAGGCAATTTATTGAAATTCATTAAACGTTAGAGGGAAATATTGTTATAAGTTTTCGCAGCAACATTATTTATATTATAATTTTTTTTATAAAATCACTTTACTAATATTAAGCTATTTAATTAATAAATTAAGAAAAATCATTAATTAGAAATATACACTATCTGCCGATTAACTTTAATTAATAGGAGTTATTAATCTCTTTACTATTCTTGTAATATTATTTCTAATGGTAAACATTTCTAGTAATACTGGAACAGTTGTTATTTCAGATACAGAATTTAGTGTAAGTAAACTAACCATTTGCTGAAGAGCGCTCATCTTCTGTAGTATTTGATGATGGAGCAACTAATTTGCTCAAAATCTCATCTTTTGGTCCCATAGCGTAAATGACACCATCTGACATGAGGATCACCTTATCAACTACGGACAATAACGGTAGCTTGTGAGTGATGATAACAGTAGTAGTATTTTGCTTTCTTGCAATGCCAATTGCATTAATTAAGCATGCCTCTCCATTGCTATCTAAGTTAGCGTTTGGTTCATCAAGTACTAAAAGTTTTGTGTGACCATAAAAAGCTCTGGCAAGTCCAAGAAGCTGTTTTTGGCCGCCAGAGAGCGTTACTCCTCCAGGACCTCCTATTGTTGTATCATATCCATTTGGTAAGCTTAGTATTAGTTCATGTATTCCTGCAATTTTTGCTGCTTTGATTATTTCTTCAGGATTTGGATCTGGTCTCATGCGAGCAATATTAGCTTTGACACTAGTGTTAAATAACTCAATATCTTGAGGTAAGTAGCCAACATAATTACCAAAATTTTCTCGATTCCAAGTATATACATCAGCGCCATCTAGTCTGACTACACCAGATATTGGCTTCCATACACCAACAGTTAATTTTGCGATAGTGGATTTACCAGAAGCACTTGCACCAATCACACCTACTACGTCCCCTGGTTCTATAATAAATGATATTCCTTTTACTGTTGGCTTATTGCTTCCATAAGGAGTAAAAAATACTCTATCAAATTCCAATTTTCCTTCAGGTTCTGGTAGAGCCATCGTTTGCTCTCTTTTTGGCGATGTTAATATAAGTCTTTGTAGCCTTCCATATGACATTCTAGCCTGATTTAAAAACTTCCAAGTATGAACCGCAGCGTCAAATGGTGCTAATACTCTACCCATTAAAATTGAAGCAGCGATGATGCTACCAGCAGTTTTATGAGCTGTAATTGCAAGTAATGCACCTGTTCCAATTACTGATATTTGCAGAGTTGAGCGCAAAAACTTAGTGATTCCAGTAATTACATTAGAGCGATTTTGTGCTTTAATTTGCATTGCTCGATTCTGATCATTTCGTTTACACCAATCAGAGACTATGAATTCTGACATGCCCATAGCTTCAACTACTTCTGCATTTCTTGTTGCAACATCTATAGCATTGACATTCCGTATAGTTTCTTCGTTGGTTTCTTGTAATATTCGTTTAGTGGCAAGTTCATTCCATATTGCCATAGAGACTAATATAATGATTCCAGCAATAGCTATAAACCCCGTGGAGGTGTGTATCATAAAAATCACAACAAGGTAAATTAACGACCATGGAGTGTCAAACAGTGAGAATATACCATTTCCTGTAATGAAATTTTTTATTACCCCGAGATCTCGTATTGCTTCACCACTTGAAGTTGAGCTCTGCACTGACGTTAGCCTGATTGACCTTACTATCAGATCTGGTGTTGCAGTTTTATCGATCCAATCACCTATTTTTGCCATGGCTAAATATCGACAAGTTTCAAGCATTGCAGAACATGCAAATGCAGATAAAGTGATAATTGTCAGCATAGTTAGTGTTGATACGCTTTCGCTCGATATAACCCGATCAAGCACTTGAGAGGTATAAAGTGGTAGGAATAACATTAATAAATTGATTCCCGCACTAAACCAGAAAATGAACCAAAATGCACTTTTGCATTTTTCTAGGCAAATATATAGAGTACTTTGCTTCAATTCTTTTTTTATTGATGGCGTAATTTCCACAATCTTCCTCTTAATTTGATTACATGCACCATATATAATTTTTATCACAAAAATATTAATAACGGCAGTTAGCCTGCTTTAAGTGAGTAAAATATTAATATATGTGAATAGGAAATATAAACAAAGAAGTATAGTTAATATTTCCTTCATTACCTAATTCAAAATTGAGAGTTTTTAATAACTCTCCAACTCCCACTTTGGCCTTGGTGCAAAATTGAGAGAATCGATATAGTTTTTCCTTAACATTTCAATTCCTGTCCATCCAACCATTACTGCATTATCTGTACATAGGTTATTAGGGGGAAAAAATATATTTAAGTTTATGTGTTTCTTTAATTTCTCTCTCAGGAAATTATTTGCTGCAACTCCGCCGGTAATAACAAAGTCATTGATTTTGATATTTAGAGCTTCAGCCATAATGGTTGCATTGCTAACCCTGTCTAACAATATCTCACTAATACACCCTTGAAACGAAGCACATACATCACATACATCTTGCTCGCTCATTTTAAGTTCTTGCACCAAGTTTTTTACTGCTGTTTTGATTCCAGAAAACGAAAAATTACATCCAGAACGTTTTATCATTGCCCTTGGCAGTTTAAATCTTGCACCATTGCCTTTTTTAGCTAACTTTTCAATTAATGGGCCTCCGGGATAGCTTAAACCCAACATCTTAGCAACTTTATCAAATGCTTCCCCTAACGAATCATCAAGTGTTTCTCCAAGTTTAATATATTTACCTACATCTTGTGCAATTAAAAATTGACAGTGGCCGCCTGATATTAATAGAACTAAAAACGGAAATTTCACCTCATGCAGTAACCTAATAACTAATGCATGCGCTTCTAAGTGATTAACTGCAATAAAAGGTTTTTGTGCTACATGTGCAATTGCTTTAGCCATCATTGTACCAACTATTAATCCACCTATGAGTCCTGGTCCTGATGTTGCTGCAATTGCATTGAGATCACAAAAGTTAAGGTTAGATTTTTCAACGGCGCTTTTTATTAGACCACTTAAATGCTCCATATGAGCACGTGAAGCGATTTCAGGGATCACCCCACCGCGTTTTTTGTGTTCTGCTTGGGAGAGAATTTCGTGAGCAAGGACTTGCTTGTCACTATTTACAATCGCTACTGCAGTTTCATCGCAGCTTGTTTCAACAGCTAAAATGGTTTTCATGTATATTCGAACACTTTATTATAAAAACTATACCTTGAAACGCTATAGAAGTTAACTGCAAAGTTAACTTCTATAGCTAAAAGATTTACCGACAACCGTCATTCCGCTACGTATTAGCACCGCGGCGGTATGACGTAGGAAAACCTGCACTAGCTATACTAAGCTAATTGTCATCTCCAAATATGGAGCTAATTTTTTTGCCCCCAGGAGAAAATTTATTAGTCCAACTGCTTTGCACTTTGGTTACGTCTTTAGTGGCGGTTTTATTGCTGTATTCCTTGATTTCCTTATCTATTCTATCCATCATTTGTGGATCCAGGCAGCTCTTTTTCCATTGATCAGTAGCAAGGAACACTTTGTTTAAATCTTGAGTGCGAATTAAGTATTCTTTATCCTTAGGATAAACCTCTTGTGCCCAAGCAAATAGCTCAAAATAGCGTGCAAACAATTCAGATGCGCGTGACTTTGCAGTTTGATAAGCTTGTATCTCCTTAAATATAACTTGGCTAATAATTTTCTGCACAAGAACATTTGCTTGCCTTAAATTCTGCTCAATATCCTGGTAAACCTTATGGAGAAATTCCTGTTCTAGGCTCAAGTTAAGCTCATTTTCAACCATATGTGAAAGTTCATGCACTATAATGTATGGATTTGACCTTCTCAGCACAATAACATACCTATTTACACCGGAAGACCTGATTGTCTTACACACCCCTTCTTCCATATCCACTAATCCCTCTTGGTATATTTCAAACGAAAGCCTATTTTGCTTTATTAGTGATAAAGTGAGATTTAATGTGTTTCTAAACTTCTCAAATTGATAGAGATACTCAATATATCGTACATTTTCACTGCTTCCTACTTTAGTCGCTTGTTTGATTAAATTCCTGATTAGCATGCCTTATTATTAAAGGAATTTTTTTTATATCAAGGATTAATTGGCTGCAAAGTGTTTTTAGGAAATCTCATTGCATAGCTAAAGTAATTCAGGTTTACTGACAACCGTCATCCTGCTGCTTGTCAGCGGGATCTATGGTGAGATACCGCGAATGAATCGCGGTATGACGTCTGGCCTGCACCCCTGAGATTCACAAATGCAAAATGCCCATGACTAAATGTTAAAGCCATGAACATTGATTGTGCAGATTATCTTAGTATAGAGGAGCTTTCCCATTAGGGTCAACAGCTTCAGTCTTTGCGTCACTAAACTTACTTGACACTTTATCAACAGCCCAAGTAAGTGGTGTCATAACTAATGCAGCAGCCCAGATGACAGCAGTGCAAACGTAACTCAAAACTGTGTTAACAAATTTACCTACTTTCCCACTATGTTCCCATGCCTTATCTAGGAACGTACTTGAATAATCTACCAACGATTTTGTATTGTCTTTAAGACCAAACTTATCTGTTACTTTTGCTGACCCTTTTGCCGGCCAGTATGACAAATACGCAAATGCTAGATACAAAGGTTGTAGAACTATGTTAGTTAGTGCCAAAACAGCAGTTGGTGTCATGCCAGGATTTTCGTGATTTCTATCACCTAAGCTAATATCAAAAGAAAACTTTCTCTCCACGCCAAAAAGCGCATCCTTCACTGGTCCCACAACACTATCAATTAGAAGCTGTTTTGCGAAACTCTACTGTTATCACTTTTTTCTACAGTAGGAACAGTTCCATATTGAGCATATTTTTTAAAATTTTCATACACACCTGACATCTTTACCTCTCGAAAGTTATATAATAATCATTATTGTGATATAAAACTTAGAATAATGCAATAGATACTTAATCAACTATGTTTTAGCTATTAATTATATGTTGCACAAGAGCACATATTACAATACCATCCAAGTAGGTCAAAAATAAGGAGATTGTCATGAGTTTTACTTTACCTGAATTACCATACGATAAAACAGCTTTAGAGCCTTACATATCTGCAAAAACCTTAGATTTTCATTATGATAAGCATCATAAAGGATATTTAAATAAACTCAACGAGCTGGTTGAAAATACAGATTATCAACATGTGAAAATTGAGGAAATAATAACAAAAGTGCATGGTAATAGCGATAAAGTTCCCATATTTAATAACGCAGCGCAAGTTTGGAACCACACTTTTTATTGGAATTCAATGAAGAAGAATGGTGGTGGTAAACCTAAAGATGATGGTTTTCTGGCAAAAAAAATTCAAGATGATATCGGTGGTTTTGATAAGTTTTGTGGGGAATTTGCCAATCATGGAGTAAGCCAATTTGGTAGTGGATGGGTATGGTTAGTGCTCGAAAAAGGAAAGCTCAAAATCACCAAAACTCCAAATGCAGATTTGCCATTAATTTATGGCCAAGTTCCATTACTCACTATGGATGTCTGGGAGCACGCCTATTACTTAGATTGTCAAAATCGTAGAATTGACTACATAAAAGTTTTCCTTGACCATTTGATTAATTGGAATTTTGCAGAAGAAAATTTAAAAAAGAATACATAAGATGAATACACCTCAGGTAACAAAATTAGATAATGGTCTGCGCATAATAACTGAGCAGGTGCGAGATGTTGATTCCGTAGCTTTAAGCATACGAGTTGGTGTTGGCAGTAGAGCGGAAAGTGCAAATCAAAATGGAATATCCCATTTTCTAGAACACATGGCTTTCAAAGGAACGAAGACAAGAACTGCGTTTGAAATTGCAAAAGCTTTTGACGACATAGGTGGGGTTTTCAACGCCAGCACCGGTAGGGAAAGCACCACCTATTATGCAAAAGTCCTCAAGAAAGACATAAAAACTGGTATTGATATATTAATAGATATATTGATGAATTCAACATTTCCAGAAGATGAATTGGAACGTGAGAAGGGCGTTGTAATACAAGAGATTTTTCAAACTAATGATTCACCAAGTGACATTGTTTTCGGTAAATATTTTGAGGCAGCTTATAAAGATCAACCTTTTGGCAGGTCAATCTTAGGCACGCAAGATACTGTAAAATCTTTTACTCGAGGAGATCTAGATAATTACATAAATGAACATTACTTTGGCGAGAATATGCTATTTACCGTTGCAGGAAATGTTGAACATGAAGAAGTTATTGCATTAACCAAAGGTTTTCTCTCAAAGATTCATTCTAAAAAGCTGAAAAAAAGCCAAAATGCTAGCTGTACTGGTGGTGAGTATTTAGAACATCGTAAATTAGATCAGGTACACTTGCTAATTGGTCTACCTAGTGTTTCTCGCCATGACGATAAATATCACACGTTTCAAGTGCTTGATTCTATATTAGGGAGCGGAATGTCATCACGTCTGTTCCAGGAAGTAAGGGAAAAGCAGGGATTAGCTTACTCTGTTTATTCATTTAATTCCAGCTACACTGATACAGGGATGTTTTCCATTTTTGCTGGCACAGATAGTAGTAACTTAGATAAGCTTTTAAAATCTATGACGACAGAGTTGAAGAAGCTGTCTAAAGATAATCTGAGGGAAGAAGAAGTAAATAGAGTGAAAGAGCGAATAAAATCCCAAATTTTAATGTCACGCGAAAGTGTTAGCTCACGCGCTGAAACATTGGGACACTACTATGGTAATTATAATAGGTACATCAGTAAAAATGAATTAATAGAAAAAATTAGTGCAGTTACCACTGCTAACGTAAAAAAAGCAGCAAAAGAATTGTTATCTCAGCATGAAAAAACCACTCTAGCTGCAATTGGAGAAATTAAATCATTGCCAAGTTACGATAAAGTGGTTTCTATGCTTAAAGCTTAGAGCATTCTATTATATTGATTTGGCTGCTTTACAATATAATTTAGCACAGTGATTAAAGAAGTGTAAGTTGAAACAATGTACCATGAACCGGATATGCAAGAAATTATACGAATCTTCGACCTCCTCTTTCAATAATATTATTATTTCTATTTTGCGTAACTTTTTCCGTATAATTTTTAGGAGGTACTGGTGGTGCAAGTGGTTTTTTGCTTACAGGGTTTGAGTCTATACCTTTCTTTTGCCGATGATAGTTCCGTGCTTCTTGAACGGTCTGAAATATAGACTCTCCATCATTATAGTTTCCTCTCACAGAGTTTGAGTTTATGTCTTTCTTTTACGGAGGATAATTCGATGCCTCTTCACGAGTCTGGAATATAGGCTCTCCATCATTATAGTTTGAGTTTATATTTTCCTTTTGCAAACCAGCGTTCAATAATTTCGATATCTCTCGCTTTAGCTGATCACCTTTATAATTATTGTTAAGATCTTTGATTTTCTCTTTTTTCTCGATTATTTGAGCTAAGGACTCGACAATAATATCTTTGTTTATTCTTGAAGCATCTATTGGCTTACTTCCTTTGACAGTAATTTCACTACTTCCTTAGACCTGTTGCGAATCAAGCAATAAAAAGAAGGAAAGGAGGGTGACTAAAATCAAGGTTAACTAAAAGGCGTGCTTAAGATTCACAATACCAGCAATAATATTGAACCTCAGGTCGTATTTTTTCTGAAAATTGCGGTAAATATGAGACATAATCTTAAATATCTTTATCTCACGGATCTTATTTTCTACTCTCATTCTAAATGATGCTAATCTTCTATTATGCTCTTTCTGCTCTGGAGTTAATGGCTTTTTACGATACTTTTTATATGGAATTATAACATTGCTTTGCAATTTTTGCCAACCTTGATATCCAGAATCGGCATATTTTATGCTATCGATTGGTAAATATTTTTCTTGTTTCCTTATGCAAAAATCATTAATTCTACCACGATATGACTTTGACACTGATAAAATTCTTCCACCTTCTTCGATAACAATCTCAGTTTTCATAGTGTTGGTTCTTTTTTTTCCTGAATATGATTTCTTCCGTTTTTTACTATCTTCTGGTCTCTGTATTTGCTGTTCTGTAATATCAGCCAGAATCTTCAGTATTTTTTCTGGTGTCATACTTCTATCTTTTGTTATAGTAACTTTTTTGGCAAGTAATGGCTCTATTTTCTTCAGTAACCTACATACATTTGCGTTGTGCACATTGAACAGGCACCCTAAAAATCTATGTGTTATGTAAGTGCGATAGTACAAAATTACGCAAAATAACTTATCTTTTAGAGTTGGTAGTTGTGATCTTCTACCATGGCACTTTTTCTGTTTTTCAACTCTTTCCCACCCAGACCTCACTTTTTCCACTACCTTTTCGAACTCCTCTATAGTTAAACCTGTTATATTACGAAAGTTTCTTGGGTGCTTCTTCATGTTATAGTAACTAAAGCTCATTTTTTTACCTTACTCAATCTGCTTATTCTTCTTCTACTTCTCTCACATTATTTTTTCAATCACCTTTTGCAGCAGGTCTATTTATTACCTCTTGAATACAATCTTGAAAAAAAGCTTTGATTGCCTTGAATTCTGGTGCTAAGGAAACGATTTGAATATGTGCGTATTTTTTACCTGGTGATAACTCTTCAGCATTCTGGTGTATAGATTCTATTTGCTGAGGGTCAAGCATCATTGCATGACGTTTTGAGCGTGTTGGGTTTGCTTGTGTTTCGGATGACGACATGTCCTTAATATCTTGTTTTTTATTCTCACCATCAGCAACCATACCATCACTTGATTTCCTTTTTTTAGGAGGCAATGGTGGTCGATTTCCATTGTTCTGATATATAGGTTCTTTTGGTACCGTTTTAGACAATGATCTTTGAATATCTTGAAGATTTTGGTATATAGGTTCTTCCTTCTTCAAATTTTCATAAATTGGTTCTTGCACTAAGTTAGCATTGACAAACTCCTGTACTCTTTCTAGATAACCAACATTTTTATCCTCTTTAGGCACTCGCGCACCTTCAAATTTGATTTTTTGTATCTCTTCAATACTCAGCCCATTTTTTTCAAGCCATTCCTCTCTTTTACTCATTGATGCAACAAACTCATTAATCTTTTGAATATTTTTTACATCATCATCAACTAGCATGACAGTTTTTGGCAACTCACCATGTTTATCCTTATACTCCACAATTGCCTTACAGATGTGTAAATTTTTTCCAACTTGATTTTTTTGTTCTTTGAGACCTTTTGGAAGCTCATTATCATAATCTCCTGGAAACCCACCAAATACAGAAATACCGCCTGCTTGTTCTTTAGATAAACCCAAATGATTCTCTACAACCCTTCTCACAGCGTCTGAATATCCTGTATACGATGAGATATTAACTTTCACTCCATTTGAAAGTGCAGATTGCAACACAGATTTTAATGTCTCCTTATTTTTTACTCCGCCTGTATTCTTTAGAAAATTTCCTATATCAGTATCGGTCACTGCATATTCTGCACCAGAATTAAAATCACTTTTTTTGAACCCGGAGTGTTTACCGGAGAAAATATTATGTATGTGTCCATTAGTAATAGTGTTATCAAAATCAAATATTAATAGGGTATTATTTCCTTTAGCCATATCTTCACCTCTAATCCTTACAAATCATATGGGTAGAGACTAACATTAATAGATTAATTTTTATTATAACCTTTCTAATTAATAGTGTGACAAATAAAGTAAATATAACAAGAAGTAAAAATCAACGGCATAAAGAAAAGACTCAAAGAGAGGCCAAATCAAAGTGCAATGGTATTTCACTAATCCAATTATTTTTCTCTTGATCTAGCCTATCATCCAATATTGCCTGCCTTATAGATGCCATTAACTTATTCATGAAGAAAACGTTATGAATGGTAACGAGTGTGTAAGCCAGGAGCTCTTTAGCTTTCAGTAAATGGTGTATATAAGCTCTTGAATGCTTTCTGCAGGTAAAACATAAGCAGTTACTTTCAATTGGGTTATTGTCCAGCTCGAATTGTTGATTTCGCAAATTAATATGCTCTTTGCACTTTGAAGAAATAGAATCTCTATTTTTTACTTTAATAAGCGCACCACCATGCCTTGCTAAACGGGTTGGATGCACGCAATCAAACGTATCAATTCCAAGACTAACTCCGCGAAAGATGTCCACAATTCCACCAATACCAAGCAAATGAGTAGGCCTATCTTTTTTCAGATGGTCCATAGTGAAAGAAACTACATCGTACATCTGCTCTTTACTTTGACCAAGTGATCCACCTATTGCTTGACCAAAAAATGGCAAATCGTTAATAAAATTACAACTTTCTCTACGTAAATCTTGATATACTCCGCCTTGACTAATTCCATACAGTGCCTGCTTGCCATTATTGTTTTTTTCAAATTCATTTAAAGAACGTTCAGCCCATTTGTGGCTCATGAGCATTGATTTTGCTGTGTATTCTTTGCTTATGTGAAATGGAGTACATTCATCTAAGACTAAGATTAAATCTGCACCTAGTTTTTGTTGAATTTGTATAGACTTTTCAGGAGTCAAGCAATAAGCTTTACCATTAATGTAAGAACGAAAAATTGCCCCATCCTCATTAATTTTGATCAGAGTTTTTTGTTTTTTTCTTATTCCTTTTATCTCTTCCGAAACTGATCCGTGCCCTAAGCTAAATATCTGATATCCACCTGAGTCAGTTAGCATTGGCCCATTCCATCCCATCATCTTGTGCAAACCACCAAGTTTTGCAACAGTATTCTCTCCTGGTTGAAGCATTAGGTGATAGGTGTTGGAAAGTATTATCTGAGTACCTGCTTCACTAATTCTCTCGATATCTGAAGCTTTAATTGCAGCTTTTGTTGCACAGAATATAAAAGCTGGTGTTTCTACGCTTCCATTTGGAGTTTTAATTGTTCCAACTTTTGCAGAACCTGATTGCTTGATTATCTTGAATGCAAATTCTTCTTTCATCTATTTGCCTGAAAGTTCTGTTATGATGTTTTCTACTTTCTCAGGAGTAAGATTTTCATAGAAGTCATTATTGATCTGCACAACGGGGGCATTAACGCATGCACCTAGGCATTCAACTTCTTTTAAAGTGAACAAATTATCTTTAGTAGTCTCACCGATATTGATTCCAAGTTTTTTTTTTAAGGTATTTAAAACTTCTTCACTATTGCACAACCAGCAAGGAGTTGTTCTACAAATTTGTATTAGATATTTGCCTACTGGTTTTAAATTATACATGGTGTAAAAATTTGCCACTTCATATACACGAATATGTGGAATATGAAGCATATCAGCAACATAACGCATAGCAGATTCAGAAACCCATCCGCATTGCTCTTGAACCAGATATAGTAAAGGCATAACAGCGCTGCCTTCTTTGCCTTTAGGATACATCTCTATAAACTTTCCCGCTTTCTTAAGGTTTTCTGATGTAAAACTAAACTGCTCTTCTTTTTCTATCATTCATGAGACTCGTGTAAACTTTACAGATTATACCTGTAGAACCAATGATTGCAATTGTTGGTTTTTTGAGAAATAGCATTTTGCAGTATCATACTACCCATACTGCCCAACTTGTAAATTCTTTTGGCTTGGCCATAGGATCCAGTTAAAAAATCTGATCATGCGTTAACTTCAATTGTTTCATAAGTTTGTTTTAGTAAATCTCAATTATTTTAGCTACAGCTAACTACTTTAAAAAAATGCTTAAGAAATTATAGTATATTATTTATAAATATACCATCCTTGACATTTATTATAAATGTTGTGTATAATAAACTATATTTATTAATATGAGGTTAAACTATGAGTAAACAATTAAACTTATGGAAACAGGAAACTGGTGAAGAGAGTTTTAGAAAACTTATTATGTCAATATTAGACAATAAGGGAGAAGATAGAGAAAAAAGGCTTCAAGCTCATGCCACAACTGTTTATAGAAATTATGAACAGAGTCACAATCAAAAGCATTTTAGAGAAAATAAAATTGCTTCTGGTGCAGTAGTAATAGCATCTTGCGCTCTGATTCTACTGTCTCGATATTTTGATTTAAGAGAAAAAGTGCAAAGACCACTTGAATACATGGCACTTGCATCAATTGTTATTTTTGGAGTTGGATTTTTATATTCACTTTATCAAGAAAACGAATATAAAGTTTCTGATAAAAGGGAAAAATATGAATCAGATTACGAAAAACATCAGATGCTTCCTGAGGTTCAAACAATTATAGATGAGCTAAAGGCAGAAGCCATAGGAGAGAGTCAACAAAGATCTTAGTCAAAACTTACGATTCCGCTACCTGTTAGCGGAATCTGCATAAGACACAACGAATAAAAATTTACCTTTAAATGTAGATTATAGGGTTTTGAGAACTCTACCTTCCTTTCATCTATAAAACTTCTAAAGACCTGCTGAGAATCAAGCAATAAAAAGAAGGAAAGGAGGGTGACTAAAATCAAGGTTAACTAAAAGGCGTGCTTAAGATTCACAATACCAGCAATAATATTGAACCTCAGGTTGTATTTTTTCTGAAAATTGCGGTAAACATGAGACATAATCTTAAATATCTTTATCTCACGGATCTTATTTTCTACTCTCATTCTAAATGATGCTAATCTTCTATTATGCTCTTTCTGCTCTGGAGTTAATGGCTTTTTACGATACTTTTTATATGGAATTATAACATTGCTTTGCAATTTTTGCCAACCTTGATATCCAGAATCGGCATATTTTATGCTATCGATTGGTAAATATTTTTCTTGTTTCCTTATGCAAAAATCATTAATTCTACCACGATATGACTTTGACACTGATAAAATTCTTCCACCTTCTTCGATAACAATCTCAGTTTTCATAGTGTTGGTTCTTTTTTTTCCTGAATATGATTTCTTCCGTTTTTTACTATCTTCTGGTCTCTGTATTTGCTGTTCTGTAATATCAGCCAGAATCTTCAGTATTTTTTCTGGTGTCATACTTCTATCTTTTGTTATAGTAACTTTTTTGGCAAGTAATGGCTCTATTTTCTTCAGTAACCTACATACATTTGCGTTGTGCACATTGAACAGGCACCCTAAAAATCTATGTGTTATGTAAGTGCGATAGTACAAAATTACGCAAAATAACTTATCTTTTAGAGTTGGTAGTTGTGATCTTCTACCATGGCACTTTTTCTGTTTTTCAACTCTTTCCCACCCAGACCTCACTTTTTCCACTACCTTTTCGAACTCCTCTATAGTTAAACCTGTTATATTACGAAAGTTTCTTGGGTGTTTCTTCATGTTATAGTAACTAAAGCTCATTTTTTTACCTTACTCAATCTGCTTATTCTTCTTCTACTTCTCTCACATTATTTTTTCAATCACCTTTTGCAGCAGGTCTTATGTTATTTAGTAAAGAAAGGAATAGTTGAGCTAGAAGATGGACTCATTGACCGAGAACAAGCAAATGAAGCGGTAGTAGCAATAAGAGATCCAAGTCAGCCACTGAGGAGAAAAGGAGGGGGAGAAAGGGTAAAAACTAGTGATCTTTCAACGATGTTGCTTAAAACGCGGATAAAAAATGAGATGGAGCGAGGAAAACTGCTTGAGGCAAAAGCAAAAGCTGAAATAGGCGAACTAGTGCCGATAGAGGAAATAAAAGCCGAAGCATTTAATGTTGCAAGAGTAGTAAGAAACAATCTTTTAAATATGCCAGACAGAGTATCAGCGCTACTGGCATCGATGAATGATAGAGAAAAGGTCCATGAGATACTGACTGAGGAAATCAGAGTTGCATTGGAAGGGTTGGTGGAAAGTGGGGATAACATACAACTTTAAATTACTGAAAAAGTTTTTTTGCCGTATTAGTTTAGCAAGCTTAATTCGTATATTGATTGTAATAATAATTTTAAGTAAGGCATCAGCAGATATCTATTGTAGACAGAGAATACCTTTTGCTCTGAGTGGCATAAAAGTGCAAAAGTTAAGGCAGATAGGGTTATGATATGCAAAAGAGATAGATGTTAATGGTAAAATAAAATTGGTGATATTTACTGTATTTTAATAAATGTAACGTAGTAAACGTAGCATAATAATCAATTTTGGATCAAATATGATAGGACAAACAGATCAAGGATTAAAACCAATGCCATTACCTAGAAAATTAACGTTGCAAACAAATAATGAGGCATCATCCCATGAAGAAGCAGAGAATAATATTTCAAAACCTCTTCTGAGTGAAGGGAAAGCGCCAGCAAAACCACCACGTCTTCAGTTAGAATCATGTGAAGAAAAACCAGATAATGTAGAAGAACAAGTGAGTGAGGAACATATTTATGCAACTATAGACCCAAGTAAAAAATCTTCAAAAAGGAGTTTAGAAAGTGATAGTGGAATAGATAATAGAAGTGCAGAGGTGACAAGGTCAAATTCTCAAGAAACAGAAATGAGTGAGTCTTGCGGTAGTCAAGAATGGGAGGATATATCATTAAATCATGATAGTTCAGTTATACTTTCAACTAACTCACCAGAAAAAAGTGATGGTGAAGTAAATTCAGAAACTTCATTAGTTGAAACAGAAAAGAAAATAAATAAAATTCGGCCAAGAGTAAAGTATGCAGTGCAGCAGAAAGGATTTATAATTTTCAGTATCACTGCTCTTGTACTTAGCACATCTGCAGCTTTAGTATATTTACAGGATAAAGCTCAATTTATCGGGTTTTTTGCAAACAGCCCTCTCTATATCACTATACCGATCGTTGCAATTACTTCATTGCTTGCAATTAGTCCAATATTTTGTGCAGTAAAGCAATTTAAAAGTACTGAAGAATGTCACATACAGGGAAAAAATGCGAATGAAACTTTGAATAAAGTGTTGGAGTACCAGCGAAAGGATAAAGTGATAAAATCAGTAAGACTGGAATACAGCAACGGTACTCATTCAAATTTTACACTTAACGCTTGGAAAAGTGAAAAAAACTTCATTAACATTGATGAAAAAGTAATTAGTAGAAGGAATAAAGTAGAAGCAGTAATCAAAGATAGGCCAATATTTACAGCGTTATTGACAGCAGTAGTAGCTACAAATATAGCACTTCCGATAGGACTACTTGCAATAGGTGGAGTTAATAACGTAAAAACATTTTATCAAAATCCTTTAAGTAATAATATAGGATTATCGTTGCTAATAGGCTCGAGTATGGTTGCATTACTAATTGTATGCCTTGGAGTACATTACTACAGAAAAACAAATTGTACTAACCTTGTATATTCTGAAGAAAGGATTGACCCTGAGAAAGTTAATGAAAAATTCATTGAAGAAATAAAAGAAGAAAGGATAAAAGTGCTTGAAGAAAATCACAGTAAGGAAGCTAAGTGTAGCAGTTTAACGCTAGAGCAAGTAGTGGTTGAATCTCACAATTGTAAGGATGCTGTTTATAGTATTGGTTAACAGAGCCAACAAAGAGGTTTCTGTACTGTATGGAGAAACAGCTATAAAAGAAGTCTACTGTAACATCTTTTAATCAAAGTTCACTTTTATACTTGTTATTGGGAAACTTCGATACATAGGCAAAAAGTGCTATTACCGATGAGATTTAGTATTAGCCGTAAAAAATAGAAAATGACAGCAGATGATATATAGTAGTAGTTTCTATGCAGGATTAAAGCCCGATCTACCACTAAAAGTATCAGAGTGGGCAGATAGAAATCGTCAACTTTCAACGATAGCATCATCAGAGCCAGGGAAATGGAGGACAGAGAGAACACCATACCTTAGAGAAATAATGGATTCACTATCTTCGTCTTCACCGGCTGAAAAAGTGGTATTCATGAAAGGAGCGCAGATAGGTGGAACAGAAGCTGGAAACAACTGGATAGGCTATATTATTGATCAGACGCCAGGCCCTATGCTGGTAGTACAGCCAACAGTTGAGATGGGAAAACGCTGGTCAAAAGGAAGATTTGCGCCACTGATTGAAGAAACGCCATGTTTAAAAAGTAAGGTAAAAGATCCAAGATCGAGAGATTCAGGCAATACTGTACAAAGTAAGGAATTTCCCGGAGGAACGGTAGTAGTAACAGGGGCAAACAGTGCAGTGGGTCTACGTTCAATGCCAGTAAAATATCTTTTTTTAGATGAAATTGATGCGTATCCAGGAGACTCAGGAGGTGAAGGCGACCCAGTACTACTGAGTATTGCCCGAACTAATACATTTACAAGGCGAAAAATTTTTTTAGTGTCAACACCAACGATTCATGGAATCAGTAGGATTGAAAAAGAATTTGAGGATACAGACAAGAGATACTTTTTTGTTCCCTGTCCGAATTGTAATCACTATCAAGTGCTGAAATGGTCGCAAATAAAGTGGGAAGAGAAAAAACCAAGTACAGCACACTACATGTGCATAGAATGTGGTGGAAAAATAGAAAATCACCAGAAGACAGAAATGCTAGCACGTGGAGAGTGGAGGCCTACTAATCCAATAAAAGGGGAGAAAAAAGGGTTTCATCTTTCAAGTCTTTATAGTCCAGTTGACTGGTATAGTTGGCAACAAGCAGTAGAAGATTTTCTCCATGCAAAAGAAAGTGAACAATTACTAAAAGTCTGGATAAACACTACGCTAGGAGAAACTTGGGTAGACAAAGGAGAAGTACCAGACTGGAAGCAATTATTTAACAGAAGAGAATTTTTCCCCGTAGGCACAGTACCAAGGGGTGAAGTGGTTTTGACAGCAGGAGTAGATGTCCAAAAAGATCGGTTAGAGGTAGAAGTAGTAGCGTGGGGAAAAGGCAGAGAAAATTGGTCAATAGACTACCAAGTATTGGAAGGTGATACTGGAGGGGGAGAAGTATGGGGAAAACTTTCAGAGCTCTTAAATCATCATTTTATCGGTGAAAATGGGCTTGAGTACATGATAAGCATGATGGCAGTAGATGCAGGGTATGCAACACAAGAAGTATACAATTGGGTGAGAAGTCATCAAGGATCTGGAAGAGTAATGGCAGTGAAAGGTGTAAACAAAGCGCTAGTGCCACTTAGTAGCCCAAGTAGAGTAGATATAACAGTTGGCGGGCAAAAGTTAAAAAGAGGAATAAAGCTATGGCCAGTAGGAGTATCGATATTAAAGTCAGAGCTTTTTCAACTACTTAATATTTTAAAAAAGGGTGAAGAAACTCCGGCTGGATAATGTCATTTTCCGGAGTATGGGCCTGAATATTTTAAGCAGCTAACAGCAGAGCAATTGGTGAGCAAGGTAGTGAAAGGGTACACTAAACAAGAGTGGCAAAAGGTAAGAGAAAGAAATGAAGTACTAGATTGCCGGATTTACGCAAGAGCAGCGTCTATTGCCCTTGGAATTGATCGTTGGCCAGAGAGTAAGTGGGCAGGTGAAAAAGTTAAAAAGGTAAAGAAAGTAAGGCAAAGCCAATGGCTGAGTGAAAAAAGTTGATGTATAGCCAAGAATATTTAGAGCAGGTAGAAAAAGCGATAAAAAAGCTGCAAAGTGGGAAACGAGTAGTATCGATTGGGTATGGAGATCATGTTGTGCGGTACGGGGAAGTTCAGATAAAAGATCTATTAGACTTAAGACAAAGAATTAAAGCTGAGCTGAAAACCGTAAGTCAAAAATCCAAGAGAAAGATTGTTTTTTCAACGAGTAAAGGAATTTTGTAAATGCTACTAAAAAGCTTCAAGCAATTATTTAACAAACCACCAAAAGCAAAAGGTTCAGCATGGGATGCGGGTGGATCTGGAAGAAGGGTAATGTATTGGCAAGGAGAGTCAGGAAGTATAAACAATTTACTTTCGCAGAGCCTTGAAACTTTACGTAGTCGATCACGTGACATGGTAAGAAAAACCCATATGCAGCAAACATAATCGATACGATAGTGAGTAATTGTGTTGGTACGGGAATAAAACCACAGTCAAAAGCAAGGGATGCAGAGTTTCGGAAAAAAGTGCAAGAATTATGGCTGGAATGGACAGATGAAGCAGACAGTGACGGAATAAATGATTTTTATGGACTACAGGCATTGGTTTGTAGGAGTATGATAGAAGGAGGGGAATGTTTTGTACGTTTGCGTAATAGGAAATCCGAAGATGGTCTATGTGTGCCGTTGCAATTACAAGTACTGGAGTCGGAGCATTTAGATAATAAAAGTAATCAACTACTCGCCAATGGTAATGTAATAAGAAACGGGATTGAGTTTAATCGACTGGGGCAAAGGGAAGCGTATTACCTATTTAGAGAACACCCTGGTGAAGGATCATTTGGAGAATCAGTAAGAGTGCCAGCAAGTGAGGTTTTGCATATCTACAGACCACTAAGACCTGGGCAAATACGAGGAATACCGTGGCTTTCTACAGTACTTTTAAAGCTCTATGAACTTGATCAATACGATGATGCAGAATTAGTCAGGAAAAAGACAGCAGCAATGTTTGCAGGATTTATTACAAGACTTGACCCTGAAGCAAACATCATGGGAGAAGGAGAAAGTAATGAACAAAGGGGTAGCGCTATCTGGGTTAGAGCCAGGAACTATAGACCTGCTGCGAATCAAGCAATAAAAAGAAGGAAAGGAGGGTGACTAAAATCAAGGTTAACTAAAAGGTGTGCTTAAGATTCACAATACCAGCAATAATATTGAACCTCAGGTCGTATTTTTTCTGAAAATTGCGGTAAATATGAGACATAATCTTAAATATCTTTATCTCACGGATCTTATTTTCTACTCTCATTCTAAATGATGCTAATCTTCTATTATGCTCTTTCTGCTCTGGAGTTAATGGCTTTTTACGATACTTTTTATATGGAATTATAACATTGCTTTGCAATTTTTGCCAACCTTGATATCCAGAATCGGCATATTTTATGCTATCGATTGGTAAATATTTTTCTTGTTTCCTTATGCGAAAATCATTAATTCTACCACGATATGAATTTGACACTGATAAAATTCTTCCACCTTCTTCGATAACAATCTCAGTTTTCATAGTGTTGGTTCTTTTTTTTCCTGAATATGATTTCTTCCGTTTTTTACTATCTTCTGGTCTCTGTATTTGCTGTTCTGTAACATCAGCCAGAATCTTCAGTATTTTTTCTGGTGTCATACTTCTATCTTTTGTTATAGTAACTTTTTTGGCAAGTAATGGCTCTATTTTCTTCAGTAACCTACATACATTTGCGTTGTGCACATTGAACAGGCACCCTAAAAATCTATGTGTTATGTAAGTGCGATAGTACAAAATTACGCAAAATAACTTATCTTCTAGAGTTGGTAGTTGTGATCTTCTACCATGGCACTTTTTCTGTTTTTCAACTCTTTCCCACCCAGACCTCACTTTTTCCACTACCTTTTCGAACTCCTCTATAGTTAAACCTGTTATATTACGAAAGTTTCTTGGGTGTTTCTTCATGTTATAGTAACTAAAGCTCATTTTTTTACCTTACTCAATCTGCTTATTCTTCTTCTACTTCTCTCACATTATTTTTTCAATCACCTTTTGCAGCAGGTCTATAGGTGAATTTGGATGTTCTATCTATAGCAACAAATAGATATAGTTTTCCCTCCTCTGTTCTGACTTCTGCAATATCAATATGGAAATAGCCTATAGGATATTTCTTAAATTTCTTTTTTGGTTTAGCTTCACCATCAACATCTGGCAGTTTGCTAATGTTATGTCTTTGTAAACAGCGATGCAGGCTAGAACGAGTTAAGTGCGGAATTGTAGACTGCAAGGCATAAAGGCAATCATCTAATGGTAGAAGTGTATGCTTCCGAAATGCGACGATTATTGCTTCTTCTTCTAAAGTTAGAACAGTTGATCTTGGATGTTTTGGACCCATATCAGCGTCTTTAGTGAATGAGCGTTTTCTCCACTTAATAATAGTTTTTGGATTAAGGTTATAATACTTTGAGAGTTTTGCTATGCTCTCTTTACTATTTTGTATTGCTCTACGAATCGTCTCTGTTGTTTTGGCACACCCATGTAATACTTGTCCCATAATTCCTCCTTTGATGGTATTTTTTTCTCACATTTTATCATACTATCACACTCTGGGACTGTACAGCAGTTCCAAATAAACAATGTGATTTCTTGCAATAAAAACAGTTTTTTAATCCATATGGAATTTGTCAAAAAAATTGTTGACACTAAAAATATCTGCGTTATAAGCAAGCTAAATTTGGTATTTACATAAATTGTTTACAATTATTTGGTTTTATAGTGGCAGTAATTTTTAGTTATACTTAAGGAGGGTGAAATGGGTATAGGTCAGCAACAGTTAACTGGTAAAATAGCTACAAGAGATTTAATGTTACGGTCTAGCACTTTAAAGCAAAAAAGTCTTAGTGATAAAATTAGTGATGTAGGGGTAAGTGGGCTAATAGATGATACAGTTAAACTTAGTCGTTCAAAGCGAAGTAAAAAAGGTAAGAAAGGTTTAAGTAAACAGCGTGTACGGAATAAGTGGAATACGAAGAAGAATAGGGAGAGAGCTCGGGAAACAGTAGGCGAGGCTGCAGATTATTTTGATGGTTATGAAGATCAACTTATTTACAACAGAACGTCACAAGGGGCTACTACTCAAAATAGCCAAACAGTGATGTCTCTAGAACAGCTTAACTTAGAGCTAATTAATGCTGTAAAACGATCTAATCTTAATGAGGTTAAAGAGTACATTAATAAAGGAGCTGATATAAATACTAAAATAATCATGGTAAAACACCTTTGCATATAGCTGCTAGGAGAGGTCTTTTAGATATAGCAAAGTTTTTATTAGATAAAGGGGCTGGTATTAGTGCCCAAGATGAAATGGGCTACACACCTCTGCATTTGGCTGCTAAGCAAGGTAATTTAGATGTAGTAAAATACCTTGTAGAAAAAGGGGCTGATGTTGACGTTTATCAAGGTGGGTGGGGTTATAACACTGCTCTTCACTTGGCTGCCGCAAATGGTCACTTAGATACAGTAAAATACCTTATAGAGAAGGGCGCTAATCCGAAAGCTACTGATGGTGACGGTAAGACTCCTCTGCAAAGAGCTAATGAAAAAGGCCTCTCAGATATAGTTGAATACCTTGCGAAGAAAGTGCAGCAAGTCACAGAAGTACCACAGGTCACAGAGGATTATAGTAACACATCTTTACACTTAGCTGCCGAGCAGGGTAATTTAAATGCAGTGAAATACTTTGTAGAGAAAGGCGCTGATATTAATGCTAAGACCAATGGTGATGATACTCCTCTCTACAAGGCTGCATTTGTGGTCGAAATGCAGCTCGCTCGCGACAAGGGCTTTGAAAAACGCGCACAAGCATATGCTGGTAAAGTTTACTCAAGACAGTCTGGCAGATACACTGATTTAAAGAAGGTCTTCTTTATTGCGATTTCAAATTGTATTTTGTTTCCTAAGAAATCCAATTATATATCTAGCCATACTATAAGAGATGAGGAAACTAATGAGCATGACTTACAATGCTTAAGCTTAAAGCATTAGATGCTTTTTACAAGATACAAGGCAGAAACTTATCAATAAGCCCCCATCAAGAATCTTATCTGTTAGCTATATATAAAATTTGATACTCTGACTACAATATACTACTATAGATACAAGTGTTATCAATGGAGCAAAGTATGGAATTAACAGTAGGAAATAATGTACCATACTACTATAATACCACAGAAGTGGTATTAATGGAGCGAGGTATGGAATTAGCAGTAGGAAATAATGCACCATATTACTATAATACCATAAAAGTGTTATTAATGGAGCAAGGTATGGAATTAGCAGTAGGAAATAATGCACCTGATTTTAGCTTACCAACAGATTCTGGTGAAAATTTATCATTGAGTGAATTTTTTGATAAAAAAAATGTAATTCTTTATTTTTATCCTAAAGACGATACTCCGGGTTGTAGGATGGAGGCAAAAGGCTTTAGAGATAAAATAGATGATTTTTCTTCCCTTGACACAGTGATAATTGGTGTATCAAAAGATAGTGTTAAGCGCCACGCTAACTTCAAAGCAAAATATTCTCTGCCATTTTCCTTAGTTTCTGATGAGAATGCTGAAATGTTGGAAAAATATGGTGTTTGGGTAGAGAAAAGTATGTTTGGCAAAAAGTATATGGGAATAGAGCGCACTACTTTTTTAATAGATAAAAAAGGTAAAGTAGTGAAGATCTGGAAAAATGTAAAAGTTAGTGGGCATGTTGATGAGGTTCTGGAAGAAGTAAGGAGAATGTAAACTAAAGAATAGGTTAATGGCTACCCATTGCTACATAAAAAAGCTGAAATTACATAATTTTCGTAGCCACTCAAACTTTGAACTGGATTCAGATGATAGCTCAGTTGTAATAACTGGCGAAAATGGTATTGGTAAAACTAATATACTTGAAGCAATCTCGTTGCTTGCTAAAAGCAATGGAATGAAAAAAGCAAAAGCCAGTGAGATACAAAATAGATTCAGTAATGAAGATTGGGTAGTGCACTATGATTTTTTTAATGGAACGGATTTTAATTCAATTGGTATCGCAAAGAGTTTTGATAAGAAACTAATACAAATTGATGGAAAAACGCAATCAAGTTATTCATCTCTGTATAAGATATCCAATGTAATATGGCTGATTCCACAAATGGACTATATTCTTCTTAATTCTCCAAGTGACAGATTAAAATTTTTAGACCGTATAGTTTCACTGTTTGAAGAAAATTACACTTGCTGCTACATGAAATATAGAAAAGCTAAACATGAGCGAAGTAAACTATTGAGGGAGAACATTTTGAACAAAAACTGGTTCTCTAGTCTTGAAAACATAATGGCCGTTAATGCAGTTAGTATTTTACATATGCGATCGTCTGTTTTAAAAATATTACAAGATACAATTGATAACCATTCCAGTAAGCTTTTTCCGAAGGCAAGTTTGAAATTCAGCAGCCAGCTAACTTTGGACGATACTGCAGAATATTTTCAGAATCGTCTAAAGGAAAACAGAGAAAAAGATTCATTGACTGGTAGAGTAACCCTTGGTGTGCATAACGATAATTTTCGGGTTTTTTGTCAAAAAAGAAACGTACCAATAAATCTGTGCTCCACTGGAGAACAAAAGTTATTACTGCTTTCTATTATTTTATCCAGTGTAAAAGCAAGGTGTATTCATTACAATAAGGCACCACTTCTTCTACTTGATGATATAATGTCTCATCTGGGTAAACATTACAGAAAGGCGTTAATAGAGGAAGTGTTAAGTATTCAATGTCAAACTTGGATAACTGATGTAAATCAAGATAATTTCAATAGCTATCTTTATTCTTTCAAGTTTTTTGAATTGTTAAGTAAATAAGTGACAATATTCTTCTGCAAAAGGAAAGAAATACTTACGTCCTTGGTCTTTTATTATATGACTGTGACCTTACCCAGATGATATGAATAAGTATTGCTTGGTTGAAAGCAAGAGAAGATAATAACTTTTCAGAGTGGATAGGTGGCAGGTTGGTACTTCTTTTGAGGCACTTTCTGCTCTTACATGGAGTGTAGGAAGAAGACCTCGTGACCCAGATTAACCACCCCTGCCACCGGCGAGGCTCACAAAATGTGATGACCTCGTATAGGAGTTTGGAACAACCGGTACTCTGATATATTGAAATATGCAATTGGAGGAAAAAATGCGTCACATTGGAGTTATACTAATAGCTTTACTGCTTGTTATCTGCAAGAAGGGAAGCCAGAGTATATTCAAACGTTTTGCTTAAAAGACTTGGATAATTTTATCGAAAATCTTCAAGAAACAGATAAAGTGGCTATAGAAGCAACAGGCAATAGCTGTTTCTTTTATGATGCAGTTTCACCTTACGTTAAGCGTGTGATAATAGTCGCTCCCGGACAGTTTGAAGTTGTGCGCCGCTCTATACACAAAACAGACAAGCATGATGCAAGGTGCGCCAAGAAGTGCGTAAGGAACAGTTGGTGAAAATCTAACTCAGGTAAAGCCTAGCCAGCAATCTGGAACGAACTATTATGCTACGTAAGGTAACAAGCGTAGTAGGGCTAATAGAAGGGACAATATAGGATGCAACGAAAGTGAAGGTATTGAGTCCCGAAATTTTTGACGATATGGAGGTTGACGCTCTCTTGCAGGCGGAAGACAAAATAAGTGATAACGAAAAGGCAAGATATCACTTGCTCCATCGGGATCTAAGGCCGTGTCATGTGTTGAGATGGAACTTACGTGAACTTGGGAGATCCTTTGTATTCCCAATAGGGTACTCTAGAACAAGTCAATAAAGGCGAGGACTGGGGAAAGATACGAAGGAAGTCGGACTAACTGATAGTACTCAGAGTGTGGGAAAGCCACATACAAGGGGAAGCGGTTAGCAATATAGTAACTGGTATAGGGATTGCTATACAAATACAACAGAGATTGGAGGAATATGCAAGGAAAACTAGACCAGATAGTAGAAAGAGCGAAGCGAGATAAACGATTGAAATTCACATCGTTAGTGCATCTGATAAATGCAGAGAATCTTGCAGAGTGCTATAAGGAACTAAAACGAAACAAGGCTTGCGGTATAGACCAGGTAACAGTGGAAGCTTACGGAGAAAATCTTGAAGAGAAGCTTAGAACTCTAGTGGATAGCATGAAGAAAAAGCATAAGACCTGCTGCAAAAGGTGATTGAAAAAATAATGTGAGAGAAGTAGAAGAAGAATAAGCAGATTGAGTAAGGTAAAAAAATGAGCTTTAGTTACTATAACATGAAGAAACACCCAAGAAACTTTCGTAATATAACAGGTTTAACTATAGAGGAGTTCGAAAAGGTAGTGGAAAAAGTGAGGTCTGGGTGGGAAAGAGTTGAAAAACAGAAAAAGTGCCATGGTAGAAGATCACAACTACCAACTCTAAAAGATAAGTTATTTTGCGTAATTTTGTACTATCGCACTTACATAACACATAGATTTTTAGGGTGCCTGTTCAATGTGCACAACGCAAATGTATGTAGGTTACTGAAGAAAATAGAGCCATTACTTGCCAAAAAAGTTACTATAACAAAAGATAGAAGTATGACACCAGAAAAAATACTGAAGATTCTGGCTGATATTACAGAACAGCAAATACAGAGACCAGAAGATAGTAAAAAACGGAAGAAATCATATTCAGGAAAAAAAAGAACCAACACTATGAAAACTGAGATTGTTATCGAAGAAGGTGGAAGAATTTTATCAGTGTCAAAGTCATATCGTGGTAGAATTAATGATTTTTGCATAAGGAAACAAGAAAAATATTTACCAATCGATAGCATAAAATATGCCGATTCTGGATATCAAGGTTGGCAAAAATTGCAAAGCAATGTTATAATTCCATATAAAAAGTATCGTAAAAAGCCATTAACTCCAGAGCAGAAAGAGCATAATAGAAGATTAGCATCATTTAGAATGAGAGTAGAAAATAAGATCCGTGAGATAAAGATATTTAAGATTATGTCTCATGTTTACCGCAATTTTCAGAAAAAATACAACCTGAGGTTCAATATTATTGCTGGTATTGTGAATCTTAAGCACGCCTTTTAGTTAACCTTGATTTTAGTCACCCTCCTTTCCTTCTTTTTATTGCTTGATTCTCAGCAGGTCTTATTTCGGAATTAGCGGAAATTATCGATGTTTAAGTCAATTCTATCGATCGATAACAAGGCTAGCATTTAAGTGGATAAACCGACGTAGCCAAAAGAGAAGTATGAAGTGGGAGCAATTCAACCATTACTTACTAGTCAATCCACTACCAAAGCCAAAAATACACTATTCTTTATATACATGAGAGCGAATGCTATGAATGCTATTATTGTGGAGCCGTGTGCAGGAAAGCTGCATGCACGGTTCTTGTGGGGAAGTTATAAGAACAAAACTCAAACAAGAGGTATAGGACTATGACTTCTACCGAACAAGTCTAATAGCGCAGCAACACGGAACCCCATGTGAGACCTGCACCTATTGCAATCAGCAGTACCAGATTTCCTGATTTTATTTTTGATTCTTGTATTGCATAGTCTAAGGCCAGTGGAATTGACGCTGCTGAGGTGTTTGCATGCTTATCAACGGTATTAATCACTTTCTCTATAGGAAAATCTAATTTCTTTACTACTGCTTCAATAATACGAATGTTTGCTTGATGGGGAATTAACCAGTCAATATCAGTGATTTTCAAATTATTGCATCTTAGTGTTTCCTCTACTGAGGCTGTTAACTTATCCACTGCATGTTTAAACACTTCTCTTCCATTCATACATATTTTTCCAGAATCATCAGTAGAGGATACCCCTCCGTTCGTACATAATATATCCAAATTGCCATCAGAGTGTAAGTTTGTTGATATGATGCCGCTGCTACCCATTTCCGATTTTATTATCACTGCACCAGCACCATCACCAAAGAGTACACAAGTTGACCTATCTTCCCAGTCAACAATCCTAGACATTATTTCAGCACCAATAACGAGCGCATATTTAATTCTATTGTTAGATTTTATGAGCGAATCAGCAACTGTAACTGCATATATAAAACCAGAGCATGCTGCTTGTACATCAAAAGAAAATGCGTTTTTACATTTTAACTTACTTTGTACAATCGTTGCACAGCTAGGCAAAGTTTTATCAGGCGTTGTTGTTGCAACTATAATCAAGTCAATTTCATCTACTGAAATTTTAGCTTTTTCTATAGCACTTTTTGCTGCATTTACAGCTAGATCTGATGTTAATTCTCCTTCATCTGCTATATGCCTTTGAACTATTCCTGTTCTCTGCCTTATCCATTCATCGCTTGTCTCAACTATCGATGCAATTTCGTTGTTACTCAACGTTTTTCTTGGTAGATAAGATCCAGTGCTTAATATGAAACTTTTATTCAATATGACTTACCCCGTTAATTATCTTTTGATTTAAATTTTCACTAATTGCATTTACTGCAAATTTTATAGCATGGGCAAAAGAAATAGCATCAGAATTTCCATGACTTTTAATGATGATACCATTCAGCCCTAAAAACATAGCTCCACTTCTAATTTTGGGATTAAAACGCGTTAATGCTTTATTTAGTTTAGATTTTAACAATATACCAATAAGCATTTTCGCTATCCACGAGTTGAATACTTCCTGCTTTATTAGATTGATAAAAGTACTAGCGGTTGCCTCAGCTGTTTTGAGCATTACATTGCCAACAAAACCATCAGCAACAATCACATCTATATTACCCTCTAAAAATTCACTTGCCTCTATATACCCTTTGAAATTAATGCCTGGAGCGTTTTTAAGCAACTCAAAAGCGCCGCGCACTGAGTCATTACCTTTAACTTCTTCTGTACCGATATTTAGCAAAGCAACCTCAGGATTGTCAATTTTTAGCGCTACTTTTGCAAATATACTTCCCATTAATGCAAATTGGAATAACGAATCGGCATTACAATCGACATTTGCACCAAGGTCAAGCAAAGCGAAGCTTTTTGTCTTAGTTGGACAGATAGAGACAATAGCAGGACGATAAATATTTGGTAATGTTCCTAAAATAAATCTGGAAATTGCCATCAATGCCCCGGTGTTGCCTGAAGATACCACTCCGAAAGCTTTACCTTCTTTCACTGCAACAATTGCAGCTTTCATACTTGAGTCTTTACGATGTCTCAGCGCAAAAGATGGCTTATCATTTGCAAGGACATTGTCAGAACAATGAGTAAACTCAGAATTGTTACTTACTTTTTTATATTTCAAAAACAAAGGAGATACTTTTTCCTTATCTCCATAAATATGAAAAAGAACTTTAATGCCTGGGTCAACAAGATTATCCAAAAAAAAACCAGCACCCTGAATTACGGAAAGAGGCGTAAAATCGCCCCCCATAGCGTCAAGTGCAATAACTATGTGATTATTGACCGTAGGTAACATACCATAATAGTCATTCTGCCTGTTGCTTAATGAAAACTCGTTTTCCTTTGTAACTGCCATCGACTGCTACATTGTGAGGCAACATGAATTCCCCAGTTGCTGAACATACCACAACATTCTTAGGCTCAATAGCATGATGAGAACGATGCATATTACGCCTTGACTTTGACTTTTTTCTTTTTGGAACTGCCAAAACTTCCTCCATTCTACTACAAAATTCAATTCATTAGTAACATGTTTTTTACAAGAAGTAAACAGGGATAATAAAATAAGTAAGGTTTGCTTATGTAATTGAGTCCTATAGCTAAAGTGGCTTAGGTTTAACTACAATTTGAAAAACCGTCATTCCGCTACTCGTTAGCGCCGCGGCGGTATGACGTAGGGAAACCTTTCTTGGGTTAGCTATATGAGCTTTAAATTAAAACATCAAGTATGTTGAACTTAAAACATATCTCAGCTATACTTTGCGATAAAGTTAATAAAAATTTTAATAAAATCAGTAAGACTAACCTCTAGCTAAAATGAATACAAAGTGAGCTTTTTTGATATAAATAGTGTTAGAATAATTGGTAGGTACTTTATCAATTTTTTGTTAAGACTTGGTAGTGCATTCATATTTTTTATTCAATCTCTATACCACTGCTTTGTGCCACCATATTATTTTAGCAACGTAGCAAAACAAATTATAGAGATAGGCTTTTTCTCTCTGCCAATTGTTGGGCTCACTGGAGTTTTTATAGGAGCGGCGATAGTTTTACAAAGCAGCTTGAGTGACTCATTAATTAACCAAGAGCAGATAATACCCAAACTTGTTACAATCACTATCATTAAAGAGTTAGGACCAGTTTTGATCAGCTTAATAATGGTAGGAAAGGTTGGATCATCAATTGCGGCAGAAATTGGTGCAATGCGCATCACCGAGCAAATAGATGCCCTTACAACTTTGAACATCAACCCTTTCAAATATTTAATTGCACCAAGGATTTTAGCGTCAATCATAGTATTTCCCATACTTACAGTATGTGCAGATCTAATAGGAATATTTGGAGGATGTATCACTGCAGTCTTCGAATTTAACCACAATTTAAATATATACATTAAATACACAGCTCAGTTCTTTAATACGTACGATTTTATAACTGGGCTAGCTAAAGCAACTGCATTTGGCGCCATAATTTCTGTCTCAAGTTGCTATTACGGTTACCATTGCAAAGAAGGTGCACGAGGAGTAGGTGTTGCTACAACATCAACTGTTGTTTTATCGTCCATACTGATCATTTTAGCAAACTACATGATTACTTTGATACATGCGTAACCCCATAATATCAATATTGAACTTAAGCTTATCTTTTGATGATAGGACAGTACTAAAAGATCTAAGTTTCGATATATTAAAAGGGGAATCATTAGTCATACTTGGCGGCTCAGGAAGCGGCAAATCTGTACTAACAAAAACAATTATCGGCTTGCTTGCTCCAGACTCAGGGTCTGTTAAAATAAATAGTAAAAGCAAAAATAAATTTGGGGTTTTATTTCAAAATTCCGCTTTATTTGACTACGTTACAGTGTGGGAAAATATATCTTTTAATTATAAAAAGCGCTTTAATATCAGCAAAAAGGAGGCAAAACAGCTAGCAATCGAGAAGTTAAATGATGTTGGACTGGAGGAAAGCATAGCAGATATGTTTCCAATAGAGCTATCAGGTGGAATGAAAAAAAGAGTAGCACTTGCAAGGGCGATTGCACACAATCCAGAAATCATCGTATTAGATGAGCCAACTTCAGGATTGGATCCAATTATGTCAGATATAGTAAACGAGATAATAATAAAATTATCTAAAGATCTTAACACTACAATTATCACGATTACACATGATATTCATAGCGCATTTAAAATAGCTGATAAAATAGCATTATTACATGAAGGGGAGATCATTTGCCATGGAAATGTTCAGGAAATGCAAAATACTAATAACGAATATATAAAAAAATTCATTCGTTATATATAGCTATAGGTTCACAAACGAGATTGTGAGTATTAAACAGTTTAACATAAAAATTGACAAAGCTCGATTCTTAAAGTATAGACCTGCTGAGAATCAAGCAATAAAAAGAAGGAAAGGAGGGTGACTAAAATCAAGGTTAACTAAAAGGCGTGCTTAAGATTCACAATACCAGCAATAATATTGAACCTCAGGTTGTATTTTTTCTGAAAATTGCGGTAAACATGAGACATAATCTTAAATATCTTTATCTCACGGATCTTATTTTCTACTCTCATTCTAAATGATGCTAATCTTCTATTATGCTCTTTCTGCTCTGGAGTTAATGGCTTTTTACGATACTTTTTATATGGAATTATAACATTGCTTTGCAATTTTTGCCAACCTTGATATCCAGAATCGGCATATTTTATGCTATCGATTGGTAAATATTTTTCTTGTTTCCTTATGCGAAAATCATTAATTCTACCACGATATGAATTTGACACTGATAAAATTCTTCCACCTTCTTCGATAACAATCTCAGTTTTCATAGTGTTGGTTCTTTTTTTTCCTGAATATGATTTCTTCCGTTTTTTACTATCTTCTGGTCTCTGTATTTGCTGTTCTGTAACATCAGCCAGAATCTTCAGTATTTTTTCTGGTGTTATACTTCTATCTTTTGTTATAGTAACTTTTTTGGCAAGTAATGGCTCTATTTTCTTCAGTAACCTACATACATTTGCGTTGTGAACATTGAACAGGCACCCTAAAAATCTATGTGTTATGTAAGTGCGATAGTACAAAATTACGCAAAATAACTTATCTTTTAGAGTTGGTAGTTGTGATCTTCTACCATGGCACTTTTTCTGTTTTTCAACTCTTTCCCACCCAGACCTCACTTTTTCCACTACCTTTTCGAACTCCTCTATAGTTAAACCTGTTATACTACGAAAGTTTCTTGGGTGTTTCTTCATGTTATAGTAACTAAAGCTCATTTTTTTACCTTACTCAATCTGCTTATTCTTCTTCTACTTCTCTCACATTATTTTTTCAATCACCTTTTGCAGCAGGTCTACATACTTAATCTTTTTATTAGTTTTACTTTTAGGAGATTGTTATGCCGAAAGATAACATATGGAAGTGGGAAAACGCTGCACATATAACAAAAATGGTTATTGAAGGTTTAGTTGCAGGTGCATCTTTAGCGGGAACAATAACAGCAATATTAATTGCTCCTAAAGTAACTGCTGAACCTGCATCTTTAGCACTTATTGCTAGACCTGCTGGAATTGCAGTTCTATTTGTTGCCGCTATATATTTTGCTGCAGCAGCTTATGTTTCATATCAGCAAATGAATGCGATTGGTGAAAAAGGACCTCAAGGTGATAAAGATGACGTTGTAAAAACATTACTTGATGAACTTAATAATGATGCTGTTAAACAGCAATTTAAGACTGCGCTTAATATTTCAAACTAATTAAATAAATTAGCATAACCAGAGGTAGATTTTCTACCTCTTTCTTTTTCCTTTCATTTGAATATGTAAAGGTTAAGGCAATCTATCCCACACCTCAGCTACATCCTCATCAAAATCTATTACCTTTGCTTTTTTGAACTGATAGCACTTGTTAATAGATTGAATTTCTAAATCTCCTATAAAAGGGATGGCATCATTACCTAGAATTTTACCACTACGGCAGATTATCAGCCTGTCAATTAAACTATGCTTCAGTAGCTCTGTGATTAACACTCCTCCACCTTCAATTAATAACCTTGTTATACCAACTTCTGAAACAAGTTTTGATGCCATGTCTTTTAGGCAGACTTTGCCAGCATTGTTTGAATTAACTACTAAGTAGTTAATATTTTTTATTTTTTTCTTTACTTTGTCGTTTGTAATCACCCAAGTTGCTGCCAAGCCTCTTGATGTCATCCAAGTAGCTGACACTGGGATCAATTCTTCTTCTTTTTTTCTAGATTCCAGCGTCACGCGCTGGAATGACACCGAAGAGTGAGCTGTTGGCTCTTTGCTTAAATCATAGCTATACAAGGGACCTGCAGTCTTTGCAATATTATGCTCTTCCTGCAATTTTTCCTGGCTATCAATAATTAGCCTTATTGGCGATCTATTTTCAAGTCCTGGTAATCTGCAAGTTAATAGTGGATTATCGTTAATAAGAGTATTGCTGCCAATCATAATTGCATCATATTTTGCTCTAAGCTCATGCACCCAATTTCTTGCATCCTCACTTGTTATCCATTTGCTATCGCCTGTAAATGTTGCGATTTTTCCGTCAAGAGTTGTTGCGATTTTGCAAGCTATAAATGGTCTATGTAATTCTTTAGTGGTGAAAAACCCGACATTCAGTTCTTCTGCCTCTTTTTGCATAATACCTTGCTCAACTTCAATTCCTGCTTCTTTCAGAGCTTTAATGCCTCCACCTGAAACTCTACTATCTGGGTCAATAGTTGCAATTACTACCCTTTTTACACCAGCTTTTATGATTTTTGCAGTGCAAGGCCCTGTGACTCCGTGATGACAACATGGCTCAAGAGTGATATATATAGTTGCACCATGAGTTGAATCTTTAGTGTTTTGCAAAGCGACTACCTCTGCATGCGGACGCCCACCGATCCCTGTATATCCCTCACTAATAATTGTACCATCCTTTACAATAACACACCCGACAGCAGGATTTGGTGCAACATTTCCAAGATTTTTTTCTGCAAGCTTTAATGCAATTGACATGAAGTGATCATCTGTCATTAGAAAGAAGTCATTTCATAGGAGGTATCAAAAATTCTTCTGTGCTCGTGTATGGCAAATCTATCTGTCATACCTGAGATATAGTCACATATTATTACTGAACGCTGAGATTCACAAGCGAGTTTGCTCCACTCTGTGGGAAGTAATCCTGGGTTTTCATAAAAACATTGAAAAAGTTCCTGTATTATGCGTTTTGCTTTGTTCATCGTTCTACTCAGTTTATAGCTTCTGTATATTTTCTCCATGTTGAATCTTTTCATTTCTTTTATAGCATTCGCAACTTCTGGTGAAAATGTGACTAGCATTTTATTTAGACTTCTTACGTCTTCTACGCTTTTTATTTTGTGATTTTCAATATTTCTTTCAGTCTGAGAAACAACATCACTTATCATAGTTCCTATAGTTCCACTCAGTGATTCATGTATGAGTTTGCTCTGAGGCAATTCTGAATATCCGCTCCTTACGTCTTTAAACATTTTTCCAATTAAAGGGACATTCAGCAAATCTTTGATGGTTACTAAATTTGCTCTGAGTGCATCATCAAGATCGTGAACACTGTAAGCAATATCATCGGCAATTGAAGCAACTTGCGCTTCAATGCTTGAAAATTCCTCAAGTTTTAGATCATATTTTTCATTATATTCTAATAACAGCTGATTATTTGTAGAAGAATCCGCGTTTTGACCAAGTAAGGGACCATTATGTTTTGCAACCCCTTCAATCACCTCCCAACTTAGATTCATACCATCAAAATCAGCATGTTTTTGTTCAAGATAAGTTAAAATCCTTATAGCTTGAACATTATGATCAAACTCATACTTCTCACTATCAACTTGAACTAGAGCATCCTCACCTGCGTGACCAAATGGGGAATGACCAAGGTCATGTGCAAGCGCTATGCATTCAGTGATGTCCTCATCTAAGCTGAGCCTGCGTGCAATGGATCTTGCAATTTGTGCAACTTCAAGGCTATGAGTCAGCCGAGTGCGATAGTAATCGTGCTCGTAATTGATAAAAACTTGTGTTTTGTACCCCAATTTCCTAAACGCATTAGAGTGAACAATGCGATTCCTATCACGCTGAAAGCAGCTGCGATTCTCATCTTCTGGCTCTTTGAAGTATCTCCCTTTTGTTTTGCTTGGAAAGCATGCATAACTTAATAGAAAATTATTGTTTGACATGTAAAATTTCTACTATAATAAATTATCAATAATAAACGGTGGTTGCTATGTCAACAAATTACAACATCAACTTAACTGATAATGCACTAAAAAAAATCCACTCTCTTGCAGAGCAGGAAGGGGATAAGAGTTCCGTTTTGCGGGTTGCAGTTTCAGGTGGTGGATGTTCTGGCTTCAAATACAATTTTCTTATGGATCAAATGAATAAAAATCTATCTTTGGATGATGAAGATGATGATTACGATGATGAGTTTGATGACGAAGACGAAGATGATGACTATGAAGAAAGCGAGGACTATAGAAGCCACTCCAGTTTTAGCGAAAAAGGTAAAGATATAGTAATTAATGATGAAAATGGCAATCCTGTATTAATAGTTGATAATTATTCAGCAAAATTTTTAAATAACTCAGTTATAGATTATACTGAGGATCTCAGTGGTTCTGGTTTTCAAATAAAGAATACCCTTGCTAAGTCTCAATGTGGTTGTGGTAACAGTTTTTCGGTTTAATTATTACCAAAATTTAGATGCCTTCTGGGTCTTTTAAACATGGGTGATAATGTAGCTCTAGAACTAACTTCTGTAGATAAAAGCTTCAAGGACAATTCTGCTGTTGTAAAAGACATCAACCTAAGTGTCACAAGAGGGCAAGTAGTAGCGCTGATTGGCAATTCAGGTGCAGGAAAAACAACTATATTGCAAATCGCAGGCTTGTTGGACAAGCCAACTTCAGGTATAGTTACAATAGATGGAATAAATTGCACACAAGCCAATAATAAGCATAAAACCCATGTAAGAAGAAATTTTCTTAGTTTTGTTTATCAATTTCACTATTTGTTACAAGAGTTATCGGTGTTGGAAAATATTATGCTTCCTCAACTCATTGCAGGAAAAAGCAAAGCTGAAGCAAAAAAAAATTCGCAAGCAATGTTGGAAAAATTTGGTCTGGAAAACAAAGCAAGTAGCATGGTATCTGAAGTTTCGGGTGGGGAAAGGCAGAGAGTTGCAATTGCAAGAAGCATTGTAAATTCTCCAAAGCTTTTACTTGCAGATGAGCCAACAGGAAATTTAGATCCAACAAATTCTTTTAACGTGTTTTTACTGCTACATTCATACGTAAAGGAAAATAACAGCTCTATGCTTATAGTAACGCACAATCATCTCCTTGCAGAAAAGGCAGACTGCATTTTCCAATTGAGAGATCGATCATTAGTGAAGTTGTGAATAGGAAAAATAGCACAATTTAAAACTACCTATGCCTTATACTTATCTAACCAATGATCATTAACAGAGTACAACTCGCATGAAACGCTTTCATTGCTTTTTATACACGGACTTTTTAACTTACGCTGTTTACTTAGGGAACACCCCGATAACATAAACACAGCTAAAACAAAAAATAATAGCTTTTTAAACATAACAAAACCTTTTCATTTATATTACTACACTCATTTCTCTTGTTTGTAAAGGTTAGGCATATTCTTTTACCCTTACCTCTTTTTTGACCTTTTGAAAAGAAATAGCTGCACTGTTTAAGCGCAGTTTTATATAACCATCTACGATTTGAGTCACTTCCTCTTCTTTATCCCTTAGAAAGTGATTAGTATCGTCTATTATATGGTATTTCATGTGATCACTTTTTACTGAATTTATTAACCTTTTTGCTAATTCTGTTACATCGCTTTCTTCTGAGATTGTATCGTTACTGCTTTGTATTATAAGCCCAGAAACTGGACAGGGAGAAAGAAAAGAAAAATCGTACTTAGTTACCGGAAGAGAAAGAGCAATAAAACCCACTATCTCAGGGCGACGCATTGTTAGCTGCATAGCCACCCATGCTCCAAAAGAAAAACCAGCGATCCAAATTGGAACGTTGCTAGGATTATGTTCCTGAAGCCAATCAATAGCTACCGCAGCGTCAGTTAATTCTCCTATACCCTTATCAAAAGTTCCGGTAGATTTTCCCACACCACGAAAGTTAATTTTCAATGCAGAAAAATTGTTATCGATAAAAGACGTATATATACCATGTACAATTTTACTACCCATATTACCACCATATTGAGGGTGATGATGTAAAACCAGCACAACCGGCGCGTTGGCATCTTTGCTTTGGCGGTATTCACCTTCTATCTTTCTTGTTGCATTATTCAAAAAAACTTCTACCATGGTAACTCCTAATAAAAACCTGCTTGACAGGTATTGATGACATGAATTATTAATTATGTATTAATTTCGCTGTTTTTGCAATAAATTTTTTATCGTGTTAAAGCTAACGTACATAGTTATGGCTATAGTTGATGGTAAACTTATTTAAGTGACAGATGAGTCCATTCTCTTTAGAAAATAGTGGTTGCGTATATGCTGATTACAATGCAACTGCTCCAATTAGTGAAAATGTAAAAAAAAGTATATTTGAGGTCTTGTTAAAACAAACGCTCAATCCATCATCACTACATAAAAGAGGACAAGAAGCGAGGAAGATTCTTCAGGATGCAAGAGATAACATACGTGATGCTCTTGGTGTTCCAAGTGATAAAGAAATAGTTTTTACGTCTGGTGCGACTGAAGCGAATAACCTTGTTATGAGAGGAATAGCAGGCTATCTGCATGTAATTTCAGCTATAGAGCATTCTTCAATTCTTAATTCTGCATGTAATCCATATATAATACCCGTTAATCTGGAGGGCATTGTTGACTTTTTAGAGCTAGAAAAAATTCTAAGCAAACTTAAAGGAAACAAAGCAATAGTTTCAGTTATGATGGCAAATAACGAAACCGGAGTTATTCAGCCTGTTAAGGAAATAGCTGAAATAGCACACAAATTTGGAGCAATTTGCCACACTGACACTGCTCAAAGTGTTGGGAAAATTAAAGTTAATATGGAAGATTTAGGAGTGGATTTACTCACTTTATCCGCCCATAAATTTGGCGGTGTAGCAGGCAGTGGAGTTTTAATATTCAATAAAGAACTTGCGATAGAACCTATTATAATAGGTGGTGGACAAGAGAAGGGATTTCGTGGTGGTACGGAAAATATTGTTGCGATTGCAGGCCTTTCTGCTGCACTGCAAAATATTCCAGACCTTCTATCAAAAATGGATGAAGTAAAGGAGCTACGTGATCAATTAGAGTGTGAATTATTAAATCTTGCCAGTGATATAAGAATCTTCGGTAAAAACTCTAAGAGGCTGCCAAACACAAGTTTTATTTATATGCCCGGAGTAAAGAGTGATGTGCAGCTCATGCATTTTGACTTGAATCATATTGCAGTTAGTAATGGTTCTGCATGTTCTTCTGGAAAAGTTGAGCCTTCCCATGTTTTGCTTGCAATGGGGGCAACAAAAGAGCAAGCAGAGTGTTCAATTAGAATCAGTATAGGTCCAGAAACTAAACCACAAGACATAAAAAAAATAGTCGATTGTTGGTATAATATCTACAAGAAGAACACCTTGGTATAGATAATACGTGGTATCATGCAGGGAGCTATAAATTAGATGTAAAAACTTACTTGACACCCTTCGCCAGCCCCCTTATCATAACACTGAAGCTATTTATTTATCTTCGCAATCTCTGCAGTGGATTAATGACAAAAAAACTTAATGTATTTGGCGTAAATCATGCTTAATTTTTTGCACTATGTGCACCTTATGTCTTTATAAAACTTTAGGTTTCTACCTATAAAAGCCGAAACGCGCTTATAAAGCGTTTAAGACAGTAAAAGACGTCAAATAGACAAGGGAGAATTTGAATACTAGCTACCACGCGTTTTCTATGCCTTTTTTTTCTGCCTGGTAAATTTCTTAAACATTTATAGCTAAGGTTAGTTGCATTTAAAAGCAGCTAAATTGAAGTGTTTAAGACTTAAAAAACGCCAATACTGAAAATAGATAGTAACCAGGGCTTCTTTTGCCTTTTTTTTCTGCCTGGTAAATTTCTTAATGTTTATGGCTTAGGTTAGTTACAAATTAAGAGCAATATTCACGGAAATGGTGTCATTCCAATGCTTGACACTGGGCACTTTAGACAATGTTACAAAAATAATATCATAAGACCTGCTGCAAAAGGTGATTGAAAAAATAATGTGAGAGAAGTAGAAGAAGAATAAGCAGATTGAGTAAGGTAAAAAAATGAGCTTTAGTTACTATAACATGAAGAAGCACCCAAGAAACTTTCGTAATATAACAGGTTTAACTATAGAGGAGTTCGAAAAGGTAGTGGAAAAAGTTAGGTCTGGGTGGGAAAGACTTGAAAAACAGAAAAAGTGCCATGGTAGAAGATCACAACTACCAACTCTAAAAGATAAGTTATTTTGCGTAATTTTGTACTATCGCACTTACATAACACATAGATTTTTAGGGTGCCTGTTCAATGTGCACAACGCAAATGTATGTAGGTTACTGAAGAAAATAGAGCCATTACTTGCCAAAAAAGTTACTATAACAAAAGATAGAAGTATGACACCAGAAAAAATACTGAAGATTCTGGCTGATATTACAGAACAGCAAATACAGAGACCAGAAGATAGTAAAAAACGGAAGAAATCATATTCAGGAAAAAAAAGAACCAACACTATGAAAACTGAGATTGTTATCGAAGAAGGTGGAAGAATTTTATCAGTGTCAAAGTCATATCGTGGTAGAATTAATGATTTTTGCATAAGGAAACAAGAAAAATATTTACCAATCGATAGCATAAAATATGCCGATTCTGGATATCAAGGTTGGCAAAAATTGCAAAGCAATGTTATAATTCCATATAAAAAGTATCGTAAAAAGCCATTAACTCCAGAGCAGAAAGAGCATAATAGAAGATTAGCATCATTTAGCACTGAACAGAAGAAATCTGTCAAACCAGGAAGAAACTCCTCAATTTAAGTTTTTAGTAGTTTTTAAGTATAGTTGTATAGGAAGCGCCTCTGAAGTTATAACCGAAATTTTCACTGGTGCCATAAGTACCCGTCGTTTAGCATGGTTTTGGGAGGAACGGTCAAATCATTGATGGAGTTTTTTAGGCTACCTCGGTTAGGAGATTGTATTATCTAACCGTTCCAAGCTGAAGCGTTTCCCTATTACAAATTATAATAAGGGAGTTACTATGAAAAAAGCAAAAAGTAAATTAGAGATCATGAATCCTGATGCAGCAGGAATAGATGTTGGTTCAGATGTACATTATGTATGTGTACCAGAAGGAAGTGATGAACAGCGTATACAAAAATTTAGCTGCTTTACAGAGGATCTCCATAACATAGCAAAATGGCTGAAGAAATGTAAAGTTACTACAGTAGCCATGGAGTCAACAGGAGTATACTGGATTACTTTGTTCCAAGTACTTGAATCATATGGACTTGAAGTAAAGCTTGCAAATGCAAGACATGTAAAAAATGTACCTGGAAGAAAGTCAGATGTTCAGGATTGTCAATGGCTTCAACAACTACATAGTTATGGGTTAATCCAAGGATCATTTAGGCCAGATGATCAAATGTGTGTATTGCGTGGTTATGTTCGGCAACGTAAAAACTTAATTGAAAACGCTGCTAAACATATTAATCGCATGCAAAAGGTGTTAGTACAAATGAATATTCATTTACATAAAGTGACAAGCGATATTACTGGCGTCACAGGAATGCAAATTATTAAAGCAATAGTAGAAGGTGAAAGGAATCCTAAAAAACTAGCTGAATTCAGAAGTGTGAATATGAAGAATGATAAGGCTACTATAGCAAAAGCATTAACAGGCGATTATAGAGAAGAACATTTATTTGTATTAAAGCAAGAATATGAAGCATATAATTTTTTTCAAGAAAAAATAATTGAATGTGATAAAAGTATAGAGAACTATTACAAAGCATTAGAGACGAAGTCCGATGAGAGTAAAGAGTTAGGTAAGGAAAAAAATAAGTCTAGAAGAGGCAGACCAAATTTCACCCTGCGTGAGGAATTGTATCGTGTAACTGGTATAGATTTCACTAAAATTCCTGGATTTGATGTACTAACTGTACAAACCATTATTGCGGAAGTTGGCATTAATCATAATAAATGGCGATCAGAAAGGCATTTTACCTCATGGTTAGGGCTTAGCCCTGCTAATAAGATTACAGGAGAAAAAGTATTTTGAACAAAAACTCGTAAAGTTATTAATCGTGCTACGAATGCCTTGCGAATGGCTGCTTATGCTGTGGGAAATAGTAAAAGTGCATTGGGTGCATATTGTAGGAGATTAAAAAAACGGCTAGGAGCAATAAAAGCAATTACTTCTACAGCAAGAAAATTAGCATGCATCTTTTACCAAATGTTGAAATATGGACAAGAGTATGTGGAAAAAGGAATGAGCTATTACGAAACACGTTACAAAGAGAGAGTTGTAAAAAATTTAATCAAAAAAGCACAGGAATTTGGCTACATATTAGTTCAACAAGAAGCGCTAGTTAAGGGAGTTTCTTAGGAGGAGATTGTATTACCAACCGCCCCAAGCTGAAGCGTTTCCCTTAATTACTGATTATATAAAGCAGTTACCATGAAAAAAGCAAAAAGTAAATTCATGATAATGAATCCTAACGCAGCAGGAATAGATGTTGGTTCAGCTTTACATTATGTATGTGTCCCTGAAGGAAGTGATAAACAACATATACAAAAATTTAGCTGCTTTACAGAGGATCTTCATAATATAGCAAAGTGGCTAAAGAGGTGTAAAGTTACAACTGTAGCTATGGAATCTACTGGGGTATACTGGGTTCCTTTATTTCAAGTACTTGAATCATATGGATTCGAAGTAAAGCTTGTAAATGCGAGACATGTAAAAAATGTACCCGGAAGGAAGTCAGGCGTCCAGGATTGCCAATGGCTCTAACAACTACACAGTTATGGATTACTTCAAGGATCATTCAGGCCAGAAAATCAAATGTGCGTACTACTACCAATTCCCATTACAAGGCGAACAGATGGACAATGATGGAAGAAAAGCCATAATGAAGTAAGTAAAATAGTTGAGGTATAAATGGCATTAAGATCAAAATTATTGGATGAAAAAGTAGTAGAATCAGCAAAAGAAATGCTGAAGAAAGTAAGAAATAATGCATATGTCTCAAAAAAACTAAATGCTGTAATTGCAGCAAAAAAGTACAGTATAATGGCTGTAGCAAAAATATATTGCATTTCAAGAAGCGTACTAACTTCGTGGGTAAAACTCTTGAAATTTGGCAGAGAAGAAAAACTGTTTGCTCCTCCACAACGCCGTAGAAAAACTAAATTAAATCAGGCTCAACTACAGCAAATTGAAGAGTGGATAGAAGAAAATCCTAACATTACCATTAAAGAAATGAGAATAAGAATCCAGGAAAAGTTCAGATTAAATATCAGCAAATCTACAGTACACCGCCATATGCAAAAGATGAAATTCTCATATATTACACCAAGGCCAGTTCATAATGGACAAGATAAAAGCAAACAAGAGGAATTCAAAAAAAATCTCAATGGAGCTATTAGCAAGTATCCAGAAAAAGGGCTATTTTTCTTTGATGAATCAAGGTTTGGCACACATTCAAAGGTTGGACATGGGTGGTTTAAAAAGGGGATTAGAACACAGGTTAAAACAAAATTAGGTAGGCAAAATTTCTATTTCTATAGTGCAGTTAATCCTAGAAATGGAGAGAGTTCTAGCTTATTTGCACCAAATGTCAACACTGATTGCATGAACATATTTCTTGAGCAGATGTCGCAATATCTAGAAACACGAGAGGCTTTTCTCGTTATGGACTGTGCTAGTTGGCATAGGGCAAAAAATTTAAAGGTACCTAAAAATATCGATATTATATACTTACCTCCATACTCACCTGAGCTAAATCCTGTTGAGAGGCTTTGGTTATATATAAAACAGAACATTTTGCGCAATAAAATATACGATACAATTGCTCTGCTTGAGGGTGCTTTGTGCAAATTTATTACTTCTCTTGCCAGCTCCACAATTAAACAACTCTGCAATGTCTCCTCTTTGACTGGCCAACAATGAAAATTGGTATTACTAGCTGAAAGTGAAGAGAATAATCGAAGAAATGGGAGGAATGGAAAGACTTTACGGACAAGTGCAGGTTCATTTGAGCTATTGACGCCAAGGGACAGAGAAGGAAGTTTTGAACCACAAATAGTCAAAAAAAGGCAGACAAACTTACATCCAGAGCTTGAAACGAAGATTTTGAGCACGTTTGCCAGTGGTATGAGCTACAGAGATATAGCGTCGCATGTAGAAGAGATTTACGACCATAAAATATCAGCGGCAGAGATATCAAGTATTACCGACAAATTGCTACCAGTAATCAAAAGACCTGCTGAGAATCAAGCAATAAAAAGAAGGAAAGGAGGGTGACTAAAATCAAGGTTAACTAAAAGGCGTGCTTAAGATTCACAATACCAGCAATAATATTGAACCTCAGGTTGTATTTTTTCTGAAAATTGCGGTAAACATGAGACATAATCTTAAATATCTTTATCTCACGGATCTTATTTTCTACTCTCATTCTAAATGATGCTAATCTTCTATTATGCTCTTTCTGCTCTGGAGTTAATGGCTTTTTACGATACTTTTTATATGGAATTATAACATTGCTTTGCAATTTTTGCCAACCTTGATATCCAGAATCGGCATATTTTATGCTATCGATTGGTAAATATTTTTCTTGTTTCCTTATGCAAAAATCATTAATTCTACCACGATATGACTTTGACACTGATAAAATTCTTCCACCTTCTTCGATAACAATCTCAGTTTTCATAGTGTTGGTTCTTTTTTTTCCTGAATATGATTTCTTCCGTTTTTTACTATCTTCTGGTCTCTGTATTTGCTGTTCTGTAATATCAGCCAGAATCTTCAGTATTTTTTCTGGTGTCATACTTCTATCTTTTGTTATAGTAACTTTTTTGGCAAGTAATGGCTCTATTTTCTTCAGTAACCTACATACATTTGCGTTGTGCACATTGAACAGGCACCCTAAAAATCTATGTGTTATGTAAGTGCGATAGTACAAAATTACGCAAAATAACTTATCTTTTAGAGTTGGTAGTTGTGATCTTCTACCATGGCACTTTTTCTGTTTTTCAAGTCTTTCCCACCCAGACCTAACTTTTTCCACTACCTTTTCGAACTCCTCTATAGTTAAACCTGTTATATTACGAAAGTTTCTTGGGTGCTTCTTCATGTTATAGTAACTAAAGCTCATTTTTTTACCTTACTCAATCTGCTTATTCTTCTTCTACTTCTCTCACATTATTTTTTCAATCACCTTTTGCAGCAGGTCTTGCAATTGGTATGCCTAAATTTGAAATAGTCGCATAAAATTATTTACTCTGGAAAAAACTTACGTTGCTATGCAACAAAGCCCACTGGGATCTAGAAAAAAGAAATGTGGATTCCAGTGTCAAGGCACTGGAATAACAACACTTACTACGTATTTAAACTATAATGTTCATCATTACACGCTGGCAGGATGTCATATATAGTGTTACCCAGGTAGCTGATGCTGGGGCTTATCGTCTTTAAGATCCCAATTAGATAGAAGGTTTGTACTTTTTTCAAATCAAAGCTTGAATTTTTGCTGGCAAATCAATATATTATATATATGAAGTTTTAATTTAAGTTATTATGTTGACCCCAATGGCAAGCTTATGTGTTGATAGCAGAACCAATCTCATCCAATATATTGCTAGAGTGCAAAAATTTCCTATGCTGTCTCAAGAGGAAGAGGTACGATTAGCAAAAAATTGGAACCAATATAAGGATATTTCTTCTGCTCATAAATTGATTACCAGCCATTTGAATTTGGTAGTAAAAATTGCAATGAAATTCAAAAATTATGGACTATTGTTGATGGACCTGGTCATGGAAGGGAATCTGGGTTTAATGCATGCAGTGAAAAAGTTTAATCCTGATTTAGGGTTTCGTTTTTCAACTTATGCAGTGTGGTGGATTGAAGCTTCAATAAAAGACTTTATATTGAAATCTTGGTCGTTCGTGAAAATAGGCACAACGCAAGCACAAAGAAGACTATTTTTTAGTTTACGTAAAATAAAAAAAAGAATTTTACAGTATACAAACAGGGAAACTTTAAGCAATGAAGAAATAAAAGCAATATCTAATGAGCTTTCTGTATCCGAAGGAGACGTTCTGCAGATGAATTACCGTTTGGCTTGTAAGGATCAGTCGCTAAACGATTGCATAAAAATAGGTGATGACTCTAAAAGGGAGTTACAAGATATGATCCCATGTAACTCGGTCAGTCAAGAAGTAACCTATCAAAATCATGAAGAAAAAGAATTAAAAGAAACAATTTTAAACAATGCACTAGCAAGCCTTAACGAAAGGGCAAGAGACATTTTTATTAGTAGATACTTGTGTGAAAACACTCAAACTCTGGATGAACTTAGTAAAAAATATTGTGTTTCAAGAGAAAGAATAAGACAGTTAGCTGAGCAGGTGATGGCCAAGGTAAAACGATATATACAATCTGAAAGTTTGAAATTTGGTTTGCATGCGTAGTTTTTTTATATTTCTAATATTTTTTTCAATAGGCGCTTTTGCATCGGTTAGTGATGTGCAATTGAAGGAAAAATACAAAGATTGGCTTGTATATACTGCATCAGAAGATAGAGAGAAAGTGTGTTACATTGTATCTTACCCTAAGACAAAAAGCGAGCATTATAAAACCAATCGCAAGCCGTATGTAATGGTCAGTTATGTTGATAAAAAAGCAGATGAGGTAAGCGTTACCTCTGGTTTTCAGTATGATAAGGAGCCTGTAGCTCTCAATATCGACAAAAAAATTAAATATACACTGCCTATAATACAGGGAAGTTTTGCGTGGGCAGAGCATACAAAAATAGATCAAGATCTCATTCTAAAAATGAAGCAGGGATTATCAATGGTAGTGAATGGAAAAGCAAAAACAGTAACCATTGATGATACTTATTCCCTACTTGGTTTTCAAAAAGCGTATCAAAAAATGCATGATTTATGCCATACAAAGTAAATCATTGTAACAGAATACCCAGCTATAGTATAAACTAGACTACTCTTTCAATGGAAATATAAATAGCACTTTACTTTATATGGGATGTGGATATCATTTAAAATATATTTTTGAGAGTTAGCAATGTCAGAGGTTGCAGGTGTAGATACAGAAATAAAAAAGCAAAATTCTGTGTGCGAGCAGATGCGTTTTAGCGTGAGCCGCACAAGTCTTTTAAATACATTATCAAGAGTAAGTGGAGTGGTTGAAAGACGTAATGCAATAGATGTTTTGGCATGTATAAATATCAAAGCACAACACGGCAACATAAAATTAATGGCAACTGATCTTGACATTTCAATGTTTGCCTCACTTGCTGCAACCGTATTAACAGAAGGAGAAGTAAAAATTTCAGCGCATACTTTACATGACATAGTGAAGAAGTTACCCGCTGATTTGGATGTCAATTTTGAAGTAAACAACCAAGGAAAATTATTGATGTCTTGCGGAAATGCAAACTTTTCTTTACAGAATGTAGTTTCAAGCAGCTTTCCTGCTCTTGAAGAAGACAATTATAAACATGATTTTATTCTACTAAATACGGACCTGATAGACTTATTAACTAAAACAAAATTTGCTGTATCACTAGATGATACAAGGTATAATTTAAATGGAATATATCTACATACAGACGAACAGTTTCTGTACTGCGTTGCAACTGATGGTCACCGTTTATCATGTATAAAGAGACCAAAGCCTGGGAACATCAATGGCGAATTTGGTGTGATCATTCCATGTAAAACTGTTATGGAGCTGTTAAAAATATTGGACGATTGTAATGAAATTAATGTAAAACTCTCAGACAGAAAAATCAAGTTTACATGCGGTGAATATATTCTAATATCAAAATTAATAGATGGGACTTTTCCAAATTATAAAGCAGTTATTCCAGCATCTCAAGACAAGCATATGATTATTGAAAGTAAAAAACTTTCAGATGTTATAGATCGAGTTTCCGTTGTTGTATCTGATAAAGTAAAATCCATTAAATTCTCACTACAAGAAAAGCTGCTGACTCTGCATTCAAACTCTCAAGAGTGCAATGATGCAACTGAATCCATAGAAGTGGACTACAATGAAGCCCCTATAGAAATAGGGTTTAACTCGCGTTATTTACTTGATGTTCTATCCTGCATAAAAAATAAATGTAAGTTTAGCTTAGCCGATGGTAATAGTGCTACAATTATCACTGATGAAGACGTTTCAAGTGTATTATATGTAGTGATGCCAATGAGAACTTAAACTTGTCATCCCGCTTCTTGTTAGCAGGATCTGGAGATACCGTGGCGGTATGACGTGTTGTTACTTATTTCACTAAGAACGTTACTTTTTATTAAATTAGTAATCTATCTTTACCAAATATAAGCCAAAAGGTGGTGCAGTAACTCCAGCTGCATTTCTTTTGCATTGGTGTAATATATTTAGCATTTCTTGTGGATTAGTTCTATTTTTTCCAAATTCAACTAAAGTACCCACAATGATCCTCACTTGGTTATGTAAAAAGGAAATAGCAGATATTTTGATGTGTATATGATTCCCATTTTGTATTATATCGATATCATCAATTGTTCTCATCGGATTTGCGGCTTGACAATCTTTTGAACGAAAACTTGAAAAGTCATGTTTTCCAAGTAGATGTTTAGCAGCTTCACGCATAATATTTACATCAAGTGGGTTAAACACTTGCCATACATAACCTGTCTCCAGAGCGGCAGGAGCATAGCGATTAACTATTCTGTATTCGTAATATCTTTTTTTTGCTGAAAACCGTGCGTGAAACGCATCATCTACAACTTCTGCATTCAGTACAACTATGGGAATTGATTTTAAATGATAATTTATTGCGTTTCTTATTCTATAAAGCTCAAATTCCTTTTCCATATCAAAATGAGCAATTTGTCCTAAAGCATGAACCCCTGCATCAGTCCTGCCACCGCAGTACAAAGTAACTTTCTCACCACTAAAATTAAATATAGCATTTTCTATGGCTTCCTGGATTGAATTAGCAGAATGTTGCTGCTTCTGCCAGCCAGAGAAACTACTACCATTGTATTCTATCGTTATTTTGTATCGCACTGCAGAGTCTATCTAACTTTCTATCTTAATATAATTTAGGTAGCTAATTTTTCTACGATAACGTTCTTCGTTATTAAAAAACCCTTGTTAGGTTGTTCACGTTCGATTATCATGGAAGTTATACAAGTTAATAAATGATCCATGGCAAACAACTCAGAAGAAAGAAATAATGATAAGCAAAAAGCATTAGATAAAGCAATAAGCCAGATTGAAAAAGCATTTGGTAAAGGTGCAATAATGAAGTTGAAGCAAAACCCTGTAGAGAAAATAGACACAATATCCACAGGATCAATTGTGCTTGATTCGGCTCTAGGTGTTGGAGGTCTGCCAAAAGGACGTATAATTGAAATATTTGGTCCCGAGAGTTCTGGTAAAACCACTCTTGCCTTGCACGTGATTGCTGAAGCACAAAAAAAAGGAGGATCATGCGCATTTATCGATGCAGAACATGCATTGGATGTCTTATATGCTCGTAAACTTGGGGTAAGCACTGATGATTTAGTAATTTCGCAACCAGACACTGGGGAACAAGCATTACACATTGTTGAGTACTTAGTGTGTTCTGGTGCGGTTGATGTGATAGTTATTGACTCTGTTGCAGCGTTAACTCCAAGAGCTGAAATTGAAGGTGATATGGGTGATCAACATATGGGGCTACAAGCAAGGCTTCTAAGTCACGGGCTACGAAAGCTAACCTCTGCCGTTTCAAAAGCGAACTGTATATTGATATTTATTAATCAAATTCGTATGAAAATAGGAGTAGCGTATGGAAATCCTGAAACTACCACGGGTGGAAATGCATTAAAATTCTATACTTCTGTAAGGCTTGACATAAGAAAAGTTGGTGTAATAAAAGACAAAGAAAATATTACAGGCAATGAAACAAGAGTTAAAGTTGTAAAAAATAAAGTTGCTCCCCCATTTAGAGAAGCGAAATTTGATATAATGTACAATGAAGGTATATCAAAACTCGGAGAAATAATAGATATGGGAGCAAAGCTTGGTGTGCTTGAAAAAGCAGGTGCTTACTATTCATATAACAACACACGTCTTGGACAAGGAAGAGAGAATGTAAAAACTTACCTAAAAACAAACAAAGAAGTCGCAAATGAAATAGAAATGAAAATCAGAGATTTACTCAGAAATCATGATAATTCTATTATAATAGACGAGGATAGTGAGCAACTTTTAGAAGAATCAGTGTTCTGATCTAAACTTAGTTTGTGTTGGATGGGTTGTTACAGTATGACGGTAACTCTATGTGTGCTAATCTGTAATGTTACCTTGTATCAAGAGGACTTTGCTGAAGCAGTTAAAAAAAGCTTTTCATGAGAAATTATAAATGATAAATTGTTAACAATAGGTTATTGTGAATAAGATTATGTGTTTTAGTTTACCTAATATAAACAGGGAAGGTTATTTATTTATAGTCGTTGCCTTGATAGTAACGTGTATAGCATTCTCTATATCTTGGGGGTTTGGTGTTACGTGCTTGTTTCCGACATTATTGTGTACTTATTTCTTTCGCGATCCAACAAGAGCTGTGCCAAACAATAAGGATCTTATATTAAGTCCTGCTGATGGTGTGATTTCAAAAATTGAAGAAGTTAATTATCCTTTATCGGCAGAAAATGGAGAAGAGAAGAAGTTCATGCTTGTTAGCATATTTTTAAGTGTTTTGAACGTCCATGTGAACCGTATACCAATATCTGGTACGATAAAGGAAATGAATTATAAAAAAGGCAAGTTTGTATCCGCAATGAGCAATAGGTCTAATAACGAAAATGAAAAGCAGGTTATTGTGATTGAATACGAAAAGGGAAAAGAAATTATTGTGGAGCAAATAGCTGGATTAATTGCACGTCGTATCGTTTGTAATTTAGGAGTATCCCAGAATGTGAAAGCAGGTGAAAGGTTTGGAATTATAAGATTTGGTAGTAGAGTGAATATTTATGTTCCTGCTGATATAGAAGTCAGAGTTTCAGAAGGGCAAACTGTTATTGGTGGTGAAACAATTATAGCAAACTTAAATAATGAAAACGTTCAAGAGAAGCTTACTTTTGACGTTATATGAATAACGATGGAAGTAACAGTAGATTCTTACCTATTACTAAATTATTCCCAAACTTTATAACTTTATTGGGTTTATGTTCTGGTCTCACTTCACTTAAATTTACATTTAATGAACAATGGGAATTCTCAGTAATTTTTATCATCATTGCAGCAATAATAGATGGAATGGATGGCAGAATAGCTAGAATTCTAAAATCAACTAGCGATTTTGGAGCCCAGCTTGATTCTTTTGCAGATTTTCTAAATTTTGGTGCAGCGCCTGCATTTCTTTTGTATTTTTGGAAGCTAAACGAAATCAAAGTCATAGGTTGGATTTTAGTAATGATATACGTAATCTGCATATCAATAAGACTTGCAAGATTTAATGTTTCGCTACACTCAGAACAATCACACTGGGAAAAATTTTTCTTTTCTGGTGTTCCAGCTCCAGTGTGTGCTTTACTTTCTTTGTTACCAATAATTATTACCTTTCAATCTCATGAGAGTGAATACTTACTTTTCATAGAGCGATTTTTTAACACAAGAAACGTAGCTTGTTACTTTCTGGCCATTTCATTTTTTTCGATAAGTCACATTCCAACTTTCTCTGCAAAATATATTTATGTTCCCAAAAGCCTATCCTATATATTTGTGTCATTTTTTGGAGTACTTATTATATTTTTCATCAGTAAGCCCTGGATGACGCTACCAATTTTAGGTGTAGTGTATGTACTTACTATTCCAGTAAGCACTGGGCTTTATATATATTACTCGTATAAAGCTCGTTAGCTATAAGTTGTAATAAAAAGTAGTGAGCAGCATGATTGTAAAAATAAGTGAACTGTTAAATTCATTTCTGTACATAAAGATATTCAACATTCCATTTATAATTATTTGGGTAATTGCAACTGGGGTTTTTTGTACCATCCAATTCAAATTCACTAACTTTAGATTGTTCAAGCATGGAATACAGACGCTATTCAATCTAAAGTGTAATAACAATAACAATGGCATAATCACTCATATTCAAGCGTTTGCAACAGTAATTTCAGGAACAGTTGGTCTTGGAACAATATCAGGAGTTGCAATAGCTATCACAATAGGGGGTCCAAGTGCAGTTTTTTGGATGGTAATTACCGGAATACTTGGTATGTCGATAAAGTTTGCCGAGGTGGTACTTGCATTCACCTATCGCTCTGAAAATGCAACTGGCGGGGCTTTTTATTACATGAAGTACGGGCTTGCAAAAATTGGATTTGCAAAAACTGGTAGATTTCTTGCCTTTACTTATGCGATTATGCTACTTATTGCAATGATTTTGGGCGGTATACCATTTCAAGCGAATCAGATAGCAGCATTGTCAAATAACCTCTTCGAATACAACGCATCTATTATTATATCCCTGCTTGTCTTTATTGTAATATTGGGAGGAATAAAGCACATTGCTTTCGTTTCAACGAGCTTAGCACCAATTATGATAGTGCTATATATGGGTATGTGTATATATTTAATTTATGTAAACAGAAGTAATTTGCTGAATGCTCTATCCATAATATTCCAAGACATCTTCAATAAATCAGCTATAGGAGGCGGAGTATTGAGCGGATTAATAGCAGGAGTGAGAAGATCAGTGTTTGCTAACGAAGCAGGTACCGGAACAGCAGCTATAGCACATTCAGCTGTAAAAGAAGAAGATCCAATTAAAGTTGGATGCGTTGCAATGATTGCACCACTTATAGACACAATATTAATCTCATTTTTGACTGGTATCGTGATAATTATTACTGGTATGCATAGCACTGATAACGTGGGTGATATTACACTAATTAGTTCGGTATTTTCAACAGTTTTGCCCTTGTTCAGCAAGTTAGTTTTTCCGCTAATGATGTTTTCCTTTGCATTTTCTACAATAATAGCTTATTGTTACTACTGTGAAGTTGCTCTGCTGTATTTATTTGGTAATAAAAAAATACTGATACCGTTTCAAATTCTTATAGTGGTTTCAGTGTATATTAGTTGTATGTCAAAAAATATAGAATTTATATCTTACCTAGGCGACAGTTTGTTCATGTGCATTATGATTCCAAATGCTGTTGCAATATATCTACTAAGAAGGGAAGTTTTGAATACAATAGATTCTTATTACAATTCTAAAGGGTATTAACATGATTTATAGATTACTTTGTATGGTGTTATTTTGCCTATTGTTTAATGATGTGTACGCTGCTTCAGGTTTTTATGAAAGTTATGATGCTGTGTTAAATGGAATAAATAACTTCATGAATGAAGTGCTGTTTTTCAAAATCCTTTACGTGCCATTTATAATCTTTCTACTAGCTTTTGGTTATGTGTTTCTAACATTACGTTTTGGATTTCTCAACATAAGAATGTTTAAGCATGCGTTTGCTATTTTATGTGGAAAATATGACACGAATCACCATAATGGTCATATTACGCATTTTCAGGCATTTATGACTGCACTTTCAAGCACAGTAGGCCTTGGAACTGTTGCTGGAGTCGCAATTGCAGTTTCAATGGGAGGGCCAGGAGCGGTACCTTGGATGATGATTACAGGTTTTTTTGGTATGTCAGCAAAATTTGCCGAAGTGACTTTAGCATTTAGACATAGAACAGAAGATCAGGAGCAATTTTTTAGTGGTCCCTTTCAGTATATAAGGAATGGTTTGGAGGAATTTGGATTTAAAAAACTTGGTATTGTTTTAGCTGCAATATATGCAGTATTCTTTGTATTATCAGGTCTTGGTGGAAGTGTAGCGTTTCAAACCAACCAAATGGTTTCAATATTATCTGGCTATTCAAGTTGGGTAGATGGTCACTCTTGGTTTCTTTCTTCCATAATCTCTGCGCTGCTTGCTCTAGTGATTATTGGCGGAATTAAAAGGATAGCTAGAGTATCTTCTGCACTAGTGCCTATTATGTCACTCATATATATATGTAGCTGTCTTGTTATTATTGGATTTAATATCCACAATCTTGGTCACACATTTAAGATATTATTTTCCAGCATGATAGATTTTAATGCTGTTGGCGGAGGGATGGTAGGAGCATTTGTTGCTGGAATTCAAAGAGCAATTTTTGCCAGCGAAGCTGGTGTTGGCTCTGCTGCAATTACTCATGCAACAACTAAAGATGAAGAACCAGTAAGAACTGGACTAGTCGCTATGATAGAACCATGCTTTGACACAATGTTAATTTGCTGTTTAACAGGAATAACAATAGTAATAACAGGTGCATACCAGACTAGTGTTGGTGAAGGGATATTAATCACTCAAAAAGCATTTGAGACAGTTTCTCCTTGGTTTCCTATACTTCTAACAATAGCTGCACCTTTGTTTGCATTTTCTTCAGTAATTTCGTTTGTATATTGTTGTGAAATGGGGTGGCTATATTTATTCGGTGCAAAAAGTATAGTGATATACCGCATAGCAGTAATAATTGTAGCGTTTTTTTCTGGTCTTTCTAAAGATATAATGGCTATTGCCAATATCGGTGGAACTTTGTTCTCTTGTTTAGCTCTCATCAACATGACAGCGCTTATACTGTTTAGTAATCAGATTAACGATGAAGTTCAGTGCTACCTAAAAAGGCTGAGGAATAATAAAATTAATTAAATCTTTGATATATGTGGAGAGGTATAGCTATAATAAGTAAGATTTCCCTACGTCATACCGCCGCGGTATCTCAGCCGCTAACAAGCAGTGGGGTAACGAGGTCTTTCGATAGTAAATCTTACCTGTGTTAGCTATAGTTCTCATATTATCCTACGTACTCGGTTCAATACCGTTTAGCTTAATCATTACAAGAATAAAAGGGATAAACTTAAGAGAAGTAGGTTCAGGAAACATTGGCGCTACAAACGTTGCAAGAACAGGAAATAAATGTCTTGCTGCTCTGGCATTACTTCTGGATTCCTTAAAAGGATTCATCGCCGTTTATATAGCACAACAATTTTGTGATAATAACGATTTTTATATATATGTATCTGCAATTTTAGCAGTTTTAGGGCACATGTTTCCTATTTGGCTAAAATTTAAAGGAGGCAAAGGAGTTTCAACAACTCTGGGAGTGTTGATAGCACTTAATATGCCAATTGCCTTGATATTTATATTTGCCTGGATAGTGGTATTTTTTATCTTTAGATATTCTTCCCTTGCTTCATTAAGTGCTATTACAATAGCCGTGATAACTTCATTCTTTTTCAAAGTGGATCTATTCTTAACATTACTAATTATAGGAGCACTGATTTTTTTAAAACACCACAGAAATATTGTGAATCTTCTGCAAGGTAAAGAGTATAAATTTTATAGATAATGTACTGCCAAATTATTGACACTTAAACTACGAGACAAATTGCTTGACGGTATGATTTTGTCCTCTTTGTTTAAGTCTATGATTTTTGCTTTTGTTATATTCTCTACTTCTTGAGGTGTTAAAAGACCATCTTCAATGAATTCCTTTTTTGTTTCTCTTATTTTTTCATAAAGTTGAGTAACGTGATCTTTATTTCCTTCATATACACTTTCAATTTCTAACTCTAGCTTATGTGAAGCTCCTTTTTTTAACATTTCATCCATTGCTGCTTTTGTTACTTCTAACCTTTCTTGCAAAATTTTCTTTATTTTCTCCTTATCATTTTCGTTATTTTTACTGAGTTCTACATATACTCTATAGCATCTTTTACTTTGTAGCAGCATCTTTAACTTATTTAACATTCTAACCACTTGACCTTCAATAGTTTTCTCAGCCTTTAATTTAAACTCTGCTACTTCTTTTTTTATGATTATGTTAGCTACTTCTGCAGCTTTATAGTACAAAATTCTACCTACCAAAAAGTTTCTACAGAGTACATCTTTATTTAATAATTCTAAAAAAACTTTCTCTTCAATGCTTTCAAATAAATTTTCTTGATCATCCAGGCCATGCTCTTTCAATTTATCTTTTATATAACGACTTACGTCAAAATTCTTATTTACGTCAAGACACTGTAATTTATTCAATTTTACAGAACCAATATTTTTTATTAATGTCAGTACGATTTGTTCAGTATAACCTGCACTAAAACTTAATAACTTTCTCATGAAAGGGATGCTAACTTCTTCAACAAAGTCATCAACTATCTTCTGACTATTACTATCGTCAGGGTTATTTTGAAGTTTATACCAAGCATTAAAAATTTCTTTACTGTTTTTCTTGTTTTTTAACCTGTCTAACATAAACTCACGTGCTTTATTTTGTGCTTCTGAGAGCACCATTTCCCTTGGGGGAGTAAATCTAATTTCTGGATCAGGATGAATACTCTCTAGCGTACTTACCATCCTTTAGACAATACCGGTAAAACAGGTGTTAGGGATTCGCTCTTTTCTAGAGAAAGTTTGGCTATCAAGCAAATTTGTAATTAACGTGTCTTTTTTATTTTTTACAGCTTCTCTGTTTCCATCATTGCAGGCTCTAAGAGTTAGAAGTAAAATTTGTCCGCCTGTGAAGCTAGAGCTATGCTTTTGATCATCTTTGCAAAAGTCATTTAAAAATGCAATTACTCTTCCTTTATCTTCATCACTAAATTGACGATAATTAAGTTCATATAAATCATTTATATATTCAACAAATTGCTTAAATTCTCTATCATTAATAACGTCTTCTGATACTTTTTCACCATACTTATGTCTTAATTTGTGAACGTTATTATTGATATCATCATTTAATTTATGAGGAAGCAAATGTTCGAGCTTAACATCAAAACTATTAACCATACCACGCAAATTCTCTTTTATACCTTCCAAAAAAAAATTTATAGAAGCTTTAAGCAGCGTAAATGGGTTAAAATCTTTTGGCCTTAGTTCACTCTGCAATAAAATTAATAGCATTGTAAGTGGTATAGTTCCCAGCAACGAAATTAGTAAGAAAGTGGAGGTGAAAGTGAGATATGTTATGAAAGCAGAAAACAAGAGGAAGGCTGCTACCTTGATTGCATTGTTCTTAAAAAATATTTCCCAATATTCCCTTTTGCTCATTTTTTGCTGTTTTGCCGTTTTTATTTCTTTGTAGATATAAAGAGTTTTAATTTCAGACCTGAAGAATATAGTACCAAGAGAAAAAAGAACACTAACGGGATTAGTGATAATGCTTAAAGAAACAAAAGTTGCAAAATAACTAACAAACTTTAGCCTGCTAGATTCCTTTGAAGGAAATTGTAATTGAGAAATACCTATCATAGCTTACCTTCAACATCATTACACTCTAGTAATAGCATAGTAATTTAAAACGTCAATGTTTAAGTATCTTATTATCCGCACACTCATCGTATTCGATCTCGACTGTAGAGTGTGCTATCTCGAACCTATTTAGTAGTATTTTTTTTATCTCATACAAAATATCAGTGTGTTGTCCATCTTGCTTTACTTTGACATGCATGGTAATTATAAAATAATTATCAGACAGTGACCATGCATGTATGTGGTGCACATCTATCACTTCAGGTAATTCTGATGTGATCTTACTTTTTATTTTCTCAGTAGATATCCCTTCAGGTGTGCCTTCAAGAAGTATGTGGCAAGAATTCTTTAGAATTTTGTAGCCACTATTCAAAATGATTACACTGACAAATACCGATAAAATCGGATCCACCATTTGCCATCCAGTAAACATGATAATTATGGATGCAAGTATAGCAGCTACAGAACCTAAAATATCTCCTATAACGTGTAGTACAGCACTTTTTATGTTTATATTGCTCTCGCATTTACTATGTAATATAAAAAAGACTATAATATTAGAGATCAGGCCAAGTGTAGCAATTACTAACATTACTTTCCACTCAACATTTACCGGAAAAATAAATCTTTTTATTGACTCAATTATAATGATTACTGCAATGAAGAATAAAGTTAAACCATTAACAAATGCTGCAATTATCTGCAACCGATGATACCCGTATGATCTTTGAAAATCAGATTTCTTAGCTGAAAATTTGTGTGCTAACCAGCTTAAAACTAAGGCAAAGAGGTCAGTGAGCATATGCCCTGCATCTGATAGTAGAGCAAGCGAATGTGAAATTATTCCACCTACTATTTCCATAAACATTGTTATCGCAACTATTATTATGGAATAGATTAAGCGCTTGGACTGTGCTGCTGAGTGTTTGCCGTTATGCACTGCTGTCATATAAAATCTTTTCATGAACAAAAACGTGGGTAACACTGGGTTCGAACCAGCGACCGCTTGCACGTCAAGCAAGTGCTCTACCAGCTGAGCTAATTACCCATCGTGGTTTTAGTATAGTGCTTTGGTGGAATGAAAGTCAATTTGCTTTTAAATTCTTACCCTATCCTAATGTAACGTTAGAATTTAGATTTTTTTTGTGGTCAAGCTATATCTTACATTGTTCATATTAAATTAATTACTTATATTTCTTCACTAAGATATAGACTATACCAATATGAAAATTCACACTTTTTTAGTAGAGATCACCTTATATTTGAAGAGTTAATAAATTAGAGGTTAGAATTATGATAATCAATCAACAAATAAATAAAAATATAACTAAAGAAGAATACTTTAACAATAACGGCAAAGGGTTTAATTCGCCACATGTTGTAGAAGTTAAAGATTTAAATATTAAAGTAGAAGTTTATTCTCATAATTTAAGAGCAAGTAAAATTGCAACAATTGAAAGTGAGATAAAAGAAACAGCTACTAGTTTTAAAGATACATTCAAGTTAGAACACAGCAACTCAGAACAAACATTTAAAATTTATATGTTTGATGACAAGGATGATTACACTCACCTTGGCGGAAGCGAGCGTTTCGGTTCTTACCTTGGAGATGAGGGTGGTAAATGTTACTACAAAGGGGAAGCTGATGTTTTTGCTGAAATGCATGTCTATCAGCAAGGTGGCGTTCATAACCTTCAGCATGAATTTGCACATGGTTTAACTTACTTGGCTACAGGAGGTAAGCACCTACCTACAGTATTAATGGAAGGAATTGCAGATTACTTTGAGCATCATTCAGATCATAAATTCAATTCTCAAGGATCAAGTATCGACAAAACTGAAGCTGCAAATTTGGATTTAGATAAAATTTTAAGTTTAGAATATTCAAAGGACAGCGAAGCAAATAGCCTGGTTTATAAAACAGGTCATGCGTTGATAATGTACTTACAGGAAAAAGATCCTAGTTTATTAAGAGACTACCTAGATGCTTTACGTCAAGGTAACTCAGATGAGTCAAAAAGTTTCTTGAAAGATATAAAAGGACATGATGCTGACTTCAAAAGTTGGCTTGCTGAGAATGATACAGAAACTGCAATGGAACATCTCAACGCTTTGCAAGTTACAAAAGGAGATTTTATAGCAACTGGTCAAGAAATAGTGGGTGGAGAAATTAAAAATATATCCTACTATAAAGCAAATATAGAAAAAATAGATGGAGAAAACGTTGGAAGTTTTTCTCCTGTAGAACATGTATCATTTTATGATGTTGCTCGTGCTATAAATAGGGCAACAAATGATAACCTCGATATATCAAAGGAATATCATTTCTTAAAGGTAATCAAAACTTCTGATGGACAGGATAAATTAACTTACTCTGATCAACAAGGTAATGAATATCAAAACAGTCAAGAGTATAAAGATCAGGCTTTAAGGATGCTATCAAAATATGGTGAAGATCTAAGAAAATCTTACTATAATGGGAAAGAAGACTTAGAAAAAATACGTGCGAGCGAGCTAGAAGACTTAGATAAGCAGAAGGATATAGAATATGATGATGTGTTGAAAGGCCCGCGTGAACAGGAAGAAACACAGCATCATGATGCATACGAGCAATACAAAAGAGGAGAGATCTCTTATGAGAAATTTGTAGAAAAATGCAATTCAGCCAGCACTAATTATCGTAATGAAGATAAGAGATTATATAGTGCTACACAAGACAAATATACACAACTGAAAGATGCAATACTAGATAAGTATGAAAATTTAAAAAGTACCTTGCTTGATAAAACCATAAACACTGGCTTAGAACAAGTAAAAGCGACTAAGAACATCGACGTAGAAAAGATGTTAGAAGAGATGATCAATATCGATTCAAACTTGATAAGAGGTACAAATCATATTGATCTACAAGAAGGTAAGATTTTTTCTATGCAAGCTCATGGTCAAGGAGATATGGGTGCACTGTCTATATATGACGGAAATACAAAGCTTGGAGAATTATCGAGTGAATCAGGATTTTTTAAGCAAGTTGAAGGTCAAACTAAAGAAACTTTCGTTTTTGAGGATATATTGCACAACTTAAATACTCAATATGATGGTGGTGCTTATATGGCTATTACAAAAGAAAATAGTCATTATAAAGCTTCTCTGATAGATGGCAGAACAGTTGAACGCGATGAATACTTTGATGAAGCACATTTACATGAAAATGAATTGTTGCACCCCAGCACTGGACATATTCAAAAAGATTTAGATTCTCTGCTCCTTAGAGGTACCAAAATTTTGAATCATCAAGATTCAGAGCATGCACAATATTCTGATGAGCAAAAGGCAAATGGAGTAATCGTGGAAAAAGGAACATTACTGGATAATAAGGGAACAGATAGGACAGACGACGATGTATATGAAGCTGTCGTAAAGCAAGGAGACGAGCGCTTACATGAGTTCAAAAATATGGGCTTTTATATTACCGAAGAGGTGAAAAATGAAAGAGGTGAAATTACAAATGGAAGTAACTTGTTCATTCATGATCACGGAAAAAATGTGCGCTATCAGTTACCTGAAAAAGTTACTCATCTAAAGTTAGTGCAAAAGGATGGACAATATAAGTTAGCACCATCTGATTCTGAAGGGAGAGAGTATAATGTCATACCAGATGAATATAGATATATAGATCCAATATTTGCACATGAATATGAGAAGAGAGATTATTCCCATAAACATGTAAATATAGGCCTTATAAACTTAGAGAAATATGGCTCTGGCAAACTTTTTGCTATAAAGTACGACCCAAATGATTACCACATACAAAGAAACTCTAGCGGTGAAATAGTTAGAATAAAAGATCAAGCATATTTCACTAAAGTAAAACTATTTGATGGTGATACTGATGAAGAAATTGGAATGTTATCTAATAATTTCCATAACTTCAAAGGGAAAATATTCTTTTCCGCTGACTACAACTACAGTTATAACGATTTCCTCGCATCTGTTTCTCCTCAAGTTGAAATTGAGGACATGGGGAATGGAAGTAAAAAAATAACTTTCGATCAAGGTGATGGCGATATCGGTGATACTAATAGAGGCTACACGGACTATCAGAGAATATTCACAAAAGAGAAACAAACCGAAAGTCCAAAAGGGCAGGTAAGTGAAACTAAGACAGAAGTTGATACGTCACACATGAGCCATAGTACTACTAATGTTGTTGCTGAAGAGAAAACTGCATCAAACGACAATAGTGAAATGCAGTCTGATCAGCCACAAATTCCAACAAGGGCAAAAAGGTCAGCTTCAGTGGAGGAGAAAGAGCAGGTGTTGAAAGATACAATTCTAAAAATAGAAAAGAGTCGCGAGCAGGACTCAGAAGGGAAGCACAAGGCAAATGTAACCATAGATTATTACGACATAAAAGCCTTATCTGATAGAGCAGAAGGAGCGGAAAAGCAATCTGTGTTAGATTTTTGGAACAAACTGCACACATCAGAATACAAGGTTGGTGCTTTGCCGGAAGACAAATACTATTTTGAAAAAGGCAAATTCGTAATCCACGATAGTGGCACAAAGAAACTTATAGTGTTACCTGAAGATAAGGTGTCCATCAAGATAATGAAGGACGGTGATAGTTATAGTTTAGCTATATCAAGTGGTAATGGCAAAGTAATAAGCAGCATTAGTAAAATAGATAATCCAAATTACGAATTGCTGTCAGATTCAAGTCATTTCAATTTAGGGGAGCAAGATAATATTGTATTATCAGATCAACATCACGAATATAATCTTTATCTAGAGAATGGCTTTGCGAAAATGTTCGATTGCGCAAGCGACCACATTTATCACGACCACAACTCGGCGTACATTTAATACATACAGGGAGGCAAGTATAGCTGACCCAAGCAACACGTCATACCGCGATTCATTCGCGGTATCTCTTAGCCGCTAACAAGTAGCGGGATGACGGTTGTCAGGCTAGCTGTCATCCAAGTAGCTTGACTACTTGGATCCAGAAAACTTAACTTCAAATAAGTGACTGCATAATAAAGGCTGGATTCCAGACTGGAATGACAAGAGAAGAATTCTAAAATGAAAAGTTTCAAGGAAATCTTATGTAAAATCTAGCATTAACGAAAATTATACTTTTTTCATGCATGCTATGGTTTTTGTAATTAATGGAGGGTGATATGCCGGCTAGTTTAAAATTTAAACAAGTAGATGGACAAACTGATGCAGCAAATACAGGTGAGATTAAAACTATAGTTTATGAAGATGCTGCACAGAATAAGTATACCTTTGGTGTAGACAATAATACTGATGTTTTTAGCACTTTTAAGTATCAATCTCATAATGGTAATGAAATAGATTATAGTCCTTTAGCAGTAGAATTCATGACTAATGGTGCAGTTGCTAAATTATTAGGTAAGCTAACTGCAACCCCAGATACCTTAGGAGCTGATGTTACCGTTATAAAAGGTGCTGTAAGTAAGCCTAATTTAGAGGATAAGCTGAAGAGCATACAAGATTAAGACTGATAAGATTACAGATACCTTAGGATCTGATGTTACTGCTATAAAGACTAAGACTGATAAGATGCCTGCTGACTTAAACACTGAGTTAGGTAAGTTAACTGCAATAGGAAATGCTATAAATGGTAATGGTAACGTCACTGAAGCTGCTAAAGGTGTACTAGAAAGCAGTTTCAAGCAAGATATTACGGATGCTGGAAAAGATGGTAGTGAATGGCTTAGAAATGAGGTAAAAGAGATAGTGTCACAACCGTCCTTTAAGATTCCAACAAGTGATGCTGCTGCACTTAATTGGACTTGGTAATACAGCTCAGATCCAAGTAGTCACGCTACTTGGATGACACCTATAGCTCTGTCATTCCAGCGTGTGACGCTGGAATCCAGGAAAGTTTGCTTGTAAGCAAGCAAACTTATTTGGTGAGTATAAAAGCATAGCTAACGCGAGCTCTACGTCATACCGCCGCGGTATCTCTTAGCCGCTAACAAGCAGCGGAATGACGAGCTTATCGTCATGCCACCGCGAACCGTCATACCGCCACGAATCGTCATACCGCGATTCATTCGCGGTATCTCATCCGCTAACACATAGCGGAATGACGAATTACTTGACCTTTACAGGGATGACAGTTGTCGTTTAGTCATAAATACTTAAGAAATTTACTAAACGAAAAAAAAGGCAAAAGAAGCCCCGTGGTGCGAGTTTTGACCCTATAATCATTTAAACTGGCGCTGTAATAATGTGCTAACGCTTAAATTAAGCGCGGTTTGGCTGAATGTAGAAAAAATTTAAAAGACATGCAGCCGCTATAATTTTATGTAACCCGCCAAAAAATACCCTAAGTTTTTTACTGAATTTTGTCATTGAGCCTACAGGTCAAAAACAAGTTTTGAGTTATAAATACCCTTAATACTACAATAAGGGAGCTGACGGAGTTTTCAAGGAAGTTTTGCATTTAATCCTTTTCTATGGCTTAGGTGCCGGCCAGCTACTTGACTCCCGGCTGGGTCGAATTTGTATAGCTACATTGTCGGTAAATCTAAATTGCTTTAATAATTTTGATTGAAAAATAGTTTTTCTATTATATAAATGCTACTTTAGGGTAATCAAAATGGAAGACGATAAATATAGCCTAGGTTTAAGAGTTATCCATTGGTTGATGACTGTTTTTATTATTGGTATGCTTTGCTCTGGACTTTACATGAAAAGCTTACCACTTAGCAATGAGATTAAGTTCAACATATACGCTATTCATAAGGCTTGCGGTATCACTATTCTTGGACTAATCATAGTACGCATATTTTTTCGCGTCTTTACTTATGCTCCACCATTTCCAGCAAATTTCTCTCGATTTGTAATCAATGCAAGTAAAACAGTACACTTTGGTTTATATTCTTTAATGGTACTAATGCCACTATCTGGCTATGTTATGTCTTCTGCTTCTGGCAAAAAGATCAAGTATTTTTTTCATATCCCTTTGTTGATTAATCAAAACAAAGATCTAGCTAACACGGCTAATCAGCTACATTCGATGCTTGCATGTTTTATGGTACTCTTTATAATCTTGCATATACTTGGCGCTTTGAAACACACATTTATAGATAAGCAAAACATTTTTAAACGTATGATATAGGTTATATGTTAAGTAGCCTCTGGAAAAAAGGAACAGATTTTCTTGGTAGTGAGTTTGCGATAATGGGTGGTGCTATGAGCTGGGTTTCAGAGAGAAACTTGGTTTCGGCAATCTCAAACGCTGGTGGTTTTGGTGTAATTGCATGTGGTGCAATGTTTCCAGACCTATTGAAAAAAGAAATCATAGAGACACAGGAATTAACTAACAAACCATTTGGTGTAAACCTAATTACTATGCACCCAAAGTTGAGTGAGTTGATAGATGTGTGTATTGAAACGAAAGCAAGCCATATAGTGCTTGCTGGCGGATTACCAACGAAGCCTAATATAGAAAAAATTAAGAGTGCAGGCATTAAAGTTATGTGCTTTGCACCAGCATTAAGCCTTGCGAAAAGGTTAGTAAAAATGGGAGTAGATGCGTTAATAATAGAGGGAATGGAAGCAGGCGGGCACATAGGGCCAGTTAGCACTTCTGTTCTCGCACAAGAGATATTGCCTCATTTTAAAAATGAACAAATACCAGTGTTTGTTGCAGGTGGAATAGGAAGAGGTGAAATGATAGTTAATTACTTAGAAATGGGGGCAAGTGGCTGTCAAATAGGTACATTATTTGTCTGCACTAATGAGTCAATTGCCCACAAAAATTTTAAGAAAGTGTTTATTAAATCAGCCGCACGTAATGCAATACCTTCTGTACAGATAAGTGCTGATTTTCCTGTAATTCCAGTAAGAGCTATAGCCAACAAAGCAAGTGATGATTTTATGAAGCATCAAAAAAAAGTTATTGATGAATACCAAAAGGGACAGATCTCAAAAGAAGATGGGCAGCTTGAAATAGAAAAGTTCTGGGCTGGAGCTTTAAGAAGAGCAGTAATTGATGGAGATGTTGAAACGGGATCTTTAATGGCCGGTCAAAGTGTTGGCATGGTTGATAGGGAAAAGCCTGTAAAAGAAGTGATAGACATATTAATTCAACAGACAAATAATTATATTGATAGCAAATCTGTAGAAGTAGAAAACCCAGTAGTTAGCAAAGCAAATGGTTAGCAAGTTGCCATTAATTATCCATAATATGGCATAATTGCCCAGTTTTAATGTAAAATTAACGCTAAAGAGGTATCTATACATTTTATTATGTATGGAGAAATGTTATGCCTGTTTCACCTAATAAAATAGAAAATTCTACTGAATCTTGGAATGACGCAGATTGGAATTTGTTCAACATTATACGTAAAACAGTAAAAGAAGATCAAAAAGCTGTGCAAGAGACTGCCGGAAAATGCAAAAGGTTGTTCAAGCAAAAAAATAGTCCTGCTAATCCTAGGGAGGTATTAACTAAATTAGGAGAATTACTTAGAGCAGGACAAGATGAGCAGGCTCTCGCAAAACATATAAATCTGTCCAAGCAAGGAAACAGTCCTAAAACACCAGATGAATTAAAAGAATCACTGAAAAAACAAAGAGAAGATTATGAGTGTTACATCCAACACTTTCTTCCAGCGTTGCAAGCAGAAATAACAGAGTCAAAAAAACTAGACTCAAAAAAAAAGGCAGCAATAGTACAAACAATTTTGGATATTACTAACAGGAGCAGCAGTGTAAGCTCAATACCAAATGCTGTTGAAGAAAATATTGAAGATCAAATGCAGCTAAAACATATTGAAGAGCAAAACAACACACAAGAAACACCCTTGAATGTAGCTGAGAAAAAAAGTGGTGATAATAAAATACTTAGTAATTCAGATGTTACAGAGGAAGTGTTTGAAAAATATAGCAAGGTTGTGGAAGAAATAGAGGAGAAGCAAACTTCTAAACTCAGTAGTGACAGTGAATCAGATAGTGGAATAGACTCACCTAGAACGAGTAAAGAAAGTTTGAAATCACCAGTAAGTAGCAGAAGGAGCAGTTTAACTTTAGTAACAAGCACTTCATCTGAGGAAAGTGTAAACTCAATACCAAGTGTTGCTGAAGAAAATAATAATCTACAAAAAGAGAATGAGAATCAAATGCAACCAGAGCAAGCTGCACCAGAAGAGCCACAGGTGCAAGAAAGTGTAAACTCAGATGGTCAAGCAAATCCAGATCAAGTTAAGGAGGAGTTATCCCAGGTGTCATTACAGCAGGTAACTGAAGCCAGAGGAGAAGAATCAAAGATCCCAGTGTCACGCACTGGGATGAAAGATGATGACCACACAAAGGATCCAGTGAAATCTGAAGAAAAAAAGGACAAAAAAAATACCATTACAACTGTGCAGAAACTTCCTGTGAATGAGAAAAAGGGTGAAGATATTCCACTTAAACAACCCAATAACAGAAATCTTCACGTTGCACTTGTAGCAGGTTGTGCTCTTCTAGCAGTCGGGTGTCTTGTTGCAGCAGCAATAGCAAGATCAGGAATATTGTGTGTCATAGGAGCAGTATTTGCTATAGCGGCAATAACTACATGGTGTTTAACCCCTTCAAGTGAATTAACATCCACCAATTTGAGTCGTCCTGTTGATGATAAAGAGCTTACAGCATGTTCACGTCTGTAAAAATTAAATATGTGTTACTTGTAGTGGATAAGTGAATTCAGTTCTTGCCTATTGATATAAAAGTTGTTATATTTGAGGAATATTTAAAGGGTATTTAGTTGATGCGCATTCAATTGAATAAAGTTTTGGTTTTTATAGCCTTATTAAGTTTCATTTTTGCATCATATTCTAGCGAAGCTTCGGTGAGTGATGAATTAAAGGATGTACAAGAAACGGTAAAAGATTTTATTTCTTCGTTTTCAATTAAAGATACTGTAGAAAATATGAGTCCTTCAACAATCATAGGGTTGTGTATAGCTGCGGTGATACTTGCAGTAGTGTTCAGAGGTCTAATCTTTTTTATGATAATGTTTGGTGTACTGATCATGATGTTTGGTAGTACAGAAAAGGCAACAGACTACTTAAAAGAAAAATTTAATTTTGCAAAAGATATAAAATTACAATCCGATAGCGAAAAAAAAGATAAAAATTAAGATAGTATTTTTATCTTTTTTAATTATCTTTATTGAATACGCATATGCAGCTAAAAGTACCAGCAATTAACTCTAAGTTTGAAAAAAAGAACAACTTAGCATTACTAGAGAGCATTGATTTAGATTTCATTCCTTATGCTTGTCATTACAATAAAGAAACTATACTAACAAAACAGGGAGAGTTGTTAAAAATAATCAAGTTAGAAGATTATTCTTCTGTTGATAATTACAGCGACCTTAGAACTGAAATTAGAAAAAACATATCAAAAAATATTAATAGCCTATATTTTACCGTTTGGATTCATACTGTCCGAAAGCGCAATAAATTGAGCTTAAAATGGAATAAAACTGAAGACTTCTCTGATAAGCTACATTCAGCGCGGTTTGATAAACTCACTGATAGTAAATTACAGTATATAAATGAATTATATATTGTAATATTGTTTAGCGATTTTGGTAAGCATACTAATAATTCATTTTTTTTTAATAGAATAAAGAATAAGCATAAGCTGTCTTTACAAGAAAGTCACCAGGAGTTGCAAAAGATAACTGACTTAATTCACGATGATTTAGGACCTTTTGGAGCTAAAAAACTGGGTCTAAGATTTAGTGAAGGTAAAATATATTCTGAAATGATAGAATTTCTCCACTATATTGTTACATTAACGCACAAAGATTATCCAATACACGAAAGGGACCTGTCGCAATATATTAGAAATTTTAAAATAGCTTTTGGTTTCAATACGTTTCAGACAATCTTTGAAAATCAACAGAAATTTGGCTCTGTTTTCAGCATAAAGGAATACCGAGAAATCTCCTTAGGCAATATAGATAGGTGCTTGCAGCTTGAATCTGAATTTATCATTACAGAAATAATGATATTTACTAGTAATAGTAAGGCAATAAAAGAATTTAATAAACAAATTAACATGCTGCAAATTAGTGAGGATAATACCTTACTTAAAAGCTCAGGAATTGAAGAAATAATAGAGCTTGAAAAGACCTCTAGTCTAGACTTCTGCCAACAGAAAATTATTTTTACAATATTTGCAGACGATAGGAATAAGTTAGCCGAAAATATTAGTGATTTATCTTCTATAATGTCATTAATTGGCTTCATGATATTTAGAACTGATCTACATATGGAAAGTCATTTTTGGGCACAACTTCCGGGCAATTTTACCTTTATTACACAACCGAAAAATATATTAGCAAAATATGCTTGCAGTTTTGCTATGCTGCATGATTTTACGTCAGGTACATTAAAAGGAGGAAGGTGGAAAGAAGCGGTAACAGTTTTTTTCTCAAAAGAAGGAAATCCTTACTTCTTTAATTTCCATGGAAAAAGAAATAATGGCCATACTACGATACTTGGAGCTCCAAATTCAGGCAGAACTTCACTCATTAATTTCCTATTATCAGAATCAAGAAAGTTTAACCCAAGAATTGTCATATTGGATAACACTGGAAAGTCGATAATTTTTACTAAAGCAGTGAGTGGTAAATATTATATAATCGATCCGAAGTATAAGGACAAAAGCCTAAAATTTAATCCACTAAACATTGAAGATAGTGCTTCCAATCGCAATATGTTGGTTGAACTGATCAAAAGAATGGTAGCCGATACGAGCTTGGTGGACGTAGAAGAAAAGATAAGAAAAATTGTGGATTCTATATTTGCTATACCCAAGGAGTCACGTTCTATTGCGCAAATTTCTGAGGTGCTTTTGCTCCTCGGGGATAAAATAAGTAGATGGTGTGACGGTGGTGAGTTTGCTTACTTATTTCAAGATGGTAATGAATCAGATATTGACTGGGAAACAAAAATTATATCTCTCAACACCGCAAACCTCACAAAACGAAAAGAATGTATGTCCGTGATACTTTACTATTTTTTATATTCTTTTGAGGCAAAATGTGATGGATCACCTGCAATACTTGTTTTGGATGAAGCATGGGAGATAAGTAATATTTTTCCTACAGAGAAAGAGTTTGATAACTGGATGCAAAGAATGACGGAACTAAATGTTGTGGTAATCCTAAGTACTGAAAATTTAAATCTCGCATTTGCTAGCAAATTTACTCAATATTTAGACAAGCATGTTGATACAAGAATCTTGATGCCGAACATCAATGCAAATAGATTATACATGAAGGCATTTTCTTTATCAAAAGAGGAGCTGAATATAATTCTGCAGACGCCAACACAGGAAGGTTTATTTTTGATAAAGCAGTATAAAGGGTTAGTAACTTTAAATTTAGATTTAAAGAATATGCAAGAAATACATGTACTTTCAGCTAACAAAGAGACTATAAAGTATATGTACGAGGCAATAAAGGAAAAAGGAGAAGAAGTTAATGAGTGGTTACCGGTGTTTTATGAGAAGTGTAAAGCTTAATTTCTTATTGATGTTCTTTTTGATACTTGGTCTTTCGTATCAAGGATATGCTGATTGTCCGCCTCTTGTAGAGAGTAATAGTACACTTGAAGCTGGAGGCAAAAAAGCTTTGGAGGGTTTTTTAGCAATTTTTACTTTTGGTACTAAAGGTAGTTTTAAAGTTGATGAAAAGCTATACCAATATATTACAGTAAGACAAGTAAAAGACCAAGGAATTGATGGTTATTTTAATCCAAAGATTCAAGTCTGTGATTATGAAGGAAAAGATAATTGTTATATATTACCTAGTGGAACATCCTGCCGCCAGATATATGGTACACAAGATACAGGAGGTAAAGTCTCTGCAGCAGTGTTTATTGATTGGGAAGGAGATAAAACATCTGTTAATGCAAAAATAGCAGATAGTCTTGAGTGGGAATGGGCAGACAATGTTACTGATGAAGAAAAAACGAAGTTTGCTAAGTCTCCTAAAATATGTGCTTGTAGCCAAAAAGGCGCTTGTATGGGTAGTTCTGCATGGTTTTCAAGAGTGCTTCAGGGAGAAAATATTTTCCGTCCAGGGGATATGGAAAACGTTTGTGATACTTGTTCATCATGGAGTAAAGGAAAGCAAAAGATAAAATGTGCTCCTGTACCACTTGCACCTGGCCCCCCTCCGTTTTGTGAACAACTTGCGATGTCGCCTCCACAAGTTAGAATTGTTCCTATAACAGATAAAGATAATGATTACTTCAACCCTAAAGTTAAGGTAATAGCTGGTGATCTAATAGAAGAAAACGGAAAGATTGGAAAAGAATTAGATTTTCCCAGAAAATACAAAAAAGATAAAGCTGAGGAGCTCCCTACTTCGGATGAAGTTAGGAAGCATTCTATTTTGGATAAAGATGGCACGACACATTACTTCAAAACTTATAGAGAAAAAGATAAGCTCTGTGCTGAATACCTTGGAACTCAAAGTATAGATGAAAAAAATCCACAGTTCATCCGCTGCTTTCCGTCACCACCTGCTCCAGAACCTGAGATAGTGAAGATAGCAAATAAAAACACGCTAGAAATAAAAATGAAGATGAATAGTGATATCTGTAGTGAAGTACCTGGGAACTACAGTAATGATGTTTGTATTTTTGATATTAACCGCGATGGAAAAAAAATTGGCCCTCTGTCTTTGAAAGTGGTAAAACCAGCAATAGTAGCAAAAACGACTGATAGTAATAACAAAAAAAGTTATATTGATAATATTATAGAAGGTATATTAGAAAGTAATCCGCAACAATTTAAAGTTCTGAAAGAATATGGCTATGTTCCTGATATTGAAACGGAATGTGAAGAGTTTCAAGGAAATAAATGCAAATTGAACAGCTTAGGACGTCCAAAAATAGAAGTAAAGTATAAAGAAAATTCTAACAGTAAAATGCTTTGTCTTTCTGGATGGCAGACAGAACCAGAGGAGTTTGTTCTTGAAAGAGAAAATAAAATAATACCACTAAAATTAATGGGAACAAAATATATTCAATACAATGCTGTTTACTCAAAGGAATCAAATCGGTTCTATTATCTTCCAAGCAAGGAAAGGGAAATAGTCGACCTCTTAAAAATAAAAAGACTTCAAGATCAGCTGGATAAAATAATATTTAATAAGCAAGGGTATGTTTTCTTCCCTGACGAAAATAAACAGGAAAAGGGAAAATGCAGTTACTGCGTGGATTACGATAAAGACATAGATGAAAAATTTATAAATAACAAAGTCAAAGTAGTATATAAGTTGATAGATACAGAGCATAAAGAAGGATGTGAGCAAGGCTATGATGGGTGCATCTGCTTTAATGGAACATGTAGCCGTTCAACACAATATGAAAAGGGTGATCAACCATTTTACTTGAAAGTTTCACAAGATGAGAATGGCGTTGTCACGCAACTAGAAGCACCAATTAAAGCAAACAGAACAGAAGTTTTTTACGCTAATAAATTGTGTAGGTTCGATTTAGAAGGTCTCAAAAAAAAATTAGAAAAGATAAAGGAACAACTGAAAAATAAGAAACAAGAACTTGAAAATAAGAAACAAGAACTTGAAAATAAGAAACAAGAACTTGAAAATAAGAAACGAGAGCTTGAAAAAAATAGTGAAAAATCCTATAAGCCTGAAGATGGAAATGTTTATACAGATGACTTATCAATAATGTTTGACCGTGTTGAAATAGAAGCGTGGGGAAGTGGTGAAGCAGGTCATATAGTTAATATAGCAAAGTCCAAAGAAAGCAGATCAGGAATGCCAGGAGATTATATTAAAGCTCAATTGAAAATTGATCCTAATTATCCTCGAATTAATATTCGAGTTACAGAGGGAGGGGGTAACCAGGAAAATAACTCCTCAGATAAGGACGGGGGACCTATTTTCATAAAAATGTGCAATTCGCAGAAGCAACATTGCAAGCCACTGATTATTGTTGCAGGTGGAGGTGAGTATAGAACATACGGTGGTAAGGGTTATAAGGACACAATAATTCATGAACCGAGTTTAGAATTAGAAAAAACAGTTATACCAACAAATGCATTGAAGTCTACTGAAGATAATAAAATAACATATATAGAAGATGGTGAAGTCAAATATGAAACAGTAGAGTGTAAAAGTGGTTTTAGAAGCAGTAGATCTGGTGCAGGTGGTTGCATTGATAAAAGAAAAGGAATTTATGGTAAAGGCTCTCCAGGGTATGTGAAGATTAGACCTATTATAAAGGAATTTGACAAAAAAGAAATAAATGATGCTATTGAAAAAGTGACAAGAGATATATATGATCTTGAAGCTATGACTGATTTTTCGACGAAGGACCTTAACGTGAATATAAGAGAGAAAGTTGAAGAGGAAATCAAAAAAGAATTGTTAAGGTAAAAAGATATAACTCTGAAAATTATGCTCTTGTTTTAATAATTAATTAAAACAAAGCATGTAGTAAATGGGTGTATCTTAACAAAAAGGTATAACGAATGTAAGGAGGGTACTTTATGTCTCTAAAGAATAAAATTTCTGAGCTAATAGAACAACAATTTAGCATTAAATACCATGACAATTATTTGGCTTACACTATACACAAGTGGGCTGCAAATGAAATATCTAATTCTATTGCTTTTTGCATAATTGGTTGTGGAAATTGCAAGATTGGATATCAAGATGTTGCAAATTCATTCAACATAACAAAAGAAGAAATTGATCAAGGTAATATTGCAAGCATAGAAAGCAAAATAAAAAGTGAAGCTAAAAAATCAGGTAGTGAGTTTTCTGAGTTGATTTCTAGAATGGATCAATCGCTAAGAGAACAAAGTGGAAAGTCTATTGTACAAATTTTAGATTCATCTGCTGAGGAGATGTTACAGAGTTTTTGTGACAGCACTATATAGCAAAATAATTCTCCAGAACCTCAAGAAGTTAGTGCAACTCCTGCTTCATCTGAAGAGTCTGCTACAGAAGGTTTGGAAACTACTACTAATCAAGGTCTTTCGCCAGTCTAATCAACTCCCCATATAGATTCTTTCTGTACCCATGCTTTGCGTTTCGATGAGGACAGCAAACACCATTTTTCACTGCATTTTTTTATTTCTATTACAACAAACTTGTCTATTTTCATAGTAATCTTGCTGCCTACACTCTGTTTTTGATATCCATAAGTATCTTCTTTTATCATTGCGTGGTGCTTATCACTAAGCAGATTGCCTTTTATCCATCCGCAGTCTTCATCTATATCGCAGACCTTTTTCCAACTCTCAAACTCTTCTATCACTTTCAGGGGCAGATTTTTGCAAGTGTATATCCATTTTACAGGATAGTGAAACCCTGGCCCCGTTCTCATGTTGATTTTATTTGATTTGGTTGAAACAAAGTTATTAGCAAACAAGCTATGGCTAAATAATAAAAACAATAGGATAATAGTACTGAACCAAGATCCCAGTGTCACGCACTGGGATGACGTGAGGGATAGTGTAACAGACTTATTCATCATAATTCACGATTAGATTGACATAAGATAAAGAGTAAATTAAAAATTGAATAGATCTTTAAATGCAAAATCAATGCCTATAGAAATATTAATGCCTTCTCTTTCACCGACAATGAGCAAAACTGGAGGAAAAATTGTCAAGTGGCATAAAAAAGAACAAGACAAAGTTGAAGTAGGCGACGTAATTGCTGAGATAGAGACTGATAAAGCCATAATGGAGTTTGAATCTTTAGATGAAGGAGTTTTAGCAAAAATTTTAGTAACAGAAGGAACAAGTGGCGTGCCTGTAAATCAACCGATAGCTTTAATGCTGGAAGAAGGAGAAGATGAAAGTGCACTCGGTAACTATGTTTCAGCTTCTGCTACCAATATTGAAGCTAAGAAAGAAGTTGAAACCAATCCCTCAGTGCCATCCAATTCCTCAATGTTACCCAACTCTTCAATATCATCCAACCCTCCAATGTCATTCAACTCTTCAATATCATCCCAGTGCTTGACACTGGGATCCAACTCCTCAATGTCATCCCAGTGCGTGACACTGGGATCTAGAAAAGAAGAAGATACTAATACAACAGAAGGTAGAACAAAAATAAGCCCATTAGCTAAGAAAATAGCTCAAAATGAAGGGGTTAATGTGCAGCAATTAAAAGGTACAGGACCATATGGTCGCATAATTAAGGCTGATGTGTTGGAGTCTTTAGGTAGTGGTACACGCATTGAAAGTCGTGAAAAGCCTGAGGAAGATACCATGGTTGAAGTAAGCAATATGCGCCAAGTGATAGCACAGCGCTTAACTGAATCCAAACAGAATGTTCCACATTTTTATTTAACTGTAGACTGCCAGGTTGATAAGTTAATATCGTTAAAAAACGAGATTAGCTCAGCAGATGAAAATAACAAAGTAACAATTAATGACCTAATCATAAAAGCTGCAGCTTTCAGCATGAAAAAATTTCCTGATATAAATTCTTCGTGGATAGATAATAAAATACTTAAATACTCAAATGTAGACATTTCAATCGCTGTGGCACTTGAAGATGGGCTAATTACTCCTATAGTAAAAAATGCTGATAAAAAGGGTATTTTATCTATATCAAAAGAAGTGAAAGATTTAGTAAGCAGAGCAAGATCTGGAAAATTAAGACCAGAAGAATTTCAAGGAGGTGGGTTTACTATTTCCAATTTAGGAATGTTTGGTATAAAAGCCTTCAGTGCTATAATCAATCCGCCGCAATCTTGCATTATGGCAGTTGGTGCATCCAAAAAACAACCAATTGTTATGAATGAGAAAATAGAGATAGCAGAAATAATGACAGCAACACTTTCTGTTGACCATAGAGCAGTTGATGGAGCATTAGGAGCAAAATTTTTAAATGCCTTTAAGCATTATATAGAGAGTCCTCTGGCGATGCTTATTTGAAACCTATTAACATCGTTATTACAAAATTAATACCTCTAAGTTTATAATTCTACTAGTTAATAGGCTTAGAGGTAAAAAAATGAATACTACAGTAGAAAAAAATAATCCAAAAATTTTTCCTAAAAATGAAGGAAAGATTAACTCAAAAGGCATGGTTGCCCCACCGTTACCACCAAGAGCACCAGAGACCAAGTTATCGTCGCAGAATGAGTTAGAAAAAATAGTAAAGCTTAAGAAAGTTGCTCCACCTGTTCCTCCGAAATCTTCCCAAGCTAAATTTGCTGGAATAAAAGTGATTTTTGAGCGAAATGCATCTCATTCCCAAGCAAATGATAGTAATAAAACAGTAAGTAGCAATCTTGGAAGAACATTTGGCCCAACAATAGACCTGCTGAGAATCAAGCAATAAAAAGAAGGAAAGGAGGGTGACTAAAATCAAGGTTAACTAAAAGGCGTGCTTAAGATTCACAATACCAGCAATAATATTGAACCTCAGGTTGTATTTTTTCTGAAAATTGCGGTAAATATGTGACATAATCTTAAATATCTTTATCTCACGGATCTTATTTTCTACTCTCATTCTAAATGATGCTAATCTTCTATTATGCTCTTTCTGCTCTGGAGTTAATGGCTTTTTACGATACTTTTTATATGGAATTATAACATTGCTTTGCAATTTTTGCCAACCTTGATATCCAGAATCGGCATATTTTATGCTATCGATTGGTAAATATTTTTCTTGTTTCCTTATGCGAAAATCATTAATTCTACCACGATATGAATTTGACACTGATAAAATTCTTCCACCTTCTTCGATAACAATCTCAGTTTTCATAGTGTTGGTTCTTTTTTTTTCCTGAATATGATTTCTTCCGTTTTTTACTATCTTCTGGTCTCTGTATTTGCTGTTCTGTAACATCAGCCAGAATCTTCAGTATTTTTTCTGGTGTCATACTTCTATCTTTTGTTATAGTAACTTTTTTGGCAAGTAATGGCTCTATTTTCTTCAGTAACCTAAATACATTTGCGTTGTGAACATTGAACAGGCACCCTAAAAATCTATGTGTTATGTAAGTGCGATAGTACAAAATTACGCAAAATAACTTATCTTTTAGAGTTGGTAGTTGTGATCTTCTACCATGGCACTTTTTCTGTTTTTCAAGTCTTTCCCACCCAGACCTCACTTTTTCCACTACCTTTTCGAACTCCTCTATAGTTAAACCTGTTATATTACGAAAGTTTCTTGGGTGTTTCTTCATGTTATAGTAACTAAAGCTCATTTTTTTACCTTACTCAATCTGCTTATTCTTCTTCTACTTCTCTCACATTATTTTTTCAATCACCTTTTGCAGCAGGTCTATCTCTAATTTACTTTTTGCTTTTTTCATAGTAACTCCCTTATTATAATTTGTAATAGGGAAACGCTTCAGCTTGGAACGGTTAGATAATACAATCTCCTAACCGAGGTAGCCTAAAAAACTCCATCAATGATTTGACCGTTCCTCCCAAAACCATGCTAAACGACGGGCACTTATGGCACCAGTGAAAATTTCGGTTATAACTGCAGAGGCGCTTCCTATACAACTATACTTAAAAACTACTAAAAACTTAAATTGAGGAGTTTCTTCCTGGTTTGACAGATTTCTTCTGTTCGGTGCTATACGCTTAATAACCGCGATTCAGCTGCTTTTAAGCCGCAACTAATCTAAATTATAAACGTTAAGAAATTTACTGAGCGGAAAAAAAGGCAAAGAAACCCCAGGGTAGCTAGTATTCAAATTCTCCCTTGTCTATTTGACGTCTTTTACTGTCTTAAACGCTTTATAAGCGCGTTTCGGCTTGTATAGGTAGAAACCTAAAGTTTTATAAAGACATGAGGTGCACATAGTGCAAAAAATTAAGGATGATTTACGCCAAATACATTAAGTTTTTTTGTCATTAATCCACTGCAGAGATTGCGAAGATAAATAAATAGCTTCAGTTTCATGATAAGGGGGCTGGCGGAGTTTTGTAAAGCAAGTTTTTTCGTTTCTGCGAGCTACCTGAGTTTATTGACTTCATTAGAGCCAAAACTCTTGAGACCTAGGTGATAATTCTATCTAAAAGGATGCCAAAAAAGAGAAGCAACCCTATGTAGGAATTATTTTTAAATATGGACATGCATTGACTGGGATCGTCAGGATTGAAATTTTTGTATTGGCGGTGAAATATGAACCCTACAGCAAGTAGAGCAATATAAAAGATGTTATTTAATGATGATAAGATACCAGCATATAGCCACGTCATAAGAGATATTAAATAAAATCTTTTCAACCAAGATTTTGTTGTATCACCAAAATATAATGCGGTAGATTTCATTCCGAGTTTTTCATCATCTTTTTTATCTTGATGAGCGTATATGGTGTCATAGCTAAGTGTCCAAAAGATGCATCCTATATAAAACAGCAAGGATTCTATACTGATCTGGTTTATTATTGCTGCTGAGCCCATGAGCGATCCCATATTGAAGGTAAACCCTAAGAACAATTGTGGCCACCAAACATACCGCTTTAATAAAGGGTAAATAGCTATCATACACATTGAGATTATTCCAAGTATGAGTGTGGTTTTATTAGTTAACAATAAAATTACCAAGGCGATAGATAGTAGCAGTGAGAGTAAAACCAAAGCCTGCTTTATGTTTAATGCACCACTTGCAAGTGGCCTATATTTTGTTCGTTCAACGTGTGCATCTATTTCCCTATCGAAAATGTCATTGATTATGCACCCTGCAGGTCTCATTAAAAATGCACCTATAGTAAATAAAACAAGGAGAAAAAGAGCCTGATACGATAGAGAAGTTGAGGCTAAAAGAATACCGCTCAAACTGGGAAATAGCACAAGCCACAAACCTGTTAAACTGTGCAGTCTCATTAATGAAAAGTAACGGTTGAAATACATTAATTAAGTGTGATTATGTAATATTTTGCTTACATTAACAAAATTATCGAACGCTAAATCAGGCTTGAAAACTAACTCAGGTATAAATCGCAAATCAACATAACACAATATAGATTTACGTATTGACCATGCAGATTGGTTCATTCCATTAACAACAGTGTTAATATCACAATTATCCTCAGAAGGATCTCCAGTGCGTGATGCTGAAATCCATGTACTTTTTTCTGAATCTGAGTAGTCAGCTACTTGGATATTCAATAAAGATAACACAATATATACATCTGCTTTTTTCAAATCTTTACTTAATTTTACGTCAGATACCGCTACATTTTTATTGAACACCTTACCTTCCATTAGGACTCTTGATATTGCTCTATGCAATACCGATGCTATTTTTAGGTTTCTAATTTCCTTTTTCATATCCATCTACTATAACACCCTTTCTTCTTGCACTAATTGATAAGCTTCCAAAATATCTCCAACTTTAATATCGATATTACCCTCTAGTGATACTCCGCATTCAAAGTTTACACCTACTTCTTTAACATCATCTTTAAATCTACGTAGTGCTTTTAACTTTCCTTCATGCACCAATTTGCCACCACGCACTACCTTAATTAAAGAATCTTTTCTTATGACTCCATCACTTACGTAACATCCAATGATATTACCAGCTTTAGATACGTTAAATATTTGCCTCACAGATGCAGAACCAACATGAACCTCTCGTGTAACAGGCTTTAACATTTTAGTTAAATACATTCTCATGTCGTCAATGAGCTCGTATATTATGTTATAAGTATGTATTTCTACACCTTTTTGTTTTGCCAAGTCCCTTATTTTTGAGTCCACTTTTACATTAAAAGCTAAAATTACTGCACTTGATGCTTCTGCAAGCAGTACATCTGAATCTGTTATCCCTCCTACTGCTTTGTGTAGGATATTTAATTTCACTTGGTCTTTACCGAGTTTATCAATTGAACTTGATATTGCTTCAATAGAACCAGTTACATCGCACTTTAAAACTACAGATAGTTCTTCTGTTTCACTTTTATTACGACTGAATATATCTAAATTATTGTCGTCTGAATCTTCTTTCTTTTTCTTGATCAACTCTAGCCTGTATTCAACAATTTCACGCGCCTGCTTTTCAGAATTTACAACAACAAATTTATCTCCAGCATTTGGCACACCATTTAGACCAGTAATTTCAATTGGAGCGGAGGGTAGTGCTGCTTTTTCTCTTTGACCAAGGTGATTAACCATACTACGTACTTTGCTGTATGTTGTACCAACTACCAATATATCACCAACCTTTAACGTTCCTTCCTCAACTATCAATGTAGCTGATATTCCTTTCGCTTTATCTATTTTGGATTCTATTACCCATCCAAGTGCTCGACAATCCTCTATTGCTTCTAGCTTCATTAATTCAGCGATTAACAAAATCGCCTCTTCTAGTTTATCTAAATTAGTTTTCTTTTTTGCTGATACTGGCACAATCATAATATCACCACCAAGCTCTTCAGAGATGAGATCATATTGAGGCAAACTATTAATTATTTTTTCTACATCACCAGGTTCAGATTTATCAATTTTATTAATAGCAACTATAATAGAAACATTTGCTGCTTTTGCATGATTTATTGCTTCAACTGTTTGTTTCATGATTCCATCGTCAGCTGCAACTACTATTACGACTATATTAGTAATATTGGCACCACGTGCACGCATCGCAGTGAACGCTTCATGTCCTGGTGTATCAATAAAAGTAATTTTTTGCTTATCTTTTGTCGTTATTTGATAAGCACCTATGTGTTGAGTTATGCCACCTGACTCTCTTTCTGCAACATTAGATTCACGAAATGCATCGAGCAATGAGGTTTTACCATGATCGACGTGTCCCATAAAAGTGACGATTGGTGGTTTAGGTTTTTTAGGCAGGCTTTCTCTGCCTTCTATAAAAAATAAATCCTTTTCTCTGTTGGTATCGCTCACTCGTTTAGCCGTATGATTAAATTTTTCCACTATTTCAGATGCTATATCTGGATCCACCAGATCATCTACTCTATAACTCTCACCGACTTCTTCTTTGAACATTTTTAGCACACTCTTGCTATCTTCTGCCATACGAACAGATAACTCCCTGATAGTTATTTTGTCTGGTATAACAACTTCTCTTGATATATTTTTACCCTTAGTAAACTTTGACTTTCTACTTCTTATACCAAATCTTTGCTTAAATACAGGGGGTTGTTCAGTTTTTTCATCTATTGCCTGTGCAATTACCAGTTTAGAATGCTTAGAATATATATCTTTGTTGACTTTAGAAGACTTTTTATTGTCGCCCTCATAGTCAATATTATCTTCTCTTAGTTCAACTAAGTGAGTATTACTTAAAACTTTCTTATTTATTTCTTTAGATAAAGTGTCCGCTTCATTTTTCTCGTCAATCTCTTTATTGCTGTCTTCTTTTGCTGTTTTCTCTTTTTCTTCTCTCTGATTTCTTTCTTTCAGCAAAGCAGCATTCTGCACAGCATTAATGCGGAAAATTTGTTCTTTCTCTGTTAAAGAACCTAATTTACTCTCGTCAAATAAATTATGTTCTTCTGCATCATGAGATTTTTTTCTTCTTTTTTTTACTATTGTAGCTCCAGTACTTGGGCTAGCTGAAGAGTTTAAATTGAGGTCTAATTTAAGCTTGCTTAAGCCTTGGAGCGTTAATTTTTTATTACTGATATCTTCATTATTCATATTATTTTATTATATTAACCCAAGCTTTTTACGTGCTTCTATGATTATTGAGTCTACTGTATCTTTTAGATTTTCTTTACTATCAGCTGAGGAAGAGAGTATGCTGCAAAACTCATAACTTGATAAATCTGCTATGTCCTCTAAAGTCTTAATATCATGTTTACTAAGAGCAATTTTATTGTCTATTGATAAAGTTAAATTGATTACATCATCTTCCATACCTAGACTTTTTAGCTCTTCTATTTTTCTATCATTTTCTGCTTTCAGGTGCTTGTTTGCTCTGTTATGAAGTTCGTTTGCAATATCCTCATTAAAGCCCTCTATTGAAGCAAGCTCTTTAATTGAAGCGTTGGATATATCTTCTACGCTTGAAAAACCTTCTGTTACCAATAGCTGACCCATAATCTCTTCTAAGTTTAAAGCTTCAGCAAATAAAGCTGAACATTGACTAAGTTCTTTACTTCGCCTTTCTGATTCTTGCTGAGTGCTTAATATCTCAATTTTCCATCCAACAAGCTCTGAAGCTAATCTTACATTCTGGCCCTTTTTTCCTATAGCTAAACTCAATTGATCTTCAGCAACTATTAACTCTATGCAATTTTCATTTTCATCAATAATAACCTTCGATACTTCTGCAGGAGTAATGGCTTTAATAACAAATTGACCCAAATCTGAGGAGTAATTTATAACGTCAATTTTTTCACCATTTAATTCGTGTATAATAGTTTTTATTCTATCTCCCTTAACTCCGACACAAGCACCTACTGGATCAATGTTCTTGTCAGGAGAGAAAACAGCAACCTTAGACCTTGAGCCGGCGTCTCTAGCTATACCTTTAATTGTTACTAACCCGTCAGCAATTTCTGGTATTTCTTGATTTAATAATGCCTCTAAAAAGCCTTCATGAGTCCTAGAAAGAATAATTTGACGTCCATCATCAGAGCGCTTAACGGTCTGTATGTAAGTTTTAACCTTATCGCCTTCACGAAATGATTCACCACCGGTCAAATTTCGCAATGGAAGATATGTCCTAGTGCCATTTATGTCTATAATAAGATCTGAATATTCTACTTGTTTAACAATACCATACCTTATTTCTCCCACCTTATCTTTAAATTCCTCATATTGCTTTTTTGACTCTTCATCTTTAATTATTTGAGCAATCTTTTGCTGGGCAATCCTTGCTGAAGCAAGATCAGTGTTAAGAGAGAGCAATTCACTAACAGTATCTCCAACTTTTGCATCTCCTTTTATTAATTTAGCTTGTGTCAGCGTAATTGATTCATACTCAGTATTCTTTTCTCCATCTGATTCGTCATCAATAACTTTTAGTTTTCTGTATGAAGTAACTTTGCCTGTATTTCTATCTATATTAACTACAATTTTACTTTTGCTACCATACTTTTGATAAGCCACTGCTTCTATAGCACTTTCTAGTGCCTTTATTACAACATTAAAATCTAAACCTTTTTGAAGTGAAAGTTCTCCTGCTGTTTTTATTACATCAAGGCTTCCAACTATGTTATTCTTGTTACTTTTCTGCTTAACACTGCTTTTACGATTAGCAATCATAATAAATAAATCCAATGTAATTAGTTATAATTATAGCTTCAACGGGCAAAGAACGCTATCTTAAATGTTAAATGATTGCTAATTTAAGTCAAGTTTTTTCATGTCTTTGTATGACAAGCAACGCTGGAGTAAAGAATAAAGTTAAGACCGTTGCAGCCAATATTCCACTTGCTATGGTTGTTGAAATGTCAACCCACCACTGGCTTGATGGAGCATCATATGTGATTTGTAGCGTAAAAAAATTGATATTTAACCTGGTAATCATCGTTATTAAACCAAGAACTGTGGTTGCAACGGTAAGCAATATTGGCCTAACGCGAGAAATTGCAGCGTTTATTACACATCGCTTGATGTCATTTTTGTGTACCTTAATTTGGTGATGAAAGGCATCAAGCAATAGTATGTTATTATTCACTATAATTCCTGCCAAAGCAATTATCCCCACTCCACACATAACAACTACGAAAACTTGTTGGATAAGAAAGAAAACAAAAAACACACATGTGGTGGATAAAAACACTGCTGTCATTACGATAAATGTATGGTATACATTATTAAACTGTGTCACTAATACCAATATCATTAGTGTAATTGCTAATATAAAAGCCTTTAACAAAAATGTTCCTGATTTTTGTTGATCTTCTTTGTCGCCTTTAAAATCAATTTTTACTCCCTTGTCCCAATCCTGGACAATAGAATTCTGAATGAACTTTACTCTTTCATTAACAAGATAGCCTGTATCCACATCAGCGGAAATTGTCACTGTACGTAATCCATCAATCCTATTTAGTTTGTTTACCTTTTTTTCGGGAGCATATTTTACTATGTTGCTCATAGGATACGGGCCATTAACTGTATTGATAAAAAGATTATCTATAGTCTTCATGTTGCGCTCCCTTCTGGGGAAACGGAGTACAATATCGATTTCTTCATCCGTGTTATTTGGTCTATATTTTCCAATCAACACTCCATTTGTAACCATCTTTATAAAATTGCCAATGGTTGCAACACTTACTCCAGAACTTGTAGCCTTACTCTTATCAACACTCATATTCCACTCTATTTCAGGTGCTGATCTGCTATCTTGAATATTTATAAACCCGGATGAAGGTTGGTCCATAATTTTTAGAATTTTCTCTGCTGCTAAATTCAGATTGGATGCACTTCCGCTGAGGTTAATTTGTATTGGCTTGTCAGCCGACGGTCCTAACTTTTCCTCTTGAACATTAATTACTATTCCTTTCATGTCTTGCACACTGCTTCTTATATCGTTTAATATGTGCTTAGCTTTGCGCCTGAAGCGCCAATCCATAAGTTCTAGTTGAATTCTGGCGATAACGTTGTCTGAAAATGCTCCTGATCTAGCGTAAGAAACATGAATTTCTTTTTCAACGCTCAAAATGCGTTCTTCCACTTCTTTGAGTATCAGATCTCGTTCTTTAGCTGATAAGCTTTCTTTTGCTTTAACACTGATTAAAATATTATCTGAATCCACTTTCGGAAAAAACTTCACTCCAGGACCAAAGGTAAAGTACAGCACACTAAATGAAAACAGGACGAATACAGTAGCACATATGAATTTTTTAGGATGATCTAAAACCTTCTCTAGCATGCGTATGTAAGCTCTTATTATAGGCCCAGCATTTTTTATCTCACCACTTTCTATAGCACTCATTTTTTTTATTTCTTTTTTTGAAGTTATTGAAGGCTTACCAAATATTGCACCAAGTGTTGGTATAAAAACCAAAGCCATAATGAGCGATCCAGTCAAAGTTAGAATTATTGTAATTGGTATGTACTGCATGAATTTACCAACAGTATCAGGCCAGAATAATAGAGGAAAAAACACTGCTAATTTAGTTAACGTCGATGATAGAACCGGATAAAACATATCACGAACTGAAGTGTGAAAGGCTTCTACTTTGTCCATTCCGCAGATCATCTTTCTATCGGCATATTCGCTGATCACAATTGCATCATCAACCAGCATGCCAACAGCCATGATTAAACTGAAGAGCACAACGATATTTAAGGTTATGCCCATAAAGTAAAGAGCTATTATCCCAATGAGAAAGGAACCGGGTATCGAGAGTGCCACAAGAATAGCAATCCTTGTTCCCATAGAAAGCATCATTATGATCAATATTAACAACACAGCGAATATTATGCCGTTTTCCAAGTCATCAAGCACATCGCGGACGTTTTTTGACTGGTCATTTAAGTACATCACTTTTAAATTTTCAGGTAATTGATCTTTTGCCTTATCCATTAAGTATTTTACTTGATTTACTGTGTCTATTATGTTTTTTCCGTTACGTTTTGAAATTTCTAGCACGACACTAGGTAATCCATTAATGCGAGCAAACCCTTGGTAATCCTCAAACCTAGGGTATACTTTTGCTATATCTTTGATTCTCAAAACTGCATCGCCTTGAGATCTAATAGGAATATTCATAATATCTTCTATATCTTTTAATAACCCTGATATTTTAATCGAATATTTACCGGTATCATTTTCCAGTGACCCAGCTCCCACTAGTCTATTATTGCTTGATATAGCTTGGAATATTTCGTTTGATTGAATGTTATATTTTGTTAGAACTGTGGGCTCAATTATAACTTCCACTGTTTCTTTACGCATACCCGCCACTTCAACTTTGAGAACATTTGGCAGAGATTCTATTTCTTTCTTTAGCTTGCGTGCTATTTCAGTGAAAGCCCTTTCTGGCAGATTACCAATTAAGCCAACATTTAATATGGGAAATAGACTCAAATTTATTTCATTGATTATTGGAGATTCCACTTCAACAGGTAACTTCGCTTTTATGTTTGAAAGCTTTGAACGGACATTATCGAGCACTTCTTTATTATCATACTCTGTTCCAAATTCGAGTATCATGTGAGCACCATCATTAGTTGCAAAAGCTCTCAATTCTTTTACACCTTCGATGGATCTTAGTTCATTTTCTATAGGAAGCACTAATAGCTTTTCACTATCTTGAGCAGAAATCCCAGGAAGTCCAACGAACACGCTGATTATAGGGATTTGTATGTCAGGGTTACTTTCCCTTGGCATTTTTACATAAACGTATGAACCGAAGATAAAAATTACTATAAGTAATAATACCACCGCCCTGTTTCGCTCTATGAGTAAGCTCTGCATGTTGAATGTTAACTAAATATGTGCGTTTGTACAATATTATAGTCGAGATACGTTGCATATTAATTAATCCTTGTATAGCTTTAAAACTTTACGTAAATAATTAAAATTTTCGCAAAATTGCAAGTATAAGAAAATTTCTGTATAATAATTCTAGAACAGTATTTGAGAGGTTATTATGGTAGCAATTCTAAATATAACAAAAGGCAAAAATAAAGTTATTGTGTCTGGACTAGCTGGGGCTTTATCAGCTTTAATATTTTTAACAGCAATTCACATTGCCGCAAAGATAGCCATTATCGTTTCTGCTGCTGCAGTTACTTACTTATTACTTTTGCTGATTCATAAAATAAGAACTAAAGCTGAAATTACTCGTGTTTCAGAAGATGAAGGTGAAGAAAAAGATACGGAAATATCCGTAAAAGAACCAAAAAGAACTGAAACTGAGCTAGCAGAAGAATTAAAAAATAAAAGAGCACAAGAAGAAATGAAAAATGGACTACCTGAACATATTGATTTCAAAGGTAATTCACTTTCTAAAAGCGCTGATACTAAAGATAGTCATTCCGTTTCTAGTGCTACAAATATTGTTATGGAACCTTTACCTAAACACATGGATGCGCTTGGTAATCCACTTCCTGAAAGACCAAGTGCAAATATTAGTATAGAATCTAAACCTGAGAGAAAACTATCTCCTGCAGAGTGGCTATACAGCATGGGGTAAATAATGATGTGAGGGAAGTGCTAGAACAGCCAGCAAAGGGGTTTAACGGGTTAGGGTTTAACATGTAGTTGTTGTATTAAGCTCTCCATCTTATATTGAGAATCAGATGCAATGCCATACACTCTATTTGGCGGAGCAATTTTGTTCTCTATACCAAAAACTATACCTTCAATTATTGCTGTGAGTACTTTTTCAAGGTTACAGTCTGCTCCAGGAACACGGTGCTCTAGATGGCATCTTTTGGAATCGTTGCCAAAATAGGGAATTCTTATCGCAGCAGTTCTGTTATTTACTCCCCAACTAATTGTAGTTGGAGTATGAATATCCGGGTACTGAAATCTTAAATATGAATCATCATTTGGAGCAAAGAACAACATATGTTTTTTCATCATTGCACATAATCCACCAATACTGTGAATCAGATAGTCACTGTACTTTTGCTCATTGCTATAAAATAAGTTATCGTTATTTGAATTCACGAGATTAACATGCACATTTAATGCACTGCCTGCTCTATCCAAATAGGGCTTTGCTTTAAAAGAAACATTCCCACCTAGTTTTTGTACTGTTTCAGTAAGTAATTGTTTCGCTAACTCAAAATGCTTAATTAAATTGTCGGAGTTCGTATAACAACCACTTTTTATCTCATATTGATGTGTAGAATTCTCCTTCTCGCAAGAAAATTCAAGAGATGCTATTTTATTTTTGATGCTACTCAGAAATAAATATTCTTTTTCTATTCCTTCAATGTAAAACTCTAGTTCAATACCGAATACAGCATGACAACTCAAATTACTTAATATAATCATAAATTTGCTTCAGTAAATCTATATTAGGTTAGCTATATTTATATGAATACTTTACTTATTTACCAGTAAATTTAACATCTTATTTATACATAATGTATTACTATTTTTAATAGCATGCTTCTAATCCTCGATACAAGCGACATTTACAAATTTTTCATTTTTTTGAAATAAAAATGATCAATTTTAGTGTTTTTATATCCTTTACAACCCATCAAAAAATCACCATAATTTTTAGTATGTATTAAGTAGTATTAGCTTTTCATTTTGCAGTAAGCTATTGATTATCTTATATTTTTCTAATTGTTGCTTTTTTCTTGGTATGGTATATGAACTTAACTAGCCCTAAGGTTTCTACTACGTTTTTTGATCAGATTATTACAGTAACGGATCACAATGTTACTTGGGAAAAAATCCAAAATTGTCTTTATAATCTTTATGGAGAAGCAACATATAACAGCTGGCTGAGTTCGCTAAAATTTGTCAGTAGCAGAAATGGGGAAGTTCTTTTATCCGTGTCAACAAGGTTTATAAAAGAGTGGATTACAGTTCATTACATGAAAAAAATATTATCATTATGGCAAAGCGAAGATAAAAGCATAGGTTCTATTGATATTCAAGTAATTGAGGAAAGGAATTCAAATTTTAATGTTATACTAAAAAACAGAGAGGAAAGTAATCATAATCTTGGTTCGCCGCTGGATCCAAGGTTCACCTTTGATAATTTTGTAGTGGGAAAGCCAAATGAATTAGCATTTACGGCGGCAAAGCGTGTGGCAGAATCTATAGATCCAATATTAGGCAGCAATCCTTTGTTTCTATATGGTGGAGTGGGACTTGGTAAAACACATCTAATGCATGCTATAGCTTGGCACATAGTCAATTCCCCATCAGAAAAAAGAAAAGTAGTATATTTATCAGCAGAGAAATTCATGTACCAATATATTACAGCGCTGCGAAGCAAAGATATTATGTTATTTAAAGAGCAATTTAGATCAGTAGATGTATTGATGGTAGATGATGTACAATTTATCAGTGGTAAAGATAGTACACAAGAAGAATTTTTTCACACTTTCAATGCATTGATAGACCAAAATAAGCAATTGGTTATATCAGCTGATAGGTCTCCTAGTGATCTTGATGGAGTGGAAGAAAGAATAAGATCACGACTCGGTTGGGGGTTGGTGGCAGATATTAATGAAACAACTTTTGAATTAAGGCTTGGTATATTGCAGGCAAAAGTGGAGCAAATGAATATGTATGTTCCGAAAGATGTCCTAGAGTTTTTAGCAAGGAACATAAAATCTAATATAAGAGAATTAGAAGGAGCATTAAATAAGGTTACCCATACCTCATTAATTGGAAGAAGTATGACGGTAGAATCAGCTAGTGAAACCCTAATCGATCTTCTTAGGTCAAATCATAGGTCAATCACAATAGAGGAAATACAAAAGAAAGTAGCTGAATTTTTCAATATAAAGGTTGCAGATATGCAATCCAATAGAAGACTTCGCAGTCTTGCAAGGCCAAGACAAATAGCTATGTATTTTGCCAAAAAATTTACGCAAAAAAGCCTACCAGATATTGGGAGAAATTTTGGTGGCAGAGACCATGCTACCGTTATACATGCAGTAAAACAAGTAGAAAATTTTATAAAGACCGACTCAAAATTTGCTGATGAAATCAATCGATTAAAAAAAATGTTTAAGTAGCGTTGTTAAAATAGCTAATAACAAGTCCTAAAATGAATCGACTATAGTTTTAATCCGTTTAAGTTTAAAATCTTCTGTTAGCTTCGCAGAATACATTTCCTTATTGTGTTGATTATAGAAGGTAAATTTGTGATCATCTAAGTTTAGTATTGCAAAGCCAAAACCGAAAAAGTTTCTAACCTCGTGTGCTAAGTAGTTTCTACCATTTGAATAGTCAAATTCTACATTTTGATAAACAGGCTCTTGATCTTGAGCGTGTAATAATGCACCACCGTTTCCAACTATAATCTGGTCTGGAACATTATCCATTAATAAAATCTGGGCTATATGAATGTGGCCAGAAACTATGGTAGTGACATTGCTTGGAAACTTATCTCCAAAAGCTTCAATTTGTGTAAGATTACCATGGCTTTTTAATGTCAAAAATTCTTTTTTTGGAGATCTCCAAAGCGGTTTATGAGTTAAAAACCACGTGGGCTTATCTTGTATCAATTTATCAAATTGCCTTTCAAAAGCATCAATTGTGCTTTGGGTTGTAAAAATATCCTCACCGGATGAAGAGTCGAAGATAAAAAATTTCATCGGTCCAGCATCTAAGGACCAACTAGAAACGAAGTTTCCACATTTTTCAGACGAAAAGGGGTATGAATCTAGATACCTGAACCATCCTTCATAAGCTCTATTACAACTCTCATGGTTTCCACGAACAAAAAGGAAAGGGGATTGTAATGAAATATCCTTTGCAGGCTCAAACCAATCAGCGTACCAAGCTTTTTTATTATATCCATAAATATCGCCACACTTTTTTGTATTTCTACATTTTGTTTGTCTATAATGATAATCACCAACATGGATAATTAAATCTGGTTTATGAAGGGCAATTGAATCTAAATTTTTTTTTAAAGGCCAGCTATCTACCGAATTACATTCCTGCTGAAGTAACATATTTATTCTACAACCCGTGTCACCAATAAAAGCAATTTTATTAACCTTTTCTGGTAATATAGGAACTCGTAGATCCTCAATACTAATGTTTTTGGCACTTGTTTGTACTGTCAGTTCACAAACTGTTTCGTTATGATCACCATTGTTAATTGAGCTGCGATTCAGCATTTCTATTTCCTCGCCATCGACATAAACAATGGGACACATGTCATTGTCTGTAATTGCACGTATGCTTAATTTATTTTCTGGAATAACTTGAGACCATGTGTATAATATTTGTGCATGGACAGAATGAAAGCTGGTTATAAGAGATAGAGCTAAAAAAATAAAGATATTAGCTACATTCATTTGTATAAAAACCTAAGTTAAAAATTAGTAGTAAGGTTGTCTTAAATGATTAAAATTTATAATCACAAAATTCATAATCAAATTATACAAGTAATTTCTAAATTATTCTAGTATCAGATTGACACTCTAGATGAAAAATTCTAAAATGATTAAATAATTTAAAATAATTATATAAGAACTACAATATAGTGCGGCCGTGGTGGAATTGGTAGACACTCAGCGTTGAGGTCGCTGTGGCTCATAAGGCCTTGGAAGTTCAAGTCTTCTCGGCCGCACCAGTTTTTTCATAGCTGCTTAATATGGGTAAAAATGTTTATAGGAAATCAGAGTAGCAATAAGGTAGAAAGAGCTATCAGCGAAATCAGGCGCGGCCGGCCAATTGTAATATATGATAAAAGTAATTACCTATTGTTCGCTGCTGCTGAGGCTTTAGAAAGAGATTTATTTAATCAATACAAGCTTATATCAAGTAATGTATATGTTACTTTAACTTCAAGTAAGGTAAAATACATATCTCAGAATAAAGAACATAACAGCAAACGTCTTTTGGTGAATAATTTTGATGAACTGCTCCATTTAATAAACTGTTCAAAGGAAGATTGCATAAGAGAGTTGCAATGCTCAAAGACAATAGATGAATGTGCTATTGCCTTGCTTAAGTTCTCAGAATTATTGCCATACGCGTTAGTGGCTGATATGACTTTTGAGAATAACCATGAAATGCGAAATTGGTGCGAGAAAAATGACGTTATTGCACTGGACACGTCATTCATAAATAATTTTCAAGAAAATCAGGATGTATATGAAGTGTGCAAAACATCATTATTTTTAAAACAGACTCAAGAAGTAAATATCATATCTTATAGAACAGAAAGTGGTGGAAGAGAACATCATGCAATTATCATTGGCAATCCAGATAAAGATGGCGAACCATTAGTAAGAATTCATTCTTCGTGCTATACGGGTGACTTGTTAGATAGCTTATCATGCGATTGCAGAAGTCAGTTACATCAAGCAATTCAAATGATAGCTGACTCTGGAAGTGGTATTATATTGTATTTAATGCAAGATGGAAGAGGCATTGGTTTAACTAATAAGTTAAGAGCGTACAGTGTGCAAAGAGGACATAATCTTGATACTGTTGATGCAAACAGAATATTAGGTTTTGAAGATGATGAAAGGAGTTTTGCTGTTGCAGCTAAAATGCTTAAGAAATTGAACATTAACAAAATCCAATTACTTACAAACAATGATAGGAAATTGTCAGAATTGGAAAGTAGTGGTATAGGAGTTACAAAGTGTCTACCACTTATTGTGGAACGTAATAAATATAACGATTCATATATGGAGACAAAGTTTGGTAAGCTAGGCCATAGATTAAGAGTTTTTTAGCTTTTTTGTTGTAACTACTTTGTTAATTTGCTATGTTTATTAACATAAGTTAAGATTTTTAGGAATACTAGAATGCTAAGATTTTTTAAGCGAGAAAAAAATACTGAATCCTTAGATAAGGATATAGATTGGAATTCAAACCGCTACAGCACAGTTATTGCTCAAAGGAATATTCTACTTTTATTTGCATTAATATTATTAGCAACGATCTCTATCAGCATATTAGTCATATTTAAAATTAGCACAAGTAGCACTATTGAGCCATTTGTTATAGAAATTGACAAGAAATCAGGAATAGTGCAATTGGTTGATCCTGTCACAGTAAAACAATATTCTGCAAATGAAGCGCTAAACGATTATTTTATTTCAGAGTATATAAAAGCAAGGGAGGTTTTTGATCCATATCATTATAATTATAACTATTATACAAAGGTGAGGTTGTTTTCCTCACCTAATGTGTATAATGAATTTAGAAATTATGTAGGATCACAGAATATGGATGATCTTTTTAATTTGTACTCAGATACCAAAAGTGAATGTAAAATTCGCTCAATTCAAAAATTGGGTAACGATGCTCTTCAGGTGAGGTTTTTTGTGGAATTTATACGGAAAGATGGAAGTTCCACAAGAAAAAATAAGATAGTTATTATGTCATATAGATATGCATCGCTTGAAATGGATGATCAGCAAAGATATATTAACCCATTAGGGTTTCAAGTTATTTCATATAGAGTAGATGATGAATATGTATAGGATATTATTAGTTTTAGCTTTACTTGTAAGTGGCAATTTAAACGCATCCATTAATTATAATGAGCCTATTTCTGTAGATAGTAGAATAAAGACTTTTGTGTATAGCCCTAATGAAGTATTTACGGTGGTTTTTAGTCAGGGTTACTATTCTTATATTGAATTTGCGGAAGGAGAAAAAGTTAAAAATATCGCTGTTGGTGATGCATCAAGTTGGAAAATTAATCCTTATGACAATAAATTGCTTATCATGCCATTTGAAGTTAGTAGTCGCACTAACATGATTATTACAACAACTAAAAAAAGAAATTACATTTTTGATTTAATCTCAAGGCCAAACTACGATAAATACCCAGATACTGATGCTAAGAAAGTGGGTCACGATTATTCTGCTGAAAAGGATATATCTTACGTAGTACGTTTTTATTATCCTCAAGAAGAAGGTGAATTTGATGTTGATTTAGATGAGGTTTCTTTACCTACTCAAATGCAATATACTACAGACAAGCCAGAAAAAATAATACAAGAAAATGATACGAAGTACAATTATACATATATTGATGAAGGTAGTAATGCGGATATAGTTCCGATTGAGCTATTTGATGATGGTTATTTAACCTATTTAAAATTTAGAAATAATAATAAAATACCTCAGATTTTTGTAGAAGAGGAGGATAAACCTTGTAAAAGGCTGTTATTTGATGATTATGTTATAATAAAAGGAGTACATAAAAAGCTATTTATGCGTTATGAAGATGGTGAAGTTGAAATTATAAATAGGTCACTTTAGTTGTGGTATATGCAATATGAATAAAGAAAGGCGTAACAATTCAGAAGATGAATCAGAAATAGAGAACAAGGTAGTAACAGTTGGCTCTAATCAAGGTCATAGGGCATTGATGGTCATTATTTTAGTGCTTCTGGTTGGTGGAGTGTATTATCTCTATTTTAGTCCTTCTCATAAAGAGGGTTCAGAAGTTATTAAAAAAGAGGAAACAAAGCAAAATGTTCAAGAATTGAAGGGAAAGTTGGAACAAGTTCCAGATAATGTAATGGTTCCTGAAAGAATAATAACTGATCCCTTACCACCCTTACCTCCTCTTCCTACACCACCAATCATACCAGAAATAAAACAAATTAGAAAAGAAGAAGAGAAACCAAAAGAAACTCCTGTGTCAAATATACCTATTTTGCCAAAGCAAAATTTTCCTTCTAGTAATGTTATGGGCAATTTACCTACCTCGTTTCCTACAATAGGGGGTGGCGGTTATCCTAGAGACAGACGTAGTGCACAAATGTTAACAATTTCAGGTGATGGTGGAGAGAATAAGGCTGCTGATGCTATTTTATCTGACACTTCAGCACAATCGAGCAAAGCTACCAGAGTAGGAAAGATTGGTTTAATGGTTACTCAAGGTAAAATTATTGATGCTGTTCTTGAAACTGCAATAAACTCTGATCTGCAAGGAATGCTGCGTGCTATGGTGAGTAGAGATGTTTATGCAGAAACTGGTGATACAGTTTTAATACCTAAAGGCTCAAGATTGATAGGCAGTTATTCATTTGACTCGAATGTCGCAAGAGCTCGTGTAAATATAAACTGGAGTAGGGTCATTCTTCCTCATGGAATAGATATTGCTATCTCATCACTTAGTACTGACGAGCTTGGTAGAGCAGGGATAGCAGGAATAGTTGATAATAAAATAGTAAGTGCATTATTCTCTTCAGTGGCACTTGCTGGTGTTTCAATTGGTTCATCTGTTGTAGGACAAAAGGCCTCTAATCTTATTGGTACGCTAACTCCTATGGATGCGGTGAGATCCATCACTGTAACTGAAATAGATTTTTCTTCATTCAAAGATGTTATTGGTGAAGCAGCAAAGGGTAAATCTAGTGATAAATGGAAACTGGGCCTTGGAGCTATTGGAGAAATTCGTAATGCTAAAAATGAGCAAGATTTGCTGAAAATAATGAAAAAGGAAATAGCAAAAGCGCTAGAAATTGAGGAAGACAAGGTTACTATAAGCCTGGAAAATGTAAATCAACTGTTACAACAATTTCAAAGAAAAAGCAAGTCTGTTTATGATGAAGCAATCGGCAAGTCAATCAATGATTTTTCTAAAGATATGCGAGATATAGTGGGCAGATATACAGATAAAAAACCAACTATTTATGTCGATCAAGGCACCGCATTGAAAGTATTTGTTAACCAAGATATAGTATTTCCTTCACAGGCAATATTAAATCAATGAAATGAATTATGCTGCACTTGATACATATTTGGAGCCATTACAAGGCATATTTCAAGAAGAAGGCGTAAATGAAATATCAATAAATAAGCCAAAGGAAGTATGGATTGAAAATCGCGGTGAAATAAGGTGTGAAAAATTAGAAGTATTCGATCTTAACCATTTGAAATCTCTTGGCAGACTGATTGCTCAAGCTACAGAACAAAAACTTAGCGAAGAAGCACCTTTACTTTCGGCAACATTACCAAATGGTTATCGTATACAGATAGTATTTCCACCAGCATGTGAACCTGATAAAGTAGTCATGTCGATCCGTAAGCCTTCTAGCATGCAATTAGCACTCGATGATTACGAAAAAATGGGGGCTTTTTCTGAAACTGTTACAGAAGCAACTGATAATCCAGCTGACCGTCATTTGGATTTACTGTTAAGGCAAAAAAAAATAAAAGAGTTTTTAGAATACGCTGTAATAAGTAAGAAAAATATTATAATTAGCGGTGGAACTTCCACTGGTAAGACTACTTTTACTAATGCTACTTTGCGTGCTATTCCAGATGAGGAAAGAATTATTACTGTTGAGGATGCAAGGGAAATCGTTTTGAACGATCATCCAAATAGAGTGCATCTGATTGCCTCCAAAGGAGGTCAGGGCAGAGCAAAAGTAACCACTCAAGATTTGATAGAGGCGTGCTTACGTTTAAGGCCAGACAGAATAATAGTTGGTGAACTCCGTGGAGAGGAAGCTTTTAGTTTTCTTAGGGCGATAAATACTGGTCACCCTGGATCAATATCAACCCTTCATGCAGATAGTCCAACAATGGCCCTTGAGCAAATAAAATTGATGGTTATGCAGGCAAATCTTGGCATTCCTCCAGACCAAATTATACCATACATTAGAAATGTGATTGATATTGTTATTCAGCTAAAAAGAACCGGTGGGGGCAAAAGAAGCATTTCTGAGATATTATTTACTAGATCTGCGAGCGAAAATGCTTAAATTTATACATAAGTTAAAAAAGAGTAGTTTATGAGTAATGGAAATCACCTACGTAATATTCTCATAGGAGGTGTAGTAGCTTTTAGCGTACTTGAGTTTTGCTTCTATCTATCTGGTATATTGTTTGTTCTGTTTGCTGATGGTCCGGATGCTGTGGATTTTAAGGCAATTAATCCTAGTTTGACGCCTTTCCCTCAAGCTCTTTGGCCAACGATTTTTGATCATATACAATATTGTTGGCACCACCCAGAGTTATATCGCCTTGAGCTCAAATTTAAATTAATTCTATCTTCTACAATGCCTATTGTTGTTTTAATGATTATCTTATGGAATTTAAGAGAAAGGATAATTGAGTGGCGACCATTTAAAAAGAAAGAATCACTTCATGGAGACTCGCAGTGGGCATCAGAGAAAGACATACGAAAAGCAGGATTAAGAAGCAAAAAGGGATTATTGCTTGGTAAAGATAAAAGAGGATACTTTATTGCTGATGGGTTTCAGCATGCATTGTTATTTGCACCTACAGGTTCTGGTAAGGGTGTTGGCTTTGTAATTCCTAATTTATTATTTTGGACTGACTCGGTAATTGTACACGACATAAAATTAGAAAACTATGAAATAACAAGTGGTTGGCGAGAACGACAAGGACAAAAAGTATACGTATGGAATCCAGCGCAGCCAGATGGAATAAGTCACTGTTACAATCCATTACAATGGATTAGTAAAAAACCTGGGCAGATGGTTGACGATGTGCAGAAAATAGCTAACCTAATCATGCCTGAACAAGACTTTTGGCAAAATGAAGCAAGAAGCTTATTTGTTGGAGTGGTATTATACTTACTTGCTGCACCAGAGAAAGTTAAATCTTTTGGTGAAGTTGTGCGTACGATGCGTAGTGATGACGTAGTTTATAATCTTGCTGTTGCTCTTGATACAATGGGTAAAATACTACACCCTGTAGCATATATGAATATTGCAGCTTTTTTACAAAAAGCTGATAAAGAAAGGTCGGGTGTTGTATCAACTATGAACTCATCGCTTGAATTGTGGGCAAACCCATTGATTGATACTGCAACTGCGTCAAGTGATTTTGATATTTTAGATTTTAAAAAGAAGAAAACTACAGTTTATGTTGGTTTAACTCCTGACAACTTGACTAGGCTCAGGCCTTTAATGCAGGTTTTTTACCAACAGGCAACTGAGTTTTTATGTAGAAAATTGCCATCGGATGACGAGCCTTATGGTGTATTGTTTTTAATGGATGAGTTTCCTACACTTGGAAAAATGGAGCAATTTCAAACAGGTATTGCATATTTTCGTGGTTATCGAGTTAGGTTATTCTTAATTATTCAAGATACTGAGCAGCTCAAAGGAATATATGAAGAAGCAGGAATGAACTCCTTTTTGTCAAACTCGACTTACAGAATAACTTTTGCAGCCAATAATATTGAAACAGCTAATTTAATATCGCAACTTATAGGAAACAAAACTGTACAACAAGAATCGTTGAATAAGCCTAAATTTTTAGATTTAAATCCTGCTTCAAGGTCGTTGCATATCTCTGAAACACAGAGAGCATTGCTATTGCCTCAAGAAGTTATTATGTTGCCACGCGACGATCAGATAATTTTAATAGAGTCGACTTACCCAATTAAATCAAAGAAAATTTTGTACTATAGTGATATCACCTTCACAAAAAGACTGCTCAAGCAAACTCGTGTGCCTACACAAGAACCATATGACCCAAACAAAGTTCTTTCTGCTGCTGCGAGCAAAGATAAGGTTAATAATGAGGGGAATAATGCTCTTGAGGGGCCTAATTCAGTTGATTATCCTGCTGAAACTAAAACAGAGGATGCAGTGTATGATGAATCAGATGAATTTGCAGACGAAGATATTGACGATAAGTTTGAAGATGATGATGACGGGTTTGATGACGAGAGGAGCAATGATAGGTTTGATGACGAAGACGAGGAGGATGAATTTGAAGATGAGGATATTGACGATAAATTAAAAAATGATCAAAAATAAAGGTTGATTTTGCCTATTTTTTAGCTTAGAAAAGTGCAAGTTATGCAAACAATTAGCTTTTTCATATTAAACCATTTTTAATTAATTAGTATTAGATTAGCTATTTTAACTAGGGGAGTAGTAATGATTAATAAAAAAACGTTAGCGGTTACAGCACTTACTTTGTTGTTATCACAACAATCTTTTGCAAGTGAAACAGAAGGATTTTACTTTGGTAGTGGGTATTACGGTCAATTTTTAAATGGCATGGGTGAGTTGAAAGCAAAAATTGGAGATAAGGATGCTGCAGATACTAATAAGGTATATATAAATGAAAGAAATGCTGAGAGTACAGAAGGTCAGTTACTAAGTAAGTATAAAGGAGATTATAATCTACCTTTTGCTGCAAATGTAGCATTTGGTTACACAGGGGAATTGAATGGCAACAGCTATAGGGCTGAATTGGAAGGGATGTATTCTTCTGTAAAATTGGATAATATTGGTTTAACAAGTAGACAAATAACTGTTTCATACCTAAAGGACATTGGTGAGAATGCTGATAAAAGAACTTATTTGTATAGTGTTGCAGTTAGTCATGACCAAATTGAGAACATATCTGTAATGGCAAATGTTTATCATCATTGGAAAAGTGACCGTTTCTCTTTTTCTCCTTACGTTGGTATTGGAATCGGTGCAACAAGAATGACAATGTTTGAAAAATCGTCAATAAGACCTGCAGGTCAATTAAAAGCTGGCTTTGATTATCGCATAAACGAAGATGTAAATATGCATATCGGATATAGAGGTTTTGGTGTTTGGAATGATAGTGTTAAACTTCAAGCAGAAGAATTAGGACAAATAAGCATAAAAGATAAAGTATCTGCATTTGATAGAGAGAAGAAATCAAAAGTATTAAAGAAGGGCAAAAAAATAACAGAAGTTATGAATATAGGCAATCAACTATTTCACACACACGGCATAGAGGCTGGTCTTACTTTCCACTTTGCCAGCAAAGCTTAAACATGTTGCCCTTTAAAAAATGCATGGCTAACCAAAACCGTTCCTGTCATCCTATGGATTGACCATAGGATCTAGTTAAATATAGATCCCAGTGTCACGCACTGGGATAACGAGGTAGAGGGTACTGGGATGACATAGGATAATATGGGATGAAGGAGATAATACAAGAAAACATTAGCTATGTTTTTTGCATAACAATGCACCTCTTCATTCCTGCCAAATTATGTACATATTCCTGAAAAGCTAATTTGTATGAGGGTATTATTTTGTCAATATCATTTTGATCTTCACCTATCTCCAATATTGCAAACCCATTTTTTTTAAGGCACTTTTTCAATATTGGAAAAATACTCAAGTAACAGTTTAAACCATCAATTCCACCATCAAGAGCAATTCTTGGTTCCTTTTGCACTTCGGCTTGCAGGTCTTTCAATTTGCTTCTTTTAATATATGGAGGATTACTGATTATAAGATCGAATGAACCTCTGCACTCTGTCCATGAGCTTGGAAATATTTTGGCTCTGCTGAGAAGATTATGTTTCTTTGTGTTCTGATAGGCAACTTTGTATGCTTCCAAGCTTTTTTCAAAACCGACGCCAACAGCATATTTATACTCACTAAGTACGGATATCAATAAACAACCTGTGCCTGTACCAAAATCTGCAATTTTTAGTCTCTGCTTTTTATTTGGGTAATATTTTAACACCGTTGAGATTAGTGTTTCACTATCTGGTCTTGGATCCAAAACATGCTGGTTAACTATAAAATTTTTACTCCAGAATTCACGATTACCTATTATTTGCGATATTGGATATCTTTCCGCTCTTTTTTTTGTTAATTTCCAAAATAAAAGTTCTTTCTCCATCGGCACTTGATCAACATGGTTCATAATTATGAATGATCTTTCCACTCCAAGTACGTGCTGCATGATGATTTCACAATCTAAATGTGGTGATTCAACTTTATGTGACGATAATAACTCCGATCCTTCTTGAATTAAATTGCTGATTGTTTTCATTATTCTAAAAATGTGTTCCTTTCAGCCATAAACGATGAGTATATATAGCTAGCTTAAATAAGGCTTACCTTCTCTGTCATCCTATGGCTTTACCATAAGATCTAGTTAAAAAAATTCTAGATTCCAGTGTCAGCTACTTGCATGACACCATTTGCTATGCGGATTACCTTAGCCTAGAATAACTGCATCAGATCCCAGCGTCAAGCACTGGGATGACACCCTACTTAACCGTCATACCGCCTCGGTATCTCTTAGCCGCTAACACGTAGCAGGATGACGAGGTTATCGTCATACCACCGCAGACCGTCATCCGCCGCGAACCGTCATACCACCACGAACCGTCATACCGCGATTCATTCGCGGTATCTCATCCGCTAACACGTAGCGGGATGACGATTCTTCAAATCGTCAAGGTGTCATCCCAGTGCCCTGACTACTTGGATCCAGAAAACTTAACTTTAAATAAGTGGCTGCATAATAAAGACTAGATTCCAGCGTCACGCGCTGGAATGACACCATTTTCGGTCTCTTAAATTGCTTTAGCTACAAACATTAAGAAATTTACCAGGGAGAAAAAAAAGGCAAAGAACTCCCGTGGTGCAAGTTTTGACTCTCTAATACTTTAAATTGGCGCTGTAATAATGTGCTGACGCTTAGTTTAAGCGCGGTTTGGCTGAATGTAGAAAAAATTTAAAAGACATGCAGCCGCTATAATTTTATGTAATCCGCCAAAAAATACCCTAAGTTTTTTACTGAATTTTGTCATTGAGCCTGCAGGTCAAAAACAAGTTTCGAGTCATAAATACCCTTATTATCATAATAAGGGGGCTGGCGGAGGGTGTCAAGTAAGTTTTTTCGTTTCTATTCCCAATAAAAGTTTGTATGCAATAACACAGAAACATATGCTGCTATTCCTTCATTTCTTCCAATAGAACCTAATTTTTCTGCAGTGGTTGCTTTGATATTTACAAATTCATCATCAATTTCTAATGCTTTTGATATGAATTTCTTCATTTCTACTTTGTAAGGCGATATTTTAGGCTCCTCACAAACTATAGTAATATCTAAATTAGACACGCTGTACCCTTTTTCCTTTGCTTTTTTAGCAGCAAAGTCAAGAAAGTGAGATGAATTGCAATCTTTCCATTCAGAGGAACTAGGAGGAAAGTGCTCTCCTATGTCGCCAAATCCCAGTGCTCCGAGTATTGCATCAACGATTGCATGTATTGCAACATCACCATCAGAGTGCGCTTCTATTGCCATGTTGTGTTCAATTTCCACACCGCAAATTTTTATAAAGCTCTCAGCACCATTTTGAACTTTAATGAACTTATGTATATCATAACCAGTTCCGACACGAAATTTTGGCTCTTCAAAGAGAAGCTTTGCCATATTGATATCCTCTTTTGTGGTTAACTTAAAATTGCTTTTCTCACCTTTAATAATCGCAACATGTTTTTTGTGCTCTACCATTAGTGATGAATCGTCAGTAAATTCTTTGTCTGATTGATAGCACGATAATAATTCTTTGAAATTAAAAATTTGAGGAGTTTGTATGGCTCTGAGTTTTCCTCTTGAAATCGTAGATTCAACGAAATTATTACCCACCAATGACATAGTGTCTTCGACTTCTATTGCTGGTACTACTCCTGTATATTGATCATTAATCATGGACTGAGCCAAGTTATCTATCAGAACATCTGACACAAAAGGCCTACAAGCATCGTGTATAACTACAAAATCTGGGTTAACTTTTTGTAAGCTTTTAAGCCCTAGTTTAACTGAATTTTGCCTGTTTTCTCCTCCGTATACAGGGCTTAGTAATTTAGTGTCTGTAATTAGTGATATAGCTTTCTCATAGAAATTTTCATGGTCTCTATTAATTGCTATTCTTATGTAATCTATATATTGGTTAGCCAGAAATCTTTTAATTGCATGAAATAAAACAGATTTACCTGCAAGTTTTGTATACTGCTTAGGAATTGTGTTACTACATCTACTGCCTACTCCTGCTGCAACTATTAATGCTGCTATTTTGTATTTCTTAAGTCTGTTAGTGTGCATATTTATCATTTTCAGCGTAAGTGTATAGTAACAAGTTATTTACAGTTTAAAAAAAAGAGTGTATTATCTTATAAGATATAATACGATGCTAGAATACACATTACTAAGTGTAATAAAGAAAATGAGATACACCTTATATTCTTTCATGGAATAGGGGATAATCATAAAAATGCTCAACAGTGCTTACAGCATTTATGTGGCAGAAATAGGCTAAAAGCTATTGCTCATACACATAAATATCCGGCTATATTCCAAAACTACATAACTTATGCTGCAGTTAGCTTTTTGTTCCTCGTGGCATCTGTATCAGCGCCCATTGCAATATTACTACTTAAAGCCCCATAACAGCTGGAGTAGTTGGTTTAGCAAGCTTAGCTGCTCTAACTTGCATTTTTTTATCCGTAATGCTTATTATTATTCCCTTTATAAATAGAGATCAAAGTTTGCTTAAGCCCTCGATAGAAGAAATCAATGAATTAATAGACAAGGGTGTGAGGCCTGAAAACATTATACTTTTTGGCCATTCCTTTGGAGGAGCAGTTGCATCAGCAGTTTTGAAGCACTTTGCAGACAAAAACGTTAAACTTGGAAGTGTTTTTTTACTAGCACTTTCAGCTCTTTTCATACAGCAATAGGGCATTTTCCGATCCCTCAAGCAAAAATTTAAGTATGTTGCCCTCATCCATTTTTAAAAAATTGCTAAAGGCTTTAGATCTAGATTTTGATTTAGTGAACGATATACGAAAGTTGCGAGATGAGGGAAAATTAAATATGCCAATAATAGTTATTAATAGCAAAAGAGATTACTTAATACCACAACCTGCACAATTGGCACACGCAATAGAAAATGATGTATTGCTACGTGGAAAATTGATCAAGACTGTTAATTCGAAAAGGTATGAAGATGATCCACATAACGGAGTTTTATCTAGTTGGGAATTGGGTGAAAATTTGATTGACCTAATACTTAATAAAATTGATAAAACAATGAATAGATAGTATTTACAATAAACTGTATATTTTTCAGTAAATTGACTATGCTAAACGCATGCAAAAACGTCATATAACTATTTGTTTTATACTGCTTTTTATAATAGGGATGTTATTCCTGATGCGTCCTATGATTTTTCCATGTTTAATGTCTATTGTTATTGCATATTTGTTTAATCCGCTAGTAGTCAAGTTTGAAAAGTATAGAATACCGCGTTCATGTTCTGTAATTTTTATAATACTTGTTTTATTAATAGCTTTTATACTAGTTATAACATTTGTTTTACCTATTATATATGTTCAAATTACTTCAATATTAAATTTCTTAGTGAGTAAAGTGCCTTCATTAAAACTTAAAGTAATCCCCTCTGTATTAGAATTTCTTAATATAAAAATCGAGGATAGCTTATTTGATCACTTATCTAAAAATCTAGCAGAAAATTACAGCGACTATGTATCTTATTTCATAAATGCTCTTGATATTGCTAGTAACTTTATAATCCAAGTGTTAAGTTCAAGCTTTAGCTTGATTCACACGGTATCATTAATGGTGATTACTCCTGTAGTGTTTTTCTATATATTACGTGATTGGCCTTTAATTATAGAAAAAGCTAATAAATTAATTCCTGTTTCTTATAGAGAAAAAGTTGCAAATTATTTTTCCAAAGTGGATTTCATCATATCTAATTATCTAAAGGGGCAGGTAAATGTATGTATTGTCATGATGGTCTTTTACTCTGTGAGCCTGAGCATAATCGGATTGAAACACTCTATTGTTATTGGAATTTTATCAGGAATATTAACGTTCATACCTTACGTAGGACCATTATTATATACCATTATTGGGTTTTTGAGCGCTATTACTCAATTTAGTGAATGGTTTGAAAGTGCTGCCGTTTTGCTATTATTTGGTGTTGGACAATTAATAGATTCAAACATATTAGTTCCTTTATTAATAGGAAAAAAAGTTCATATACATCCAACTGTAATTATTCTGGGAATTACTATATGCGCTTCATATTTTGGATTTACAGGTATATTACTTTTTATTCCAATAATAGCAATGTTCAATGTATCAGTAGAATATGCAATCAATAAATATTTTAAAAGTGAGCTTTATAAAAACGGCTAACAGACCTTTTGCATAATCAATTTATGGTAAGAGGAGAAATGAGCCCAGAATACCTGAGATATTTGAGGAGCGTAAGTAAATTTCTGCGCAAAAATTACTACCAGAAAGAGGTTACGTAAGAGGTTTAATGTGCAATTAAATTTATTTAACAACAATCAAGCTGATTATAGTCGGCAAAATTACATCATCTTAGATGAAAATAAGCACATATATAATTCAGTAATTGAGGATTTATCTTGGAAATCTCTCATTCTTTTTGGACCTAAAAGCTCTGGTAAAACTCATCTTGCTCATATTTGGCAGTCAATAAACGATGCAATTTTTATCAATGTGAATAACTTTGTAAGCGAGATTAGGTATAGCGATGCTTTTATTTTAGAAGACGTACAAAACATTAAAGATGAAGAAATGTTATTACATTGTTACAATTACATGAAAGAAAATGATAAGAAGCTGCTAATCACTTCTTCAATTTCACCAAAAAAACTTAACTTCAAACTAAGAGATTTAAGTTCTCGAATATTATCAACTATCAGCGTAAAAATTTTGCCTGCAAGCGAAGAATTATTAAGAATCATGCTAATAAAACGATTTTCAGATAAACAGTTAAAAATTGATTTAAAAGTGATTAATTATATTTTAGCAAGAATAGAACGTTCTTTCTATAGCATTGATAAAATTATAGAGAAGATAGATAATGAATCTATAAGGTCAAATGTGACCGTTCCTTTTATTAGCACTTTATTTAAAAAAGATGCCATTTGATTTCTTCTTTTGTAAAGTACTCATTGTATATATTAAAAATTTATTAACACCCATAACACTAACGTAATTGAAATCTCTATCTGTCCATGTTAGAATTATAATAAATGTTATGTTATAATAAATATAGATAGATACAGCTAAGAAGTATTCTATATTTATAGTAGAGCTCACTTTATAAGGTGTTTTTTATAGATTTGACGTTATAATTTAACTATGATAAGAGTAAGATTAAATTTAAAAAAAAGGTTAAAGCAAAGGTTTGTGATGTTCACTCTATTGATAAATGCCTTATTTGTCTCATATTTTCTCATAAGACACATAGGAAACACTTCCAATCAAATTATAGCCAAAGAAATAAATATAGGAGCTGATAATGAAAAATAAACAGTCGCAAAATAAAAAAGAAAATCTTTACATAACATATTACATAGATGCTTTGGCTTCAGAGAGGTCCGCTACACAAAATACTCTGGAAAGTTATCGTTCGGATTTACACCAGTTTGAAGAATTTTTATTAGAAAGCGGCACTACCTTGGTTGGCGTAAACAAAACCAATATTAAAGATTATGTGAAATATCTATGTACACAAAAAAAATATAAAAGTAGCTCTATATCAAGAAAAATATCCGCTATGAAAAATTTCTATAAGTGTCTATTTAATGACGGAATAATAGATTTTAATCCAGCACCGGCTAATGATGCTGAATTAAAGAATCCAAAAGTTTCTCGTCCTTTGCCTAAGTATTTAAGTGTCGAAGAAATATTTTTGCTAATGGACGCAGTGAGAAAATCAGCAAGCGAATCGAATAAAGAGATAAGCAGTAAAAGGCTATGTGCGATTTTAGATATCCTTTACTCTTCTGGAATGCGTGTTTCTGAACTAATTGATATGAAGTTATGTGAAGTGTCACATTTAATAAACAGTAATAACAAAGAATGCTATATAATAATAAAAGGAAAAAGTGGTAGAGAGAGGCAAATTCTTTTTAATGAACAAGCATTGCAGAGCCTTAGAAATTATTTATCAGTTCGTGACAATCTGATCCCTAACGAAAAGGAATCCGATTGGCTATTCCCAGGTGATAAACCTAATAAACCAATTACAAGGCAGAGGGTCGGTCAATTAATGAAGGAGTTAGCAAGAAAATGCAATATTGATGAAAATAAGATCTCTCCACACGTGATTAGGCATTCTTTTGCTACCCATCTACTGGATAGCGGAGCAAATATTGTGTTGATACAGAAAGTTCTTGGCCATACTAACCTTTCTACAACACAAATATATACTCATATTGCTAACGAAAAGTTAAAGGACAAATTAGCTGATTCGCATCCTATTACTCAGATGATCAATAATTAAACTTATTGCTTTTAATTTGTAGTAAAGTTAAATTCAAATAAGTTTATGTGAGTTTGTGATTTCAAGTTTATTGTTTAATTTCTTCCTTATATTATGGGAAGTATTCTATACTTTAATTGCTCTCCCTGTAATTTTCTTTCCTGAGTATGTAATAACCATTTTCCTCGTCTGTTCGGTGAGAGTTGTATTATTCATGCTGCGTTTATTATGTGGCATTAAATATGAAGTGAGGGGAATGGAAAACATTCCTAAGCAACCTTTTATCATTGCATCTAAACACCAATCTCCATTTGAAACATTTATTTTTATACTACTATTTAGAAAAGCGGTTTTTATTTTAAAACGTGAATTGAAATGGATTCCATTCATTGGTTTACATCTTATAGCGCTGAAAATGATTTTTATTAACCGTTCAGATGGTATCAGTTCTATACGCCATATAATTAAACTAGCAAAAATGCGTATAAAAGAAAATAGAAGCATAATAATATTTCCTGAAGGTACAAGAACGACTATAAACCAAAATATAAAATATCAACCAGGTATTGCTGCTTTATATAGCGTATTATCTGTTCATGTGTTACCGGTTGCTTTAAACACTGGTTTGTTTTGGCCAAAAAGCATACTTTCTCTGAGAAAAAATCCCGGAAAGGCAGTAATAGAAATATTGCCCCCAATATATCCTGGGTTAAACAAAAATGAATTCTTGCAAAGTTTAGAAAAAATTATTGAAGAGAGAAGCAGTAGATTAACCATAGAAAAAACTGATATTGCAAATTAACAAAAAAACTTTATAATTAAAAAAAAAGTACAGTATTTTAGGTATTAATATATGGTAAATCATAAGAGTGCTAAAAAAATGATAAAGGTAATAGCAAAGCGCACTTTAATAAATAAGATGCGGAAAAGTAAAACTCGCACCGCTATTAGAAAATTGGTTGATATAATCAAGTCTGGCGACAAAGAAAATGTTGTTCTGGCATTTCGGAATGCTGAATCTAATTTACACAAGTGTGTGAATAAAGGTGTTATTCATAGGAATACTGCTGCGCGTAAAATAAGTCGCTTAAATGCAAAAGTAAAAGCATTGATGACCGCTTAATACGGTTAATGTAAAGTTAACTGTATTAATATATACTCTTCAGTTTGTATATTCTGTATAAAATTTAAGTAGCTTAAGTGATGGATAAAAAAGTGCTATTAGAACTAAGTAATGGATTAAAAATTGAGCTACCCATATTAAGTGGAACAATAGGTCCTGACGTGTTAAATATCAAGGATTTATATAAGACGACAGGATTATTCACTTATGATCCGGGGTTTGTTTCTACAGCTTCATGTTCTTCTTCGATTACATTTATTGATGGAGATGAAGGAGTTCTTAAATATAGGGGACATGATATAGCTGATTTGGCAGAGAATAATAGTTTTACTGCTGTGATTTATTTATTACTCTATGGTGAACTACCCAGTTCAGAGCAACACAAAAAATTTCTTCTCAAAATACAAGAATCATCCAAAGTATCAGAGCAAGTTACAAACGTAATCAAAGCATTTCCAAAAACTGCTCACCCTATGTCGATTTTAGTTGCATGTTTTGCAAATTTGTCAGCATCTTACCATGAAACACATGGCAACAATGTCAATGGTGAAGATTTAGATTTTGGAATTTCTGCAATAGCACAAGTTCCTGCAATTGTTGCAATTATTTATAGGCATATAAACAATCAGGAATTCATAAATGCTAACAATGAATTAAGTTACAGTGAAAATTTCTTAAAGATGATATTTGGCGATGCTGTTGATAATGATAAAAGCGCCCTTTTTGCAAAAGCTCTGGATAAAATATTTACTCTCCATGCTGATCATGAACAGAATGCTTCTACGGCGGCTGTCAGATTGGTGGGATCGGCTGGTTCTAATCTGTTTGCAAGCCTCTCTGCAGGAGTTGCTACACTTTGGGGACCAGCACATGGTGGAGCTAATGAAGCAGTTATAAATATGCTAAAAGAGATAGAGCAAAGTGAAGATATAGATAAATTCATCGAAAAAGCTAAAGATGATAAAGATCCATTTAAATTGATGGGATTTGGACATCGTGTTTATAAAAATTATGATCCGCGCGCGCGGATATTGAAAGACGCTTGTCATGAGGTTCTAAGTAAACTAGAACAAAATAATGAATTGCTCAAAATTGCAAAAAAACTTGAAGAAATAGCTTTAAAGGATGAATATTTTATCGTGCGTAAGTTATACCCAAATGTTGATTTTTACTCAGGTATAATAATGAATGCTATCGATATTCCCTCAAATATGTTCACGCCTATTTTTGCACTTGCAAGAACCACTGGTTGGGTTACTCAGTGGTATGAAATGATAAATGATAAAGAAACTAAGATCTGTAGACCAAGGCAACTCTATTTTGGTAAATAAATTTATTTTCACTTCATTTACAATTTTTCTTTGAGCAATTTAACTTCTAAGATCTTCAAATATTTTTTTATTACCAGAGAGCAACTGAAGATCCTACTCCAAAACTGTGCTCTATAGCTGACCCAAGCAACACGTCATACCGCGATTCATTCGCGGTATCTCTTAGCATAAGACCTGCTGCAAAAGGTGATTGAAAAAATAATGTGAGAGAAGTAGAAGAAGAATAAGCAGATTGAGTAAGGTAAAAAAATGAGCTTTAGTTACTATAACATGAAGAAACACCCAAGAAACTTTCGTAATATAACAGGTTTAACTATAGAGGAGTTCGAAAAGGTAGTGGAAAAAGTTAGGTCTGGGTGGGAAAGACTTGAAAAACAAAAAAAGTGCCATGGTAGAAGATCACAACTACCAACTCTAGAAGATAAGTTATTTTGCGTAATTTTGTACTATCGCACTTACATAACACATAGATTTTTAGGGTGCCTGTTCAATGTTCACAACGCAAATGTATTTAGGTTACTGAAGAAAATAGAGCCATTACTTGCCAAAAAAGTTACTATAACAAAAGATAGAAGTATGACACCAGAAAAAATACTGAAGATTCTGGCTGATGTTACAGAACAGCAAATACAGAGACCAGAAGATAGTAAAAAACGGAAGAAATCATATTCAGGAAAAAAAAGAACCAACACTATGAAAACTGAGATTGTTATCGAAGAAGGTGGAAGAATTTTATCAGTGTCAAATTCATATCGTGGTAGAATTAATGATTTTCGCATAAGGAAACAAGAAAAATATTTACCAATCGATAGCATAAAATATGCCGATTCTGGATATCAAGGTTGGCAAAAATTGCAAAGCAATGTTATAATTCCATATAAAAAGTATCGTAAAAAGCCATTAACTCCAGAGCAGAAAGAGCATAATAGAAGATTAGCATCATTTAGAATGAGAGTAGAAAATAAGATCCGTGAGATAAAGATATTTAAGATTATGTCTCATGTTTACCGCAATTTTCAGAAAAAATACAACCTGAGGTTCAATATTATTGCTGGTATTGTGAATCTTAAGCACGCCTTTTAGTTAACCTTGATTTTAGTCACCCTCTCCTTTCCTTCTTTTTATTGCTTGATTCGCAGCAGGTCTATAGATCCCGCTAACACGTAGCGGGATGACGATTGTCGGTGAACCTAAGTTACTTTAGCTACAAACGTTAAGAAATTTACCAAGTAAAAAAAAGGCAAAAGAAACCCCGAGTAGCGAGTTTGACTCTCTAATACTTTAAATTGGCGCTGTAATAATGTGCTGACGCTTAGTTTAAGCGCGATTTGGCTAAATGTAGAAAAATTTTAAAAGACATGCAGCCGCTATAATTTTATGTAATCCGCCAAAAGATACCCTGAGTTTTTTACTGAATTTTGTCATTGAGCCTGCAGGTCAAAAACAAGTTTTGAGTCATAAATACCCTTAATGCCATGGTAAGGGGGCTGGCGGAGTTTGTCAAGTAAGTTTTTTCGTTTCTATTCCCAATAAAAGTTCGTCATATGGTTATGCAAGAAGTCTAATTGGTATAACCATGCATAAATGCTATTTTCGGCAAAATCTCTTACAATGCTCAAAAGCAGAAAAACAAAAACTTGATTTTCGCAGCTAAATAGTGGACCATCAAAAGCACGCATAAATATCTACAATGAAAGAAAAAACTTTCACAATCATCGATGGCTATGGTTTTCTTTTCAGAGCTTACTATGTACTACCTCACTTAATTACCACAACAGGAATGCCAATAGGTGGTGTATATGGCTTTCTGAATATGGTTCTTAAGTACATTGCCCATTCGGACTACTTAACTATAGCACTTGATTCAGGAAAAAAGAATTTTAGGCACAATTTATATCCTGAATACAAAGCAAACAGAGTAACGCCTCCTGAAGATCTAATTCCACAGTTCACCATACTGAGGGAAGCTGTAGAAGCTTTTAACCTCAGCTATGAAGAAATTGAAGGTTATGAAGCAGATGACATAATCGCAACACTAGCTGCAAAATACGCCAACCACCAAGACTTTAAAGTGGTAGTCGTTTCATCAGATAAAGATTTATTTCAACTCTTGAACCACAATATTTTAATATTCGACCCCATTAAAAATATATATATAGATGAAAAACAAGTAATAGAAAAATTTGGTGTAAACTCACACAAGCTTCTTGATTTATTTTCTCTAACTGGTGATGCATCTGACAACATTCCAGGTGTTCCAGGAATAGGTCCGAAGACTGCAGCTAAATTACTAGATGAATTTGATTCATTGAATAATATTATAGAGAACATTGATAACATCGAGCAAACGAGGATTCGTAATATTCTTGCTGAACATAAGGAAAAAGCGCTAATTTCAAGAGAACTTTTATCACTATGCGAAAAAGTAGACCTTCAACATGGTATTGTAAAATATGAAGTCCATTCTCCAAATATGGAGAAACTATTATCCTTTTTAAAGAAGTATGAATTCAATTCCTTAATAGGTAAAATGGAAAAGCTTTTTTCTTACAATGGATCTAGCACAGAAAAGAAAACAGAATATAGTAGTGAAGAGTTAGAGAAATTTTTGGAGCATTGTAGATATGAAGGCAAAATTGCAATTCATTACCACCTTGAAAACAATGTATTAAGTCTATCTTATAGCGAAAGTAATATTTTTTGTATAGAGCAAGACAGCATACAAAATGCACTCATTACAATCAACTCAACTTTACTCTCAAATGGGGTGCTTAAAATAATACATAACATTAAAGAGATGAGGAAAATCTTCCCTGCAGTGGAGAAGATACTAGATTCAGTTGATGATTTGATGATAATGTCGTATAGCTTGGATACAGGAAAGCATGATCACAGTATTCCAAACATAATTGCACATAATTTGAGTGGAGATGTAGAAATTTTCTCGGCAAAAACTTTAATAGCAATTCATGAAAAGCTAAAGCAAAGGTTATTTCAGGAAAAATTGTTCACAATTTACGAGCGCTTCGATAAGCCACTTATGAAAGTAATATTTGATATGGAGAAAAATGGAATATTGCTAAATATTCAAAAACTACAGGAGCTATCCGATAAATTTCAGCAGGTAATTGCCGTGCTTGAAGATGAGATATATAACTTAGCAGGGGAAAGATTTAATATTGCTTCGCCAAAGCAATTAAGTGATGTTTTATTTAATAAAATGGGGCTAAGTAAAAAGAAGAAGTCAAAGTCTGGATCGTATAGCACCAATTATGAAGTTCTAGAGGCACTCGAAGAAGAAGGGGTAGAAATTGCAGGTAAAATTTTAAGTTGGCGACATTTAAGTAAATTGAAGAGTACCTACACTGATGCATTAATAAAACAGGTTGATCCGCTCGATGATAGAATACATACAAGCTTTTCAATAACTGCAACTGCAACTGGAAGGCTGAGCTCCAGCAATCCTAATTTACAGAATATTCCTATCAGAAGCGAAGAGGGAAATCTTATCAGACAAGCGTTTATTGCACCAAAAGGATACAAGATAATTTCTGCCGACTATTCACAAATAGAGTTAAGACTCCTGGCACACGTTGCAAACGTTGCAGCATTTAAAGAAGCTTTTGCAAACGGACAAGATATTCACGATATCACCGCTAGGCAAGTTTTTGGAGTGCAAGAAATAGATGAGCAATTAAGACGCAAAGCAAAATCCATTAATTTTGGAATTATATATGGCATTAGCCCATTTGGTCTTGCAAAGCGGCTTGGAATTACCTTTCAAGAGGCTGCTGAATACATTAATTACTATTTTTCCTGTTACCCAGAAATAAAGGCCTATATGGAAAAAGCAGTGTCTATCGCAAGATTGCATGGTTATGTAGAAACTTTGTTTGGCAGGAGATGCTTCGTCAGAGACATACACAATACAATTCCTTATATGAGACAATTTGCAGAAAGGGCAGCAATAAATGCACCACTGCAAGGAACTGCTGCTGATATAATAAAACGTGCGACGATTCAGCTTTTTGATCAGCTGAAGATAGGTAAAATAATCCTCCAAGTTCACGATGAACTACTGGTTGAGGTAGAGGATGAAAAGGTACAAGAAACGACAGAACTTATGAAAGATATAATGGAAAATGCAATAGAAATTTCTATACCACTTGAAGTAGAAATAAAAATTGGCGACAACTGGGCTCTTAATTATGACTTAAACATCGTGAGTTCTAAGAGAATAAATCATTTGAACTAATACGAAAAATATGCTACAATTATAGCATAGGTAAATGCAAATAGGTCAGCCATGACAGGTATATTAGTTCCACAAAAAGAGAATGCAAAACCTTCAGAGCCATCTGCTCAGGTAATGGAGGATGAAGTAATCTTTAAGGAGGAACATAAGGCAATCTATGATGCCTTTATACAGTCGCTAGAAAACAGAGTACAATCTGAAGAATTAAAGGAAGATGATGAGACAGTACTTGCTTTCATGCTAAGTCAAAATCAGATCATATTCAAAAATGTCAAGCTAGAAGATGTAAAACCACTAAGCGAAGAAAACTTTTGTCAGCTTTTACTTTCTGTGTTTAAAGAAATTAGGGAGCAAGGCTTAGCTAGAGAAGAGAAATTAAATAATGATAAAATACAGCAAATAATAATCAAGTGTGTAGCTGATATAAGGGGTACAGAAGCTAAAGATTCATTCATAAAGCTTGCTGGGTGGCCGTTTGGAATAAAGATAGACCCAAAAAATATTTCCAGCTCTTTTATGAATTGGGTGAAAGAAAAAATACCATTCTTAGGTAAAGATAAAAAAGAAGAGGATGAACCACCACTCAGTGATGAAGAGATGGTAACAACGTTCTTACGTAAATCTTTATTTCCTATTATTGCTCTCACTACTGTAATATTATTAGGCGGCTTAAGCGGTCCAGTGTCAGTACTTGGTCTTTTTACCATCCCTCATGTTATAGTAATAGGATTTGCTGTTTTTGGTTTTGCTGCTGCTGAATATAAGGCGGTAAAAAGTCTTTTTTCAAATGACAAAAAAGGTACTTTGTATGACCCTCATTCACAAGATGAAAAGGAAAGAAAAGAATGGGGTAATGAAATTAGCGATGGTATCAATACAATTTTAGAAACCCCGGTCAAAAGAGTTGAGAAAGGCACCCCTGTTTCTGAACAAAATTCCCAGGGAAACAATAGGGAAAACGAAGAAAGTAAGCAGTCTACTGTGCTTGAACAAGTTACTTTAGATCAGCAAAAAACCACAGTGCAGCAACCAAATAAGACCTAGGTTTGCCAAAAAGTGAGTTATGTAAAAGGTCTGCTATTATTCTATAATGCATACAACAGGAGTATGATCAGATGGATTTTCTAGCTTACGCAATCTATCATCTATGTAGCATGTTTCCAATTTATCTACAGCTTGTGGCGATAATAGCATATAATCTATTCGCATTCCTTGATTGTTTCTGAGTGAATTGCCTTGATAATGCCACCAAGTGAATTGTTGCAAATTGAGGTGGGATATTCTAAACGTGTCTTTAAACCCAAGATTCAAGATTGCTCTTAACTTCTCACGTTCTTTTATATGAAAGCACACTTGGCCATTCAATAAATTTGAATCAAAAACATCAATTTCATCCAGTGCAACATTATAATCGCCAGCTATAATAGTTAACTCTTCATTTTTCAACAAAGTGCTCATCCTTTCATATAGGTTATCAAAAAACTTGAGTTTATACTCAAACGTATGAGAGTCCGGGCTTTGACCGTTTGGAACGTATACACTTCCTACCCTTATCTTACTATTGGTATACTTTATCACACATTCTATATAACGTGCTTCTTGATGACTCTCTACAACATCAATTTTTAACTTTTCCAGTATCGGATATTTAGATAAAACACAAACGCCATTTCTTGCAACTTGTCCATAGATAGCATATTCATATCCTAACTTTTCTATCTCTACATAAGGAAATTGCTCTTCCGTACATTTTATCTCTTGCAGCAAAACTATATCTATCTGACTGTCAACTATAAAACTACAAAGTTGGTTAACTCTTTTACGTATGGAGTTTACGTTCCAAGTTGCAATCTTTAGCATCAACAATCCTTATTAATTATATCAATTAAACTCTCCCCAGTAGGCAACCTCGATGTTATAATTTTTTTCCATTTGATTAACCTTAAACTATCAGCAATGTTTTTACTCATGGTATATGCAACTGTATTATTCATCACATGAGATATCCCACTTTTTAGAACTAATGAACAAAATACCCTTGCTGTCTGTGAGGAAAAAAAAGCAACACTATCAATTTTACCATCCAACAGTAAATTTTTACACCTATTAGTTAGACTCCTTTTTATAATTGTTTTATAGAGTACAACTTCTCTTACATTAAAATCTTCTTCAGATAATCTCTTTTTTAGGTCACATGATACTTCTTGTCCCCTTATATACAAGAACTTTATTGCGTTTGAATAATGAGCTTTTATGAATGATATCAGACCATCAACGTTGCTGTCTGCTGAGATTATATCAGAAAATCCCAAATTTTTTGCAGCCTGCATGGTTGAATTACCAACTGTAATAATCGGAAAGTCATCCTCTTTGCATATTTGACTAAAAACCTTTACACTGTTTTTACTTGTAGATATCACAACGTCAAATTCGTACGCAGATATATCAGGATTTAAGTACTTTATTGTGAATACTGGTTCTATAAAAACTTTGTATCCATACTTTCTCAATATATTTCTTGTATTGAACGAGTCCAATAAAGGCCTCGTTAATAAAATAGACTTCATTCTGATTTATTTCACTACTAGTAAAATAGTACCCTTTATACACAAATTACTGAATAAAAATTTTTATTTTGATGGCTTGAGCAACTATTCAAGTAATTGATATTTAAATAAGGATACTCAGTCCCCTATTTACCACTAAGCTTTAAATTCACTTATACTTTTTTAATGCTAATTACATTGAACTCTGTTGAATCATTCCATTCACCTGGAGTTATATTGAATACTAATTCTCTCTCATCTAAAGATAAAGTTCCATTATCTATCTTATAGTTATTTGTATAACACTTTTTGATTCTGCTATCTTCTATCCTCTCTTCTATTTGTAAAGATTTTGGATTAAGCATTATATCTTTATGTACGTTTCCATCGGAACATATATATGTATATAAGTTTTTGAATACCAAATTCTCATATTCATCACGTTCTACTACATATGCACTACGATCTATAAGATCTGGATTATCCTTATTATATTCAGATATTACATAATGAGCGTTATCCTCAAAAAAATCTGGGTGACTGTTTAAAAAATCCATACACTAACCTCTTTTATTATTAAACTATTAATATTATAGCTAATATTCCTATACAAGTCAAATAAGTTAACTTGTTGACACTTGAACTGCTTTTACAGCTGGAGAGAGGGTATCAGTAGGTTTTTCTGCCTGTGGTTTGCTGATCAAAGTCCGAATGATATGAGTTGCCATAATAGCACAACCTAAAACAAAAAAAGGTGTAGAAACAAAATAGATAACAGAAGACTCAAAAAGCGACATAGATGCAATACCTCCTATTAGAAATGAAACGCTGGATACTATATCAAGATAGATCTTCGTTAATTTTTCTTGTCCAGGAGAGTTTTCTACACCAAGCTGCTTATTAAGCTCGCATTTTCGAAAGTGACCAGTACGTGACCATAAATTTAAGCCAAGTGAAATTGCACTTAATGTGATACTAAGAGCGGCAGAATGTACACTTAGCCCAGAAATATTAAAGACTAATGTTGCTATATATCCAATAAGAAGGGCAGTAGATAGCGCAGTAACTAAGCGTTTCGAGTAAGTTCGTACCTTCTTTCTGTAGGCTAACTTATCTTTTTCACCATACATAGCATAAATATTACCTAATACGTTATATTGTAGCATTAATTAATTCAACAAGCAATATGGAAGCTAAGAGTGCCCGAGAGAAGACTTGAACTTCCACAACTTAAAAAGTTACTAGCACCTGAAGCTAGCGCGTCTACCAATTCCGCCACCCGGGCTTTTTATAGTTTACTATGTTAAAGTTAAATAATATACTTAAACAATTTTTAGTTCAAAGGTAATGCCAAATCTAGATCAAATATTTTTCGCTCAAAACAATGTTAATATTAATAACGTATATAAAATAGTCAATAACGCTTTGAGCAATAGCGATGGTGGTGAGCTGTTTCTAGAATTTTGCCAGTCGGAGTCCCTAGTTTTTGATGACAATATATTAAAACACGTGGATTTGAATACCAGAAGGGGATTTGGTTTAAGATCCTTTTGTGAGGATAGTACGTCTTTTGTTTGCTCTTCTGAAATTAGCGAAAAAGAAATTAGTAATGCTGCTTCTATGGTAAAAAGCTCAGTGTCTTTAAACAAGACAAATTCAATAAATTTAAACGAAGAGACAAAAAGCCTATATTCGAGGATTAACCCTACAAATGAAATGGATCTGAATTCAAAGATTAAACTACTCAATGAGGTTAATGAGTATGTAAGGTCCAAAAATAACTGCGTGAAGCAAGTAAAAATAACTCTAAGTGGAGAATGGCAAGTCGTACAAATAATAAAGGGTGATCACAGATTAAGCGATATCAGGCCTCTGGTACGTTTTAATGTGCTAGTCATTGTAGAAAAGGATGGCCGTACCGAGAGAGGCTCCGCAGGACACGGTGGAAGGGATTCTTATAGTAAGTTTATTTCTGAGAAAAAGTTGAAAGAAGTTGCAAACCAGGCTTTGGAACAAGCACTGGTAAATCTTGAAGCAATTCCAACTCCAGCCGGAGAAATGACAGTTATTCTAGGTCCGGGCTGGCCGGGAGTATTGTTGCATGAAGCTGTGGGTCATGGACTCGAAGGCGATTTTAATCGTAAAGGAGTCTCAGCATTTTCAAATTCTATTGGTAAACAAGTAGCAGCTAGTGGCATCACAGTAGTTGATGATGGAACTCTGCCTAATTTGCGTGGTTCTATTAGCATAGATGATGAAGGTACTCCACCCAGTTATAATGTGTTGATAGAGGATGGAATTCTCAAAGGCTACATGCAGGATCATATGAATGCTAAACTCATGGGTGTGAATCTAACTGGTAATGGTAGAAGAGAAAGTTATAAAGAAGTTACTATGCCGCGCATGACAAACACCTATATGTTACCAGGGAAACATACGCCGGAAGAAATAATATCTAGCGTAAAGAAAGGTCTGTATGCAGTAAATTTCGGTGGTGGGCAAGTTGATATAACGTCAGGGAAATTTGTTTTTTCATCTTCAGAAGCTTACTTAATAGAAAATGGTAAAATTACACAGCCAGTCAAAGGAGCAACACTAATTGGTGATGGGCCAACAGTGCTAAAAAAAGTATCCATGGTTGGTAACGACTTAAAGTTGGACCCCGGTGTTGGCACATGCTCAAAAAATGGACAAAATGTGCCCGTTGGAGTTGGTCAACCAACACTCAAAGTCGACGCAATAACTGTTGGTGGAACTGAGATATAGATAAGGGCTAAAACGGGTTCCAGCGCATGACGAACAATTGTACAAACATTGTAGCCGTTATTCAAGTAGCCCGCAGAAACGAAAAAACTTACTTGACACCCTCCGCCAGCCCCCTTATTATGATAATAAGGGTATTTATGACTCAAAACTTGTTTTTGACCTGCAGGCTCAATGACAAAATTCAGTAAAAAACTTAGGGTATTTTTTGGCGGATTACATAAAATTATAGCGGCTGCATGTCTTTTAAATTTTTTCTACATTCAGCCAAACCGCGCTTAAACTAAGCGTCAGCACATTATTACAGCGCCAATTTAAAGTATTAGAGAGTCAAAACTTGCACCACGGGAGTTCTTTGCCTTTTTTTTCTCCCTGGTAAATTTCTTAATGTTTGTAGCTAAAGCAATTTAAGAGACCGAAAATGGTGTCATTCCAGCGCGTGACGCTGGAATCTAGTCTTTATTATGCAGCCACTTATTTAAAGTTAAGTTTTCTGGATCCAAGTAGTCAGGGCACTGGGATGACACCTTGACGATTTGAAGAATCGTCATCCCGCTACGTGTTAGCGGATGAGATACCGCGGCGGTATGACAGTTAAGTAATTCGTCATCCCGCTGCTTGTTAGCGGCCAAGAGATACCGCGGCGGCATGACGGTTCGTGGTGGTATGACGGTTCGCGGTGGCATGACGATAACCTCGTCATCCCGCTACGTGTTAGCGGGATCTAGAGATACTGTGACGGTATGACGGTTCGCGGTGGCATGACGATAACCTCGTCATCCCGCTATGTGTTAGCGGCTGAGATACCGCGAATGAATCACGGTATAACTCAGAGCTCGCGTTAGCTATACTTTTATACTCACCAACTCAGTATCCAATCTGGATCCAAGTAGTCAAGCTACTTGGATTGTATATTAAATCAAAGCCGCAAGGCTATAATGAGCAAGGAGTGATACTGTCAATTGGATTGATTGATAGAAATCGTAGGCATCTCAGTACACTCCTAGCTTTAAAAATGGAGTATGAACGGTAGGGGGATCTAAAAGAGATCGAATCACAATCCTGTACAGCATTTACATTATTATTTGATTATATTTATAGGTACAAAAATGGCTAGAACAGTTTTCATTGGTATTGATGTTTCAAAAGAAACACTTGATATCTCAATCGACAATAAACATCAGCGTATAGCACCGAACAGAAGAAATCTGTCAAACCAGGAAGAAACTCCTCAATTTAAGTTTTTAGTAGTTTTTAAGTATAGTTGTATAGGAAGCGCCTCTGCAGTTATAACCGAAATTTTCACTGGTGCCATAAGTGCCCGTCGTTTAGCATGGTTTTGGGAGGAACGGTCAAATCATTGATGGAGTTTTTTAGGCTACCTCGGTTAGGAGATTGTATTATCTAACCGTTCCAAGCTGAAGCGTTTCCCTATTACAAATTATAATAAGGGAGTTACTATGAAAAAAGCAAAAAGTAAATTAGAGATAGACCTGCTGCAAAAGGTGATTGAAAAAATAATGTGAGAGAAGTAGAAGAAGAATAAGCAGATTAAGTAAGGTAAAAAAATGAGCTTTAGTTACTATAACATGAAGAAACACCCAAGAAACTTTCGTAATATAACAGGTTTAACTATAGAGGAGTTCGAAAAGGTAGTGGAAAAAGTTAGGTCTGGGTGGGAAAGACTTGAAAAACAGAAAAAGTGCCATGGTAGAAGATCACAACTACCAACTCTAAAAGATAAGTTATTTTGCGTAATTTTGTACTATCGCACTTACATAACACATAGATTTTTAGGGTGCCTGTTCAATGTGCACAACGCAAATGTATGTAGGTTACTGAAGAAAATAGAGCCATTACTTGCCAAAAAAGTTACTATAACAAAAGATAGAAGTATGACACCAGAAAAAATACTGAAGATTCTGGCTGATGTTACAGAACAGCAAATACAGAGACCAGAAGATAGTAAAAAACGGAAGAAATCATATTCAGGAAAAAAAAAGAACCAACACTATGAAAACTGAGATTGTTATCGAAGAAGGTGGAAGAATTTTATCAGTGTCAAATTCATATCGTGGTAGAATTAATGATTTTCGCATAAGGAAACAAGAAAAATATTTACCAATCGATAGCATAAAATATGCCGATTCTGGATATCAAGGTTGGCAAAAATTGCAAAGCAATGTTATAATTCCATATAAAAAGTATCGTAAAAAGCCATTAACTCCAGAGCAGAAAGAGCATAATAGAAGATTAGCATCATTTAGAATGAGAGTAGAAAATAAGATCCGTGAGATAAAGATATTTAAGATTATGTCTCATATTTACCGCAATTTTCAGAAAAAATACAACCTGAGGTTCAATATTATTGCTGGTATTGTGAATCTTAAGCACGCCTTTTAGTTAACCTTGATTTTAGTCACCCTCTCCTTTCCTTCTTTTTATTGCTTGATTCGCAGCAGGTCTATAGTTTTTGGTTTAAGGTTATAACACTTGGAGAGTTTTGCTATGCTCTCTTTACTATTTTGTATTGCTCTACGAATTGTCTCTGTTGTTCTGGCGCACCCATGTAATACTTGTCCCATAATTCCTCCCTTGATGATATTTTTTTCTCACATTTTATCATACCATCACACTCTGGAACTGTGTATCTAATACAATTATAGAACAAGTTTAAAAGTTCTGGTAAAGTAGTTTTATTTAAAAAGAATATGCTACTTGAAATTGAAAAGCGCAGCATAACAAATGCATTGTGGAAGTTGCAAGAAGCAGATCAAAGGGAAATCTTAACTCTTATACAGAGATTTGAGTTGCCAGAAGTACTAGCAAGAATATTGGTTACTCGTGGTGTTAACATAGAAAATGCGAGCGACTTCTTATATCCACTAATCAGATCGCTATTACCAGATCCCTTTCACCTTCTTGATATGGATAAAGCTGTTTCTCGTATAATACGGGCAATAAAAAATAATGAAAACATTGCAATATTTGGTGACTATGATGTTGATGGTGCAACGTCGTCAGCATTGATTAACAGGTACCTGAGAGCAATCGATATACACTCTATAATCTACATTCCAGATCGTGTTGATGAGGGCTATGGATTAAACACAGATGCTTTACTACAACTTAAAAAAAACGGGATCGATTTATGTATTTCCGTTGATTGCGGTACGCTTGCATATCAACCAATAGAAGATGCAAAGGTCTTTGGTCTTGATATTATAGTTGTCGATCATCATCTTGGTACGGAAAAGTTACCAAGCGCCGTAGCAGTTGTTAACCCAAACCGCCTTGATGAAAGCTCTCCTTATACTAACCTTGCAGCAGTTGGAGTGTCATTTCTGCTGATTATTGCTCTTAATAAAAGCCTACGTGAGCAAGGATTTTTTACCAACAAAAAAGAACCAGATTTATTTGATCTGCTGGATTTAGTTGCCCTTGGAACTGTTTGCGATGTTATGCAGATTACAGGCCTCAATAGAGCATTTGTCTCACAAGGATTAAAAGTTATGTCAGCAAGAAAAAACGTTGGCTTGCGTGTTTTATTTGATGCTTTGGGGATCCTTGAAAAACCAAGTGTTTCACGATTAGGGTTTAGTATTGGGCCATGCATAAATGCTGGAGGAAGAATTGGAGAATCATCGCTCGGTGCAAGGTTGCTTTCCACCGATGATGATGAAGAGGCACATTCAATCGCGCTAAAATTAATAGATTTGAATAATGCAAGGAAAGTGTTAGAAAATGAGGCTCTCTTGGAAGCTACAGCACAAGCGGAAAAATTTGCCCAATTAGGTGTAAATTTTATAATGGTAAGCGGCAACTGGCACCAGGGAATAATCGGTATAATTGCATCGAGGCTAAAGGAGCAGTTTCACTTACCAACAATAGTGATGTCTTTAAACAATGGAATAGGAAAAGCAAGCTGTAGATCAATTTTGGGAGTTGATATCGGTGCTGCAGTCCTTTCCGCAAAGTTTACAAATTTAATTATTGAAGGTGGTGGGCATAGTATGGCGGCAGGATTTTCAATTAAAGAAGACAAAATAAATGATTTGCATGATTTTTTTACTGAAAGATTTTCAAACTCTATAAATGAGAAAACTTTAAAAGCTGATAGTATAGTAATTGTTAAAGCAATAAACTTATCTCTGTGGAACCAACTGCAACGCTTGGGACCATTTGGAGTTGGGAATCCTGAACCAAGGTTTATCATTCAGGGAGCAAAGATAAGAAAGCCTGAAGTTATAGGAGTTGACCATATAAAATGTTTTATTGCTGATGATAATGTTATGGTAAGAGCTATTGCATTTCGCTCTGCAAATACTCACCTTGGCTCTGCTATCATGCAGGGTAATGTTAAAGCCATTTTGGGTAAAATCTCTATGAATTACTGGAATGGCAATGAATTTGTACAATTTTTAATAGAAGATGTATTGACCATTAGTTGAGTTACTATTTTACAATAATTACCTATCAATCTCACCAAAAACTATATCGAGTGAGCCAATAATTGCTGCAACGTCGGCAAGCATGTGTCCTTTTGCCATAAAATCCAAAGCTTGTAAATGTGCAAAGCCAGGTGCTCTTATTCGGCATCTATAAGGTCTATTGGTACCATCTGAAACTATATACACTCCAAACTCACCTTTTGGTGCCTCAACAGCTATGTAAGCTTCACCTTTTGGTACGTGATATCCTTCTGAGTAAAGTTTAAAATGGTGAATCAGAGCTTCCATAGATTTTTTCATCTCTGCTCTTGGCGGTGGAGAAATTTTTCTATCTTCAGTTTTTATTGGGCCTCCAGGCATTTTCTCTATACACTGCTTCACCAAGCTAACAGACTGCCTAATCTCTGCCATTCTAACTAGATAACGGTCATAACAATCGCCATTTTGGCCAATAGGTATATCAAAATCTAGCTGATCATATATTTCATATGGCTGGCTTTTTCGCAAATCCCAAGCAAGCCCAGCAGCACGCAGCATTGGTCCACTAAAGCCCCAGTCAAGTGCCTGTTTAATTGATATTTCACTGATTCCTACAGTGCGTTGCTTCCATATCCTATTTTCTGTTAAAAGTTCATCAACATCGTCTATATACTTTGGAAATTGCTCTATAAACTTTGCAATATCCTCAATCAAGCCTTCTGGAACATCTGCTGCAACTCCACCTGGTCTGATGTAAGCTGCGTGAAACCTTGCGCCTGAAGCTCTTTCGTAAAATTCCAGTATTTTTTCTCTTTCTTCAAAGAGCCATAAAAGAGGGGTCATTGCTCCAACATCAAGCGCTTGAGAAGAAACGTTCAGTAAATGATTTAGTATTCTCGTCAGTTCACAAAACAAGACACGTAAATACTTTGCCCTAATTGGAATTTCGCATTGCAACAATTTCTCTACACATAGTGAATACGCATGCTCTTGTGACATTGGTGACACATAGTCAAGGCGATCAAAATAAGGCAAAGCTTGAAGATACGTTTTATGTTCTATTAATTTTTCAGTACCACGATGCAAAAGCCCAATATGAGGATCAGCTCTCTCAACCACTTCGCCGTCCATCTCTAAAACAAGGCGCAACACTCCATGTGCAGCTGGGTGCTGAGGGCCAAAATTTAACATCATTGTCTTTAGATCGGGCATGTCCAGTAGTTTAAGATATTAAAATTGTATAGGCTAAAGTGCGCTCAAAGTCAATAGACTTCTTGCATATGCTACAACTGTCATTCAATAGAAACAAAAACTTACTTGACCTTTATAGCTAAAGTGGCTTAGGTTTACCTACAATTTGAAAAACAACAAATTCGTCATTCCGCTACTCGTTAGCGGAATCTATAGACCTGCTGCAAAAGGTGATTGAAAAAATAATGTGAGAGAAGTAGAAGAAGAATAAGCAGATTGAGTAAGGTAAAAAAATGAGCTTTAGTTACTATAACATGAAGAAACACCCAAGAAACTTTCGTAATATAACAGGTTTAACTATAGAGGAGTTCGAAAAGGTAGTGGAAAAAGTTAGGTCTGGGTGGGAAAGACTTGAAAAACAGAAAAAGTGCCATGGTAGAAGATCACAACTACCAACTCTAGAAGATAAGTTATTTTGCATAATTTTGTACTATCGCACTTACATAACACATAGATTTTTAGGGTGCCTGTTCAATGTTCACAACGCAAATGTATTTAGGTTACTGAAGAAAATAGAGCCATTACTTGCCAAAAAAGTTACTATAACAAAAGATAGAAGTATGACACCAGAAAAAATACTGAAGATTCTGGCTGATGTTACAGAACAGCAAATACAGAGACCAGAAGATAGTAAAAAACGGAAGAAATCATATTCAGGAAAAAAAAGAACCAACACTATGAAAACTGAGATTGTTATCGAAGAAGGTGGAAGAATTTTATCAGTGTCAAATTCATATCGTGGTAGAATTAATGATTTTCGCATAAGGAAACAAGAAAAATATTTACCAATCGATAGCATAAAATATGCCGATTCTGGATATCAAGGTTGGCAAAAATTGCAAAGCAATGTTATAATTCCATATAAAAAGTATCGTAAAAAGCCATTAACTCCAGAGCAGAAAGAGCATAATAGAAGATTAGCATCATTTAGAATGAGAGTAGAAAATAAGATCCGTGAGATAAAGATATTTAAGATTATGTCTCATATTTACCGCAATTTTCAGAAAAAATACGACCTGAGGTTCAATATTATTGCTGGTATTGTGAATCTTAAGCACGCCTTTTAGTTAACCTTGATTTTAGTCACCCTCCTTTCCTTCTTTTTATTGCTTGATTCGCAGCAGGTCTTATGCTGAGATACCGCGGCGGTATGACATAGGTAAACCTTTCTTGGATTAGGTGTGCCGTAGAGACACAAAGAATGTTCAAGTAAGAGCAAACTAAGTGCAAAAGCTACGCAATAGATGAGAGTGGGCCCCTCGGAGCCGGTTTACAAGAGCAGGCTTCAAACAACCATAAGCTGCTTTGGTAAAGAGCCAAGGTAGTAAGCGTTATGGAAAAGGCGCAATTATGCGTCATGTGTGAAATAGAGAGACGAATGCAAATGAACCACTGATAAAGTGTCGAAAGGAACTAGACGACGTCAAAACCAGGGGTCTAACCTAACCTGGGATAAATCTATCGGGAGCTTGTTTACTGGATAGGTGGCGTCCGGCATAGAGGTGGCGTGAATCTATTTTGGGCTATTGCGTGGAACTGCGGGAACCTGTCGTTTCGATGATAAGGGAGAAATCCAAGGAGCTAAACTCCAAGGGTGAGAGTACCGATGCGGAAAACAGGGGCGCGTAGTAGTGAAGAAGTCTCTGTAATGAAGATGGAGCGAAGGGATTTAGTTTAGTTATTTGTCAACCAGAAATAGGATGAGCAATTGATTAAAACAGAGTCCTTGATTATGCTATAATTAGTAGCAAGGGCCGAATAATGGGAGCTGCGTGAGTCGAGAGGTTCATGCACAGTTCTGCGAGAGGCTGGCGGGGAAGGTCCGCCGGTCTACTCTCCCTATACAATGCTAATAAGTGGCGAATCGTTGGTAAAACTAAGTCACTTTAGCTATAGAATGACAGAAAGGGTTTGCATTAGCCAAATTTTTAGTTGAGGTAGCATAAGAGGTTAAAGGAAAAGCTTTGTGTTAATGGATTCATTTCAGGTATAATACAGATAATACCACAATACTTATAAAATGGATCATGTTGTTAATGCGTACAATAGACTTGACATTCCTATAGTTAGGGGAGAAGGAGCATATCTTTTTGACAAAGATGGTAAAAAATATTTAGATTTTGCTGCAGGTATTTCTACAACTTCTTTAGGGCATTGTCATCCATACATTACAGACAAACTGAAAGAGCAATTGAGCTCACTATGGCACTGCTCTAACATTTTCACTATTCCCGAGCAAGAAAGGCTTGCTGACCGTTTAACAACCCTTACTTTTGCAGATAAAGTTTTTTTCTGCTCAAGTGGGCTTGAAGCAACAGAAGCTGCAATTAAGTTTATTCGTCGTTACTTTTATTCAAAAGGGCAAGCAACACGTAATCGTATTGTTACAATTGAAGGAGGGTTTCATGGCCGCAGTATTGCTGCAATTTCTGCTGGAGGCAATGAAAAATCACGCGAAGGTTTTGCTCCGCTCCTTTCTGGTTTTGATAAAGTGCCAAGAAATGACATTAAAGCTTTGGAGAAAAAAATCAGCGATGAAACAGCTGCTGTGCTTTTAGAGCCCATACAAAGCGAAGGCGGAGTATATCCACTAGACGTAAAATATCTTCAAAAAGTAAGGGAAATAACAAAAGCTCAAGGAATAATTTTGTGCTTTGATGAAGTGCAATGTGGATATGGACGCATCGGTTCTTTATTTCATTATCAAAATGTCGGCATTGAACCTGATATGCTAACCTGTGCAAAAGCTATGGGTAACGGTTTTCCTCTAGCTGCATGTTTAGTAAAAGATTACATAGCAGAAGCAATTACTCCAGGAACTCATGGATCAACCTATGGTGGCAATCCACTTGCTATGACTGTTGGTAATTCAGTGCTCGATATAATGCTAAAAGAAGGCTTTTTTGATCATGTTAAAAGAATTAGTAAATATTTAAAAGAAAAGCTATTACCTTTAGCTAAAGAATTTCCTGAGATGATTTCAGAAGTTCGTGGAGAAGGGTTACTAATGGGAATAGGACTAGCAACTCCTGTAGCTGATAAAATTATTAGTCGATCTCTTGATAAAGGTTTAATAATAACTAGGGTTTTAAACAACAAAGTAGTAAGGATAACCCCACCACTTATCATTGAGGATGAGCATGTGAACGCAGCGTGTAATATGCTTTATGATTTGTTTTTTAAGATTAAAGATATATAAAATTCGGCAATATAAATTCAGGCTTGCAAATGCCTCTCATAACATGTAAAATTAATTTTATTTTTTATCACAATAACATCGTACTTTAATGGATTGGTTATTGGTCTTAGTATCATCAGCAATTTTTATTTTGTTAATTTTATCGTTTTTGTTCTCAGGAGCAGAAATAGGCTTAACCTCAATTAGCCGTTCTCGAGTTAATAAGCTAAAACTAGACGGTAACAAAAGAGCCAGGATAATAGACCGCTTATTAAACAGGAAAGAATTAACAATAGGAACGGTATTGCTTGGCAATACAATTATTAATATTACTTGCTCTGCTTTATTTACAGCAATATTTATCAATCTTTTTGGAAATGAGGGCATTCTCCTATCAACAATTATAATAACATTTTGTATTTTATTGTTCTGCGAAGTTCTACCAAAAACTTATGCTATTCAAAATCCTGAAAAATTTGCATCATTTTCTGCTTATTTTGTATTGTTTTTTGTAAAGATTTTTTCTCCATTGACGCTAGGTATTCAATTTATTGTTAACCTCATCCTGAAATTATGTAGGCTGCATAAAGATAAGGAAGTAATATCTGCAGCGGATGCAATGCGTAATATGATTACTCTTCACCGCAGTGAAGGAACTATGTTACAACAGGATTTAGATATGCTAAGCAGCATACTTGATTTGGCTGAGACAGAAATATCACAAATTATGACCCATAGAAGAAATTTATTTTCTCTTGATATAAATCGAAGTAAAGAAGAGTTAATAAGGGAAATTTTAACTAGCAGTCATAGTAGGATACCTTTATGGCAAAAAGAACCAGATGATATTATCGGTGTAATTCACGTGAAGGGTCTAATAAATGCCTTGCGTGAAAAGAATAATAAAGCGGAAGAAGTTGACATTACCCAAGTTATGTCAAAGCCTTGGTTCATACCAGAAAGTACGCCGCTTAGTGTACAACTTCACAATTTCCGTAAGAATAGGAAACACTTTGCACTTGTTGTTGATGAATATGGAGCATTGCAAGGAATTGTAACTCTTGAGGATATATTAGAAGAAATAGTTGGAGAAATTTCCGATGAGCATGATTTGATTACGGAGAATTTTATAAAGAAGATGTCTGACAATGTGTATTATATAGAAGGAGAATCCACGATTAGAGATATTAACAGGCAGTTACACTGGAATCTCCCTAGTGAAGAAGCTACAACCCTAGCAGGTATGATTGTGAATGAAATAGAGCGCATTCCTGACGAAGGCGAGGAGTTTTCCATGTATGGTTTTCGCTTTAAGATTTTAAAAAAAGATAAAAATATTATTACTGTTGTTGAAGTGCAAGTAAAAACTGGTAATACTAGTAGCAGCAATTAATTAGTGGAGTTTCATGGAAGATACAGTAAAAATAACGGCTGAAGAGTTGAAGGGTTACATAGAGAGAATCGAAAAACTTGAACAAGAAAAGAGGGATGTGCAAGATCACATTCGTGATGTATATGTAAAAGCCGCAGATGAAGGTTGGGATATAAAAGTGATGAAACAAATTATTAGGCTGAGGAAGATGGATGATGATGACAGAGAGGAACAGGAAATATTGCTTGATACCTATAAACGTGCATTGGGAATGAGCTACGAAGAAGAGTTAAGTGAATAGCAGAATTGTAATTGGAATAAGTGGAGCATCTGGTTCTATTTACGGTGTACGTATTTTAGAGGCGTTAAGAAATATTAATAGATCTCTTATCCCTGTCATCCGAGTAGCTGACACTGGGATCCAGGGAAAAAGAAATATAGATTCCAGCGTCATGCACTGCAAATTTGGTTATGAAACTCATTTAGTGATAAGTCGTGCTGGAAAAATAACTCTAGCTCATGAGATTAAAGAAAAACTTGAAGATATTACATCACTTGCAGATTTTTACTATTCTGAAGAAAAAATAGGAGAAAAAATAGCAAGTGGCTCATTTAAAACCTCAGGAATGATTGTAGCACCATGCTCTATGAAGACAATGTCTGAAATTGCATCAGGTGTTACTTCCAATCTATTGACAAGGGCTGCAGATGTAACGCTAAAAGAAAGAAGAAAATTAATTCTTATGGTGCGAGAGTCACCACTACATCTTGGGCATTTACAAAATATGTTAAAATTAACGGAGATGGGAGCAATAATTGCTCCACCAGTGCCTGCTTTCTATATTAAACCAAAATCGTTGGATGATATTATTAATCATTCTGTTGGCAAAGTATTGGATTTATTTGATATCAAATTACCTGACTTTAAGGAATGGCAAGGAAGTGACAATTATTATTGATGGTAAAAAAATAGCAAACGACCTATGTGAGAGGCTATCACAAAAAATTGATATTTTAAAGAGAGAGTATAACATTTTTCCTTGCCTGAAAGTAATTCTCGTGGGCAGCAATCCAGCAAGTCAGGTTTATGTTCGCAACAAACAGAAAAAAGCAGAATCAATAGGCATAAGTTCTGAGACCATTGTTTTGCCTAATAATATTTCAGAAGATGAATTGATTGAAAAAATCAATGAGTTAAATGAAGATCGATCTGTGCATGGCATTTTAGTACAGTTGCCTTTACCAAATCATATTAGTGCAAGCAGAGTAATTAACGCAGTAAGTATTGAAAAAGATGTAGATGGCTTCCACGATGAAAACGTTGGTAGATTAGTTAAAGGTGAAAAAAACTGCCTTATACCTTGCACTCCTAAAGGTTCTTTGCATTTAATTAAATCAATTGAAGAGAACCTTTCCGGTAAAAACGCAGTGGTGATTGGTAGGTCAAATATCGTGGGCAAGCCAATGTTTCACCTATTGCTGCAGGAAAATTGCACTGCTACCATCTTGCACTCACAGAGTAAAGATTTAGCTGAATATTGCTCTAAAGCGGATATAGTAGTTGCAGCAGTCGGAAAGCCAAATTTTGTTCAAGCAGACTGGATAAAGAAAGGTGCAATAGTGATCGATGTTGGCATAAATAGTGTTAATGTAGGAGAGCTTGTAGGTGATGTTGACTTTGAGGGAATAAAAGGGAAAGCCAAAGCTATTACCCCAGTACCCGGAGGCGTTGGCCCAATGACAATTGCATTTCTAATGATGAACACTGTTATTGCTGCTTGCTTGCAGAAGGGAGTTGATGCTTCTAATTTCATTAGTTGAGGTATGAAGAGGAAAGCTATATGAAGATAGAATGTACCACATCTCACAATTAATAAAAAATTAAGATTTTTGAAATTCCTCAGTAGTCAAATTTATTAAATATTTAGGATAATCATCTATTCTTTTTTCTCTACAAGTATAGTATTTTCAAAAGCGAATGATAAAGGTATAATATATTTTTTTAAAGTAGGGAAAGCGATGGTATATAGTGTAGATTTAAGGGAAAAAGCAGTGTCTTTGGTAGAAAAAGGAAAGTCAAAGGTTGAAGTTGCAGAGGTTTTTGAGATAGACACTATATAGATGGCTAAAAAAGAAAGCTACTGGCCAAGGTCTCAAAGCGGTAAAAAGTACTGGTTTTATTCGGAAAATAGACCCAAAAATACTTGCAGACTATGTTAAAAAACACCCAGATCACACACTGGCAGAAATGAAATAAAACCTTGGCTTTGGAATAAGTGCAATTTGGTATAGGTTAAAACAGCTAAAAATAACCTTAAAAAAAAGTCACATTCTATCAAGAGCGCAATCAAGAAGATAGGCAGCAATTTATCGATAAAGTCTCAAAAATAGACCACTGTAGCATTTTATATATAGATGAAGCAGGAGTTGATAATAGACTATACCGAGAATATGCATGAGCTCCAAGAGGAGAAAAATATATGCTGATGTTCCAGGAAAAAAGCGGGAAAGAGTGAGTATAATAGGTGGATGGATTGAAAAGAAGTTTATTGCACCAATGACCTTCAAAGGAGGGTGTAATAATGTATGGTTAGAGCGAAGATTACTTCCACAATTACAGCATGATACAACCATAGTTATGGATAATGCTACATTCCATAAAACTTCCAAAACAAAGTCATTAATAGAGTCTTTTGGCTGTTATTTGCTTTATCTTCCAACATATTCACCTGATCTAAATCCGATAGAGCATAAGACCTGCTGCAAAAGGTGATTGAAAAAATAATGTGAGAGAAGTAGAAGAAGAATAAGCAGATTGAGTAAGGTAAAAAAATGAGCTTTAGTTACTATAACATGAAGAAACACCCAAGAAACTTTCGTAATATAACAGGTTTAACTATAGAGGAGTTCGAAAAGGTAGTGGAAAAAGTTAGGTCTGGGTGGGAAAGACTTGAAAAACAGAAAAAGTGCCATGGTAGAAGATCACAACTACCAACTCTAGAAGATAAGTTATTTTGCGTAATTTTGTACTATCGCACTTACATAACACATAGATTTTTAGGGTGCCTGTTCAATGTTCACAACGCAAATGTATTTAGGTTACTGAAGAAAATAGAGCCATTACTTGCCAAAAAAGTTACTATAACAAAAGATAGAAGTATGACACCAGAAAAAATACTGAAGATTCTGGCTGATGTTACAGAACAGCAAATACAGAGACCAGAAGATAGTAAAAAACGGAAGAAATCATATTCAGGAAAAAAAAGAACCAACACTATGAAAACTGAGATTGTTATCGAAGAAGGTGGAAGAATTTTATCAGTGTCAAATTCATATCGTGGTAGAATTAATGATTTTCGCATAAGGAAACAAGAAAAATATTTACCAATCGATAGCATAAAATATGCCGATTCTGGATATCAAGGTTGGCAAAAATTGCAAAGCAATGTTATAATTCCATATAAAAAGTATCGTAAAAAGCCATTAACTCCAGAGCAGAAAGAGCATAATAGAAGATTAGCATCATTTAGAATGAGAGTAGAAAATAAGATCCGTGAGATAAAGATATTTAAGATTATGTCTCATGTTTACCGCAATTTTCAGAAAAAATACAACCTGAGGTTCAATATTATTGCTGGTATTGTGAATCTTAAGCACGCCTTTTAGTTAACCTTGATTTTAGTCACCCTCCTTTCCTTCTTTTTATTGCTTGATTCTCAGCAGGTCTATAGATTCCGCTAACGAGTAGCGGAATGACGAATTTGTTGTTTTTCAAATTGTAGGCAAACCTAAGCCACTTTAGCTATATTTTTCTGGTCTGTTCTGATGAATTTGGTTGAGATTTTTCATCATGTAAACCATGTTCCACTTGTAACCTTGGGGTTTTAAATTGAATAATGGTTCAAATCCACAAGACTCATAAAATTTGTAAGTTTTTAGGTAATTTTCATCTGATGCATTTGGGCTCAGGGTTTCAACAGTCATTGTTCTGGCAGTATTTACCAAACCACATGCTGCTTCGACTAACTTATACCCTACTCCTTGGTGTTGGTAATTATGAAAGACAGCCATCCAATAGATATTGCTGTTATTAGGATAGGGAAAATCTAAACTGAGAAGTCCGATATAGTTTCCATCAATTTTTGCAGCTAAATTTTTGCAAGAACGAACACCCACAGCATAATGCTCATTACACTCTGGCAAACCAAAATACTCTGATAAATCAGCTGTAATCTTGCAGCATAAATCTTCTGCAATATCAGGAGATATTTGTTCAATTTCGACCATAAACCCCTACCAATAAATTTTAACAAAAATACTTTAGTGCATTTTCAAATATAAGTATTCCATCACCATATTTTGGCACAGCAATACCTAAACGCTTGCTCTTTTCTTTTTCAAGAGGCCAATTATCTTGCTGAGTAAAAAATATTCCCCTCTCTGGATGGGGCATTAAAGCTAGCACTCTTCCACTTTTATCTGATAAAGCTGCTAGGTCGTATGTAGATCCGTTCGGATTGTAAGGAAATTGTAGGTTAGCATAGTTGCCATTTTCATCAATGTAACGTAATGCGGTGGAATTGCTCTCAATCAATTGGTTCAAAATATCTTGATCCATAAAAAATTTGCCTTCCCCATGAGCAATAGGGAGATATAGTTCACTCAGGCCCCGTAGCCAAACAGAATTACTCTGCGGATTAACTCCCACTCTAATCCAACGGCATTGATAATTGCCTATATCATTATGGATTAAAGCTAGACTAGAGAACTCTGGAATTAATTTTACTAATATCTGACAACCATTACATATTCCTATAATCAGCTTGTCCTGAGATAAAAACTCTTGAAACTCGTTCAACAAGTTGTTTTTAATACGTAAAGCAAACGCATTACCCGCACCAGTGTCATCACCATAGGAAAAACCTCCTGGAATTGCAAGTATATTGCTTAATTTCAGTTCACTTGGATTATCTATGATATCATTAATGTGAACGATTTTTACTTCAATATTACTAATACCAAGTTTTCTGCTGCATTCCATAAATGCAAATGCGGTTTCTTTTTCGCAATTTAAGCCATAACCAGATAGGACTGTGATTTTCATGAATTGCTAAAAATTAAAAAATTCGAATTTCTTTTTTACAAAATTTGCTACTAAATTTAACGCAAATAACACCAATAATAAAGTTATAATTGCAATAGCAGCAAGTTCAATAAATGCAATTTCAGGACTACTTGACCATATGTATATTTGTACAGGCAGAACAGTCGCCGGATCGAAAAAGGACGTAGGTGTATCAGCAATAAATGCCACCATACCTATCATAAGTAAAGGGGAAGATTCACCTAAAATCCTTGCAATTGCAAGCACAGTACCATGTATTATTCTTGGTAACGCAATCGGTAAAGAGTGATCTAATATCACCTTGATGTGAGGCGCACCGAGCGCAAAGGCTGCATCTTTTATCGTAATAGGAACATTCGCAAAGGCATTTTTTGTTGCAATTATAATATTAGGTAACATCATAAATGAAAGAGTCATTCCACCAACAAGTGGTGAAGAGCGTGGTAGCCCAAATATGCCAAGATAGAGAGTTAAGCCCACTACGCCAAATATTATTGAAGGCACTGCAGCAAGATTATTCATGCTAATTTCTACAATATTAGTCATTAGCCTATTTTTAGGCATAAATTCGTAAAGACAGATGCCCGACATAATTCCTATTGGTAATGCTAATGCTAGGCACACTATAATTGTCATTAATGAACCGATAAATGCCCCTAAAATCCCTGCATTCTCAGGTTCACGAGAGTCAGATTTAAGGAATAAAGACTTATTAAAAAATTTTTTCACTCTCCTCTTTTCTTTTAGCCAATCAAGTAATTTAGCATAACGATCATTCAAATGTTTATCTTTATTTATTGAATTAATTATACTTGACGCGGTAAACCAGATCTCATATTCACCACTATCTTTTACTTTCTTACGAAAAAATTTCTCTAGTTCTTTGTAAGAATTACGACTTAAAATTTCGTCACTGTCTTTAAAATCAGTTCCTTTAAACACCTTACGTAAAGAATCGTTGAGTAAGCCAATGGACTTATACCGCAAATCACTAGGATTATTTGTTAAAGTAAGATCAGCACTTATTTCAATTGGCAATAAAATTTTCGTTACTGTTAAGGCACTGTAAGAGTTAACTAATATACTCAACAATATACACACAGGACAGCCAAGTGAGATAACTAGTGCCGTGAAAGAGCAAAAGCGTAACGCTCTGTTCTTTTTATTTTTCCTTTTTATACGAGCATGTACACGCCTTGACTGAAGTAATTTAAGGAATTTTTTCTTTATACTCATTTATTTTTCATGGATCCTATCGTCAAGCCCACAGCTGTACAAAAGTCCAGTTTAATAAACGTTGATGTCATTCCAGTGCTTGACACTGGAATCCAGTTATAAAAATATTTACAAATCAGGCAATTGGTAACAGAATCCATGCTAAAAACAACATCCATGATATAGAATAAGGTAGATCCCAGTATCAGCTACTTGGATGACACTGGGAAAGTGCTGGGATGACACAATTGACATCACTCCCTATTGTATCTACTTAGATTTCTTTTTAACATAAGTAGTACGCTCTTTGATCCTTGCAGCTTTTCCAAATAGTTTGCATAGATAATACAGTTTTGCTCTACGAACCTTTCCTTTTCTTGTCACTTGAACTGAAACCAGTGCAGGAGAATAAACAAAAAATTGAGACACTATACTTTCTCCATGGCTCACTTTTCTGACTGCAAAAGAAGAATGTAACCCGCGGTTCCTTTTTGATATACATACACCTCCAAATATCTGTATACGTTCACTTGCACCGTCAACTACTTTAAAAGTGACCTTCAAATCATCACCAGGACGAAATTCTGGTATTTCTTTAGCTAACACTTGCATTTGCTGTTCGTTAAATTTTTTAAGTAAATTTGTCATTTATCTCTCCATTCAATAATTCAGGCCTACGCTTTTTTGTTATAACATGAGACTGCTTCTGCCTCCAATCACTTATTTTTTTGTGATTGCCAGATAACAAAACCTCAGGTATTTTATATCCCTTCCACTGCTCAGGTCTAGTATATTGAGGATATTCAAGCATACCACTATCATAACTAAAACTTTCTTCAATAATACTATCGGAATTATTTACTACACCTGGAAGAAGTCTAATGCATGCATCGAGAACCACCATCGCAGCTGGCTCACCTCCTGAAAGTATATAATCTCCGATACTTAATTCATAAGGAGTATACGCATCAATTATCCTTTGGTCAATACCTTCAAATCGACCACACAATATTGTTATATGAGGAAACTCTAATAATTCTCTGGCAATATTCTGATTAAACTTAGTTCCAGATGGAGTCATGTAAATAAACTTAGTGTTTTTATGAACAGAGAGCATACTATCTACTGCATCACCAACTACATCAGAACGCATAACCATTCCTGCTCCACCTCCATATGGAACATCATCCACAGTTGAATGTTTATCTTTCGCAAAAGAACGAATATTTATTACTTCAAGGTTCCATATTTTTTTTTCTAACGCTTTTCCGGCAAGAGAATAGTTCAAAAACCCAGGGAACATTTCTGGAAATATGGTTAATATTGTAACATTGAATGCCATTAAGGTTTATTTTAAGTTATTTGGAGCTATACTCTAAGAACAGTAAATTGATATAATATATAGTTAAATTAAGCATGTCACTGAATAAAATAATATACGAAGGTAAAGCGAAAGCCATTATTGAAACTGAAGACTCATCAACTGTTATACAGCACTTTAAAGATGATGTTACAGCATTCAATAAGAAAAAATATGAAATTATTGAGGGCAAAGGAATAATTAATAATCATGTTAGTGCTTTTATCATGGAAAAGCTTGAAGAAGCAGGAACTAGCACGCACTTTATAAAAACTCTAAACGAAAGAGAACAGCTAGTCAAAAAGCTCAAGATAATACCTCTTGAGGTGGTAGTTAGAAATGTTGCATCTGGCAGCTTTTGCAAACGTTTTAATATCAAAGAAGGTGAGGCACTTACATCTCCTATAATCGAGTTTTTTTACAAAAATGATGACCTAGCCGACCCAATGGTGAATGAAAATCACATACTATATTTTGATTGGCTATCTAGCAAAGAAATGGATGAAGTTAAAACTACAACTTTAAAAATCAACGAAATCTTAGTCCACCTATTTTCAAATGCAAGTATATATTTAGTTGATCTCAAGTTAGAATTTGGCAGATTAATAAATGACAGTACTAAAATCATTTTAGCCGATGAAATCAGCCCTGATAACTGCAGGTTATGGGATAAAAATACTTATAAAAAGCTAGATAAAGACGTCTTTCGTTTGAATTTAGGAGATTTAAAGGAAGCGTACCTAGAAGTTGCAAAAAGACTGTCAGTAAAGTTAGACTAACTAAATACTACTCTATCAAGTGGAGGGTTACATGCCTCATCAAGTTTTCCAATGATTTCAATTTTTTCTCCACGTTTTTGGAAATGATTTTTCACGTTTTGCATATTCTCAGGACTTACGATCAATACCATGCCAATACCACAATTAAATGTTTTTAGCATTTCTTTCTTCTCTATTTTACCCTCCTTTGTTAGCCATAAAAATATATCTGGCCATTTCCAGGAATTAATGTCTATGTTTGCAAATAAGTTTTTTGGAAGAATCCGCGGAATATTATCTATCAAGCCACCACCTGTTATATGTGCAATGCCTTTTACCTTTGGCATAATAGGCAACAAAGAACCAACATATATTTTTGTTGGTTCGAGCAACACTTCTTTCCAAAGCTGATTATTCCATGGAGATGAGTCGTTATAATTTATACCTAAGCCTTTGAAAATATGGTGCACCAAAGAAAACCCATTTGAGTGAATTCCACTTGACTCTAAGCCAACTATATAATCACCTACTTTCATCATGCTACAGTTTGGAAGAATTTGCTTTCGATCAACTACACCAACCACAAACCCTGCAAGGTCATAGTGATTATTATCATACATTCCAGGCATTTCTGCAGTTTCCCCACCAACCAATGCTATTTTAGCTTGCTTGCACCCCTTTGCAATGCCTTGGACCACAGATAATAAAACGTCCTTGCTCAAAACGCCTGTTGCAAAGTAATCAAGGAAAAATAAAGGTGTTGCTCCTTGTGCAAGTAAGTCATTTACACACATTGCAACTAAATCTATACCTATAGTATCATGCCTATTCACTTCTTGAGCTATCAACAGTTTCGTACCTACTCCATCAGCTGAGGAAACAAGTACTGGATGGTCATATTTCTTACTTAGTGCAGCAAAATCAAACAACGCAGAAAATGAACCTATTTCGCTGATTACTTCTTCTCTAGTAGTTTCTTGAGCAATAGGCTTGACTTCTTTTATTAACTTATTATATAGTTCAAGATCTATTCCTGATCTGATATAAGTATTCATAATCCTTCTATAAATTTTAAAATTGTTAATACTATATTAATGCCTTGATATAAAAAGTGCAACGAAACTTTCTCTTAATTGACTATTATATGCTTACCAATATAGGGTAACTTAAATCATTTATAATGATCCAATGAATAAAAATACCAAAAACATACTGTTAATAACGGAACTGCTATCAGGACGGCTGCTTCATGACTTTGCTAACTCTATGAATGGAATAATGTTTGGTTTAGAAGAGCTTGAAGTAATAGATAAGAACGATGCTGATGCGCAGAAGGAAGCGTTGTCGTTTCTTAAAGAAAGCTCCGATGATTTAATATATAAACATAAAGTTATGAAGCAGGCATATTCTTCTTCAGCAGATAATTACAGCTTTGATCAGACCAAATCTAATATCGAAAATTATTTATTAAAAAAAAAAGTAAAGCTTACGTGGAAAATAGACGCATACTCTGCAAAAAATAAGGAAGATTTAATTGAAAAGATAAATAAGATAATTTCTAATATGGTGCTAACTATAGCCAGCGCAGTGGCGGAAGTTGAACTAGTGTCTGTTTTACTGAGTCAAACAGAAGATAAAATGCTATTAACTATAAAAATTCTAAATGAACACAAACCAATAAGCAAATCATTAGTAGACAAATTAATCAAAAAAAATGACACTAATTTAAATACAAAAGATATTAATATCTATATGACCTCTTTATTATTAGAGTACTATAACACTGAAGTGCATTGTACTTGCGAAAATAATTTGCTGGAGATAGGTTTAACTATAACTTGAGTTGCATATTTGGTTATTACAACTTTTTCTTCGTTTCAAGACAAGACATTCCCCGACAAGGGGTACCAAATCTAATTTTTGTAATCACTTAAGTCTAGTACTATTTTATTAATGTAGCGCTCATTTGCATCTTTGATGATAAACTTCATACCATTTTTATATTTAATGACTTCATCTACAGAAGGCACTTTACCAGCAATCGAAAGAATCAAACCACCAAGTGTAACATAGTCTTCTTCAGGGTCACGTAATTCTATTTTTAGATCCTCTTCTATATCCTTTATAAGAACCCTTGCTGACACTTCAAACTTATTTTGAGACAATTCAGTAATGGTATATTCTGAATTTATTTCGTTATCACTATCAATGTTTGGTATTAGCTCCTCTATAAGATCGGTCATTGAAATTAAACCATCAGTTCCACCATATTCATCCAATACAATAGCTAAGTATGATTTAGAAGATTTCATCCTAACAAAAAGATTAGTTGTCTTCATCGAGGGCGGAACAAATATTACGCTTTGTATAATATTTCTCAGATTAAAATTTTTATCCCTATTAAAAATAACATCTTTTACATAAAAAAAGCCTATTACATTATCAAAGTTATTTCTATAAATTGGTATTTTAGTGTGGCAAGTGTTTTTTATCTTCTTTATTATTTCACGCTCGCTTGACTCAATGTCTACTGCGCATATCTCTGTACGTGGAGTCATTATATCCATTATACCACAATCGCGGAATTTTAATAGACCATTAAATATATTAAGGTCTGGCAGATCTTTCATTAATGCTTCAGTCGCACACTTTTTCAACACAGAAGCTTTTTTGAAAAGGAAGAGAAAAATTCTATATGCTATTTTTTCTACTAAGGTTCCTTTTTTACTCAATTTATTCCCTGTAATGGCAAAAACGTTTTCAGATCAGATTTATCAAGAAAACTGTTATTAAATGTTTAATAAGCATGTGAATAATGTCAAATTAATTTGTGAATTATTTGTTGATAGAAAATACCAACAATTGATCAACAATTTTTTCAACGACATATACATAGTTATGTAACAATGCATGATGGTAAAATATTTTCCATAAAAGAAAATTACTAACACTCTGAACATCTTACTTATACACATAAATCATAACAGAAAATCAATAGCATATAGAAGTTATTAACATATTTATCCACAAATTAAACAACGCCAATTTTTACTGAATTTTAAGTTAGTAACAAGTTGTTGATAGAACTATTATTACTGCTATACTTTAATATATAGAAGAATAAATAAAATAGA